>JAJFFN010000026.1 GCA_021776635.1 Robiginitomaculum sp.
AAGCGCTGACAGAAAAAGGAAAACCAGCCAAAGTCGCCATAACAGCCGTCATGAGAAAGCTAATTATATTGGCAAACACTCTGATAAAACAGGACAGAAAATGGATCAATAAACAGACTTGACCATAATGGATACTCTAGCTATGACCTTTATTTTCGCGCTCTGCTCTTTATTTTTGGCGCGCCGCTCTTTATTTTTCCCGCTCTGCTCTGTGACGTTTTCTTGCGCGGGAGCCGGGGCGATTACGGCGTGATTTTTTGGGTTTATTTTCGTTTGGGCGAGCTGAAAGGCGTTTGCCGCCGTCTTGCTTAGGTGAACCTTGAGAGCCACTTTTAGCATTTTTGTTTGGTGTGCTTGTAACACTGCCTGACGGCTGTGGTTTTTGACGCTTTTTCTGACGGCGTTTTTGGAAATTGGCATCAGTTTTTTTGGCTGGGCGTTTTTCCCCGTGCCCTTGGGTTTGCCCTTGATTTTGTTTCTGGCCTTGATTTTGGCCGCGCTTCCTTTTACCGCGTTTCTTTGAACTTGGCTTAGGTGCACCTTGATGTGTGTCCGGCACATAGTCTTCTGTTTCGCGCAGTTGCACATGATTGAATGTGCGCTCTGCATTGGGGTTCTTAGTCGGATCCCATTCCGGTTCAGCTTCGACTTTCCCGCCGTCTGTCCGTAGAGGAATGCGTAGTTTAACAATGCGCTCGATATCGCGTAGCAACGCGTTTTCGTCAGGGTTACAAAACGCAATCGCTGTGCCGGATTTTCCAGCCCGCCCCGTACGGCCAATACGGTGAACATAAGCTTCGGCCACTTGAGGCAGGTCAAAATTCAAGACCAGTTCTACGCCCGGAATATCAATGCCCCGTGCTGCCACATCGGTTGCCACCAAGATGTCAACATCGCCGTTACGAAAAGATTCGAGCGTGCGTGTACGCTGATTTTGCGAGCGGTTGCCGTGAATAGGTTGGGCGCTAAGGCCGTTACCGTTTAGTCGTTTGGAAATACGGTCACAGCCGCGCTTAGTACGAGAAAACAATATTACCCGTTTGCCTTTATAGTCTTGCAAAAGGGCAATCGCCGCTTTGGTCTTATCAGGCTGGGCGATGAACATTACGCTTTGGGAAACGTTTTCTGCAGTTTTGGAGGCCGGCGAGACAGAAATCTCAACCGGCGTTTTCATATAACGGCTGGCGAGTTCACGAATTTGGCGCGGCATGGTGGCTGAGAATAAAAGCGTTTGGCGATCCTTTGGCGTTAAGGCCAAAATCCGTTTTATTGCAGGCATGAAACCAATATCAAGCATCTGGTCAGCTTCGTCGAGGACCACGGTTTCGATCCAATCAAGGGTAATAATTTTTTGCCCGAGTAAATCTTCAAGCCGCCCCGGTGTCGCCACCAAAATATCAACACCTTGTTTGAGCGGTTTTATCTGGCGTTTTAGATTGACACCGCCGACCACACAGGTCGAGCGCGTGGTCAGGTTTTCGCCGTAATTACGCACCGCCTTGTCAATCTGCGCCGCTAGCTCGCGAGTAGGAGATAGGACAAGAACGCGGATAGCGCGTTTGACATTTTCGTGGCCGCTGTCTCTTGTAAGTGCTGCTTCAACCCGTTGTAAGAGCGGCAGGGTGAATGCGGCGGTTTTTCCTGTGCCCGTTTGCGCCAAACCGACAACATCCTTGCCTTCTAAAATCGGCGCAATGGCTTTTGCTTGAATGGGTGTGGGGTGCACATAGCCTTGCCGTTCCAGTTTTTTCAAAATGGGAGAAGTAAGTCCGGTATCGGCAAATGTGGTTTTAGTTGTATTGGGCATAAATGTCTTATCTGGCTAATTTGATGCCGCTCTATAGGGCTTTGGCGTAAGGGGCAAGCAATAGAATTAAGTAGTGTATTTGTGCGGCATATTGGTATTTCGCAGAATTGAACTTGGACGCGCGTGCTTTTGTGGTACACTGTCTGCATGAAAAACAACAATATAGATTTTGATATTTTGGTGGTCGGCGGCGGGTTGGTTGGCTTGACGGTTGCTCTGGCCTGTGGGCAGGCAGGTTTTAACGTTGGAGTTATCGACATTGCCAAACCTTCCGACCAATTGGCGGGTAGCCATGACGGCAGAGCGTCCGCTATTGCTACGGCAAGCTTTCGGATGATGCGGGCACTTGGGGTTGCGGACGCGCTTGAAGAAGGCCGAGGAAATAATAAGGACACGCACGCAGGGCCAATACACCAAATTCTGGTCAGTGACGGACAGGCGGGCGCAGCACCATCACCGCTCAACCTGTTTTTTGATGCAGCCCAAATAAGCGAAGCAAACGACGGCGAACCCCTAGGTTATATGGTGGAAAATCGCCGCATGCGTCATGCCTTGCACGCACAAACCAAGAAGCAAGATAATATCACATGGATAGCACCCGCACGGGTTAGCGACATAGACGCGAGCACTGAGAAAACCACGATTACATTTGATGATGGAAAAACGTTGAGCGCCGCTCTATTGGTGGCTGCAGATGGTCGCAATTCTTTTGTGCGTAAGAAGGCTGGTATTGGTGTCACGGCGTGGCCATGCAACCAAAAAGCTATCGTTACCACTGTGGAACACGAATTGCCCCACAGCGGCATTGCCCACGAATTATTCCTACCTGCAGGACCGTTCGCTATCCTGCCTTTAACGGGTAATCGAGCCAGCATTGTTTGGACGGAAACACCCCGCGCGGCAGATGCGGCTATGGCTTTGGACGATGAGGGGTTTGGCGCAGAGTTAGCACGGCGGTTTGGTGACTTTTTAGGTTGGGTGAAGCCTATTGCACCGCGTTGGTGTTATCCGCTGTCCTTTCAACATGCTAAAACTTATGTGGGCGATAGACTGGTTTTGGTCGGTGACGCCGCCCACGCTATTCACCCCATTGCCGGGCAGGGCTTTAATATGGGACTGCGCGACGCGGCGGCGCTTGCGGAAATATTGGTTCAGGCCAGAGCGGAAGGCCGCGACCTCGGCAGTGAATTTACTTTGGCACAGTTCGAGAGTTGGCGCAAATTTGACAACACAGCCCTGACCCATGCTTGTGATGTGTTCAACAAATTATTTTCCAACAATTTAGGCCCGCTGAAACACGCGCGGCGTATTGGCCTTTCGGTAGTTGATAAACTTCCACCCGTGCGGCAGTTTTTTATGAAAGAAGCGTCCGGACAAGTTGGAGATTTGCCACCTCTTTTGCGCGGAGAAAAATACTCATGAAATTTTACGGGCTAAAAACATGTGACACATGTCGCAAAGCTCAAAAGGAGCTCCGTGCTGCTGGCGTGGAGTTCGATAGTATTGACGTCCGCGCCGACGGCGTTAGTGCAGATAAGCTTAGTGAATGGATTAGCAAAATAGACTGGAAAAAACTCTTGAATACTAGGTCCACCACATGGCGTAATTTGGACGCAAACGAAAAAGAAAATGTGGACGCAGAGAAAGCTGTAAAACTCATGGCGGCCAATCCAACCTTGATTAAACGCCCCGTGATTGAAATAGGCGGCGATGTGTTGGTCGGTTGGAGCGCAGAGACCAAAGCTAAATTTTTTTAATCCAAGTCCCTTATTTTAGCTCTCTGGCTTCGTCCGCCAGCATTATGGGTACACCTTCGCGCACCTGATAAGCCAGTCCGGCTTTTTTGGAGATCAGTTCACCCGCTTTTTTATCATAATCGAGCGGGCCGCCTGTCACTGGACAAATCAGGATTTCCAGCAGGCGCGGGTCAATTGTATTTGCATTTTTTTCTGTGGTGTTTTTGCTCATGCCTAATCCTATTACTGTAGTGTACCGTTGTCGCCGTCTGGCGCAGTGGAGTATAGATGCATCAAGCCGATGAGCAAGCGGCGTCTGTCTTCGTGGGTTTTGGCTTCTAATAGTGATTGTTTGTCATCAAGACCGAAGGGACTTATCATTGCGGCCTGGTCAACAAGTCTATCGAGGGGGATTTGTCTAAGATTTTCCCAATCAAGCTTAACACCCAATGTGTTGGCATAGGATTTCATCGCCATCGTCAGTGCGCCGCGTTCGCCTTTATTGGCGCGAAGGGCTTCGGGTGTGTTGTCGTCTTCGTGGACATTGATATCGGTTTCAAAACCGTCGAAGTTGATATTGACTTGTCGGTAGGGCGTTGTTGCATCGATATCCGCACCCAGACGAAAACGTTTGAGACCGCGCAGGACAACCATATAGCGGCCATCTTCCATTTCAGCGAATTGGACGATCCTGCCAAGCCCGCCAATTTTTGTTGGGCTGCCGTCCTCCAGTTCTTGCGCAACACCAATTAGCCGTTCGCCTTTAAGTGCGTCGTCGATCATATTAAGATAACGTGGCTCAAATATATTGAGAGGCAAATCACAACCCGGCAACAGGACTGTGCCCGACAGGAGAAAAAGCGCGACGGTTTCAGGGTTGGTACGACCGGCCAGTGCTTTTAAGTGCTTGCCCACGGACCTTAGGCGAATAAAATGGCAGCAAGTTTTTTGCGGCCTTCAATAGCAATTTGAGACTCGACCCCTTCGGCCTCAAAAATAGTCAGCAGAAATTTACGTGCCGCCTCTTCGTCGTGACTACGGTTTTTAGCTATTGAAATAAGTAAGTGCTCGACAGCACCCGCATTGTCGCCGCTAGACGCCAAGGCCTTGGCCAGTTCTAGGCGAATATCCAAATCATCTGGGTTGGCCTTGACTTTGGTTATAAGCTCATTTTGCCCATTATCCGGTTTATTTTCATCGTCATTGTTGTCACCTACCAATGAAAGGGAGGCTCTGACACGGGCGATATCGGCGTGATCTTGTATACTTAGAGGGGCATTATCCAGCATGGCTTGCGCGGTCTTCGCATCGCCGCTATCCAAGGAAACCCGAGCCAAGCCAGCGACAGCCTGCGCATCTTCTGGGTTCATTTGCAAAGCGCTCGCAAAATCTTGCGCCGCTCCGCCAATATCCCCGGCATCGAGCGATGCTTGTGCACGTTCTACCAAAGCGGCAGCTTCGGCCACCACATCCGTATCCCCGGTCAATTTGCCTATAAACTTCTTGAGTTCGCTTTCGGGTTGGGCGCCCATAAACCCGTCAATAGGTTGCCCGTCTTTAAACGCATAAACCGTTGGTACAGATTGAACGCGCAACTGTTGGGCTATTTCTTGATTGTCATCAATATTAACCATGACCAATTTGACCTTGCCGGCTTCTTCCTTGATCACTTTTTCAAGGGCGGGCGTGAGCTGACGACACGGCCCGCACCAAGGCGCCCAAAAATCAACAATCACAGGCATAGTTTGGGATGCTTCGATCACTTCATCAATGAAATTCGACGTGTCCGCGTGGACAATATAATCAACTTGGCTTTCTGTTTCTGTCAACGTCATAATGAGTTCCAGTTTTTTGGGGTCAGTGTGTTTTTGTTTTCATTATATAAATGGCCTAGCAAAAAAAAAATACAAGCCCAATCATATAATATTGTAAAAAGACAAAAATTCCAAACCCGAGCCAATAACTTTCCTTATACGTGACAACCATCACAGACGATGAAAAGTGAACCTGCCAAAGAGGCACTATGCAAAGAATGTGTTCGATATTTTTAATTTTCGTCATTACCACCAGTTTAACCGCTTGCATTACAATAAGTGAACAGAAACCCAGGCTAACAAGTATAAGTAAGCCTGAGCTTCATTTTGGCTTGATAATGATAAAACACGGCACAGACCAAGACAATACAATGCTGATCGAAGATAGTGTTTTGGGGACGTGGCTCGGTACGGAAGGGATTGGGATTGGGTATAAAACAATCACAGAACTGACGCCAAACCCGAAATGTCAGATAATTTTTATTATGAAAGACGACACGCAATTAGAGCGCACATTTCAATTATTAGAAAAAACTAAACACTTAGATGGAGAATATATATGCCCTATAAAACACTCGTGAAAATATTGGCGGTCGGGAGTATTACTGCTCTGCTTCCTGCCTGTGCGATGAATAAAAAACATAATGATGTATTAATATTTGGGACGGGCACTACAGTGGGCGTTAATGTTGCTGCGCCTATTCAAAATGCCGGCCTTCCTAAATTTTCTATTGGTTATGACCGTTTAGAGGCTGTTTGGATGCCGCTCAAACCAAATGACGTTAAAGCAGGTGACGCCGCAAAGGCTTTAAACGAGTGTGCTAAATCTCTTACATCTCTAGGCACAGCCGCGCTTACACCTGAGGTAATTAAAAATACCTGTATGTCGATAGCACTCCCGGCGAATAAATATGTCTCCATGTCACGTGGGTTAAATGAAAATAAGGGCGGTAAGGAACTTGAGCTTGATACATATTCGGTATTTGCCAGCTTCGGCGGTTCTGGTGCCCTCAGTTTTGGGAACGCTTCCGGGAATTTGGCACAGTTTTTTGCAACTGGAATAGCGGCGCAAAGACTTGCTGCCAACCCGACTGTTGGATTAGCTCTCAACGCGCAAGCAGATGAATCAGTTGCAGCTGCGGTTCAATCCGAAACGCTAACCGAAACTCAAACATATGCGCGCAGCAAAGCAGCAGATGATGAGGGTGCTAAACGCAGATTAAAATGGGATTTGTTTCATAAGGAATTGAAGGGACTCATTGCTTCGGAACCAAATGATAGTGCTGCTCATACCAAAATGGCTGCCGTAAATGTAGCTATTTTCGGCGATACTAAATTAGCCGATGCGTGCACGCAGAGGACAAGCTGTACGACTTATCTTGATAGCAACAAATCAAGCCTAGCTGCAGAGATTGAGCAGATGCTCATAGAATATAAAAAACAGCCATAACAAAGATTTAAGGAGAATAAAATGGCCAGAATAAAAGTATATACAAATAACCGAGAAGCAGTCGGTGATATGAGAAGTATGCAAGGTCTTGAACCACCCGTAAACGCCCATATTGTTGAAACCCAATCATTACCAGTTTTTTTAGTATCGGATTCGCCTCCAAAGCCCCGTCGTTGGGAAACGACAGAAGAGGGTCCTTGGTATGTGTTGATTTCACATTATGATGTATTGGTACCTTAGGTATTGTTCTATTCTAAATAGTTGATCTTAGTCAACAAGGTGACCCGGACTGCATTTGTTAGGATTGCCTAGTTGTTCAAAAAAGTGGTAGGCAATTTAAGATGAGGCCTCGAATCTTAGTTTTTGCGCTTCGATAAATTCGGTGACTTTGCTCTCGGGTAGGGCTCCGGTAAAGGCATCAACTGGTTTACCGTCTTTAAAGGCAAAAACGGCGGGAATACCGCGCACACGTAATTGTTGCGCTATACCTTGATGTTCGTCAGTATTGACCTTGACCAATTTGACCTTACCACCTTGGCTTTCAACAATACGCTCTAACATCGGCTTAAGCGTTTTACATGGCCCGCACCACGGGGCCCAAAAATCAACCAAAACAGGGACTTCCTTAGACGGCTCAACGACGTCTTTCATAAAACCTGCATCACTCCCGTCAATTACGTTCTCTATGCTCATAGCAACATCCTTTCTTGATCTTTGCTTTCCTTTAGAATTTTTCTTAGCATATAAAATTGTATTCGCCCCTTATGTGGGCGGTGTAGTTAAAATTGCAAGCGTTCACATTGACGCAAAATCTAAAATCACCGGATCGTGACCTGTCGCTCTTGCAAAATCCTTTAGATGCCTTGAAGCAATGGCTGTTGTAGCGCTGTTTTCCAGCGGGTGAAAATTTACTAAATCATGATCAAATAAAGCCGCGTCGAGTACCAATTTTACTTGGGCGTTAGTGTCGTTCATAATCGCAAAAAATGTGACGGATCCTGGCGTAACCCCTAAAACTTCTAACATTAAATCCGGTTTACCGAAGGAAAGACGCTTACACCCTAAAAACGTGTGCAATTTGTTGATGGCTATTTTGGTGTCCCCAAGGGCACAAATAAGAAATAACTTACCGTCTTTATCCTTTAAAAACAGGTTTTTGGTGTGACCACCAGGTAATTTTGCCTTAATATGCGCCCCTTGCTCAACCGTAAAAATAGCTTCGTGCTCATGTGTCGTGTGGGCAATGCCGAGTTTATCCAAAAGGTCAAATAGTTGTTTGTGCGTATTGGGCATCTGATACTTTCCTTGAGCAATTTTTACTTAGTAAGTACTAGGAACTAAAATGCAAAGCCAATACAATTTTACGGGCCAACAAAAAAACATGAAAACGCAAACAAAGGCTTGCGTGCCCATGAACTATTTGCCATATACCGCGTCTTGATGGGCTTTAGCCCGCATACGTCTTTGAGCGGGCGTAGCTCAGTGGTAGAGCACAACCTTGCCAAGGTTGGGGTCGTGAGTTCGAATCTCATCGCCCGCTCCATTATTCTCTTTATTATCAGTGACTTGCGAGGTTTTGACCGAAAAATGTGGTTTTAACTTTGGCGAGTAACTGGCGAGTAATTCATCGAAAAACAGATCAATTGCTTCTGTGGCGGCTGAGAGGTAGTCAGGATCGAACGGCGCATACAGTTCCGTTGTCCGATGTTCTCTTGATTTGTGACCAAGCTGAGCCGCCGTTTCCCAAGCCGATACACCGTTCTTACGCATCCAACGTGCCATTGTGTGACGCAGGGAATAGGGTTGAACCGCATCGTCAAGGTTACACTTGGTACGAAGATTACGCCAAGCCGTGCGTACGCATTTAACTTTCTTGCCTCGAAATGTAACAAGGTGGTCACTCGGGGCATTTTCTAAAATCAAGGCTAAAGCTTCCGGCATTTTAACCATCGGGCGTATCTTCTTAGTTTGAATACGTCCGTGTGGATTAAGGTCAATCAAGCGGCTTTCAAAGTCGAGTTGTGCGCCCGTAAGATCATAGGCTGCTTCGGGGCGGCACACGGTTCCGAGCATGATGTAGATAAAAAGCCGCATGTGATCTGAAGCATGGGTAAGCAACAGTGCAACTTCTTTTGTACTGAGGGGGCGGCCTTTTGGGTCACCATAATTGACTTTGATGGTTGGTACATACGGTACTGATTTAATGATGCCACGCTTATAAGCACGGTTTAAAGAGGCTTTGCCTACACCAATAATACGCTGAACATAGGCCGTACTATGTCCTTTGTCGGTCAAAGAAATAATGAAGCTTTCAAGTTTTGCCGCTCCAGTGGCTTCTTCAACACTATCTTCACCAAAAAAGTCGCACCAATATCGACAACTGGCTTTTATGCTTATTTGGCTTCGGGCTTTCTTGCCGTGGCCTTCATAATATTCGAGCAAAACTTGGGATATGGGAATACTCGCCAGATCGCCGGGCTTTTGGTGGTCGGGCTTAGTATCGCGTAGATAAATTACAAGGAGCTTTTCTTTGGCTACTGAAATGTCTTCCGTGCCAAGGCTGAAACGTCTAACCCGCTTGGTTTTCTCGTTGTAGATATTGGCGTAATAGGCGGGACTGTCCCCGCGTCTGCTGATCCAGTAGTCTCCGATTTGAAAGTCTCGTTTTGTGTATTTTGACATCTTATATTCTTTAAAAAATGGTCAGCAATTTGATACCCGAAATAACTAAGGCTTCGTTCGCCAAGACACAGATAAGAAATTTTACCTGCAAGGCGGCGTTTCTTGAGCGTTACCGGATGCAAACCTAAAAATTTGGCGGCTTGGCTTTCCGAATAATGCCTGTAAAGCTCGAATCCATTACCTTCGGCTACGGATTTATGAAGTTCAGTTATTTGGACTGACATACGCTGATTATTAGTATGCCATTATGATACTTGCTTTTTACAAAAGCGTCACTCATTACGTCTTGACACCACGGCGTTTTATGGTGGTTGGTTTTCAAAACTGCCAAATCCATTTTCGCCAAAATCCTTTCAAAATCAGTCTTTAAGGTGTAAATTACCATTGCTTTTGTAAGAAGCGAATGTCGGGGCATGTTTCCGTCTTTCTCATTACCCTTTCTCCCATACATCATGAGCAACGGTTCCGGTCAGCCCTGGAATAAGGATCGTCCCGTGGGCGCTCGCTTAGCACTCATGCAAAATGAAATTGCAAAAATCAGGCGGGAACTGTCTCAACAAAGCTCAGCACATGATTTGTGTCTGTTTACGGTTGCTGTGGATAGCATGTTGCGTGCATCTGATTTGTTGCGGCTACGGGTACGGGATATTCAACTCTCGAACGGTAAAATCCGGCAAACTTTTGCGTGGCGGCAAAAGAAAACAGCCAAGACAGTCCATCCAGTTTTAACATCAGCCTCGCAGGCCACTTTGAAGAAATGGATTACCCAAAGCGGAAAATGTGAGGCTGATTATTTATTTACCCGTGAAAAGCCCCGTACCAGCCTGCCTATATCTGTTGGGTTTTACCGTACCCTTATTAAACAGTGGGTGCGATTAATTGACCTTCTGCCTCATGATTACAGCGCCCATTCCCTACGGCGTTCCAAAGCAATTTTTATGTATGAAAATGGTGTTCCCGTTGAAATCATAGGGCGATTGCTCGGCCACACTTCCCCTGCATCTACAATCCATTATCTTGGAATAGATGAAGCGGAAGCCCGCGCTCGCGCTTTGGCACACGATATTTTCAAACCAAAGCGTTCAAACAAAACCAAAACTACATCCCAATTCTCTGACACCGAGCTCGGTGATTTGAGTGCCCAGATATGGGAGCGTCTTGAGCCGAAACTTATCGATCTTCTTAAAAATATGGAGCTTAAAAATGATTAGCCGTATTACGCTGACCGTGGCCAGTCTATTTATTATGACTGCCTGTAACAGCGCTGTCGCAACCGACACACCTGAAAAGCAACCCGAAATAAAACCTGTAACCCGTGCTGATTGTCTGGTTATGAAAGCCAAAGAGGAGAAAATTGCTTGTTTGAAAAAGTTGACAGCCCAAGGAAAAACTGAACTTGCAAGGAAGAAAGCCCGCCTTAAAGCAACTCAAGAAAATATTGCGAGAATTGAAAAGGAAAATGAGGCACTAATGAAGGAGTTCGAGAAAGGTGTTTTAGCTGAAGAATAACAAAAGTGTTTACTTTGGAGAAAATCTTGATTTCTGGTATAATCAACCGATCTGATGACATTTTCTGAAATTGGCTTCGACGCAGATAGCAATGTTGATAAGGGATTATCTACATTGGAAACAGAATTATCCGACATAAACAGTGAGCGTTCTCAACTTTGTTCCGGCATAGAAAGTCAGTGGCCTAACATCCCACCCGAAGTAGTGAATTATCTTGCTAATAACTGTCCTAGACCAGAACTCATGACAGAGGTTTTGGGAAAACTTGGGCACCTTTCTAAAACTGATCCAAAATTATTGTCTGATACTGATTTAATGCCATACCTGATTGATGGGCTTATCATTGATATAGAAAATGATACTGTTGATTTTCAACGAGGCCTAGCTGACGAAAAAGAAACGCAAGTTTCAACTACGCAAACTGTATTGAATGAAATCATTTCAACAACTGCCAACTTAACAGGGCGCGCCAAACTTGCCGCCGCCCGAGAGTATCTGAACGACCCCAAAATACCCGAAACTGTCCGTTCGGAATTAGTGGCACGATTTGACCAAATTGAAGCCACCTTGGCATCGATGTCGGCAGTGTTCACCGATCCCACCAGTCAGTCCGAGTTTGAGTGGATTATCTCTACTACATCTTTTGATTTTGGCGCTAGCAATATAGCAGAAACTTTCGCACCGATAATTACGCAAGTGGAAACCAGCGATAAATTCACTACTGAGCAGAAGTTCAGGCTTAGAGAAATTGTAACGGGTAGTGACGCGCAAAATTCTCTGGCAGAAACCATGGCGGATGAAAACGGCCATGAAGTTCCCCGGTTTACAGAAAACAACAAGCGCGAATTCAGAAAAGGCGTGTCAGGCTATGTTGAGGGCCATGGTCGTCAAATGATCGAAGCCCGTGCGGGAGACCGAATGGTCACCAAAGATGTAACAGGCTGGTCAGGGGAAGATGTCGGTTTTTTAATTGAGGCCACCCATATGTGGAATATGTATGACAGCTTTGGCGTGACCGGGTTTATTGAAGATGTTTACAAAATCGACTTTGCCATCCTTGGTGATGGCAATGCTTTTGATCCGATCCAGATTACACATTTGCGGCAAGTGATGTCTCACCTAACAGTTAGCTTTGAAGGGTATGATGGAGACATTGCCAATTTAACCGAGCACAAAACCCTCATTCAAAACCAATCAAGATTATTGTCAGAAACGCAAACTGCCTTCGGTTTTGAAGATGATCGATCAGGGACAACAAATGTTTTGCGCCGTCTTGGGCTGGAGGATGAAAAAGGCAATCCCAATATGGAGGTGATCAAATCCTTTGATGACTATACCAAACGCCATTACGGTGCTGGCGCACCTGACCAATTGCGACTTGTAGAATATCTAAGCCGATTACATCCTGAGTTCGTTGCACCATTATCTAAAGCAGAAAGAGCTATGGGCAAGTTGGTAGACAATGGAGGGGTGTGGACGTCGCCCATCAATAACTTCTGCGACCAACTCATAATAACTAATTTCTCAACTAGAGATTCTTTCATGAAATTCGCTATTCTGATTAATATTAAACTTTTCCCAGGATCCAATTATGTTGGCTTTAGCCTTATACGTCAAACTTCCAGATGTTTGGTCCAACCTTACCTTCCGATGCAAAGTCCAAGACTTGAGGTAATAACATTTTCACTTTATCAACTTCGCTTTTAAATTTATTGGCCTTACTTAAACTCAATAACGAGGTTCCCCACCATTTTTGCCCATATGAATTTCCTTTGCGCAAAATTAAATCGCCAGCCCTAAGCCAACTTTGTGGGTTCTCCAGTTCTTTTACGCGCACAATAATATTAAATTTTTTCGCCGATGTTTGTCGAATATGATTGTTACTCTTTCTGCATATTTTCCTCCCCTACGTTCCAAATCAATCATATGAAACGGCGTTTTAAATCCTTCAAGGTTTTTTTCCACCCATTCAAATCCGTCATTCTCAAAAATGGGTAGCAGGTTTTCAAGTGCATATTTAACTAGGACTTGATATTGCTCATCTCCTTTGGAAACCCAGCTAAGGAATGTTTTGTTTTGTTTCAACCCTACTTTCATACTACCCTCATATCTAGCATCCAGTTTGGGACGTTTGGCAGCGGTCATTAAGAACTCGATGACCTGCGCCTGCATCCTCGGCAGCTCCGCCAACGACAGCTCCTGCTGTTTCAGCGGCAGTCACAACATCCTTCGCATGAACAACCGCATTCGAAAAATTATTGCCAATCTGATTTTTTAAATAGCGCTGGGCGGCCGTATTACTGACCCTGCCAGTTGTCGTGAATTTAGCGTCAATAACCCATTTACATATTTACTTAATCATCAAACATGTTAGGGAAAAAACGCCAAGTAAAAAAAGATACTAAAAACCCAATAAAAAACATACTAAATAAAAATAAAATTTCTTTTTCCATACTGATAGGTAGCCTTTTAGCAAGCCGTATCAAATCGAAAAAAATGCCAATACCTACCCCTATCAACCCAAGAGTAAGGTGAAATTTTTGCCACTGCAAAAAATGAAAAATACATGTATTTTTTGGCTTCATAGTTGATGAATCATTCCTTCAGTGACTTCTATACTGCTAATATTTTTTCGTTAGGATACTTTATGCTCTTATACTATCACCTATTATTAAATTTAAACGTGGCACAATAAGTACCGTTATTTTTTCTATGTTCTAAAGTTAAAATAAAATGAGAAACTTTATACCCGTCTGGAGTAGTCTCAACCCATTCAATTCCAGCATCCTCGAAAGTGGGGAGTAGGCTCTTAAGTGCATACTGCACAAGTGCTTGATAGCGTTCATCTCCCTTGGAAACCCACCTAAGGAACGCTTTTTTACTTTTTGGATCTATTTTCATACTAAACTCATTACTAACAGCCAGTTTGGGATGTGCGGCAGTTGTCATTCAGCACTCGATGACCTTCACTCTCTACCTTTTTTTCTATAAATATAACGCCAACCCAATGCTAACCCTGTTAAAAATATAGAAATAATCCATACTGGTATACTAGCTTTTAAAAACAAGATTGGATAATATTTGAGTGGAACTTGTGTACCCCAAAGCTGAACTATTGTTATAAAAAATCCAAGAGGTAAAATTAAAAATGTCCATACTTTTACGCAATATAAAAAATCCTTTTTAAAACTCGGTTTGCTACCATTACTCATCTCTAGCAGCCAGTTTGGGATGTTTGGCAGCGGTCATTAAGCACTCGATGATCATCGTCATTAGGTAGCGGAAGCGCATTTCCTCCTTCAGTTACACCAGCTGCTAAAATATTGGCAAATGTTTCACCAACTACAGCCCCCAAACTATCAAGTTCACCAGGCCCGCCAAAGCGTGTTACCTTGGTGAGTGCACTCCCTATCACAGGGGAGGCCGCTCCACCAGTACCAGCACCTAGCCCACCTGTTACGTATCCTTTTACTGAATTGGCTGATACTTCTGATGCGGATTTATGATCTCCTATATCATTAACAGCAGAATTAATTGCCGTACTTGTCGCTCCAACTGCAAGGGATGGCAGACCAATAGTCGCAGCAATAGCAGCTGAACTAAGGCCGGCCTCTCCACCAATTAACACTGCCGCTGACGACGCTGCCCCACCAGTTAGTCCGATAAGCCCACCTACAATAGCTCCACCCCCGGCTCTGGAGCCAATTCTTTTTAGGTCAAACCCTTTGCCTGCTTTAGCTTGTTTATAAGTTTCAATTCCTCCCCCTACAATACCACCAATTGCTGCACCGACTAATCCTGTACATAAAGGCCCACACTCTCCATCTGGATCCGTATTATTAATTGGGTCATTCCATGTGTAAGCATAGCGATTAAACATCTGGGGTTTGTCTGGGGTGAACCCTACGGGGTCTGTTGAGAGGAACCTACCAATCAGTGGATCATAATACCGTGCCTGCATGTATGTCAGGCCAGTCGTGCTGTCTTTGATATGCCCTGTGAAGCCTGCCTGGTCATTGTTAGATGCCGGGTTGATGAGTGTGGTGCCGTAGGGGGTGTATTTCTCGCGCCATGTGACTTGGCCCCACATATCCGTACCGGTATTGGCGCTTCCCAGATGGTCCATGTGCAACCATGTCGCCCAACCACCGTTAGTAACCCGTGCGATTTTACCAATATAATCCGTGAATTTACCGTCCGTGGCCTCATCCACATGCACGAGTGTGCCACTGGCATCATAAACATTATATATGGTCTTGCCGTCAACAACGGCGCGGACGCGCTTTTTGTTACCATCGTAAAGATAGCTTCCGCCTGTCGAACCGTACAGGGCCGTGGGCTGGTTGTTCAGGCTATAGGTAAAATACTGACCGCCCAGTTGCGTGACATTGCCTTGGGTATCATAACCAAGGCTTACACTGGTGCCCGGGATATCATTTCCGCTACCGTCTTTATCCACATGGAAGTCGAGGCGGTTAGTAGTAACATTGTAATCCATACCAATGGTCCGCGCGCCGACCGTCTTTTCTAAAATATTGCCCAGTGCGTCGTATTTATAGGCGGAGTTACCCCACGGGCCCGTTGCCGATGTAAGTCGCCCAAGGGCGTCATAACTATAGGTACGGTTATCGCCAGTAATGGCGCCGTTGGTAATGCCCATCACCTTACCGCGCACATCATAACCGTAGGTCAGATCAAGGGCTTTGGTGCTACCCTTCTGTGATAGCAAGTGTTCCGGCTGTAAGCGTGCATTCAAAGTTTGTGTAAACAACTGACCATTGCCGTACTCCATACCAGATATAGCACCAGACGGATGATAGCTGACATCTCGTGCGTAGACTTGTTTCGGGTCAGGGCCTTCCTGCCCCGTACCTTCTCCTGTAGCTGCGACAGATTGCGTAATCTTATTCATACGCCCCAACCCATCATTGATTAAGGTTAGCGTTCGCCCTGACGGGAGCTCCCGCGACACCATATACCCGTCCGCGTCATAGCCGTAATACATGGGATAGGTTTTAGTGCCGCCCTCCAAGGATAAGACCTCGGAGGTTAGATTGTTCATATTGTCATAGCTATAGACCCAGTCCACCCGGTCAACGCCAGCACCCCCGCTACCCAGACCGCGCACCAGGCTGGTGATATTACCTTCTACGTCAAAGGTTTTAATGATGTCCTGGGTCGCATTGGTCCAGACATCTGTATAATAATTTTGCCCCAATATGTCATAATACATTGTGCTGCGCTTAACCGGGGTCATCGTCCCGCATCCCGTGCCCAATGCCTCGCCTGCGGATGTATCCTTAAGCTGCCCCGCCGCGTCATAAGCATATAATGTATCCCCGCTTTCAGGTTCGCTATAGCGGCACAGCCTGTGCTGGGCGTCGTAATAGTAATTATGGGTAACGTCCCTAGAGATGCCGTTTATTGTTCCCACCTGTCTGGCAGACGTAATCTCGTCCCAAACATTGCGGTAGGAATAGGTGGTTATTCCTGTTGGCTGAATGGTAGCCGTAATCGGCCCTGCACCCGGCCCGGAATACCCCGAGCGGTAATACATGGTTTCTTCGCCGCTTGGGTCTCGAACCCGGTGGCGATTAGCATTAAAATAATGATGTAAAGTCGTGGCAAAGGGCGCCACATTTTCGGTTGTAGATGTCACACGTCCAAGCCCGTCATAAGCCGTGGTTATACCGTCCGTTGGCGTGCTACTGGCCGATGGAAAAGACGTGAATGTGGGCTGCCCGGTGGCGTTATAGCTTGTTTTAACATAGCTTGTGCTGCCAAAACCGGGTTTGTTATCTTTGGTTTCCACCAATGTTGGCCTGAACAAACTATCATATGTGACAATGCTATCTACAAACCCTTTGCTCGTGGTCTGGGTGATACCCGTACCAAAGGCATAGCTAATGGTGGTCGGCGTCCAGCCCGTCGGTGGGGTAATTGTTGTCAGCCGGCCCATATTATCGTGGCTATAGCTCGTAATATTGCCGCTGGCATCTTTGGAACTGGTACGCCAGCCATTATCATCCACATATTGATAGGTGGAGTGAAGGTCAGGTCGCCGGACTCGCTGCGGGGTTCCGCGCTTCCAACTAAAGGCCGTGGTTTGCCGGGATAGTGCATCCTTCGCCCAATACAAGCGCCCCTTAAAAAAACCAGTCGTATAATATGCATAAGTCGCGTAAGCCGCCCCGTTCCTTGTCTCTGATATCTTTTGGCCCATATTATCATAGACATAAGTCGCTATATCGCGCCCATTGGTGGTGACTGTTTTAGGCAGGCCGATGATCCATTTGTTCGTATCATGTTCATAGGTCATATCTGTAACACGCGGTGTGGCCGAGACATTGGAATACACACTGGTTTGGATAGGGTTACCGTAGGAATAAGTTGATGAGGAAGAATCAAGATCGTAGTCATACTCAGTTGTATATGTATCACCGTCTTGAGTAATTGTACGCTTTTGTACGTAAACGTCTGACTCAAAACCTTGACTTGATACTACGACGAAGTCCGTTTCGACTGTCCTCATGCTTTGGTTGGCTGAATCGAGTGTTACTTCGCTTTCAACTCGACCTTTGCGCTTATTCAAGTGCTCTCTGTTAATGTGTACTTTTTTCTGTGTGCCGTCTGGAGATGTTATCACCCTGTATTTTGTTGGCGCTATTCCCCCTGTACAACTCCCTGCATCTTGTTCGTAATAATGATCCCAAGTTTGGGTTTCGCTCCCTAGCTCCAGTTTTTTTTCTATGACAGCGTGTGACATATAGCTGTAGGAATTTGAATTAGGAGAAGAAACGCAGCTGCTACGTAAAATACCGTTTCTGATCCCCTGAACCTTATAATTCATTTTGGCCCCATAAGGGTGCTTGACAGTGATAATCGGAAATATTGTACCTACATCACTTTGGTTGTTGAATGCATCCTCCTTGGCGAGCACCTCCATATTGTTGGTATATTCCCAGTAATTCCCATCGGGAAGGGTAACCCTTTTCAAACCCTTTTCGCCAGATGAATAGTAGCTATATGTCCACGTACGACCATTCGTTATTACAGTATCAACTTTACCGTCATTATTGTACGTTATATTTATTTCGCGACCACCACTGCTATGAATTCGGCTCACACCAATAACCTTGTTGCCGCTATCTTTAATATATACATATTTGACCCAATTGCCGTTAACATCCTCAATTTTGGATGCATGTAGTTGGCCTTCCCCAAGTTCTTGTAGCCATGGGTAGCCATAAGAATCCAAAGCAGAATAATCTCCGCTTTCTACGTCAAAGTAATACTTGTCGCCATTTGGTGCCGTCACAAGAGTATTAAGATAAGTCGGGGAAGTTAGACACGTTCTTTTCCAAAAGTCCGTAGTCACCGGTTGAGATTTCATACTTTTAACGGAATGGTTGGGAACATGTAATTTCAATGCGCCTTCTTTGTACCAATCATTCGTTACAGCATTTTCATCACCTCCAGGTGGCAAGCTGACACTTGGCTGAAGTTGATCGCAATACGTAACATTATCTAATCGAGGGGCGTCGATTGTCCATGCATTGTCTGTGTCATACCTTCGGCCGTATTGTACTGGTAGGTTAGAGTTTCCAGGTACAGAGACGTCGACGGTATAAAATGCTGCACCTCCCGTAGACATATCCATTGTGTCGCCAAAGATATCAGCAGTAAGCGGCATTAAGTTAGTTGCTGGCTCGTGTATTCTTACGTCATTTTCATCTAGCAGTTCACTCGCTAGACTAGTCTGAACTAGTAATATAGCTAATGCTGCTATCCAAAATGCACGCCTAAAAAACTCTGAAACCTGCTTGCCCATATCAAACTCCACTACCCTATGTTTTAATGCTTTATTAACCATATTTAACTCGCACATCAAGAGTGTTAATGTACTTTTCTACTGGAGGTGTTTTTAAGCTCTACATGCGAACCACATTGGTGAGTAATCAACGTTTAATATGGCTTTGTTCTTCACTTTCCGCACTACTACTCTACGTAATTATCGATTAAAATTAGATAGTGTTCGCCTGCTAAGGTTGGGGTTGATGAGTTGCTCAGTAGTTTCAATAATTTTGGTTACTGGTACGCAATTGGCACGCAGATAGGTACAATTAGGTTATATCGTGTACTTTTGCGCACCAATACACTACGTTAATATACAATAAAATCAGTTATTTAGCTCCAAGGGATCCCGCTCCGAAGGCTGGGGTTTTAGGAATATATTTACTAATCATATAGCGTAGTACAGTTCTGATGTATATTTATGTATCACAAGAATTCAGTCACAGTAAAAAATACATTTTTTTGGACATTAGCAGCAATAGGGTTCAAAATAAATCACCCTATTAAACACAATGAATACCGTTGCTACGAATTTACTACCTATCACAACTGCAATGCCCGCCGCGCCATATATCGGCGGTAAACGAAATTTAGCCAAGCAAATAATCACTCGTATTAACTGTACCCCCCACACTCTTTATGCCGAACCATTTATGGGTATGGGCGGTGTGTTTTTTCGTCGCACTTATCGGCCAAAGGCTGAGGTGATTAATGATCTGTCTAAGGATGTGATCACTTTGTTTCGGGTGTTGCAGCGGCATTATCCTGATTTTATGGGTATGCTTAGATATCAGCTAACTTCAAGGGTGGAGTTCGAGCGGTTAAAGGCTACTGATCCGACTACGCTTACCGACTTTGAACGTGCCGCGCGATTTTTGTATATGCAGCGCACTGCGTTTGGCGGCAAAGTAACGGGGCAGAGTTATGGTGTTTGTACGGAACGGCCAGCTCGGTTTGATGTTACAAAGTTGGCAAGTACCCTGGAAGATTTGCATGAGCGGCTTAGCGGGGTTGCGATTGAATGTCTGCCTTATCAGGAATTTATCAAGCGGTATGACCGCCAGCACACTTTGTTTTATCTCGACCCGCCATATTTTAGTTGTGAGAATGATTATGGTAAAGGGATGTTTGAGCGGCAAGACTTTGAGCGCTTAGCGAACCTCTTAAGCAACATGAATGGCAAGTTCATAATGTCCCTCAACGACGTGCCAGAAATACGATCAATCTTTGCCAGCTTTAATATTGAAGCGGTTCCGACAACCTATTCTTTGGCTCGTCATAACCGCACCAAAGCCGGAGAGTTGATCATTACCAATTATGAGTGATTACTGCTTACCAAACTAAGTACCACTGGCGCGTAATTGGCGTGTAAAATGACTATGTTCCGCTCTTGTTCATGGTTTTACGCTCTAGCGCGCTACGTAATTATCGTTTAAAATCAGATAGATAGATGATATTGGATCGTTTGCCAAGGTTGGGGTCGGGGGTTCGAATCTCCTCGCCCGCTCCAGTTTTTCCTTTATTATCAGTGACTTGCGGACTTTTGACCGAAAAATGCGGTTTTAATTTTGGCGAGTAACTGGCGAGTAAATGGTGCGTAAATTCACGTTCGATGAATGTTATTCATAAGGTTGATAAAGTGCATCAACTGCGTTTCAAAGTCAGTAACGGTTCCATCATCCATTGTAGGAGTGTGCGGCTATCTACGATTAGGTCGCCTTGCAGGGTCATGCCCGTTTTGAAATCGACTTCGTTCCCATAGGCAGTCACTGTTTGTTTATTGAGAGTGACTATTACACGGTACACGGATTGCTCATAGGGTATTGGTGTATCCAGTTCACCCGGCTTGAACGGTGTTTTTGAAATGTCTTTTATTGTGCCCTTTTGTATACCAAATTTTTGGTAGGGAAAAGCATCTATCAGGAGGTTTACATCTTGCCCCGTTTCTAAAAATGCAACGGATTTTGAGGACGTCAGCAGGGTGGCGACCATATTTGAGTTCTCTGGGATAATCATGACGATAGGAGCATTAGGAGAAATGCTTTGGCCCACTGCGCCCTGTAAGGCTGCAATCGTGCCTGCAATAGGGCTGCGGACAATGTATTGGCTCGAAGCTTCAAGTTCAACTCGACTTTGTTCTAGCTGGCTAATTTGTATGCGGAGTTGCGAGAGTTCCCTTTCTTCATTTGCCGCCAATCCTTTTTTCGCGAATCTGCTTTCTGATAACGTCCCCCGTCTAGCGATAATCTGTTGTTCAATGCCTTCTAAGGCGAGGCGTTGGTTGATGTCGTTTGATTTAGCTTGGTCGAGTTCTAATTGGGATGTGGTGCCATCAGCAGATAAACGGGTATATCTTCTGAGTTGTGAAGCTGCGATTTCAACAGATTTCTTTTGTAGCTGCAATCTCCGCTGAAGACCGGATAACTCGGCGCTAAAGCTAGCTTCTTGCGCGGACAGTCTTGTGCGCTCACCTTGGTATCGGGTTTTTATATTGGCTTCTTGTTCACGCAGTTCGGATAAGCGCACATCGGTACTTTTAAGGCGACGTTCGCCAATGCGCCCACCTTTGGTTTCTATATCCACCCGTGCTTCAAACAAAGGCGTGCCAGCAGGGACAATATCCCCCTCGCTGACAAATACCTGCGTCAGTCGGCCACCTTGGTCAGCACGGATAACAGACAAACCGCGCTCAGGTGCAATATAACCAATCACTGTTTCCTTACGTTTATATTCACCGCTTGCCAAGAACGCGACCATGACAGCCGTTAGAATAAAAAACGTAGCCGTCAGCACAAAGAAACTTACAGGTTGCACAATAATCACCTCGCCGTGCAATTTACGGCGTTTGTGTTCTGGGGATTCGGGGCGAAATAAGGTCATTTTTTTGTTATACTATCAAAAAGATAGTCATTTAAAAAGATGGTTTTGGTTAACGTTTTACCATCTCTAATAAATGTTATTTTCATTGTCTTTCCATTTCGACCATAGACCGTATCGGTAAGCCATAAAAATTCAGTGTTCGCCACATTACGACCATTAATCTGGACAACCAGATCGCCTTTTCGGAAACCTGCGTTATCAGCTGGGGAATATGTTGCTATTTCTTGTATCATTAGAGTAGATGGTGTTGGGAACATAATTTTTCTAAGTCCAGATTTATTGTATTCCTGATAATATGTTTTGGCGAAATAAAAGGAACTGCTAGACGGCGCATTTGTATCAATTGTTAAAATTCCTTCTTTCAATAGTTTCCACCCCATGATTGCATCCAGTTCCGTATTTCCAATCAGTTCTTTATAAAAGGCATATGGAGAAGAATCTTCATTAGGGTCAACGAGTAATATAACTAGATTAGCAATTGGCTTCTCATGACCAAATTTTACATTCTCAACGCCTGCTATTTTTAGTCGTTTGCCAGAGAATCTTTCGGCAGTTACAAGCCCATAATTGGTTGCTAGTTTTTGCCAAAGTACGTCATTTATAGGTGTAGAATTAAAAACCATTTCCTTATTTATCACATCACCAGTATCGGCAAAAACAGATACCTTTTTTCCAAGTATTTCTACTGGGAAAGTCGGCCTAAAAGATGTGCCGTCGTCAGAATAGTAACAATTTCTCGATTTAATAATTTTCAAACTCTTTGGATGTGAGTTCGGGCGAATTATTAGCTCACTGGTTGGCCCATCCAATATAATAGTAGAGTTACAAAAGAAATTTAAGCCCAACACACCATCCGCTATCGAAAACACCTTTTTAATTTGACCATAACTAGCGGACAACTTAGATGGCATAAGGACATTAGTTATTTTTTTATAACCAGAATCAAGTAGCGAAATATTTAAATTTCCCAAGCTATTCAAAATTATTGGGCCAGAGACCGTTGCGGAATTATATTGGGTTTCACTAGCTTGAACACCTAATTGTCTGGCCAACTCATGCGAAATAATTGTCTCATTGGAACCAGTGTCAAGAATAAAGGAATACGGCCCAACTCCATTTATTTTGACTTGAACCATCGGGACCCCTGACATTTGGTCAATAGTGGTTCTATAACTAGTGACAGAGGTGCTCTTTGCTGAATTCTTAGTAGGTTGCTGCGCTGTGCAACTTTGAGCAAGTCCAACTACAGTAATAATCAGGGTGGTGAGCAAGGCGGTTATAAATTTCATATTTATCTCATATTGCTATTGTTAATGTACCCTGCCCTTATTTAGCGGGCAGGGTTTGGTGGAAAAAATATTAAAACGTTTGTGTAACATTTACAGCGACTGTGTCGCCAACTGTACCTACTGAAACGCTTAATCCATCTCCCAAGCCAATTGTTATAGCATGAATATCAACGGTTTGCGGTGCGGTTGGATCAGTAGTGTCAACAGTAGGTTCTGGGTCCGGCAATGTAATTTCACTGCCGCTAATTCCTTCTGGCACCCAATCTCCAAGTGACTCTAAAAGTGCGGGAGAAACATTGTAACTAGAACCATAAAGGTATTCTCCGATAGACATACCTATACTATTTAAATATTCCCTAGTCACTCCTGAATTGGTCCTCCTTGTACCGGTAGATACCACTTCATCAATAGGCTCATCTTCAGTCCCCCCACTAACCATTTCCATTTCGTTTTCATTGAGTTCTCTTAACATGTTTTTCTCCTTGTTTACATGTTTGCAAACGGTGGATGGTGTATTATATACAGCCTAACCGCTTGCGGTTGGTGGAGGTCTTCTGTCATAAGCTTTCAATTTATGCTAAAGCTACCCGTCTGGAAGACGGGGGGTTTAGACCAAAGAAGTGGATACTAAACACGAACCTCTCCGATTTGGGTCAAACCTAAATGGTTTGGTCTGCTTATCAGGCATTATTGCCCAATTCTGTGTGATCCAAGGCTTCAGGGCGGAATAGGGTCATAAAATACTAAATCCCAATGCCAATAAGTTTGATGAAGAATGTGTTATGACTGTAAAAAAATAAGCGTGTAAACTTGAATAGTGTTTAATTAGATAATTGTAATAAACACAAAATACAAAAAATTCAAATCCAGGCGTAATACCATATACCCCCCCAGTATGGGCAAAATATGCCAGTATGGATATTGTTAATGCTGGAAGCCAAAATGATTTTTTAAAAACATAAAAAATTGAAAAAATCAATGGGATAACAAGATTCTCAATTATAGGTGCTAGAAGCAACACTTCAATTAATTGTAGTAGGGAATAGTTCCAATTAAAATCGCCATTCTCAATAGCAAATACAGTTAAGGGCTTCATTTCCGTCGCAACGGCTTTTGAAATTTGCTTGCTTAATAAAACAAAGATAAACAATAAAGCGCCTGAAACCAACTTCGCAAGCGCACCAATACTAATTGGACAAAGATACTTGAACCAAACGGTACAGAAAAAACATATTATCATTTCTGGACAACCCAGTTCGCGACAGGAACCTATGATTTGGGTAGTATGTTGGACAGTGTGGAAACACGTGCTACCGCCGGTGGGGCGATACTGGAAACACAGGCTATTGATTATGTAACAACAGGAACATATGGGACGACCTATATCCCCAATAACTATACTGGGTCACCGATCAACAGGCTGATTACACCTAGGTCTTCAGGAACGCCTGTCCGCCAAGCAAAACGGGTAACGCAACGAGACGGCGATACTTTCACGCAAGAGTTAGCTTACAATATCAACCAAGCTTCAACTTCATATTCTTTCGGTCATCAGATACAGACTAAAACATATTCCAATGTGTCGACGACCCCGCGTGTTACGGACACGACTTATGAACATAACACGAGCAAATGGATACTCGGCCTGCCAAAAACCGTCACGACCAATGGGCGCAATATAGCAACCTTTGTCTATAATACGTTGGGGCAAAAAACATCAGAGACAAGGAACGGGGCCGCCTTTGGAACTTACGCGTATTATACCAGTGGTGTACAAAATGGGCGCATGTATTGGGTCAAAGATGCACTAAACCGACAAACAACGGCCTTTGACTGGAAGCGCGGCACCCCGCAGCGCCTGAGACGGCCTGACCTCAACTCCACCTACCAGTATGTGGATGATAATGGCTGGCTAACCAGTACCAAGGACGCCAACGGTAACACAACCAGCTATAGTCGCGACAATATGGGCCGGATGACAACACTTACGCCTCCAACGGGTTGGACACCGACGACCATTAGTTATGCCTTTGGGACCAATACAGTTCAGACCATTAGCAAGGGCTTTGCCGATAGTATTATCACTTATGACAGTCTGTTCAGACCAACATTGGTGGAAACTACAGATAACAAGCCCGGCGTTGGCAGTACCAGCTTTGTTAAAACTACCTATGATGCGCTCGGGCAAATCGTATTCACGTCTTTCCCATCAGCTAGCAGCACGCCAACGGACGGCGTAACCACAACTTATGACGGACTTGGGCGGGTGACGGGTAGCAGTGAGAATGTGATGCCCTTTGCTACTACTTCGGTGGATTACCTCAACCTACATAGGGTGCATACTACCGAACCTCTAAGCAAGCAAACCACCACGTCTACTGACGGATATGATGGCCCTGGCGGGGGAGAGGTTTTACTGATTGAGCAGTCCGAAGGCGTTAACACAAGTATCAACCGCAATATCTGGGGACAGATAGAGCAGGTTAAACAATACGGCACCGGGGACGGCGGCTTTAAAAGCGAAGACCATTATTACCGTTATAACAACCGCCATCAACTGTGCCGCCACTATACCCAAAGCGGGCGCGGTGCAGTCTTTGCTTACGATAACGCAGGGCAGATGACATCTTATAACCGGGGCATGGCTTATGGTACGACCTGCGATACGCCTGCGGGCAATGCACGGGTTGATTTAACTTATGATGTTCTGGGACAAGTCATCGATACGGACTACACCGATGCGAATACACCGGACATTAGCCGCGTCTATGACAAGAACGGTAATATGAAAGAAATCAATCGAGATTCAGGCTCAAGCGCCGTCGACTGGACCTATACTTATGACAACATGAACAACCTCACCGCAGAGATATTATCTGTAGACGGCGGGGCTAAGTCTTTCTCTCAGTCTTACAGGTATGATGCCGACGGGTTTATGACGTCTCGGGATTTACCGTCAGGACGTAGCCTGACCATGGTCAATGACGGATTGGGTCGGCTGAATAAGGTCTCGGAGATAGGGCAAGTTTATGCACAAAACATAGACTATCATCCGTCGGGTGCCATAGCCGGTATGGATTACGGTAATGGGCAGTTGTTTACACAAACTTTGAATGCACGCTTACAGCCCGCACGCACGCTCTCACAAAAGGGCGGTACCAAAGCCCTTGATCTGACTTACGGCTATGATGCACGTGGCAAGGTTACTGGGATTACCAATGGTGCCGTTACTGGCGATAACCGCACCTATAATTATGATGATATGGGGCGGCTTACATCGGCCACTGGCCCATGGGGCAGCTCCAACTATAAATATGACGTGCTTGGCAATATTATGGAAAAGAAGGTCGGTAACCGCACTATTGGCATGACCTATAACGCTACCAATCGTTTAACTTCCCATGTGGATAAAGACGCAGGCGGTAATCCTATTACAGGCACCACGGTAAATCTAAGCTACGACAGTCACGGTAATGTCACCTGGCTGGGTAGTCAGCGGTTTAAATACGACATTGCCGAGCAGCCATACGAGATATTAGGGGATGTGGTTGGGGATTATGTTTATGATGGTAATCTTAAACGGGTCAAAGCCGTTGTTGCAGGCAAAACGATATACAATGTTTATGATGCGTCGGGTAGCCTCGTACATGTAGATGAGGCTACGGACAGTAACACTACGGACTACATAGGCAAGATCGCCCGTATTAAAAACGGTACGCCTACATGGTTGCATATGGATCATCTGGGCTCTGCTCAAACCGGGAGTTCTGCTACAGGCGCAGTAAGCTGGCGTGAGCAATATACGCCCTACGGCACCACCCTCATTAACCCGGCATCCAACAACGACCAAGCGGGCTTTACGGGCCACATCAAGGACAGTGCTACCGGACTAACCTACATGCAAGCACGATATTATGACCCCCTCATAGGTCGGTTCCTATCTATTGACCCCGTAGGCTTCTCTGTAGGTCAGCCACAGATGTTTAATCGCTATAGTTATACGCTGAATGATCCGGTGAACCTTACTGATCCATTTGGGTTGGCCCCGGACAACGTCATGGATAGGCGAAGCCAAGCGCTCGCCCACTCTATTATCAACCATCCAAAGGACACTGCGATTGTTGCAGGAATTGCTGCGGCTTCAAGTGTTGCTGTTGCGGGAGCATTTTACGCGGGAGTGGCAATAGTTGAAGCTGGGATAGTCGCAACGGGTACAGCTATTGTTGAAGGAGTTATTGCAGAGTTTTCTGGTGGTCCTGCAGTCCTTGCTGGAGGTGGGGCCGCAATGGCTAAAATTGCCAATGAAGTACCTAGTACACTTGCGAGAGTAATACCCGGGAATATTTCTCCAAAAACACTTGGAGCCCCGCAGGTGGCAGATGTGTTTGTCACTGCAGCAGACGATATAGCTGGAATGAATGTATCGCAAATTAGTGAAGCGCTAACAATTCCATCAAGTAATAGCTTTTCAGTTATTGAGTTTCCATCAGCAGGCCAAGCTGTGGCATCGCCTGTAAATAGAACAAACCCTGGATTTGTAGGCAAAGGTAAAACAGCTGGAGGAGCGCGTGAATTTGTGGTACCCAATCAAAAAATTCCTAAGGATGCAACAATACGGGTGGTTGAATAAAATGACTTCAAAATCACATCTAATTAATAAAGAGGAAAAAGAAATTATTGGTAGCTGGGCCATGCGTGGTGAACGGGTTATCAAGGATAGTGGATGTCAGAGAGTTGAGTGGTTGATTGAAAACCATTTGACTTTCATCTCCCATGATAAAAGTGGTTGGAACGCTTTGTATTACGATCCAATAGACAATCGATTATGGGAGTGCATATATTTACATGGTGAGATGCATGGAGGTGGCGCACCCTCTCTTCGTTTGGTAGACAAAGAATACATTGATGAGAATTATGGAAATATAGAAATAGGAAAGAATAAATAGTGTAGGGGCATTTATCCTCATGGGCATTGTCAGAGGAAAGGCGGTAAATTACAAGACTTGATTTTGGCTTGAGTTTAAGCTGTAATTTTTCTCCATTCAGTAACACCAAATCTCGATATTTCTTAGACGAATGTTTTACGCCTATGGTTCAAGCTTTGGCGGTGCGGTATGAAGTTGGTTGATTTGGCGATCCCATTCTTGTAATTCTTCCCAAAATTGGTTTGGAAATTTTGCGTTAGTGTCCACCATTTTGAAGTGTCGCTTAATATTCTTATTGAAAAATGACCTACTTGCCTTTGATGTTGGTGCGGTGCTATTCACGGCTTCGAAATATGTCTTTTGGTTTTAGGGCGAATATGAAGTCTACGATAAAAAAAACGGTTGATCGCATTGTGATGCGCCGTCCCGATGATTGGCATGTGCATATGCGTGATGGGGATATGTTGTCTAGGGTTGTGGGATATACGGCAAAGCAATTTGGCCGTGCTATAATTATGCCCAATTTGGCTGTTCCCATAACGACAGTAGCTTTGGCGCGCGACTACCGCATACGCATAAATGCAGCGGTGTCCGAACAAAACTTCACACCATTAATGACGTGCTATCTCACAGATACGGTTGATGCTGGCGAAATCGAACAAGGCTTTAAGAGCGACGTATTTACAGCGTGCAAATTATATCCAGCAAACGCCACTACAAATTCTAGCCATGGTGTTACAGACATCAATAATATTACATCTGCTTTGGAAGTGATGCAGCGCATCGGCATGCCGCTCTTGGTTCACGGAGAAGTAACGGATAGTGATGTGGATATTTTTGATCGTGAGGCCGTCTTTATTGACCAAATCATGACTAAAATTATAGTGGACTTTCCCGCACTAAAAATAGTTTTTGAGCATATAACCACTAAGGAAGCAGTGGATTTTGTGAAAGTAAGTGGCAGCAATATTGCCGCAACAATTACCCCGCATCATCTTGTGTATAACCGTAGCGCTATATTCAAGGGTGGTATTAATCCGCATTTGTATTGCTTGCCAATTGCAAAACGCGAGCGTCACAGACTGGCGCTGCGCAGGGCGGCTATATCGGGCTCACCCAAATTCTTTTTGGGTACAGATTCTGCACCACATACGATTGAAAACAAACAGTCCGCTTGTGGTTGCGCGGGTGTTTTTAATGCTCCTTACGCCATGGAAAGCTATGCTCAGACATTCGAAGAAGAAAATGCGTTGCATAAATTAGAGGGTTTTGCATCTCAGTTTGGGCCACAATTTTACGGGCTTGAGCCAAACACCCAAAAGATTGTTTTGGAGCGCGCTAATACTGTTGTGCCTGCTATGTTGGATATTATGGATACACAAATTGTACCGTTTCACGCTGGGGAGACGCTTGGCTGGAAACTTGCAGGTCTTGCTTAAGAAAAATCCAAAATTTGTGTAACGGGCGCGTGATCAGAAGGACGCTCCCAAAGTCGGCATGAACGGTGTATTTTGTGACCGGCGGTTTTCGTTTTAAGAGCGGCTTGCTTAAGCGCAGGGCTTACCCAAATATGATCGAGCCGGCGTCCCCTATCTGATTTATTGATGTCGCGCGACCGATATGACCACCAGGAAAACAGTTCCTGCTTAGCGGCATCTCCGTGCAAGCTTCGCGCACAATCGGTAAAGTTTCCACTGTTTTGCAATTTGGCTAATGCATCGACCTCTATAGGTGTATGGCTTACGACCTTTAGAAGTTGTTTATGAGACCAAACATCATTTTCGTGGGGAGCAATGTTGAAGTCCCCGACCAAAACCTTGCGTGCATTTTCTGTGACCCGAGCTTCGAAATAATCGATCATCTTATCAAGGAAATGCAATTTATGGGCAAATTTTGGGTTGGCCTTCGGGTCAGGTTCATCTCCACCTGCCGGAATGTAGAAATTATGAAATTCGAAATCATTTTTTCCGCCCAAATCTACCCGTGTACTGACGTGGCGCGCATGACCTTCGGGACAAAAATCTGTGTCCATACGCTTTAAGGGAAATCTAGAAACAGTGGCGGCACCGTGCATACCTTTTTGACCAGAAACTTCTATATGTGGGAATCCCATGGCCTTGAACTCGTCAAACGGAAATTGCTCTTCCAAGCATTTGATTTCTTGCAATCCTATGATGTCAGGATTTTGTTCTTGGGTGAAACGAGCAATTTGCGGCGCACGTAAACGAACGGAATTTACATTCCAACTGGTGAGTTTTATTTTTGTCATAAACAGACATTAAAAGGCTAAACGATTCGCACAAGCGTTGGTTTTCCATAATTTCTTATCTTCTTCGGCCTCTGCGTTTGTTGTCGCGAAGAACAAATAGGCGCGGGTTTAGCCGTTCATTATATCTAAGATCAGAGAGCAATATTTTTGTTTGTTGACCAAAGCTGTCATGCACCACCCATTCGCGTAAAGCCAGTGTATTTGGGTCAAATATCATCGTAATGGTGCCGTCCATTTTTCCGGAGCCGTCTTTGGCTGTGACACTAATGGAATCTATGGTTTTTTGTAAGGAAATGACCTCTACGTCATCTTCAAGCTTGACAGTTTCAGCAAGAAAAAATGCCAAAGGTGTAGATTTTAACGGTACCCTGTCTTTGGTATCCAATGCCTTGTCAACCTGTGTTAAGGTGACGCCGTCAGAAACCATCAATAATTGCGCCGGAGCATCATATTCGAAGCGGATTTTTCCTGGGCGTTTTAAAAACACCTTGCCTTGTGAGAATGAACCATCAGAACCGTATTGAGCAAACCGACCTGAAAAGCTGGCAGTGTTGTTCATAGCCGTATCAATGCGGGCTAAATCTTGTGGTACAGTAGTTGGGTGGGTGAAGGGCGGCAAATTTTGCTCACGCGTCTGCGGTGTAGGGTTTGGTTCCTGCGCCCCTGCGCTCAAAGCTGTAACACCCAAAGCTGTAACACTCAAAGCTGTAACACCCAAAGCTGTAACGTAGAGCAAAATAGCTAGTCTGGTCTTTAATAAAACACGCTTCATACGGTCTCCTTTTTATCCTCATAGCAAAAACAAGCTGTATATAAAGTGAATTGTGCTGACATTTTTTAGTCATATTGATTAAATTTGCGTAAGATATAGGCGCAATAAATATTTTCACAGCCATGTGATGCGAATGTGTCTGGCACTTTTTTGTATTTGTGCGTAATAGAAACTTATGAAACTGCTCAAAACATTCTTCTTGTTTTTTATTAGTACCGTACTGGCAGGATTTGCCTATGCCGATACGCCTAAAAACAGCATCCATAGCAATCCGGTGACAGTGTTGGAACTTTTCACTTCACAGGGGTGTGCATCCTGTCCGCCTGCCAATAAGTTTGTCCGCGATATGACTGAGACCGACGGTAAGAGTAGTGACGTGCTGACGTTATCTTATAGTGTTGATTATTGGGATTATTTGGGCTGGAAAGATACATTCGGCAAACCTGAATTTTCTGCACGACAACGCACATATGGCAAGCAATTTGGCGGTAAGGTTTACACACCGCAAATGGTGGTAAACGGCAAAGTACACGGCCCAAAACTATCAGAAGGGAAGGTCAAGTCACAAAAATTGTCCGGCACGCCGGATATTACAATCAAACCAGAAAAGAACGGTTTAAACGTGCAAATTTTGGCAACACCGGCAAGCAAAAAATCTTTGAGCGTTATGGCGGTGCGTTACCGTCCAGGCATAGTCAGTATTCCCGTTAAGCGCGGAGAAAACCGTGGCCGGACTATCAATCTCGCCAATGTCGTGCAAGCCTGTATAGAAATAGGCCGTATGCAAACCAAGGCAGTTTTCAGCAAAAACCTACCTTCACTTACTGATGGTGAAGCACTGGTTATTTTTGTGCAAGACGGTAAAGGCGGCCCGATACTCGGTGCCGTAAATTATGTGCCTTAAGGCGTTAAGCGAGCATCTCTTTCACAGCCGCGACTATGTCTTTACGCGACGTTGTTTTTTGCGCGGGTCTTGAGGATTTCCATTCTTCATTGGTTTTGATGGCTTTGGCCATTTCTGCGCCGAGCTCTAGATCCTTGATAGTGGCTTCACCGCGTTGCATTTCGTCGCTACCGATCAAGATAGCAAGCTTCACGCCGCGATTGTTGGCGTATTTTAGCTGTTTGCCGACATTGCCATTCCCGACAAACACTTCGGCGCGGATGGAGGCGGCGCGCAGTTCACGCGCCAATTTAAAATATTCACCCAGCAAAGATTTATCAAAAACGCAGATCATAACGGGTGGTTGGTTGGCATTTTCCACCAAACCCATACGCGATAATGCCGCGGCAAAGCGCGAAACACCAAATGAATACCCGGTGGCTGGTACGGCTTGTCCCATGAAGCGCGATACCAATCCGTCGTAACGGCCACCACCGCCAACCGAGCCAATGCGCACGGGGCGGCCTTTTCGGTCTTTGATATCGGCGAGCAGCTCTGCCTCGAACACTGGCCCGGTATAATACCCAAGCCCGCGTACAATAGAGGTATCAAACACGACGCGGTCAGGCCCGTAATCACAGGCGTTTAATATGTCATCAATCAATTTAAGTTCTTCAACGCCCGTTTGTCCTTGACTAGAGGTGCCCATCAAGGCTTCTAGTGTACGCAGGGTGTCGCTGCGGTCTGTATCGCTGGCTGTGGTAAATCCGAGCACGGCTTTTATGGCACTTGCGCCTAGTTTTGCGCCGTCTGTAAAAGCACCGCTATCGTCTTTGCGGCCATCTCCAAGCAAAGCTGCGACGCCGTCAGGGCCAAGCCTATCGAGCTTGTCAATAGAACGCAGGACTTGCAATCTTTGCGCTGCGCCCTCTACGGTGTTCGGAACCCCGGAACTTTCCAAAATACCGTCCAGTAATTTACGGTTGTTTGCACGCACCATATATTGCCCGTGTTTAAGACCAACGACGGGCATAACGTCTGCTGCCATCATAATCATTTCGGCGTCAGAAGCTGCACCTGGTGCGCCGACACTATCAGCATCACACTGAATAAATTCGCGGAACCGACCCGGGCCAGGTTTTTCATTGCGCCATACGGATCCAGCCTGATAACGGCGGTAAGGTTTGGGCAAGTCATTATAATTCTCGGCGACAAAACGGGCCAGAGGTGCCGTGTGGTCATAACGTAGAGCCATCCATTGCTCGTCGTCGTCACGGACGGCAAATACGCCAGTATTGGGACGGTCTTCATCTGGTAGGAATTTCCCGAGGGCATCTGCATATTCAAATGCAGGTGTTTGCAAAGGTTCAAACCCATGCGCATCGTAGACAGAAAAAGCAGCTTTGATCAAACGTGTTTCCGCCCGCAAGACGTCAGATGATTTGTCCTCAAACCCTCTGGGTTTTTTGGCTTTTGGCCTTAGCGTTTTATTTTTTTTCTTAGACATTCTGCGTCTTAGGACGCCTTGTGATTTCTCGCAAGCGCAATTAATGCAGAAGTGGATGTATCGTGCGGGTTATTTGTTTTACCTTGTAGCTCACTCAAAATAGTTCCAGCCATTTCTTTACCAAGCTCTACACCCCATTGATCAAAGGCGTTTATGTCCCAAATAACGCTCTGGACAAAAACTTTGTGCTCGTACAGCGCAATCAGGGCGCCAAGTGTTTGGGCATCAAGCCGTTCCAGTAAAATAGTTGTAGACGGACGATTGCCGGGAAAGGTTTTGTGGGGCGCAAGTTTATCAATAATGCCGGCGCTCATATTTTCATTCAAAAGGTCAGCCCGAACGTCGGCCTCAGATTTGCCGTGCATTAAAGCTTCGCTCTGTGCAAAACAATTGGATAATAGCGCAAGGTGATGATCCGGTCGATTTTCATGATCTGTCAAAACAGCAATAAAATCGATGGGTGTGGAACTTGTTCCTTGGTGAAGCTGTTGGAAAAAAGCATGCTGCGCATTTGTGCCTTCATCACCCCAGACAATGGGGCAGGTATCAGGTGCCGGCTGCCCATTACGCATGACACCTTTGCCGTTCGATTCCATTTCCAGTTGTTGCAAAAAATTGGGCAGTTTTCGCAAACGCCGCGCATAGGGTACGACGGCTCTTGATTTATAATTTAAAAAATTTGTGTTCCAAATATCGGTGAGTGCCAACATTATTGGTAAATTATTTTCCAAAGATGTATTTTGGAAATGTGCATCCATACTTGCAGCACCGGATAATAGCGCATCAAATATATCCGGACCGTAAGTAAGTTGTAAGGATAACCCAACAGCCGACCACAGTGAAAACCTGCCGCCGACCCAATCCCAAAAGTCAAATATTTGCGAAGAGCTAACACCAAAGTTTTTGGCCCCGTCACGATTGGCTGTTATGGCAATCATATTTGCGTTCGCATATTGTCCAAGCCAATCTCGTGCTGCTTCGCCGTTCATGCGGGTTTCTTGAGTTGAAAACGTTTTGGAGACGATGACAACCAAAGTTGTCGCAGGATCTAAGTCCAGCAAAGCATCATTGATAGAAGCGGCATCAACATTGTTGGCAAAACGAAGCGCCAATTCAGGCTTACCGCAGGCTGCAAAACCGTCTGCAAGCAAACGCGGGCCTAAATCTGAACCACCAATGCCAATATGCACGACGGAAGTATATTTGCCTTGCTTCATTATACTTTCGGCAAAGTTGCGAGTGCGCATTTGCATGTCCGAAACTAGTTTATTGATAGTTTTATCTTTGCTAGAGCCGCGCAGGGCAGGGTGTAGTACGGCCCGATTTTCTGTAAAGTTTATCGGCTCCCCCGCAAAGAGACTGGCTCGTTTTTCTGATATTTTTTTCTCTTGCACCAAACCCAAAAGCGCTTGTGTAACGTCTGGTGATATCCGTTGTTTTGAGAAATCCGCGTATATACCGCACGCTTGATAACGCATACGCTCAGCACGATGTGTATCCCTTGCAAACATTTCGTCCAAGCTCGGTAAACCTGCATCAGCTATTTTTTTTAATTTTATCCAGTTTTTCATGGCTGCGATTATACGGGCTAAATAGTTAACCTTGTTTTGCTTTTTCAAGGGCATTTTCTAAAATACCATAGGTGAGGATTTGCGGCAATATTTGTGGTTTTACATCATGTGCACCGGGGGGATAAACCAAATATAACGGTACACCTGAACGCCCATGGCGGGCGAGCTCTTTGGCTATGACATCATCTCTGCGGGTCCAATCGGCAAGAAGGATGATCGTATTTGTATTTTTAAACAATTCTTGTGTTTTGGGTTTGTTTATGACGCCATTTTGGTTGGCTTTACAGGTAATGCACCACGCGGCGGTGAAATCGACAAATACCGAATGCCCCTCTGCGCGCAGTTCTGCTATGCGTTCAGGTGACCACATACTCGCTTGCGGCAAAGTAGAAAATTCATGCTCACGTTCGGCTATGCTTAATTCTTTAACGAGATACGCACCAAGCAAAAGGCTTCCTAACAAGATAAGTTTTGCGGCAATATTTTTGAACTTCCAAAGCCAAACTGCAAAACCAAATAATAACATTGCACTTAAAAGCCGAAGCACACCGCCCGCGCCAGTTTGGACACTTATCACCCAAACCAACCAGATGGCGGCTGCTAACATTGGAAAGGCTAGAAATTGTTTAAATATATCCATCCAAGGTCCAGGCTTGGGTAATCGGGCAAGCAAATTCGGGGCGTAAGAGAGGGCTAAAAACGGCAAGGCAAACCCTGCGCCGAGCGCCAAGAAAACGGCAATAAATACGGGGGCTGGCTGGATGAAAGCAAAACCGAGGGCCGTTGCCATAAATGGCGCAGTGCACGGCGTCGCAACAATAACGGCCAAAACCCCAGTAAAGAAAGCACTTTTAGACCCACTTCCTTTGATTAGACCTGTACCGGTGTTTTGAATGGACCCGCCAATATCAAAAAGGCCAAACAGGTTAAGTGCAAGGATAAAAAACAATGAGGCCAAGGCCCCGACCAATATAGGGTTTTGCAATTGGAATCCCCATCCAATACTAGCGCCGCCCGCTTTAAGTACCAAAATTATAGCCGCTAAAGTTATAAAAGATAACAGTACACCCGTTGTGTAAAACCAGCCATGTTTGCGAATTTCCGTACGGTTTGTGTGGGCCGCCTGTGCAAATCCTAATGCTTTGAGTGATAAAACCGGAAATACGCATGGCATCAAATTTAATATGATACCGCCAATAAAAGCACTTAGAAGAGCCGCCCACAAGGTTATAGATTTTGTTGGACTTATGCTGGTTTCAATTATTCCTGCTTCAACAAAACCATCTGCATTTGCGACAACAACGATACCGCGTTTTTGCCAACCATCACCAGTTTTTTCTTCAAACGCCAAGACGCCCGGTACATTTTTTATGCCGTCTTTAAGACCAAAGCTGGGCTTTAGTTTCAACCGTAGGCCTTTATCCCCGCGCACAATCAATTGCTCGGCGCTTGCTTCAATTATATCTTGTTCATAGGGAAAAAAATACGGGTTTTTTATGGCCGCAAAATCAAGGGTGTTTCCACTGATGTCGATTTGCAATTTGCCGTCTGTAAGGGTTGCCGCCGCTTGTAAATTATCAGGTTTGGGGGCGTTGTTTAAAGTGCGTAATATGTTGGCGGACCAGCGGGCATCTTTTACAGGTTCCCCAATGACAAGCGGTAAGATAAGTTCTGCCATTTCTGGTAAACAAATTTCGTCGCACACCAAATATGTTGCTTGTGCGCGTATCGTGATAACTTGATCTGGCTTAACGTTTTTGGAAATCCGTAAAGGTATGGGCAAGAGCAAGCGATCTTCAAAAGCATAACTGATGATCTTAAAATTAGGATCACCCGTTTTGTTAACAATCGCCTTGGGTAACGGCCAAATAATATCGCCAAAACGCAAGCTATCATCTGCTGCACCTAATATCTCAAATTTTACATCAGCAGGATAACCCGGCCCGCCTGCATTGCGCCAATAGGTATGCCAGTGTGGTTCCAAGCGTAAGGATAAAGCGACAAATATATCTTGACCAGGTGCCGCCGTATCATAGCTTGTCACCAATTGCGCTTGGGCGCGTCCGGATTTAACGGGCAAGCTCTCCGCCGCTTTAACGTGTGGTGCAAGCCAAGTTGCCGCTAACGCCATATATATAATCAAAATAAATCGCATCAATGTTTCCTAAATACGGCTTTCCATAGCTTTTTTGAACAAAAACACAAAGTGCCAATAGGCTATATCACAATAAAATGAAAGCTTGGTGAAGTCGCAAAACTAGAGCACTCCACTTTAATATGGAACCACTTTGATGGGATGAGATTTGTTTTTTGGTAAGGCGCGGCATGCAGAGCGGGGCTTTAGTCCCGGTCAAGGGACGCAACGCACTCCAAAAAGCTAAGATCGCCCAAGCCACAC
>JAJFFN010000027.1 GCA_021776635.1 Robiginitomaculum sp.
GAGAAAGGACAAAGAAGAAAACTATCGAACATCGGCGCTTGCAATACCGCAAAGCCGTAGCTTAATATCAATCAACAATAGATGAGCAAACTCTCTCTTAGTGCAGGCCTAAATCTGTGCCATTTTATATGAAGACGGACAGAGGCCTGATAAAACTTTGTACTTGTTTCCAGCTTTAAAATGCGGATCGCCACTAACATGCGTAGTGTGCCAAGTGCGTCTGAGTTTGCCGTGTATTCTGGCGTATCAAAGCTTACCTGTACATGAGACTGTGCCCCGAGATTATATATTTCATCTGGTTGTGTTTCTTGCACAATACGTATTAAATTCGTCGCGTCCGTCAGGTCGCCAAAATGTAAAAAAACCGTGCTTCTGGTTCGTGCTCATCTATGTATAAATCATCAATACGCGATGTATTAAACGAAGAAGACCGTCGTTTTACCCCATGAACAACATAGCCCTTGTTCAAAAGAAGCTTAGCCAAATATGCCCCGTTTTGGCCTGTTACGCCAGTTATAAGAGCGGTTTTTGTCATCAATTCCCCATTGCTACGAAAAAAGTGTTAAGAAGAGAAGAAGCGCTTTAGCACACCCCTTTCTCTAGGCAAGAGAGTAATATACTATAGACAAGACGTTTGTTATGAAAAATATTGCTTCGGACCATTATTAATTCCAATGTGACATTTTTAACTTTTTTAGTTGCTTTGTAGAGAGCGTAATAGAAATAAGAAAAGGCCTCCGTATGAAAAGCATACCCATATATACGCCCCAGTTAAGCGGCAATGAGACCAAATTTGTACTTGATTGCATGAAATCGGGTTGGATTTCATCGCGGGGCAAATATGTGGAGCTGTTTGAAGACGCGTTTTGTACATTCACAAAGTCCGAATTTTCTACAACTGTATCGAATGGCACCGTCGCATTACACCTTGCCCTTTTGGCGCTTGGCGTCAAGGAAGGCGACGAGGTCATAGTGCCGACATTTACCTATATTGCCTCCGTAAATGCTATTCGGTATGTAGGCGCCACGCCGGTTTTTGTCGATTCTGAACCTGAATACTGGCAGGCGGACGTTGAAGACATTGCGCGAAAAATCAGCCCAAAAACCAAAGCTATATTAGCCGTACACTTATATGGGCATATGGCAGATATGCCTGCAATAAATGCATTGGCTAAAAAACATAAGCTCTTTGTCATTGAAGATGCCGCAGAAGCATTTGGCAGCTATGTGAACGGGCAACATGCAGGCACATTTGGTGATATTGGAACGTTCAGTTTTTTTGCCAACAAAACCATTACGACGGGGGAAGGCGGAATGGTGACAACGCAGTGCCCTAAGCTTGATGAAAAAATACGGCTTTTAAAAAATCACTACAGCTTGCCAGATAAAAAATATTGGCACGACGAAATAGGCTATAACTACCGCATGACAAATATTTGCGCAGCTATTGGCCTTGCGCAATTGGAACAGGTTGAAAACATTTTAATAAAGAAAAACAAAATTGCAGAAACATACCACCGAGGACTATCAGGAGCACCGGTGACGTTTCAAGGCACAAAGCCAGGGGCCGTCCATTCCCAGTGGATGGTGTCTTTGATTTTGCAAAATGAATATGCCGTAGATACGCAGATTGAAAAAGATACGACAATTAAAAGAGATGCGTTGATTGAATATTTGTCTGCTCGCAATATAGAAACCAGGCCAACATTTTACCCAGCGCACACCATGCCAATGTATAAAACATTCGTGGAGCGAAATAGTACGTATCCGGTTGCAAAAAAACTGGGGCAAAGAGGCATAAACCTTCCTAGCTATCCTGGGCTTACCCAAGACGATATTTTGCACATATGTGCTCAAATAAAAAACTTCTTCAAAGCTGGTTCAAAGACAAAGGTCCAAGATAAAATACAGACCCAAAATAAAGTACAGGCAAATGCCCACATCTAAACCCAAATACATTGCACCACTTAATGTTGGTATATGGTTGCCTTTGGGCCCTGGCACCCATTGGCGCGGCGAAGGCATTGCGCGCACCATAGAATTTATTATTAACGGCAACATTAAAAACGGACAGTTGGGTACAGATGTGGTCTATACGTTTTATTCGTCTATTGCTTTGTCTATTGATATTAAAAACAGCCTGGAAGAAACTATTGGTGAAGACATCAAACACATCCAATTTGCAACTGTAAAAACAGCAGATTATCATTGTTTAAAAACTATAAATATACTGTTTTCTCTCTTCGGTCTGATAAAGTTTCAAAAAAGAGAACCTGTACCTTTCAATTTGGCCAAGCTGGAAAAGATAAATTCAGCCCATGCGGTACGACGCTTTTATAGGGCAGGGAAAGCGCATAAGGCAGCTCGTTTTTTGGGATTAAAATTGCTCATTAACCAAGACAATACAGATTACCAATTCCCCAAAAAAAAGAAGAAACGAGATGTTTTTATAGCGTGGTTCACGCGGCAATCTAAGAAGAATAAGAACAGTGAACAATTGGGTGCACAAGCGCGGCCTTTTGAAGACTATAGATATGAAGAAAAATATGCACTTAAATATACCATGCCAGGTGCATTCATATTTATGAAGCTGGTACAGATTTGTAATAAAATAATAGGTCTGCGGTATTTTTCAACCAAGGTCCGTGGTCTTTATTTTCGTCTAAGCCAAAGTTCAATCAACACGAAACTATTGCAATACGCAATGTCTGATAAGCCAGCAGAGACGACCATAGACACATGGTGGGTGATTAACCCAAATGTTTACGGTGCAGAGTTTTTACCAGGCCCAAAGGTTGTCAATTTTTGGGATTTTGTAATTGGGGAGTACGGCTATTTTTGGCAAAAAACGGCGGTGGAAAACACATTTGCAAGAATAAAGCTCGTTTGCCACGCCGCAGATGCCATCATTACGCAATCACATCATAACCGCGCATTAAAGCTGACCCCGATTTTAAATGTTGATGCAACTAAAACCAATATTGTGTATTTGTCATACCCCGACCATTACCCGCATTATGTACCGTTGTTTGAGCAGACGGGGGTGCGTACACGCCAATCACGCACGCAAGCAGCAAACACTATTCGCCACTATGTTGGCTGGCGTTTGTACCAAAGTTTTGGTGCAAAAGGCCGGGATATGAACAAATACGGCTTTATGATGGAGCGATTAAATTCATTTGCCTTTGAGGATAAAGCCTATGCCATTGTTTCTACACAAGACAGGCCGTACAAAAACCTGGGCTTCATAGTCAATGCGTTTTTTGATGCAGTGAATAAAAAAGGTATTGATGCTTATCTAATATTAACAAGTGAAATTGATTTATCCAACAAGGATAGTGAGCTAACCAAAATCCTACTCAAGCAGCGCGCTATGCATAGAGTGTTTTCATTCCCTAGGGTACCCAACAAGGTGCACGCCGCGCTTTATCATTGTGCTGCACTGACAATCCATCCTTCCTATTCGGAAGGAGGTGTCGGCTCATATCCATTTGTTGAAGGCATGACCATGGGGTGTCCTGGCCTTGTTGCTATTGGTGATTATAGTCATGAAGGCCGCCGGCTTCATCCTAATTACGATGAACTTATGATCTCGCCTTATCACAAAAAAGATGCGGTTAAAAAAATTGTGCAAGCGCTGAAAACCCCTGACAAACTGTATGGCGACCAAAAAGAAATATTTGACGCCCACGCCAAATGGAAATGGACAGATATTGCGTCTGCCTATCTCGCAATATTGCAAAATGCCAGCGGCAATGTGCACGCGACACCATTGCCCTTTCAAACCAATGAGAAGTCTCTGTTTTATGATATTCCTTTTTTGAAGCCAGAGACGAAACTATGAGTATTTTTGGGCAGTACAAAGCGGGTTTGCGCGATTTTCAAGCGGGCGCCAAAAGCTGGCGAATTGCACATTTATTGGGTTATTCTTTACTGCGACAACGGTATTCTCGCTCCCGGCTGGGCCAATTATGGCTTTCGCTCTCTACAGCTATAACCGTCATAGCTTTTGGACTTGTTTGGTCACTTCTTTGGAATCAGCCAATTAAAGTGTTCTTGCCCTATATTGCCATTACCCACATTGTTTGGGGGCTTATTACGGCTTCTTTACAAGATGCAACAACTTCTCTGAGTGCAAATGGGGCTCTGTTTGGCAATCAAGAAACTTCTTTCGCCACAGTCATTTATTCCCTTGTGTATAGGCAGTTGATTGTCTTTGCGCATAATATTATTATTATAATAGGGATGTGGGTATATTTTAAACCGCCCTTGAATTTGACTTTAATATATTTTGTGCCCGGCTTGTTGCTTACGGTTTTGGCCTGTGTTTTTACGGCTTATCTCATTGCGCTTATTGCCACGAGGTTTCGTGATGTTGTGCAACTTATTATCAATGTGATACAAATTGCTTATTTGGTAACACCGGTAATGTGGATGCCGGAATTTATGCCAAAATCATATAATTGGCTTTTAACATTTAACCCTTTTGCGGTTTTTCTTTCTCTGACAAGGGATCCTCTACTAGGCCGCGCGGTGCCTGAAAACTATTGGTTGATTGCGTGTGGGATAACCTTAACTTTGGCGATTATTACACCCTATTTGGTTGGTCGGTATTCTAAACGTATAATGTTTTGGGTTTAATATGGCGGATATAGAGTTAAAAAATGTTGACCTTGTATTCCCAGTTTATAATGCCCGTGCGCGGTCATTGCGGGCACATGTATTAGAGCAATTGGGAGGCGTGCTAAAGCCACAAAAAAAACACGTCACGGTTCAAGCGCTTTGCGGCATAAACATGAAGCTTAGGGACGGCGACAGGGTCGGCTTAATCGGCCATAACGGCGCTGGAAAAACAACATTATTACGTGTACTATCGCGAATTTATCCGCCTTCTTCGGGCACAGCTACAATTAGAGGGTCTATTTCATCTCTAACCAATATTACACTGGGCATGGACCCGGAGGCAACGGGCTATGATAACATCTTGTTTCGGCTCATATTTCTCGGACTGAGTTTTTCTGAGGCAAAGTCTAAAATTAAAGAAGTTGCAGAGTTTTCTGGCTTGGGTGATTATTTGCATCTGCCCTTGCGAACATATTCTACGGGAATGGCTTTAAGGCTAGCATTTGCATCGGGGACAAGTATCGTTCCTGATATTCTTGTATTGGACGAAATGATTGGCGCGGGAGACGCAACATTTCGCGAAAAATCATTGCGCCGGATTGAAAACACTTTGGACGCGGCCAAAATACTAGTTTTAGCGTCCCATGATTTGCTGTTGTTGGAAATGTATTGTGACCAAATTATTTGGCTCGACAAAGGAAAAATAAAGAAGAGGGGGCCAACAGCGAAAGTTTTGACTGCTTACAGGGAAGCCTTAAGTTAAAACCCTCACCTGCGCATTAAAAAAACCTATGTAAAGCATGGCAAATGCGTATAAGACACCAGACACAATAAAACGAGTTTGTAATAGGAGGGTGACATGTCGAAAACGACTGCAACGACCGAAGCTACGCCACTCCCTCGGGCTGACCTTGATATTGAACACGTAGATGCTCTGCACGAAGCTATTTTGGCTGGTAATGGCAATGTCATCCGTAGCCTGCTTGCCAATGAGCACCCCGCTGAGCTTGCAGACCGGTTTGAACAATTATCATCCGAAGCCAGATCCACCCTCATAGAGCTCGCGCCGGATTTGATAAGCCCTTTGCTTTTGGCGGAGCTTGAAGATGAGGTTGTTGAGAACGTTTTACCATTATTGAAGCCAGAGCAAATTTCAAAAGCGATGGAAGAACTGGATTCTGATGATGCGCTGCAAATATTCGAAGAACTTTCCAAAGAGCGCCGCGCCCAGGTTCTAGCCGATCTGTCGTCACAAGACCGCAAGGAAATAGAAGCCGGGTTTGCTTTTGACGAGGAAACGGCAGGCCGGTTAATGCAGCGCGAATTTGTAGCTGCACCTGACTTTTGGACGGTAAGACAAACCATAGAACATATGCGCACCCAAAGCGAGCTTGGCGGCGAAAATTTGCCAGACAAGTTTTTTGATATTTATATCATAGATACACATTTTCACCCTCTTGGCTATTTACCTTTATCAACATTAATGCGCAGTGCGCCAGATTTGGTTCTTAAGGATATAATGGAGCGCAATTTAACGGTTATAGAGCCATCACTTGACCAAGAGGATGTTGCTTATCTTTTCGAAAAATTTGATCTGATTTCTGCCCCTGTTGTTGATGACGATGGGCGATTGAGCGGCATGATTACTGTCGACGACATTGTTGAAATCATTCAAGACGAGCACACAGAAGACATGTTGGCGCTGGCCGGAGTGAACGAAGCTGGGCTTGTCGACACTGTCGCGAGTACAGTCACGGCGCGGGCACCTTGGCTTTTTGTAAATTTGTTGACAGCAATTGCGGCGTCATTCGTGATTTCATTGTTCAAAGAAGAGATAGAAAAACTAGTGGCACTTGCCGTCTTAATGCCAATTGTAGCTTCTATGGGCGGCAATACGGGCACGCAAGCGCTTACGGTTGCCATACGGGCATTAGCAACGCGAGACTTAACACCCGCAAACACCACAAGAGCCATTCGCAGAGAAGCGCTAGCCGCGATCGTAAACGGATTAATATTTGCGGCTGTTCTTGGCGGCATTACATTTGTTTGGTTTGGCAGCACGGCGCTGGCGGTTGTTATTGCTGCGGCTTTGGTTTTCAACTTGTTTTGCGCTGGGTTGGCTGGTATTTTGGTGCCGCTTGGCTTTAAAAAGATCGGCGCTGACCCGGCTGTCGCTTCAACCGTATTTGTAACAACCGTGACCGATGTTGTAGGTTTTTTCGCGTTTTTAAGTCTAGCGGGGGCGTTTCTGCTGTAATAATTTCTCGTATTTAGGGAAAGTGGTATAGAATTTGCTCTTGTAAGATACTATAAATTTCGTATTGTTTTGGAGCAATTATGGCACATAAGTATAACATTTCTGATGAAGGTCTTGAACTCATCAAAGCTTATGAGGGGTTTCGGCCGGTCGAGACGGTCTTGGTTTCTGGCCAAAAAGTCATAGGTTACGGACATCCATATTTACTTGGTGAGGCTTCACTGTTAACGCAGAAAAAGGCTGAAGACATACTTAAGGTCGATTTAAAACCCATTGAAAAGGCCATTAATTACAGTGTTCACGCGCCTCTGTCACAAGGTCAATTTGACGCCTTGGCATCCCTGGCTTTTAATATTGGTATTGATGCCTTCTCTGAATCCAGTGTTTTGCACCATTTAAACAATGGGCAACCCCTTGCTGCGGCTGCGGGGTTTGATGAGTGGCGCAAAAGCATTGTTGCTGAAAAGACCTATATTATTGATGCGTTGGTGCGGCGGCGGACGGCTGAGAAAGCCTTGTTTTTAAAACCTGAAACAGGAATTGTTTCTGCGCCCCGGTATGAAGTGCCGGCCATGCACGACGACACAGTTATGTCAGGCGAGGAAGATATAGAGGTCTTTAGCGGATCAGATGTGGAGGGCTTTGTAGAGCAGGCGCCCTATGAAGAAACACCCATCCAAGAAGTACCAATCCAAGAAACACCAATCCAAGAAAAAGCAGACAAAGATTTTGCCCCTGCGGCTCTACTGCTCAGTGAACAAGTCGCCGACCCAAAGATCTATGCCGATGTTGCGGATGAGGTGCCAGAAGCGGATATTGCGCCAGACGAGGACATTGCTGAAGACTGCACTAACAATATCGATGGTAATGAGGGAACTGAAAAGACTATAATTGAAACCGATATAGAGCACGAAGATGCACCTGCAGAAGAAGTGGCTGTCCAGGAAAACCCAGAACAGGAAAACGCCGAAACAGAAGAAGAATTATCGCCCATAGCGATTGCGGCGGCGGATGTGAGCGAGCGGCTGGACAATTTGATGGATGAGCAAGAGGAAGAAGTTGAGCAGAGAGTTGAAACTGCAGAATTGGTTGCAAATAACGACGCTGCGCCGGTTGAAAGCGCCCTCCAAGAAACACAAGACATAGTGGAGGAAACGGAAGAGGCAGCGCCAACAGCAGAACCAGAAATTGAAATCGTTGAACCCGATACCTTTGTAGCTGAAACCGCCAACCAAGAAACGACCTATCAAGAAACCACCATCCAAGAAGCTATACACCAAGAAACAGAAGAAATAAATGACCTTGAAGCAGAAGCAGAAGCAGAAGCAGAAGCAGAAACCAAGAGCGGTGCTTTCAGCCAAAGAAAAGCAAAAAAGAAAAAACTAAAAGGCACAGGCGCTTTTTGGACGGCATTAATTGTTGGCCTGTCCTTGATCGGCGGCAGTTTGTGGAAAATGAAATTTTCACCGGCGACCAATTTGGGCGAAATCGGTGCTTTTTTAGCGCCGATTGTCCTTTTGGTAGGCGCAATGATGATTATGGGCGGCATGCTCTTTATGGTCAAAGCACAATTGCGGGAACAGGCTGGATAAAATAGCATTTATCAAGAACGGCTCTTTCCTATTCTAAGCCAATTTGTTAATATGTGCTATGACTGTGCACATGATAAAATTGTCCGTTGGGTCAACTTCGGTAGACGGCTTGGCGGCCTACCAGCGTAACTTAGCCCAAAGGCGCGGGCAAGAAGGCCTGCCAGCGTTTGCAGATCATATTACCCGTATGTTTCCCAAGCAAAAATCTGAAGTTCTGAGCGGCGGCTCAATTTACTGGGTAATCAAGGGTGTGATCCAATGCCGAAATACCATTGTTGAGCTTACACAAACCCACACCCAAGATGGTCGCAAGGCATGCCGAATTGTATTGGCGGGCGAATTAATACCTGTCGTGCCGACACCAAAACGGGCCTTTCAGGGTTGGCGGTACCTTAAACCAGAAGACGCTCCTAAAGACATTTCAGAAGCGACCGAGGGAGATTTGTCGCGCCACGGCAGTGCAAAAAGCTTACCGCATCACTTACGAGCCAAATTGGTGGAGTTAGGGGTCTGGTGAGTACGCATTTTGCTTAAAATAAATGTCGTGGTTGATTTCGTGAAAAACAAAATACCCACATTGCGCCAACCAGCTTTTCACCAAAGCTCGGTTTTTATCCCAAAGCTCAATTTGTAAAATACAATTATTATTGGCGAGCATGTTTTTCATGCCTCTAAGGGCTTCGGCTTCATGCCCCTCCATATCAAGTTTCAAAAAAACGTTGGCGCCCATTATATCAAATTTGCTGTCAAATTTGTGAATTTGTACGTGTTGCCGTGCTGTGAAATTTCGTTTGGGATTATCCTTTTCATCAATGTCAAGTGTTGCAGTGCCGGATGATGATATATCAAAAGCAATCGTCAGGGTTTCAGAGCGCACCCCTAGCCCGTAATTATATGCCGTAGCCTTGCCTTGCAATTTGTTCAAGGTGAGGTTTTCTTGCAGGCGCGCCCATGTTTTTGGTACGGGCTCAAACGCATGAATTTCGGTAAGGTTAGGCGAACGCACGCCCAATAAAACACTATACAAGCCAATATTGGCACCGCAGTCACAAAAGACGGTTATGTCGTATTTCGCAAGACACGTTTGGGCAAATTTTAGCTGCTCTTGTTCAAAAGGGCGACCAATTAACATGCGGTTGTCTATCCAGTCACTGGGATAAAGCTTCCACTGTGCGCCAAGGCGTTGCGCGCGTATCGGCTTTTTGCGTAAACGCAACAGACGTTTTGCGACACTAAAATAAGGATTAAACCCCGCCATAAATTTCCTTTTCCATAGAGCTTAGGGCTTGTCCTCTAAGAGCTTATCCAGCCTTTCGGATAAGTCTTGTTTTTCTGGCCCGGCTTCATCAATCCCTGGATTATCGGGACTTGGCATAGCTTGTTCCAATGGCGTTTCGTTTTCTTGTGGCGCAATTTCAAATTCAGCAACGACTTTGCGCCGCTGAAAGGTCTCGTAACGCGGGTGGATTAATGTGCTTGTCGCGCCGTAAGTCTCGGATAATCTTTGCCAGTCATCGTTCGTATAGTTGAATGCATTTCCGTCTGGGTCAAGATCAGACCAATTTGCTTCAATCGGTGCGCTTGTTGCGCGGATTTGCCATGCACCGGCGTCTAGCGTATTTCCCAACATGTTTTCAGCTTGTGCGGCCAGGATGCAAAGACGAGCCGTTGTGTCTTCATTTTGTAATAAATTGTCCAGTGCTGAAAGGGCTGTCACACCATCATTGTTTGCCAAAGCCTGTTCCGCCGCAAGAATTTTGCTTTCGCGGTGATCAGAATTTGCTTTGATCAAAGATTTAATTTTTTTCGCCTTTATCGTGTCGGTCTCATTGTGCCATAAATCTTTATAGGCAATTACAAGTGCGGGATGCGGGGTTTTCCCCCAAGCTTTTTCTATAATTTGGGCCGCTTTTTTTGTTTGACCGTCTTTGGCCAACAGACGCGCCGCTAGCGCGACACCGGGCGCAAACCCTGGCGAAATTTCAGCAGCGCGTTTTGCCTGCTCAAGCGCATCTGCTGGCTTACCTTCATCGTCAAGCTTATCCGCCCAGGCAGATAGCAAAACGGCACGGCGCCGACGAATTACGCTTTTATTTAACAGCTTTCGTTTTTCTCCAGCCGCCAATGTTTCCAACGCGCCCGCCCAATCATGCAGAGCAAGTTGAGACGAATATAATTGCTCAAATGGCCATTTTACAGATTTTGAATTATCAAATGCGGCTTTTGCCATCTCTATATTGGCGAGATGGTCGCCCTTGTTTTTGGCGACACGCGCGAGCCCGCGCAATCCCGCAATATGGGTGTCAGGATTGCTTTTAAGCTCCAAATAATGGGTATGGGCATCATCATATTCATGATTAAGCTCGCTTGCTTTAGCAAAAATAAGGGCCGTCAATGCTGGGCGTTCGAGTAAATAATTTGCCTTTTTTGCTTTGTTTAATGCCAGAGCGCCATCACCAGCTTCAATTGCCAACAAAGCTTGCTCAACCGCGCCGAGCCCTTGCTCTTCGCGCCTTCGGCCAACACCCTTTATCATGCGTGTCGGAAGTCGGCGTAACCATAAAACCAATGACCACATTGCTATGATGCCAAGTACAATGAGCGTTACAGCTATAATGGCGGCTTGCAGGGAGATAAAGTTTCCAGTTTCGGGCCGTTGTGGGAGAAATTCAAACAATATACCCCGCTGGCTACCGACATATGCCAGCAAGCCGACAAGTACGACAAGGAGTATCAAGGGTAAAATTAATCGGCGAGCCATAGTGGTTTCCTGCTTTTTGCGTTTGCTTTATTTACGGTGCAAATTTATTTGCATTCTTTATCCATTCAGAAGCCTTAATACGGACCGGCGGATTTAGCGTGTTGAGTTTGTTTACGGCTTTTGAAATTTCCCCGTTTTGCAATGCGGCCTGTGCAGCATCAACGACATCATAAGGATCAGGTGCATTGTCATTGCCCACGCGGACATGCTTGCTAAGCATCTTCTTAAGCCAACTTGTTTTTTTGTTCGCGGAATCTTCTTGTGCTTTTATGCCCAAGAGCAGCGCGTCACGCGGAAACGTATCTATGAGCGCATCAAGTGAGATTTGTTTGTTTTCATCAAGGGGAGGTATCGCCGAGATGCGCTTAGACTTTGTTGTTTTCTCGAAGTTTGTTTTTTGTAGAGTGGTAGGTGTAGCGTCCGTAACGCCTTGTTCTTGTTGGGGGTGTGTTTTCTGGATTTGTGCCAGCTTTGCCGCCTGTAATTGTTTTTCTATTGTATCCAGGCGCGCCGTAATTGACCCCGACCCGTTAAACACTTCATCGCTATCCCCGCTTATGGCTTCGAGCACCGCAATCCTATCTGAAAACGATTTCGATTTTGTTTGGTTCGTCAATTGCATTTGGCGAATAATATTCTCTTGTGCGTCTATTTTGTTGACCAAATCCCGGTTTTCTGATTGCAAAGCATCTATGCGTAGCGCCGCATTTTTTTCCACAGTATTGGCCGTAGCCCCAAATTGTTTTGCCTGCGTTTGCGCAGAGGCGCGCATGTCATCAAGGCCGTTTTGAAACTCGGCACGAAGAGCAACCGTCTTGTCTGGCCCTGCAAAAAGCGCGCTGCCGAACACACCAAGTACACCGCCTGTTAATGCGGAAAGAACAAAGCCTGTTAGCAATAAGCGCCGCCCAAATGGCGCACCTTTCGCTTTGCCAGCATTATCATAAGCAGACTGCTGCTTATCTAAATCCAACTCGACATCATTGTCGGCTTCGGATACATCTTCAAGTTCAGTATCGTCGGTATCTGGGTCTTCATCTTTCATGCCGTACTCCTATCAACGAACTTAGGCGTCACCAAGCTTCGCATCAAGGTTCAAATTGACGCAAGAACGCAAGCCCTGTATGGCCAATACATGTTAAAATCACATAAAAAAACCCAAAAAGCAGCAAAGCTTGCGTCTAACCTTGTGCTTGGTATCGAAACTTCATGTGACGAAACGGCGGCCTCTGTTATTAGGCGCCAAGAAAATGGGCGGGTTCAGGTTTTATCTTCTTTGGTTGCTTCTCAAAATGAGGCGCACGCGCCGTACGGCGGCGTTGTACCTGAAATTGCCGCCCGTGCACATATGCAAAAAATTGACGGCTTGATTAAAGGGGCTGTGAGAGCGGCAAAAATTAACTGGGATGATTTAGACGCCGTCGCAGCAACGGCAGGCCCAGGCTTAATAGGTGGGGTTATTACAGGACTGCTTGCCGCCAAAGGCCTTTCTGTTTCGCTTGATATACCTCTTATAGCGGTCAATCATTTAGAGGGACATGCATTGTCACCGCGCTTGACGCAAAATTGCCCATTTCCATATTTGCTCTTGCTGGTTTCCGGGGGACATACGCAGCTTCTTAGTGTTAAGGGCGTTGGTGATTTTACACGCCTTGGCTCAACGGTTGACGATGCGGCGGGGGAAACATTTGATAAAACGGCTAAAATGATGGGCCTTTCTTTTCCAGGCGGCCCGGCGCTAGAGCGTATGGCCGCATTTGGAAACCCAAATGCGATTTCCTTGCCGCGCCCTTTTAAAGGCAAACCACATGCAGATTTTTCGTTTTCAGGTTTAAAAACGGCAGCGGCCCGGGCTTTTGATAATCTTGGCAATATGTGCGAGCAAGGTAAGGCGGATATTGCCGCCAGTTTTCAGCAGGCCGTCAGTGATGTGTTGTGTGACCGCACAGCAAACGCTATGGAAATGTTTAAGCAAAATAAACGTGCAAAGCCTGACGCTAGTACTGATAACCCTGATAGCCCTGATAGATTAGTGGTGGCTGGCGGTGTGGCAGCAAATGCAACAATTCGAGCTGGGCTTAATAATTTATGTGCGGACAAAGGCTTTACCTTAATCGCACCGCCTCTTAAATATTGTGGTGATAACGGCGCTATGATCGCTCTGGTCGGTGCTGAAAAACTAGCGCTGGGTCAATCAGACCGACTTGATGTAAAAGCGCGACCACGTTGGCCGCTTGACATCAAGAGCGCAAAACAAAATCCGGCAAGCGGATTTGGTAAAAAGGGACCTAAGTCATGACGGCGCAAAGATTTCAAAAGTTTGGGGTCATTGGTGGGGGTGCTTGGGGGACGGCATTGGCACAAACCTTGGCTGTTTCTGGGCGGGATGTAACTCTTTGGGCTTACGAAAACCAGTGCAGCGATGCTATTAACGCCAAGCATGAGAACACGCTGTATCTACCAGGTGTAAAACTACACAAATCATTGCGGGCCAGTTCTGACATGGCGGACTTAGCCGGTGTTGATGCCGTCCTTGCAGTGGCCCCTGCCCAACATATGCGCACGATTTTAGGAAAATTTGCGCCCTATACTTCACGCGGCCTCCCTGTTGTTTTGTGTTCCAAGGGCATCGAAATTTCGACCCTCAGCTTTATGTCAGAGGTCTTAGAGGATGTTTTACCAAACACCGTACCAGCCGTGCTCTCCGGCCCCAGCTTTGCCATTGATGTTGCAAACGGCTTACCGACCGCAGTTACATTGGCCGTAGAGGATGGGGATTTGGGTGCCAATCTTGGCGCGGCGATCGCAGCACAAAGCTTTCGCCCATATTTAAGCACGGATGTGTTGGGTGCGGAGATTGGCGGTGCGGTCAAGAACGTGCTTGCCATTGCCTGTGGTATGGTGCTCGGCAAAGGTTTGGGGCGCTCGGCTCATGCCGCCTTAATTACCCGCGGTTTTGCTGAAATGACTAGGCTGGGCACCGCGCTTGGGGCATCACCTCAAACCCTAACCGGAATGTGCGGTCTTGGGGATTTGGTTCTGACATGTTCCAGCGAGCAATCTAGAAACATGTCTTGTGGATTAGCGCTGGGCCAAGGCAAAACTTTGGACGAGGTACTCTCAACACGAAGCGCAGTCACGGAGGGCGTTGCAACGGCACCAGCGCTACGACAACTTGCGACCGAAGCGGGTGTAGAAATGCCAATTAGTGAGGCTGTGGCTGCGATATTAGACGGCAGCGCAAAGCTTGATACGACGATAAAGGCGTTACTTAACCGCGCCCACCGCGCAGAACTATAGCCGGCTGTAATATAAAGCTGCTTACAAAATACATAGAGCAAAAATGTCGTCATAAATTCATGGGCGCATAAGTTGTAAGACACAGTTTTTACAATATTAACATTTACTGATTATAATGACGATACGAACATTTGTGGGAAATCGACATGGAAAAAGTAAAGCAATTTTTTTGGCCTGACGGAGACATAGACGACTTTGTTGAAACGGCCTGTAAGCGGTTGCTAATATTTTTTTCTATGTTTGCTTTTTTAGTCAGTGTTTTTGTAACCTACCAATTCAACACGATGCGCGGCGGTGCAATACCAAGCCATGCAGGAATACCGCTTTATAGCTATTTTCTATATCTACTTGTACCTGTGGCAATATATAAAGGCATGCCTATAAGGACAGTTACGTATTTTGTCGTTGGCTATACGTTTTTTAGGTTGGGCTCAATTGCATTTGTTATGGGTGGGCTTGCTTCAAGTCAGGTTTTGTTTTTCTTGCCGACCGTTTTGCTGCTTACATTTATTTGCGGCAACAAAGCAGGTTTGGTCGGTACAGCCTTTGTCCTAGCGTTTTATACGGCTTTAGCTCTTGGCATACAGCACGAAATAAATGTACAAAATTCGTCAATCATGTGGAACAAATCTTTAGGCGTGTTTACAGCACTCATAATGGTATATATTATTGGCGCGATTTCTAGCCACCAAATGGGCAAATCGATGCAGGGTTATAAGCAAGCAAATCGTCAGGCCCTAAAAGCCAATAAGGCCAAATCAGAATTTTTATCAAATATGAGCCATGAAATACGAACGCCCCTCAATGGTGTGATAGGTATTACACAAGCCTTAAGAATGACCAAGCTTACGGAAAAACAAAAGAAAATGGTCGACATTATGGACAGATCCGGTGAAGCCTTGCTCAAAGTTATTGGCGACGTCCTAGATTTTTCAAAAATTGAAGCAGGAAGAGTTGATCTTGAGTTGAGTGCGTTTAGCCCCCGCGAAACGGTACAAGAAGTCGCGAATGTTTTGCTCCATCAAGCAAATGAAAAGAATATAAAACTGCTTATAGAAAATGATAAATATTTGCCGCAAACCATTTATGGCGATGGGGTAAAATATCGGCAAATTGTATATAATTTTGTATCCAATGCCCTTAAATTTACACACGAAGGAGAGGTCTGCATAAAATTATCAGGCGTTTTGTCGGACCAGGTTTTACATTTGGAAACACGCGTCTGCGATACAGGGATTGGTATTGCACCAGCAGAAGCAAAAGAGATATTTGATAAATTTACGCAAGCCAATAGCGCAACAACGCGTCTTTATGGCGGTACAGGGTTGGGGCTTGCCATAAGTCGCGGGATTGTAGAACTTATGGGCGGCACAATAGGTGTTGATTCTGTTCCGACCAAAGGCTCTAGTTTCTGGTGCATACTCCCACTTCCACTTTCGCCCGCTGCGCAATTGCCGATAGAAGAGAAAAAACTCCGGTCAAAGGTTAGAACCTAGGCTGTTATGGTCGTTATTCTTCTGGTTTTTGGTATTTAAATCCAATTTGCGCGGCTTGTTTGCGCACGGCGCTGACCATGACATTGTCTAGAGTTTTTGTATCTGACATTTCTTGGCGTTTTTCAGCAACATAATTTTTTTGTTTTTTACCAAGCTCCTTAATTTGCATTTGTATGTTCTGGCGTTCGGCTTGCTTGGATTCTATGAAGGCTTTGCGTTCATCTACCGTTTTACCTTTTAATTCATCTGGCATTTGGTCGTCTTCCAAGCCAAGAACACTTTCTTGGTTTTTCTTGTAAGCATCAATAATATCCCAACTTTCATTTCTATAATTAGATTTTGATTTGGAGAGCAAGCGGTTGATGGTTATGCCTTTGCCAATAGAGGCCGCATTGCTATCTTGTACGGCTTGGCGCTCTTTTTTATCTGCACCACGGGCACCATAACCAAAATAAGTATCGTTAAGCTTTTTATTCAAATCCAGCAAACTGTCGTCCCAAGGCGAGGGAATATGTACATATTTTTCGTCCTGATTGATGGTCATATAAATACCGCCCGCGCAAGCAGCTGCCGCTTTCCAGCCTGTGCGCATGCCGACGTCTGCATCCCCACAGTGAATTGTATCTATAATGACGCCGCCGCGTTTTGCCCGCTCACAGGCACTTTGCCAAGAGACAGTGCCTTGGGTAAAAGGCTCGTTTCCTGCAATGATAATCAGCTTCATATCGTCTTTACCATTTGACCATTCCAGCTCGTCTAAAGATTTTGTCAGCACCTCTCCGGCATATTCCTGACCACCATTTGTGGAAAGGGCAAACAGTTTTTCCGAGACATCGTCAAGGTCTGTTGTCAAGGATAAAACTTGGCGGATATAGCCTTTGGAGACCGAAATATTACTGTTGCCATATTCGTATAAAGCCAGTTCTATGATCGGGGTTTGGCCGTGTTTTTTACCCTCTCCCAGTTCATTGACCAATGTCCACAACTGGGATTTAGCTTGCGCTATCAATCCGTCCATAGAGTTTGAGGTGTCGAGTAAGAGGGCTATTTGAATACGCGGTTGGGCATGTCTTTTATGAAAAGCTTCGCTCACCCCAGCGTTTTGGGGATTGAGCGCCGCCGCTGGGACGACCAAAGTTGAGCAAGCAAATACGGTAGTAAAAAGGAGTTTGGAAAATGTCATTTTGACCCTCTGTTAAATTGTTATAACATACCATATAAGATGGATTATGTCTACAATATGTCGGCAAGGTTACAATAGGGACAGGTTCTGCGGAAAGTTTAGAAGATAGTTTAGGCGGGCGCTTGTACGCTCATAATTGGGGGAAGCTTAAAACCTTCTGCTTGTAACGCCTTGTGTAGAGACAAGCGAATAGCGGACGCGTCCGCGCGTAAATTTGTGGTGCTAATCCAACATCTTGCTTGTACATTAACCGCCGAGGCTGTGAAGCCGGCTATTATGACTTCGGCGTCTTCGCTTGCTAAAACCACGTCATGATCGGCAAGTGTTTTTTGTAAAATATCAATCGCCAACTTCAGATCATTATCCCTTGCGATGTCTATATTTACGTCAATACGCCTAGTTTTATAACGTGAGAAATTTTTGACTTGGCTCGCCCAAATTTTTGCATTGGGCACGCTGATAAACACGCCGTCTGCAGATTTTATTTCTGTTGTAAACAACCCGATTTCTAAAACACTGCCTTCGACGCTGGATGTTTGAATATATTCGCCGACACGAATAGACCGTAAAAATATAAGCATTAAACCTGCCGCGACATTGGATAATGTGCCTTGTACGGCCAGCGCAATTGCCAGCCCCGCAGCGCCAAAGACGGCCAACAAAGAAGCCGGTGCCACACCGGCAATGTCGAGCGCCGCATAGAGTGCACCAAAAATAATTGTGTAGCGAACGAGAAGAGCAATTAAGGGGCGAAATGTATCATCGGCTTGCAAACCCTTGGCATTGCTAAGCCGATGGCGAACGAAACGGTCCGCCCACCTAGCAATAATCCATCCTAAAATAAGCACGCCAAGCGCAACAAAAATATTATTAACGACAGGAAGAATTGTGTCCCACTCTATAGTGGACAGAAGTTCAGAGAAAGTTTCCATAATGATTTATTCCGCAGCTCTATCTGCTCCGTTTGTTTGTTCGTCTTCTTCTGGTTCATAAACAAGCAAGTCTGCGGGTTGACAATTCAGCTCACGACAGAGTGCGCTTAGGGTTGAAAACCGGACGGCGCGTGCTTTTCCAGTTTTCAATATTGATAAATTTGCCAGCGTAATACCAATACGGTCAGAAAGCTCCGTTAAAGACATACGACGTTCTAGTAATACACGATCTAGATTTACACGTATGCTCATGGTTACACCGTTAACTTCGCTTCTTGGCGCATACGGGCACCTTCGCGGAAAACTTCGGAGAGGATGATCAGGGCCAATACCATAAACCAAACATATACCCGAAGATCGGTCGCATGGATAGAGGCGCCTTCAGATGTTTTACTGACCCAAGAAATGATAAATGTTGAACACAAACGCAGTAATTCTCCTGCGGCTGCAGCAATCCATATGACCCGTAAACGGTTGGCGTTTTCAGGCACAAACGGGTCTCCGGTGACAAGCGTATGACATATTTGGCGAAGCTGTTTGATAATTATGAGGAAAACGGCAGCCACCACAACAACACTAATAGATGAAATAAGCGCCATAAAAGGCGTTGTCACCTCAAAGGACTTTTGAACAGATTCTACGCCCACAAAAGCCAAAATTGTATAAAGTGACACCAGTGTAAAGAAAACCATAAATGCCCATCCTGCCCACCAAATTACTGTTAGCAATACATTTAAAAACCCGATGGCAGGGCTGGCTTTGGATACCTGTTCTTCGTCAGGATATAAGGGTTCTACATTCATGTTTATTGGCATATATGACCTTTTCAAACTTATCGATAATCAATATTGTACAGCAAGGCAAGGTAAAATATTGGCAATTGTCAACAAGGCTTTACGTTACAAACAAAACAAGATAGGAGCAATTATGCGCCATCCACTGAACAGAATAGTTGTTGCTTCACATAATGAAGGCAAGGTTCGCGAAATCCGGGCTTTGTTAAAACCATATGGTGTCCGTACCTTTAGCGCGGCGGAATTGGGTCTTATTGACCCTGTGGAAACGGGGGCAAGCTTTGTAGAAAATGCAGAGCTTAAAGCTAAAATCGCGGCGGATGCTGCCGGTATGGCTGCATTGGCTGATGATAGCGGGTTGGCGGTTGATGCGCTGGGCGGCAAACCCGGTATTCATTCCGCAAGATGGGGAGAACGCCCGGATGGGAGCCGCGATTTCAATATGGCGATGGAAAAAGTGCACGACAAAATGCAACACGTCGGCGGAGTTGATACGGCGCGGTTTATCTGCGCACTTTCATTGGCTTTTCCTGCAAATGGTGTAAGCACATATGAAGGCAAGGTTGAAGGACATTTGGTCTGGCCGCCGCGCGGGCGTAAAGGTTTTGGCTATGACCCCATATTTGTCGCCAACGGCGATACAAAAACATTCGCAGAAATAGATCCGCAAGAAAAGCACGCCAAATGCCACCGCGCAGACGCATTTGCAAAATTCATCAAAGTTTGGTTTTTGCAAAAAACGCAAGGTGTAGCCGGTCAAGCATCACCAGATAACCCAAAGAAAAATGGATAATATTGGCCTCTATATCCACTGGCCATATTGCGCCCGAATTTGCCCTTATTGTGATTTTAATATTTATAAGAGCAAGTCTGATACGCAAGCCGCACTGGTAAATGCTATCTTGATCGATATGGAGCATTGGCGGCGCTTAAGTGGGCCGCGCAATCTTATCAGTATACATTTTGGCGGCGGCACACCTTCTTTGCTTTTAGCGCGCAATGTACAAAACCTTATTGAAAAAGCCAAATCGTTATGGACCCCGACCGATAATTTGGAGGTTGGGCTGGAAGCTAACCCCAAGGATGTCAACAAGGGTTCTTTGCTTGCGTGGCGCAAAGCGGGCATTGAACGGCTTTCTATCGGCGTGCAAAGCTTTGATGACGTTGCCCTCCAATTCTTGGGCCGAGACCACGACGGAAAATTAGCAAGACGTGCACTTGAACTTGCCGTGGAGATAATGCCGCGCGTTTCAGCAGACTTGATCTATGGTTGGAAGGGTGAAACGCCGGCGATATTACAAGAAGATTTGCAAACGGCCATGGCAAGTCATGTGTCACATATTTCCACTTACCAACTGACGATTGAACAAAAGACGGCATTTGGGCAAGCTGAAAAACGCGGCGTGAACAAAGCCGTAAACAATGACTGCAGTGCTGATTTATTCGAGCAAGCCATAGCAACACTTTCCCAGCAAGGGTTTGAGCAATACGAAGTGTCAAATTTTTCCAAGAGTAAAGACGCGCGTTCCCGTCATAATTTACTTTATTGGCAAGGCGGCGATTACGCAGGTATTGGCCCAGGTGCTCATGGCCGCTTAACTGTAGGGGGCCGCTTAACTGTAGGGGAGCGCTTAAACGTTGAGGGGCGCAGGCTCGCAACTATAGCCAGTTTAAAACCCAATGCGTATATATCTTGTGTAAAAAACCGCGGTCACGGCATCAATACGCAAGAAAAACTAAGCGCCAAGGATTGGGCCGAAGAATATGTATTGATGGGGATGCGTATAAAGGATGGTGTTTTCCTGTCTCGTTATGAACACATTAGTGGTCAGGCGATAGCGACTGAAAAAATCCAGCAATATACAAAGGCGGGATTATTGACGCAGCAAGGGGATCGGTTAAGCGCAACGCCTAAGGGAAGGTTTGTGCTTGATGCCCTTTGCCGCGAACTGCTTCTTTAAATCGTCACGCGCTATTTCTATAAAAGAAAGGTTTGCTTAAAACGCCCCATCCGTAGATTTTGGCGCGGGATCAATAACCACAAATTGACCGCCCTTGATTTGGTAAACGGCAAGTCCGCGTTCTGGCATGCCAAAAGGGGTAAACCTGACCAAACCATCGACGCCGAAAAAACCTGCTGGGTCTATTAGCCTTTCTATGCGGTCATCGTTTTCATTGTCTACACCAGCCGCTACAAAGGCGGCAATCGACAGGCCGTCATAGGCCAATGAGGCCAAACGAGAAGGTTCATCCCCGTAAAGCGCATCAAAATTTGCATTGAAAATATTTTTCCCGTCAAGGTCGGGCCCAGCGAAAATGCCGCCCGCCAAGGCCGGTTCTTTAGCCGCTTCGTCCCGGTTCCAAAGACCTGTACCCATGATTTGAACATGGCGTGTGTTTTCATTATAAAATGTCAATAGCGGGGCCAATGACCGCAAAGCCGTGCCACCTTCGGGTAAAAGTACAACATGATAAGGGTCTTCAAATTCAGGGTTTTCAGCCGTTTCTTCTGGTGACGGGAACAGCCCCGCTAACCGCGCCGCAGGTTCTTGCATAACTGTAATATCTTTACCGGCATAAGTTTCTACACCCGCCATAACGCCGTCCATGCGCCTGACTTCAGACTGATAAGCGTTTAACACGCGCCTGCCGTAAGTTGAGTTAGGGCCTAAGAATGCGAATTTAGATGCGCCCGCTTCTGTAGCAAATTTCGTAATCCGCCGCACTTCTGCTTCGGGCGGAAAGCTCAGCAAATATACACCCCCGCCAGATACAGACGTATCCGTAGAAAATCCAATAACCGGTACACCGGACTGACGTGCCGCCGTACCTGCCGCTTTTACGGAGCCCGCTAATACAGGGCCAATAATGACATCGGCACCCTGATCAATTGCGGTATGCGCAGCTATTTTTGCGCCCTCGGGTGTGCCTTTGCTATCAAGAGCAATCAATAAAATATTGTCGTCATCTTTATCAAAAACCGACATTTCTGCTGCTTGTAACATGGAGGCGGCTTCGCTACGAAGCACACTGGACCGCGCAGAAAACGGTAAAAGTATAGCAATGCGCCTTATGTCTTTGCCGGCCATAAAGGCGGGGCTAAGGCCGATGATTTCATCTTCTTGTTCAGGCTCTAGCTCTGGGTCTTCGTCGTCTGGTTCTTGAGGTTCAGACGCGTCAACGTCCGGCCTTTGCCCGGGGGCTTGGCCTTGTGAGCCTGGGTTTTGCGGACCTGGATAATGTGGGCCTGGTTGTGTTGTGGTGCAGGCACTTAACAAAATCCCGCCCAAAATAAAGGCGGTTATCATTTGCCAAGACTTCCATATAAAGTCTCTCGCTTTTGTTGTTACATGCTCGTAAACTGACATAAATAATTCCAAACCTGAGAACACATATTGTGCCCAATGACAATCAAACCGACCCCGTAAGCCCTGACACTATAAGGCGTGCTCAAAAAGAGCAATCCCAAAACGCGGCCCAAATACAGTTAAGCCCGCTTGCGCCGGGGCTGTACATTGTTGCCACACCTATCGGCAATTTACGCGACATCACATTGCGGGCTCTTGACATATTGGCTAGCGTTGATTTGGTGTTGGCCGAAGACACCCGCCGTGCCCGTATTTTGCTTGGGGCTTATAATCTCAAAGCCTCTGTAAGTGCCTATCATGACCATAATGTGGCAAAGAAATTACCCAGTGTTATAAAACACATATCACAAGGCAAGTCTGTGGCGTTAATTAGTGATGCCGGCACGCCATTGGTCAATGACCCTGGTTACAAATTGGTTCGCGCCTGTATTGAAGAAAAACTGCCGATTTTTGCCGCCCCAGGTGCGAGTGCCGTCTTGGCGGGCCTGGTTAGCTCCGGCCTGCCGCCTGATAAATTTCTGTTTGCAGGTTTTTTGCCGCCTAAACCTACTGCGCGGCGCTTGGCACTTCGCAGCGTTGCATCTGTTCCAGCCAGTTTAATTTATTTTGAAACGGCAAAACGTATAGAGGCTTGCTTGGTCGACATGCAAATGGTTTTTGGTGACCGGCAGATCGTTATTGCCCGCGAGCTAACTAAAAAATTTGAAGAAATTCTACGCGGCAGTATCAGCGAGCTTATTGTGTGTGTAAAAGAAACACCTCTTCGCGGCGAAATCGTCGTTGTCGTCGCACCGCCCAGCACACAAGAAAAATGGGATGAGAATGCTGTCCGCGCTGCACTGCTACCATTACTAAAAACTGAAGGCGTTAAGCGGGCAGCTGCAACAATAGCCGAAAAGAGCGGCCATAGAAAACGAGAGATTTACAATATGGCTCTTAAGTTAAAAGATGAATAATCAAACCCGCAAGCAGGCGGAGCGAAGGGGCCGACGGGCTGAGAGGATCGCGGCGGGCTTGCTTAGATTAAAGGGCTACAAAATATTGGAGCGCCGCCAACAAACGCCCCACGGCGAAATCGACCTGATTGCCCTTCGCGGTAAAATTTTGGCAATAGTAGAGGTTAAACAGCGCCAAACGCTGGATCTTGCACAACAGGCGCTGCACAATGCGGACTTGTCACGGATAGAAGAAGCCGCTTATTATTATCAGGCCCGAAACACAAAGTGGGAAAACAAAAGCATACGCTTTGATGCCGTTTTTGTAATGCCCTGGTTGCGGGTGAAGCATGTCAAGGACGCCTGGCGCGGCTATTAAACACCTATATTAAACACTTGTAATAGACATTGGTCACGGCAATTAAATATATGTACTCTCAAGGCCTATGACGTATTTGGAATGGCGGAAAATGCGGAATGGGAGATTGCGTAAAATGGCTTGCATTTGTAGGCGCTTGGACGCCGGGTATTTAAACTCTACCACGGCATAGACGGGGGAATTGGTGAAATGCGAAACGGGTTCGGGGTGTAAGCGTTTGAATTTTTGCTCAAGATCTATGGTCATGCGCAGATTTGGACCCAGCATAAAATACTGTCGGTCATATTGAACTTCCAGCACAGGAAACAGCGGTGCCATTTTCAAGGTTTCCAGTGTGGTGTCGTTCCCAGCCAATATTTCTCGTAGGCCGTCCTTGGTGTGGGGTAGGATTAAGGCTTTATTGGTCAACCGCTCGGTTTCCTTACGCGAAGCTTTATTTGCCTTTATTTTTTGTTCAAGTGTTAGTTTGGAGACATCATCATTATACCACCTAATTCGGGTTTTACGCCGTGCACCAATACCGGATATATTATCAATATAGTCAGAAAAATCTGCGCCATCATAATAGACGGAGTTTATGCGGCGGTCAGGAAAGGGCGAGGTCGGATATAAGCCGGATCGATACAGGTGCGGCAAAAAATCTTCATACTGTAGCCGGTCGAGCGGCATCTTTATTTCGTAGCGAAAGCCTTCTAACGCAGCCGCATTGCTCGGTTTGAAAAATGCGTTCATTGGCCTGTCCCTTCAACCAACAATCCGGCATGGGTCATTTGTTTTCGACTTAATTTTGTTTGGGCGATGCGCACATCATTTAAGGTGATGCGCGTCCTTTCCTGTTGACCGGTTTTGACCATATGGCTTGCAAATTTGCAGTTCGTGCAATTGATTTGGGATGGGCCGTATTCTGGTTTTTTAATGTAGGTCATCAAGGCTGTTCCAGAAATATTATTAAAGGTAATGTTATTGATATTCGCCCGTGATAAATCTTTACTAACGACGCCCAACACTGCGCCGTTTATGTGAATGTCTCTTGCTTTTATTGTTGATTTCTCGCCGACAGAAATTGCTTTGTCTCCAATCTGCTTCATGGTGATATCGTTCAGCGTTAACGTCGTACCGGAAATATCAATGCCGTCATTGCCGCTTGCATTAAATTGGGATGACGTGATGGTGCCTGTGGAAAAATCTGCATCAAAGGCATCGGCACGCGCGCCATTGATTGTAATGTTGGTCAATGTGAAATCCGATTTGACAATATTGAGTGCATCTTCACATTGGGCGTTTACAAAGGAAGAATTGGCAATATCAACATTGCTTTCGTAAAAACTCATACAGCCCGTCATACCATAATACCCTTGCCTATTGGCAAGATTTTGTGTCCCTGTACCCGTGAGAGAGAGGTGACGTACAAAAGAGCGTGCGGTAGATTTGGAAACCAACACACCACCCCAAGCTCCCATGGTGAAATAATTTGTATTGGAATGAACATTTATTTTGACCGGCATATCGGCAGTGCCTGCCACATGTAAAGGGCCAGATATTTTAAGCAAGCTACCGTTTTTAAAATTAAGCGCCGCGCCAGCCTGCATAATGACTTTCCAATTTTGAGGTAGGGCTAGACTTGCACTCAAATCGTATGTTCCTGCGCTAAACACCACTTGCTTGCGAGCCGTATCGACATTTCCCGCGCCGACCAATTTGCGAAGCGCGTTCATTGAGCCATCTGCAAATCCTGAAACTGCATTTTTAAATTGGATGTCGACAACCTTTGTATAAGGTCGACCCTGATACATGTAATTCAGTTTAAACTGTTTATACTTGCTTATATCTTCATCGGATACGTACACGGATTGGTTGACAAGTAGCGGGCTTTGTTGCGCACTTTGTAGAATGAAAGGCTTGAAATTAAGCGCACGGACATAGTTGTTTTTACCCGTCACATAAATGCTTTTAAGCTCAATATCCTCTAAGGTTAAATTACGAAATTCAAACACACCGCCCCGCCCGGTCATTTCTTTGTTTACAAAGTAAAAGGCGGTTAAATGGCTGTTTAACACCTGTTGGTCTTGCAAGAATTGTCTGTCGATAATCCCTGGTCTGGTCCTGACAAATCCAGAATTTGCGTCGCCGTAAAAGCCGTGTTCCGCATAGGTATATTTGCTTTTCACACCTGTACCCGATGCCAATTGCTTGTCCAATTCCACAAGCAAAGCATCTAGGTTTTTTAACAAAAGGTTTGGCGAAATATTACTGGGTAAAATTTCAAAATACTCAAAGCTGAAAAATTTACTGTGCGCAGTTTGGCTTTCTGACAGCCACTTTGAAAAGGCGGGAGATTGTAATTCTTTGCGTAGCGCTTGCGCTTCTCGTTTGACGGCAACAACGAAAGCCTTATCGCCAAATGCGGCTTGAATATCTGCATCAACGCACATACCGAACTGGTTTGGCAGAGCCATATTGTCAAAAGAAACAGGTTCTAAAAGGCCACTAATTGGATTAAAATAGTAGCGTCTATTGTGCCAAACGGCGGAATGACATCCACCCCAAATATTGGTGATGACCCAATATTTTGCAAATTTATCAAAATCCAGGCTGTCGCTCGCAGAAATTTTACCGTCCAAGAAATCGCGTAGCAAGGCCAGTCCGCGCATTTGGTTGTTGGTCGGTATGGAGCCGCGCTGAAAAACCTTGCCGGTATAATCTTTAATCATCACATCGCGGTGACCTGAAAGATTTTCTCGGTAAGGGTTATCAATTGGCGCCCTATTGAAATTAATATTCCACTGCGCCCACATCGGGTCTTCATTTAAGGCCAGTAACGGCCCGTCGCGGCGATTTTGGGCTTCGATCATTTCCTTGGCGAAATGTTCCTCCATAGACATGATGCCTATTGAAATATCATTGATATAGACGTCGACAAATTTTTGCCTCGGCGCAAGAATATCTTGTTTGCGCATATGGGCTAATAATAAGGGGCCTGTTCCGTAAGCGCGGGTTATAGGGTGCTGGATTGAAAAGGTTTTCATGCCAAACAAATAACCCCCAGAACGGGTTTTTATTCGGTAAGAAATTTTGGTTGGATGAGACAAATGATCACCCCAATCCCCTTTTAGGCGCAGTTTTACTTTGGATTGTTCCTTGCGCCCGTCAAACTCTACTATGACCGAGCCTTTGACCCAGTCTTGTTTGTTTGTGAAATGTATCGGAACGCGCATCCCCAAAACATATTTGCGTTTTTCTTCAATCTTGTTGATGGCACCGTCAGTCATATAAATCCGCATGACGGGCAATTGATTTTTTGAGACCTCCAGACGGTTAATACCGTGGGAAACGGTTTCGGCGTCACGGGTAATTGGTGCTACGATGGTACAGCGCAAACTACCATGTACGCAATTTCCCTTTAAGGTTTTGACCAATAGAAAAACGGAATTCGGGTGTTTTTTAATGGAAGTTGAAGCCAGGATAAAGAAGGCCGCCAATAAAATTACCAAAAGAGTTGAAATGTAATTTTTCATAGTGTCAATCGGTGTCCCAAGCACTGATTCTAAGTGATAATGCGGGCGTTTTCTGTTGCGATGACCCGTACATCTTTGTTCAGGTTTTGCATCTCTGTTTTTAGTTTAGAGAAATTTTTCATCTCAAAGTCGGCAATGTTTAAAAGCATTTCCGTTCGCCCGTCCGCCGCATGAATTCGCTTGATGCCGTAAGTGTATCCAAGACCATTTATTGCAGTGTCAACATCATCGGTAATGGTGTCGTCGGACTCGCCTGGAAAACTGAGGTCAACAAAAATACTCTGTGCGCTTTTTGCAGACTTGGTTAAAAGAGAAGCAGGTATCATACCCAGACAAATGGCGGTAAACCCAATAATCGTGGCCAAGATTTGATTGGCGCCCAAGCCAAGGCCAACGGCAATAGCAACAAACAGATAAAGCAGCTCTTCGGGTTCTTTAATCGGCGTGCGAAAACGAACAATAGACAATGCGCCAACAAGACCAAGCGACAAGGCGATGGAAGACTTTATTATAGTGATGATTAAAATCATGCTGGGGATGAGCAGGATAAATACGGTCAAATATTGTCGTGTGTCGACGACAAGGCGGGTTGTGCGCGAAATTACATCTTTCCAAATCAGCGCCATCAAAAGACCAATGCCCATATTGCGGATGAGATCAACAATAGAAACATCAATCGTAGCGTAAGGGTTCAAGAAGTCCATTTTGTGCCTTTATGTGTGTAATTTTGCAATAATTTAGAGCTAAAAACTGTCTTTCATGCACTACAAATTCTGGGTTAATATTTGGTTTCCGACTGATATTATGTTGAGACGAAATGCAAATGCCTTCCGGCTATCAATATTTATTGTTCGATTTCCTTGACTCTCCGCGCTCCCATCCCTATCTCCCCTGCATTAGCAGTCGGCGTCTTGGAGTGCTAAACTCTAGGCTCGATTGAAGTTTAACCTAAACAGAGAGAATATTGATGAAATTTCGTCCTCTACATGACCGTGTGCTGGTAAAGCGCGTGGCAGAAGAAACCAAAACTGCTGGCGGGATTATTATTCCTGATACAGCTAAAGAAAAGCCGTCCGAAGGCAAAGTTGTATCCGTAGGCCCTGGCGTACGTGATGAAAACGGTAAATTCGTAGCACTAGATGTCAAAAAAGGCGACCGCGTCTTGTTCGGCAAATGGGGCGGCACCGAAGTAACGATTAACGGCGACGAGCTTTTGATCATGAAAGAATCTGACATTATGGGTGTTCTTGGTTAAACAGAATATCCGCTCATACCTGCGCAGGCAGGTATATTTTTTTATCTAAATTAGGAGAATTATTATGGCGGCTAAAGACGTCAAATTTGGAAGCGACGCTCGCGATAAAATGCTGAACGGTGTCGACATCCTCGCAAATGCAGTAAAAACAACACTTGGGCCTAAGGGTCGTAATGTTGTGATTGAAAAATCCTTCGGCGCACCGCGCTCAACCAAAGACGGTGTTACCGTTGCTAAAGAGATTGAACTAGAAGATAAGTTCGAAAACCTAGGCGCGCAAATGCTCCGTGAAGTTGCCAATAAAACCAATGATGTTGCTGGCGACGGAACAACAACGGCGACCGTCCTTGCTCAAGCCATCGTACGTGAAGGTCTAAAACGTGTTGCGGCTGGTATGAACCCAATGGATCTTAAGCGCGGTATCGACAAAGCGTCCAAAGAAATCGTTGCGGATCTAATGCGCAAAGCCAAGAAGATTAAATCTTCTGCTGAGATTGCACAGGTTGGTACAATCTCTGCTAACGGCGAAAGCTCAATCGGCGAAATGATCGCCGAAGCCATGGGCAAAGTTGGCAATGAAGGCGTTATCACAGTTGAAGAAGGCAAAACGGCCGAGACTGAGCTTGACGTAGTAGAGGGCATGCAGTTTGACCGTGGGTATCTGTCTCCTTACTTTATTACGGACGCCGATAAAATGCGCACAGAAATGGACGACCCGTACATTTTGCTCAACGAAGGTAAATTAACTTCGCTCCAACCTATGCTGCCAATCCTTGAAGCGGTTGCCCAATCTGGCAAGCCGCTTATTATCATCGCAGAAGACATTGAAGGCGAAGCTCTTGCGACGCTGGTTGTCAATAAACTCCGCGGTGGTCTGAAAATCGCCGCCGTTAAAGCCCCTGGCTTTGGTGATCGTCGTAAAGCCATGCTCGAAGACTTAGCCGTGCTTACAGGCGGTACGGTTATCTCCGAAGACCTCGGCATCAAGCTGGAAACTGTGACTTTGAACATGCTCGGTACTGCCAAACACGTCACCATCACCAAAGACGACACAACGGTTGTTGACGGCAATGGTAAGAAAAAAGACATCAAGTCTCGCGTCGAACAAATTCGCAAGCAAGCCGAAGATACGTCGTCTGATTACGACAAGGAAAAACTACAAGAGCGTTTGGCGAAATTGTCCGGCGGCGTTGCGGTTATCCGCGTTGGGGGTTCCACTGAAATCGAAGTGAAAGAACGCAAAGACCGCGTTGATGATGCTTTAAATGCGACACGCGCTGCCGTTGAAGAAGGCATAGTGCCTGGCGGTGGTACGGCACTACTCCGGGCTTCACGTTTCATCGACGTCAAAGGCGCTAACGACGACGAGCAAGCCGGTATTGAAATCGTCAAAGCGTCGCTTTCCTACCCTGCCTTTCAAATCGCGTCTAATGCGGGCGTAGAAGGTGCCGTTGTTGTTGGTAATATCGTTGCGGAAAATAAAGCCAATTACGGCTTTGATGCCCAAAACGAGAAATATGTCGACATGGTCAAAGCCGGTATCATCGATCCGGTATTGGTTGTGCGCACAGCCTTAGAAGATGCGGCCTCTGTAGCCGGTATCATTCTGACAACAGAAGTCGCCATCTGCGATGCCCCACAAGACGACGCCGCAGGCGGCATGCCAGGCGGCATGCCAGGCGGAATGGGCGGCATGGGCGGCATGGGCGGAATGATGTAAACGAGGGATTTAGCGCTACGCGCTAAATTAGGGCAGCAAATGCTGCCCTCCCGAATTTCTTCGAAGATTTTTCCAAAAGAAAAATATGAGAAGTGTCTAAGCTCCCAATGAACTTTCATTGAAAATAAAACCCGCTCTGTGGTAACGCAGGGCGGTTTTTATTTAATCCGATACTGCCCCTGCCCCAGAAATTCCAAAATCTCCGCATCTCGCAATACCTGCAATTGTTGGCGAATTTTTGGTTTCACATGATTGTTTTCTGGATGCAATTCTCCGAGATAGTTTTCAAACTTATAAACATCGTCCAAAGTAAATTCCTGTTGCCCAATACGCTCTATACATAGCAAGACATCAGCTACCCACCCCATTTGCTTAAATGATTTTTTGCGCAGTCCTGCAGTGCGCTCCCAATTAGCGACCACTTCATCTTTGGGGCGGACAATACGGTCTGTTATGAGAGGGATTTTGCCAAAATGAGGAACACGGTCTATTTTAATATCACATCCAACCCAACCTGCGCGTCGAGCAGTTTTAGCCAATGGTTTGCGCTTATGGATAAGTTCAGGGATAAAAAATTGCTTGGGTATGACTGTTAACCCCCGAACTAATTTTGTGCGAGCTTCATAACTAAGAATCATCAAGCTAGGTTTAGTATTGCTTTGCAAGCGGCTCATCATTGTTCCGTAAGCTCCATCTGGTACGGTCTTGCCTATACGGCCGTTTTTAGATTTAAGTTCATATTCCTCATCGCATAGTCCACAGAAAAAATCGGCAACAGGTTTGTTATTTTCAAATTCATAAAGACTCGGCGCGCCACAGGCGGGACAATACATTTCCCGTAAAACCCAGCTTTCAGTCCAAATCCGAGCTTTCTGACTTCCGCTCGTAAACTCGACAGGCGCTTCCTCAAATTCAAAGTTGACGTCACCTGCAATCACAGAAACCCACTCCTCGGATACAACCGCTCCAGCAGTCCCATATACGTCTCTCGCGCCACCCCCTCAGTCCGCCATACGTTCAACAGCAACAAACACTCATCAGGATTTAGCTTTGCGCGTTTAGCCAACACAACCATTGTTGCGTCTGACGGGAAGCTTGCGCCTTTTCTGTAGAGTGCAATCGAGGAACGGGTGATATCTATTTTGCGTGCAAGATTGCTATCCGTTACGGTATTTGTCCGCTCTTTGCACAAATCCAAAAAATCGCCCAAGTCTATCATGCAGCGAACATAGTGTTAATCAACGCTTGACGACAATAGCTAGTCACTGTATCCATCTCATTACTGTCAAGCGCTAATTAGCGCTTATAAAAAGAAAAAGAGAAGATACAATTGAATAGACTACTGCGATAATGCGCGAGCGGGACGATTTCCCCGCAATCGCAACATTGGTTCAGGGCGACATGCTCAGCGTTTTGGACAGGATCACAGATCTAAGCATCGACATGATATTCGCAGATCCGCCGTACAACCTCTCTAACGATGGCTTCACTTGCGAGGGCGGTCGCATGGTAAGTGTCAACAAAGGGGACTGGGACGTTAGTGAGGGTCCTGAGGCAGATTTTGAGTTTCATCGAAACTGGATCAATGCCTGTCACCGTAAACTACGCCCAGGCGGTACGATTTGGATTTCGGGGACTTACCATTCTATTTATCAATGCGGGTTTGCCTTGCAAATGGGGGGTTGGCATGTGCTCAACGATATTAGCTGGTTCAAGCCCAACGCTTCGCCGAACTTATCCTGCCGTATGTTCACGGCGAGCCATGAGAGCTTGATATGGGCACGAACCAGTAAAAAATCCAGGCATGTCTACAACTACCAAGACATGAAAACCGGTGACTGGCACGAAGGCGATCCGCTTAAGAAAGACGCCAAGCAGATGCGCTCGGTCTGGTCTATTCCCCTGACTAAAAAATCAGAGAAACGACACGGTAAACATCCTACGCAAAAACCTGAAAAATTGTTGGAGCGTATTGTCATTGCCTCAACCAATCCCGGCGATACTATCCTCGATCCGTTTTGCGGGAGCGGAACCACGGGTGTGGTAGCAGTACGGCGCGGCCGTAAATTTATCGGTATAGATATGGATAAGCATTTCTTGAACGATATAGCCAAGCGGCGCATCCAATATGAACTGGATTTACTGCAAATTGGCACCGCGCCGTAAGGCATGACAAACGCGGACCAATTAATGGCAGAGATAAACCTTGAGGTGAAGTTAGCGCGGTCTTGAAAGACACTTAGTCCTATACCACCCCAATCCCCTCACCCGGCGCAAGGGCGCCGACCTCTCCCCTGAGGAGAGGTTAGAAAACTTTGTTTTCTTTGATGATGGTTGGTCGTGGGGTGCTTTTGTCTTGCCACATAAACAGCTCTCGAGCCAACGTCTCCTCTCCTTAGGGGGAGAGGAGCAAGGTGAGGGGCTTGGATGTTTGTGGTTATGTGTTATTCTTCCTATATGGACAAATCCACGAAAACCAGCTTAGCTCGTAAGCTTCGACGCACACAAAGTAATGCCGAGGCTATTTTCTGGCGCGAAGTGCGCGGGCGCTTGTTAGCGGGTTTTAAATTCAGGCGGCAAGTTCCCATAGGTAATTATATAGTGGATTTTGTTTGTGAGAGTGCCAAGCTTATTATTGAACTGGACGGAAATCAACATGCGGATACCGAGGAAACTGATTTAGCCCGCACCGATGTTCTGGAAGCTAAAGGTTACCGCGTTGTCCGGTTTTGGAATGATGATGTTTATGATAATCTTGACGGTGTGATAAGCGAAATTTTGCGAGTATTCGAATTAGCAAGCAATCGAGAGGTATGACAGACTGCGCATATATCATCCCTAGCTATACCACAACTTACCCTCGACATGGTCTTTAAAATCACTAAACAGGCTTTATGAAAATACCGCAGCAAAAACTTGAGCAGGTTTTGGACAAATTCGACGCGATTGAAGCGCGGATGGGTGTTGAAACTGTGCCGGACGAAATTGTCAAATTGGCAAAAGAACACGCAGAACTCCGCCCCGTGGCTGAGGGGGTAAGGGCGCTCAAAAACCGATTGGACGAAATTGCTGAATTGGAAGAACTGGTTTTGGATCCTGAAATGGGCGCCATGGCCAAGGAAGAACTGCGCGAAGTAAAAAATGGGTTGGGTGCCATAGAGCACGAGGTCAGTATTCTTCTCTTGCCTAAGGACAAAGATGATGATGCCTCCGTGGTCATCGAAATACGCGCCGGGACAGGCGGCGACGAAGCGGCGATATTTGCTGGTGATTTGTTTCGCATGTATGCCCGTTATGCGGCTTTGCAAGGATGGAAGCTAGAGATTGAAACAGAATCCGAAGCTGAAATGGGCGGCTATAAGGAGATCGTCGCATCCATTACCGGTAGCGGTGTTTTTGGCAAAATGAAATTCGAAAGTGGGGTTCACCGTGTCCAGCGAGTGCCGGTGACCGAAACCCAAGGTCGGGTGCACACCTCTGCGGCTACGGTTGCGGTTTTGCCAGCACCGGAAGATATAGAGGTTAATTTTTCCATGACTGATGTGCGGGTCGATACAATGCGGGCATCGGGTGCTGGCGGGCAGCATGTAAATAAAACCGATTCAGCCGTGCGTATGACCCATGAACCAACCGGAATTGTTGTCGTCTGCGATGCCAAGTCGCAACATCAAAACAGGGCAAATGCAGAAAAAATCTTAAAGATGAAGCTCTATGATATGGAGCGCGCCCGCATTGATGCCGAGCGGGCCGGGGACAGAAAATCCCAAGTGGGTTCTGGAGACCGCTCCGAGCGTATCCGTACCTATAATTATTCCCAAGGGCGGGTCAGCGACCACCGCATAAATTTGACGCTTTATAATCTCGATAAAATCATCACCGGAGACGCATTGGACGAAGTGGTCGATTCTTTGGTGGCAGCAGATCAAGCAGAGAAATTGGCGGCTCTGGAAACAGATGGCCAGTAACACTACGTCCAGTATGGGAAAAATCATATATGGCGAGCTAAAACATGGTGCGACCAACATGTTGGCAAGTGCGGGCATAGAAAACCCTGCGTTGGATGTGCGCATGCTTCTTGAAAAAGCCAGCGGGAAAACTGCAGCAGAATTGATTATTTGCGATCACGACGCTGTACCAAAGCGCGTGCAAATAGTGTTTCGTGTAATGCTCGGCCAAAGACTGGCCTATGAACCCATTGCTTATATTATCGGGGAAAAAGCGTTTTGGTCTTTAGATTTTATGGTCAATGAACGCGTATTAATTCCGCGCCCGGAAACAGAAGGTTTGGTTGAGTACGCATTGGAGCTAATAGCCGACATACCAGCCCCACATATAGTTGATGTCGGCACAGGGTGCGGCGCCGTCCTTATTAGTCTTTTACACGAACGCATGTCGGCAACCGGCGTAGGGGTTGATATTGCGCCAAAGGCGCTCGCGGTAGCGGCGGCAAATGCGCAGCGCCACGATGTAAGTCATCGCTGTAATTTTCTTAGGTCGGATTATTTAAGCGCGGTGAAAGAAAAATTTGATATTGTTGTGTCTAATCCTCCTTATATTGACGAGGCGGCTATGAAAAAATTGGCACCAGATGTTAAAAACTACGAACCGGAAACGGCTTTATACGGGGGAAAAGACGGATTAACCGCCTACCGTGTTATAATTTCGCAAATAAAAACCGTACTTAAGCCCGGGGGCTATTTGGTTTTTGAAATCGGGTTTGACCAGAAACAACCCGTCAGTGATTTACTCACAAAGGTCGGCGCGACAAATATAATTTGCCAGCAAGATTTAGCTGATAAAGACCGTATTTTAAGTGCAAAATTTTAAAGAAAAACGCAAAAAAAAGCTTGGACAAACCAAAACTAGCCGTTAGTTTATATTTAAAGGTTCGTACCCAAGGGCATTTCTTCGTAATTGCTCGGGCACAGCAGATTTAATCATTTGCCGCACGACATATATAATAAAGAGATTTTTTATTGAAAAACCCCTCAAAGCCAGAAAGGCTAAATAGGGATGAAGCTACAAAAACATAATGCGCACCGTCTGTGCTGGAGGGACGGGACAGCGATTGGATGTGCTCCGCAAATATAGGAAAGACTTATGAGTAGACGCCCAAGAGGTCGAGGCCGTAAGCCACAACATAACAAAAACAACAATAACCCGAACAGAGCTTTGGATAGCAATGGCCCGGACGTAAGGGTGCGCGGCTCTGCAAAAACCATTTATGATAAATATATGTCATTGGCTCATGATGCGTCCGTATCAGGCCGCCGCGTCAAAGCCGAAAGTTATCTGCAACACGCCGAGCATTATTTACGTATTGTGCAAGAACTGGCCATTGTTGCTGCAAAAAAAGCGGAACAACACAGGCTCCAGACAGAACAACGCGAAGCTGAACAAGCTGCCAGACGGGCAAAACACGCCGAGCAAGCAGAAAAAAAGCCAGAAAAAAAGCCAGAAAACAATTCTGATGCCGATGGCAATAAACAAGACGCGAAATCAGATCCGTCTAATGGGAACGGCGAAGAAGACAACAACCCTAAGCGTCGTGTGCGCAGTCATTTAAACCGCCGTAAAGGCCAAGACAAACCTGAGGCCGCAGCTAAAAAAGACGGTGACAACGCTGAAGTTAATAAAACAAATAAACCTAAAAACATTGAAGCAGAAGCCCCAGCTGCAGAATAAAAGCAAAAGACGTTATTCTGCAGCCAGCTGAAACAGTTGAACGGCGCGGGGCGGTTTATTTTATTCTAGGGGTTTATTTTGGCATCAATTTCCCGGCAAGATATGAGTATATCAAAGCTTGGGAGTGGGCCGTTTCTTCTAGGTTTGCTGCACCAGCGTGGCCGCCGTCAATGTTTTCATAATAAAGAAAATCAAGCCCCATGTCCTCCAGCCGTTGCGCCATTTTTCGGGCATGGCCTGGATGTACGCGGTCATCCTTGGTTGACGTGTAAATATACGGTATAGGGTATTTAACGTCATTGCGGATATTATGATAAGGCGACAGCGTGCGAATATATGCGCCTTCCGCACCTTCGTCGTCAGGGTCCCCGTATTCTCCAACCCAAGATGCACCCGCCAATAATTTATCATAACGGCGCATATCAAGCAGAGGCACCCCAATGGTTACGGCATTAAACAAATCCGGCCTTTGGGTAAACATGACACCCATCAATAAACCTCCATTAGAACGGCCATGAATGCCGAGATGCTTTGGCGAGGTTGTTTTGTTGGCAATCAGATCTTCGGCCACTGCGATAAAATCATCATAGATAATTTGGCGCTTGGTCTTTAGGCCTGCTTGATGCCAATCTGGCCCAAATTCGCCGCCGCCTCTTATGTTAGCAACGACATAAACCCCGCCGCGCGCGAGCCACGCCCGACCAATTGTCGCCGAATAGGACGGATTGATTGAAATCTCAAACCCGCCATAACCATACAGCAAAGTTGGATTCTTACCGTTTTGCTCAATGTCTTTCGCAGATACGACAAAATACGGAATTTTAGTGCCGTCAGATGATGCCACTTCAAATTGTCGAGCTTGCATGCTTGCGGCATCAAACCAGCTTGGCAGAGATTTTGCCTGCTCAATCTTCATTTTAGACGTATCCACACTCCATAATGTGTCCGGGGTTAGAAAACTTTCGGTATTGATAAAAGCAACACTTTCTTTGGCGTTGGTAGAGCCTATGCCGACCTTACCATTGGCAGGAAAATCGAGTTTGGTTTTTGTCCACGTTTCACCGTCAAAATCAAAAGCGTAAGCTGAGCCCGAGACATTTTCATACAAGCTTAACAATACGGCGTCTTTGGTGGCCCCAAACCCATCAATGGATTGACGGGCAGTTGGCGCAATAACCTCGTGGACGGTTTCAATAGCGCCAGTTTTCATAAACGCATCTATAGAAAAAGATACTAAAGTACCCGACGTATAACCGCGCCAATCCTCTTGTAATGTCATCAATTGCTGGCCTTTAAACTGGTCGCCTAGATTGGATTTTAGGGGCACGGGCAGCTTTACCGGTTTCCACTTGTTTTCGCCGCTGCGCGGTACCCAGTAATACTCTGTCGTGTAAAAAGTAACGGCCCGGACGAGCAAAATTTCGTCCTCACCCGATGCATTTTTAATTGTACCAGGCCAGACGCCAACATCTGTTTTTTCGCCGCGCATGAGCTCGCGCGCAGTGGACAAATCCGTACCCCGTTGCCAAAGTTTACTAACAAATGGGTAGCCGCTATCCGTCATAGTTGCTTGTCCGTTTTTATCAGACCCGAAGTCCACACCGACCAAAAGCCGATTCTTATCCAGCCAGTCGGTGCCTCCTTTGCTTTCTGGCAATAGGAAACCGCCCTTTTCAAAACTTTTAGTCGTAATATCAAATTCGCGGCGTTCTGTGGCATCTTTACCGCCGTCGGAAAGAGAAACAATGCACCTTTCATAATGCGGCGCTAGACAGCTGGCTCCCTTATAGACCCAGTTTTTATCTTCGGCTTTAGCCAGTGCGTCGATATCAAGTACGACTTCCCATTTGGGATTATCACTGCGGTAGCTGCCCAAAGTAGTGCGCCGCCAAACACCTTTAACATTTTTATCATCTTGCCAAAAATTATAAGCATGGCCTGCACGGTAATTTACGTAAGGAATTTTTTCTGGAGAATTGTAAACCTCAAGCAGCTCCGCTTTCATGGCTTTGTAGACATCGTTTTGCATCAGAGGTTCAGAACGTTTATTCCAATCTCTTACTTTTTCCAGCGCGGCTTCTCCTAACACGTCTTCTAAATATAAATGATCTGCATCAGTTTGTCCGGCCTTAGTATATTCCATCGGATGGTCCTTATTAAGACGGTGTGCCGTTTTTATGTCGAGGTTATGGCCCGCGGTTTTTGTTGCGGGTTGGCAGGCTGCAAGCGCGATTACGCCAAAACCTAAAAGCAATAATTTTTTCATGTTTGTCTCCCTGAAAATCACGCTATAAAACCCCAAATTTGTATTTGGAGCAAGAGTAGATTTTCAAAACCCAGTAAGCAATCTAGTCCTTGGCAAAGGCAATTAATGTGGCTAGAGTTTTGAAATAAATAAAATGCTGTAGTAAATTAGCAAGAAGCTGGGAAATTTGATGACAAGAAAACAAAGAAAAGTAAAAGCGCCCTCCGCGGTTTTGTTGCTTATGGAAGGCAGATCCGTTTTTGAGATGGGGAGCTATATTGCCAGCGCCCCTCTGTTTAAACACATGGCCAAGGGAGACGGACATCCGGTTTTGGTCTTACCGGGTTTGGCGGCCTCTGATTTATCGACCGTGCCCTTACGTCGGTTTTTGAAAAAACGTGGCTACCATCCCTATGCATGGGCGCAAGGCCGTAATTTAGGATTACGCGCACAGGTTTTAGAAAACATGCTGGCTAAGGTTGATAGGATATTTGCAAAACACAAACAAAAACTGAGTATCGTTGGCTGGAGCCTTGGCGGTATATTTGCCAGGGAGTTGGCAAAACTACGCCCCGAAAAAATTCGGTTTGTTGTTTCTCTGGGAAGCCCACATTCTGGAGATCCCAATGCATCCCATGCTACAAAATTTTATGAATTTGTTGCGGGGCACTCTGCAAAAACCCCGCCAATAAAAACAAATTTATCGCAAGCGCCCAGCGTTCCGACTACATCCATATATTCAAAAACGGACGGGGTAGTCGCCTGGCAAAATTGCCATCAAAGAAAGCCGAAAACCCCTGGCAAAGAAAAACAAGTGGAAAACATTCGTGTCGAAGGATCCCATTGCGGGCTTGGGGTTAATCCTAGCGTTTTGTATATAATAGCAGACCGTTTGGCTCAGGGCGAAAAAGACTGGAAACCGTTCGACAACAAGGGTGCGCGAAAAATATTCTTCAAAACGCCCGCCTTTGATACAGTGCAAAAATATAAGGAAAACAGATATGCGTAAATTATCCGGAATTGACGCGACCTTTCTCTATATGGAAACCAATGAAACCCCCATGCACATTTCCAGCCTTCTACTGTGTGAGCCTGCACAGAAAGGCGAAAGTTCCTATGAAGCACTAAAGGCGCAAATCGTAGAGCGTTTGCACGAAATACCGTCTTTTCACCGCAAATTAAAACACACACCGTTCTATATAGACCACCCCGTCTGGGTTGAGGCAGAAATTGTTGATCTGGATTATCATATTAAACATGCACGTTTGCCTGATCCTGGAAATCTAGATCAACTACGTATGATTGTACAAGGCTTGCATTCCGTGCCTTTGGACCGTGAGCGGCCCCTCTGGCAATTTACAATTATTGAAGGCGTTCATGACCCGGAATTTGGTTTAAAAGAAGGCAGTTTTGCGCTTTATACCAAAGCCCATCACGCCAGTTTTGACGGCGGTGCAGGTGTATCGGCTATGGATATTTTGTCGGACCGGGAGCCAACCCCGCGCCCACCCCTTCCCAGCAATCAAGTGCGCCTTTCCAAAGAAGACCCCGGGTTTTTCGAGCTCATCGGCGGCGCATATGGTAAATTTGTCCAGCAACAATATGATATGCTGAAAATGTCACCTGCCTATGTGAAAGCGCTGCGTAAGGTCGTACAAAACTCCATAGAAGACAGCGGCAGCTTATTGGACAACTTAAAGCCTGCGCCAAAAACACGGTTTAATGTTCGCATCCAAAAACAAAGAGCATTTGGGGCAAGGACACTCCCGATTAAAGAAGTAATTGCCATTGCAAAAGCTACCAATACAACATTAAACGATGTCGTTCTAGCAATTTGCGGCGGGGCATTACGCAGCTATTTGCTGCGCCACGACGAACTGCCCAATCGCGGCCTTGTAGCCGTAGTACCTGTTTCTTTGCGCGAGGTTGGTGATAAATCTGGCGCAAATCAAGTTGCAAGCATGAACTGCGAGATTGGTACAGACATAGCCGAGCCTTTAGCGCGGCTAAAGGCAGTAAATGCAAATGCCAAACGCGCCAAAAAAGGCCTAGCAGCCATCAAGGATATTTTCCCGAAAGACTACTCGTTTTTTGGTGCCCCTGTTATGGTCTCAGCCATGGCGCAGGTGACAAGCCGCACCAAATTGGTTGATTATATGCCAGCCGCCATGAATGTTGCCATTTCCAATGTACCTGGTTCTCGAAGACCCATGTATTTTGCCGGCAGTAAAGTTATTTCCAATTTCCCCGTTTCTATTGCGACACATGGCTGTGCGCTTAACATCACATTGACCAGCTATATGGACCGTCTTGAATTTGGACTTGTTGCCTGCAAAATTGCTGTGCCAGATGTCCAAGATATAGCGGATGATATATTAGCTGAGTTTAAACTACTTAAAAAGGTGGTTCTTAAGGGCACAAATAAAAAACCAGTTACAAAGCCTGCAAACGCGGTAAAGAAAACGGTTAAGAAAGCGTCATAAAGATTTTTGGTACGGGTGGCCGGAATCGAACCGGCACTTCCTAGGGAAACGGGATTTTGAATCCCGCGCGTCTACCAATTCCGCCACACCCGCAATTCAATATCCATGTGTCTTTTGGTAAGCGGCGCACCATAGCGAACGCGGCCTTGGCGTCAACGGAAAAATATCACGATTTTACGCTAAACGCTGGTGTGGCATTGTGCGTCTTGCAAGTGCCAAAATTATTATTTTGCATAATTTTTTACTGGAAATTACCATCTGTTTCAGGGTATTGCCCCGCTATGATAAACAAAGTTCTTGAAAAACTGTATGACCGGGCCAAAGAAATCGCGGGCCACGAAAAGGCGGTGCGTTACCTCGCGGGACTTTCCTTCGTTGAAGCGTTTATATTTCCAATTCCGCCGGACACTTTGCTCATCCCGATGATAATGGCAAGGCGGGAGCGGGCATGGCGCTATGCATTTATAGCATCCGTTTGTTCCGTACTCGGCGGGATAATAGGCTATGCAATTGGCATGTGGGCCTGGGATGTTTTCGCTTTGCCCGTGCTTGATAGTTTGGGTAAAGGGGACAGCGTCGCCGAGCTGCAATCTATATATGACAAGCACGGCGCATTGGCGGTTTTTGGTGCCGGGCTAACGCCCTTTCCCTATATCGTCATTACGATTGTAAGTGGGGCGATGAAGCTTAATTTTGGTGTTTTCATTCTTATGGCCGTTTTGGCGCGCTCATTGCGCTTCTTTCTTGTTGCTGCCCTTGTTTATAAAACAGGTCCGAGGGCTGAGGCGTTAATGCGCAAAAATTTCGCCCTCGCCACCGTTGTAATATTTGTTGTGCTCGCCAGTGCTTATGCTATGTACAAAATGTTAGCGCATTAAACCGGCGGTCGATTAAGGCTTTAGTGCAATCACGCTATCAAAACCAAATGTTGCAAAAGCTTTTCGCCGTGTCGCACAGGTTTGCGGTCCAATAAGGAATGCAATATTGTAGGGGTTGGGATTGTTTTCAATTCCGGATGTGCGTTCTAAAAGGCGTTGCGTACGCTGGGCGATGGCCGTACCGCTATCAACCCAAGAAATTTTGTACGGCGCAGCGCGTTTAAATTCGGCGGATAATAAGGGAAAATGGGTACAGGCGAGAACTACAACGTCTACCTTGGTCTTATTGGGTGCGTCTATATGGTGTGGTTTAAATATCAAATCTATTTCATGTTTAAGGGTATCCATATTAACGGTTCCCCCCGATAATTTTTGTTCAGCCATGTTAACAAGCTTTGTCGAGCCAACGAGGTTAACGGTACAATCGCTAGCAAAACGTGCAATCAGATCATCAACATAGCCGCGCTTTACGGTTCCAGGCGTACCCAACACGGCAATGGATTTTGTTTTGCTCAACTTTGCTGCCGGTTTAATTGCTGGCACAACGCCAATAACCGGGACTGTAAGGGCGGCGCGGATGTCATGTAAGGCTGTGGTTGAGGCCGTATTGCAGGCAATGATGACAATGTCTGGGTTTAACATAATCGCAAGGGTTTCAAGTAATTCTGGCAACCTTGCTTTAAGTTGCGCCTCGCTTTTGTTGCCGTAAGGGCGAAACTCATCGTCTGCAACATAGGTTATTTTAAGCCCAGGCATGAGCTTGTGCAGTTCAGCAGTAACGCTCAACCCCCCAACGCCGGAATCGAAAACAAGAACATGTGCAGCACGCATAAACATGGTTGCAGATAACACCGAATTTAGTTTATTTTTTGCCAACAAAATGGCAAGGAAACGACATATGAATAGTTTTCCTGATAGCCAATCCCCAAATTATCACAAATATGTGGTTTTCATGTTGGTCTGCCTTGGGTTGGCTCGGTTGGTTGCGCTGTATTTATCCCCAATGAATTTGCACGGAGACGAAGCTCAATATTGGGCGTGGTCGCGAAGCTTCGACTGGGGGTATTTTTCCAAACCCCCAATGATAGCCTGGGTCATAAGTGTCTCTACGACCATTTTTGGCCACGAAGAATGGGCCGTAAGAATATCTTCGCCCCTCTTGCATCCCGTTATTGCCTATGTGTTATTTCGAACGGGGCGGTATATATATGATGCCCGTACAGGGTTTTGGGCCGCCGCCGTTTACTTCACCATGCCCGCCGTTTGGCTAAGCTCTGGGATCGTGAGTACGGATGTACCCTTGTTACTGTGTTGGATATTGGGGTTAAATGCACTTATGCATATGCGCGATACGCCAAATTGGAAGTGGGCGGCAATGCTTGGCTTTGCAATTGGGTTTGGCATGCTGTCCAAATACGCCACCTTGTTTTTCTTGCCCGCACTGGCTTTGTCTATCCTGATGGACAGCAAATGCCGAAAGGCTCTCTTATCGCTTCGCGGCGGGTTTGTACTATGCTTAAGTCTGGTCGTATTGGCACCAAATATTTGGTGGAACGCCCAAAACGATTTTGCAACCGTCAACCATACGGCAGCCAATGCCAACCTCAAAGGCATACCGTTTCATCCTTTGGAGTTGTTGGAATTTTGGATGAGCCAAATTGGCGTGTTCGGCCCCTTAACGCTTGTGCTTTTGGTTTTGGCTTTTGTTGGCGCGACAAAAGCCAAGCTGCAGCGTAAAACTTTGCTGCTCACTTTTTTCGCACTTAGTCCATTAGCCGCAATTTCTCTGGAAGCACTCCTCAGCCGTGCCAATGCCAATTGGGCCGTAACAGCCTATATGGCCGGGTCGATTTTGGCGGCGCGTTACGGCTTGCAACATTTTCCAAAATTCATCAAAACGGGGGTATGGATTAATGCCGGGTTTGGCAGCGTCTTTGCTATTGCCGTTTTAATGCCAGATTTTATCAATAAAACAGGACAGGCAAATGCCGTTAAACGCGTACGCGGTTGGCCACAAACCAAAAATATCTTGGTCGACGTTATTAATAAAGGCCACGATGGGCAAGCCTATATAGCCATTGCCACAGACAACCGGCTCGTGTTTTATGACCTGCTATATTACGGCATAGAAACCGATACGGGTCTTGATTTGCGTATGTGGCGAAACACATCTCATATAAACCATCACGCAGAAGCAACCGCATCTTTGGCGGCAAATAAGGCTCAAGAAGGCCCCGTCTTAATCGTCAATTATTACCGGGATTGTGAAGACAAACCGACAACCAAAGCGGCGTATGTGGCATGTATCCAAGCTGTACACACGAACGGTAAATTAACATATGCAGAAAAACTGAAAGCAGATTTTACACGCTTGGAGAAATTACCGCCTTTAAGCCTTGATCTTGGCGGCGGAAAAACCCGCATATTAAAATTATGGGCCGGATATGGCTATACACCAACGGATAAAGCTAAACGCTAGAGTATCCATTATGGTCAAGTCTGTTTATTGATCCATTTTCTGTCCTGTTTTATCAGAGTGTTTGCCAATATAATTAGCTTTCTCATGACGGCTGTTATGGCGACTTTGGCTGGTTTTCCTTTTTCTGTCAGCGCTT
>JAJFFN010000028.1 GCA_021776635.1 Robiginitomaculum sp.
AAGCGCTGACAGAAAAAGGAAAACCAGCCAAAGTCGCCATAACAGCCGTCATGAGAAAGCTAATTATATTGGCAAACACTCTGATAAAACAGGACAGAAAATGGATCAATAAACAGACTTGACCATAATGGATACTCTAGCCACCCCAAACCTGCTTGATGCGTTTATCACGTTTGCAACCGTTTCTATAATATTTATAGCGAAGCGGGTTTTTCTTATAGTAGTTTTGATGGTAGGTTTCCGCTTTATAAAACGGTCCTGCCGTTAAAATAGGTGTAACAACATTGTCTTTTAACCGTCCAGAGTTTTGCAATGTCTTTTTAGAACGCTGCGCAATTTCAATTTGTGCGGGATTGGCAAATATGGCTGTTTCGTATGATTGACCCCGGTCACAAAACTGACCGCCTGCGTCCGTTGGGTCTACATGTGTCCAAAAAAATTCCAATAATTCTGGATAGCTTAACTGATTTGGATCATAGATAATTTTTGCGGCCTCGTAATGTCCGGTGCCGCCGCGAACGACCTGCTTATAGCTTGGGTTGTTGGTATGACCGCCCGTATAGCCTGATATTGCTTCTATGACGCCGGGAAGTTTTTCAAAGTCTGCTTCTACACACCAAAAACAACCGCCTGCAAATACGGCCTCTGCATAAGTGCCCACTGAACTTTGCGGCGGTTCAATTTCTTGACCGTCCGCAGTACGGGTGGCGAAAGTTATTGCTAATACGCCAACCATAAAACCGAGTAATAATGTTTTGAGTAAAGTTTTCATAGTTTCACTTACTAACCTTTACCCAAATATACCAAACACATTTTAGCGAGAATACTGTAGAGCGTTGGGTACTGACCTTAGCGTTCTTTGGTAAAGGCGCTTAGATATGCCTGCATTTTTTGTTGGATACGCAGGCGTTTCACCGTATCTAATATAATACCACACGTTAAAGACAAGGCGGCGCCGAGCGCTAAAAATGCTGCGAGTATCGCCGTGGGAAATCTTTCAACCAACCCTGTTTCAAAATATTCAAAGACCACAGGCAGGCCAATTGCCAAGCTCACTAATCCGATAACGATCGCACCGAGTAAAAAAAACCGCATGGGTTGTTGATCACGATATAACTTACCCATAAGCCAGGCAATCCGCGCACCATCGCCGAATGTTGACAATTTGCTTTGCCCAGCAACGCGATCAAAAAACGGTACTGGAACTTCAGCAAATGGCAAACGAAGCTCAAGACAATGAATAGTCATCTCCGCTTCGATTTCAAATTTATCTGACATCATTGGAAAAGAGCGGATGAAGCGCCGTGAAAATACACGGTAGCCAGAAAAAATATCTGTGAAATGGCGACCAAATGCAGCGCCCATAACCCAGGTAAATATCTTGTTGCCGACAGCATGACCCGGGCGATATTTTTCATCCCCCGATGCACGTGCGGCAACAATCATATCTAGTTTTTCGCTGACCAGTTTTTCAACAAGCATGGGTGCGGCGGATGCGTCGTAAGAGCCATCAGCATCGCACATAATATAAATATCAGCGTCGATTTCCCGAAACAAGCGGCGCATGGCATTGCCTTTGCCTGGCAATGGTTGTTGCCAGACTTCTGCACCAGCAAGCTTTGCCACTTTTGCGGTTTTATCCTTGGAATTATTGTCACAGACAATAATGCGCACCGCCGGTAAGGACTTAGCAAACCCTTCTATGACGTGAACCAAACCATCTTCCTCATTATAGGCCGGCAGTAAGACAGCTATTTTCTGTTCGGTTTTCACGGTTAAAATTCCCTTTTGCAATCCCAGTGCATTTTTCACTTTGTATTTTCACTTTGCTAGCCTATTAAGGTTTATAAGGCGTTTATGTTCACAAAATTGTGTGTGGGCATAGGCTTATTGTCGGTTCAAATCGTCCAAAACTGTGTGGGGAAAACATCATGAAAAAAATTTTATTGGGCCTTGCCATAGCGTTGGTTTTATTGGTTGTGGCACTACGTCTCTGGCAAGCTGAGTGGAAGTCCCAAGGCGATACAGACCTTCGCTTTAAAAAAGCAGACCTGCCGTTTTCTCATATCCTAGATAAAACCTCCTTGCCCTTTGCAGGGGCAGCGGCATTTGACCTTACCGGGGACGGTGTAGATGAATTATTCCTCGGTGGTGGACGCTTGCAAAACGATCAATTTTTCACATTCAAAGACGGTAAATTTGTCAAGATGGACACGATGCTAAGGAAGGAAATTATGGACGCCACCCACGGCGCAGCACATTTAGACATTGATAATGACGGCGATGTTGATTTGTTTGCAGCCCGTGAGAGCGGCGTATGGCTACACACAAATGATGGCCACAATCATTTTCGACACGAGAAAATATATCCGTCTATGGCGGACAATACAGTGCCCTTGTCCATTGCTTTGGGTGATGTCAACAAAGATGGCTGGGTCGATCTGTATATCTCTGGATATATAAAAAATGAATTGGTTGAGGGCACAACTATTTTTACCAAGCCTTATGGTGGGTATTCACAATTCTTGCTCAATAACGGTGACAATACATGGCGTGACGCCACCAAAGAAGCTGGACTTTATCGTCAACACAATACGTTCACTGCCGTCTTCGCCGACCTCGATAATGACCATGATAGTGACTTGGTCATTGCCCAAGACACCGGCATCATCGAAATGTACGAAAACACCGGAAGCTTTCCCATGAAGCCTATCCCTAACCCAAGCGTCAATAGCTATCCCATGGGATTGGCGGTTGGAGATTATAATAATGATGGCCTGATAGATATTTATGCGTCCAATGTAGGCCATACATTGCCAAAGTTTTTATTGCGCGGCGACCTGTCCAAAGATGCGCCGTTTAACACGGATTATATGCTGTTACGCAATGAGGGTGGCTTAAAATTTTCAGACGTGGCGCGCGAAGCAAATGTCGGCCGTCTCGGCTTTGGCTGGGGGACTGTTTTTGCCGACATGGATATGGACGGAAATCTTGACCTGCTCGCGTCGCAAAACTATGATAAAATGCCGCTCAATTTCTTGATGGCTAAATATTGCGGAAAACTATTGCTGAACTCGGGGAAAAGTTCATTTACACCTATCGGCAAAACTAGCGGTGCAGAAGCTAGAGGTTTTGGCATCACGCCGATCGTTGCAGATTTCAACAATGACGGTTGGCCGGATATAATTTGGGTGAATGTCAACGGTGCTTCGCAAGGGTTTATCAGTGAAGGAAAGGGTAAAAAAGGCTCATTTACCCGTTTGCCAAACACCACAGAAAATTTAGGTACCATTGTCAAAACTATTTACAAAGACGGTAAAATCATTAAGCGGCAAATAATTGCTGGGCAAGGTTTAGGCTCCGACCAAACACGAACTATTTTCCTACCAGGTTCAAATTCTGATATTAAAGAAAGTATATTAGAACCACAAAACATTCAGGCCAAGGAATTACAAATCCAATGATAAACCCAAGAACAAATCCAAAGGCAAACTCAAGGACAAACTCAAAATTGCTACTTGCGTTCATCGCAGGTTCTAGTTTTCCAGCCTTGCTCATTCCTTTTATTGTGCTCGGAACGGCTATGATGCTGAGACCGGAACAAGGGTTTCCACCGCAATTTCTTCTATGGGTAATGCCAGTGGTCATGGGGATTTGGAATATAGGTGTGATAAAATACGCCGCCAAATTGCCAGGAAATGGGTCTGCGCTTAGCTATTGGATTGCTGGCGCTATACTCGGCTTATTGTTTACGCTAGTAGGTGTATCGACGGGCGCACCCGGCAAGCTATACGGCCTGACCGGAGACAAAGCCCCATTGATTATGCCTATTGGAATACTCGCCCACGGATTTATATGGGGTGTGATGGTACGTTGGACTAATGGCAAATTGGGATTATTTTGTGAATAGCCGTGTGCAAATAGCCGGTTGGTTCGGGCTACTCGGCGCCATATTAGTCGGGGCAGGCGAATTTATTTTGCAATATAGTGCAAATGCGGATTATGCCCACGGTTATGATTACTTCGCCCAAGTTTCCAAGTTTCGGATTACACTCGGTCATTTTCTAAGCATATTAGCTGCTCCGCTTTATGTAGCCGGTTACTGGCACCTTTCCAAACGTATCGACCCGCGCGGCGGTAAAATTGGCCGCATGTTTTTTATTGTCGGCACATATGCCTTTATCGTCGGTGCGGCATGGATGGGACAACGAGCATTCTTAGCATTGACCGTTCACGAAATCGCAAGTGGTACGGATTTACAAAACCTGCTCACACGTTTTTCAGCCTTAAACGAGCCATTGGTCAATGTTCTGCGCATTGCTATGGTTTTAGTCTCTTTGCTTTGGGTGTTTCAAATCCTGCGCGGACGGTCGGACTACCCAATATGGATGGTACTCTTTAGCCCGGCTCTCCTGCTCGGCGGAATAATCTGGCTTTATATAGGAGCGCCTAAACTCGGCGGCTTGCTCATTCCAAATGCCATGAATGTGGCGCATATCATTGTCTTTAGCCTGTCTTTATTGACTGGTAAACATAGTGTCCTTCAGCAGTAGTCTTTCGCAACATTTGCCCGCGATATATCAAACAGTTTAAATGCGCGATGCTTTCTCCGACCGCCATTAATCGGTTGCCGTCATTTATCTTGCGGCGAAAAAGTACGGGGTAAATCTCGGTAGAACGCCTCGGTTCCAAGCAATATTCATGCAATCGTTCCAACGCATTTTCATGGTGCGCAATCAATCTGCCAAGACGGTGGTCTGCACCTCGAAACGCAATACCGTGTGCAGGAAGAACCAATGTATCCTTGGGCACAGCTTCTCTCAGTTTATGACAAGACCGGATCCAGTCTTCTAATGGATTGCCGTCCGGTTCGGTTGGCCAGACACTGACATTTGAACTGATATTTGGTAAAATTTGATCGCCGCTTATCATGATTTTCAACTCGGCATTGTAAAGACATGCATGTTCTGGGGAATGGCCGGAGCCTATTAGAACCTGCCAGTCACTGGCATCAATTGTAATTTTGTCGTTGTCTTTAATCCGCTTATACCCATTTGGAAGTTCAGAAATTGCTTTGCCAAACCCGCCGAACCGAGATTTGTAATTTTCGATTTGCGCATCCGTAAACCCTGCGCGTTTATAAAAAGCAATACCTTCCTTGGGTGCAGGGTTTCCAGTGTCTGCCGCCATCAATCGGCAGAGTAAATACTCTCCCATGGTCATCAATAAGGGTGCATCAAACTTTCTGCACATCCAGCCTGCTAGCCCTGCATGGTCCGGGTGTAAATGGGTACATATAACGCGGTTGACACGTGCACCTCCCATATAAGTCTCGAAAACCTGCTCCCAGATATCCATGGAATCTTTCCAACCAAGACCCGTATCAACAACAACAAATTCATCGCCGTCCCTTAGGAAATATAAATTAATATGATCAAGTCCAGCCATCGGCAATGTCATACGCAGCCAAAAAACGCCGTCCACGACCTCTGTTACGGCACCAGCTTTAGGAGCCGTATCGGTAAAATATTCAAGTTTTGTTTTCATGTCTCCAACCTACAGGATATTTTTATGCGGGCAACACATAGCCGTTATACATTTTTGAGGGCATTTAAGATGCGATACCTTCGCTCATTTGTTCAACAAACATTTCCGTTATTTTTTCGCCGCTCATGCGCCCGTCTGGCTCGTACCATACATTTAACCAATTAAGCGCCCCCATAAAGAAAAACACCGTTATTCTAGGGTCAGCCTTCTTAATGGAGCCATCTTTCATACCGCGCTCTACTATGCGGTTAACCGCCCGTTCTATCTTACCACGCCTGGCCAGAACGGCTAACTGGAAATCGCCCTTTAAACTGTCAATATCTGCTAAAAGAGCCAAGCCGTCTCGGGTCATGAGCGCAGCAAATGCGCCGTATAAGCGCTTTAGCTTCTCTAGCCCATTATCGCCCTTGCAGCGCACAGAAAGCACAGCCGTATCCATAGCGTCATACATCATGACATGACATTCAAACAATATTTCTTCTTTTGATTTTACATAATAATACAAAGCCGCCTTGGAAAGACCAAGTGATTTGGCAATCTGGACCATGGACGTATTATGATAACCGCGTCGTCTAAATGCACCGGCTGCTGAACGAATAACAGCGCGGCGTTTTGCTGCATATTGCACTTCTCTGTTAAAAGGTTGTTCTGAATTTATGGTGGTCATTACGGGTCTCCAACCAACATGGTAAGTATTTCGACCCTAAAGTCAATTAAAGAGCAGTTTGTAGGTGGCAAAATAAATTATTGACAATATGATATCATTTTGATATCAATAAATAAATATACAAAAAAGGATATGACATGAAAGAGAAAGAATATAAATCATCGGCTGGCATCCCAATATTGATTGTTGCAGTACTGCTATTTATTGGCGGCATTGCCCTACTCATTTATAATGCAGCGCAAGGGCACAAGATAATTGGCCTGCTTTGTTTAGTGTCTGGCATCTCATCATCATTATTTTTAGTCGCCGGGCTTTACAAGGTTGAGCCTAACAAATCCGCAGTTTTAAGCCTGTTTGGGAAATATATTGGCACCACCAGAATACAGGGCCTGCGCTGGAACAACCCGTTCTTTTCCAAACAGAAAATATCTTTACGGGTGCGGAATTTTGAAAGTGGGCGCCTAAAGGTCAATGATGAGGGTGGCTCTCCCATCGAAATTGCCGCCATCATTGTTTGGGAAGTTGTAGATAGCGCCGAAGCCGTTTTTAATGTCGATGATTATGAGAGCTTTGTTCAAATCCAATCCGAAGCTGCCATACGCTCTATGGCCTCTATTTACCCCTATGACCCTCATAAGGAAGGTGAAATCGCCCTGCGCAGCCATCCCGTTGAAGTTTCTGAGCGCATGAAAACAGAAATACAAGAACGCCTAGCAGAGGCCGGCATTAATGTGATTGAAGCTCGGATTTCCCACTTGGCCTATTCGCCTGAAATCGCCCAAGCTATGCTGCAGCGTCAGCAGGCCGGAGCTATTATTGCGGCACGTCAACGCATAGTTGAAGGCGCCGTTGGTATGGTCGAAATGGCCTTGGATAGCTTGAAGAAAAAAGGTGTTGTCGATCTTGATGAAGAACGCCGTGCCGCTATGGTCAGCAACCTTCTGGTCGTTCTTTGTTCTGACCGCGCAACGCAGCCCGTGGTTAATACTGGGTCAATTTACTAGGAAACCTGCATGGCCCGTAAAGCAAAAAAAGCTTATCCACTTCGTATTCACGCCGACATACTCGATGCTATGAAGCGTTGGTCGGATGATGAATTACGGTCGCTAAACGGGCAAATTGAATATGTCTTGCGCGGCGCACTGCGCCGCGCAAGCAGGTTAAAAGAGAACCCTCCGGTCGTTACCAAAACGGCAAAACAAAAGGACAAGTAATGCAAAAGTGGAAATATAAATTAGCCGTTGTCAAAATACCAGCATTTGCAAAAGAAGCGGACATATTACCTGCCGTTGAAGACAAATTGAACCGCCTCGCCATGGAAGGTTGGGAGCTTGTCCACGCCTTGCAGATGCCAGGCCACAGTCAAACTCAACTTTATATGAAACGCGCATATTAGGCAGTGTACTCAAAAACTCAGGTCGAAATGGCATGTTGCAATTTGTTCACTGGCTAGGCGTAAAACCGCAGGAAATGCTAGCATTTTCAAGGATTTACAACGACGCCAGTGTGCAAAGTGGCCATGCAAAACGTGACTTAAACTCGGA
>JAJFFN010000029.1 GCA_021776635.1 Robiginitomaculum sp.
GTAGGAGTCTGGGCCGTGTCTCAGTCCCAGTGTGGCGGATCATCCTCTCAGACCCGCTATAGATCGTTGCCTTGGTGAGCTCTTACCTCACCAACTAGCTAATCCAACGCAGCCCCATCTAATAGCGATAAATCTTTCCCCAACCCCAATAAAGGGGGAGGGCGTATACGGTATTACACCTCGTTTCCAAGGGCTATTCCGTACTACTAGGTAGGTTGCTACGCGTTACTCACCCGTCTGCCACTGTCCATTATCCGAAGATAATTTCTCGTTCGACTTGCATGTGTTAAGCCTGCCGCCAGCGTTCGTTCTGAGCCAGAATCAAACTCTCAAATTGAGTTTGCTACCTGACTGTTTTTGTTCTGGCGTAACTTGAATAAATTCAAGTTTCGCTTGCGTTCAAATTATTGACGAGATCCCTTAAGTTCATCTACTACCGTTCCGAAGAGCAACAGCAAAATCACCCAAGCGATTTCGTTATAAATAAAAAGAAACGTCAAAACAGTCAGTAACTTTGCCTACATCCACACCCTAATAAATCAGGATATAATGTAAGCGATGTGCATATATCTAGTATATGCTCACAGCCAAAAGCCGCCTGCGTCTCTCTTTCCATATTCACAATGTCAAACAACTTAATCACCAAATAACTTTGGCTCTCAAAAAAAGGCTCTCTAAAAAGCCTTACGTCTCGCCCGATTATCGCGCCATTAAGTGACCCGCTTCGTTCGAGATGCGCTCTATAGGGAAAGCATTTTCGAGTGTCAAACACCTTTTTCAAAAAAAGTACACTTTTCTTAAATTAAATGCAGACGGCGAATATGCCGACCTTAAAAACCCCAATATATCGGTGTTTTCCACCCCTTCACGGCATTCATCAACGCTTTTGGCGAATCCATGTGTCGGAGCGGACGGCCTTATAGGCACAAATCGTTAATAATTTCAACAAAAATCGCACATAGCGAGGCCGTTTTCTGTATATTCTTGGAAATCATCTAACGTTTTATCAAAAACACTAAAAGACAGCTTTGTTTTCAACAATTTTGACGATTCGAATTGACCCTTAACGGGGAAATTCTAGTCAAATGCCTAAATGCAACGCTTCAAACCAATTATTAAACTTTCGCGCGTATCTTATTTCGTCTGCATTATGATGATAAATGATATAAATAATAGATTTGCGAAGAAAGTTTCGCGCCAGTTCAGGCCGATGTTCAACCGTCGCTTGATACCAATAAGGCTGGAAAAAGCTCTTGTTAGCTTCACATTTGATGATTTTCCCTTATCGGCCATCAGCAATGGCGCGCGGATGCTAGAAAATGAAGGCTGGCGAGCCACATATTATACATCTGCCGGTCTTGCGCAGAGCGAGAATCACCACGGCAAACACTTTAGCGCACAAGATTTATGCGATTTAGAAGCACGCGGCCATGAAATAGCGGGGCATACTCATAGTCATTCTGATTTAACACGCTTATCAGTCAGCGAATCCATATCTGAAGTGCAAACAAATTACGAAGCCTTGAAAAGCATGGGGGTAAAAAGCGAGATTAACAATTTTGCATACCCCTACGGAGAAGTTAATGGCCGTCTTAAAAAGGCCCTCTCTGAGAAATTCAAATCTATGCGGGGCATCCAAGACGGTGCCCATTATGTTTCTGCAGATTTAAACGAACTAAAATCACAAGCTATCGATTCGAAGCCTAACTTTGACAAAGCGTTGAAAATCATAAACGGTTTTTCCAAACGGCCCGGTTGGCTAATCTTGTTCACGCACGACATAATTGAGAACCCAAGTAAGTGGGGATGCACGCCAGATAAGTTTGAGCAAATTGTCAATGCCGTCAAAATGTGTGGAGCCAATGTGCTGCCTGTAACAGATGCACTGGCATATTTAGAGAAAAAATCGTGAAAAAGCCTTCACAGGCCAAACCTGATAAAAGTGTCAGCATTATTCTGCCCACTTTTAGACGGCCACTAGGGTTGAAAACTGCCCTACAAAGCTTGGAGCGTCAAAATCTAGCAAAAATGGACCACGAAGTTATTGTTGTTGATAACGATCCAGAGGCGAGTGCGAAAACATATGTAAGCAAATACGCCAAAAAATCAGACCTTAATGTGAAATATTACAATGATCCCAATCCCGGCGTGGCAAATGCCCGTAATACGGCCCTGAAAGCTGCGAGTGGACGATATCTAGTCTTTCTGGACGATGACCAAGAAGCTTTGGAAAATTGGGTGCAGGAACTTCTGAAAACCTCGCAAAAATATGGTGCAGCACTGGTTTTTGGCCCTACGATTGCACAAATCAACGCGCACCCTAAATACCAGGCCTATTATCAGAAGTTTTTCTCCAGGTTTGGGGAAGGTTTGGAAACTGGATTAATCGATGCGTTTTTTGGCTGTGGTAATTCACTCATAGACACAGATTTGTGCAAACTACCCTCTCCGCCGTTTGACCCTGATACAAATGAAACAGGCGGTGAAGACGATTTGCTGTTTACGACTTTAATCAGCCAAGGCGCAAAAATCGCATGGGCAAAAAAAGCTGAAGCTTATGAGCATGTGCCTGAAGACAGATCCAGCCCTCAATACATCAAAAAACGCAGCTTCGCCTTTGGGCAAAGCCCGACTGAGCAATGTGCAGAAAGTACGCCGCGAGACAATCTCGGTATCGTTAAATGGATGTCCATTGGCGCAGCACAATATTGTATTTACCGCCCCATGAGCATTCTGACCAAGCTTACAGGGCACCCGTCCTATATCAACTACCTAGCGAAGGCCTATGAAGGTGCGGGCAAGGTACTCTGGTTTGGTCGGTTTTCGCCTAAATTATACGGCGCAGCCGCCCTAAAGAACGATTAAACAACCTACCAATCCAAATCATATTTGCGCTTAAAACTACTAAAGTCCCAGCGCAAGTCTTCGAGCTCGCGCCGCAAGCGTTTCTTTTTCTTCCTCAGCCTGTCTTTTTCATCCTCAGTGATATCTGGTTCCGACAAACGGTACTTGACGTCATCTAGTTCGTTTTCCGCTTCTGTTATATCGTTTTCAAATTGCTTATATTTTTGCCGGAGTTCATACTCAAAATAACCCTCATCATAACCAGCACGAAAATCCACGGCCATGGGCCCTTCGCAAACTGTATTATAGCTACTGCCATTTTGGCCGCGCGCGAAACCTTTGTCATAGGTGCAATAATGCGTCAGACCCTCTTCATAGCTAGATAAATAAGCCGAACGGTCCACACCCGTCCCAAACTCACCGCAAGTTTCTACATATTTTGTGATACGGTCACGGGCTTTGCCGTTCACTCCGTCGCGGTAACCAAGGTCAGCCCAGTTGCCTGCGACGCATTCTTCTTCAGATATACTTGCACATCCTGGCAAAAGCGTAACCGCACCAATTATTAAAACAGACCCAACTAAATATTTACTCAACATGATGTGCACCCATTATTATTTTGAGATCACTATAGCCCCTCCGCCGTAAACCGCCAGTGATTTTTGCTGCAAAACAAATTTGCAAATTATAACTTTGGTATTGTCAGCACTCTCGGAAAGCCTAAACTACACGCATGAGATTAGGCACCAAATCCGGCGTTCATGATAAATATGAGGCCAAAGAGCGAAAGCACCCTCCCATAGGTTTAGCGCTCGGCGGCGGTGTTGCGCGTGGTTGGGCACATATTGGTGCAATCCGTGCCCTCATCGAAGCAGGTATTGAGCCAGATATAGTTAGCGGCACCTCTATTGGCGCATTGGTCGGCGCGGCGTATCTTACTGGAAATCTGGATTCCATAGAAGATTGGGCAAGATCAATAACAAAACGTAGATTGATTAGCTATATGGATATTAGGTGGGGCGGTGCCGGTTTAATCAGAGGCGAACGCTTGGCCAAAGTGCTCAAACATTATCTCGGCGATACCAATATTGAAGACATGGACCGAAAATTTGCCGCTGTTGCCTGTGACCTGAGGACTGGTTATGAAGTCTGGCTACAAAACGGACCACTGATCCCTGCCCTTCGCGCCTCCTACGCCCTACCCGGCGCCTTTGAACCTATCAAAATCGACAACCGTCATATGATAGACGGTGCCTTGGTCAACCCTGTGCCCGTCTCTACGTGCCGTGCGCTTGGTGCCCATATTGTCATAGCGGTTAGCCTGAACGGTGATGCTTTTGGCCCTATTGGTTCGTCCCACGATTTGGACTTTGATGACACACAAGAAGACTCGCTCGACCCGTTTGAGTTATCCGGACAATCGCTCAACAAATTGCGTCCTGACCGCTTGCTCTTGAAAAGTCTACTTGGCGGCACAAAATCCGAAGGCAGTATAAAACTAGGCTCCGTCATGATGGGCTCTCTTAACATTGTCATGGACCGCATAGCCCGCTCGCGCCTAGCGGGTGACCCACCAGACGTTTTCGTAGCACCCCGCATCGGCCACATAGGCATGACAGAGTTTTCCCGCGCGGATGAGCTAATCGAACGCGGCTACCGCGCCATGCAACACGAAATCCCGCTCATTCAAAGCGTCATAGATGTGCTCGGGCAGTTGCCTAGCGGTGAGGTGGATTAAAACACCTCCACTCTTTTGTAGAGTGAGGATGTTTTTCAAGTAGTGCTTTATTTAAGCTCACAAAAATTTACGGCAATATAGGGAGGGACGTTGTTATGTGCTTCTCCTCTTAAATCACCCTTATCTTTGGTGTCTATCGTAGTAGAAAGATCTGTGTTGGTCATACCCCATGCTTCACCCCCCCTGGCAACATGGTGGGCAACTGCATTTCTTTGATATTGATGTTGATGGGCAGGAATATGGCGTTTTTGTAAAGTTACCTTCGCTTGACCCCCGGTTTTATTATCGCCGTTTTGTTTAATTGGGTTCGCTGCACCTAGTAAAAACCGTCCTTCAGCTTTGTCCCACTTCTTATTCCCTGCTGGGCAACTGCCTTGCGATACTATTACAGGTTTGGCCCCATTGGTGGTCAAGCCGCGCACAAGCATATCTTGCGTAGCTTCTTTTGTGCGCATCCAGAAATAAGGGTTCGGCGAAATTGTCATAGAATTGTTTTCGGCTGAAAAAGCTAAAGGTTTTTGTGCTGTTCCCTTTGGGACGAGCTTGTCGTCAATTATTCTATAAAGATTTCCATAATTCGTCACATTATCATCCCCAACTGTCCAACTTCCCGAAACATGAAATTGGGCACCCTTCATTATAGAAAGTTGATTTTTTGGAGTTGTAGCTTTAACACACCCCTGACCATTATTTTCACCCTTAGGAGCGTTTATCAAAGTAATATCCTCGCCACTGACTGCAAATGTTCCGGGGAAACTATTATTATCAAGTGTAACAGTGCTGTTTTGAAAATTTAGTTTTTCACCCGTAATAGTTAATCCGATATTTTCTGGGCGTGCCTCGACAAATGAAACTTGACTGTTGTCATCAACTTTCAAATGATAACTTTGTTGCCCATACCAAAATCGGTACGTTCCAATAGGCATCTTCACGGCACGGCAACGGCCTCGAGACTTAACCGAGCTTTCACCTGAGCAGCTATATGTTTTTCCATTTTGTGAATCTTCAAAATACCATTCCATACACGAGCCATTAGGGTCAACATGTAAGCTTTGCTTTTCCTGTGCCATTGCGTTGCCGGCAAAAGCCAAACTAGCGGCAATTGTAAATATCCGACTGGCGGATTTGATTAAAAATTTAGACATTTGGTGCTCCCCGTTTTGCTAAGCTATTTAATATCGCTCTTCCGCGCACAATTGCTCAGAATTTATTTACAAATATTAGAGTTGTCTGTTCTTGTCTGTGACGGTGGTCACGCTACACGGATTGCGACTCACTCAGTTTTTCTTGCCGCTTAATTGCGCGTGCAAACACCACATAACACAGTGCAAAAAATGCGATGAAGCATATATTTATCCAGCCGCCTATAACCACCGCGCCTGCGGGGTAAGGGATATAGGGGGCAATCGGTTCGTTTAGCAGCGTCCAGAATGTTGGGGTGAATATGGTAATCCATTTTGGGAACACGGTTTTGTATCTGAGCACCATATAGATAAACAACACTGAGCCAGACAGTCCTGCGACAAAACTAACTCTTTGCAATGCATTGACCAATCCAGTTATTCGCTCCGCCGTATAATAAATATCGCCGTTCCCGACAAACCCGTAGGTGGTATAAACAGTATGGTACGTGCCGCCGACGACAAACATGACGACGAATAATGTGGTCACTATCCGCGCCAATAGCCTGTTGTGATCACGAAACGCCAAATAATACATCATGGAGCCAAGGGCATATAACAACCCAGCCAGTGGCCCAACTACGCCGCCAATTATTAAGCGGTCTGTGTCTACTGTGTTCATCCACGAATTAGCAAGAAAATCAGCACCGCTAACGGGACGAAGAGAAAAACACATGTCGCCGAACAGCATCAATAAGCCGCCCATCATGCCGAATGCGGCTAATCTAACCATAAACCCTGATTGCATATTGCTCTCCTTGCGCCGCACAATGTTATCTGGATTTTATTTTCCTATTCGGCGGCCAGAACTTCTTTAGGTTCTTGACCTGCTTGTCTGAAAATTTTGTGAACTGCATCATATTGTGTCGGGGGAAGAATACCGAGACGCTCTCGCGCAGCGTCCAATGGTTCTGCTAGTAATGCCGTAATATCTTCCAGAACAACTCTTTGGGCTAGTTTACCATTGCGCTTACCTTCGCGCATGGCCGCCATGACAGGCGCACCGCGCGGTGCTATTTTCTTAATCTCGCGCCCGCCCATATAGGCAATAAATATGACGCCAGGCCCCGGTGCTTGCCCATGTGAAAACGCCAAGACGCAAACTTCACCCAAGGCATCACGGCCATATCCCGTTAAGACATGTAGGAGATCATGTGTATCACGCAATCTATATCCATACCATTGCAGTACATCATCAAATTGCTGTGTATCTTTATTAAACCGGTCAAATTCTTCTACAAGGCCCGCTGCCGTTAAGCCTTCACGTTGCATAAAGTCAAGATATGCCGCACCAACTGAACCTTCGGGGAATTTACCAATCGTTTTGTGGTCATCAAGTAACGGAGCCAAAGAGCGGCGTTCCTCAATACGTTGCTTGCCTTTTTCGGTGCTGACAAAATCATTAAACCCACGAACAAGCGCTTTACCGTTCAAGGCTTCAATCGTGTAAAACACTTGCGCGGTATCTTCTTTATCGGCAATCAAATTTCGAAAATGACGCAGAGCTTTAAACGGACGTATCCGTAGTTTTTTCCTATCCGGGTGAATATAAATGTCGCTCATCATTATCCTTTTACCGCTACTCAGACCTTAATAGCAAAATTCAAGAAACTTCGCAACACGCCATCAGGTATGGTGCGCATACAATAATGATGTAGCCTTAACAATCCGCCTACAGACTGTCCACCAAGCCCTTAGCAATATCCAAATAACGTTTGGCGTGTTCGCTGTCGGGCTGTGCCAAGACGATTGGGGTGCCTTGGTCTGCGTTGGTACGGATGTCTAGGTGGAGGGGGATTTCGCCGAGGAAAGGGATATCCTTTTCGGCGGCTGTTTCCTTGGCACCGCCGTGGCCGAAAATGTCGGTGTGTTCGCCGCAGCTAGGGCAGATGAATGTGCTCATGTTCTCGATCATTCCCAATATGGGCGTTTCGGTTTTCTTAAACATATCATAGGCTTTACGCGCGTCTATGAGGGCAATGTCTTGCGGGGTTGAGACAATGACCACGCCAGTGAGCGGCACCGTTTGTACGAGTGTGAGTTGCGCATCGCCAGTTCCGGGCGGCAGGTCGACTATCAACACATCAAGGTCACCGTCCTCCGTCCACGCAACACCGTTTAAGAGTTGTTGAACGGCACCAATAACCATAGGCCCGCGCCATACTGTGGCGCGTCCTTCGGGGACTAAATAGCCCATGGACATGGCTTTCATACCGTGGCGGGTGACAGGTCTTATCATGTCGTCTTTTGTAAATTCGGGCTTAGCACCCTCGCCCAACATGCGCTGAACGCTCGGCCCAAAAATATCGCAATCAAATACACCGACTTTCCAACTTTGCTTCACGAAAGCCGCCGCGAGATTAATAGACGTGGTAGATTTGCCAACACCGCCTTTACCAGACGCCACCGCAATAATACGCTTAATACCAGTAATGGCTTGCGGCTTGGGAGGTGGTTTATGGCCGTGACCGAAACCCTTTTTAGGCGCAGCTTGCTTTCCTTTAACTTGTGGTGCCTGATTTTGCCCAGCTTGTTTGGGTGCGGCTGTAGCAGCACCGGAATGCGCCGTCATCACAGTACGCACGGATGTAACGCCCGGTAATTTTCCAACAGCCTCATCGCATTTTTTGCGCACACCTTCCATGATACCGGCAGTACCTTGATCGATTTGCAAGGTGACGAACACATCCCCGTCTTTGACGGATACATCTGTAATCGCCCCTGCCGTAACAACACTGGTGCCGCTTTTTGGGTGGGTAACCGTATCCAGCGCAGCTAACACTTTTTTTTCGGATAATTTTTTAAACATGAAAATTCTTTATATTATTTATTAGTTCTCTAAACTTTATCTTGTCCGTAGTACAGAGTTACCGTGTGTTTGGCTTCCGCAAAAAACAGCCAACGCTCAAATAACAAACCTAACAAGCAAGAAGCTGCGGCAATTAATATTATCAGTAATTTTGCTGTGTCCTGCAAATAATGCATGGCGACACCAATCAGGATAAACGGCAATACAAAACCAAGAATAGCCACTATCCATCGCAGCTTAGCAGCGTGTTTACGCGCAATACTAAAACCCATTTCCTTGAGCAAATAGTTGTCTGCACTGTGCGGGCTTGCGGCTAAGGAGACTTTGCCAAATCGGCCTAGTCCAGTTGCGCTCTCGGCTGTACTGACAGCTTTGTCTGAATGAATATGTTGCCAATATATTATTTTTATAATTAGCCCTAAAACAAGTAAAAGTCCGACAGGATTAAAAAGATGAAACGCAACATCTGTCAAACCAAAAACACTGGTCAGCGCGATACCAAGCACTGCACCACTCATGAGAGACATCACTAAATACCCGATTTTCGTCCATATATTGTGCCAAGCCGGTATAGTTTTTAGGGATGCGTAAATCATTGAGGTTGTGAATACTGTGACCAATGCCATGAAAGCCCCGACCATTCCGATAATGCCTGGCACACCCGTATTCTGGCCAAGAAACACCCAATATACAGCGAATATACTCATCGGTATAAATGTTAAAATCGCCATCACACCTTCGCGGGACAACCAACTGGAACGCCACTGGGATAGGGCACGCCATGCCCGCTCAGGGTGCCCCAAATGCCCAGTTGATGACAAAAGTCCCGAAATAACTAAACCAAATGCGACGGCAAGCATAACAAATGGCATGAGGTGGAAACCTACCGCATTGTTAGCTGGTATATGGCCATGAAATGACAGTAACGCCAACCAAAAAAACAAGCCATAGCCTGCACCTGTAGCGGTGGTAAAATAAATAACGGATTTAGCCGGGTGCATGGCATGCTCCTGATAAAAATTTGTGATGGGCCTCCTTCCCCCATTTATGGGGGAAGGAGGTGCCTCTTGGCGCTCGATGGGGGCCGCCGCTATTGCGGCGCGGCGAAGCAAGTGTGGCGGCTGAAAGTTCAAAGGCGTGCAAGAGCACGCGCCCCCATCCTCCCTTCGGGGTACTTCCCCCATAAATGGGGGAAGTAGGTGTGGAGTTATTTTGGTTTACGTACACAACACCCTCCTAAACTGACAGTATTTTATCAACCCAACGCGCTAGTAACGGTGCCGCGTCAGTAGAATTATCCACATATTCCAACGTACGTGGTGCGGTGTCCAATCCGTTCTGTTTTGGACGCGGCGGCAAGTATTTATTCACTGGCTTTGTGCCTTGCTCGGGCATCAAATCATATCCCCCTCTGGCTGCAACCAATTTGGAAACATCTGAATTTGGGTCGTTTAAATCACCGAATGACCGCGCACCTGTTGGGCACGTCGAAACACAAGCCGGCGCTCGGCTCGCCTGTGGGAGGTTCTCATTATATATTTTATCAACACATAGTGTGCATTTCTTCATGACGCCTTCGGTCTCGTCGTATTCACGCGCCCCGTATGGACATGCCCATGAACATAATTTACAACCAATACAAATGTCCTCATTAACCAGAACAATGCCGTCTTCATCGCGTTTATAAGACGCACCCGTTGGGCAGACGGTCACACAAGGCGCATCATCACAATGCAGGCATGACTTTGGGAAATGCACTGTACGGCTCACGCCCGTATCGCTCATTGTCTCGAAGGTATGGATCCGGTTAAACCAGACACCATCGGGATCTTTTCCGTGGGGGTTTAAGTCTGTGAGCGGCGCAGATTTTGCGCCCGTATTCCATTCCTTGCAGTTGGTTGCACAGGCATGGCACCCCACGCAAATATCAAGATCAATCACAAGTCCGAGTTTCTTTTTGGGCGCCGTTTTTGGAAGTGAAGTCATGGCTCTTCTCCCTTTACGTTTTTGGCGATTTTATTACCGTGCCCATCTTTGATACCGGTTATGCTAGTCGCATTTGCACTGCGTTGCCCGACCCATTCCTTTAATTCGGCACGGCCTTTTGATGGCTCGCCCTGCATGCCCTTGCCATAATCCGAAACCGTTTTTTCTGAAACCGGACCTTGCGGTGCACCGTACATAGGTTCAGTGAAACCAAACTCTTCGGCTGCGCATTTCGTGATCTTTACTCGTAGATCATACCAAGCCGCCTGTCCTGTAACAGGATCAGAATTAGAATACTCATGACCATGTTTGTTTGGCTTTAAGACATCTGAAATAATATGATTAAGCAAGAAAGCCTGATTGAACTCAGGCGCATCATGTTTTAGCCCCCAAGCACCTTTTCTTTTGCCTAAGGCATTCCATGTCCAGACCGTGTTTTTATTCACGCCCGTGATGAGTTTCACTTGACCTTTTACACGACCGTGGCGGCCTTCAATCCAAACCCAATCATCATCAATAATATCTAATTCAGCCGCCATATCTTTGTGAATATGCAATTTGTTGACATTGGTGATTTGACGAAGCCATGTATTTTGTGAACCCCAAGAATGGTACATATGCATTGGTCGTTGTGACAAAGCATGAATGGGGTATTTGTCCGTGTCCAAATCACGTTCTTCAAACGGTTTATACCATATTGGCAGTGGATCAAAATATTGTTCCGTCCGCGCGCGGTGCTGTTCTGGCGGTTGACGTTCCCCATGCCCTTGCGCAGCAAGCCTGAAGCGTTGCAAATCTTCATTATATAATTGGAACACAACTGGTTTTGCTTCTTCTATCCAACCCATTTGTTTGGCATAATCGAGATAGTCTTGATTGGCATGTTTGAAGAACTGCTTGCGCATAGGCATTTTGTCTTCCCAGAAGCATCCGTTCTCAATGTATTTTTCAAGTTGCTTAGGGTTAGGCTCACCAAGGCCAAATTTATCACCGTTTTTTCCGCGCCAGCCAGCCAACGGCCCAAGTCCTGGCTTGCGCTCATGGTTGACCAGATAATCAGGATAACCTCCTGGGTATTTTGCTGAACCACCATCATTGATCATACCTGGCAAATCTAGACGTGCACCTAAATCAAGCAATACACTTTGGAAGGTTCGCACATCACGGTCGAGTTCAATCACGGGTTGGCGGATGCCGTCCGCAACGCCGTGACCTTGGGAAAAAGGTCTATCAAGAATTGATAAACAATCATACCTCTCCAGATAAGTTGTGTCTGGTAATATGAGATCGCAATAAGGAACCGTTTCGGAATAAAATGCATCGGAATAGATAATTTTCGGGATTTTGTATGATCCATCGTCGTTTTTGGCCGTGAAAAACTCTAGGGTTTCACCAATATTCATGGACGAGTTCCATGCCATATTGGCCATAAACATAAACAATACATCAATTCCGTACGGATCTTCGGTTGCTGCATTTCGCAAGACCATATGCATCATGCCGTGCAATGAAAGCGGATGTTCCCATGAAAATGCTTTATCTATACGCAGTGGCTGACCATCTTTATCCACAACCAAATCATCAGGCGATTTCGGAAATCCGTTTGAGCCACCAATGGGCGTGTTGGGCTTGAAATGGGGCATAGCTGGCGCATGGCCGGGAGGAATAGGCTTGGGGAATGGCGGTTTATACCGCCAACCTCCGGGTGTATCTACAGAGCCTAAAAGGGCCTGTAAAACATGAATAGCACGGCATGTATGAAAACCATTTGAATGTGCAGAAATTCCGCGCATCGCATGAATGGCAACAGGCCGTCCTATCATCTTGTCATGTTTATTGCCCCAAGCATCAACCCAAGGTTCGTCTATAACCACTTCTTCTTCAAAAGCCGCATAGGCTAATTCGGCAGCAATTCGACGAATGGTATCAGCGGGAATACCGCAGGTTTCAGCCACAGCGTCCGGCGCGTATTCTGCAGCTAAATAACGTTCAGCAAGATGTGCAAATGAAGGCACAACTTTTTTCTTAGCGACTTTCCGCGCACCAGCAAATGCGGGCGTGAAAGCTTTAGAATGTGCACTGACCGCTTTTTTCTTCTTTAAATCCCAGACGAGCGGCTCACCTTTTTTGTTGCGTAGATACAGACCGTGGTCAGCTTCTCCCGGATTGTCAATGACCAGCCAAGGCGCATTGGAATACCGTGCTAAAGACGAAAAATCGACTTTTTCCGCACGTAGTAATTCGTGAATGATGGCAAAAATAAACAAACCGTCTGTACCAGGGCGAATGCCTATCCATTCATCAGCTATGGCGCCATAGCCATTACGCGACGGGTTTACGGCAACAAATTTGCAGCCACCGCGTGTCTTCATCTTTCCAAGACCGATTTTGATCGGATTACTATCATGATCATCGGCGACACCAAGCATCATAAAGTATTTTGTTCTGTCAAAATCAGGGTCCCCAAACTCCCAAAACGCACCGCCAAGTGTGTACAATCCACCAGCCGCCATATTAACGGAGCAAAAGCCGCCGTGTGCAGCAAAATTATGGGTACCGTAATTTGAAGCCCACCAACCCGTTAAACTTTGGCTTTGATCACGACCTGTAAAAAAAGCTAATTTACCGGGGTCTTTTGCACGGGTTTCTCCGAGCCAACTAGTCGCCAAATCCATGGCTTCGTCCCATTCGATTTCTTTAAATTCGCCTGACCCGCGTTCACCGACCCTTAGGAGAGGTTTGGTCAATTTACTCGGCGCATTCCAATGCATAATCCCAGATGAACCCTTGGCACACAAAACACCTTTATTGACAGGATGGTCAGGGTTGCCTTCTATATAACGCGGTTTCCCGTCCTTCATATGGACTTTGATACCGCACCGACAAGCACACATATAACAGGTGGAAAATTTGACCTCATCGCCAACTTGCGGTGAATAATCAATGTCTTCTTTTACCGTTTCAAACGGATTCATTCCTCCGCTTTGGCCCATATATCCAGTCCCTTATTATCGCCCTCATTTGCGTTGGTCGTATATCAGAATTATCTAATATGACTTTGCCAAGAAATCACCACCAGTCAACAGATTTAGCGCAATTGTCCTAAACCATCACCTTAGGTGTATAAGGCACAACAACACCGTCCTTAACGGTGAATACTCTGTCCATATATGAGACCAAATTCATATTGTGAGTGGCAACAAGCGCTGCAACACCTTCTAGGCGGGTCATGTCGAACAGGCTTTGAAAAACATTACCAGATGTATTTGGGTCGAGATTACCCGTGGGTTCATCCGCCAGTAGAATTTTGGGTTTATTGGCAATGGCGCGGGCGATAGCGACACGTTGCTGTTCTCCGCCGGACATTTGTGATGGCTGGTGATGTGACCTTTCTGAAAGCCCCATAACCCCTAATAAACGTTCTGCTTCAACGCGCGAAGCACTTTGTGATTTTCCCGCAATCATCTGCGGCAAAGCCACATTATCTAGTGCAGAAAATTCGCGCAAGAGGTGGTGAAACTGATAAACAACACCAATTTCGTTGCGGCGAATGGCTGTGCGCTTGTTGTCAGACAATGACAAGCATTCCGTACCACCAATATAAACTTCACCGTGGTCTGGTGTTTCCAACAAACCCGCAGCATGCAGGAGCGTCGACTTGCCAGAACCGGACGGCCCAACCAAGCCAACCATTTCGCCAGGGTATATGTCGATTTGCGCACCTGTCAGCACATGCAAAATGCTATCTCCAGATTTAAACGAACGGTGCAGATTACGCACTGATAGGATTGGTGTTTTTTGTGTGATATTATTCATAGCGGAGCGCCTCCACCGGATCGGTTTTGGATGCGGTCAGCGCCGGAAAAAAAGTTGCAAGTGTCGAAACTAAAAATCCCCAAAACGCTACGGTTGCCACTTCAACTGGCAGAATTTTTACAGGAATATGGTCTATGCCGTATACATCTGCAGGAAATAATTCCGTACCTGTAATGGCTTCAATAATGGCCTGTATATATTCAATATTTAGGCAAAACACGATACCAAGTATTACACCTGTAATTGTCCCAAAAATGCCTATTGCTGCGCCAGCCATAAGGAAAATTCGTAATACAGAACTACTTGTCACGCCAATAGTCTTAAGAATAGCTATGTCTTTGCTTTTATTTTTCACAAGCATAATCATGGCTGATAAAATTGGGAAAATAGCAATTAAAACGACAATCGCAAAAATAAACCGCATAGATATTTGTTCCGTGCGCAAGGCGGTTGCAGTGGTTTGGTTTTTATCTTCCCACGTTTGGATGAACAAAGGCTGCGCGGCAGCATTTCTGATTTTCTTCCTAACGTCATGAATTAAATCTGCATTATCCAATCGCAACTGAATGTCTGTTGGACTACGCCCTTGGTTGAAAAGCAAGCCAGCTTGGATGATGGGCATATATATGTTTAAATTATCAGCCGTAAAAAGCCCGCTGGCAAATATAGCTGCCACTTCATAGGACTTATAAACTGGGTTCGACCCGAACGGCGTCACCTTTAGCACTGGCGAATAAATAGTTATCCGGTCCCCAGCAGTTACCCCTAGCCTATTGGCCAAATAAACACCGACAACAACTTTATCACCGCCGTTATGGCCTGTACCAAACCCCTCTAGACTCCCTGCAACGAGCTTTTCGCTGACCAAGTCGATTTGTGATAAATCTTCAGCAGAGAGACCTGTGACGAGAGCGGGTGCCGTATGGTTGCCTGCTTGTACAAATGTTTGCGTCTGGGAGAAAATGAACGCATTTTCAACGTTAGAAATTGATGACACCCAATCACGCAGGCCAATTATTTCAAGTTGTGATGGATTGGCTGACGTCGAGCCAACATACACATGCCCATCCAAGCCAATAGTCATGTCAATCATTTGCGAACGGAAGCCGTTCATAATCGACATTATAGTGATCATAGCAAATATCGCCAACATGATACAGGCGAAGGACAGCATGGCAATCAATCCAACACCGCCGTCTTTCTTCTTAGCACCTAAATACCGCGCCGCGATTTTTCGCTCAAATTTACCATACGCCGGAGCCCCCCGCGATGTATCAATTGTGGAGACTTCTCCGGGCCTTTTCATAGAGACATATCCGCGTACTGCGCCGTTATGAATGCTATCGCCGCTTCAGGGGATTGATTTTGTCGTTCTCCGGATTTTCGGTCTTTAATTTCGACTACGCCGTCCTTTATCCCGCGCGGCCCAACGACGATTTGATAAGGAAGTCCAATCAAATCCATACGGGAAAACTTGACCCCACCACGGTCCGGTTTGTCATCATACAATGGATCAACGCCGGCAAATTTCAGCTTGCCATATAAATCCTCACATACCCTATCGCAATCGTCATCACCAACACGCAGATTTATGATCCCCACTCCGAAAGGTGTCACAGATTTAGGCCAGATTATACCGGCATCATCATGGCTGGCTTCGATAATCCCACCAACAAGGCGCGAAACACCGACACCGTAAGAGCCCATTTGCGCGAAATGTTCTTTGCCGTCAGGTCCCATAACCTTAGCGCCCATGGCTTTGGAATATTTATCCCCGAAGCAGAAAATATGTCCAACTTCAATACCCCGAGCTGACAGGCGCTTTGCCCTCGGCACTTCGGCTTCAAATACGTCCTGTTCGTGCATTTCGTCTGTGCGCGCATAAAGCGCAGTACGCGCGTCGACTAATGATTGCAAATCACTATCAAAATCAACATCGAGACCCGGCGCGGGCATATCGACCAAATCCGCGTGGCAGAACACTTCGCTCTCGCCGGTATCGGCCAGGATCAGAAATTCGTGGGAAAGATCGCCGCCAATAGGCCCCGTATCGGCGCGCATTGGCACGGCTTTCAGTCCCATGCGAGCGAATGTATTGAGATAGGCAATGAACATTTTATTATAAGACACAACCGCCGCGTCCATATTTATGTCAAAAGAATAGGCATCTTTCATCAAAAATTCACGCCCGCGCATAACCCCAAAACGTGGCCTGACCTCATCACGGAATTTCCACTGAATATGATACAGAAGCTGCGGGAGTTCCTTATAAGAACGCACAAATGTCCGAAACACATCCGTTAAAATTTCTTCATTGGTAGGCCCGTATAATAACTCTCTACCTGCTCGGTCGGTAATACGCAGCATTTCTTTGCCGTAATCGTCATACCTATCGGATTCCCGCCAAAGCTCGGCAGGTTGAATGGTCGGCATTAACATTTCTACGCAGCCTGCCCGATTTTGCTCTTCGCGAACGATTTGCTCAATTTTTTTCATCACTTTGTAGCCAAATGGCAACCAGGAATATATCCCGGCGGAGTGTTGTTTAATCATGCCTGCGCGCAGCATATAACGGTGCGATGCTATTTCGGCGCTCGCGGGCGTCTCTTTGAGAAGTGGTAGGAAATACTTGGAAAGGCGCATAATGAATCTCTATTTTTTCTATGCATAAAGGAGGACAAAGCGGGCGGCAAGCCTGCAATCGATGTATGACTGAAAATTAAGCGGCTATATTTTGCCCCTAAATTATCGTATCATAATTCTTCAGGAACAAAATCAGGAATGAACGGGATATTATCTAGCGAGATGAGTTCATATGTGATCACAACAAATATTATTACCCAAACAATTCCAGCTAATACCGTAGTTTGCAATGCCTTGCGCTTCATGCGGGACTTGGTCGGCGCACCCGGTTCTGTTCCCTTGACAACAGAATTATCTTCATGTTGTCCGCGCACCCCCCACGGCAAAACCAAGAACAAGCATAGCCACCAAATAATAAAGTAGATAGCAATGGCAGTTACAATGGGCATGCGGGATTCCTGTGTGAATTTTCTAATATGTAGCGTTTATTCCCCTACCGAGCAAGCAACTCATACGCCTAATCTAGGGTCAGGAGGTGATGTGCCCCTAGATTTGTGACACCTTGATTGCTATAATTGGTAGCAAGGAGATATGAATTAGCTATATCGCCCGCCAATATCGCCTCACTTCATAATTTTATGATGGTTTGTGGGTATACTGGCAGGCAGAAAACGCTATATATGTGTCGATGTCAGAACCTCTTGATAGCAAAAACGTAAATTTATCCGTTTCTATGGACGGCAGTATTGAGGCGCGTGTTTTTTCTAACGCGAGACTGATGCTTGGCGCGAAGGTTTTTGGGTCTGCGCTCGGGTTTATCACGCTCATAATCGCAGCTAGAGGACTCACCAAGGCTGACCTTGGTCTTGTTCTGTTTCTACATGGTTACATGCTGTTCTTTGCGGAAGTTGCTACATTTAAGTCGTGGCAGACACTTATTCGGTTCGGGACGAAGGATTTAAATAAAAAAGACTCGCGCGGGCTGATCAAGCTCATAAGATTTAGTATAGCGCTTGATTTTATTTCGGCTTTGTGTGCTTTCATAGCCGCCACCGGTTTGTTTGCTTTAATCGTGTTTTTCGCGGCTTACATGCCAGCTTTTGGGGACGAAGGATTTAAATTTGATGCCACGCAAATTAGCGCTTATGTTTATGTCTATTGCATTTTAATATTTGCCTCACAACAAGGTGCCGCAATCGGTATTTTTCGGGTGTTCAACAAATTTAATGTTTTGGCGGCACGGGCACTTATCATGCCGGCAGTACGGTTAATCGGCACAATAACCGCATACACATTACACAGCGGTATCGAGGGATATATAGCGGCATGGTTTATGTCGTCCTTATTGGGAAAACTTGCTTTGCCAATACTTGCTTTTTTTGAGTTACGAAAACGAAACCTAGCCTCTTACGTATTCGCGCGGTGGCCTTCACTGCGCTATAAACGAGATGGATTATGGGCATTTGTCTGGAAAAGTAACATCGATTCTACGCTTGCCGCAGGTATAACCCACCTTCCAATAATTATTGTGGCACCATTTTTTGGCTCTGGTTATGTTGCCGTCTATAAAATAGCAGAGGAAATAGCTAATCTTCTCTCAAGGGGTATTCTCCTACTCGATCAAGTCATTTACCCAGAATTTGCCAGGATCATTCACCAAGGAAAGCAGGCGTATATTTGGAAAATAGTTATAAAATCTGCAAGCGTTCTCCTTGGCAGTGGCATAGCACTTTCTTTACTTGTTGCTGTGTTTGGCCCTAGCCTGGTCACGAGCGCTTATGGCGTAGGGTATGAAAATGTAGTTCAGCTTTCTATTTTACTGGTTCTAGCAGCGGCAATTACAGGCATTGTAGCGCCTATTTATCCATTGTTTTACGCTCTGGGACGCCCAGAAACCGCCATATGGGCACGCTTAATTGGTCTAAGCTTTTATCTCACTAGCTTTGTGTATTTAAGCACACGGATTGGATATTCAGGCCCTGGTTGGGCGGCAATTCTCGGCAATGCAATCAGCGCAGCGCTGGCTATTTGGTTTGCAAAAAAGCTATTACAGCAATCGGCTGAAAGGCATAAAAAATGACCCAATCTAAACATGACAGTTTTGACATAGCCCTAAAACTATTGGCACCCGTCGAGGGTAAGCTTTGGGGGCTGACCATCGAAGAATGGCAAATGCGGGCTTTTTCCAAGATCGGTATAGGGCCTGAAAACAGTGACGACAATGGAAATATATTTTACATTGGCACAGAGTGGATTTTATCCGCACAATTGGCAAAAGCGCTCAGAGACCGCCCCCTAACGGCGCTGATTGTTGCTGGAAAAATCATTGCCGTAAATGCCCCGCGAAGCCTTGATAATCAGAAAATTATATCGGCAATAGCCCAAAATAATCATAATGTTTTGCAAGATTTAAATATATTGCTGCAAACGCCACTACAGATTGCAGGTTCGTATAATGAAATGTTGCGCAAACGCGAAACGCCCTTCGCTCTTAGCGTAAAGCAGAATGATATTTCTGTCATAGAGCAAAAGTTATTTGATAGTTCCTATAAAGGTATCACGGATTTTGTTACCAAATATATATGGCCTGTTCCTGCTTTTCATGTGACGCGTTTCTGTGCTGCGTTTAAAATTACGCCAAACACAGTCACCACACTCAGTCTACTCCTCGTGATAGCCGCCATGTACTTTTTTTGGCACGCACAATGGGTCGCTGGTTTTATTGCCGGCTGGGGCATGACCTTTCTTGATACGGTTGACGGAAAGCTTGCCAGAACGACAATGCGTTATTCGAAGTGGGGCAATGTATATGATCACGGGATAGACTTAATTCATCCTCCATTTTGGTACTGGGCCTGGTTTGTAGGATTGCAAGGTGTTGAGAGTTCACTTGGCGTGTGGCTAGAACTCAGCTTTATGGCTATTTTAGCGGGTTATCTTGTCGACAGGGTCATTGAAGGTTTATTCATTGTTAAGTTCAAATTTCATATTCATGTTTGGAGACCAATAGATAGTTTCGTACGCATCATTACCGCAAGACGAAATCCAAATATGTTTATTTTCATGTTGGCAATGATGTTAGTCTCCGTTTTTCCTCAAGCAGGTATATTGGGCTTTATCTTGGTGGCTGTTTGGACCTGGCTTTGCATTGGCTTTCATATTTGGCGATTATTGCAAGCTTATTTTACAGGTAAAAACGTTCGATCTTGGCTACTTTCCTAATATACGGCGAAGAGGCTTATCTAAACAAATCAAGTTTAAAAGCACAAAATTTTGAAGCCTAAACAACTGACATTACACGAGGATATCACTTATTGTTGATTATCGTTGAATTGAAACTGAGTAATATGGGTTGCTAGTTAAATCAAGCGGCACACCAATCATTTCACAAAGATGCCTAAAACATACTCTGGAGAGAGAGAACGATGAAAGTAATTATATTAAGTGCAGGGAGAGGCAGTCGCCTACTCCCATTAACAACTGATCTTCCGAAATGCCTTTTACCCATTGGCAATACAACAGTATTGGGTCACCAGTTAAATACATTGCGCGAGAACGGTATAACAGACGTCTTTGTTGTCACAGGCTTTAAGACACATCTTGTCGAAGAAGAAATTGCCAAACAGCCTGCGGGCATGAAAATTGAAGCTATTTTCAATCCTTTTTTCGAAGTCTCTGACAATCTTGCAAGTTGCTGGATGGCCAAAGACATCATGGATGACAACGTATTGCTGATAAACGGCGATACATTGTTCGAGTCTAATTTATTGCGCCAGGTTTTGAACTCCAAAGCTAATAATATTCAAATTACAATTGACCGCAAAGACCAGTATGACTGGGATGATATGAAGGTCACTCTTGACGGCCCAAGATTAAAAGCAATCGGCAAAGATTTAAAAGCCCATAATACACACGCCGAGTCCATTGGTATGCTGAGATTCATTGGCGAAGGTGTTTTCCAGTTTAGATCTATCCTTGAACAGAAAATGCGCTCACCACAAGGCACGAGTTCTTGGTTCCTAAGCGCAATAGATGCAATTGCCAAAAGCGATTTCGAAGTTTCTACGTTTTCGATAGAAGGTTTGAAATGGGCGGAATTAGACACACAAGATGATTACACAAATTGCTGCGCGTTGTTCAGCACACAACTTGAAACCAACCTGCGTAATGTTGTGGCTTAATATCAATCAAAAACAGGGTTTATAGAGCGTCATAAACTTCGTTATTCTATCGGCTAAGCGGGGTCATCTGTATTACGCGATAATTTCTTTGGCGTTTGCGTTTTCGTGTTGACGAGAACGGCTGCCGATATTTGTGCGAGAACATTGACGGTCGTGCGCATCATATCTGGAATACGGTCAATACCGAGCATAAAAGCCAAACCAGCAACTGGTACACCTATAGCATCTAGCGCTGGTGCCATCGTAACGATACTGGATGAGGGCACTGGAGCTACAGTTAATGAAACCAAAAATGTTGCCAACACAACGGCCCCAGCCGTAGCGATGGGTATGGGAACGCCATATAAATGCGCGAGAAAAACAATGGCAGCTCCCTGGAATAGAGCACTACCCGGTCTATACATAGACGCGCCGAGCGGAATCAATAAATCTGCTACGGTTTCAGACACACCCAAATTATTCGTTGTTTCTTCTAAAGACACAGGGATTGCAGCAGCCGTGCTGGTGGTTGAAAATGCAACTGATGCGGCACCCATAGTCCCTTTGAAAAATTTGGTGGGTCGTATTTTGGCGACAAAGAACAACATTGGTAAAAAGACCAAAGCTACTAGGATCACTAGTCCGACAAAAACACTCACAATAAATATACCCAAACTTTGCAGTAATTCCCAACCCAACAAGGCAGTTGCAGGGGCAATTAAGCCAAATATGCCAATCGGCGCGGTATAAAGTATCCACCAGACCAATTTAATTAAAGCTTCACTTAAATCTTCTGCAGCCGTAATCATCCTATCACGGCGTTCCTTAGCCAAGGTTCCTGTTGCGGCAGCTATTAAAGCTGTGAAGACTATCAAAGGCAGGATGGCGCCGTCAGCAGCCGCAGCAAATGGATTAGACGGTACTAAGCTCACAATAAAATCTGTGATGCTTTGTAATTTAGGCAATGCAGTCGCCGAGGCTTGCGGCATTTCTATTTCGGGGGCGAAGCGAAGGCCAACCTTCATTACAACCATACCAATAATTATTGCTGGCACGAGGGTGATCCAGTAAAAAGCAAGTGTCATTCCGCCTATTTTTCCAAGTTGTTTTGGATCACCGAGCCGCGCAACGCTGGCAAATATAACGGAAACCACCAAAGGAATAACCACCATTTTAATGGCGTTGATAAAAATTTTCCCCAGTGGCGCCGACTCGCGCGCTATAGCATGCAATAATGGATTGCCAGTCATTGCCGCGCCGAGCCCTACAAGCAAGCCGAGGACAAGACCTAATGTTATTATTTTATTGAGCATATTGGCCTCTTTTTCTATTGATTGTCGTTATGGTCTCGGTCGCAATGAGTGGCGGGTTGGTTTGTTTGTTTTGTACCGCGAATATTTACACCAGCGCCCTGTACCACTTTTGAAAGCTGTGCAAGGTTTGCGCGAAGTTTATCATAATTTGGTTTGCTATTGGCTGTGAGAGGGTTTTTGGCAATGACAACATATACGCTGGCACGACAATCTTTCTCCCACCAACCAGCCTCTATGCGCACTTGTGGCATGGATGAGAGCGAGCCTCCTTTGTAATAATGATCACCGCGCATATTGTCTTTTTCTAGCCACATTACGGAGCGGGCTTCTGCGCGTAATTTGTCAGGCCGCGCAGAACTTGCTAGCTCGCCAAGCACCAATGCTAGCGCCTGTGCGCTGAGTAAATTATCGTCATTTTTTTGTCGATCGGCAAGCATATACCGAGCCAGCACCATATCATGGGCCTTGGGGAAACGTTGATGTATACGCTCGCTTAAGGCTTGCGGGCCGCCGAAATATTCAATGATCACATTAGTCGCCGCATTGTAGGCGGCGTTGGTCTCGACATGTTGTTTATGGATCATGGCTTCAGCCAATTGCCGGGCGGTTAAACTTTTTAACTCCGTGCGCGCCGAAGTTTGTTTCTCAGGCGTAAAGTGGGCAATGGCCTGTCCTTCAGGATTTTCGAGAAGTGCCTGAAGCTCAACAAAGGGCTGGTCGAGGGTTTGAATCTTATCATCAAAAAACTCGACCAAAATTGCTGTCTTTATGGCGCTCGCGGCGGGCATAATGGCTTTTGAATTATAACTATACCAAGCTTGGCCGTCTGGCGGACCCAGCCAGACACTATATTCAAACCCTTCGTCATTGCCTTCAAGACCCGCGAGCTCGAATTCGATTGCTTGGATATCCAAATCAATATTTGGTTGAGCGGCACCATCAGGTCTAGAGCAAGACATAACCACAAAACTACACATGGCTATAGCTATGGCTGTCTTGATTTTTTTCACGGCCCGGAAACGGCTATAAAGATAATTTTTTATCATTATTGTATCCTTTAAAACTAATTTTGCACGCGGTTCGTCTATTCATTGGGTTTGCTATTTGAGGCTGATTTTTCGTCTTTTCGATTATCAATAGCTTGTGTGAAAAATAAAGCATTGGCGTATAGCCGCTCGCTACCAAGCCAGATACTGCGAAAATTATTATTATGGCTAAACAAGACGATTTTGCCTTTGCCCGAACGGTGCATCGTTAATGCGGGCGTGTCTTTGATTTTATCAAGACGGTTTTTATCGGCATAACCGGTGATTAGCAGGTCTTTCTTGGCATAGACCAACGGCGTATCATAAGAAATTGGCGCAGCGGACAAAATATCTTTGGCATTATAAAACACCGGAATTTCCGCGCGCTCAAACCCAAATATCAAAGGGTGGGTAAGGTCGGCTTTTGTTCTCAGTGCCGCGCCAGAAATTGTCCGCTTTCCTACATCTTGCTCATAATCTTGATATTTACGACGTTTGATTTTTTTGTTTTCATCGTTGGTTTTTTTAGATTCATTTACTGTTTTCTCGCTCGTAAAAATTACCGAATTTTCTAGCCAAATTGCCGCTTTCTTTTGCGCAATCAAAATACCCCCTGCATTGACCCAACTTTGTAAAATCTCTGGAATTTTTGGCCTAGATTTATAATCGCCGTCGGCTAAAAGCAGATGCGTAAATCCGTTTAAGTCGGTGGTTTTAACCCTGTCTAAATCCAGCAATGTCAACGGGACGCCGAAAGTCTTATCGACCGCGTAACGAATTTCGCCTGCCTCGGTTGGCGCAACGCCTTCACCCACCAACAGTGCCGGCTTAATTGGTGCCAACACTTTCATATTGCGCGAGCCTAAATCAGGTCCAGACGGCGATAAAGCCGAGCTGAGCTCATGAACTTTTACACTAGTGTGGCGGCCAAACACTTGTCGGGCTCGCTCGTGCTCTTCTGCGGTTTTTGGTTGAAGAAGAATTGTTCCGGCTTTAAATTTATGCCTACCAGAAGGAAAGGTACTTCCCGTAAATTTCAAAAGTGTCAGGCGGGGCTTGAGCTCTTGCACCGTTAATGCTTGTAACAGATGTGGCGCACGGTATTGATCCCAAGGAATTGCGTAGGCAACAGGTGTCTCCTGCGGCCAAATTTTGGCTTTGCTTTCCGTATTTATGACAATAGGATTCGTATTTATATTGCCTAAATGTTTTAACGGCGCATAGGGCAGGTTTAACGCCAAGGGCAAATTCCAGGTCGAGACATCATAAAAGACCGTGTCATCAAAGTCTGTTCTGGTTTCAAACAAAGACCGGATCAGACCATATTGCTCGCCGTTGGTTTTAACCGCATAAGCATGGTCTTTTTTAAATATTTCTTGCCCAATTCGAATATCTGCCGTCAGGCCGTAAACTGGTATTTTGTGTAAATTCAAGATATCCAACAATTTTTGTGCCCGTTCAGGGTCACCATCGTCTGAAAATATATAAGCTTTTACCGGGTCTGCTAAAGCACGGCGCACCGTTTCGTCCCTTGCAGAAAACCGGTAGTTTAAGATATCAGTACGGTAAGCGTCCGCCCCCTTCAGCAACGAAATCGAAGTGGCCAGATGATTGGCTATAGCCTCTTGAAAGCGGATTTTAACACCGCCAAGCTCGCGGGCATGACCGCGCACCGCGGTTTGTTCAAACAACAGGCCTATTGCCCCCGTTGCATCCGGATACGCGGAACCTTTACCATAATAAAAATCGTCATACCTTTCTTCAGTAAAATAAGGTTGAGCCCGCGCGTCCAGTGCTTTTGCATGATAGTTGGCCAAGCCCTTGGTGATGCGCTGATTTTCTTTGGACGTTAGCGGATGGGTGCGCTTCGGGTGGCCGGGTTGGAAAAAATAACTGGGAAATTCGCCGTCCATTTCGTGGTAATCACCCAGCACATGTGGCCGCCATTTTTGGTAAGCTTTTATCCGAGCTTTTGATTCTGGATGGACAGTAAAAATCCAGTCTCGGTTCAGGTCAAACCAGTAATGATTGGTGCGCCCCGATGGCCAGCTTTCAAAATGATCTCGGTTACTGGGTTCAAAATTTTCACTTACCCCTTTGTTTTGATTGACATGTGTACTAAAACGTCCAACCCCGTCAGGGTTTTGTGCTGGTTCAATAATCACAATGGTTTTGGCCAAAAAATCCCGGACCCAGTCTTCATTTGAGGCGGCCAGATAATAAGCGAAAAGCGCAGAAGCATTCGCCCCCGAAGGTTCATTACCGTGGACGCTATAGGCCAGATTTAGCACCAAAATATCGTCATTGGCCGCTTTGGCAGTTTGATGTTGTTTTAAAACTTCATCCAGATTAGTGATGTTTTCCGGCGACGAAATATACACATGCAATAGCGCATTGCGCTCGTGAGAATAACCGATGGTTTCCACGTCCACACGCGGGCTTTGCGCTGCGAGCTTATGCATATAACCGTTCAGCGCAGCAGGCGCGATATGCCAATCACCTATCTCAAATCCAAGATAAGTTTCCGGTAATTCTATGTTCGTATCAAATGTAGTCTCTTGCGGGAAATATTTATTAGTAGGTTTTGCATTTGCCGTAACACACAATAAACAAAGTGCGCCTAAGAGCGCGATCTTTATGAGCCAAAAAACTTTCATAACACTATCCAAAATTTATCCTTAAAGTTACTATATGCTTTGTTTTCACACATATTTGTTATAACAAACATTTAAATTATTGAAAGCAGGGCCGTAAAATCTTACCCGGCAGGACGGTTTGAGACTTTCCGTTATCAACAGCCATTTGGCCATTGACCAACAGGTATTTAACGCCCGTAGACAGTATGGCCGGGTTTTGGAAATCCGCTTTGGCGGCGAAAGTTTCGGGGTCAAACACCACAATATCTGCCTTATATCCTGTTTTAAGGTAGCCGCGCCCACAGAGCTTGAAAGTATCGGCGGCGAAACCGCTACTACGATAGAGGAATGTTTCCAATGGCATGATATTTTTTTGCTTTATATAAGTTTCGTATTTTCTTGAAAAGCTGGCAAATTTACGCGGATGGCCAGTGCCGCCGTCTGAACTGGTCATCACCCAGTTTTGGATCATAAAATTAGTCACATCATCTTCATTCATATTGAACGATGCGATTTTTGCATTACCCTGTCGGGCAATTTCAATGGCCATTTCTACGGCTGGTATATTATTTTCTTCGGCTATTTCTTTTAAGGTTTTGCCAATCCATTCCGCCCGGCTCTTCTTGCCCTTTACGATTAATATTGTGTCTGCACCGCCGCGCCGCCGTAGGTTTTCAGCCACATCCACCAGTAATTTATCTCTGAGCTTGGGGTCGCTAAGCCGCGCTAAATACACTTCGTCGCCGCCTGCCTTAATTTCTCGCGGAATCAAAGCCGCCGAAAGGCTCGTACTAGAAGCCAACCACGGATATTGGTCCGCCGTCACTCTTATACCGTCCGCCCTTGCCTTGTCTATCATTTCAATCACGGTTGCACTTTTACCCCAAACATCAACACCGAGCGCCTTGATATGAGCAAAATGGACGGGAATATCGGCACGGCGCCCGATTTCAAGGACTTCTTCTATGGCCGCTTCTAAGCCAATATTATAGGTGCTTTCGTCGCGAATGTGACTATCAAAAACACCGCCCTTGGCGCTGGCTATTTTTGCAAGTTCAACAACTTCATCAGTATCAGAAAAATTGCCCGGTACATAAAATAGCCCCGTAGACAAGCCGAGCGCACCAGCGTCCATGGCCATGCTTATGAGTGCTTTCATATCCGAAAGTTCTTTACTAGTCGGCGCACGGTCATCATTCCCCATTACTTGCCGACGGACCGCATTGTGGCCAACATAAAGCGCCGTATTAATGCCTATGCCAGCCGTTTGCAGGCTTGTAGCCGTAGCGGCAATATCTGGGTCTCCGCCGCCGTCATTCCCGTTAAATACACTCGTCACGCCTTGCAAACGATGATTGTCGTTTTGACGTATGGTGCTGTCCTCACTTTTCAGATCAACCATGCTGTGAGTATGGACGTCAATAAAGCCTGGTGCGACAACAAGTCCGCTAACATCCAAAACGGTATCTGCTTTTATTTGGTTTTTGGCCACACCAATGAAAATGATCTCGTCGTTTTTTATCGCCACATCGGTGCTTATGGCTTTCGAGCCATCACCCAGATAGACCTGCCCATTTATTAGCAGTAGGTCTGCTTGCACAGCCGATTTGCAAGCCGTTAGCGTTAATAAAAAAATTATACTTAGACTTTTTAAACTCGTCACGATTTTAATCATTTTTGGCGTCCCATTCTATTAAATTTTTCATCATTTCCTGCGCGAAAATTTTTGCCGCTAACTCTATGAATTTACGGTCCGTATTATCTCCGACTTCATAAGTGATTGCAGGAATTCCGTACGTCATATACATATAGTTTTTCGAATTTGGCTGGCCCGAATTAGGGTTTTGTTCGCGCGTGAATTTGTATACATCTTTGCCAAGTTTTTTATTTATAACCGTTTCAACCGCTGACAGCCAGTTTTTAGTAAAATTAGCTGGCCTAGTTGCTTCCGCGTCACTTTGTGTATACAAAAGATTGCGCCAGGTTGAATGAAAATCTAGGAACAATACAATTTCATCACCACCATTCTCAAAGCGTCTTAATTCTTTTTCTACCGCCTGTGTTTCAGGTTGTGTGAAGAGACCCCAGTCGCGATTTAAATCGATACCGTTCATATTATGGCGCCAATTACCGTTGGTAACGCCATCTGGGTTCATATTGGGAATAAGAATAATATCATACTTATCACGGAAATTTTTGGCGAGATTACTCTTCCCCAATACAGTTTCTATAAACGGCATCATAGCCATTGCGCCCGTGACTTCGGGTGGATGTTGTCGGCCAACAAATACTACATATGGCTTTTTAATATTTGGGTTTGTGCGGGCTTCAAGTTTATAAAGAGGTCGTCCTTCAATAGAATTACCAAGAATGGACTTTGATACAAAGTGCAGTTTTTCAGTTTTATCGATCCAAGTATTGTGCACCCCTACAGAGAAAATTTCTTGAGCGGCAACGTAAATAGGCCGGTCTATTAGGCGAATATGCATTCGGATTTCATCTTCTGACAATTTATCAATTTTCAATGGATCAAATATCTGCCAATTGATACCATCAGTGCTCACTTTAGGTGGGTAACGATGTTTAGCATGGGAGTATTTTAGGTTAACACTAAGCATGCCTTCTTGGCGCGGGGTCACTCTAAAAGCGTACCAAGCACTGCTATTTATAGGCTTGTTTTCAGGGTCGATAGTAATTGTTAATGATGTTGCTGATTTTATTTGGCAGTTATTGGCTCGCGACGCTGGGAAATTTACATCTATCGCCGCTGTTTCATTCTGGCAAAGCGCATTTGCTATTTCAGATGTAGACGGTTGTGTAGCGAGAATTGTGGCGCAGTTCGCAAATAAGGTACATACTAGAACTAGTAAAATTTTACGATGCCAATACATGTTTTTTCTCTACTCCTACCGCCGAAGAATTACGTAAGGATTGGCCAACTAATTGTGCAATATGCTCAGCACTGCCCATCGCCAATGTTAGCCCTAATGAGCCGTGACCGATATTATAATATAGTCCGCCAATTGAACTTGCCTTCACTATTGGTATGCCAGAGGGTGTCATTGGCCGCAAGCCCGACCATAAATTATCCTCGCCGTCATAATTGGCTATATCAGGCCAGAGGTTCTGTGCCGTGTCCAGTAAGGTTAGTCCGCGTAAATCAATTTTTGCTTCAGGTAAATTAGCGTCTAAAAATCCTGCGATGCGAATTTCATCGCCTAAATTAGAAAATACAATTTTTCTTATAGGGTCCGTAATGCTCATCTTTGGCAATTGGTTCGTTGTAGGCAAAGTTAGGCTGTAGCCGCGCATTGGATATATAGGGAATTTCTTCCCAACCGTTTTTAAAACCTTGTTCGCTCCCGAACCCAAACAGGTAATAACGGCGTCACAGTTGAACATTTCTTTATCAGTTTGCACGTTTGTGATTTCATTGTTTTGACGGACCAGCTTTATTATTTTTTGGCCGAAATGATATTTAACTTTGAATTTAGTCTCACTAATGGTTTGTATTTTTTTGCAAAAAGCCAGTGGATCTAGGACTTTGTCGCCGAGCGCAAATATACCACCGCAAAATTCCCCGCGCCACGAGCTTAGTGCAGGTTCGCGCTTGATACAGCCAGCTTTATCCAGCATTTCAACATCAAATCCATAAGACTTTTTCAGCTCTGCAGATTCATTAAATTTTTGCATTTCTTCAGAATTTCGAGCTAATATTATTTTTCCCGCACCCTTAGCCAGGATTGCGCCGCCCTGTAATTCAGAGTCTGATAAATCAGAGCTTGAGACTTCAGAGCAAAGCCGTTCCATTGCCTCTTTAGACCTCTGGGCATGCTCTAGCATGACCTGCATATTCGCTTTAGTTTTTTCCGGCGTGCAATTGCGTAAAAATTCAAGTCCCCACATATAATAACTTAAATTTTTTGCTAAACGCAACCGAATGCCACCGTCTCGCCCTAACATGTATTTTGGAATATTTTTGAGGGTAGCCAAATTAGCAAATGGATCAACATAACTATAAGCAAGTTGTGCACCATTAGCATGACTGGCTTGGGAGGCGACGCTGTCTGCCTGGTCAATAACTAAAACTTCGTGCCCTAAACGGCCAAGCGCATGTGCTGTTGTAACTCCAACGATACCAGCTCCCAACACAAGTATTTTCACATTCTCTCCAAATCTTCCTTGCTTTATGCAAAGTTTCACCGCTCACACAAAACTACCGTTCTGCCTGTTTTACTTCAGTTGTTATTTCAAGTAATTGTGCTTCAGCTTGCCAGTAGCAAAATGAAACCCGACACGTTATTCACGTGCCGGGCTTTTGTTTTTTAGTTAAACCTTTTGGTTATATCGATGTAAAATGCCCGTCCACGTCCCGAGTGCATGGAGGATTTAAACCCTCTAATTTCGTCGTCATGACGCGGCGCTTCATCGGTGACATTATTGATACCAAAGCGAATACGCGAGTCAGAGAATATACCCTCTCTATCACTTTCATATTGCACATAGACATTGCCTGTCGCCCAGTCCTTTATCCGGTGCGGCTCACCGTTAACATCTAAACCCGCACCAGTATCGATAAATTTACCGACATAGTTGACACGGACACCAGCTCCAAAACCACTTTGGTGACGCCATGTGACATTACCAGAAGCGCTGTATTTAGGTGTCCCGTTTCGCTCTATCAAGCTACCAGAACCAGAAATTGAAATAGACGGATCAATCAATCCAGCATCAACAGCATCGTTGACAATATTTGCTCTAGGAGATGGCTGCACAAACAATTGCTTCATTCTCGAGACATTGACCTTAATATTAAAGTCACCGATTGCCGTATCGTCGATATTATAATAAATCGCATAATCAACACCACGCGCATCACGAGGTAACAGGTTAAGATATTGATCGCTAATGAACAAAATATCACCAACCGGATCAATCCCAGTGCCTGCAGCGAAGGCAATTTGGTCGGCGGTAGGGGCAGCACGAACGACATTTGGATTAGAAGACCCTTGTACGCGTAAAGCATAGTCAAGGTCTACATGATTACTGCCACCAAATATGCCAACAAGGTCGACTTGATTAATGTCCCACCAGTCAATTGTCGCGGTGAAACCATTAAGAAAATCGAGGCCACCTGAAAGGCTTACCGGATCTAAAACCAAACCAAAGGTAAAGTTTTCGCTTTCTTCAGGCGTCAGGTTTTTGTTACCATCACGGCGTTCTTCACGCGTTTCGGTAAAACCGCTACAAGCTGCAAAATTGGCAAATGTACCATTTCTAACACCGATTTCACAATTAATGCTATCTTCATTTGTGTTGGACCTTGCTACACCAAGCTCATTAAGCTGTGGCAAGTTCGGCGCTCTGAAACCTTCAGACCAAGAAGCACGACCCTTCAACCAATCAAATACAGACCAAGAACCTGATACACGCGGCTTAAAACCACTGGAGCCTACATCTGAAAAGTCTTCAATCCGACCAGCTAATTGCAGGTTGAGATTCTGCATGAACGGAATATTTTGGTCTGAGCCAACAATCGGAATAAGCAATTCACCAAAAGCAGAAAATACTTCGCGCGACCCGTTAGAATCAAATGTTGGTGATGACCCCATAGCATCACTGGCGGTAAATTGGCCAGAGACCGGATTGGTAAAGGTAATGGTGCCGTCAAGACGATCATCACGGTCTTCATCATAGGATTCGTATCTTGCTTCGACACCAAAGGCCGCCCCGATAGAACCAGCTGGCAGCTCAAAAAGATCACCTTTTGAGACTTTAAAATCGAACAAAGCAAGCTCTGTCGTGCTTTGCCTCTCCACATCAATTAAAAAAGTATCAATGACACTTTGTGGATTTGTGGTACTGTCCAGTGAATTTGGATTGTTCGGATCCGCACCATTAAACACATTAAAGGCATCTGGTGTTTCATTGTCCAATGCTGCAGCAAATAATGTCGACGACACACGATTGTCGGTTACATCTGTAGTTCTTGCTCGTGAATAAAGTGCAGCGCTATCCCATTCCCAGCCACTGGTAAAACCAGAGCCGCCAAATTCGCCGCGCGCGCCAACAAGTCCGCGAAATGTTGTATTCACAACATTGACATTACGCTTGCCGAGCTCGGTCAAGCGGTAACGAGCACCATCAACAAATACTGGTAAACCCTCAATCGGCACATTAGTCAGACCAGGTAAGCGGTTGGGATTAAGTGTACCATCAGAAAAGTTAACCGGGCCAAATGGGTTCCAGTAATTATTTCTTGGAACGACAATATCGCCGCTAGAAATTGGCGTGATTGCTTCGATGGTTGCGTCTGTTTCAGCGCGGTAATAGCCCATTTCACCGTAAAGCTCGGTCGTATTATTAAGCTCATGATTGAGGAATAAAAAGCCGTTAAACCGTTTTCTATCGGAAATTAAAGACCGATCCGCACCACGGTTGTGGCGTAAATCACGATCAAGCGAGCTGTCATCAATACAAATCCCTGGCGTAGACAAATCTGTTGCTGTTGTCCCACGACAGCCAGCAAATGTATCAGGCTGAATGTGGAAGCGTCCACTTGAATTCGTCAGAGTTGTACCATTTTGACGAACCCTTGTGCTACTACTTGTACGAAGGGTGAATTGACCCCAAGCGGTTCTGGTGTGACGATTATCAAATGACGTGTCGCCCTCAAAACTGGTACCAATGAGCAAAGACCGCGTATCAGAATTAGCTGACAATGCCAATTCATCCGAGTTCAAACCATTGCGTAAGGCGTAACTACCCGCAAAAGAAATATTGGTGCGATCATCGTTGAAATTTTTACCGTAATTAACGGTTAATTGTTGCTCATTGAGGCCTGTATGCTCTGCTTTGGTAGCTCTAAATGACGTTGTTAGCCCTTCAAAGTTATCTTTTAAAACAGAGTTAAAAACACCGGCAACTGCATCTGAACCATAAAGAGCGGATGCACCGTCGTTCAGCACCTCAACCCGTCTGATACCCGCAACCGGTAAAGCATTCATATTGGCGACCACTGCCGGAACAAGGTTCTTAGTTTGTGTACCCGGATGGTTCACAACACGGCGGGAATTTAATAAGACAAGTGTATTGCCAGGCCCAAGCGAACGCAAATTGATTGAGGAAATATCACCGCGAGAGTTATTAACCGTGTTATTGTTATCATCGCGAAAATCGACTTCGCCTTGACCTGGTATGGAGCGAATAAGATCGTCGCCGTCAAAGCTACCGATACCGTCTATATCATCTTGCCCCATAACAACGACAGGTAAAGTTGCCGTGACGCTAGCGCCTTTAACATGAGTACCTGTGACGATAATTTCGTCATCAGATGCTTGACCGAACGCCTGTGAGCTTAAAGCTATAAGTGCTGATGAAAGCAACAGAGCTTTGTTGATTGATGCATGTTTCATAATATCCCCTTGGTTTTACATGTTCACGTAATTTAACTATTTAGTGAGAGGTTGGTCAAATACCAATAAATACATCATATATAACCTGTGGTTATATATGATGTATTGTTTATATTTATTCGCGTGACGGAATAGTTTTTTTCAAAAATTGCTGCGTGCCTCTGCGTAGGGCATTAATAAAGTTATTGCGGTCATCCGATGACGGTTCATTTGCACGTGTTGCGATGCAGACCTTAATATCAACCAAATCTAAAATATCTTTGTACTGAACGTCCGTCGTCATCTCTGAAAAGCCAGTTATTTTATCAATGATGGCGACACCAGCATTCTGCCTGACAAGTTGTTTGGCTATATAATAAGTTTCAACAACAATCCGCGAATTTACATTTCGCTCAAACGCTTTGCTTAATTTGTTGGCCAATAGACGCCCAAGCACGCTTTTTTCGTTTAATGTGATCAGTGGAAATGTTTCGATATCTCTACACTTTATTGCGTCTTTATTAGGGAGTTTATAGCTAAGCGGAGCCAAGCAAACAAATTTTGTGCGCCCAATTACAGTTGTACGTATACCGGGAATGTTGGGCGCACCAAATATCATGCCTATATCTATTGTTCGCTTTTGCAGGGCTTTAATGATTTCCATGCTGTGTAGGGTTTCAACCTCAATAGTTATATCTGGATTTTGAGTCGAAAATTGCGCCAAAGCCTTTGGCCCTATTTCGAGACCAAAGGCTGGCGTCATAGCAAATCTTATATGTCCTTTTTTGTTGTCGGCCAATTGACTTGCAAATGATTTTAGTTCGGTAAATTTGTTAAATACCGGCTCGACTTGTTCAAACAGGATAATTCCCTTTTCAGTTGGCACCAAGCGGCCTTTACGGCGGTCGAACAGCTTAAAACCGAGCGTATCTTCTGCATGTTTTAACACCTTGCTGATACCTGGTTGTGATACATTTAAGGCTCGCGCTGCACCGCTTGCAGAACCGGTTAAATATATGGCATGAAAAACCTCTATATGGCGTAATTTCATAAATCGCCCCTATTGTGATCCACATGCTGGCTTTGCCACAAATCCAGTTCGGCTTTGAAGGCCGCTAAAAAGGCTTTTGCTGATGCCGAGAGCGGGTGTGCCTCAAGATACAAAGCATGGACCTCTATGTCTATCCCAGGATCAAGTTTTGCAAAACATAAATCCTCATCACTTGATGCACTTGCAGTAAACTCGTCAACGATTGCTATGCCAACATCATGCGCGGCAAGGTTTTTTGCAACGAAACAGGACTCAGCGGCGATAATGGCTTCTAGGTTTTCACCTGTACTGTTAATTTCTTCCCACAATTTACCGCCGAGCGGGCCGCTCGGATTTAAAGTAATAACATCGTGCTTTATAACACGTTTCAGCGGTAGACGCCCGGTAACTTTACGCATTCTATGTTTTTTGTAAACGCATGCATATTCGCATTTTCCCATAAATTTGCGCACTAGGCCTGCATGCCCCGGCGCATCAAATACAAGACCAATATGCGTGTCAAATTCCCGTAATGATGCGATTAAATCGCTATAATGCAAGGTTTGTAATTCAAATGTTGTTGCCGGTTTGGATTTGCGTACACGGGCGACTGCTCGCGGTAAAATTTCATATCCCAAACCTGTAACAGTTGAGATTTTTAGCCGGCCACTGAGCGCTTTTCGTAAGTCTTGGCTGGTTCTTTGCACCCGTGCCATACCGGCATAAACCTTGCTGACCTCGTCAAACAATAAATGGGCTTGCTCTGTTGGCACTAGCCCTCGCCCCGTCCTCGTAAACAAGGCAAACCCGATCTGGTCTTCAGCATGTTGGAGCGCCTTGCTAACGGCTGGTTGTGAGATATTGAGTTTACGTGCGGCCTCACTTACTGATTTATATCTATAAACGGCGTGAAATATTTCTATATGTCGCAACTTCATAGGTTTTCCTCACACTATACAAAAGCAAGACTTTGGGTTTTTCAATTAAATGTGTTCTAAAACATGCTCACGGCAAATCAGCTGGGTATCGTCAAGGCTCAGATCGATGTTGAGTAGTGCACACATATAATTTCCAGCGTCTTGTTTTTTATTATAGCGGCATGTGTAGCACAATCCAAAGGTTTTCATGGAATTGGTTTGCAAAAGTTGCAATAAAAATTGTTCAAGCACGTCGCCGAGAGCCGCGCTTTGTTCATCAGTCAGGCGAGCGCAAGCAGCTTTAAAGCCGGGCGGCGGCACAATATCATTTAGCAAACCTTTACCCGCTTGCGTTAATTTTATATGAGCAATTCGCTTGTCCAAATCATCCGCGCACTTGGTAATATAGTCTTTCTTCTCCAGAACTTTCAAAGTTTGAGAAACTGTACCCTTGGTCAGGCCTAAATATTCCGTGATCCCCATAGGCGTATCTGAAAACCGATTACATAAGGAAAGATAACGTAAAACCTGAATTTGAACTGGCTGTAGCCCATATTTAGCCCCTACATTCCGGGCGCTGACGCGCATCACCTCGCTAAGGCGTTCAGTATAATCGTATAACTGGTTTGTTTTCACCCCCATATAGTATCGACTAAATACTTCATTGACAAATTAATTATCTGCAATTACATTATGGTATCGAGACGATACTACCATTGAAGGAGTTTTCATGCTAAAATCTACCAATAATAAATTATTCGCGTCCTTGGCCATTGCCGGCTTGCTGCTGTCTGCATGCTCGGACAGGCCATCTACCCAGACGGAAGAGCCCACTCAAAAGCCTGCACACAAACCCCATAGCGGTGGTATTCAGACAGAATCTGATGCAAATGTTCTTGCGCCGTTTGATATAGTGCACACAAAAATAACCACAAACGAAAGTGAAGCTCTATTTCATATGTCAGTTTCGGGCATAGCTGGACAGGCAAAACCTGCTCCCACTGGGCAACTTGGCGGAGCCGAAGTCTACGCCTATGTCTGGCCAACAACAATCAACAGCTATGAAGTTGGCTTTGAAAAGGACGCCGGTATTCTTGCCCTCGTCGCGACTTCACATCCAGATTTTGACGACACGCCGCTCTACGATGAAAACAAAGACGGGGATAATTCTAATGACGGTGGACTTTGGCATAGTCACTGGGTTGTACTACAACCAAATGAGCAGTGCGGTGCAGGTGCGCTGGGCGTTGTAGATATTCCAGAAGGTACAAAGCCAAGACTACCAAAAACCTGGCCCGGGCTACCAATCCTTCTCGATAGTCCGGAGTGGAAACCAAGCCTTGACGCAGACACTATCGAAATCCGCGTTCCGTTTAAAGATATATCAGTGGTTAGCAATGCAGGTTTTGATGGCGTTACGGCTGGTCTACGGGTTAACGTTAACATTCATGCGCCGCTACTCTGTGTTATTGACGTGAAAAAAATTGCATCTGGTGATTTAAGTTTGCCAGGAAAACCCAACCATTAGCTTTCATCAATAAAGACCGCTGCAGCGAAGGAAAACCCTAGGGTATAACCTTAGATTTTAACTCTAGATATTATTCCTAGGGTTTTCCCAAAATGATAGGACATCTTATGTCATTTTTGAACAAGAAAGCCCCGCCCCTAGAAGTCTCAGACTGGCTCAATACGAAAACACCATTGACGTTGGCAGAGCTCAAGGGGCAGGTTGTTGTCGTACATACATTTCAAATGCTGTGCCCAGGATGTGTCATGCACGGCACGCAACAAGCCAAGACAATTTATGAAAATTTTGCTGGTAAGGACGTTCAAGTTATAGGTCTGCACACTGTTTTTGAACATCATGAAGTCATGGACAAAAAAGCTTTGGAAGTATTCATACACGAATTTAAAATACCGTTTCCTGTCGCCATTGATAAGCCGTCTAAAAGCGGCACAATACCCATGACCATGGAAAAATACCAATTGCGCGGTACCCCGAGCATGTTGATCATTGACAAGGCCGGCAGTCTAGTCCTGAGCCATTTTGGCCAGATAAATGACATGCAAATTGGTGCAATAATTGGTCAGCTGCTAATGGCTGATGCCCCTCGTTAACACCGTATTCAAAATAACTAACTCCGTCATCTACTTCTATTACTCCTTGAGAACAAATAAGTCCGGATCGAGCTCCAAACTAGCCTCTATGGTATCGTATTTCATCACAGTAGTGCCGTTCAATTTGTTGCTAGATGTTATCTTGAATGGTAAGCGCAGGCCATGAACCTCTCTATAGTCTTCATAAAGCACAGTGACTTTTACACCGTCGATTCCGGGCACTAATAGTCGCGTTTTTCGCTTAAGGATATCACCAGTCGCCGCATCAATATGTAGTGTTACAGGAGGCGTTTTTCCACCTCGTAATTTAAGGATATAAATATCTCTGCCTTCAATTTTCCTTACCTTAGTGACTTCTGTGTTCACATAAAAATCCCGCCAGTCAATATCAACTGCTGGGTGATCTTTTTTAATCTGCTCAAGGTATTTATCCTTATACTCAGTATAGGGCTGAAGACCCATCGAGGCTCCAGTTTTACCATTATATGCCGTATGAATCGTTCCGTATTTGCCAAGATTAATATCAACACGATAGAAATCAGAACCCAAAAAGGTCGAGGTTATTTCTCCAGAAATTCCTGCTTGTAGCATTGCGATCTTACCACTTAGCTTAAATCCACCCGACTTCATTAATGCAGCTTTACGGCTTTCCGTTTGACGCAAGATTAGAATATCCTGTACCGTAGGCATCTCTCTGCTCTTTTCAATAACACGCGGAGCCGTGTCCATTTTCTTGCCGTTTCTGTACAAGTGCAGAGCAGTAACAGTACCTTTTTCGTTTATATCAAAGTCTACTTTCATCTGTGGTCTTATTCGAGCTTGCCTGCGCCCATCTTCACCTGGCAAATGTAACTCAATAACCATTTTGTTTGGTATATCCAATGCGAGACGCCCGTTTTGTATTATTGCCTCAACATTCCCGTCGAATATATTTGTCTGATAACTTCCAAGATATTTTTGAAATTTGGCCGGATCAATTTCCGCAACTACCGGCACACCTTTACGCGGTAATTCAAAATTCATTCCCTCTTGATGCATGCGCAGGGTCTTAACTTTACCATCTGCCCCTCTATCAAACGAAATAGCAATAGTATCAGTAATTGCGAATTTCCATTTACCAGACGCATCTTGATCCTTAAGCTCATAAACTGTCTGCCCTGGTACATCGAGCGCTGGCACACCATCCTTGACTAAAAAAGTAAAGGTGGCATCCTTAAATGGACCAAAATTTGCGATATATTCACCAACAAATTCTTCGTAATATTCTGAACTCTTTTGTGGAGCATCTTCACCAAGCAATGAGCTCCAAATGATATTCATTGATTCTTGTTGCAACGGCGTTGAAGTTACGTTGGTTAACAATACAAAACCAAGATCGGATTCAGGTAGTAAAGCCACCTCAGCCGCAAAGCCGTTAATACTTCCGCCGTGTTCAATGACAGGCTGCCCTTGCCATTCGCGAAGGAACCAGCCAAGACCGTAATCTACACCGCTAGACACTTTAATTTGCGGTTTACGCGCCTCCAACAATTGCGACCTACTAATCAACTGTTTCCCCTCAAAAGTACCACCTGCCAATTGAAAACGCAGCCATTTAGACATGTCCATAATAGTAGAATTAATTGCTCCTGCTGGCGCAACATTATTGATATTTCGCATTGGCAGTTGTTGGTACTCCTGCGTTTCCTCGTGCCAAACGTAACCACTAGAAAGGTTAGAGCTTCCCTGAGCATCCTCATAACGAGAATTCGTATTCTCCATCCCAAGCGGCTTTAGTATTCTTTGCTCTAATAGATTGTCCCAGTCACCACCTGATGCTTTTGCTGACGCTACTCCGGCGCCAAGAAACATAACATTGTTATAATTATATGCTTTGCGAAAACCGGACGAGGATTTAGCCTTAATAGCATTGCGAAGTATATCAGCACGACTAACAGCTCCATTTGCCCACAAAATATCATTTCTAGAATATCCTGTTCGGTGGGATAACATATCACGTATAGTAACGTAATCATCCGGATTGTTTAATGGGAACTTCATATACGAAATATATTTTGTTATTGCATCATCCCACTCCATCTTACCGTCGTCAACGAGCATGCCTATTAATGTTGAAGTAAAGGCTTTGGTTGTGGAGCCAATACCAAAAAGTGTATCTTTCGTAACGGGCTTTTTTGTAACAAGATCAGAAACGCCAAAACCACGCGCAAAAATTACTTTGTCATCTTGCACCACCGCTATCGCCATGCCAGGAATATGGTGTTCTATACGCTTTTCCTCTAGCCTACTTGAAAGCTGTGCAAGGCGAATTTCGAGCTCAGTTGTTTTTTCACTCTCAGGGGCAGCTATAGCGCTAGGAGCCATAGTGATTGATATCATTGCACTTGTGAGAATGTGGATCATAGCCCAAATCAATTTTTGTTTTATCATTTTCCTGTTCCTTATTTATTAGTTGTAAAATGTAACTAGGCATGGACTTGACAGGTATAGTTCCGACTCGACTACTCAGCTATTCAGCCTTGTTTTCGTAGGCAATGTTCGCGCTCAAACAAACGGTCGTTCTTTGCTACCGTTTTATTTTTCATCTCCAGATCATTTGCGAGTTGCCGAATAGACGCGAGTTGATCTCGCGCAAGAATTTACCCCTTTTGAATAGCTCGCTTTATCTGCTCTATTTGCTGGGCAAACAATGACTCTGCACTATCAATATCAATGCTTATTTCCATGATGTATTATACCTAGTTGTCTATTTATTGTACCATTTGTGCTATGGGTACATTTACATCATAGGTATGTCAAGAACTAATTTAAAAATACCCGAAAGGGTTTTGTCTTCTTTTAAAACGCAAATGAGCATACCGTGCAACGCCCTAAGGCTTCACGGCTGAGCTAGAGCACTCCACTTTAATATGGAATCACTTTGAGCGCCCGAGTTTGTTCCGTGAACAGGAGGTGTTTCCGACGCGGTGCCCCATTTTTGCTTTCGGGACCGTTAGGAAACAGCGACACATTCACGGGGTCTTGTGCCCTGCGGGTGCAAAATCGGGTGACCAGAATAACCAAGATAACACATATTTACTATATCTTACGTGTGGCTTGGGCGATCTTTGTTTTTTGGATTGCGTTGCGTCCCTTGACCGGGGCTAAAGCCCCGATCTTCGAGCCGCGCCTTACCAAAAAACAAATCTCATCCCATCAAAGTGGTTCC
>JAJFFN010000030.1 GCA_021776635.1 Robiginitomaculum sp.
TGTGGCTTGGGCGATCTTTGTTTTTTGGATTGCGTTGCGTCCCTTGACCGGGGCTAAAGCCCCGATCTTCGAGCCGCGCCTTACCAAAAAACAAATCTCATCCCATCAAAGTGGTTCCATATTAAAGTGGAGTGCTCTAGAAGCAAGTTTAGGCTTCAGCCGTTTCCTCGGCTTCGACACGGGCGCGGTCGCCGGCGCCTTTGGCGGTTTCGTCGCGGTCTACGAATTCGATAACAGCCATTGGCGCGTTGTCACCGTAGCGGTAGCCTGCCTTCATAATGCGTATATAACCGCCTTGGCGGTCTTTATAGCGCGGGCCTAAAACATCGAACAATTTCTTGCTCATTTCCTGGTTACGTGTACGCGCAATCGCGATACGGCGCGAGCCAAGATCACCTTTTTTAGCCAAAGTAATGAGCTTTTCCACGAACGGGCGTAGCTCTTTGGCTTTTGGCAAAGTTGTGACGATTTGCTCGTGTTCAATCAAGCTTGATGACATATTAGCAAACATCGCCTTACGGTGCGAGCTCGTCTTATTGAGTTTTCTATGGGCAATGCGGTGGCGCATGGCGATATTCCTTGTTCTGTTTCCCGTTTCCGGGCTAATTAGGCTTAGTAGTGGTCGTCGTATTTCTTGGCGAGTTCTTCGATATTTTCAGGCGGCCAGTTTGGCGCGTCCATTCCAAGATGCAAACCCATAGCAGCCAACACTTCTTTAATCTCGTTGAGAGATTTACGGCCAAAGTTAGGTGTGCGCAGCATTTCTGCTTCTGATTTCAAGATCAAATCACCAATATAAACGATATTGTCGTTCTTCAGGCAATTCGCAGAACGAACGGAAAGCTCCAACTCATCAACTTTGCGCAATAGAGCAGGATTGAAATCAAGCTCGTCTTTTTCTTCGCCGCGACCAATGTCTTCTGGATCGTCAAAGTTGACGAAGACTTGGAACTGGTCTTGTAAAATCCGAGCAGCCACAGCAATGGCATCTTCAGGTGTTACGGCACCGTTCGTTTCGACGTCAATCAACAATTTATCATAGTCAAGAACTTGGCCTTCACGGGTGTTTTCCACGCGGTAAGTCACGCGTGTAACCGGGCTGTAAAGAGCATCGATACTGATGAGGCCAATCGGCGCATCTTCAGGACGTAATTCAGACGCAGCTACATAGCCTTTGCCTGTATTTACGGTCAGTTCCATACGTAGGTCTGTGTCCTCGTCCATGGTACAGATAACATGATCAGGGTTTAGGATTTCTACGTCCGCTGTTTCTTCAATATCGGCACCCGTGACAGGGCCTGCGCCAGATTTTTTAAGAAGCAAACGCTTTGGCCCTTCAGAGTGCATACGCACGGCTAGGCCTTTCATATTGAGAACAATATTGGTAACATCTTCACGCACACCAGGAATAGATGTAAATTCGTGAACAACGCCATCAATTTGGATGGATGTTACGGCTGCGCCTTGCAGGGACGACAGCAATACGCGGCGAAGCGCATTACCAACAGTCATGCCAAAACCACGTTCTAGCGGCTCGGCAATAATCGTAGCTTGTCTCTCAGGAACACGACCAGGCTCAACTTCAGGGTTGATAGGACGGATTAGTTCTTGCCAGTTTTTTTCAATCACTTGAATACCTCTTGTAAATTAAAGCTTTGAATTAGGTAAACGCTTTTCAGGCGTTTTTTAAGCTTCTTAAACTCATACTAAACTCTTTTAGACTCTTTTTAGACTCTTCTTAGACTCTGCGGCGCTTAGGCGGACGACAGCCATTGTGCGGGATGGGTGTGACATCACGAATAGTCGTTATCGTAAAGCCCGCAGCCTGTAAGGCGCGAACTGCGCTTTCACGGCCAGAGCCAGGGCCATTAACGTTAACTTCCAAAGTTTGCATGCCGTGGTCTGCTGCTTTACGTGCGGCCTCTTCAGCCGCAACTTGTGCTGCATATGGTGTAGACTTACGCGAACCCTTAAAGCCCATTGCACCAGCAGAACACCAAGCAACTGCATTGCCTTGGGCGTCTGCAATTGTGACCATAGTATTATTAAAAGTCGCATTGATATGCGCTACACCTGATGTGATGTTTTTTCTATTAGCGCGACGGACGCGACCCGGTTCTTTAGCCATTTTGACCTACCCTATTTCTTTTTACCGGCAATGGCCTTTGCTGGGCCTTTGCGAGTTCGTGCATTCGTATGTGTGCGTTGTCCGCGAACAGGTAGTCCACGGCGATGACGCAAACCACGGTAATTCCCCATATCCATCAAACGCTTGATGTTCATTGATGTCTGACGGCGTAGATCACCTTCTACAATATGATCATCTGAAATAGCATCACGTAGGTTTGCAATATCAGCATCGCTGAGATCTTGAACCCGGCGCGTGTCTTCGACGCCAACCTTTTCGCAAATCTCCAAAGATTTCGCGGGGCCAATGCCATGAATATATGTAAGCGCGATAATTACGCGCTTGTTAGTTGGTATGTTTACACCTGCAATACGTGCCACAATGGCTCTCCTTTAGTAATCTTTGTTCGCGAGTACCATCTTTGTCTCAAATGACTTTAGCCACTTGTCTCAAATAACTTTATTCAAATGACCACACGCCCCACATGACTAAACACATTATGATTAGCCATAGAGAGACCCGTATTTCGACAGATTCCGCGAAAGCGGGTAGTTATATCCTCTTGGACGCCAAGGTCAACCTTACAATTACCTTAAAACGTCACTTTTTCTTGTTAATCTCATGACTATCCCCGTAACAGGTTTAGCCCCCAAAAATCCTCTTCCACCAAGGTTTTGTGGATGATTCCACGTCTGTTTTTTGCATATCCAACACTTGGGCAATGGCGGATGCGACTGTATCTATTTCTGCGAGACCATCGACTTCGGTTAATTTTCCTTGTGCCGCATAATAAGGGAGCAATGGTGCCGTTTGTTCATGGTAATTTCCAAGCCGTATTTTAAAACTCTCGGCATTGTCGTCTTTGCGGCCTTCTTCTTTGAAACGTTTTTCAACGCGGCCCAAAAGCACATTGTCATCTACACATAACCGCACAACACCGTTGACCTCTTGGTCACGGGCTTGCAACGATTTATCTAACGCCTTGGCTTGCTCAACTGTGCGCGGAAAACCATCAAATATAAAACCAGACGCATCTTTATTCAAATCCAATTGCTCTTCAATGAGCGCAATTACGATTTCGTCAGACACCAAATCACCTCTATCCATAATTCCAGCAACCTTTTTGCCAAGATCCGAGCCAGAAGTACGGGCAGCACGCAACATATCGCCAGTGGAAAGTTGTATCAATCCGCGCTGCGCCGTCAGCAGTTTTGCCTGTGTGCCTTTACCAGCAGCCGGTGGACCAAACATTATGATATTCATAGAACCAAATCCCCTATTTTTTGCGTCTGCGGCCCATACGGGACTTTTTAATCAAGCCTTCATATTGATGCGCAACCAAATGGGATTGAACTTGTGCAACTGTGTCCAAAGTTACGGACACAATAATCAATAAGGACATGCCGCCAATAAGCATGGCAACACTTGGTGGTATTTTCCCGCCAGACTGCGCAATTGCAAATTCCGGCAACACGCAAACAAAGGCCACATAAATCGCACCGACAAATGTCAACCGGTTAAGAACGTATTGCAAATATTCTGAAGTCCGTGCGCCTGGGCGAATACCGGGTAAAAACCCACCGTGTTTACGTAAATTATCAGCCGTATCTTCAGGCTTAAAAACATAAGGCACATAAAAGAAACAGAAGAAAATAATCAACAAAGTATAAAGCACCAAATATATTGGAGAACCATACCCGGTTTGCGATAAAATTTGTCGCACCCATCCCGGTGCGTCTTCGGCAATAAATGTACCTGCTGTCGCTGGTAAGAGCAAAATAGACGACGCAAAAATTGGCGGAATAACACCAGCAGCATTAAGTTTCAGAGGCAAAAACGAACTATCTCCACCAAACATTTTACCACCAGCAACTTGACGTTTTGGGTATTGTACCAAAAGTCGGCGCTGTGCCCGTTCGACATATACAATCAAACCAACCAAACCAACGCCCATAATGATAATCATTAGCATCAATCCAGCCGATAATGATCCAATAGCATTTAGGTTGAACACGTGAAAAATAGCCTTAGGTAACTCGGCAACAATACCAGCCAAAATAATCAGAGAAACACCATTCCCTATACCGCGCGCAGTCACTTGCTCACCAAGCCACATCAGGAACATCGTACCCCCCACGAGAGTTATGACAGCCGTTGCTTCGAAAAATGCGCCCGGATTATAAACAAAATTTTGCGATTCCAAGAGCCTTGCGATGCCAAACGCCTGAAACGCCGCTAAAAATACGGTTAAATAACGTGTGTATTGGTTGATTTGTTTGCGCCCCTGCTCGCCGTCTTTATCAAGCGCAACTAGGCTCGGGATAGACCCTTTCATCAGCGTCATAATAATCGATGCCGTAATATACGGCATAACATTAAGGGCAAAGATTGCCATTCGCTCAACCGCGCCGCCCGCGAACATATTCATTCGGGTCAAAAGACCTGCTCCGCCGCCCGCTTGTCCGCCTGTTGTAAAGACTTGTGAATAAGCCGCCATATCAACACCTGGTACAGGGATAAATGTACCGATACGGTAGACAACAAGCACCATAATTGTGAATAAAATGCGTTTTTGTAGTTCTTTAGCTTTACCAAATGTACCAAAGCTAAGGTTCTGTGCGAGTTGTTCCGATGCAGACGCCATTATAATTTTCCCTATTGCAATAGCTCCACATATGGGGAGTTTGTTACAGTTTTAAAGGCCTTCCTTTGTTATCGGCTCGTATTATCTTTCCCAAAAGATTACATAACTATTTTTAGCTTTATGATTTTTTAGGTGCAGGCTTCTTAGTCTCAGCTTTTTTAGCGGGTGCTTTTTTAGCGGGTGCTTTTTTCGCCGCAGGCTTTGTTGCCGCTTTTTTAGCGGGTTCTTTTTTCGCAGTTGGCTTTGTTGCCGCTTTTTTAGCCGGAGCCTTTTTCGCTGCAGGCTTCTTGGCTTTGGGCGCAGTTTCTTTTTTCGTCGCAGGCTTTTCGGCTTTTGGTGCTTCTGTTTTTTCTTCTGGCTTCTGAACCACAGGCTTAACTTCAGAAATCGTCACGGAGCCTTTGGCTTTTTCAACAATTTTTTGCGCACCAGGTGTCGCATATGAAACGGTCAACTTTACGGCTACAGACAATTTACCCGAACCAAGCAAACGCACACCATCATGAGCACGACGGATAACACCCGCAGCAACCAATGCATTGGCATCAACATCTTTTTTCAAATCCAAAACACCTGCTTCAATAGCTTGGCCCAAGCGCCGAATAGACACTTCCACATATTTCTTGCGGTTAGGTTTGTTAAAACCACGCTTTGGCAAACGCATAAAGATAGGCATTTGACCACCTTCATAGCCGCCAATGGTCACACCTGAGCGAGACTTTTGACCTTTGACACCACGGCCAGCAGTTTTGCCTTTGCCGGAACCAATACCACGGCCAATGCGCCGACGTGCTTTGGTAGCACCTGGATTATCTTGTAGTTCATTTAAACGCATCATATTCTCCGTATGGCTAGCCTATTCGCTAGCCTTCAACTATTTCTACCATATGTGCAACTTTGCGGATCATGCCGCGCACGGATGGTGTATCTTCCAATGTTTTTTGTTTGCCAATCCGGCCCAGACCAAGGCCAACCAAAGTAGCATATTGATCTTGTGGGCGGCGGGTCGAAGACCCTGTTTGACGAACTGTGACTGTCACTTGCTTTTTTGCTTTTTTCTGGGCCATACTACTTCTCTTTTTCTTCTGCCTAATTAGGCTTCCGCGCTGTCACCAGCTGTTGCTGAATCTGCGCCGTCACGACGACGACCAACAATGTCCCCGACTTTTTTACCACGTTTAGCGGCAATCATCCGTGGATTTTCTTGTGCTTTTAGCGCATTAAATGTGGCACGAACCATGTTGTACGGGTTTGAACTACCTGTGGATTTCGCCACAACGTCTTGCATACCAAGGCTCTCAAGCACCGCACGCATTGGACCACCAGCAATGATACCAGTTCCAGGAGGCGCGGCCCGCAAAAGCACTTTGCCTGCACCATGACGCCCTTTGCAATCATGATGCAATGTACGACCTTCACGCATAGGGACCCTTATTAGGGTTTTGCGCGCAAGTTCCGTACCCTTGCGGATACATTCAGGGACTTCCTGCGCTTTACCTTTGCCAAACCCAACTTGGCCTTTACCATCGCCAACTACAACAAGTGCAGCAAAGCTCATATTGCGACCACCTTTTACAGTTTTTGCAACGCGATTAATGTGAACCAATTTCTCGGCAAAATCGTCTTGCTCTTCGCGGTCACGTTTACCTCTTTTATCATCACGGCGTGCCATAACGTCTCCTAAAACTTAAGTCCGGCCTCGCGGGCCGCTTCTGCGAGTGCTTTAACACGGCCATGATATAAATACCCGCCCCGGTCAAAGATTACTTGTTTAACACCAGCTTTACCGGCCCGTTCACCAATCAATTTACCAATGACCGCAGCGGCAGCAATATCGGTGCCTTTTGATTTCTTCAGATCTTTTTCCAAAGTGGACGCGCTTGCCAAAGTCACACCTTTGCTATCATCAATGATTTGGGCAGAGATGTTTTTCGAACTCCGGTACACAGACAGTCGTAGTTGACCGTTCGCATTTTTTTTGAGGCGGCGACGAACACGCTCAGCGCGGCGTCTCAATTTTTCTTGTGCTGTTTTCATCTTACTTCTTCTTACCCTCTTTCTGACGGACAAATTCACCCACATAGCGAATACCTTTGCCCTTATACGGCTCTGGCTTTCTGTATGCGCGAATTTCCGCAGCCACTTGTCCAACCATCTGTTTATTGATGCCGGTAACATTAATCTCTGTGGCCTTTGGAACGGCAATATTGATGCCTTCCGGTGCTTCATAATTTACATCATGAGACAAACCAAGCTGTAGGTTCAATGTAGACCCCTTCATTTGCGCCCGATAACCAACACCGCGCAATTCAAGATTTTTTGTGTACCCATTGGTGACACCTTCAATCAAATTTGCAACCATAGTGCGGGACATTCCCCACATAGAACGGGCTTCTTTGCTCGTATTAACTGGCGTTAGAACAAATTGTTCCCCGTCCAATTTACCAGTTACGTTAGACGGAATTGTAAATTCAAGTGTGCCTTTAGGGCCCTGGACACTGACTTTTTGACCGTCCGTGGTTAAAGTAATACCAGCAGGCACCGTGACAGGATTCTTTCCAATACGTGACATATTTTACTCCTCCCTTTCTCTATGATACCTGGCAGAGAATTTCGCCGCCAACATTTTCAGCGCGGGCAATATTATCTGACATCACGCCTTTGGGCGTTGAAAGGATTGAAATACCTAGACCATTTCGAATTTGCGGCAAGCTTTTCACGGATGAATATACCCGACGGCCAGGTTTTGAAATGCGTTGGATATTACGGATAACAGGCGCACCTTCAAAATATTTAAGCTCAATTTCAAAATGCCTAAATCCATCCTTTTCAATGGAAGCATAACCACGAATATAACCTTCGCTTTCAAGCACATCAAGAACGCGTCCCCGCAAATTCGAGGCAGGCGTATCGCATTTGGACTTGCCGCGTAAATGGGCATTTCTAATACGGGTGAGCATATCACCAAGAGGATCACTAAAAGACATATATTCCTCCTACCAACTAGATTTCACGAGACCCGGTAATAGACCTTGTGAACCCAGTTCACGAAGGGCAATACGGGACATTTGCATTTTACGGTAATAACCGCGTGGACGACCAGTAATACGGCAACGATTGCGTACACGAGTTGGCGCAGAATTGCGCGGCAATTTAGAGAGCTTTAACTGTGCAGCAAAACGCTCTTCCACAGGTAGTTCTGCATTGCGGGCTATTGCCTTAAGTTCTGCACGTTTAGCAGCATATTTTGCTACCATTTTTTTTCTTTTATCGTTGCGCTCAACTGCGCTTACTTTTGCCATTTTTTTCTCCGTTGTTGCGAGGCTAGCGACTCGCTTTGCCGACTGCGTTAGCTTGACTTATTTCTTAAATGGAAAGTCAAGCTCGGCCAGTAGTGCCTTTGCTTCTTCATCTGTTTTTGCATTGGTACAAACAACAATGTCCATACCGCGTATTGTGTCTACTTTGTCGTAATTAATTTCAGGAAACACGATTTGTTCTTTCAGGCCCATGGCGAAATTGCCATTGCCATCAAAACTCTTGTGGTTCAATCCGCGAAAATCCCGTACACGTGGAAGCGCAATGTTGGTCAAGCGATCAATAAATTCAAACATTTGTTCGCGGCGTAGTGTAACTTTACAACCAATATTCATGCCCTCGCGCAGTTTAAAAGTCGCGACAGATTTTTTAGCAACCGTCATGATAGGTTTTTGACCCGCTATCAGTTCCAAATCCGCAATAGCCGTTTTGGTTTTCTTACTGTCACCAACTGCATCGCCAACCCCCATATTGATAACGACTTTTGTTACCTTCGGAATTTGCATTTCATTGGTATAACCAAACTTTTCTTTCATGTGAGTACGAATTTTCTCACGATATTTTTTCGCCAATCTTGGTTCATACTGGCTTGGTTCATACTGGCTTGTCTCATTTGAATCAGTCATCGATCACTTCTCCTGAACGTCTAGCAACGCGCACTTTTTTACCGTCTTTCAGCGTCTTAAACCCAACCCGTGTCGGCTTGCCGTCTTTTGGGTCTAAATGGGCTATGTTTGAAATACTTATAGGAGCTTCAAATGTTTTGATGCCACCATCTGGGTCATTTTGGGTTGGCTTCACATGGCGTTTTACCATGTTCACACCCGCAACCAAAACTCGGTTTTCATTTGCAAAGACCCTAAGAACTTCGCCTTTTTTACCTTTTCCGTTCTTCAAAGAACCGGAAATCACCTGGACGTAATCGCCCTTTTTAATCTTCGCAGCCATTATAAAACCTCCGGCGCTAGAGAAATTATTTTCATCTGGTTTTTCGCCCGTAATTCACGAGGAACTGGGCCAAAAATCCTTGTTCCTAAAAGCTCGCCATTATTGTTAACAATAACTGCAGCATTGCTGTCAAAGCGAATGACACTTCCGTCTGAGCGAATGATGTCTTTTTTCACACGTACAACGATTGCACGGCGAACTTCGCCTTTTTTCACGCGTGAACGTGGTGCGGCTTCCTTGATGGAAACGACGATTAAATCGCCGACACTTGCATAACGTCGATGAGAACCACCCAGCACTTTAATGCACTGAACACGTTTTGCACCGGAGTTATCAGCAACTTCCAAATTTGTTTGCATCTGAATCATAACAGGCCTCTTAAATATACAACCAGGTCAAGGACCTAAGCAGTTACCACTTCCCAGCGTTTTAATTTTGATTTCGGCGGACATTCGCGAATACGCACCTGATCACCAGTTTTAAACTGATTGTCTTCATCATGGGCATGGTATTTCTTTGACTTGCGCAAGGTCTTTTGTAGCAAAGGATGCAGATATGTACGGTCAACCCGTACCACTACAGTTTTTTGGCCTTTATCACTGACCACAACACCTTGTAATATTCGTCTTGGCATGGCTTTTCCTACTTCTTCGCTTCAGCGTTTTTTTGTTCACGCATAATGGTTTTAATTTGAGCGATTGAACGGCGCACAATACGGATGCGACCGGTCTTCTCCAACTGGCTAGTTGCCTGCTGAAAACGCAGATTAAATTGTTCTTTCTTAAGATTAACCAGCTCTTCGCTGAGTTGATCTTCGCTCATATTGCGTAAGTCTATCGTGTTCATGATACTTTCCTTACTCGTTCTACTCTTCGCCAGGTCTTGTGACGATTTTACATTTAATTGGCAGTTTCGCCGCACCGAGCGTCAAAGCCTGGCGCGCAGTTTCATCATTTACGCCGTCGATCTCAAACATGATCCGACCAGGCTTAACTTTTGCCGCCCAGAATTCTACAGAACCCTTACCTTTACCCATACGAACTTCGGTTGGTTTCTTGGTAACGGGAACGTCTGGAAAAATCCGAATCCATACACGACCAGCCCGTTTCATGTGACGGGTAATCGCGCGGCGCGTGGCCTCGATTTGACGCGCTGTCACACGGCTTGGCTCAAGAGCTTTAAGGCCGTATGAGCCGAAGTTTAGCGCAGTGCCACCTTTGGCCATGCCTTTAATCCGGCCCTTATGGGCTTTGCGAAATTTTGTACGTTTTGGCTGTAACATGTCTTTATATCCTAATTAGCAGAGGAAAACCCTCGGCCTATTATCTTCCACCTCTTATCTTCCACCTCTGGCGCCTTGAGCTGCCCCTTGCGGACGCCCGCCAGCTCCTCGCTGACCGGATGGGCGCTGACCTTGCGGCCTACTGCCACCTGTTCCACCTTGTTCAGCAATGCGTTTGTCATGAGCATATGGATCGTGTTCCATAATCTCGCCCTTATTGATCCACACTTTGATACCGATAATACCCATAGCGGTCATTGCCCGCGCTGTTCCGTAATCAATATCAGCACGAAGTGTATGCAAAGGCACACTGCCTTCTTGATATTGCTCGAAGCGTGCAATCTCGATGCCGCCAAGACGGCCACCAACTTTAATCTTGCAACCAAGCGCACCCATGCGCATAGCGGTTTGCATGGCGCGCTTCATGGCACGACGATAAGAGACACGGCGTTCAAGTTGCTGAGCAATGCTGTCCGCAACGATATTAGCATCGATTTCAGGCTTGCGAACTTCAACAAGATTGATGAACAATTCACCGTCAACATATATTGACAACTTCTTGCGTAGGACTTCGATGTCCGCACCCTTTTTACCGATTACAATCCCTGGCCGCGCCGTATGGATTGTTATGCGACATGTTTTGTGTGGGCGCTCAATAATGACACGAGAAATCGACGCATTTTTCAATTCTTTTAAAATAAAATTACGCATTGTGATGTCTGAATGTAACAAATCACCATAATCATTCGTATTTGCATACCAGCGAGATTCCCACGTGCGGTTAATACCGAGGCGTAAACCAATTGGATTTATTTTCTGTCCCATTAGGAAGCCTCCTCTACAGAGCGAACAACTATGGTGAGCTCTGAAAACGGTTTTAAGATTTTAGCGCCACGGCCACGCGCACGCGCTTTAAAGCGTTTCATCACCAGGTTTTTACCAACAAATGCTTCTGAAACGACCAAATCATCAAGATCAAGACCGTGATTGTTCTCAGCATTAGAAGCCGCTGAGTACAAACATTTGTATACGTCTTTTGCAATCCTCTTGCGACTAAATGTTAAATCATCAAGCGCAGTCTGTACTTTTTTACCGCGGATCATTTGCGCCACTAGATTAAGTTTTTGCGGGCTTGTGCGCAGCATACGGACTTTTGCCATAGCTTCGTTATCGCGCACGCGGCGTTTATTTTTCTCTTTAGCCATGACTAGCTCCGCTTCGCTTTTTTATCGGCACCATGTCCGAGATATGTGCGTGTTGGGGAGAACTCGCCTAATTTGTGACCAACCATATCTTCATTGACCAAAACAGGAATGAATTTTCTTCCGTTATAGACCTGAAAAGTCAGGCCGATAAATTGTGGCATAATCGTCGAACGGCGCGACCATGTTTTAATTGGCTTTCTACGGCCTTCAGCGTGCGAGCTTTCCGCTTTTTTAAGCAGATACCCATCAACAAATGGACCTTTCCATACAGAACGTGGCATATCTAATCCTTACCGTTTCTTCTTTTTATGACGCGAACGGATGATAAATTTATCCGACGCTTTGTTTGAGCGCGTACGCGCCCCTTTTGTTGGTTTACCCCAAGGTGTCACAGGGTGACGGCCACCGGAAGTACGGCCTTCCCCACCACCGTGCGGGTGATCGATCGGGTTCATAGCCACACCGCGAACTTGCGGGCGTTTACCAAGCCAGCGTTTGCGGCCAGCCTTACCAAGGTTAATATTCATGTGATCTGGATTTGAAACCGCACCAACAGTCGCCATACATTCTTGATGAATTAAACGAACTTCTCCAGATTTAAGCCTGATTTGAGCATAACCACCATCACGACCCACAAGTTGAGCATAAGCGCCAGCTGAACGGGCAATTTGACCCCCCTTACCAGGCTTCATCTCGATATTGTGGATAATAGTTCCAACGGGAATAGCGCGGATTGGCATAGCGTTACCCGGTTTCACATCAACTTTGGCACCGGCGATAACTGTATCACCCTTGGCCAAGCGTTGCGGGGCCAAAATATAGGCTTTTTCACCGTCTTTATATTTTAAAAGCGCAATAAACGCAGTTCTGTTTGGGTCATATTGCAGATTTAGAACGGTTGCAGGTATATCGTACTTATTGCGTTTAAAATCTACAATACGATAGGAACGTTTGTGCCCGCCACCTTGACGGCGCATGGTAATACGACCCGCATTATTGCGACCACCATTTTTGTTCAAACCAACAGTTAGTGATTTTTCAGGTTTACCCTTATAAAGCTCACTACGGTCTACCTGCACCAATGCACGGCGCGAAGGCGAAGTTGGATTATATGTATTGAGTGCCATTTATTCCTCCTACAAACCGCTAGCAATATCAATCGTGTCACCATCTTTGAGGGTAACAATAGCTTTTTTAATGTCTTTACGGCGCCCAGCATGACCACGAAAACGTTTGGTCTTGCCTTTTTGGCGAATGGTATTAACGGCTTCAACGGTCACTTTGAAAAGCTGTTCGACAGCTTCTTTTATCTCTGGTTTGCTAGCCTTAACTGGGACTTCAAAAATGACTTGATTGTGTTCAGACAAAATCGTTGCTTTTTCCGTTATTATCGGCGCAACGATTGCATCGTAATATTTTGCATTTATACTCATGACTTCCCTCCCGTAGCCAGGCGCTCTTGTAAGTCAGCAACCGCCTGCTTGGTCAGCACCAATGTGTGACGCTTAAGTATGTCATAAACATTCGCACCTTGGCTTGGGAGCACATCAAAGTTTGGAATATTGCGAGCTGCCTTTGAAAAGTTCTCATCAACGGCAGAACCACTAATGAGCAATGCATTTTCAAGACCAAGTTTCGCCAAAGATTTTTTCAAATCCGCCGTTTTCGGTGCCTTCATCACGGCATCATCAAGAATGATGATTTCGCTAGACATTGCCTTGGCAGACAAAGCGTGACGCAATGCCAGTGCACGAACCTTGCGCGGCAATTTATGACCGTGATCACGAACGCGCGGGCCGTGGGCTTTACCACCACCACGAAACTGTGAAACAGATCCGTTACCGTGCCGCGCCGTACCACCACCTTTTTGGCGACCAATACGCTTAGTTGTTTTCTTTACATCACCCCGCTCTTGCGTGAAATGCGTACCAGAACGGCGTTTAGCCAACTGATAGCGCACCATGCGGTGCAGAATGTCTTTGCGCGGCTCGCAGCCGAACACAGCCTTATCCAAAGTCACAGACCCAGATTTTTTAGCTGATAATGTTTGCACATCAAGTTTCATGACTATTCTTCCTCACCTGATTTCTCTGGAGCAACAACTGCTGCTGCAGCTTCAACATTAGGAGCCGCCTCATCTTTTGTCTCTTCTTTTACCGCTTCTTTAACTTCAGGAGCGCCAACTGTAAATTTTCCAGGTATTGGCAAATCGTCGATCTTGGCGCCCTTAACGGCATCACGGATTTCAACCCATCCACCCTTTGAGCCAGGAACTGAACCCTGAATTAGAATTAAACCATCTTCAACATCAGTACGCACGATTTCAACATTTTGTGTCGTCACGCGAACAGCGCCCATATGGCCTGCCATTTTCTTACCTTTGAAAACCTTACCAGGGTCTTGGCACTGACCTGTAGAACCGTGAGATCTATGAGAAATAGACACACCGTGCGTTGCGCGTAATCCGCCAAAATTATGACGCTTCATAGCACCGGCAAAGCCTTTGCCTATGGACGTACCAGCCACATCGACTTTTTGACCAGTAACAAAATGATCCGCGCTCATGCTCGCACCAACCTCAATCATGTTTTCGCCTTGCACACGAAACTCGACAAGTTTCATTTTTGGCGCAACCTTAGCTTTGGCGAAGCGTTCGCGCTCAGCCTTTGAAACACGCTTTGGCTTTGCAGAACCTGAACCAAGTTGCACAGCCGTATAACCGTCACGCTCTTGTGTTTTTTGGGCGACAACCTGACAGCCTTCAAGAGCCAATACGGTTACAGGTACAACTGCGCCTTCGTCCGTAAATACGCGGGTCATACCGAGTTTTTTGGCTAATATTCCTGCCCTCTGAGTTTGACGTAACATCGGTTATGCTCCCAGCTTAATTTCAATATCAACACCAGCGGCCAAATCGAGCTTCATGAGCGCATCGACTGTTTGCGGCGTTGGATCGACAATATCGAGCATACGTTTGTGCGTACGGATTTCGAACTGTTCGCGGGACTTCTTGTTCACATGAGGTGAACGGTTGACCGTAAACTTTTCGATGCGCGTCGGAAGCGGGATAGGGCCACGAACTTGTGCGCCTGTCCGTTTTGCCGTGTTCACAATTTCCAGAGTCGAATGATCCAGAATTCTGTGATCGAAGGCTTTTAGCCGGATGCGTATATTTTGACGTTCCATAATCTTCTTTTCCTGTTTTCTTTTTCCGATTTCAGGCCAATATCACTTTTAAACAATAAAAATGGGCCGCAACATTAAATCAAATAATTAGCGACCCGTACACTCTACTCTACAATTTTACCGACGACGCCGGCGCCGACTGTTCGGCCACCTTCACGGATCGCAAAGCGTAAGCTTTCTTCCATAGCAATGGGCACAATAAGCTCGACATTAATCGCAACATTATCACCAGGCATAACCATCTCG
>JAJFFN010000004.1 GCA_021776635.1 Robiginitomaculum sp.
GAAATAACGTGTGTTTTCTATATCTTACGTGTGGCTTGGGCGATCTTTGCTTTTTGGATTGCGTTGCGTCCCTTGACCGGGGCTAAAGCCCCGCTCTGCGAGCCACGCCTTACCAAAAAACAAATCTCATCCCATCAAAGTGGTTCCATATCAAAATGGAGTGCTCTAAGGAATATATTTTTCAGAAGCTCACGGTTGCAAAACGAATGAATATACCTATATACCCGCCAATTACTTATGTATTCGGTTAACCCCAAACTAAGATTTCACACTTAGATTTGATTCCAAATAAAGAGAAACAAGAGAACAATGAAAAAATTTCCAATGACTGTCCCCGGCCATGCGGCCTTGGAGACGGAACTCAAACAACTAAAAACCGAAGAGCGTCCATATATTATCAATGCGATTGCAGTTGCCCGCGAGCATGGTGATTTAAAGGAAAACGCGGAATACCATGCGGCAAAGGAAAAACAGGGATTTATTGAAGGACGCATTCAAGAGCTGGAAAGCAAATTGACTTTGGCTATGGTCATTGATGCTGCCAAGCTTGGCGGAGATACCGTAAAATTTGGTGCAACCGTGACGATCGTCAACGAAGATACTGACGAAGAAAGCACATATCAGATAGTTGGCGAAGATGAAGCAAGTATAAAAAACAAGAAAATTTCAATCACAGCACCTATAGCCCGCGCTTTGATTTCAAAAGAAGTCGGCGATGTAATTGAAGTCAATGCACCAGGCGGCTCAAAATCCTACGAAATACTGGATATCGCCTACGTCTAATGTCACGCCTAAAAACAAATGCAATGCTGACATGTCTGGTTATATCTGATGGTCGTCGCGGCATTGAAAATCAGGCCTTGGGGTTAGCAGAAGCGGCTGCACGGTTACGGGCACTTGAAATTACAAGGCATAAAGTCACATCAAAGGATGTCTTCAAGGCCTTGCCGCCCAAAATACAATATAAGATAAAGCCTAAGCCCGAAAATTACGGCATTGCGGATTTGCCAAAAATAGCAATCGGCTGCGGACGCCAGGCAATTGCACCGTTAATGGCACTAAAAAAAACTGCAGGCGAACAAATTTTCACTGTTTTTGTCCAAGACCCACGGATTGATCCCAAGCATTTTGATTTGGTTATAGCGCCGCAGCACGACAGCATAACCGGTAAAAATGTGCTCTCCATGATCGGTTCCCCCAACCGTATTACAAGGGACGGCCTTAATGACGCAGTCAGTCTATTTGCTAAAAAATTTGCTAAACTTCCCAAACCGCGCATAGCCGTATTGATTGGTGGTTCATCAAAAACCCATAAGCTTACCCGCGCCGTACACAAGCAACATATGCAAGCCGTTTCCGCATTAGCTGAACAAAACATGTCGCTTATGATTACTACGTCTCGCCGTACACCTAAGTGGGCTGTTGCAGATTACCAAAAAATTGCAGCGGTTACTAAACACGTCTGGTTTTGGGACGGAAGTGGCGACAATCCGTATTTCGCATTTCTGGGTGCCGCAAAAGCAATTCTGGTTAGCGAAGACAGCACCAATATGCTCACCGAAGCTTGTACAACTGGCAAGCCGGTATACACATTGCCAATGGCAGGAGCACCCGGGAAATTTGAGAAACTATACGACGTCTTAAAACTCAATTGTCAGCTTGCGCCATTTGATGGTCGTGTAACAAATCCAAGTTACACTCCTCTTATGGAAACAACGCGGATAGCAAACATTTTATTACGGCGAATAAATTAAAGCAAAAGCAAAAGAATACATCTTGTTTGCTTGCCTTTACTACGCTCACACACTACCTAAGGCCTAAATCAAAAACAGAGAAATTTATGCCCGATACGTCACAAGACAATATCCATCACAAAGTCCTTATTATTGGTTCTGGCCCAGCCGGATACACAGCAGCCGTTTATGCCGCGCGCGCTATGTTGGAACCTGCGATTGTTGCAGGCATGCAACCTGGCGGACAGTTGACGATTACAACTGAAGTAGAAAACTATCCTGGTTTTCCTGAAATTCAGGGACCGGAATTAATGGAACACTTTAAAACGCATGCTCTGAAATTTGGCACAAAAATCTATGAAGATTTGATCACAGATGTGGATTTCTCCAAACGGCCATTTACGATGAAAGGCGATACAGATACAATATATACGGCTGACGCGGTTATTATTGCCACGGGTGCGCAAGCAAAATGGCTCGGTTTGCCTTCTGAAGATTATTTCCAAGGTTTTGGGGTATCCGCTTGCGCAACGTGCGACGGGTTTTTCTTTAGGGACAAAGAAGTCATTGTCGTAGGCGGCGGAAATACGGCAGTTGAAGAAGCACTCTTTTTAACGAATTTTGCCTCTAAAGTTATTCTGGTACACCGTCGGGATGAATTGCGGTCCGAGAAAATTTTACAAAAGCGCTTATTTGAAAACCCAAAAGTGGAGATACTTTGGGATACAACGCTCGTCGAAATTCTTGGTGATGATATGCCCAAAGGAGTAACGGGTGCAAAATTGAAAAACCTAAAAACCGGCGAGGAATATGACCGCCCTGTGCACGGCGTATTTATTGCTATCGGGCACAAACCTTCGACCGAAATATTCAAAGGCCATGTCAAAATGAACGGCGGTGGATATATTGAAACCGCACCTGACAGCACCGCAACCGATATTCCAGGCGTATTTGCGGCGGGCGATGTCAGCGACGAAATATTCCGCCAAGCCGTGACAGCAGCAGGACTTGGCTGTATGAGTGCCTTGGAGGCCGAAAAATGGCTGACAGAAAATGGAGAATAAATGCCGGATACGCTGGATTGGGATAAACTAAAAACATTTCATGCTGCTGCTGACGAAGGTTCATTGACTGCAGCAGCAAATCGTTTGCGAATTTCTCAGTCTGCAGTTTCGCGACAAATTTCTGCATTGGAGCATCAACTTGGCGCCCCCCTTTTTCATAGGCATGCACGCGGTTTAACAATGACCGAACAAGGGAGAATACTTTTTAAGTCTTCCCAAGATATGGCCCACCAAGCCGCTCTCGCGCAGGCCAATGTTGTCGATTCACAACAAAAACCCCAAGGGGTCATACGGGTTTCCACGCCCATATCACTTGGTTCAAACTGGCTTATTTCCTTGCTCCCAGATTTCAATAAACAATACCCATTAATTCGCATCGAATTGTTGCTGGAAGACGAAGAACATGATTTATCTACTATGGATATTGATTGTGCCTTACGTCCTTGGCCATCTACACAGGGCGATGTTATTGAACGCAAACTCGGTACGATCTCACAAAGTTTGTATGCTTCACATAATTATCTGGCAAAACATGGTGCACCTGTTGATGTACACGACCTTGACAAACATGATGCCGTTGCTTTTGGAGAAATTATTCCTAGCAGGCTTGCGAGCGCAAATTGGGTATTAGAATTAGGCCGCGCTGAAGGCAATCCGCGCACACCCGTTTTGGCTGTTAATAATCTTCACGGCATTATGCGTGCCGCAGAAGCCGATTTGGGCATTGTCGGCATCCCCGATTATATGGTCGCCATGTCCAAACGATTGGTGCGCGTTTTACCACAAATCAGTGGTGAACCTTTTGATATCTACTTTGTATATCCGACTGAACTTCGTGGTTCAACACGTGTGCGAGTCTTTAGAGAGTTTCTTTTAAAGGCCGCAAAAAGATGGCGACGGAACAAATAAGCATGCATAAATGCATAGGAGGTGTGACAATTTGGCACTGCACATTCCTTAAAATAATGCCTATATAATAATTATCGGATGATTGATGCTTCCCCAGCGTCTCATTTGACCAACCGCGTACAGTTCCTCCCCGAATAGTATTGCGAAGACTTAGCCGAGCTTTTGTAATCAGAAGTTCGGCTTTTTTTTATATAATTCCTACTAAGCACAAACTTCTATTAACATTCTTTCGCTAATATTCACCCAAATAAATATCTTGGATAGCAAAGAAGATTGATTATGGGCAGACTTGATGAAAACGAAATAGACAATGACGAAGTTATCGGACAAGAAATTGATAGTTTTCGAATGCGAAATGGCATGGAAACTGAATTATTCCAAATCTTGGACCAGGCCCTTGATATTGGCATTAGTGTCCTAGACAAAGACTTGAACTATTTATACATCAACCGTTCTGCAGCCGACATTTTGCAACTGAAAGAAGGCGAATTCGAAGTAGGTGATCCATTAAGCAAAGTCCATAAAATGATAGTGGACAAAGGGGTTATCGACGAAAAAGTTATTAACCGCCATAAATTATCGCCTGAAGAATTGCGTAAGGTGTTTCGTTCAGGTTTGGAAATTTCGAAAGACCTAACACCGTTTTTGGACGGTACAGTACAACGTTTAGTGCGAAAACAAACGAAAAGTGGCTACACAGTTTCCATAAATCACGATGTGACGAAGTTGTTGCAAAAAGAAGAAATGCTGCAAAAAGCACTAGAGCTTGGGCAATCAGGCTATTGGATTTATGATTTTCAAACGAAAAAACTTGAGCTTAGCACTTCGCTCAGTGCAATCTTGTCAAAACAAGAATTAAACGATCTACATACCAAAGGTATATATTCTATGGTACACCCAGAGGATCGGGAGGGCTATAAAAATGCGCTTATCCAAATGCAGGAGAATAGTGATACAATTAATTTTGTCGGCCGCAATAAAGCGGCGGACAAATGGTTCCATACAACCGGTAATTCTGAACGTGATGCCAATGGTAAATTGGTACGGTTGCGTGCTTTTGTCAAAGATATCACTACAGAAACTTTGCAAGCGCAAGAACTAGAAAAGGCCAAAGACGAAGCCATTGCGGCAAGTGTCGCTAAATCCGAATTCCTTGCGAATATGAGCCACGAAATTCGCACCCCAATGAATGGTGTGCTGGGAATGGCCGAGCTCTTGGAAGAATCGGATATAGATGAACGACAACGGGAATTTGTAGATGTCATTACACGATCATCAAATGCGCTCTTGACCATTATCAATGACATATTGGACTTTTCAAAAATCGAGGCCGGTGCATTTGAACTGGACCCCGTTGAATTTAACCTTCGAGATGTTCTTGCTGATGTCACGTCTCTTCTCTCAACAAAGGCGCAGGAAAAAGGTCTGGAACTCATCATAAATTACCCACCTTATATGGAAAATTATTTTGTTGGTGATGCTGGACGTATGCGTCAAATTATTACAAATATGGTTGGAAATGCTGTCAAATTTACTGAGGTCGGACATGTATTAATCAATGTTAAAGTTAAAAACTACAACGAAAGCCGCGCAGATTTAACCGTAGAAATCACTGATACAGGTATTGGTATCGAGCCAGAAAAATTGGCACACATCTTTGAAAAATTCACACAAGCAGATAACAGTACGACCAGAGTATATGGCGGAACAGGACTGGGTCTTAGTATTTCAAAACACATCGTCGAATTAATGGGCGGCGAGATGCAAGTCAGTTCCGTTCTTGGTAAAGGCTCAACGTTTAAATTTAATATTCCCGTCCCAATTGACACCACTGCAGACAGAACCAAGCGCGATACAACTAATTTAAAAGGCCTGCGTGCCCTTATTGTTGACGACATCGCCATAAACAGAACAATATTGATGGAACGCCTAAGAGCCTGGGATATCCAACCAACAGCCGTACAAGATGCTGTCGAGGCTCTTGTTTTCCTTAAACAAGAAGCGAAGCAAGGTCGGTCTATAGACATTATCGTTATGGATTATCTCATGCCCGGCATGAACGGCAAAGACCTTGCCGCACTGCTAGGTTCCAACCCCAGTACAAGTGATATTCCTATCATTATGTTGTCATCTTGCGACCAACCCGTTTCATCCCAAGAATTAAAAGCAATTGGTATCCAAGCGCATTTAGTGAAACCCGTTCGTGAAGGTCAATTATATGACAACTTGGTAAAGATAATTTCCGATACAAAACACAAACCAAAACAAGACGTTATCAATAAACCTACAGCACACTTGCAAAACACAACTGCTGCCATATCTGAAAAAGTAAAGATATTGGTTGCGGAAGATTTTCTTCTCAACCAAGATGTCGTGAGGCTCATGTTGCAAGATTCTAAATTTACGCCGGTCTTTGCAAATAATGGCCGCGAAGCTGTTGATAAATTCAAACAAGAGCCAAACGCATTTAAAGCCGTTTTAATGGATATTTCCATGCCAGTTATGGATGGTTATGAAGCCTCAGAACTCATCCACGCCTATCAAGCAAATAATGGGCAATCCCTAATACCCATTATTGCTCTCACGGGTCACGCCTTAAAACATGATAAAGAGAAATGCCTTGATTCCAGCATGAACGATTATCTGACGAAGCCTGTGAAACAAGACATTCTTTTGGCTTTGCTAGAAAAATGGGTGTTTGGGCAAGAAGCAAATGCCGTAGTAAACGCTTAGAAAAGTTGGTGTTTACTATAAGAATATATGGACAAGACCTCTTATTTCACATTTTGACAAAATTCGGAAATGCGCTCACAGGCCGTTTTTAAGGTTGCCATATCAGTCGCATAGGAAATTCTAAAGTTTGGGCTTGCGTAGAAAGCACTTCCTGGCACGACGGCAACCAAAGCTTCTTCTAAAATAGCTTCGGCCACGTGAATGTCTGTTTCCATCAATTTACCACCGCCGCTCGTGCGGCCTATTAACCCAGAGCAATCAGGATAAACATAAAATGCGCCGTCTGGTTTCGCACATTGCAAACCTTTTGCCGCTTGTAGTGCGCTAACAACCATATCACGCCGTAATGCAAAAGCTTTAACCCGCTCGGACATAAAGTCATGAGACCCGTTCAGTGCAGCTACTGCCGCCCACTGGCTTAGAGAGCATGCGTTTGTAGTGGTCTGCGCCATAACTTTAGCCATCAATTTAATCAACCAACGAGGCCCGCCAGCATACCCAATGCGCCAACCTGTCATGGCATATGCTTTGGAGACGCCGTTCATTGTCAAAGTACGTTCAAATAATTTTGGAGAGGCCTGCGCAAGTGTAACAAAGTTTAAATTATCGTAGACAAGATGCTCATAAATATCATCACTAAGAACCATAATATGGGGATGCGCTAGTAGAACATCTCCAATTTCCGCCAACTCGGCCACACTGTAAGCCATACCTGTCGGGTTTGACGGTGAATTTAAAATCAACCATTTGGTGTTAGGGGTTATGGCATCTGCAAGCGCTGCCACATCTAGTTTGTAATCATCTTGCGCTTTGCAGTGTACTATAATTGGTGTTGCACCACAAAGCCTAACAATATCAGGGTAAGACACCCAACAAGGTGTGGGGATAATCACTTCATCACCAGGGTTTAATGTCGCCAACATTGCATTAAAGATGATAGTCTTACCACCTGGCGCAACACTGATATTTTCAGGGTTATATTGCAGATGATTATCCCGTGAAAATTTTTGGACTATAGCCCTTTTTAGTTCGGGTATTCCGTCTACATTTGTATATTTTGTTTTGTCTGCTGCTATGGCTTTTATTGCCGCCTGTTTAATATGTTCCGGTGTATCAAAATCCGGCTCCCCGGCTCCGAGCCCTATCACATCGAGGCCTTTGGCGCGTAAATCCCGCGCCTGCTGTGTAACGACTATGGTTGCCGAAGGTTTTACCGTATTCAAATGTTTTGAAGATTGTTCCATATTATAAACCCAATTCTAATTTTCCGTAAACCCAAAACGTCAAATCCTCAGATACGTTTAATCTAAGCAAATTCTCTCCCCAGCTCTCGCTACTTTGTACCCAGATTTTTCAATATCCTCATAGGCATTCGTATTTTTATCGTGGGCTGGATTAGTATGATTGAGATGTATGAAGCGGATTTTTGCACGGCTCATTGGGTCTAACGCTTTTAGCATTTCCATTGTGTGGATAATTGTTGGATGAGGTATTTTGCTCATATCACGTCCGGGAAGTTCATCACCACTATAAAATGTTCCATCCAAAAATAAATAATTATTGTTGGCGATGACAGTTTCAAGCTTAGTACCTGCTTCGTCCCATTGCTCCCAACTATCAATATCAGGGATATACACCGCAGATTTTCCGCCGCCTAGCAGACGGTAACCTACAGTTTCCGTGTATTCGCCACGGTGCGGAACTGTGAATGGTGTAATTGAAATTTTATCACTTATTTTGACGGTATTTTGGTCAGCAAGTGGTTTAATGTCGATATTGTTTAATTTCACCAACAAATCCCATGGGCCGTTATTTTCCAGAAAATTATGCATTTTTGGCATGGCATAAACGGGAACGCTTTTGGCTCCCCCATTTCCTGTGTTGAGGGCTTCTCGTCCAAATTGGGCAAGACCTAGATAATGCCCCATATGGCCGTGGGTCAAGAATATCTCACCAAGATGCAATCCTTCAACTTCATTACTGATTTCCAGCATATGCATTTGGTATTTCACGTCAGGTGTTGCGTCGAACAAAGAATAACTAGCCGCTTCTCTATTGACCAAAGCAATTGAGCTAGCCGTACGAATTAATGATGAGCTTCTCCAAGCGGGATCGCTAGTATTGCCTATTTGTGGTTTTCCTGCATCTTGTGCCGTGCCAAGGACAACTAAACTAGCATTGCATGTATCTGCGATAGTTTCGACCTCTTTAGCTTGGCACGCAAACAACCCAAATACTCCGCCAATGGCTAAACTCGTAAAAAATTTATTTTTCATTATATTGATCCCTTTGTACCTTAATCCTATTACCTAGTTTTAGTATTTGATATAAGCACGTAACGAAAGAGGGGAATCAATGCTATCTTTATTTGAAATTGCAGCGGTGATGTTGGTGCTATCTGCATTATTTGGCTGGGTTAATCATGCGTTTTTAAAGCTACCGCATACCATTGGTCTTTTAATTATGGCACTGGTGGCATCATTTGTCTTGTTAGGATTAGAAATTGCCTTTCCTGCTCTTGGTCTTACCGACACCGTGCAATCAGCTATTAAACAAATAGATTTTAACGAAACTGTCATGAACGGCATGTTGGCGTTTTTGCTGTTTGCGGGTGCCTTGCATGTTGATATGGCATTTCTAAAATCACGACGTTGGGCCATAGGCATGATGGCAACCATTGGTGTGTGTATTTCAACTGCAATAGTTGGTACCGGGTTTTATTTTGCAACGCAATTGGTTGGTCTTAACATACCTTTTATCTGGGCTTTGGTATTTGGTTCATTGATTAGCCCCACCGACCCTGTAGCCGTTCTGTCAATTTTAAAATCCGTCACTATGCCGCGCGAATTAGAAGCCAAAATTGCAGGCGAGAGCTTGTTTAACGACGGCGTTGGCGTTGTTGTATTTACGATCATTTTAGCGATAGCACTCGGCGGTGGCCACGGTGAAAGCATGGGCGTGATGGATGTTGTAGAATTGTTTTTGGTCGAAGCTGTCGGCGGTGCCGTTCTCGGCTTTATCGCAGGTTGGCTCGCCTACAAAGCTATGGCGATGATTGATGAGCATGCCATTGAGATATTAATTACACTCGGGATAGTAGCGGGTACATATGCTTTGGCCGGACGCATTCACATTCTCGACCATCATCTATCTGGTCCAATCGCCGTTGTGGTCGCTGGATTATTGATCGGTAATAAAGGCGCAGAATTCGCTATGAGCGAAAAAACACGAACCTATCTGTTCGGATTTTGGGAAATGATCGACGAGATTCTTAATTCGGTTTTGTTCCTGCTTATTGGGCTAGAAATTTTGATACTCAGCGATCAGCTCAATTTAACAACGGCTTTAATCGTCATCTTTATTTCTATTCCGCTGGTGCTATTTGGCCGGTTCGTTGCCGTATCAATCCCACTTAGATTTCTTGGCATCTTTAAAAGCTTCACCAAAGGCGCGATACCCGTTCTTACTTGGGGTGGATTACGCGGCGGCATTTCTGTTGCTTTGGCATTATCCCTACCCGAAACTGTTACTGCCAAACCAATAATATTAATCGCTACATACGGCGTTGTAATCTTCTCAATTATTGTCCAAGGCTTAACCGTGAAAAACGTAGTGCAAAGAACAGTTGATCCAGAATTGTTATAGGGAGTTCCTGTAAATATGATTTTCAAGACTAAAAACTTTTCGGCTAAAGAAATTAATAAGTTTCGCGAGCTGCAAACGCTCGTGTTTTCACTTCAAACAGAAATAGCGGACACGCTCGAAGTGGGCATGAGTGAAAAAGACGTCACCACAATAATGATGAAGAAATACCGCGCGGCTGGCGCCGGAAATTATTTTCACCTGCCCGTGGCTTTGTTCGGAGAGCGCACGGCTTTGCCCGGGGATTGGACAATTGCTCATTTCTTTCCCAAAAAAAGATTACTGGCGAAGGGTGACAGTGTTATTTTGGATGCAGCACCTTTGTTTGGTGGCTATCTGGTGGATACAAGTTTCAGTTTTAGCTTTGGTAAGAATAAGGAACATGACACCATGATGCGCGACATCATCACAGAAAGAGCTTTGATATTAGACGCCGTAAATGATGGCCAGAGTTTTCAAAAAATCGCGCTGGATGTCCACGCAAGAGCTGCGGCTAATGGTTATGAAAGCGCACACGAAAAACATCCTGGCGAAGTGCTTGGTCACCGTGCCGGACTCTGGCGAATAAAAGGTACAGGGTGGAGAATGAAAGGCTTTGACGGTGCTACACTTAGCTGGTTCATCGCTAAAAATAAAATCGCAAAACTTGGTCTAAAGACCCTAAATCCGCTGTGGGGGCCGAGCGACACGAGCAACCACAAACCAACTGACGGCCTCTGGCTAGTTGAACCCCATTACGGCAAAGACGGTGTCGGCGCCAAATGGGAAGAGATACTCATCATTAATAACGGCAAGGCAGAATGGCTACAAGATAATCCGCCTCATGTAGAGCGTTGGGCATGATAATTATTAAGTTGATTTTCGACTTACCAACATGACTAAAATCAAAGCAATTACTGCGGGCAAAGCTTGGGTGTAAAATATAGATGCTTTGGCTGTAAACCCGCCGTAAATCCCCGCGACAACAACGCAACCCAGAAAAAACATTTTCACATTGGTCTGTTTAGACAAAAGTCCCCAAATAAGCCCGGTAGCCAAGAACCCATTATAAAGCCCTTGGTTGGCGGCTAGCGGGGCAGAAGCTTCTGCGAATTCCGGTGTTAAACCAAAAATCTTTTGCCCCACGGGATGGTTCCAATAAAACATCTCCAAAACCATAAAGCCGTAATGGCTAATGGCGACAAAAACTGTCATTATAAGTGCAATAATTTTCATAATAATCTCCTTGGGTTTTGATTCTAGTCAATCGTAGCAATTTTTAGTGTATCGGTTGTACTTGGTCTCCCAAAAGGAATGCCTGCAGTTATAATAATTTTATCGCCTTTTTCTGCATCTGCCTGTTTTTTCGCAATTTCCTGCGTGACGATTATCATTTCATCAAAACTTTCAGGGTCAGCCATCACAACGGCCCTTACCCCCCAAGTCAGCGCCATGCGAGATGCTACAGATTTGTCGGGTGTCAGACCGAGAATACGGCACGGTGGGCGCTCCCGAGCAATTCGCCTAACCGTAGAACCCGTTCTTGTATAGCCAAGAACGGCTTTGCAATTTAACACTTCAGCCATTCCGCGCACGGACTGACTGATGGCATCATTGATTGTAGCTTGTGGCCGCAAGGTTGAACGGGTGTAGTAATCTGGATAGCTTGGATCGTTTTCAGCAGCATTGATGATACGGTCCATAATTGCAACCGCAGTCGCAGGATGGCGACCAACTGCTGTTTCTGCTGATAACATTACGGCGTCGGCGCCTTGGTAGATTGCTGTTGCAACATCAGAAGCTTCTGCACGGGTCGGTGTTGGTGCGTCAATCATGCTTTCCAACATATGGGTTGCAACAATAACGGGTTTTCCAAGTGCGCGTGCAACAGTAATAATTTTGCGCTGAACGACGGGGACTTGTTCGAGTGGAAGCTCGACGCCTAAATCTCCTCGGGCCACCATGACTGCATCTGTACATTTTAAAATGGCTTCAATATCATCAACGGCTGACGGTTTTTCGATTTTAACAATCAAGTTGGCTTGATCGCCAATAATAGCTTTGGCATCAATGACGTCTTGTACTTTTTGTACAAATGACAACGCAATAAAATCTACCTTTTGTGCCAAGGCAAATTCCATATCCACTTTATCTTTTTCGGTCATTGCCGACATAGGCAAAACTGTTCCTATAACATTGACACCTTTTTTATCGCCAAGAACGCCCGGCACATCAACACGTGCCAGCAAATATGATTTGGTTTTTTTCGTGATGGTGACCATAAGTTTACCATCATCAAATTTAAGAACATCATCAACGACAAGCGCTTGAATAAGTTCAGGATGTGGCAAACATATCAGCGCATCATTCGCAGAATGATTTCCGATTTCCAATCTAATTTCTTGACCGTATTGCAGTGTCATTTTACCATTAGTAAATGTCCCGACACGGATTTTCGGGCCTTGCATATCAGCAACAATGGCTATGGAATTGCCGCTTTTTGTTTCTATATCTCTAATATATTTGATCGAGCGGGCATGATCTTCGTGTGAACCGTGAGAAAAATTCAGGCGAAACGCGTCAACGCCAGCAATATGCAATAAATTTAAAGTTTCCGGTGCAGAGCTAGCTGGCCCAACAGTTGCAAGTATCTTGGCAGAGCGTTTTCGCATGATATGTCCCTTTTAACCCTCAGTGAGGCTTAAACCCATACCAGTCTCTTACTCCGTACACCTTCCTCTCGGCAAGAGGATATCATCACCTGCGCGAATATAAAATTCAGCATTTATAGTATTTAAATTCTGAATTTCAGCGACCGAACTACATGTCGTTTTGGCAAGTGAGTAAAGCGTATCACCCGGCTTAACCTTATGTTGAATGACAATGGCAGAAACAGGGACTGTATATGTTTTTGGCCCTTGCAATTGCTTTGTTTCCGGTTGAATTTGTTGCGGGTGTATTGGCTGGATTTGTGCCAATTGCGGCTTTACTTGTTGTGGTGCTGCCACTGGCGGCGCTATGCCATTAACGGCATAATATCCTGGCGTACCGTTTTCACCAGCACTCGTCGTATTTTCCTGGACACCAGAAGTAGAAGCAGGTGCATGATAAGTTACAGCTTGCGGTGCAGGTTGGTTGATAGGCGCAGAACGGCGAACAACTACAGGTTCGCGGTCACAAGTAATTGTCTTATCGGCAATCCCGAAACCTGCTGCGCCGCCAATAGCCGCGCCTGCCACAGTGCCCAATGTTTTATTATCTCCAGCAATTTTACGACCGGCTATTGCTCCGACTACGCCGCCAGCTGTCGTGCCTATAATTTTTCGGTTGCTCTCCTTGGAAATGCATTCCAAGTAATTTGCGGAACGTGTTTGCGGTTGCGCATAACCTGTAGAAGCCCCTTGCTGAGCATATGTTACAGGCGCCGGCGCTTGTGTTTCGTAACCGGCTTGCTGTACCACTACTTCATTCCCATTGGGATTGCTACCTTTGTACTTTGTCGTTTGCTGATAATTCGGGTTGAGGGCTGCCGTTGAGCATCCTGCCAAAATCAGAACTGTTGTTGCCGTAAAAGCATAATTGAATACACGCATAATAACCTCCGCCGATCACAAAATGATCGAATAATGAAACTTAGTGCTCATTGTGCAAAAATATGGCTAATAATGTCTTAAGATGATGGCAATCCAGGTGTGCCGGCTTGGTCAGGGTTTTTTTCGATATAGGCCCTTTTGATTTGTGCGACTTTTTCGCGCGAGCCGTCGTGTGAATATCCAGGGGCTGCAAACAGATAATTAAAGCGTTGCCTCATTGTTAAACCCCCTGCAAAAACGTCTTTTCCTATGGCAAAAAACTCGGCAAAGGCGACTTTGAACGGGTTATATGTTGTCAAAGGTTTGACAATGCCGTAATCGACTTTCTCCTCCACCATTTCAGGTACAAATGTGCCAAACATTCGGTCCCAAATAATGAAAATGCCGGCATAATTACAGTCAAGATAGCGAGCATTGCGACCATGATGTACCCGGTGATGGGACGGCGTATTCATAACGGCTTCGAACCAGCGCGGCAGTTTATCTATTGTTTCTGTGTGAAACCAGAATTGGTAAATTAAATTGATAGCCATGACAAAAACAATAATCCCCGGATGGATTCCAAACAGTACCAAAGGAACTTTAAAGAAAACCGTACCTGATATACCGTTGGTCCATTGCTGGCGCAAAGCAGTGGTCAAATTAAAATGCTCCGATGAATGATGAACGACATGTGTCGCCCAAAACCACCTCGATTTGTGATAGGCAACGTGAATCCAGTAATAAACGAAATCCGTTAAGACCAGTGCAATCAGAATGAGCCATATTGAACTGCCAAGGTCAAAGAAACGAAATTGCCAAAACCAAAACAATGTTCCGACCATTAGCACTTTCAAGAGAGCATCGCTAATGCTCGACCCAACACCCATAATCAAAGACGTACGGGCGTCTTTGGCAGTATATGCATTTTTAAAGGGATGAAATTTAAGCCATAGCAATTCTACCCCGATACCAGCAATAAAAAACGGAATTGCCCATAAGAGCAAATCTGGATATTGAGGATCAGTCATAAATTTCTCATCTAAAATCGTTCCTTTTATGACATAGCAAAAGTTTAGTGCAAGTGGTCATATTTGCACACATTGAGCCTAAATTAGCGATTGATTTGAGAATTCTATGCTTTTTATTGTCAATCTCATGAGATTTACAAAGTATTTTCCCAAAGCTTTCGTAACAACGCGGCTAAAATGTGTTGGGTTCGCCGTATTATTACCTTTGTTACGTCATACATCTTACATGTTCCTTAGCCATACAGAATGCTCACACTTGATGGAGTTTATTATGCGATATTTAGCTTTTGAAAAATTTGTCGGGGTCACTGCTTTGGCACTTGGGTTGATAATGCTGGCCGGAATATATGTCTAAACCTTATATAGGTGAGAACAATATCGGCATAAAAGGCGCACTCAAGCACTTAAAAACGGGTGATATATTTAATATACAGTCCGGTAAGAATACCTGCAAAAGCTTTACCGTTTTGGGGGCAGACATAATCCATAAAGATCAACCCCATATAATGGGTGCGGATAAAAACATCTCCCCCAACATTTTTACGCTTACAAGTAATTATCCCTTTTACTCTTCTGACCATCAGGGCGGCAATACGCCTTTGCGGTATGTGATTTACGCCGAGCTTATGCAAAAATTGCCTAGAAAATGCGCTCGATAGCATTACCTAAAATTAAGTGCAAATATTGCCCACGAATCGCTAAATCTGTGCGAAATTCAACCTTTAGGGGATGAGCCCCTAAGAATTTCAATAATGCGGGTCATTGGACGCGCACATATTTAGCGAGCTTGTGTGTACGTTTCGGATAAATTTTCACCCTATCTTGATCCGGATCCTATTGCTGATTTCCTAGAAGATGCAGGCCAGCGCGGCATCATAACCAGCCTGCTCGCTTTTTTTGTGCATGTAATATTATTTTTCGTGTTACAAACCAGATTAGACATTCCCCATGTCCCTGATGAACCAGAACCGATCATTGTCGAGATCATTAGTTTTGAGCCAGAAGCCGAACCCGAACCGGAAATAGAGCCAGAAATCCAACCAGAGCCGGAACCAATAACACGTGCCGCCGTACCGCCGCCAACCCAAGCACCCGTATCAAAACCAAAACCTGAACCTAAGCCTAAACATGAGCCTAAACCTGAGCCGGAGCCGGAGCCTAAACCAGAGCCAGTAGTCGTTCCGCCAATGCCTAAAATCATAGAATCTACGAACCCCGAAACAAATACGGAAACAGAAACCACTGCGGAACAACAGCCAGAAGTGCAAACTGAGCCGGTTTTAGATATATTTGACCCAGAATTGGTGTCCCAAATCGAGCCTGAACTTGCACCTGAACCTGTTCTCGATATCCCAGATACTGTTATTGAGCCTGTTATAGAGCCCGTTGAACCTATAGCGCCAATATTTGACGCGGACATATTAGATTCCGACATTGAACCAGAGGACCTGCCGGAAATTAATGAAATTCTTGAATTGGCTCCGAACCCCGTCATCACCGAAGAACCGGTATCGGGTGTAGAAAAACCTGAGCTCGAACCTGAGCCGGAACTATTGCCGCCACCGGCCCCTTTATATCAGCAAGACATACTTGAAACGCCCCTTAAACAAATTGAGGCACAGAGTGAGCCAGAGATTTTAGAGATACCAGATATTGAAATTGCTGCCATCCCACCAACTATTCTCGCATCCCCGGACGCGCCAACCACACAGGCCGAAATCGACAATTCCATTCCGCAAGAACAAGCCAGCACGCCGCTTGATTTTATCTTAAAAGGTCGTGACAATCCCGGTTCGTCTGCTGGCAATCCAACGAACCCAAATGTGCCTTTTGGAAATAACAATCCGAATGCGCCCACCTTCCAAGGCTCTACACCGCGCACCGCGCCGGGGTCAAATGGTTGGCAAGTCGGCGGCACTTGGCCGTCGGACGGTTTGCCAGGCGGCGCAGGCATTATCCGAGATATAGATTGTAGAGCTGAAAAACGTGACCATGAAGATTGCCCAGAATATGTGAGGGGCAATACTGGGCGAGCTTCAGACGGCTTTGAGGCCTTTGGCCCGCATACTCCACTGGGTACGAGCACAGTTAAAAGATCGCGCGGAATGGCTCCCAATTTAGCAATAACACCTAGTATTGGTGATCCGGGCTCCCCGAGTACTGGCGTGTTACAAGATGCGAACGGTTTTAACGGACAGTTTTTAGGCGATGATGTTGGGCCGCGCGACCAAGGCCGCCGTATCCGCGATGTCTTTTCCCCGCCAGACGCTGCCCCGTGGACGACGCAACCCGAGCTTTTGCCTGAACCAGAAGAAAAAGAAGAAGAAGACACGGACGCATTGATTATTTTAAAGAAACCGGAATAACACGCGTTCAATTTATAGTGAATTGCAAAGGAGGAGGAGTAATTTTCCTACCTATGTTGGTAAAATATGATACGAGGTGAATATGGCATATTTTAATTTTTTCTCCTTATCTATTCAGATTTTTAATCTGGAAGGTTTTACTGCAGCTGCCCTTACGGTATTTGCATTTATTTTATGTACCGTATTGGGCATCGTATTTTTTGTGTCCATTACATTTTTCATCATCGACATTACGCAAACCAAAGATTCGGTGCGGCGCAATTTCCCTGTACTCGGACGGTTTCGCAGGTTGTTTTCACATTTGGGAGAATTTTTCCGTCAGTATTTCTTCGCGCAAGATCGTGAAGAAATGCCTTTCAACCGAGCCGAACGGGAATGGATAGACAGGGTTTCCAAACAAGGCAGCGAAACGGTGCCATTTGGCTCGACCCGCAACCTCACACCCGGTGCTGTGATTTTTGCCAATGGTATGTTCCCGAAAATGGAAGGCGAACATACATTGCATGTTCCCAAACTCATTGGCACCGAGGCGGAGCACCCTTATCAACCGAGGAGCTTTTTCAATATCTCGGCTATGAGTTACGGTTCATTATCAAAACCGGCCGTACAGGCTTTGTCCTACGGGGCCGCTATGGGCGGATGCTGGCTAAATACGGGTGAAGGCGGCGTATCACCTTATCATTTAGAAGGTGGTTGTGACCTAGTGTATCAATTGGGAACTGCGAAATTTGGCGCACGCAACGCGGATGGTTCTCTTAACGCAGAGAAATTGCGCGAGGTGTGCGCAAACCCCAATATCAAAATGATCGAACTAAAACTCAGCCAAGGTGCCAAGCCTGGCAAAGGCGGCATTCTTCCTGCGAGCAAAGTCACAAAGGAAATTGCAAAAATTCGCGGCATACCCGAGGGCGAAGCCGCCATATCGCCAAATAGGCATGTTGAGGCATCCAACCCTGAAGAACTGCTCGATTTAATTGCCATTGTACGGGAAATATCCGGCCGGCCTACGGGCATTAAAATGGTGATTGGCGACCTGTCAAAGCTGGGCGAATTTATTGCGGCTATTCAGGCAAAAGGCATAGAGTGTGCGCCTGATTTTATTACCTTAGACAGCGGCGACGGTGGTACGGGCGCTGCGCCCATGCCGCTCATTGACAATGTGGGCTTAACTATTCGCGAAAGTTTGCCCGCAACCATAGATAAATTAGTAGCGGCAGGGCTGCGAGATCGTATCCGCATTATCGCTACGGGCAAATTGATCACACCTGCAGAAGTCGCGTGGGCATTTTGCGCAGGTGCAGATTTTGTTTCTTCTGCGCGTGGTTTTATGTTCGCGCTTGGCTGCATCCAAGCCATGAAATGCAACACCAATACCTGTCCCACTGGGGTCACCACCCATAACAAACGCTTGCAACGCGGACTTAACCCTGAAAACAAAGCTGAACGTGTTCGCAAATTCGTCAAGACCATGCGCTATGAAGTCAATATGATTGCCCATTCTTGTGGTGTTGATCATCCCAACCAACTCACACGTGACCATGCATTGATTGTCAGTGCATCTGGTCGCTCTAAGCCTCTTACGGAAATTTGGCCATATGTTGGGATACCCAAATGAAAAAACCTGTTGTTGAAAATATAGATGATTTATCCACTGACATTGCAGGTACTACTGGTTTTTTAAAAATCGAACGTGATGTTGACCCTGCCCTTGTTGAAGCCGACTGGCAACACCTACAAAAGCACGGCTTTGTCATGATGAAAAACCTGATTTCCCATGCGGACGTAAAAAAAGTAAAGACCGCTTTAGAGCCATTATTTGACAAAGTTGGACGTAATGAATTTGAAGGTGAATTTACCCAGCGCATTTATTCAACAATGGCCAAGACACGCGCCGTTGACTGGTTGGCTACACACCCACGAATTCTTGCGCTGCTTGACAAAATGTTCATGCCGAATTACCGGCTATCACAATTGCTCGGTATCAATATCCTGCCCGGCGAAAACGCCCAGTTCATCCATCCAGACGACGGGTTTTACCCTGTACCACGCCCCCGCCCACCGCTTGGCGCAGCCAGTATTTTCGCACTGGATGATTTTACTGAAGAAAACGGTGCTACGAGATTAATTCCCAAAAGCCATCTTTGGGGGATGCGCAAACCAACCAAAGACGATAAAGTTAGTTCTGCGGTTATGCCAAAGGGCAGTGCCATATTTTACGGCGGAACGTTTTGGCACGGCGGCGGCGCGAATATCTCGGACGGCCCGCGCATGGCGCTCACCGCGCAATATTGTGAACCGTGGTTACGTCAGCAAGAAAACCTAATGATGGCTATCCCGAAAGACATAGTGCGAAAACTAGACCCACAGCTACAATCCCTGCTCGGCTACTCCATCCTACCGCCATATATAGGCATGGTGAACGGCGTACATCCGCTACGGTTATTGGACGAGTAGTGAGATGAGTGCCCTACTCGGTCAAGATGTAAGGTTTTAAGCTTTCCGCGCCTGCACGATATTGCCCTCAGCATGGGTTTCGCCGAGCATTTTTAGGGCGGCGATGCGGTACATGCCTTCGACCAGCACATAACGGTTTTTACCGACGCGGACATAGATCGGGGTTTGTTGACCATTTTCCAATATGTCTTCGGCGAGCGCCTCTACTTTGGCATCGTCTAGATCTTTGCGCTTGGCGGCAGGCACATATATTTTATCAATGGGGACATCTATAATTCGCATATAGATTGTTTAACGCATTACAACTTTAAAGCAAAGAAGTTTAGTGGCGTATATTTCACTTAATATCAGAACTTATTAATTATCACGAAAATGATATTTAACACTAAACTAGTTTTCTAGTTTTCTATTTTTCTGCAATATGGAGTAAGAAAGGTGTGTACATGTATTTATTAAAGAATAAAAAAATTTCGCAACTCATGAGATATTTTCGTAGCCAATGTGCTCTTTTCACTTACCATAAGACCTACTGTCCAAAACAATCAGCTCAGGTATTTCTTGACCCACGCCAAGAAGTAGATTTACACTATGGTCATGAGAAATTACGGTATCCCTCCTGCACCGATTGTCAGCTTACCTATTACCGGAAGCTCTGACCTTTTTCCCGTACGCCGTATTTATTGTGTCGGTCGTAATTATGCGGATCATGTGCGCGAAATGGGCGGAGACCCGAACCGCTCCACACCGATTTTTTTCACCAAATCCCGCGAGACCATTGTACAATCTGGTGCAAAAATACCATATCCGCCACAAACAAAAAACTTGCACTACGAGATTGAGTTAGTTGTGGCAATGGCAGGAGAGACAGAAGTTTTTGGCTACGGCGTTGGGCTTGATATGACAAGACGGGATCTACAAGCCGCAGCTAAAAAAAAGGGGAAGCCCTGGGACATGGCCAAGAATTTTTGTAACAGTGCACCTTGTTCCGCGGTTGTACGCGTAATTGATGCACCGGATATTTCAACGGCGAAAATAACATTGACGAATAACGGCACCCTTAAACAAAAATCGACCTTAAACAAAATGATATGGCGCGTTGATGAAATTATTGCTCACCTGAACAAGACTGTAACATTGGCCGCTGGCGATTTGATTTATACAGGCACACCCGAAGGCGTTGGCGCAGTTCAAGCAGGCGAGACACTTATTGGTAAAATAGACGGTTTGCCAGAAATAAAAGTGGCCTATGTCTGATTACACCTTGCATAACTATTTTCGTTCAACGACATCTCTAAGGGTGCGGGCTGCATTGAATATGAAAGGGCTAGATTATGACTATGTGTCTTATGCACTGCTCAATAATGACCATAAATCCGAGGCTTATTTGAAGCTAAACCCACAAGGCCTCGTACCGGCACTAGTGACCAAAGATGAAGCCGTACTAACCCAGTCCATGGCTATTCTCGAATATCTTGATGAGGAGCACCCTAAACCACCGCTTTTGCCCGAAGATATGTTAGGGCGGGCACGTGTGCGGGCTTTGGCGTATATCATTGCCGTTGACATTCACCCTATCAACAATTTACGGATTTTGAAATACTTGGAAACGGAATTTGGCGCCGATGCCGATGCAAAAAAGTCATGGTTCCATGAATGGGCCCATCACGGTATGGAAGCCCTAGAATCTCGATTGGTGGACGAGCCTAAAACTGGAGTATTTTGCCACGGCGACACACCGACTATGGCCGATATTTGCCTATACGCACAAATGTTCAACAACCAAAGATTTGGCATGGACATGTCCGCCTACCCTACCATTATGGGTATATTTCGTGAATGTGAATGTTTACCAGCATTTGCCGATGCGGCCCCGTTAAATCAACCCGATACACCCTCTTAAATAAAAACACCCAATACTAAATAGGAATATTCCATGCTGAAAAAGTTATTTGCACTCTTCTCCGTTCTGGCTTTACTCGGACTTGCCTACCTTTCCCTTTGGCCTGTACCAATTAATCCTGTTGCTTGGAACGCACCAAAAAACCCAGGATATACTGACGATTTTACGCCAAATATGAAATTAGCCAATTTGAAAACATTGGCTATCGGTGAACATCACGGGCCCGAAGATGTTGCGGGCCGTATAGAAGGTGAGCGGATGGTCATTTATACGTCCACCCAAAGCGGCGATATTATCCGCATTGACCCAATCCGAAACAAGCATGATGTTTTTGCCAATACTGGCGGCGTTGCCCTCGGTCTGCAATTTGCACCGCCTGGATTACTTGATGGCAATTTGATTGTCGCCGATGCCCATAAAGGACTGCTCAGAATTGACGCAGACGGAAATGTCACTGTCCTGACAAACAAAACCGATGACGACAGCCCCCTTCTTTATACAGACGAGTTGGCAATTGCAGCAGACGGCAGAGTTTATTTCTCCGATGCTTCAACAAAGTTCGGTGCAAAAGCCGCAGGCTCAACCTTAGCAGGATCATTGCTAGAATTGATGGAGCACGGCAGTACAGGACGTATCGTGGTTTACGATCCGGCTAATAAGACCACCAAAACCGTCCTCGACAATCTTAGCTTTCCCAACGGCATAGCCATGTGCCCGGACGATGCCTGTTTTTTGTTCGCAGAAACCGGAACATATGCAATCAAACGGCATTGGCTCTCGGGTGATAACGCTGGCAAGACAGAGACGGTGATTGATAACCTACCTGGATTTCCTGATAATCTCAATAAAGGTCAAGATGGACGGTACTGGATAGGCCTCACCAGTCCTCGTTCAGAAGCCTTGGACAATTTATCTGGCAAGCCTTATTTGCGCAAATTGGTACAGCGCCTACCTGCCGTCATGCGCCCCAAAGCCGTTAATTACGGCTTTGTCTTTGCCATAGATATGAACGGCATAGTCTTGGCGCAATACCAGGATCCTTCCGGCGCATACCCGTTGACTACAGGTGCCACAGAACTAGGTGATGGCTGGTTATATATAGGTTCTCTTTCTGCCATTGAGCTTGGCCGTAAAGATTTACGCGAAACGACATTTAAATAATGAAAAGAGGAATTTAGGTTATGGGATTAAATCATATATTAAAAACCTGTATGGTCGGGATGGTTGCTGTCCTTATGCAAGCGTGCGGGTCTACGGCTGACCCGGTCGTTGCGCCTACAGAAAACTCACATGTAAAAACCAAAATCCCGCCGCCTTTTCCTATTACGACGCAATTATTACGCGAAGAGCGTATGGATAAATTACTGATAGATTTAGTCAAAGAAAGTCGCATTCCAGGTGCGTCTATATTGATTTATGAAGGTAACGAAGAAACTTATTTCGGCGCGACAGGGTATTCAGATATAGAAGCCAAGACACTTTTGAAACGAAGTGATGTTGGGCGATATTATTCCATGACCAAACCTATCGTTGGGGTCGCTATGATGATGCTCTATGAGCAAGGAAAATTTACTCTTGATGATCCTATTGCAAAATATTTACCAGAGTTTAGCGAAATGGTCGTGTATGACGGCGAGAACGCAGACGGGAGTATGAAACTAACGCCCGCGAAAACCCAAATAACTATTCGTGATTTAATGCGTCATACATCCGGTCTGACATATGGGTTATTAAAAACACCAATTGATCAGATGTACAACGAACAAAATGTCTTAACCTACGACCAAACTCTTACGCAGTTTTCTGAAAGAATTGCAAAATTGCCGCTGCTTTACCAACCCGCGACCCAATTTAACTACAGTGTTTCTGTAAGCATTCAGGGGCGTCTTATTGAAGTTCTATCAGAGCAATCGCTCGGTACGTTTCTTGAAGAGAATATATTTACACCACTGGGCATGCAACACACAGGATTTAAAGTTAAAGAAAAAGACCGGGCAAAATTTACGCCAGTTCACGGCGTAGGTAAAGACGGCTTGTTTCCATTTGATGACACAATAGCCCGCGGTCTTTTTGGTAGACCTGTAGACGAACCATTTTTAGGTGACCTACCGTTTGAAAGCGGCGGTGGTGGTCTGGTATCCAGCATTGATGATTATGCGAAATTCGCATTAATGTTGCAGAGAAATGACGGCACACTACTCAAGCCTGAAACTCTGGTGTTGATGACAACAGACCAGCTAGGCACAACACCAAAAGATCAATTAACTGCTGGGTCAAGCTTTGGGTTCAATGTGGCCATAAAAACTTTACCACTTAATGAAGGGGGTTACCACATGCCCGAAGGCGCATTTTATTGGGGCGGATTAGCTGGAACATTTTTCTTTGTTGATGAAAAAAATAACCTTACATTTTTGATACACATGCAAGTCTTCGCGGATGATCCGCGTAAACTGCGTAGCCGTGTTTTCAATGCAATTTACGGGATAAGACAGTGAATAAACTAACGCTCTATATTGGCAATAAAAATTACTCTTCTTGGTCCATGCGTCCTTGGTTGGTGCTCCGCAAAAGTGAAATACCTTTTGATGAAAACATCATTCAGCTCGATGTCCCTGGGTTTAAGGATAAATTGTTGGCCCTAACAGATGCGGGCACAGTTCCTGTCCTGCAAATCGGTGATGATATGCTGCCTGACAGCTTGGCCATTAGCGATTGGCTTTCCCAAGCGGTGCCAAACCTGTGGCCAAAAAATCCTCAGGATAAACTGTGCGCACAAAAGCTCTGCAAACAACTGCAAGATGATTTTGCTGAATTTCGCGAGCATGCGCCCATGAATTTACGTCGCCGCACTCGGACGGAAATGCCCAAATCTTGCTTACAATCTGCAGGCCGCATGGATACTCTTTTTTCCAGTTTACTTGGTAAGCACGACGGTCCTTTCTTATTTGACGACTGGAGTATCGCAGATGCATTTGCGACGCCCTACGCTACGCGCTTCGTCAGCTACGACATTGCACGCTCTAACAAAACCGACACCTATATTAGCGAGCTTATGAGTGATGAAGATTATCTGGACTGGGAAGCCGATGCCATGATCGAAGTTTGGAAACTGCCTGATACAGATATGGTGTATGGTGGACGTACCTAAGATCAGTGCACATTCATTCTTTGCACATATACCCTGTGAAAAGTGCGAAAGGCATTGTTGTGCAAACGGCGCAAGTTAAGCCGCGAGGGCTGGCGGGTGATCGCCGTTTTATGTTGGTGGACAGTTACGGAAATTTTGTAAGCCAAAGGCAATTCCCAAAATTAGCGCAACTTTGCACAAAGCAGGGTGAAGGCGGCATCGCACTTAAATTGCCTGACAGTGACTGGATAAATGTGCCTTTCCCCTCACCCAACAACCGCAAGCAAGTCATAGTTTGGCGTAGCAGTGTAAACGCTGCCCAAATTACAGGAAACATAAATGTGGATTTATCCACATGGCTTGAGCGCAAAGTCACATTGGTTTTCATGGATAAAAGCGCAAACAGGATCGCCAATGCCAAATGGACACCAAAGCCGATCCAGGTCAGTTTTGCTGATGGGTATCCAATATTGATAACCAATACGGCGTCACTGACCTTGTTGAACAACCATATCACAAACACTGGCGGAGAAGCTCTTACCATGGATCGATTCCGCCCAAATATAGTCATTGATTGCGACAAACCGTGGGAGGAGGATGGCTGGGGCTCCGTACAAATAGGAGATGTTATTCTTGACCTCGTAAAGCCTTGTGCACGGTGTATTATGACGAGTATCAATCAAAACACAGGTGAAAAGCACAAAAAAACTGCCCTCACCGCCCTTAAAAACCTACATCCAAGTACAGATCCAGACAACCCTGGTGTACTTTTTGGGTGGAATGCTGTTGTGCGAAATCGCGGAGAATTATCTGTAGGCGATACGGTATCCATTTGCTAAGGAGATAACATGACCAATACCCAGCATACGCGATTGTTACGGTACATACTTGTTTATATCTTCGCTTATTTAGGCATTACAATCCTACTTACCATTACTAAATACTTTGCAGGGTCAACTGGCCTTAGCGGCTTAAAATTTGTTACGCCCATGTTCGCTGGCTATTTTGTCAATGATAGTTTCCTCAAGCGCAATAAACGCCTATACACGCCGAGCGAAAAGGAAATTATAGTCTGGCTCGCGCTCCTAAGTGTATTCCTGATAGAATTGCTGTTGTCTGCTATTGCCGTTTATAATGGCGCATTTGCAGATGCAGATATTTCTTCGCGCGCACTTATTTATATAGCGGTTGCAAGCCTGTTATTCATGTTGGTACTAAACTATGGTTTACTGATGTGGGTATTTGGGAAAATAGCGGAAAAAAGACTAAAACAAATCGAGAAAAAGCATGGTAAGATTAGTGATATTTTTGATTAAGGTATAAAATGTCTCTACCAATTCTCGATATTTCGTGTTTACGTAAAAACCTTGACAATCGCACGGCACCTGACAAACGCACTGCACTGGACATAGCCGTGCAACTGCGGGATATCTGTCACTCTGCAGGGTTTTGCTATATAGTGGGGCACGGTATGTCAGCACGGCATATGAAGATTGCCGCCGCGATGCAGGCATTTTTTGGCCTGACTTTGGCTGAGCGTAAAAAACTGAACATCGTCAACTCGCCACATTTTCGCGGCTATACCGTTTCGGGCAATGAACTTACGGGCGGGGCACAAGACTGGCGCGACCAGCTAGATTTTTGCGACGAAATACCTGCACCCGTTCTAAGGGATGATGATCCAGCTTGGCTTAATTTACGCGGGCCGAATCAATGGCCCGATACACTACCAACTCTACGCCCCGCTGTCGAAGCATGGATGGACGGTATGTACAATATTGGTGATCTATTGACACGGGCTTTAGCAAAAAGCTTAGGATTAGGCGCAGATTATTTTTATCCTTATTTCGCGCCTAAAGGTGATGCTAGGCTCAAGCTCATTCGCTACCGTGTCCCCGAAACTGATGGGTCCAGCCAAGGCGTAGGTTGGCATCATGATACGGGATTTCTCACTTTTATTATGCAAGACGAAATAGGCGGGCTTCAGGTAGATATAGACGGAAAAATCATTGATGCGAAGCCCCTGACGATAGACGGCGAAGACGCCCTGGTGATGAATATGGGCGAGATGTTACAGGTCGCAACAGGTGGGTATCTACGCGCAACACCGCACAGAGTACTTAGTCCACCATTAGGCAAAGAACGTCACTCCATAGCTTATTTTTTCAATCCAAGAATTGAAGCCAATTTAGAGCCTATTCCCCTTCCTAAAGAGTTAGCAGGCGCGGCGCACGGCCCCCAAAATACAGACCCCGATGACCCTGTATTTAACGTGGTCGGAGAGAATATACTAAAAACAAGACTAAGAGCACATCCAGACGTGGCAGCTAAGTTCTATGGCATCATTTAAACATTAAATTTAAAGTGCATTATGTCGCCGTCTTGGACAATGTAGGTTTTACCTTCTTGGCGGGTTTTTCCGGCCTCGCGGGCACCTTGTTCGCCGCCGTGTTCTACGAAATCTGCGTAAGATGTGGTTTCAGCGCGGATGAAGCCGCGTTCAAAATCTGTATGGATGACGCCTGCACATCTTGGTGCGCTCCAGCCTTCATGAAAAGTCCAAGCGCGGGATTCTTTGGGGCCAACGGTGAAATATGTTTCCAAACCCAGTAATTTATATCCGGTTTGAATAAGACGGTTGAGACCCGGCTCTTCCAAGTCAAGTGCCTCTAAATAATCCACGCGTTCTTCGTCGTCCAACAATGCTATTTCGCTTTCGATTTGAGCAGAAATAACCACAGCCTGAGCCCCTTCGGTCTTAGCGTGGTCGAATACTTTTTTTGAATATGCATTCCCTGCGCTTGCACTCTCTTCGTCCACATTGGCCACATAAAGAATTGGTTTAGCCGTAAGAAGTTGCAACATACGCCATGCTTTACGGTCGTCTTTGTCTATTTTTGCCGTTCGCGCAGGACGCCCCTCACCGAGTTCCGCCAAAGCAATATCAATGAGTTTTAAAATTAAGGACGCTTCTTTATCACCGCTTTTTAGTTTCTTCTCCAATGCCGGCCTGCGCTTTTCAAGGCTCTCCATATCAGCCAACATAAGTTCAGTCTGAACAGTGTCCAAATCCGCGAGCGGGTCGATTTTACCGTCCACATGGGTGACATCGTCATCGTCAAAACAACGCAATACATAGGCAATGGCATCGGTTTCTCGTATATTGGACAAAAATTGATTGCCCAGCCCCTCGCCTTGAGACGCACCGCGCACCAAACCGGCAATATCAACGAAATTCATACGCGCTGGTATTTTTTCTTTTGAACCACCTATTTTAGCAATGACAGGCAAGCGGGATTCAGGAACGGGCACTTCACCGACATTAGGTTCAATGGTGCAAAACGGGTAATTCTCTGCAGCCGCAGACGCGGTTTGTGTCAGGGCATTGAACAGAGTTGATTTCCCAACATTTGGCAGGCCAACAATGGCGCATTTAAATCCCATGGTGAGTTCCTAACTTAATTTTTTCTTGGTTTTGATGTTGGCGCGGGTGCCAAGTGATTGACTTTAGATGCAAATTTTTCGACCTCACCTGCCGCTAATAAATCAACACCTCGCGCACACGCATCCACCAATTCATCAACCCATTCGCGGTCCGATTTGGCAAAATCAGAAAGTACATGGCTGTGCACAAGCTCTTTACGCCCCGGATGGCCAATTCCCATACGAGCGCGGTAAAATTCGCCGCCTATTTGGCCCTTGATAGACCGCAGACCGTTATGTCCTGCGATGCCCCCGCCTAATTTCATACGAAATTTGCCCACGTCCAAGTCGAGCTCATCGTGAAAAACAAATATCTTGTCTTTGGGTATTTTATAAAATTGTGCAGCCGCAGAAACGGAACGACCACTTTCATTCATATATGTCATGGGCTTTAGAATGAGCGCTTTCACACGCCCGCCCTCGGTCTCGATGAAACCTTCACGGATATTACCACTAAATTTTGATTTAGACGCAGAGAACCCGAGCGTATCCGCAATTTTATCAACCGCCATAAATCCAATATTATGGCGGTTGTTTGCGTATTTTGCACCGGGGTTGCCCAGGCCTACAATGAGAAGCATAGGCGCCTCCCCAGCTTGTTTTTTCTTAAATAAAGACGAAAATAAAGACTTAAATGTCAAGGGTGGTTTAACCCTCTCCTTCTGCTTCGGTTTCTGTTTCGCCTTCTTCTTCACCCTCAACTGCTTCGCTCTCTACGCCTTCAACCACTTCGTCTTCATCAATTTCATCTACGATTTCAGCAAGTGGAGCCGCAATGGTGACAACACTTGGGTCACGGTCCGTTATGGCGGGTTTAACGTCTTTCGGCCAAATAATATCTGATTCGTGTAAGGTGTCGCCGATTTCGAGCTTGGAAACATCAATCTTCAAACTATCAGGAATAGCGCCCGCCGGACAATTAACTTCAACAGCAAAACGTATCATGCTGACCGAACCGCCTTGGCCAACACCAGGGCATTCTTCTTCACCAATGGCTTCAACGGTAACTTCAAGCGAAATTATAGTCGTGGCTGTTACGCGGTAAAAATCTATATGTTGTGGCATGGTCTTAACTGGGTGAAATTGTACATCTTTGGTAATCGCAGACTGAGTTTCTCCTTTGTGTGAAATGGTCACCATGGAGGCGATTAACTTGCCTGTATTCAAGGCCTGCAGGACTTTATTTTCTTTCATTGAAATGGCTACAGCATCCTCGTCGCCGCCGTATAAAACGCCTGGAACCAATCCTGCGCGGCGTGTGGCTCGTGCCCCGCCTCGACCAGTGTTTTCCCGAATTTCTACTTCTAAAACTGCATTTGACATAACGTCATCCTTTGTTGTGCACCTCACGAAAATCGTCGTCCCTTAACCGTTCTTTTTACTTACCTGGCAGACAACCAACATCTCTTCGCGCTTTGCTTTGATTTAAGTGGGCGGTGTATAGGGGAAAGCCAAAATAAGTGCAAGCGTATATATGTGCTGTATTTAAGCTGGATTACCACATTGAAGCACTGACTTTGATTTGCTACATTGCGACCATCAAGTGCAACAGATTTACTAATCGGAGGCTTCTCATGCTCAATATGCGTAAAAATCTACTTTTCTTCACAGCTTTCGCTAGTTGTGTAGGGCAAAATTCTTTTGCTCAAATTTCAGATCTGTCTATGACAATTTACGGAGATGGGCGTGCATTGGTTGAAGATGTGCGTAGTTTTGATTTTAAAGAAGGGCGCAGTGTTATCGTACTGCCAAATGTGTCTTCACAAATTAATGCACCCTCAGCCAGTTTCGTAGCCGACGGTATAGAAATCGTCGAGCAAAATTTTGACTTTGATTTACTCACACCAAACAAACTCATGCAAAAGGCAGTGGGCCAAACTGTTACGATTATACGAACCAATCCCGGAACTGGAACCGAAACCCAAGAACAAGCCAAAGTCTTAGCCGTCAATAATGGAGTCGTTGTACAAATCGGCAACCGTATCGAAGTATTACGCGATGATAACCTGCCGACCAGGGTCATTTTTGATAAAATTCCTGAAAACTTACGCGCCAATCCGACACTCTCTGTCATGGTAAATTCAAACCTTGCAGGACCACGCCCTGCGACACTCACCTATTTATCCGGTGGCCTAAATTGGCGTGCGGACTATGTTCTAAACTTCAACGAAGACGCCAAGAAGATGGATTTACAAGGGTGGGCGACATTGACCAACAACACGAATACCACATTTAAAGATGTGAAAACATCACTGATTGCAGGGAATATTGGCAATAAATCTCGCAATAATTACGGTAATTATAACCAGGTACGTAGAGGTGGTAATCAAACCAGCCCGCAAGAGCGTATTGGCGATAGCTATCTCTATTCACTTCCAGGAACGACCACATTGGCAAGCTTGCAGACCAAACAAATCAGTTTTATTGACGCAGCCAATGTAGCGGCGCGCAAAGCCTATGAATATCAGGCAAATGGTTTTCAGACCCTGCCCGAACCTGCGAATGTAGAAGTTCGCGTTGTTTTTGAAAATTCGCGCGAAGCCGGTATGGGGGAAGCGCTGCCCAAAGGCATTATCCGTGTCTATAGCAAAGACCAAAAAGGTCGTTCCCAATTTGTTGGCGAAAGCAATATCAGCCATGTCGCCGCTGGTTCTGAAGTTTCACTCAAGACTGGAGATGCATTTGATGTCACCGTAAAGCCTACTCTTTTAGCGCAAAACAAAGTGTCAAAAAAACGCACAGATACTTCCATGCGCTACACCATAAAAAATGCAAAGAAGACGGCGAGTAAAGTCACAATTCGGCAAAACCTTTGGGGTTGGCGAACCGAATATGAAGTGCGTCAGGAAAGCCATATTTCGCGCAGACCAGATGCCTATAGCCGCGTATGGACGGTGGATGTGCCAGCCGAGGGTGAAGCTACACTAAACTTTATCATAAGAGAAACCCGCCCTTACTAATGACCCGTTTCTTGTACTTAATTGTATTTTTTTTGTTGAGTGTAAACGTTTCAGCAAGCGAGTATACGCGCGTAATATCCAAGACAGCGCACAACACAGCATTGACGATTTACCCAGATAATTTAGCTCTGATCACAGAAACTCGTACGATTGATTTACCGGCAGGCAAGTCTACTCTTGTTTTCGAGGGTGTCAGCGACAGAATGATCCCTGCCTCAATATTGCTGCGACAATATTCGGGTCTTACTCTGGAGCGAAATTTTAACTATGCGCTTTTGTCCAAAGCCAATTTATTTGAAAAATCCATAGGAAAATATGTCACGCTCACCCGTACCAACAAACAAAGCGGAACAGTTCGGCGCAGCCGTGCGAAAATAATATCAAGCGGTATGGGAACCGTATTTGAAATTGACGGAAAATTATCGGCCTATCAATGTTCTGGCCTGTCCGAAGGGACAAGGTTTGATAGTTTACCCGACGGATTAACTGGCGTCGCCGAGCTTTCTGTAGACGTAGCGACGGAACAGGCTGGCCCACAAACACTGGTGATTTCCTATTTGGCCGATAATTTTTCGTGGGACGCAGATTACCGGCTTGATCTGGCAGTAGATAATAAATCGGGAAATCTAGCCGCTTGGATTACCATGAACAACAATACGTCGCGGTCTTTCACAAATACACCGACCGCCATTATTGCGGGCAAGCTAAACCGCTCCGCACAAACCAAAGTGCCAAGCATGCACACAAATTCCTTGCGGGCAAGTTGCTGGCCGCAGCAGTCAACACAAACCCCTATACCTCTTCCTAAAAACCTTTACTCAGAACAAAAATGTTGGGACGGAAGTTTTGCCTATAATGCGAATAGTTGTCCACCGCAGTCATATTTCGATGCCAGTTATGCCATGAACGATGAAGTTGTGGTTACAGGGACCCGCCGGAAATCTGTGGGCATTGCCCCTCCTGCTCCTGAACTACGGGAAGTGAAACAAGAAGAACTTGGCGATTATAAGCTTTACCGAATATCCGAACCCATAAATGTTGCCGCATATCAGACCAAGCAAATCAGGTTTTTTAATGTGCCTGATGTGAAAGTGAAAAAACTCTATTCGGCAGAAGTTTACCTCGACCGTCTTAGTTATAATTACGACGATGAAGAACGGGAAAAACTTAGCAGTACACAGACCGAATTCAGAATTGACAACGATAAAGACGGACCTCTTGCCAAGCCCTTACCCAAAGGTTCAATTTTGATTTTCCAAAACAATGTTGACGGTAAAAAACTGATCGCTGGTCAAGCGCCGGTACGCGATACCCCCATAGGTATAGAGATGAAAGCCAAGCCAAATACGAGTGATTTGGTACAAATTCAAACACGTGTCTCTCGCATTAGAACGAGACAAGATAATAAGAAATCATATAAAATTGTGCTTCACCCCGTTCATGTACTCAGCAATGCAACTGAGCAGCCTGCGTTAATCGAAATAAAACTACCTGTATCTCTTAAATCTCTTAAAATTGACAATGCAAGTGAGGAAATGGATACAAAGGTTCTACCATATGGTTGGACAATTTTGGTACCCGCGAACAGTACAAAGACCCTAAAATATCGGGCAAGTTATATTCAATAGTTCTCCTACCTCCATTCTTATGGGGGAAGGAGATTCGTAATTAATCAAATAATTTCGAAACACTCTCTGCATTGGCTATACGTCTGATAGCTTCGCCGATGAGCCTAGCCACAGATACCTCGCGGATTTTCGTACAATCTTTGACTTTTTGTGGCTGCGCGATCGTATCGGTTATTACCACTTCTTTCATAGTCGATTTATTGATATTTTTTACCGCAGGATCGGACAGCACACCGTGCGTGATATAAGCGCTGACCTGTTTGGCACCTTGTGTCATAAGTGCATCGGCGGCTTTGCAAAGTGTTCCACCGCTGTCAATAATGTCGTCGAGAATAATACAATTTCGTCCAGCAACATCACCAATAACGTTCATGACTTCGCTCTCGCCTGCTTTCGGACGGCGCTTATCAATAATCGCTATATCGGCTTCGAATTTCTTTGCGAGTGCGCGGGCACGAACCACGCCGCCCGTATCTGGTGAGACGAATAATAAATCTGCCTGTTCTTTGCGGGAGAACTCTGCGCGAATGTCTTGTTCAAATACCGGTTGCCCAAACAAATTATCTGTCGGCATATCAAAGAAGCCTTGAATTTGTCCGGCGTGTAGATCAAGGGTTAAAACCCTATCTGCCCCGGCGCGGGATATAAGATTAGCAACCAATTTGGCCGAAATTGGGGTACGTCCGCCGACTTTACGGTCTTGTCTGGCATAGCCAAAATAGGGAATAACCGCCGTTATACGCGCCGCCGATGCCCGTAACAATGCATCCATTAGGATGAGCAATTCCATGAGATGATCATTGGCAGGCGCGGATGTGCTCTGGATTAAGAAAATATCCTCGCCGCGTACATTTTCATTGATGCGAACAAAAATTTCCTGGTCGCGAAATCGTTCAATATTGACATCCGTCAACGGCATATCGAGAACATCGGCAATAGCGGTTGCTAAACCTTCGCTGGCGGTACCACTTAACAGTTTCATGGGAACCCTCTTTGTTGTGCGACTCGGTTGGCCTAGGCCGCTTACCGCCCTTTAACAAACAAGTCCGAAGAATCAAAGCCCTTGATTGATCATTATTACAGAAATATTACGGCCATAGTCCTCAATATTGTTATGGCAATTATAACGATAGCTATAATAATTTTCATTCTCGTCATAAGTACATTCAGGCAATGCTACCGCACGCCCTACACCTGAGGCCAATAATTTGCGCACCAAATAAGCCTTTATATTGAAATAGGAGCGATCGCTTTCTCCTTGTTTGAACATTTGTGCATTTCCCAAATTTTCAGTAATAAACTCACTGACAAATTCAGGCCCCACCTCAAAACTTTGTGGGCCAAGACACGGACCGATAGCAGATACGATATTGCGCCGCTTCGCGCCTAAATCTACCATAGCCCTAACGGTTTCATCCGTTACACCAGCCAAAGCCCCACGCCAACCAGCATGTGCCGCACCAATGACACCAGCTTTCTCATCCGCAAATAATATTGGCGCACAGTCGGCTGACAAAGCAGAAATCGCAAGCCCAGGCGTTTTCGTAACAATACCGTCTGCTTTTGGTTGCGCACCTTTAGCCCAAGGTGTTTTAGCAATGACAACATTTGCACTGTGAATTTGGTGGTTAGACAGCAAACAAGCGCCCGTCGTCCCTATAGCTTTCGCTACGCGCATACGGTTTTTTGCAACATGGTTTGGATTATCATCTGAGCCATGTCCTGCGTTCAGGCTAGCATATTTGCCTTTCGAAACACCTCCGTTACGACCGAAAAACCCATGGCTTATACCATGTAAACTCTCAAAACCGGGGGCTAATTTTATGGGCAATTCTGGCATAGTTATGTCCGACCTGCAAAACCTAAAGGCTCAGGTAAATTCGGTGTTTGTATGACAATAGCTTTGAATAACGTACCCATTTCATGCACATCCGTAAGCCGATGAAGTTGCCTGGCAATTTTTGCCTTTGCATCTGGTGATGATTTGGAAAGCGATATGGCCCGCATTTCAATGCCCAGGCGTGATAAAAATTGGCCTTGTGTGCACGGGCCGAAATTGACCAACTCTGCTTTCTCTGCCCACCTGCCAAGATCAGAAAAATTGACGCGTGCCGTTAAATCTGTTCGGCCTGGTTCATCAAGCGGGTCAACTTTTTTATGGTTTTTTAGAGCCTGAAACGTATCGCCAAGCTCTGTTTCATCAAGGCCATAGTCAATAAATAATGCTGCGCCGGGATTATCTACAAAACGGCGTTGCAGTGCATCAACGATTTGCCTAAGCCCCGGGTTTATTTCCAAAAGATCATCATCTTTTACTGGTGGGGTATTCACAGGTAGAAACTTCTGATCAATTTCAGATATTGGGGATTCAGATACGCTGAAAATTAATTTTTCAGGGTTTTCAGGATGCACATCAACCATGCGCTCATGCCAGCCTCGTGCACCCTTAAACCTATCTTTCATCACCAATTGACGTAGCGGCAAACAATCAAGATATTCATTGCCAATGACGATGGTTGGCCCCTCGGGAACCGCGTCCAAATTATCAATCCAACTCACGGGCACACCTGCATTTGCCAATGTTTCGGCTTGTTTTGCTTCAAGCGCACTCGACATTTCAACCAAATTTAAATTTAAAGCAGCAAAGCAATCCTTATCCAGCCGTGCCGTACGTAACATGTCTGACATCATCACACCGCGCCCCGGGCCATATTCTACCACCTGCACGGTTTCTGGCTTTCCCATTCCGCGCCATGTATGTATGAGCCAAAGGCCGAGCACCTCTCCAAACATTTGTGATATTTCTGGCGCCGTGATAAAATCGCCGTCTACGCCTAACGGGTCACGGGTTGGGTAATAACCTTGCTTCGGGTCAAGCAAACACCAGCTCATATAACTGGCGACACTCATAGGGCCACTAGATTTAATATGAGCAAGTATGCGGTCTTTAAGCGTTCGCATCTGCTTTATCTTTTAACTCTTCATGTGGCCATTCAGACGCTACAGGCGCACGTTTTGCCGCCCAAAAAATTACGAACAAGCCAATAACTACCATAGGCAATGAGTAGGTCATACCGCGCGTCAGCGGGCCAAACAGAGTTGCATCCGGTTCACGGAAAAATTCGACGAATATCCTAAAACTTCCGTACATAGCAAGGAACATGCCCGTTGCCAATCCAGGCTTGGTCAAGATTTTAAACTTTCGCGATGCAAGCCACAACACAGAAAAAATCACGAAACCTTCGAGGAAAGATTCGTAAAGCTGGCTCGGATGTCGGGGGCTCTGCGGGAAACCATTTTCCGTAAAAATAAACGCCCACGGCACATCGGTTACGCGGCCATAAAGTTCTTGATTGACAAAATTGGCCAACCGCACAAGCCCTAGCCCAATCGGGGCAGAAATCGCCAAAATATCGGCGACGCGCATCAGTTTTAGTTTGCGAGATTTTGCTAAATAAATGGCGGCCACGCACACACCAAGGAAACCTCCGTGAAAGGCCATGCCGCCTTCCCAAACCTTGAAAATACGGATGGGATCTTCGATATAGCCTTCGATGCCGTAAAGTAAAATAAACCCGATGCGACCACCAAGAATAATCCCGATCAAACTGAAAAACATCAAGTCTTCCAGCATGCGCTTGCTAGGGACTAATACCGGCCCTACAGTCGCTTTGGGGTTTTGCCAAATTGCTTGATTGGCACAACTGCGTTTGGCGTAAAAATAGGCGCCAAACAGGCCAAGGATATAAGAAATTCCGTACCATTTCACCGATAACGGGCCGATTGCGAATGCTTCAGGCTTTATCCAATCTGGGAATGTGATGGCTCTTACAAATTCTAGGGAAAATTCTAATATCATTGCACACTCTATCTATTTCAATTCTCAATGTCCGTGTTATACTGTGAATGCACTTAAGCCAATAGCAATTACGGAGACCCTGATGCAAACTAAATCACCTGCCTTTGATGATCTGGCCAATCTGATGACCAACGCTTTTGGCGCTGTCAAAGGTGTTGGCGATGAAGTGAAAGCCGCAGGCCGTGCCCGCGCGGAAAGCTTTATCGCAGAAATGGATTTGGTCAGCCGCGATGAATTTGAAACGGTAAAAATGATGGCCGCCAATGCCCAGACTGAAATAGCTGAGCTAAAAGCTGAAATTGCCAAGTTAAAGGCACCAAAAAGGCGGACGACAAAAGCCAAGCCTAAAAAATAACTTTACGGGGTTTCTACTGTTTTTTCTGGGAAAAACGAGACAATCGCATCTGCTATTTCAGTCGGATGTGAGAGGGGTAGCATATGGCCAATACCGTCCAATGTCATCAGCTCTGCACCTTTAATTTCTTCGCTAGTGTTCACCCCTACAACATAGGGCACCATTTTATCTTTCGTGCCGTGGATGATCAAGGTCGGCGTCTTGATATCACTGGGCGATAAATCACTGGGGGTTAGCGCCTTCATTTCACCGCGAAATGTATCGAGAGAGCCTGGCATTAACAGTAAACTTCGTTGATTATCGACCCAACGGCTCGGCATTTTCTCTGCAAACCGCGCCGTAATCGATGCCTTGGCTAAAGGGCCTCCCAACACTGGCAAGCGCAGAGCCCATTCTGCGGCTTTCATAGTGTCGCGCTTGCCTTCTATGCGCATGGAAGAACCAACCGCAGCCAAGAGCACAATGAAGGGTGTTTCGGCTTTACGCGCCGCTGTAGATGATTGCACAACCCCACCCCCAAATGACCATCCGACGAGCGCAGGGCTTTCTAAACCCATAGCTATAATAAGCGCATCCAACTCGTTTGCATTTGCTTGCATTGTGAACTTAGCATCGGCATCCCGCCTTGAGGAATGGCCGTAACCAACACGGTCATACCATGTCACTTGATAACCTTTGCCCACAAGTTCTTCGACGAATTCAGGCCAATCATTGGCACTGCCCGGCAAACCGTGAACCAAGACGATTGGTTTGCCCTCGCCTTTGGTGAATGTGTTAATTTTAGTGCCGCTTGGCAAAGTAACAATATTTCCGGGTGCAGGTGGTTTTGGCGCAGGTAATATTTTCCCCAATACTGTGAGCACGACGAGCAACAACACAATAACGATTATGATTTTCAAGACCATTTTCATATTCTTCTCTACATATTTCCCATAAAAAAACGAGCCATTTGGGCCCGTTCATTATGTGTTTAATTGTTCGCTATGGCAATGCCTTAATGTTCCGCCTAGTGTTCAACGTCTTTCCAGACTTCTTTGTAAGTCATGAACAGCAAGAGCGCGAAAATGAACAGGAACAAGAATGTTGCAAAGCCAACCGTCTTGCGAACCTCCATTTTCGGATCACCAGACCAAGCCAGAAACTCAGTCACGTCACGGGCCATTTGTTCTGAGGTGGCCTTGGTACCATCGGCATATTCAATAAGATCATCAAAAAGTGGTGGCGCCATTTTAATCGCACCGCCCGGGAACGCTGCATTATGATACACACCATCATGACTCTCGTCGCTATCATATCCGGTTAGTAGGGCAAAAATATAATCTGCACCTCCTGTACGCGCCGGAATGATAATAGATAAATCAGGCGGAACCGCACCGCCATTAGATGCAGCAGCTGCAATCGCGTTCGGGAAAATATCCGGAAACTTATCAGCAGGGATACCAGTATCGTCCATTGGGTCGCCGCTGTCTTGGTCAATACGTTCAACGGTCCAGTCTTTAGCAAATGCTTTAACAACTGGGTTATCATTAGGGTTCGGGAATTCCGCATCATAAAACGGGCCGCCCTTATCGCCGAGATGACGAAAGGATAAATGCTCCAGAGCATGACAAGACGAACAAACTTCTTTGTAGACCTGATAGCCGCGCTGCATTGCAGGGCGATTATATGTGCCAAACGGACCATTAAAGCCCCAGTTTTGTTTTTCGATCTTGTGTTCACCACCCCCTGCAGCTTTAGCCGGTATGCTAATAGCAAAAAGCGATGTGGAGGCGATTGCAACAGTGGCAAATGCTTTTGTTATAGTTTTCAACATTATGCGTCTCCCGATAATACGGCTTTGGTAATCGAATCCGGTAGTGGTTTGGTCTTCTCTATCCATCCCATAATCGGCAGGATTGGGAAGAAATAAGCAAAGTAATACAAAGTCGCAATTCGCGAAACCCACTTAAAGCTCATACCGTGCTCACCAATAGGAATAGCAATATCGTCCGGAGAATTTGCACCGCACCAGCCAAGTATAAAGCCCATAACCAAGAATATAATAAAGAACCAACGGGTAATCGGGCGGAATCGCATGGAGCGTACTTTAGCCGTGTCGAGCCAAGGTAGAACAAATAGAACGGCGATAGCCCCAAACATCAACATAATGCCCATCAACTTGTCGGGCACAGCCCGCAAGATTGCATAGAATGGCAAGAAATACCATTCTGGAACGATATGCGGCGGCGTCACCATAGGATTGGCACGCTGATAGTTATCGGCGTGACCTAGAGCGTCCGGTAGATAGAATACGAAAAGTGCGAAAATCAGCAAGAATACAGCAATCGCGAAGGCATCTTTCATGGTGTAGAAAGGATGGAACGGCAGTGTATCCGACTTGGATTTAGGCTCGATACCAATAGGGTTGTTTTGGCCAACATGGTGTACAGCCCAAACATGCAGCCCGACAAGCGCACAAATAATAAATGGCAGTAAGTAATGCAGTGAGAAGAACCGCTGCAAGGTCGGATTACCAATGGAATATCCACCGAGCAACCATTGTTGCAAACTCTCACCAACGACAGGTATAGCACCAAAAAAGCCTGTAATAACAGTCGCACCCCAAAAGGACATTTGCCCCCAAGGCAATGTATAACCGAGGAACCCTGTGGCCATCATAACAAGATAAATCAGACAACCGATAATCCATAAGAGTTCTCGCGGGTTCTTGTAGGAACCATAAAACATGCCCCTAAACATATGGATATAAACGGCCAAAAAGAACATGGACGCCCCAACCGCGTGCATAGGCTGTAAGAGCCAACCAAATGGTACATCGCGTCTGATGCGCTGTACACTGTCAAAGGCCAGATCAACATCCGGCGTATAATGCATTGCCAAGATAATGCCGGTAATGATCTGCGCCATAAGACACAATGTCAAAATACCACCAAATGCGTACCAGTAATTCAGGTTACGCGGGCTTGGAAAACCCATAAAATCAACGCCAAAACGAACGATTGGCAAGCGTTTATCGAGCCAGCGTTCAGCCGCATATTTCGGCTCATATGTTGAATGTCCACTCATATTCTTATCCTACTTTAATGACAGTATCGGAAATATATGTATATTCCGGGATTGGTAAGTTTAAAGGTGCCGGACCCTGACGAATGCGTCCCGATGTGTCGTAGTGGGAACCGTGACACGGACAGTACCAACCGCCAAATTTACCTTGTGCATCGATTTTGCCCTGCTCACCAACCGGGATACAGCCAAAGTGTGTACACACCCCGACCATAACCAAAAGGCGCTTATCGATGACACCAGAAGTATTCGGAACGAAACGATCATCATCTGTCTGTGGATCGCGTAAGCTTGCTACGTCAACGGCGTCAGCCGCATCTATTTCGGCTTGTGTCCGGAAACGAACAAAAACGGGCTTACCGCGCCAAAGGACTTTTAGCTGTTGACCCTCAGAAATTTTGGAAAGATCAATTTCAATTGATCCGGCCGCGCGTGTATCAGCGGCGGCGCTCATTTGTGTCACCAGTGGCCAAGCAAATGCACCTGCACCAACTGCTGCAGTTGCCGCCGTAGCTATATATATAAAATCGCGGCGCGTAGGCTCACCATTCTCGTCAAACTTATCTGTATCAGACATGTTCATCCTTTTCTATGTTTGGAATTTTTATAAAAGATATGACCAAGCATAACTATAAAGAATTCCCCCTCAAACAAATCTGCGACATTACGCCGCGAATTTGCCTTTACTTAGTCGGTTGTTTAAGGGAAGGACGAGAAAATACCAAGTAAATATCGCCTAGGAATCGAAAGTTTTCATGAAAATTGTCCTGTACCAGCCAGATATTGCCCAAAACCTAGGCGCGGCCATGCGGTTATGTGCGTGTTTCGAGGTTTCCTTAGCTGTCATAGAGCCCTGCGGCTTCCCCCTAACAGCCAAGGCTCTTCGCAGAACAGCTATGGATTACGCCGCAAATACAGAGCTGATTCGCTATAAAAATTGGTCTGATTTCATCGACAAACAAAACGTAATGGGCGGACGGGTTATCCTGTTGAGCACCAAGGCCAGTACGCCGATTACTGATTTTAAGTTTCGTGAAAGTGACATTTTGCTGTTTGGCCGTGAAAGCGCCGGCGTACCAGACGAAGTCCACGCAGCAAGCCACGAGCGTCTCCACATCCCGATTAGTAAAAACGCACGTTCGCTAAATCTGGTCAGCAGCGCGAGCATAGCATTGTTCGAAGCACTAAGACAGACTGGGTTTTAAAAATAACTGACACTATTTACACTTGAGACTCTATCTTGCAGTAAGTACATAATTGAGATACGTTAGTGCAATAAAATAACAACAAGAATGGATAAAACATGAAAAAATGGGGAATTCGTATTGGGACCGTACTGCTTGTTTTGCTCGTACTCGGTTTTGTTTTTAAAGGTAAAATTGTGAATGCCCTGATTAAGTCCAGCATCGCACCCAATGAGAATTTCGCCGCTTACACACCGCCTCTTGCACCAGATTATGCAAGCGATACTACGTGGGCCGCCCTTCCGCAAAAACAAGGAGGGTCAAATTTTACGCCGGACGAACTTGTCAAAAGTGATGGCAAAAAAGATGTTGCAGTGTTTTTTATCCATCCTACAACCTATTATTCTAAGCTTGGCTGGAATGCTCCTATTGATGAGGCCGAGTCTAAAGGTCGAATTGATGATTTAGTCATGCCCGGCCAAGCAAGTGTGTTTAATTTGTGCTGTGATATATATGCACCCTATTACCGCCAGGCAACTTTGTGGTCGTATTGGGTAAAAGAAGATGGTGGCCAAGATGCATTGGATTTGGCTTATGAGGATGTCGAGCGGGCTTTTGATGCGTTTTTGAGCCGTATTGGCTCACGCCCATTCATTCTAGCAGGTCACAGCCAAGGCGGACATCATCTTGAAACGCTCCTTACAAAACGGATTAGCGGCACAGGACTTCTTGAGCGGATGATTGCCGCTTACCCTGTTGGTATTGCCATAAACCCTGAACCATTTTCACAAGCTGCCCCCGATATATCGGTGTGTGAAACAGCGGTACAAACCGGTTGCTTCGTCACATGGAATACGCGCGGATCAAAATCTGCTATCTGGGATGAAATGAACGGCGCAGTTTGCGTCAATCCACTTAGTTGGAAAGCAGACGGCATTGCTATCTCGGCAGATAAAAACTCGGGCTCTTTAACGATTGGCGAGAAAACCCGATTGGATACGGGGGTATCCAGTGCGCAGTGTCAAAAAGACAAGCTCTTGGTGGGTGAATTCCAAACTGATATTTATGAGGGTCTCAAATTAAATTGGGGTAAAGATAACTTTCATGTCTTAGATTATGGCTTATTCTATGCAAGCATTCGCCAAAACGCGTTTGACCGCGTTCAGGCCTACCAAGTTGAATAAACCATAATCCAAGTTCGTTCTTTCTCGGGTCTAACCTTTTGCCGCAACCCAAGCATCAACTCGCTCTTCCATAATTGACAGTGGAACTGGGCCGGAACTGATAATGACATCGTGGTATTCACGGATATCGAATTTATCGCCAAGCTTCGTTTTAGCTGCTTCGCGCAAGGTTAAAATTTTGAGCATGCCGATTTTGTAAGCTGTCGCCTGCCCCGGCATAATGATGTAGCGTTCAATAGCTTTGATACAATCATTTTCCGCGTTGGGTGTATTGTTAATGAGATAATCGATGGCTTCTTGCCGCGTCCACTTTTTATCGTGCAGCCCCGTATCAACAACTAACCGTGCGGCCCGCCAAAGCTCCATAGCAAGGCGCCCAAAATCTGAATAAGGGTCGGCGTAGAAACCCATCTCTTTGGGTAGGTATTCTGAATACAGCCCCCAACCTTCCGAGTAAGCCGTAAAGCGACCAAATTTGCGAAATTTAGGTACGTTTTCCAACTCCATTTGAATAGCGATTTGCATATGGTGCCCCGGAATACCTTCATGATAAGCAAGAGCTTCCATCTGGTATTTTGGCATATCGGTAATTTCGTAAAGATTGGCGTAATACGTTCCCGGCGTTGTACCGTCTGCGGATGGTTGGTTGTAAAAAGCTTTGCCCGCAGATTTTTCGCGAAATGCCTCAACCTTTTTGACAATTAGATCCGCCTTTGGTTTGACGATAAATACATCATCAAGTTTCGTTTTCATTGTCCCGATAATACTATCAGCATCCTTTAGATAAGCATCCCTACCTGCATCACTGTCTTCATAATATTGTGCAGGATCATTTTGAACTTTGGCGAAAAACTCTTGCAATGTGCCCTCAAAACCAACTTGCTTCATGATGCCGCGCATTTCGCCGTGAATACGGGCAACCTCTGACAGACCGAGGTCATGGATTTCTGTGGCGGACATATCCGTCGTCGTCATACGTTTAAGACGGGTCGCATAATATTCCGCCCCGTCCGGTAATTTCCATGCACCATCATCAGTGTTCGCATTCGCCTGCATGATTTTCATTTCTGCAATCAGGTTTTCATAGGCAGGTTTAAACGATGTTTGAAACGCGGTTACAGCATCTGTCGTCAGCTTTTCGCGCTGCTCGTCTGTAATGTCTAATTTGCCAATTTTCTTGGTAAAATCTGCCATCAAAGCTGACGGCTCACCGTCAGTAAATGGCCCGCCAACAATAATGTTTTTGGCATCGCGTATAACATGGGCATAAACATAGAGCGGCGGCTGAATACCATTTGCTGCACTGGTTTTTTCGTTTTCAACTTGTACACCTAAATACTCTTTCACGCCGTTCAGCCTTGCAATATAAGCTTCAGCATCACTGAGCGTATCGACGCGGTGACGGTTAATCAGAAAAGCCGGAATATTGGATTGCACACCAAACATTTGGTTAAATGCATAGCCGTAGTCCCACCATTTAACGCCGTCGATTTCTTGCTGGCTTTGGATTTCAGCCAAACGATAAGACAATTGATGATCAGCATCTAAATCGTCCATTTTAAACGTCGCGCGCATATGTGCTAAATCGCGTTTCGTTTGCTCAACACCCTCAAGGTAGAAAGCTTTGCTTGGGTCGTTCCATTTGTCATAGTCTTGCTTCATACCCAGCGTGGTCATAAATTGCGGGCTTTTGTGCACGGCATCCATAAATACGGTTTCGAACCAAGCATCCAGTTTTTGGTTTTGGTTTTGTGTGTCTTCACTGACGGCAGGTGTTAATGTTTCATCTGCAGGCTTAGTTTCGCTCTGTGAGCACGCGCCTAGAGCTAATACACAAGCGGTAAGTATCAAGTATTTCTTCATGGGTTCTTCCTTCTTTATTGCTGTAATTTTTTATTGTCTATCCATTCATTGACCAGTTCTTCGAGTAAAGACAGCGGTACAGAACCATTGGCCAAAACGACATCGTGAAATTCACGAATATCGAATGTGTCGCCAAGTTTTGCTTGAGCATGTTTCTTGAGGCTGCCGATTTTGAGCATACCGATTTTATAGGCGGTTGCTTGCCCCGGCCAGACGATATAGCGGTCAATCTCGGCGCGGATATCGCCTTCGGGATTGGCGATATTTTCCAGCATATACTGCACAGCTTGTTCACGCGTCCATTTTTTTGAATGTATGCCCGTATCGACCACCAAACGCGCAGCGCGGAATATCTCCATAGAGAGCCGCCCGAAATCACTATAAGGATCGGTATACATGCCAAGCTCGGCTGGGACACTTTCTGCATATAACCCCCAACCTTCAATATAAGCCGTGTGATTGCCTTGCTTACGGAACTCCGGTATCCCCTCAAGTTCCATTGCAATAGCAATTTGCATATGATGTCCGGGAATGCCCTCGTGATATGCTAGTGCCTGCATCAAATATGTTGGTTGAAAACGCACATCTTTAAGATTGACAAAATAAGCCCCGGGCCTTGAGCCATCCAAAGACGGTTGCTCATAGAAAGCGAAAGCTGCCGAGGCTTCACGGAACGGCTCAACCCTTTTGACAATCATATCCGCTTTGGGTTTAGTTATGAATAGATCATCCAGTTTGAGCTTCATCTCATCGATTACAACCCTAGCCTCAGTCATATATTGTGTCCGGCCTGCATCGTCATTGGACAATGTAAATTGCGGGTCCGTACGCAAGAAATTATAGAAATCTTGCAAACTACCTTCAAACTCTACCTGAGCCATAATTTTGCGCATTTCGCCCTGAATACGAGCAACTTCGGCAAGACCGATATTGTGAATTTCATCTGCCGTTAATTCAGTGGTCGTCGCATAATTGAGTTGTGACTGATAATAAGCTGCACCGTCCGGTAGTTTCCATACGCCATCATCATCATTAGAGACCTCTTCGTGGGCTGCAAACATAACGATTAAATTTTCATAAGCAGGCGCCACAGATGTGAGCAAGGCTTGCTTTGCTAGTTCCGACAACACATCTTTGTCAGCTTGACTAACGTCTTTTAGGTTCGCGATTTTAGATTTAATGTCAGCATAAAGCGGGCTGTCATTTCCGTCGGTAAATGGTGCGCCCGAAATCACATTTCGAGACGTTTTGATCAATTTTGCGTAGGCAAATTTAGGTAACAAAATACCGGTACTTGCCTGCGCTTCTGCGCGGGCTTGGTACTGTCCTAAATAACGCTCGGTCGCATTCAAGCGTGCAATATAAGCGCGAGCATCTTCGGCGGTTTTTACAGCATGAAAATTGACCATGAAGGTTGGAAGCTCGCCGTGCGGCCCGAACATATGGTCAAATACATATTCATGACCGGCAAATTCATGCCTCGATTCAGAAACATCCCCATTATACTCAAACAAACGGTAAGAAATTTTGCCTTGCCTATCCAGATTTGCGAGGTTGAATTGGGCACGCATATCGGCAACAGATTTTTGTTCCAACGCATATGCCTCATCAAGAGCTATTTGTGAAACATCATCGAGTTTATCCAAGCCATCTTGCATACCAAAATAGGTCTGAGTAATTGGCGACTTTGCCAATTCTTCTTGGTAGCGCGCCGCAAACCAATCGTTTATTGCTTCTGTTTGCGATTCCACCTTATCGATTTTTGGTGTATCTGAGCCAGAACAAGCCACTAACCCGGTCGTTAGTAACGTAGCTGCAAGAACACTTAAAACATTTCGGCCAATCAAATGTTTAAACATATTATCCCCATATGATTTTTTAAGCTTCAAACTTTATACAGACTTATCGATAAAAGGAAAGCGAATACACTTTATTATAAGTCATGGGTTTCTTGCATGGGAAAAAGAAACTGGGATTTTCATTTCCATTTAATGGAACAGCCCATTGACGGGGTTTGGTTTTTGGGGCCATGTCCAGTATCTGCAATCTGTTCCATGGCTTCATACAATTCCCGGCGAACATCGGGGGCCGCAGGATTACGCCCGCTCTCATCAAGCCTACCACGATATTGCAGGCCTGCATCTTTATCAAAACCGAAAAAGTCTGGCGTACAAACTGCGTCATAAGTCCGCGCAATATTTTGTGTGGCATCATGTAAATATGGGAATGCAAACCCCGCACGCGCCACCTGTTCACGCATGCCGTTTGGCCCGTCTTGTGGATAATTGATAATATCATTAGACCCAATAGCCGCAACACCGATACCGAGCTTGGCCAAGTCTTTGGCCGTGCGCGCCAAACGTTCCTCTATGGCCAATACATAAGGGCAATGGTTTGAGATAAACATTAATAACGTACCATTTTCCCCCGCAATATCTGTAAACGAATAAATATTCCCGTCCAGTCCAGGTAATTTAAAATTTGGAGCTTTCCATCCAAAATCGCATATTGGCGAGTGCATCAAGGCCATATTATATCACCGCATTTGCGGCATCCCTTATAGCCTTAATATTTGCAGCATAGACGCTTTCATCTTGGGCACCCTTACCAAATACGGCGGAACCTGCAACCAACACATCTGCGCCCGCTTCTGCGACTAAGGGGGCCGTGCTTGGGTTAATGCCGCCGTCGACTTCTATCAGAATATCCCGCTTGCCAAACATTGTTTTAAGATCACGAATTTTCTGAATTTGTGAGGGCAAAAAGCTTTGCCCGCCAAATCCCGGGTTAACTGACATGACGATAACAAGATCAAGCCTATCAAGCACATTTTCAATAATACTAATCGGTGTAGAAGGGTTTAGCGCGACGCCCGCCTTGACGCCCAACTCGCGAATAACTTGTAATGTCCTGTCTAGATGAGGGTGGGCTTCGGGATGGACGGATATATAATCCGCACCCGCATGCGCAAATGCCCCCAGGAGTGCATCCGCAGGTTCAATCATCAAATGCACATCCATCACAGTTTTAATATGCGGGCGTATCCATTTACAGACCCCAGGCCCTATGGTTAAGTTTGGTACATAATGATTGTCCATAACATCCACATGCACCCAATCACATCCACCTGCCTCAATAGCTCGTATTTCATTGCCAAGTTGGGCAAAGTCGGCGGATAATATGGACGGTGAAATCTTGATGGACATTACAACTTTCCCTTAAAACAACTTTCTCTCTAAAGAAGCGCCGGACTAACTTAACCAGCCTAGGTATTTTACTCACCTCAATTTGGAATGTCTCAAACGTTCTTGCAAGCCCTTTATGCTTTTTCACGAATTACTACACTGTTTTTGGTCACTAAGCCTTAATTTGTTGCTTTTTCACGCAAACGGGAGAAGTGATCGTCCCATCCTTTATCGTGGCTAGACAGCATTTCAAAAGTATCAGATGGCGCGTCTTCGAAACCGTAATGGTTGAGTTTTAACACAGTGCCGCCATGGGCTTCAGATAGATTCCATTCAACGGTTGTTTCAACACCCTGCAAAAAATTATGTGTAAATGTATAGATAAGCGTATGTGGTTTATCGGCTTTTATTACCCTGCCCCATAGCATGTCTTCGCCTTTGTCATTCAACAGCGTATATTTATTGCCCTTGACCAAGTCTGTACTAGCGGGATGAAACCATTCACCTAATTTTGATTTGTCGGTTAGGTATGTCCAAACTTTTCTAGGCGTTGCTTTGATAAAGATGGTTTTTTCTATTCTCGTATGCGTCATGTGTCTTCCTCTATTGCTGATTTTAAATTGTTGAGTTTTTCGTCCCAAAAACGGTTATATTGTGATACCCAGTCCGCGACGGATTTAAGTGATTGTGGGCACAAGCTATTGATGCGCTCCCTACCTTGCTTTTCAACGGTAATTATGTTCCCGTCCTTAAGAACCACTAAATGCTTGGCGATGGCTGGTCGGGACATATCAAAGTTTTGCGCGATTTCATTCACTGACAAGGATTGCTCCGCCAACATGCCGATAATGGTTCTGCGGGTCGGATCTGCGATGGCTTTGAAAATGGCTTGTTTAGATTGTTGTTGCCTAGATATTAGTTGCCTAGTTTGCTTTTGATTGATCATAATAAGAAACCTTTCGGTTTCCCTTATAGGTAACCAAAAGGTTTCATGTCAAATGTTTTTTGAACGTCCAATAATTTTCAGCCAAAGAAGAGAGAATAGTGCCAATACTGAAACTGGGATTAATACGATGGCAATACCGCTCCAGCCATAGCTGTTTAGTGTTGCGCCTGATGCCAAAGACGCAAGTGCCACCAGCGTAAAAAGGATGAAATCGTGTAAGCCTTGAATTTTATTTTTCTCAGATGCGCTATAGGCTTCGCCAAGCAAAGCTGTCGCGCCGATAAAGCCAAAATTCCATCCGACGCCCAACAAGATCAAAGACGTCCAGAAGTTCCACAATTCTAATCCGGACAAAGCCACAACTGCACACAAGATGAGCAGGCCTAAGCCAATAGCCATGATCGGTAATTTACCGAACCTTACGATGAGGGCACCGGTAAAAAAACTGGGGCCAAACATAGCAAGCACATGCCAGCGAATGCCCAGCACCGCTTCGGCCTCGGTATGTCCGTGGTGTTTCATGGCCAAGGGCGCACCCGTCATCATAAATGTCATCAAAGCATAGGTTGCCACGGCGCAAAGTAGTGCAACAATAAAAACTGGCTGTTTTACGATCTCGCCAACACGGCGTTCAACGGTAGGGCTAACCACTTCGGTCATATGAGCACTACCGACAGGCTTTAAAAACAATAAGATTCCAATGCCGAGCAACAGCAAACCTGCCATACCTGCAAATGCACCTGCAAATGGCAATGGCAGAAATAAATCCTTTGTGCGCAATACAACTTCGGTCCCAATAAATGCGGCGAGCACACCCCCCGTCAGCACCCATGAAATTGCTTGCGATTTGAATTTATCATCCCCAGTGTCAGCCGCCGCAAATCTATATTGCTGTACAAACGCACCTGCCCCACCAATGAGTAAATAGGCAAAGCAAAACAACCCGAACGCGCCTTGTTGCATAGTCAACATGGACATCAATGCCCCAAAAATACCTATGATACTACCAATTATAAAACTCATTTTACGACCAAATACGCGTCCCAATAGAGCAACGGGCATGGCAAAAATTGCCGAACCTGCACTGTAGGCCGCGACTGGTAGTGTCGCTAATGCTAATTTATCCGGTACCAGCCACGCACCACCCAAAGCCCCAAGCGATATGGCGATAGCATTAATAGAGCCATTACATGCCTGTGCTAATGACAGCACAATAGCATTGTGGACTCCGTTATTTGGCACACCTGTTTGCACACGCATATTTTTTCCTGTTTTCTATTCTTGATGTTCTGTTAATTCTGGTAGGCGGTCATAAACCGGATATTGTTTTCGTATCTTCACAATCTCGCTATAGGCACGATTGATGAGCGCCATCTTGTGCGTGGCGAGTTCTTGTAGTTCTGCTGGCAATCCGCGTGCCATAAGCCGATCAGGATGATTTGCCGCCGCCATAGTACGGTAAGCCCGCTTTAGCTCGCTATCTGTCACATCTTCATCTATGCCTAATATCAGAAAAGGATCATCCAGCGCCCGCCCGATATGAGCGGCGCGAATGCGGTTAAAAGTGAGCACATTAAACCCGAATATTTTACCTGTAGTTTCCAAGAACAACAACTCGGCGCCCGTCACAATCCCGTCCGCGAGCGCAATATGAAACAGGCCGTCTAGGATATCTTCTAAAATATCTGGGCGCGATTTGTAGTAATGGTAAACTTTTTGGGCATAAGCCTCATAGCCCAATGTTGTCTGTTTAGCCAAATCAAAGAAACGAGCAATACCATCATTTGCATCGACCGATGATTGAAATACATTCTTGAATGCATCAATTTCGTCGCTGGTTACCACGCCGTCCGCTTTGGCCAGTTTTGCGCCAAGTGCAATCAGTGCCGCCGCGACACCGGCATTCCCGATATCACGAAAGTTTACATCAGTTTGTTCTTGCCTCGGCGGTCCAAACAGCTTTGCCGCAGCAGATAATATACGCATGCCAAAATTCATAACCCGCTTGTGCCCGAAACATGCGGTCGGCTCAATAGTTTAAAAACCGCTCGCTTTTATAAGCACCCTCCCCTAATAATCACGAAAACAAAAGGGGAAGTTTCTATGGGACAGTTTATTGGGTTACTTGGCGTCGTTGTTTTACTGGGCATCGCCTATATAGCTTCCAGCAACCGTAAGCATGTGAACCCACGAACTATTTTTAGCGCCCTTGCTTTCCAATTCGCTATCGCAATTTTTGTGTTCAAAACCCCGTGGGGCAAAACCGTCCTAGAAAACGTTACCAGCTTTATAGAACATGTACTTAATTATTCCATGAAGGGCATCGGATTTATCTTTGGTAATTGGGCCGATAGCGGCAATGTTATGCTCAGCTTTGCGACTATGGTTCTGCCAGTTATTATCTTTGTCGGCGCCTTGATGACCGTATTGTTCCACTTGGGTATTATGCAATGGATTATGCGCGGACTTGGCTTTGTCTTGCGCAAAACTATTGGCGTTAACGGCGTCGAAGCTCTCGCGGCCAGTATGAATATTTTTGTCGGTCAAGACAGTGCCCCTTTTGCTGTGCGTCCCTATCTGGCGACCATGCCGAAATCGACTTTATTCCTTATTATGACAACAGGAATGGCAACGATTGCGGGCTCTATTTTGGCGGGCCTCATTACCATGGGCGTAGATGCACAAAGTCTGATTGTGGCCAGTTTTATGGGTGCTCCTGGCGGCATTTTGATGGCGAAAATGATTATGCCGAGCGACCCTAAGGACGCAGACACTATACCTGAAAACGTAGAAATAAAAACGACCAAGCATTCAAATGTTATCGAGGCCGCCGCCGTCGGTGCATCCGAAGGCGTACAACTGGCCATTACCATTGGCGCAATGCTGATTGCATTTATCTCGCTCATTGCACTGTTAAACGGCATGCTCGGCGGGATTGGCGGCTGGTTTGGGCTTGAGGGCCTCACGTTTCAAAAAATACTTGGTGTTGTTTTCAGCCCGCTCATGTGGATTATCGGTATTCCGTGGAGCGAAGCCGGACTATCGGGTAGTCTGTTCGGCGAGAAACTCATCTTAAATGAATTCGTCGCTTATTCCAGCTTTATGGGCATGGGCGAAGGCGCCCTAAGCCCGCGCGCCACCAAGATAACAACCATAGCACTTTGCGGTTTCGCCAATTTCTCCTCCATCGCCATCGCTCTAGGCGGCATTGGCACCCTAGCCCCGGAAAGGCGCGGTGAACTGGCGTCATTCGGCCTAAAAGCCGTGCTAGCCGCATCTCTGGCGAATTTGCTCAGCGCGGCAATCGTTGGTTTGATGATTTAGCAGAACTCCAACGTCTACAAACGCCCGGAGCATCATCCATAAAACATAAAACCAACCTTAAGGTGTTTTATTTGAAAATTAATGTTTGCCTGATATACAAGATTTAGAACAAATTTTATTAGTTAGAGCGCCATGAAAAGTAAGCAAAATTTTGCGATTAATAAACGCTTAAACCTCATGAACGCATTTGTTAGCGAGATCAATAAATGCGAAACCAAACAACAGGTTTACGAAAATTTAACACGGCAATTACCCATCTTAATTACAGCAGATCATGCCAGTGTTTCGATTGTCGATAATGCTTTTAAAAACCTTGATAGACTTGCTCTTTTCGGGAAAAAAGTTTTTCCTTCAAAGGGACAAACAATAGAAATAAACAAAACATCAGATGGTTTTTCACTGCTGAAAAAAGGTACTTTTGTTATTAATCACCCTAACGCAAAATGCGCAAATTGTTCAGCCCGGACTGATTGTGAATCCTTTAGAAAACTTGGTCATGTCACAGGAATGTCGACACCTCTCTATATCAAGGGACAAGCAATTGGTACAATTAATGTGGCAAGTTACACTAAAAATGTGTACACAAAAAATGTACGCAAACTCTTTGAAACAATTGCATTACTTGTTTCAGCTTGTCTTGAAAAAATACATTTTATCAAATCAATTGGAAGCTCACAAAACCGAATAAGCATACATGCGCAAAGACTTAAATTGCTTACAAATGTTTCTTTGAACTTAGCGCATGCTACAAGTGAAAAAAACCTACTACAAATCGTATGTGATTGTTTCGCAGTGGACATATCTGCTGAGAAATTAAATTATATACTCGTTGATAGAAAAAGCCAACAATTTACAATGACCCATAGTCTTTTTGGTAAAAAATTGATGCCAATAAACAAAACCTTTCCTATGGGAGAGAGCATATTAACAAAAGTACTTGAAACGGGTAAGCCGCAATCTTACAACGATTTTGGTGATATAGAAGCCAATGAAATGCGAAAACAAGGAATAAACCATGCATGGTCTATTCCCATTTTTAAAAATAATGAAGTGTTTAGGTTGTTGAATTTGGGCATGACTAAGGAGCCTCTCTTTAAAGAGGATTTACTTGATATATTCACAATATTAGGCTCACTTATTGGCACGGCATTAGAAGGCATTAGGGCTAATAAGGATATTTCATATCGAGCGAAATATGACCTTTTAACGGGCGTACATAATCGCCATAGCTTTCAAGAAAAAATCACAGGCCTCATAGACAAAAAACCAACAAAGCCGTTTTCGCTTCTCATTATTGACCTAGATAAATTCAAACAATTAAATGATTTTCACGGTCACTTATTTGGGGATAAGGTTTTGACAAAAGCAGTTAAACATTTTCAGACTATTTTTGGCAAAAAAAGTTTTGTTGCCAGATTAGGCGGTGATGAATTTGCTGTCATTGGTGACTTTTCTTCACCAACATCAAACCCGCTCAACAAAATCGATCTAAAATCATTGACAATTAAAGATGGTAAGCGCTCTGTTCCAGTTGGCTTTAGTGTTGGTGTGGCCCATTTTCCTAGGCAAGCACAAAGTAAGTCCAAGCTTATGCGAAATGCAGATTTGGCATTATATGCAGCTAAAACATCACCAAGTAAAATTAAGGTGTTTAACCGCGCAATGGCAAGCCAATATACCCAAACGTTTTACGTTTTACATGATTTTAAAGATGCCTTACTTAAGAAAAATATTATTCCATTTTACCAACCAATTATTGATCTAAAGACGCATAAATTACATGCGTTAGAAGCCTTGGTGCGTTGGGATCATAAAAATCACGGCATATTATCCCCCGCCGATTTTAGTGCGGTCTTTGAAGCTCCCGAACTATGTGGTCAAATTGCTTATGTTTTGCACCGCCGTATTTGTAAGGATATGGCCCAATGGAAAAAGAATGGTATCAATTTTAACCAAGTCGGGTTAAATGTTGAACCTGTAAATCTAATGGATGCTGCCTTTCCTCTTCATTTGATTGGTGAACTCCATAAAAATGGCTTGAAACCAAAAGATTTCGCAATAGAGATTACTGAAAATTTTGTCTTAAATTCCCAAAATAAACACCTGTTTAAAACTTTGAATGGTTTACGTTTAGCCGGTATGTCAATTGTTTTAGATGATTACGGTACAGGTTTTTCTTCCATTTCCCACTTGCAGGAATTGCCCGTAACAACAATTAAACTTGACAAATCCTACGTTAGTAAATCTTTAAATAATGAGAAAGCTTTTCACATAGTAAGTTCCATAATTAGCTTAATGAAAAAATTAAATATTAAGACAGTTGCAGAAGGTATTGAAACGAAAAACACAAAAAAGCAATTTACAGAATGGGGCTGTGATTATGGACAAGGCTTCTTATTTTCAAAACCCCTTCCGGCACATAAAATCCCTGCATTTATTGATAAGCTTAATAATGATAAATGCAGAATAATTGCCGCATGACCTAAGGGTCTGTCACCGGTTATTAAGGCCGTCATTAGCTTCACAAAAAAATTCATCCCCATTTTCCTCTTAAGATTCCAATATTTACCCTTTTTTTAGATTACAATCCCGCTTTATGGGCATGGACGAAAGGGCTTTGTCGCCGCGTGCCACAAAAATTACCACTATAGCCCTATTTGGTTTTGTTAATTTCTCCTCCATCGCCATTGCCCTATGCGGCATTGGTACCCTCGCCCCCGAACGCCGCGGCGAGTTGGCATCATTTGGTCTAAAAGCCGTGCTAGCCGCAACCCTTGCTAGCATTCTCAGCGCGGCTATTGTTGGGCTGATGATTTAAAATCTTAGGTTTGCGTATAAAATTGAGAAATGTTTTAATAACAGTCATAAACTTGACGAAATACAAATAGTGGTGTTATTGCTCGCAAAAACAAGGTGTGAAAAGGGGATAATATGAAAGTTTTAAAGCGGGTTTTTACTCTTTTATTTATTTGCGGCATAGCATTGCCGGCTACAGCCGAAGATTTTGGGCATTTTGACTGTAGTGCGGGTGATATGAATTATGCCGTCACTATGACCGAGCTTTTTGCGCCTTTTGTCACCGTCAAGGTATCTGTTGGCGAGCAAATGGATCAAAGCCTAAACCGCTCATTTGCCCTAAACCGTACTGATAATACTGGCGGCGCAATAATGGCTTTTTCCGGTACCGACAGAATTGACGGCGCTGTATCATTTTCTGCAAGTAGTCCTGAAACTGTCAAATTAACATTTGCTGATGGCAATACTATTGGCTGTGTAGATAGTGATGCTCCTGAAGAAAATTCAGATGTAAATGGTATGAAGGAGATGCAAGACCGGATAAAACGCGATGCAGACATGAATAAACTCTTTCCCCTTGATACCGTCGGCTATTCTCTTGGCGGTAAAATGCGCAGCCAACCCAGCAAAGATTTCAATTCAATCGCTAAAATACGTAGTGGGAACCGTCTACGCATAATGGGCCGAACAGCAATGTCTGATAATGGCTATACATGGTATAAGGTGAGAGCCGGTGGTAAAACTGGCTTCATGTGGGGCGGTGAGCTTTGTTATGCTTACGAAAGGCAGAGGGGACTTTATGGTTCTTGTCGTTCGCAAGGTATTGAAGTTGTCAATAAGTGGATGGTCATTGCCGTTAATCCACAAAAAGGTAAAGGGCGCCCTGGCGTCGACATTGACCGGAGCAGAGCCAGACAGCTTGCCTTACGAAGTTGTGGCAGGAACTGCGAAATTATAAATGAAGGGCAACCACTTTGCCATGCTTATGCGGCCAGCCGTAAAGCAGGATATTTCGACGGAACCGCCCAAGGAAGTACACTCGCAGGGGTCCGTAAACGTGCACGCGACAATTGCGAGAACTTCGCTGCTCTCAAAGGTACATGTAAAGTCAAATTTGCCAGTTGCCAAAATTATTGATTCCGGTGTTTGTTCTATTGTGAATAAATATTACTAACCTCACAAAAAATTCATGCTTCGTGCTCTTTAAATAGCGTATTATTATTCCTATATATAAGCTTCAAGCCCGTCTTCTGGGCATTGGGAGGAAAGATTTTGACTAAAGACACTGCAATTACAAAAACGGCTAAAACAAAATTAAAAGCCGGAAAGACCACGGGCAATATGAGCTTGTCCGTTGCACTTTCGCCTGAACAAGGCTTGTCGAGCTATCTGACCGAAATCCGTAAATTCCCTATGTTGGAACGCGATGAAGAATTTATGCTGGCAAAACGCTGGGTTGCCCACCAAGACAGTTCTGCGGCTGAGAAAATGGTGACATCTCATCTACGTCTTGTGGCTAAAATCGCTATGGGCTACCGTGGTTACGGCCTGCCCATCGGTGAAGTAATTTCCGAGGGCAATGTCGGCCTGATGCAGGCGGTTAAAAAATTCGACCCTGACAAAGGTTTTCGCCTTTCCACCTACGCCATGTGGTGGATTCGCGCCGCTATTCAGGAATATGTACTGCGCTCTTGGTCATTGGTTAAAATGGGAACAACTGCGGCCCAGAAAAAATTATTTTTTAATTTGCGCCGCATGAAAGGCGAAATGAAAGCCATTGAAGACGGCGACATGCATCCGGATCAGGTCAAGAAAATTGCCACCAACCTCAATGTTAAAGAAGAAGAAGTTATCTCTATGAACCGGCGCATGGGCGGGGGCGGCGATGCGTCTTTAAACGTCACGATTGGCGGCGAAGACGGCGGCGGCGAATGGCAAGATTGGCTGGAAGACGATGATTATGTCAGCCAGGAAACCGTTGTGGCTAATTCCCAAGAGCATGATGCCCGTATGGAACTCCTCAAGAACGCGATGAAAGATTTAAATGAGCGCGAGCAGCATATCTTGCAAGAGCGACGCTTGGCCGACAAACCTAAAACCCTGGAAGAGCTTGCCGGCGTTTACAAAGTCTCGCGCGAACGCATTCGCCAAATTGAAGTCCGCGCGTTCGAAAAACTACAAGAAGCCATGTTAAACGCAGCGCAAAACTCAGGGTTGCTAGAAGCGGGTTAAGAGGCGACGAAGTTTTAAACCTACGCCACAACTTCCATAAACCCGTTTTTTTTCAGATAGGCTACGATTTTTTCTGCTGATTGTTCTGGCGTTAAGCTAATGGTATTCACAACAATTTCCGGGTTTTCGGGTATTTGGTAATCGCTGTCGATGCCAGTAAAATTTTTGATCTCGCCCGCTCTTGCTTTGGCGTAAAGACCTTTTACATCTCGTTCTTCGGCCACGGATATTGGTGTATTGACATGGATTTCAATGAACTCCCTATCACCCATTAACCGACGCGCCATATCCCGTTCTGCGGCAAAAGGTGAGATAAATGATACCAATACCACCAAGCCAGCATCAGCCATGAGTTTTGCAGTTTCACCGATACGGCGGATATTTTCAATGCGGTCGGCATCTGTGAAACCTAGGTCTTTGTTTAGACCGTGTCGGACATTATCTCCGTCCAGAGTATAGGTATGTTTTCCCATATCAAACAAACGTTTCTCGACCAGATTTGCAATAGTAGACTTGCCAGAACCAGACAGCCCCGTAAACCACAGCACGGCTGGCTTTTGGTGTTTTTGTTTACCCCGCTCTCTCTTTCCAACTTCAAGGCTTTGCCAAGTTAGATTAGATGCGCGCCGTAGAGAAAAATTTAACATGCCCGCAGCAACAGTTTTATTCGTACGGCGGTCTATTAGAATAAAGCTCCCCATCGTCCGATTGTCGGCGTATGCCGAGAATACGATAGATTTACCAAGTGATAAATTACAGACGCCTATATCGTTGAGCCCGAGTGTTTTAGCTGAGACATGGGAGAAATCATCAACGTCAACCATATATTTGAGAGCGGTTATTGATGCGGGCACGGTATGGTTACATGTCTTTAGCAAATAACCTCGTCCCGGGAATAATTTTTCCTCGCCCATCCATATTATACTGGCTTGGAATTGATCTGAATGTTCCGGAGCTGATGCCTTGCTACAGATAAAATCCCCACGGGAAATGTCTATTTTTTTGTCGAGCGTCAGCGTAACGGCTTGATGGTTTTTCGCACATTCGAGACGACCGTCCATGGTAATAATTTCCTTGATACGGGCAGTATTACCAGACGGTATAACGATTATTTCTTCGCTCTTTTTGACTTTTCCACTACAAATTGTTCCAGCATAGCCCCTAAAATCATCCGCAGCTCTATTGACCCATTGTACTGGAAACCTAAACTCGGCTGGCTTTTCGCCGCTACTTAATTCCACACTTTCAAGCAAAGACAGCAAATCCTTACCCCGGTACCACGGCATATTATTGGAGGGTTTTGTGACATTATCTCCGCTAAGCGCACAAACCGGAATGCAGTGAATATCAGTAAAATTCAAACGGTCTGCGAAGGCACGGAAATTTTCTTCAATTTGGTTAAATTTTTGTTGAGAATACGCTACCAAATCCATCTTGTTGATGGCGACGACAACATGTTTTATACCAAGCAAGGAGGATATGAATGCGTGTCTTCGTGTTTGCTCTAGTACCCCACTGCGCGCATCAATCAGTAAAACCGCTAGATCTGCGGTTGATGCACCTGTTGCCATATTGCGCGTATATTGTGCATGACCTGGTGTGTCGGCAACTATGAACTTTCGTATATCCGTTGCAAAATAACGGTAAGCTACATCAATTGTAATCCCTTGTTCGCGTTCAGCCGATAACCCGTCAACGAGCAAGGCTAAATCTATTGTAGAGTTTTCGGCCAAGTTCGGTATTTGGTCGTCAAAAACCTGCTCAGTATCATAGAGCAAACGCCCAATAAGTGTCGATTTACCATCATCAACACTACCGCAAGTCATAAATCTTAATAAGCTTTTATTGTTTTGCGTGCGTAGAAAATTGGTCATATCTAGATTGGTTTGATAGGGCTTATCTATAAGGGACATTAAAAATACCCTTCTTGTTTTCTGTCTTCCATGCTTGTGCCCGCACCGTTTCCAACTTCACCATCAATGGTACGGCCTTGACGTTCAGAAGTACGCGATAATAATGTTTCGCGTATTACTTCGCCGACCGTTGTGGCTTTGCTTTGTACCGCACCGGTTAAAGGGTAACAACCTAGTGTACGAAACCTAACCATCTTCTTGGTGACTATTTCATCTTTAGAAAGCACCATGCGATCATCGTCGACCATAGTCAGGGCACCGCCTCGTTCGACGACGGGGCGTATTGCAGCGAAATATAAATCAGGTATTTCGATCTTCTCTTGCAGAATATACTGCCAGACATCGCTTTCCGTCCAATTGGACAAGGGAAACACCCGCACGCTCTCACCATTGTTTACGCGTGTATTGTAAATAGACCATAGCTCAGGTCTTTGTTGTTTTGGATCCCAACGATGATTTTTTGCGCGAAACGAAAATATCCGTTCCTTAGCACGAGATTTTTCCTCATCGCGGCGCGCACCCCCAAAAACTGCATCAAATTTATATTTATCCAGCGCTTGTTTTAGCGCCTGTGTTTTCATTATATCAGTGTGGATATCCGGGCTATGGCTAAACGGACCAACACCCTGTTTAACACCGTCTTGGTTAGTATGAACGATTAGATTAAGGTCTAGCTCCTTAATACGGCGATCACGAAAAGCGATCAGGTCCTTAAATTTCCAACCCGTATCTACATGCAAAAGTGGAAATGGCGTTTTAGAAGGATAAAAAGCTTTTAGAGCCAAATGCAACATGACCGCACTATCTTTACCACCACTAAAGAGCATGACGGGGTTTGTACATTGCGCCACCACTTCTCGCATAATATGGATGCTCTCAGCTTCCAGTCTTTGTATATGGCTCAACTGCAAATTGGTTTGGGTATTGCGTTGTTGAGGTTTAAAGTTTTGCTCCAGCTCATTTAAAACCGCAAAAGCTGTTTCCAAGGTTTTCAGCGTACACTGCCCACCTGATTGAAGCCGCGCAATCCCTTTACCGTCATTCATGAGCTTGCGTGATATCGTTGACAAAGATTGCCCACTCAAATCTGAAAGGGCTTCGGCTCTACTTAGTAACTCTGTTATTTGGCTCATAATTTATGGGATTTTTCCCACCTTTATAATTGTTTTTAGCGCAAATAACCCAATATTTGTTATTTTTCAAGTATTATATGGGCTTGATCCCACGTAATTTACGTTTATCAACTAATCCGAACCCGAGTTGTGAATTTGCCAGATATTTCATGATTATAAAACTTAAGCAGCATATTTCACTGTCTTAGGTTATGTTTTATCCGTGACCTTGTCGCATTGCCCTGCTATGCGAACGCATGAAAATTATAACAACCACTGATTCTCTTGCAAAATTTTGCAAACAGGCAGAATCCGCCCCGTTTATCGCTCTGGATACTGAGTTTATGCGAGAGCGTACATTTTACTCTCAACTTTGCTTGATCCAAATGGCAACACCTGACGATGAAGCCATTTTAGACCCACTCGCTAAAGGCATAGACTTATCACCTTTTTTGGCCTTACTGGCTAATAAAAAACTTGAAAAAGTCATGCATGCCGCACGTCAGGACATGGAAATTTTCTATAATCTCATCAATGCTGTACCTACACCTATTTTTGACACCCAGATAGCCGCCATGGCCTTAGGCTTTGGGGAAAATGTTGGCTATCTCGCACTGGTCAAGGGTCGCCTTGCCATTACGCTCGATAAAGGCGCCCGCTTCACCGATTGGTCACGCCGCCCACTGTCAGATAATCAGCTTTCCTATGCTCTTGGCGATGTCACACATCTTAGAGATTTGTACCCAGGCATGTGCAGGGAGCTAACCGCAAAAAACCGTATGGATTGGGTACGCGAAGAAATGGAAACTATGATGGATGCTCGGCTTTATGATTTCGATCCAGAACGAGCCTGGAAACGCTTAAAACCGCGTCTGTATAGACAAGAATACCTAGCGGCACTTAAAGCCGCAGCAGCATGGCGAGAGCGCGAAGCACAAACCAAAGACGTACCACGTGGCCGGATACTTAAAGACGACGGCATTTACGTCATAGCCCAGCGCAAACCAAAAACTGTCAAGGATTTAGCCAATGTTCGTGGTATCCCGAATGGATTTTCAAATCGTAAAACCGCAGTTAATTTAGTTGACGATGTGCAAAAGGCTATCGCTAACTCTGCACATTACGCCCCAGAAATTACCCGCGCCAAGCAGATGCCTCCCGGGCTTGGACCAAGCGTCGATATGCTAAAGACCTTATTACGGCTAAAAACTGAATATGTAGATATTGCACCGCGCTTGATAGCTAATGTGTCGGACCTAACTGAACTTGCTGCCTTTGGTAAAAAAGCTGATATACGCGCACTAAAAGGCTGGCGCCGTGAAGTCTTTGGCGAAGACGCCCTTAAAATGCTCGAAGGTAAAATTAGTCTGACCTTGAAAGACAAAAAAGTCATTGCGGTGGCGTGTGAAACCCAAGCCGCGTAAGCGAGAATAATTTTGCGCCCTTTCACTTACACTCCCCCGCAAGACGATGTGAAACTTATTCATTTGGACGCGCATTTTCTTGTAGTCGATAAGCCCGCTGGCTTACTCAGCGTACCAGGTAAGCATGTGCATCTCCAAGATTGTCTAGAAACACGGATACAAACCAGTTATCCAAAAGCACGTATCATCCACCGCCTAGACACTGCGACCAGCGGCGTAATGGTTTTGGCGCGGACGCCCCATGCCCACCGTCATATCGGCTTACAATTTGAAAACCGCCAAGTCAGTAAAACCTATATTGCTGATATTTGGGGGTGCCCAAACAAGAAATCCGGCATCATAAATCTACCGCTAATATGTGATTGGCCTAACCGTCCCTTGCAAAAAGTAGATTTTGATGTTGGCAAACCAGCAAAAACCGAGTGGCAAACACTAGAACGCACTGAAACACTAGAGCACATTGAGCACACCACAAGGGTGCGCCTCAAACCAAAAACCGGACGCTCTCACCAACTTCGTGTTCATATGCTTGAACTAGGCCATCCAATTTTGGGCGACAACCTCTATGCTCACGACGATGCTTTTAATGCAGCAACGCGTATGCACCTCCATGCAAATAAGATAAATTTTCGACATCCAGACGGCGGGGCACAGTTAGAATTCGTAGCGGATTGCCCGTTTTAAAGCAATTTTCCTTGCATGTATTTTGCAGCAAAGCTCCGTGTTACATTGACTTTTTTCGTGGCGGCCTGTTGGTCTATGCCGTGGATCAAATTACGCAAGCTATCAACAGATCTATCGGCGTGGACAAGCAGGTAATTTATCAAATTATCAGAAACTTTTAGGCCCCTATCCATAAATAGTTTAGTAATAATAGCTTTGAGCAAATCTTCATCTGGTTCTTGAATGCGTGCTATTTGAATGTTTTTTAAACGCGAGTGTAAATCTGGTAATTGGACATTCCAATCCGTAGGCATGTTCTGGTCACTGAACAATAGAGCCCTTAATTCCCCAGTAATTGTCAGATTTATCAAAGTGAATAAAGTATATTCATCTGCGCAAGATGCATTGTCTATCCATAAAGCTCTGCCGCGATAATTCTGACGCGGCACAAAACCCTTGTCGCCATCCAAGGCGATAGCCTGATATTTATTTGCCCAAATATGACCTAGATGGCTTTTACCACTACCTGTTGGCCCTATCACAGCCAAAATATTATTGGCCCAGGCAAGGGGGTCCGCCAATGCAGTGACTGCTTCCGCATTAGACGCACCGCCAACAAATGCCTTTTCGCTGTTGTCTGGAGCCAAAATCAAATCTAGCGAGAATTGTTTACTCATACCTTCATGTCTACAACTTAGGGTTAGGGCCGATTAACTAACGACCTTTAACGGTAATTTGAACGCGTTAAAACCATGCCTAGAAATTCGTCCTCTCTTAAAGTAACGCCTTTGAACGATAATTCATTGCGTAACCGCTCTATGTCACCACTATAATGTAATGACATCATAGCCCCAGATTTTGACACGGCTTCTAATTGAGCGGATTTTATTTGCGCAGCACCATTAATTATATCTTTAAGGCTTATCCACTCAGCATGTGTACGATATAATATAGAAATTGGTAAAACTACAGTTTCTGCATTAACCGCAGTTACAGAGCTGGCCTTCCACTCTCCTTCGACTTTTTGAACAACTTTTGCGACAGTCTCATTTGGGGTAAGTCCGCGTACACGCCCTAGATATCTATTGCTCTGCGTATCTATTGCTATGTCCTGTATTGTGGCTGAATACCCTGTTCCTTCTTGCACCGCTTTTACAATCAATATCTGTTGAATTCCGTACACCCGACCGATGTCTTTTAACTGCGCCATACTCAATGCATTATTATTGGGATTTTGAGCAATACGCACGACATCAATATTAGGTGTAATCGTCTGCATGGGTGTTAACGCATGCTCAAAATTTGATTGTTGCCAAGCATTACTCCATGGATTTGGCTCCCATAAACCTGTATTTTGAACAAGTGGAATTACCAGACGTTTGCGCGATTGCGTTGCTATTATACGCAAGCCTTTGGCGTGCATATATTGCTCGACAGCCGATTTGTTAAACGCAACACTAATATCCCCAAGATATCGGTTGGCAGATCTTTTTTCATTGGAAATTTCTAATGCCCTAATCATTCTCGGCCCGTCTTCTTTTGTAACACCTGTAAAGTTTTTCGCACGACGGTCTCTTGCTAAACTCATACGCTCAACGAGTATATTGGCGGCTCTGAGTTGACCTTGTGCAATAGCTTTAGTTTGAGCCTGTAGGGCGTCTTGCGCAGTTGCATCCACTTGCACACCACTTACAGTGAACGGATCGCCCGCATGCGCTTTAAATGCCAACCCGAGCAGCGCGTAAAACACAAAAATCAAAACAACCAAAAAACGTAAAAACATAAACACCTCATAAGATTTGCACAACATTAACTGATAATACGGCAATATAAAGACCCGAATTACTATCAATTGCAGTCATTTTACGCATTGCAGACTTGAGTTCTATGTAGACCTGCCCCATTAAGCGAGAAATAGATGAGGCGAATCATGTCTAGCAAAAAAACATCTCCCCAGCCCCCATTAAGCTACAAAGATGCAGGCGTTAATATTGATGCTGGCGAAGACCTTGTTGAAAACATTAAACCTTTAGCACAAAGTACACGCCGACCAGGCGCAGAAGCCAAGCTCGGCGGCTTTGGCGGGGCATTTGATTTAAAAGCTGCTGGATTTAGTGACCCTATCTTAGTTTCTGGTACGGACGGGGTTGGAACCAAATTACGTATAGCAATTGATAGTGGACAGCTCACCACTGTAGGCATCGATTTAGTCGCCATGTGCGTAAACGATGTACTGGCCCAAGGTGCTGAACCTTTGTTTTTCCTCGATTACTACGCGACGGGCAAATTATCACCAAACATTGCTACGCGGGTTATTTCCGGTATCGCAGAAGGTTGCCGCCAATCTGGTTGTGCTTTGATCGGGGGCGAAACCGCAGAAATGCCGGGCATGTACGCAGGCGACGACTTTGACCTAGCAGGTTTTGTCGTAGGTGCGGCAGAACGTGGCGCTCTTTTACCTAAAGAAAGTGAAATGCGCGCAGGTGATGTCCTTATTGGGTTACTGTCTAGCGGGCCACATTCAAATGGCTATTCGCTGATCCGTAAAATCGTGGACATCTCAGGGCTTGATTGGCATGCCTCTGCACCGTTTAGCGAGGAACAAACTCTTGGCGAAGCTTTACTTTCTCCAACAAAAATTTATGTTAAAACCATAATGCCTTTGGTCCGCCAAGACTTGATCAAAGGCTTGGCTCATATTACCGGCGGCGGTATTACAGATAATATTCCGCGTATGTTACCAGATCATTTAAGACCTAAAGTTGACTTTTCCGCTTGGCCACGCCCTGCGGTCTTTAAATGGTTACAAGAAACCGGCAACGTCGAAGAGGCCGAGATGCGCCGCGCGTTTAATTGCGGACTTGGCATGGCGTTGTGTGTGGACAAAGACAATGCGGTTGACATTTTGGCTATGCTAAATTCTGAAAATAGACAGGCCTATATAATCGGCGAATTATGCCCAGCAAAAGGCTAAAAGATAGAATTAAAACCGCCGTCCTTATATCAGGGAGTGGCTCGAATATGGTCGCTTTGGTAAATGCGGCTAAGTCCGATAATTATACAGCAGAAATTGTATTGGTGTTGAGCAACAGACCACATGCTAGCGGCATTGCAAAGGCCAAGGCTCTCGGCATCAAAACGGTTTGCATAGACCATAAAACCTTCAAAAGCCGCAAATCATTTGAACAAGCCGTGGATGCAGTTCTAAGAGAGCACGCTACAGAACTTATTTGTAACGCAGGTTTCATGCGCCTCTTAAGCCCTTGGTTTGTTGGGCGTTGGTTGGGACGACAAATTAATATCCACCCATCCTTATTACCAAAATTCAAAGGCCTACATACCCACGCACGCGCTATAGAAGCTGGAGAAAACGAACATGGCTGCACTATACATTATGTAGATGAAGGTATGGATACGGGCGAAATCATTGCACAGGCCAAAGTCAGCATAGCCCCTGATGATACTAGCGACACTTTAGCGCGCAAAATCTTAAAACAAGAACACATCCTTTATCCTCTCATATTAGATAAGGTGGCTCAATCAATACTGGACCACAAGGGCGGTAACTTCCACAGCCATTAAGGTTTACTTCATTATAGTTTCAAATCTCTTTTTAATATCTTTGGTGTAAACACACTACTATAGGTAGTATTTATTTGTGGCTGGATAGAAGAATGAATTTTAAAACAAAAAAAATTAATGCAAATAGAAATATTTTGCACAACAACGCAGGCGGCATTGCTGTTACCTGGGCAATTTCCATGATGGCGGTAATATTTGCTGTTGGCGCAACATATGACATGTCGCAAATAACAAAGGCCAAGCAGCGGGCACAAATGGTCGCTGATAGTATGGCATTAACTGCATCTATTGCAGTCGATACAAATAATGCTTCACGGTACAAAGCAAACAAACGCTATAGTTATAAGGAATTAGGCGAACCAAAAGCTGACTTTACAAGGTCTATTAAGGCGTATGTAGAATATGATATCGTTGATGACAAAGATTCCAGCAACACAGGAAAACCTAAAACTGACAAAACACGGCTACTGGCACGGGCAACTGTGGAAGGTACGTACAAACCGGCTTTCATGAGTGCATTTGGCTATGAAGGCATTAAGTTTAAGGCAAGCTCTGACGTAGCCTATGCATCACGCGAAGGCACTCCTGCGAGCATATTTTTTGCTGTTGACAACTCTGGATCAATGGGGTGGTCGGACGCAGATGGTGTACAAAAACTACAAGGCCTGGAGACGAGCTTAAAAAGCTTTATGACCACACTTGAAGCCATCAATACGACTGATAATGATGTCTACAGAACTGCGTTATGGCCTTATTCCCAAGATTTCTATGGGCGTTACAGATATATTTCAGATGACGGAATTATCACCAACAAAACTGTGGCACCAAAATGGGGCCCATTGAGCAATGGTGAAATCACGAGAATGAATACTGCGGGTGGTACAGATTCCAGTGGAGCTCTCAGGGCTGCCGCGAGCGCATTTATGACAGAATCAGCCCTCCATAAGGCAAAAAATAAAGAAACTGAGCCTTTAAAGTTCATGGTCTTTATGTCTGATGGTGCGAACAACCCGAAGCAAGAACGTGTCTGCGCAACAACAAGGAAATGGATTCCTAGTCAACGGGCATATTGGAGAAAAGGTAAGAAGAAAAGATATTCCCGCCCACGGAAGGCGCGCAAATGGCGTTACTATCCAGCGGTTCCTGGTCATTATGAAGATAAGAAAGAATGCAATTGGGAATATACATATAGCAGCGATAAAACATCTGTCCAAGCATGTGAAACTATGAAAGCCGCTGGTGTTGTTGTTTATACAATCGGCTATTACCTTAAAGCGGGAAATAATGATGGCCATTGGGTTTCACAAAGCGAAGTGGATAGAGCCCGAGCCTTACTAGCGAATTGCGCTAGCAGTTCAGAACATTATATTTTGGCAGAAAATGCAAGTGATTTAAATGAAACTTTGAAAAATATTGGCGAAGAAATCATGAAAGAAGTCATACGTATTAAACACTAATGCCCGAATACTAATTTCAACGTATAACAGTTCAAACCTTAAAGCCTCGTTTACTCTATTTTCACAACCCTGACATTTAACCATTAGATAACCACTCCTCTTGAGGAGTCTGCAAGCTTTTTAACCTACAAAATGCACAATTGTTTTAATAACTGAAAGTCAGGACTTTCTATGAATTTGTTTTTTAAGCAAAAGCGCACTCTCAAGAGATTATTTAACGATACTGCTGGTAGTATGGCCATGGTGTGGGGAGTAATTGGTGTTGGCGTCGTTATAACGGTTGGTGCCGCTTATGATATTAACCAAGTAAGTAAAGCCAAACAAATTGCGCAAATGGCGGCCGATAATATGGCGCTTACAGCATCCATTGCCGTTGATACAAATAATACCGATAGATATGTTGATGGTCAGAATTACTCTTATCGGCATTTAGGTGGCCCAACTGATGATTTTACAAATTCAATGGTTGGGAGCGTCGAATATGATGTAGACGATGATGGTGACGGCGTTGGAAATCTATTAGCCCGAGCGACTGTGTCTGGTACTTATAGTACAGCATTTGCGGCCGCACTTGGTGTTGATGCAATTCCTTTTACCGCATCTTCTGATGTAGCTTATACGCAAGTAGAAGGCACCCCTGCCAGTGTGTTCTTCGCCGTTGACAATTCCGGCTCTATGGGCTGGAGCGATGCAACCGGTGCCAATAAGCTCAGTGCATTAAAAACAAGCATGACAAGCTTTATGACAACACTTGATACTATTAACAGCGATGCAAATGATGTATATAGGACGGCCCTATGGCCATATTCACAAGATTATTATGGCCGTTACCCGTATATTTCTGATGATGGGATTATTACTAACAAAGATGTTCCTGCTGATTGGGGCGGCCTTACTAACGGCGAAATTACCCGTATGCACACACAATACGGCACAGATTCCAGCGGTGCACTTGAAGCCGCTGCCGCTGCATTTGCCTTAGAAGATGCCGTACATTTTGCGCAAAACGGTGCAGCCGATCCTATAAAATTCATGGTGTTTATGTCTGACGGTGCCAATAACCCAAAATCCGAATGGGTATGCTCAACCATCACCGTAAATGAATATTGGCTAGATACTTTTAACAATTGGAACACTGTTTATACCTCATATAAAGGTTGGTTTGACCATTGGGTCATCCATTATCCATCATCCGGCGGGCCTTACGAAGTTGCAGGAAGCTGTGGATGGCAAACAACTTACACCAGTGATGAACGATCACTTGCTGCCTGTGAAGCTATGAAAGCTGATGGCGTCACCGTTTATTCCATCGGCTATCATTTGGTAGCGGGCGGCGGCGTCTCTCAGGACGAAGTAGACAGAGCACAAGCCCTTCTTTCCGGTTGTGCAACAGATGCCGAACATTATATTTTAGCTTCAGACGCTAATGATTTAAATACAGCGCTCGACGCCATTAGTCAAAAAGTTGTTACCGAAGTCATCCGGGTCAAACATTAAACTTAAGATTATCAACAATTAAATTCTTAAAACTCCGTAGGGGCATGACCTAAGTATCCCCTGCGGAGTTTTAATGTTTGGCGATTAAATTCCAATGTTTATTCTTTGGTAAGTATAGATATTGAAGCAGTTTTCATTCCTACGCTTTATGTTCTATAACTCTAATTGTGATTGAACGGGTGTCAGTGGGGCAACTTACAGTTTTCACTTGTAATTAAATACAGGTGAAAACAACGGAAAAAGAAAAATGAATTTTTTTTGTAAATGCCTCATCAAAAATACCTCAGGTGTAACCACACCTCTTGTAGCACTAAGTATATCATCGCTCATAGGCGTTTTGGCTATAACATTAGAAGCAGGGTACTGGTATAAATCAAAAACCGACCTTCAGATTACTGCTGATATGGCCGCCTACGCTGGTGCTATAGAGCTTGCCAATTCAACAAATGATGCTGCACTAACAGCGGCTAAATTAGATGCACTCGAAAACGGTTATAAATCTGCTCTGGGCAATATCACTGTTAATTCGCCAGCTGCAAGTGGTGCATATGCGACGGAAGAATCCGTTGAAGTGGAAATCAGACAAAAAGGCACACAATTTTTCAGTGCACTTTTCGGAGAGGATAGAATATCTTATAATGTTCGCTCTGTTGCTTCCTTGGTCAAAACGCATGAAGCATGTGTTATTGCTCTCAATACATCAGTAGCATCTGCAATAAATATTACCGGATCAGTGAGCGCGAATTTACCAAATTGTTCATTGGCTGCAAATTCTAATAGTAGCACGGCAATTTCTCTAGCCGGTTCATCCTCAGTCACAGCGAAATGCTTGGCTACCGTTGGCGGCATTATAGGTGCTGAAGATCATGCGACACTTAGTTGCGGTTCAGGTAAAACTGGAGCGAAAGCCTATGAAGACCCTTATGCAGATGTTATTGTCCCGGATCCGTCTGATTATCCTGTATGTAAAACACCCGTTAAAACAGGTAAATGGGATTATGATTTGGTCGCAGGACGTTATTGCAGCAATATGACTGTCAAGGGTACATATACTCTTGATCCTGGAATTTATGTATTTGACGGCATTGATATCAAATTTATTGGCAGTGCAGCCACACTCATCGGTAGTGAAGTGACACTATTTCTAATCAATGGTGCGACCCTAAGCGGTATTAATGGTGGCGCAGACATTATTTTGGATGCCCCGACATCGGGAAATTATAAGGGTATAACGATTTACAATGATCCTGCTACGCAACCAAGTGGTGTGACTGTCAAATTAAATGGTGGATCTGCTACTTCTATTGAAGGGGTCATTTATTTTCCCGAACAACATGTTGAATTTGGCGGCAATACAGACTTGGCCAGTTCATGCTCTATGTTGTTTGCGGATACCGTAGCCATGAATGGCAATGCGGATTTTGAAATAACAGATTGCGAAAGTACATTTGGTTTGACGGTTCCTACACTCTCTACTGTATTTGTTGTGGAATAAATCATGATAATGAAACTTCAAAAACACTTCCAGATATTTCGCCGTAACCTGGCTGGAACTGCATCCATAGAAGCGGCCATTATGATACCGCTAATCCTCGCACCAGTTTTTTTTGGTACTGTTGATCTTGGCATTGCTTTAAATTCAGGGCAAAACCTTACGTCTTCTACGCGGGCTGCTTCCCAATATTTACTAAATGGTGGTAGGCATGAAACTGATCTTAAGAGTGTAATTGTCGATTCCTTCGAAGGCACTCTTATACCGTCCGATATTGCTGTTTCAACGACCTGTGCATGCCCAAATGCAGACGCTCTTTCAGGTGGTGATGGCCAAAATACACCCCTACCCTATAGCTATAGAACGATAACATTAGATGCGATGGAGCAATGTTCAATAACTTGCAATGATGGTTCTGTTGAACGAGTTTTGGTCAATATTTCGGTAGATTACACGACGGACGGTTTATACAGAGATGTTGTGTTGAACAAATCCATATCAGTTCGCATTGAGTGAAATTGGTGGATAGGCATATGAGCAAGTACCAACATAAAATCAGAAAGTTTTTTGAAAATAAAAATGGCGCTACTGCTATAGAAGCGGCGATAGTCATTCCTGTATTATTGACAATACTAATAGGAACAATGCAGGTGGCTATAGCATTTTACGATATTGCCATGACTAAAAACTCCTTAGACACTTCAGTTCGTGAGATACTGTTAAGGCTAGAACCTTCCAATTCTGATATTTCACAAATAGTCAATAACAATATTTATCAATCTGACAATTCAACTATTACTGTAAGTACGTCTTTTGAAACCAAATATGGCTCAGATTACACAAATATAACGGCCAATATTTCATATCCTTTGATCATTCCGTTCGTGAGTAATTTGACACTTGATAAACAATTAGAAAGCGAAATTGTCATTAACAGATAAAAAAAAGTGCACCAAAACTTGGCACACCTTAACTTTTTAAAAGAGACTTTGTTCTCATTTAACCTGTAATTTCAGCTAGCGAGAAGAAGCAGCCAATTTCGCGCGCTGCCGATGCTTCACTGTCTGAACCGTGTGCACTGTTTTCACCAAGACTAAGTGCAAATTCTGCGCGAATAGTACCAGCGTCTGCTTTTGCAGGATTGGTCTCACCCATCACGTCACGGTAGTGCTTTATAGCGTTTTCGCCTTCAAGAACCTGAACAATGACAGGTCCAGACGTCATGAACTCTACCAATTCACCGTAAAATGGTCGCTCTGCATGTTCTTTGTAAAAATTTTGTGCTTGAGCAACAGTCATGCGGATGCGGCGTTGGGCAACAATACGTAGGCCAGATTTTTCAATTATGGCGTTAATTTTGCCTGTTAGATTACGTTTAGTCGCGTCCGGCTTGATGATTGAAAATGTTCTTTGGATAGACATGGTATTTTCCTCTAATTAAGGGGTGTGTTTTGATTTGAACGCTCTATAACGAGCAAAAATTCATCTGTGAAGAGTTATGTTACACATAAATGACCTTACATTTCGCATCGAAGGGCGCATGCTGTTCGACCAAGCGACACTGGCTATCACGCAAGGTGCCAAAATTGGCCTTGTTGGCCGCAACGGCACCGGTAAATCAACTTTGTTTAATCTGATCAAAAACCAGCTAAGCCCTGATGATGGGTCGTTACGTTTACGTAAAGGTGCACGGCTTGGCTGCGTGGACCAAGAAGTCCCATCAGGCCCACAAAGCTTGATGGAGACCGTACTTGCCGCCGATACGGAACGCGCTGGCCTTATGTTGGAATCTGAAACGGCTACCGATCCAACGCGTATAGCAGATATATACACACGTTTGTCCGATATTGACGCTTATACAGCCGAAGCCCGTGCTGGGTCTATTTTATCTGGCTTAGGTTTTTCAGGAGAAGAACAACAAAAACCCTGTAGTGAATTTTCCGGTGGTTGGCGCATGCGGGTCGCACTGGCCGCCATGCTGTTTGCTACACCCGATTTGCTTTTACTTGATGAGCCGACAAACTATCTGGATATTGAAGGTACGGTTTGGCTTGAAGCCCATATTAAAACTTATCCTGGTACAGCGTTTATCGTCTCTCACGATAGAGACTTCCTCAACGCCGCAGTGACCCACATTGCACATCTTCGTGGTGGTAAATTATTTAATTACCCTGGAAATTATGATGCCTTTGAACGGAAACTGGCCGAGCAACAACGCTTGTCAATGTCCATGCGCAGCAAGCAAGATGCCGAACGAAGACATCTTGAAAGTTTCGTGGAGCGTTTTCGTGCCAAGGCTTCCAAAGCCAAACAGGCGCAATCTCGTGTAAAACGCCTTGAGAAAATGAAACCCGTTGCGACAGTTATTAGCGACCCAATCCCGCCTATAGACTTACCGAGTCCTGCAAAAGCCCTCAGTCCACCTATTGTGCGCTTCGATGAGGCTTCGTTAGGATACGAAGAAGGTGTTAGTATTCTTCGAAATATAAACCTCAATATAGATCAAGATGACCGGATTGGTCTTTTGGGGAAAAACGGTGAGGGAAAATCCACATTCGCCAAAGGCATTCTGGGGATGCTTGATGCCCAATCAGGGCATATCCGCCGCCATAAAAAACTCAAAATCGGTTATTTTGCCCAGCATGAGGTCGATGCTCTTAATATGAAACACAGCGCTTTGGATCATGTGATGGAGTTGATGCCTGATGCAACCGAAGCCCAAAGACGCGCAAGGTTGGCACGTTTTGGCCTAGGACGTGAACAATCCGAAACAATAGCCGGCGATTTATCTGGAGGTGAGAAAGCAAGGTTGTTGTTTTCAATCATCAGTTTTAATGCCCCGCATCTTTTGGTGCTCGATGAACCTACAAATCACTTAGATATGGACAGCCGAGGCGAACTTACCAAGGCCCTTAACACCTATGAAGGTGCGGTTCTCTTGATTTCACATGACAGGAATTTACTAGAAACTGTGGTAGACCGTCTCTGGGTTGTAGAAGACGGCGGCATTGCCGCCTTCGAAGGTAATATGGACGATTACCGAAAAATCCAGTTAGAAAAACACAAAACAGCTGGTTCAGGCAAGAAAGGTAAGAAAAAAACCAAAGGTCAAGACCGCCGTACGAGCGCCGATGCGCGCAAGGCTGTTGCCCCTTTAAAGGAAAAAATTTCTCAGTTGGAAAAAGCTATGGCAGATACGCGACTAAAGATTGAAAACATAGATGAACGACTTTCCGTTTCAGATTTGTTTACCAACAATCGCGATAAGGCTGTTAAATTAAACCAAAAACGTGTATATCTATTATCAGAATTGGAAAATCAGGAAAACCGTTGGCTCAAAGCCTCTGAGCGTTATGAAGTTGCGGTAAAAAAGGTGTAGACGGTTGGGTAAATGTCTTAATGGGGGAGATATGCAGTATCTATATATGGGCGTAGGCGTAGTCAGTCGAACTACTGCACTTAATCTGTTCAATGTTTTTGAATGGTTTATTGATAGTTTTGCACCCAAGCACGGACTGCCAAACGAAATTTTATTCCAAGAATCTGAAGTTGATTTTTTCAAAACAGTCCTACCGATAGAAGAAAACTTACAAGCTATCTGGATAGAACGTCGATTTCGCGAGTTTAAACACTGGTGTAATTTGGACAACTTACCAATAGAATTTAAAATCCAACCAGAAGAGCTAACTACGAGACGAAAAGGTAGAACCCAACAAAACCGACTTACAGAAATTCATAGCGCACGACACGATGAAAAATATTATGTAAATGATTATGGCCTACCCGTTATTTACTATAATGATACTTCTGCGAATACGCCCGGTTACATTAACTACCGTATCGTAAGTAAACTCTCCGATATGCTACATAAGACGAGTCGTAAGCCTATTTTTGTCCAAGAAACTCCTAATAGAGATTTATATATCATGGGCGGGGCGCTTATGGGTCTTGGGCATTTCTTTTGCCCAATGAACCGTGGGTATAAAAAAATGCTTAACTTCGATTCGAAAGAAAATAGAGCCGCATTTATATTGGCTATCTATTTTTCATTGCACGGAATGAATAAATCGCAGACGTTTAAAACTTGCGGTCATTTACTTTCAACTTACACAAAGAGAGACCTGCGCATTGCATTTCGTCAGTTAAAATTTTTCAAAAAGGAAATGCGTGTTTTAAAAATTGCATTGGCCAGCAAACAATCTAAACATGCTGCCTAACGACAACTAAGCTCTCTAACATAACCATCAACATCAAGTTCAACAGTTAAGCGTTCACGTATAATCGGCCCAAGATTATCAACACGGTCAACCGTTCTTATTGCCGGCGTGTAAAGTGTCTGGCCTGACAGATATTCTCTGACTTCAACGAGTGGAGGGTCTGGGCGCATATCTTGTAAAAAATTATCTTGAGCTAATTCCAATTCAGCCGGTTTAACCACGCGTGTTCGCCCTGGCAGTGTTGCAAATACAATCCCGCCTTCGTGTTGACCTACCAATCCCAGGAACAATTTAGAACTGCATAAATCTTCATCTGGCATACGTCTTGTTGGTTCAGGTCGTTGGTTTGCTGGAATTTGATATTGCCCAAGATTTGGCCTAGGTCGCGGCTGAGGCACGCCAGCACCGGGGGTAAAACAGCCCGCCAGTAAACTAGCCACAAGAAGTATACTTGCCACAAAAATGTATATTAAAAAGCGCAAATAATGCTCCTAAGCTAATCACGTATTACTTTGTTTAGTCTCATAAATTTGGTTGTACCCAACGCCCATTATCATCTTGTTGCCAATAGGCAGTATCATAACCAGCATCTTTTACACGTTTCCACCGCTTACGTGCTACAGATTTGTCTTCCTCATTTCGGCCATCAAGTATCGTGATACTCCGTATTACATTAGAAGTTTCTTTAATCTCAGCCCCAGCCAATAAAATGACAACGTCAACATTTTCAGCTTTTTCAGATGTACATGTCAATAAAATGGGTTGTGCTTCTGCCAGGGGTTCATTGTCACGCCCATGAGGTAAAAACGCATTTTGTCTATAGGTCCACAAAAATTTGTCCAATCGTTGAAGCTCTGCTTCGGCTGCACCATTACTTGGCCCAATTTTGACAAGTGTACGCCAATTTTTGGCCAGTGTTTTCTCCAAGATATCAGGCAACACAGCTTCAAGTGTGCTTTGCTGCAAATGATAAAACCAATATTCCATCGTTCTTGACGATTGGCCCATGGTCCTAGCCTTCGTAATTATCTGCGACCCAACGGTTCATAAGACGCGCACCAAAACCTGTTGCCCAAGAAGGTTCACGCGGATCGGTTCTAGATGCCTTCCAAGCCATACCAGCAATATCAATATGTGCCCACGGAATATTTCCGACAAACCGTTGCAAGAACTGCCCTGCTGTAATTGAACCTGCGCCTGCACCAGGCCCCGTAATATTTTTCATATCCGCATTGGGGCTATCTATTAATTTATCGTAAGCTTTATTCAAAGGAAGGCGCCAAACGGCCTCCGTAGAGTTGTCTGCTGCTGCTTGTAATTGTTCCGCTATGTCGTCTGAATTGGCAAACATGCCTGCATGTTCATGACCAAGTGAAACAATAATAGCGCCCGTTAATGTCGCTAGATTTACCATGGCTTTTGGCTTAAACTTTTCTTTGGCATACCAAAGAGCATCGGCCAGAACCAAACGACCTTCAGCGTCAGTATTTTGCACTTCAATGGTTTGGCCGGACATAGACGTGACAATATCGCCAGGGTTTTGTGCTTTGCCGTCTGGCATATTTTCTACCAAGCCAACAATTCCAATTACATTTGCTTTGGCCTTGCGCCCTGCAATGGCACGCATAGCACCAACAACCGCAGCCGAACCGCCCATATCGCCTTTCATATCCCACATGCCTGCACCTGGCTTGAGCGATATCCCGCCCGTGTCAAAGGTCACACCTTTGCCAACCAAACAGACAGGCTTTGCGCCCTTTTTACCACCATTCCATTTCATTATGACTAGTTGTGATGCTCTTGGTGATCCTTGCCCAACACCAAGCAGCGCACCCATACCCAGTTTTTTCATTTGCGCTTCACCAAGAATTTGCACCTGTAAACCAAGCGCTTCCATTTTTTTGATGCGAGCAGCATAGCTTGTCGGATAAAGCTTATTTGCTGGTTCCATAACCAAATCTCGGGCCATATTGGTGCCATCGCCAACAGGACCATAAAAATTATTCCACGCTTTTCGAGCCTGAGACGGGTTCTCAATTGCAATTTTGACATTTTTGAGCGTAGGTTTCTTATTCGCAGCTAGTTTTGTGCGGTATTTATCAAACCGGTATGATGCCAGTACTGCACCAAGTGCAGCTTGCGCTGCATCTGTCGGTGTTAGATCATGGCCGTCTAAATGCAATACCAGAGTAGTTTCGCCGCTCATTAGTAAGGTTTTTGTCACCCGAGCGCCAAAATTTTCAGCTTTAAATTCGGCTAGAGGGCCACACCCGGTAACCAATAAACGGTTGGTTTTGGTACCATCTGGCCCAACGATTTGAACACTTTTTCCAGCCTTACCATCTACATTACCAGCTTTTGCCGCCGCAGACACACGTTTCTTCGCAAGCTTGTCATAGGATTTATAAGCATTGGACAACTTAGCCCCTTTGAACACTGGCAAAACGGCAACCGACTTTAATTGGCCTTCTTTGATTTCAGGGTTGATAAAACTGATTTTCACGTGGTGCTCCATAATTACGCTATGATTAGGGTCAGGACTTATTAATTTGTACTTTACTGAAACTTAAAGGTTTAAGTCCGAGTCGATAGTGGTAAACTATATGTGCATGCGCTAGAACACGCAACACATTCGGTTGCAATTTTGAGCAAAAGATACGCATTACGGTAAAAGGGTATATGAAGTTATTACAAACATATTTTCTTAGGCAAACCCGCACCCCACTTTTGTTGTCATTATCGGCTCTATCGGTGCTTGCACTTCTTACACAGAGTTTATCCACACTTGATTTGATAACCCAAAACCGTCAATCAGCAGTAACGTTTTTATATATTACTGTCCTAGCTCTACCGCAATTATTCAGCATCATAATGCCGCTCGCCGTGTTCATGGCGATGTTATATGCTCTGAACCGATTAAATATGGATAGTGAATTGGTGGTTGCCAAAGCTTCGGGGTTTAGCCCGTGGCAAATTGCCAGTCCTGGACTTCGTATTGCAAGCTATGCATTGGTTGCTCATTTGTTGATCAATCTTTTTGTTCAACCATATACATTTCGTCTCATGCGCAAAGCCTTGCTTGATGTACGTACAGATGTCGCAGCGCGGATGGTACATGCCGGAGAATTTACATCCCCGTCACGTGGGTTAACTTTTTACGCAAGTGAAATATTACCTACAGGCCTTATGCGTGACGTGCTGATTTATGATGGACGAAGCGCGGAAAGCCCATTGACTTATACCGCGATAGAAGGACTAGTTAGTACCTCTCCTGAAGGCAAGACACATTTCACCTTGTTTAATGGCAATGTGTCTTTCTTAACCGACACAGGTAATATGGACATCACATATTTCGACAAAACCACATATGATCTAACAGAAATTTTAGCAGTAGATCCGGTTTTACGTTTAAAAACATCGGATAGATATTTGCACGAGCTATTTGTGCCAGACCCTGCAGATTACGCCGTTATTCGGTACAAAAACGAATATTTGGCCGAAGGTCATAGCCGCCTAGCGACCCCACTGTATAATTATGCATTGGTTTTATTAGCCCTCGCTTTTCTTGTTCGCGGAGAACACCAAAAAATGGGCTATGCACGCCGTTTAGCAATTGCAGGAACACTTGGCTTTACCGTGCGTCTTGCAGGATTTGCATTGGCTTCAGCGGCGGAAAAAGACAATGCTATGAACGCGGCACAATATGGTCTCCCCTTGCTAGTATCAATAATTGCAATTTGGTATTTACTACATAACCGTAGAGCAAATGCCATTTTCCGGTTACGCAATCCTATATCTGGAATACCTAATCAGGCTGGAGTGACAGCCTGATGCCAACCTTAAACAAATATATTGCCATTCGCGTGCTGATCTCCATTTTTTTGGCTTTTGTGGTCATTACCAGTATAATAATGTTGGTAGACTTCGTAGAGACCTCGCGTAATTTAGGATCCGAGTCTGATGCCTCAATGGTGGCCGTGCTCTATCTCACTTTTCTTAATATGCCGATGTTAGTTGAAAAAACCATTCCTTTTGTTGTTCTATTTGGTGTCATGGGCGCATATTTTTTATTAAACAGGCATTCTGAATTGATTGTATTGCGAGCTTCAGGCTTATCCGTTTGGCGATTTTTAAGGCCGGCAATAATTGTAACCGCTTTGTTAGGTGTCCTTTGGGCGATGGCTTTTAATCCCCTAGCTGCCCTTTCCCAACACAAACACAAAGATGTTATGAATTCTTTTTCGGTAGACGGTGCTGTGGGTAATATAAAAGAAAAAGATATCTGGTTGCGTGAAGGCAGTGAAGGTGGATATGTCGTAATCCATGCCGCATCGGCAAATATTGAAAAACATCTCTTATTTGACGTAACTTTTTATACACTCAACATTACACCAGATGACAATATTGAATTGTCGACAAGGTTTGATGCCAAAAAAGCCGAACTAGCCAAAAACGGGTATTGGATATTGACTACAGTCATAGAGAACGAAGACGGAAATGCACCAAGGAAATATCAATCAATTTCAAGAACAACGACCATTAATTGGGAAACCTTACGTGCCAGATCACAATCTGGTAAAAGCCCACAATTTTGGCAAATACAGGCTGAGATTCAAAAAGCTAGAAATGCGGGCTTTGATGCCACGCGCCTCATTATGCATCTGCATAAACTACTAGCATTACCATTAACGCTGATTGCCATGGCGGTCATCGCGGCAGGCGCATCCTTGAACATGGCGCGAGAAGGTGGCACCTTGCGGCTGCTTATTTCCGGGAGCGCATTAGGTTTTGGTGTTTATTTCATTGATAATTTAATTGGGGCATTTGGTGAAACAGGCACATTGCCACCTGTTGTTGCCGCTTGGTCTGTACCGTTACTTGTGTTATCTTGCGGCTTGGTGTTTCTATCGTGGGTGGAAGATGGGTAGCCCTATGCAATTGCTAAGGATGCTGTTGCACAAAGTTAAAAAATGTCTTAGTTAAGGCAAAATTCTAAGGATAAGCTTTAATGAAAATTTCTTCATCAAAATTATTGAAACTAATTACACTCACATTAATGGCGCAATTTGCGTTTTTTGCCCCAGTACAGGCACAATCGTCACATGGGATAGCAGCCGTTGTAAATGATGACGTCATTACGACGTATGATCTACGTCAGCGCAGCCTTTTCATGATGGCAACACAGGGCATTGAACCTACTGATGAATCTAAACGTAGAATTTTGGCACAAGCAATGCGCAATCTCGTTGATGAGAAGTTACAAATTCAAGAATCGAAGAAATACGAACAAACAATTTCTACAGAGGCTGTGAACAATGGTGTACGTAATTTAATTAGCCGAAACGGTATCAGTATAGAAGAATTTGCCCAAAGGCTTGCCGCATCCGGGATTTCAATGAGTACTTTGCAAGATCAAATCCGAGCCGAAATAGCCTGGCAACGCATTATTGGGGGCTTATATGGATCTCGTATTCGTATCAGTGATGCTCAAATTGACGAAACGCTTGATCGTGTTACAGCAAATGCCGATAAGCCAAGCTATCGTGTTGCTGAAATATATATTGAAGCCTCAGAGGATATAGGTGGTATGAACGGTGCCATGCAAGGGGCGGATGCAATGATCAAGCAACTTGGTACCGGTGTACCGTTTCAAATTTTGGCGCAACAATTTTCTTCTGCACCGTCTTCTGCCAAAGGTGGTGATATTGGATGGATACGTGAAGGCGAGCTTCGCGAAGAAGTCAATGCTGTGATAATGAATTTGGAAAAAGGACAAATTTCAAAACCCATTCCTGTACCTGGTGGTGTTTATGTGATTGCGCTCGCCGACAAACAGATTTCCACCTCTGAAACATTTTACAAGCTTAGCCAAATTAATTTTAAAATTGATAGTGTCCCTGATTTGGATGCGGCAAAAACGGCGTTGAAAGCAGCTGCTGATGCCGTGCAGTCTTGTGAGACTTTAGCAAAAGACATCAAAGCTTTTGACGGCGTTGGCAGCAATGACATGGGTGAGATTAAATCTGCAGATTTAACCGAAGAAATTTTAAAAACTTTGGAAGCAACAGATGTAGGTAAAGTTTCTGAGCCTATGGAAGTTGGAAACCTATTGATTTCCGTAATGGTTTGTGATCGCACCACCAGGGGGTCGGGTATTCCCTCACGTGATGAAGTTGAAAATAGGTTGCTAAACCAACAAGAAGCGCAGGCATCGCGGCGTCATTTAAGGGATTTACGCCGGAAAGCGACAATTGTTTCGCGCTAAACCACTCGCCCTTACCCTAGGTGATCCGGCTGGCATTGGGCCGGAAATTACACATAAAGCGTGGCAATCATTGCGCAATGAAAATGTGTGTTTTTTTGTCATTGGCGACCCAAAGCTTTACCCAGATGTTAGCTTAATCAATGCACCTGATCAGGTCGCAACCTATTTTTCCAATACACTACCAGTGCTCCCTATCGACTGCCCACATATCACACCAGGAAAACCAAAAACAAGCTCGGCTGACGCCATAATCAAGTCCATAGAAATAGCCGTAAAACTTGCGCAAGATGGTCATGTTAGTGGGATCGTTACCAATCCAATTGCCAAGGAAGTTTTATACCGAGCAGGTTTTTCTCATCCAGGGCACACGGAATTTTTGGCACAACTAACGCAAGCACCCTTGCCAGTGATGATGCTGTGCGCACAAGATTTACGTGTCGCACTTGTCACAATTCACATGGCATTACAGGATGTAGCTGAGACTATTACGGAGAGCTTAATTATCCGCACAGCAAAAATTTTGCACAATGCTTTGCAACAAGATTTTGGTATAAAAAATCCGCGTATTGCTATGGCAGGCTTAAATCCCCATGCTGGCGAAAATGGGGCATTGGGCCATGCGGAGGTTGAAATTTTGAACCCAGCCGCTACAAAATTGCGCAGTGATGGTGTCAATATATCAGACGCACGCCCAGCCGACACTCTATTTCATGCAGAAGCACGACTAGGATATGATGCGGTTTTGGCAATGTATCACGATCAAGGTCTGATCCCTGTTAAAACAATTGATTTCCATGGTGGTGTAAATACAACACTGGGCCTGCCTATTATCAGAACGTCACCAGACCACGGCACGGCCTTTGATTTGGCCGCCAGCAGTAGCACAAGGAATAGTGGGGCAAGGCCAGACAGTCTTATTGCTGCCATTAAAGCGGCACATGCCATGGGTGATTGTCGGACAAACGCTAAGATAGCTTCTTGACTTCGCCGCTAAACACCCTACCGCCTTTGCGCGACGTATTACAAAGGCACGACTTGTTTGCCAAGAAAAGTTTAGGGCAACATTTTTTATTAGACCTCAACCTTACAGATAAAATCGCGCGGCTTGCTGCCCCGCATCCTACCGTATTAGAGGTCGGCCCTGGACCTGGTGGATTGACCCGTTCCTTATTGCAAGCCGGTGCCCAGCAAGTCGTTGCAATTGAAAAAGACGAGCGTTTTATTCCGCCGCTACAAGATATATTAAAAGTCTCTGATGGACGGCTTATCATCAAGAACGCGGATGCTCTACGCGTGGATCCAAGCATGTTTACAGATAATCACCCCATGCGGATATGCGCAAACCTCCCTTATAATGTTGGTACGAAATTATTAATCAACTGGCTAACTGCAACACCAATTTTTTGGGATCGGATGGTTTTGATGTTACAAAAGGAAGTCGCAGAACGCGTCATCGCGGTTCCTAAGAGCAAGGCCTATGGTCGCCTTGCCGTTTTAGCAGGCTCGGTCGCAGAAGGGCATATTGCTATTGATATACCTGCACGTGCTTTCACCCCGCCGCCAAAAGTAGACAGTGCCGTTATTGTGCTTAATATACTCTCTGAAGACAAAAGATTTTCCGACTTAATAACCCTCGGGAAAGTTACCGCCGCAGCATTTGGTCAACGCCGCAAAATGTTGCGTAAATCATTAAAACCATTAGCAATGTCTAATAATATTTCATTGGATGAATGGTTAGAAGCATCTGAAATAAATCCAACAGATAGGCCCGAGACCATTGATATTAAAGGATTTCATAGATTGGTAGTAAATTTACAAACCCTCAGTTAGTGCTTTTACAAATGGACCTAACCACATTTGCCGGCGACGCTTCATACGCTCCGCAGATACAATTGTCCGTAATTCTTGCATGGCAATTTCCAAATCATCATTGACGATAATATAATCATATTCAGCCCAGTGGCTAATCTCCCCTTCAGACTTTGCCATTCGTTTGGCGATGACCGATGCACTGTCTTGTGCACGCGTGTGAAGACGACTTTCAAGTTCACGTTTGCTTGGAGGTAATATAAATATCTTAACAAGATCATCGCCCGCAGCTTGCGTTAATTGCTGTGCACCTTGCCAATCAATGTCGAACAAAACATCATTTCCTTCTGCAAGGGCTGTTTCCACAGGCGGGCGCGGCGTACCGTAATAATTATCAAATACCTTTGCGTGTTCAAGAAATTCGCTGTCCTCAATCATTTCCGCAAATTTAGTTTTACCAATAAAATAATAATCCACACCCTCTTCTTCGCCGGAGCGCGGTCGTCGGGTCGTCGCAGAAACTGACATCCTCATATTTGGATTGTCCGCTAGGAGCTTGCGGGTCATTGTGCTTTTACCAGCCCCAGAGGGCGACGACAATACAACCATCAGACCACGGCGATTTTGTTTTATTTTCTTCAGATTATTTGCGTTGTTATTTGAACCTTTATTCGACATTGGCCGCTTGCTCCCTAAATTGTTCAACAAGGCTTTTAAGCTCCAAGCCGATTTTCGTCAGTGCTATGTCCGTCGATTTTGAACATAATGTGTTAATCTCGCGTAATATTTCTTGTGATAGAAAATCCAACTTACGGCCAATTGGTGAACCTTGTTTTATGAGCATTAAAGCTTGTTTCAAATGAGCGCCAAGCCTGTCGAGTTCTTCGCGCACGTCTGCTTTAACTGCAAGGATTGCAGCCTCTTGTATCAATCTTTCTTTGGGGAGTTTATCTCCTAGTAATTCTTCAAAACGTTGGTTGAATTTTTGTTTGATTGCCTTGGATGTACTCGCCGAACATTCGCGTGCTTTAGCGGTTTCCTCCGCCATCGCCTTCACATTGCCTGTTAAAATCTTTGTTAAAGCCATGCCTTCAGACAAACGAGCTTCATTTAGTGCGTGTAGCATGGCTTCTAGGGATGTTAATAGTCGTTGATTTCTCCGCTTGTATTTTGGATCAGCCGCACTAGGTACGACTTCTTCGACGACACCTTTAACGGCATATAGACCATCCAATTGCGCAGCTTTTATGCCGTTTTCTTTGTTAAGTTCGAAAGTCAAATTAACCAATGTACGCAACCATTCCGAGTTTAAACGGTAAGGCAAGTCTTGACCTGTTGTATGTATTTTCAAGTTAATTTGCAGGCTCCCTCGTTGGACCTGACTGCTGATTTGTTTGCGAATATGAGGCTCTAGGTTCTCAAAGCCGTCTGGCAATTTTAAACGAATATCGAGAGATTTTCCGTTAAGGGCTCGCACCTCCCAAACCCAAGACCAGTCTTCGAAAGACCCTTCCACCCGTCCAAAACCTGTCATGCTTTTAAGGGTCACTGCTCCGCCTTTTTTTTTGCCTTTTTCGCGGCGCGTTTTCGGTCTCTTTCGACTTTTCGCCATTTTTTCACATTGTTATTGTGCTCACGTAGAGTTTTTGCAAATGCGTGCCCACCACTTCCATCTGCCACAAAAAATATATCTTCTGTAACCATGGGATTAAGAACGGCGGCAATTGCTGCTCTACCTGGATTGCAAATAGGTGTTTTGGGAAGTCCAGAAATCTGATAAGTGTTCCAGTCCGTTTTGCGAGCGATTTCAGAACGCCTTAACCCGCGTCCCAATTTCTCACCGCCTGTAATCCCGTAGATTATTGTCGGATCAGACTCAAGCCTAATACCTTGATTAAGCCGATTCATAAACACACCTGCAACATGCTCACGTTCACTTTTTACACCCGTTTCTTTTTCAACAATTGATGCCAAAATGATGGCCTCATATTTCGATTTTATCGGCAGGCCGATTGCACGGTCTGACCATAGCTCATCAATTAAAGCCTCTTGTTCAGCCCGCATTTTCTTGACCAATTCCGTCTTGGTCATGGACTTGGGTAACATATAGGTCTCAGGTAGTAGTACGCCCTCCGTAGGTATGGTGGGAGCTACTCCGGTAATACTATCAGTACGCACGATTTTTCTAATTATCTGCGCGCTGGTCAAACCTTCAGCAAAGGTAATCGGATATAAGATGGCTTGCCCATCGGTTAAAATTTCATAGACGTCGCGCATACTTGCTTTTGGCGGAATAGCGTATTCACCAGCCTTGAGACTTGTTTCACCACCGTCAAATTTGACAAACATTTTAAATGTACCCGAACTGCTGATGACCCCCTGATGTTTTAGTTTTTTTGATATAGACGACAGACCTGTTCCCTTTTCTATTTCAAAGACTTGCTCGGTAGTAAGGGGTCCATCATGAATATAACTATATTTCAATATCGCATAACCAATGATGACAAATGCCATGGCGAATGTAGTGAATGCAATAATCATCATAGTGGCTATGCCAAACGCATGGCGTTTTGTCAGGCCACCTTCTTGGTTGCCTTGATGTTGGTTGGAGTTTTTTGGATTCGCTTGGGTCATGCCCTAGCTTAATCGTTTTCAGGCAGTTCTGCAAAGATTAAAGCCGCATTGGTGCCGCCAAAGCCAAAGGAATTGGACATGGCCGCTGACAACGTTTTTTGTTTGGCCTTAAGTGGTACGAGATCAATAACAGTTTCAACTGACGGGTTGTGCAAGTTTAATGTTGGTGGAACCATATTATCGCGGATTGCCAAAATGGAAAAAATTGCTTCCACAGCACCCGCCGCTCCGAGCAAATGCCCAACCGAAGATTTCGTCGACGACATGGATAGATTACACGCTGCATCACCAAATAATTGCTCTACCGCTTTAAGCTCAATCTCGTCGCCCATTGGTGTAGATGTTCCGTGGGCATTAACATAGCCAATTTCGGCTACGTCCATAGCCGCATCTTTAAGAGCCATTTTCATGGCACGATATCCGCCAGACCCTTCTGGAGAGGGGCTCGTGATGTGATAGGCGTCGCCCGTAAGGCCATAACCTTTTAGCTCCGCATATATCTTTGCGCCGCGCGCCTTAGCATGCTCATATTCTTCAAGAACAACTGCGCCTGCTCCTTCGCCCATTAAAAAACCGTCTCGACCTTTATCATAAGGCCGTGAAGCCGTCTCCGGCGCATCATTATATCCTGTTGTCATAGCACGACAGGCTACGAAACTGGTAATCCCTATGCGGCCAATGGCAGCCTCGCAACCGCCCGCCACCATAACATCCACATCACCGCGTTCAATAACACGCGCGGCATCACCGATTGCGTGTGCACCTGTGGCACAAGCCGTGACGACACTTTGGTTCGGACCTTTAAAACCATGGCGAATAGAAATGTGCCCCGCCGCCAAATTGATAAGCATGCCGGGTAGAACAAATGGTCCAAAACGACGCGGCCCTTTTGCTTCAAGCTTCAAAGAACTTTCATAGATGGTTTGTAACCCCCCCATGCCAGAGCCAAATATGACGCCTGTACGTTCTTGGGTTTCTTCATCCTCAGGATCAATAACCCAACCAGAGTCTTTAATCGCTTCTTCGGAGGCTATAATGCCGTAGACGATAAATTCATCAATACGGTTTTGTTCGCGCTTTGTGAGAATTGCATCGGGATCATATGTGCCCGGAATATCAGGGCCGCCGCCGCCGCGTCCATCAAGACGCGGTATCATGGCGGCTATTTCACAGACCAAATCGTCCGTTTCGAAATGATCAATTTTGCTGGCGCCTGATTTATTGGCGAGTATATTGCTCCACGCAGCTTCAACCCCGCAACCCAATGGTGTAACGAGCCCCAACCCTGTAACAACAACCCGCCGATTTTTATTCATCTCTGCGCTGCGACTTAAGCCGTAGCTTCAGTGATGAATTTTACGGCATCGCCAACAGTCTGAATAGTTTCAGCAGCATCATCAGGAATTTCAATGTCGAATTCCTCTTCAAAAGCCATAACAAGCTCTACATTATCAAGGCTATCAGCGCCAAGATCTTCGATAAAATTTGCCGTTGCGGTTACTTTGTCTTCCTCGACATCGAGGTGTTCAACAACCATTTTGCTTACGCGGCTAAGTACGTCTGACATATGATAATCCTTTTTATTGCCATTTCACTTAAATGCGATGTTAGGACGCCCACTAGATAATTCAAGGGGCTTCCCAACAACGGGCGCCCGATTAGCACATGATTCTTACAATAGCTAGTGCAAAGGTGCAGTTATTTTCGCCTAAATAACACAAGCTAAATCATCGCCATACCGCCGTTGACGTGCAGGGTTTGGCCTGTGACGTAGCTTGCTTCGTCGCTTGCTAGGTATAGTGCGGCGTTGGCTATGTCCTGGCCTGTGCCTAATTTGCCCACCGGAATTTTAGTTAGGATGGCTTCGGTTTGTTTTTCGTTGAGTACATCTGTCATTGGCGATTGGATAAAACCCGGTGCGATACAATTGGCTGTGATACCGCGCACGGCAACTTCGCCGGCCAAAGATTTGGTAAACCCAATCATACCAGCCTTGGAGGCTGCGTAATTTGCTTGTCCGGGGTTTCCAGTAACACCAACAACCGAAGTAATACCGACAATACGGCCCCAACGCGCTTTCATCATACCGCGCAGGCAGGCTTTGGTTAAGCGAAAATAAGCTTCGAGATTGACCTTTTGCACCAAATCCCAATCATCGGGCTTCATGCGCATCAACAAGCCATCGCGTGTCAATCCGGCATTTGAGACCAAAATATCCACGGCACCGTCCATCAATTCAGCAGCTTGTTTCGCCAGCGCATCCACCGCGGCGCCGTCCGATAAATTACACGGCGCGACAAATGCGCCCTTGCCCAGCTCTGTGGCCAGTTCTTCCAATTTTTCCGCCCGTGTGCCAGACAATGTCACCACTGCGCCGCGTTGATGCAAAAGCCGCGCAATATCGCCGCCAAGTCCGCCCGTAGCCCCTGTAACTAGGGCTCTGTGTCCTGTAAGATCAAACATATTTTTTCCTATTGTTAGTTAATTATATCAGCGCTTCTGCGAATTTCTCTAATGATTTAGGTGTGTTCAGTGCCACTCCATTTACACCTTTGACAATACGCCTAAGCATACCGGTTAAAACTTTACCGCTGCCTGGTTCTACGAAAGTCTCAATCCCGTCTTCTGCCATCCATATAACACTTTCGCGCCAGCGTACACGGCCTGTAACCTGAGTGACCAGATCGGTTTTCAACTGATTTGTATCTGATATGGGGCTTGCCGTGACATTATTAACGACGGGAACCGCTGGTGTTTTCAAATCAACATCCGCGAGAGCATCGGCCATAACTTCGCCGGCCGGGCTCATCAATTCACAGTGGAATGGTGCGGATACCGGCAACAACACAGCCTTGCGCACGCCCAATTCATTTGCGGCGTCTATAGCGGATTTCACAGCCGCTTTTGCGCCGGAAATAACAACTTGCCCATTGGCATTATCATTAGCAATTTGGCAAATACCTGATTTAGAGCCTATAGAAACTGCTCTATCCGCAACCTCCAAATCTGTCCCTAGCAATGCCGCCATTGCACCCTCGCCCACAGGGACAGCCCTTTGCATGGCCTCCCCGCGCAGACGCAAAAGCCGTGCCGTCTCTGCCAAAGACAAACTCCCCGCAGCACACAGAGCCGAATACTCTCCCAACGAATGACCAGCGACGTAGTGCGCAGTACTGATATCAACATCAAAATCATGCTTAAGCACGTTCATAACCGCCAAGGAACAAGCCATCAAAGCAGGCTGGGTGTTGGCGGTCATGGTTAAGTCTTCCATTGGACCTTCCCACATGAGCCGTGATAAATTTTGCGCCAATGCATCATCAATTTCTTCAAATACTGAACGGGCCGAAGCAAATTCATCGGCAAAATTTTTGCCCATGCCGACCACCTGGGACCCTTGTCCAGGAAATGTGAAAGCTAATCCCATTTTTAAATGATTCCTTTTCATGCTTTATTCCCTCTAATTATCCTCTGAAATTACTACAAATCAAGTGTTGCGTTTAGAAAAACCATGTGTATGTTCCGCCGCGTAAACGTTGCGGTCTATGCCAGACAGTCAAACATGGGGTTTGGCCAAGGTTTAGAACCATCGCGCGTACTTCTCCTTCGAGGTACATTGCGCCGCAACCTAATGAAGGACATACATATGTCATACTATGAACACGTGATTATTTCACGTCCAGATATATCTGAGACGCAAGTCACCGAAATGATCAACCATCTTTCAGAAAAATTTGAAGGCCTAGGCGCTAAAGTTGTCTCCACCGAATATTGGGGTCTACGCAAGCTCGCTTACCGAATCAACAAACACCGCAAAGCCCATTACTCATTCTTGAAATTGGACGCACCATCTGATGCTATCCAAGAAGTAGAGCGCTTACACCGCATCGATGATGATGTCCTTCGTTATATGAGCATTCGTGTTGATGAACATTCAGACGCAGTTTCACCAATAATGAAAAAGCGTGATGAACGCGAACGCCGTCCTGCACGTCGTTAATTGAAGAGATAGGAGTATATCATGGCTAGAAAAAACGAAATCAAGATTGAAAATCTACCCGTTCGCAGTCAGTTTTCACGTCGCCGGAAAGTTTGCCCATTCGCGGGCGAAAACGGTAAAACAATCGACTATAAAGACCCAAAAATGTTGGCACGTTATATGTCTGAAAAAGGCAAAATCGTACCGTCCCGCATTTCAAGCGTTACGCACAAAAAACAGCGCGAACTAGCGAAAGCGATTAAACGCGCCCGCTTTTTAGCGTTACTACCATACGCAGCAAACTAGGAGCCTGTCATGGAATTAGTATTATTAGAACGGGTAGAAAACCTTGGTAATATGGGCGATATCGTCTCTGTTAAAAATGGCTTTGCCCGTAACTTTCTTTTGCCGCAATCCAAAGCTTTGCGCGCGACCAAAGCTAATCTTGTTCGCTTTGAAGCTGAACGTGATTTCTTAGAAAAACGTAACGCAGAAACCGCGAAAAAAGCTTCCGATGAAGGCTCAGATCTTGACGGAAAAACTTATTTAGCCATTCGTCAAGCTGGTGAAACTGGTATATTGTACGGATCCGTTTCGTCGCGTGATGTTGCTGAGCTTATCGGGGAACCGGTGAGACGCGCAATGGTTGTTCTAGAACAACCGATTAAGGCGCTAGGCATGCACGATGTGCGCATCAAACTGCATCCGGAAGTTAGTATCAATGTCATCATTAATGTTGCACGCACCGAAGACGAAGCCGAACGCCAAGCGGCCGGTGAAGACATTATTGCATCACAGCAAGACGAAGACAAAGCTGACGCTGAAGACGATGCAGCGGAACGCGCAGAAGTCGCCAAAGAAATGTTCGATGAAGGTCACGGCGATGCAGCAGAAGATGAACTTGCAGATGCGCCAGGAGAAGAAGAAGCTTCCGAATAATAATCGTAAGCAAAAAAACAAATTTAAAACCCCGCCCAGTGTAAATTGCGGCGGGTTTTTTTGTTTCGCAATTGGCTTTTTCGTGGTTAACTCGTCAAAAAAAAGGGGAAAGTTTATGAAACCTGAAATGATAGTTATATTTTGTGTCCTATTGGGGTTTGTGTTATTAGAAATATTGTTCACACGGTTTTTTTCTAAACCCGAGCAAACTAAATCAGATGGCATTGTTGAAATCATAAGTACAGGCAGTTTGATAGTATTCACGCAGCCGCTTATTTTATTCAGCGGTGCCGGGCTTGCCGCTTTCGTTGTTCCGCAAGCAGAAGGCATGTTAAATACATGGCCGTTTTTGGGCGTATTTGCATTGTTTTTAATTTTTGATGACATGACCCAATATTGGTGGCACCGACTTTCCCATTCTCTACCGTGGTTATACAAATTACACCGCCCGCACCACAATGCTCAATACCTTTCCATTCGCGTCGTCTATCGAAATAATTTATTTTACTATCTATTGATGCCCGGTCTTTGGTTCTCGGGTATACTAATTTATCTTGGAGGTGGTTGGGTCTACGCCTTTTACATTGTTATCAAAATGAGCGTAATATTCGGGGCGCACTCAGATGTGCGCTGGGACTCGTATTTATATAAAATCAAATGGTTGTCTCCAATTATGTGGGTGGTTGAACGGACCATATCCACACCTTCCACACATAGCGCACATCACGGTCGACACAAAGCCGACGGCATCACCAATTACAAAGGCAATTACGGCAACTTACTGTTTTTCTGGGATATAGTATTTGGCAGTGCAAAAATAACCCGCAAATACCCCGCTGAATTTGGCGTAGAAAACCTGCCTGAAACCAGTGTAGGCGAGCAGTTGGTTTGGCCATTGATAAAAGCTAAATAGTTAGAGTATCCATAATGGATACTCTAGCGTGCCAATTCTCGCATAGCGCCTTCTATGCCTGTCAAAGTCATAGGGAACATACGCTCTGCGCCGATAATTTCTTGTATCATATTGGTCGATTGTGAATGGCGCCAATATTGTTCTGGGGTTGGGTTGAGCCATATTAGGTGGTCGTAAACATCTACGAATCGTTTAAGCCAAACGGCACCTGGTTCATCGTTCCAATGCTCTATAGCACCCCCTTTAACCGCAATTTCGTAAGGGCTCATACTTGCATCCCCTACAAAAACAACACGGTAATCGGACGGGTATTTATGGAGTATATCCCAAGTCGGTGTCACTTCGCGCATTCGGCGAATATTATCCGTCCAGACATTTTCATAGATACAATTGTGAAAATAAAAATTTTCAAGCCGTTTAAATTCGCTACGCGCCGCAGAGAATAACTCTTCGGCCTGTAAAATATGCGCGTCCATAGAGCCGCCAATATCAAAGAAGGTCAGTACTTTAACGGCGTTGCGTTTTTCAGGTCGTATTTTAATATCCAGATAGCCTTGGCGCGCCGTAGAATTAATCGTGTCCTCGATATCAAATTCCTCAAACGCACCTTCGCGTGCGAATTTCCGCAAGCGCCTTAGCGCGATTTTGATATTACGCGTCCCGAGCTCTTTGTCGCCGTCCAAGTTTTTAAACTGGCGTTTATCCCAGACTTTGACGGCGCGACCATGGCGTCCCTTGTCCTGCCCAATGCGTACCCCTTCGGGATTATATCCATGTGCCCCGAACGGCGAAGTCCCGCCCGTCCCGACCCATTTATTGCCGCCCTCGTGTCGTTCATTTTGTTCTTCAAGACGTTTTTTCAAGGTCTCCATCAATTTGTCCAAATCACCAATGGCTTCAATTTCAGCCATTTCTTCGGGGGTCAGGTGTTTTTCAGCCATTTTACGAAGCCAATCCGTCGGAATATCCTGGTCATTTTCACCAAATAAGTCCGTGAGATAATCCATACCGCGAAACACATGAGCAAACACTTGATCAAATTTGTCCAAATTGCGCTCGTCCTTAACCAGCGCTGAACGGGAAACATAATAAAACCCGTCCACACTCTCCCCAGCAACATCTTTATCCAGTGCTTCTAGCAAGGTTAAATACTCGCGGATAGACACCGGAACATTTGCCGCACGCAGTTGTGAGAAAAAATCATGAAACATATTTTGCAATTAGCTTAAGTTTGGTCTTGTGACCAGCTTATGTTTATAAAATCTACAAATCTAACCGTTTAAAAGGACGACCCATTTTACCGGCAACCATCAAGGCCATAAGCTTTGGAAAAGGCCACACCTGTGCAATTGGCGGTACAAATACATCTCTTAGGTAAGGTAATACAGTGCTGTCGGATTGATATATAGGTGTAAAGACATGCGCCAATATTTGGTATAAACGAACATGATAAGATCGGGTTTTTTGAAACAGAGAAAGAGCCGTTTCAATATCACGGGTTTTTGCAATCGCCAGTGCCAAGGCCAAACTGTCAAGCAGGGCCATATTCGCCCCTTGTCCCAGTTGAGGGGAAGCCGCGTGCCAACTATCACCAATGTGAACAACGTTATTCGTATAAACCCTTTTCAAAGTATGGTGTGCGTATTTGGCCATTACCAGTTGATTGGAATCTTTTATTTGCGATAAAAACGGTGCAGATTCAGGCCAAAGTTTTGCAACTTCATCTTTCCATGTTGTTAATCCAGCCTTTTGCCATTTACCGTAATCATCATGTTTTAAACTCCAAAAGAATGTAGCCTTTTGAGCTTTTGAGCCTGGCATTTTTCCAATCGGTAATATTCCAGCCATTTTTTTCGCAGATACATAGCGTTGCTCTAATGTGTTTTCGTCAAGGGCATTGTATTTTTCAGTCCAGTCCAATGTTCCCCAGAGTGCCCCAAATGGTAAAACCGTATCCTTAGTTTCCGTTAAGGGGGAGCGAACCCCGCAAGCGTCGATGACCAAATCAAAATGCGGCGATTTTTGTCCTGCCGCAAAGTACATTTCCCCTTCGTTGACGGAATGCAAAGCCTTGCCAAACTCAAATTTTACATCGAGCTTTTGCGCCGCATCAAATAAAACTTGGAACAGACTTGCCCTGTGAATAGCCAAGCCGTGTGCACCTGGATGTAATGCAGTATAAGAAACATCTAATACGGCACGACCACGCGATTTCCCATACAACCGATTGATTTTGTTTCCGTAAGTATAAATGGCCTCTGACAAACCTATATATGACAAAACGGCTAAGCCCGTTTCTTGTAATACGAGTCCAGAACCAACAGGTTCAGGCGCTTCCATTTTATCGTACACAACTATATCATGTCCGGCTTCGCGTAATAATATGGCGGCTGCCAAACCAGCAACACCACAGCCCGCGACGCCAATATTATATGTCATGAAACAAGAGTCGTTTTTTATTCCGTCTATGCACGTCTACAAGCATCAACGCCGACATTCACCAGGGTAAACAACGCTTGCCCCATTACTGGCAGCCGTACAGGCATTTCCATATGTACGGGCATCACAACCGCAGACCGGGGCATATTCTTGGGTGCACATTTGAGGACGCGGCGTGCATAGGCCGGTTTGATCCGCTGCACCACATTGCGCCGCTTGTGAATACTGACAATATTCATTGGGATTGAAACATGTAGCTCCCATCAAACCCCCGCACATTTGTGTATTCGGCGAAGGTGGATACCCAAGAGGCACATTCGGTGGTGGCCCAGAATTATCCGCACGCGTATTGCAAGCGCTCAACAGCATAGCCGCAAATACTAGAGCACTCCTCTTTAATATGGAACAACTTTGATGGGATGAGATTTGTTTTTTGGTAAGGCGTGGCTCGCAGAGCGGGGCTTTAGCCCCGGTCAAGGGACGCAACGCAATCCAAAAAGCAAAGATCGCCCAAGCCACACGTAAGATATAGAAAACACACGTTATTTC
>JAJFFN010000031.1 GCA_021776635.1 Robiginitomaculum sp.
CGAGATGGTTATGCCTGGTGATAATGTTGCGATTAATGTCGAGCTTATTGTGCCCATTGCTATGGAAGAAAGCTTACGCTTTGCGATCCGTGAAGGTGGCCGAACAGTCGGCGCCGGCGTCGTCGGTAAAATTGTAGAGTAAGAAAAGGCATGAGAATAGAGGTGTAGCTCAGTTGGTAGAGCATCGGTCTCCAAAACCGAGGGTCGGGAGTTCGAGTCTCTCCACCTCTGCCACCATTAGGTGGACCTAATTAGAAAGTAGCGAAAGTTTAAGATGGCTGAAAAAAGCACACAAAAAATTGGACCGGCAAAGTATTTAGGACAGGTTCGCCAAGAGGCCCGCAAGGTAGTCTGGCCGACCCCGCGTGAGACTTTGACGACATCTATAATGGTTTTGATTGTCATGGTTTTGTTTGGCATTTTCTTCTTTTTTGTGGACTGGTTTGCTGCAAATGGCACACAATTATTGTTGAATTTGGGAACCGGAGGTTAATCGGTGGAAGCTAAGTGGTATATTGTACAGGCGCACTCGAACTTTGAGAAACGCGTCCAAGAAAGCCTCTTTGCTGAGGCCGAGCAAAAAGGCTTGTCCGATTTGTTCGAAGAAATATTGGTGCCAACCGAACATGTTGTAGAGATACGTCGTGGCCGCAAGGTTGAAAGCGACCGTAAATATTTTCCAGGCTATGTGCTTGTGAAAATGGTGCTGACGGACGAAGCCTATCATTTGGTCAAGAACACCCCTAAGGTTTCGGGATTTTTGGGGTCTCTTAACAAGCCAATGCCGGTATCAGAGGCAGAGGTGCAACGGATTGTTGGTCAAATCGCAGAAGCAGAAGATGCGCCGCGACCAACGGTTATTTTCGAAATTGGCGAAAAGGTCAAGGTTACGGATGGTTCTTTTGCTTCATTTGAAGGCAGTGTTGAAGAAGTAGACGAAGAGAATTCGCGCTTGAAAGTGCTGATAAATATTTTTGGTCGGGGCACCCCGGTCGAACTGGAATATACCCAGGTCGAGAAAACGACCTAGGTATAAAATCTGTGGGAGAAGATGTGTAAGTCCATACATCTTTGCGACCACGAAAACACACCGTAACGAACATGGGGTTCGTTACATAAATACAGTGCCCTTATCATAAAGGGTGCAATTTGGAGTGAAACATGGCGAAGAAAATTGAAGGGTATATCAAATTGATTATCCCTGCTGGGGCAGCCAACCCAGCGCCGCCGCTTGGGCCTGCACTTGGTCAGCGCGGTGTAAATATTATGGAGTTTAGCAAAGCCTTTAATTCCAAAACTGGTGATATGGAAAAGAACATTCCCGTTCCAACCGTTATTACGGTTTTCGCGGATAAGTCCTTTACGTTCGAGACGAAAACACCTCCGGCTTCTTATTATCTAAAGAAGGCCGCCAAGCGCGATAGTGGTTCTAATGAACCGGGTCGTGATATTGTGGCAAGTGTGAGCATGGCGCAGTGCAAGGAAATTGCAGAAGCAAAATTCCCAGACTTGACGGCCAATGATTTGGACGCAGGCGCTAAAATTATCGCAGGTTCCGCCCGTTCAATGGGCTTTGAGGTTACGGAGTAGATCATGGCTGCAGGAAAAAGATTTAAAACCGCTTTGGCAAAAGTTGATCGCAACAAAGATCACACCGTCAAAGATGCTGTTGAGTTGGTCAAGGGCAATGCAACCGCCAAGTTTGACGAAACCGTAGAACTTGCCATAAACCTTGGTGTAGACCCACGCCACGCAGACCAAATGGTGCGCGGTGTGTGTAATTTACCAAATGGTACGGGCCGCTCATTGCGGGTTGCGGTATTTGCAAAAGACGCAAAGGCTGAAGAAGCCAAAAAGGCTGGCGCTGATATTGTCGGTGCAGAAGACCTGATGAAAATGGTTCAAGATGGCCAGATGGATTTTGACAAGGTTATCGCGACGCCGGACATGATGCCGCTTGTCGGTCGCTTGGGACAAATCCTTGGCCCCAAAGGCATGATGCCAAACCCAAAAGTGGGTACTGTGACGATGGATGTAGCGAAAGCTGTGGCAGATTCTAAAGGTGGTGCAGTGGAATTTCGCGCTGAAAAAGCCGGGATTGTCCATGTTGGTGTTGGCAAGGCCAGTTTTTCACAATCGGCTTTGGCTGAAAATGTAAGCGCATTTTTGGGCGCAATCATGAAAGCCAAGCCAACAGGTGCCAAAGGTACTTATATGCAAAAAGTAACCCTGAGCTCAACCATGGGCCCAGGTGTTAAAATCGACGTGTCGGAAGCGACAACGTCATAAAGAAATTTGGCGGGGTTGCCCTCGCCGATGTTTGTATTGGCTGCTGTGCAGTGGCCATTACAATGTCCGAGATCACGGGTGCGGTGCCTATTTATTTTAGGGATCGCTTAATCATTGCCGGTGTGAGACAGAGCAAAAACTAATTTTGGCTTTAAAGGCCATAAGTTCGAGCCCTGGGACGCAAAACAGTATCGATTTCTCCCACATTAAGAGTGGTAGGGAACGGTACACCTAAAGGTGAACCCATGGGGGGTTTGCCACCAACAGGGAGACCGCAATGGATCGTAAAGAAAAAGAGGAACAGGTTAAAGTGCTGGAAGGCATTTTCGAAGCTTCCGGATCCGTCGTTATGGCTGAATACTCAGGCATGACAGTTGCGGAACTGACTGATCTGCGCGCACAACTTCGTGAAGAAAGCGCAATGATCAGAGTTGTTAAAAACCGTCTCGCTAAAATCGCACTTAAAGGAACGCCCGGCGAAGGCCTGGCTGACCTCTTCAAAGGTCCAGTAGCAATTGCCTACTCGGAAGATATGATCGGTGCGGCAAAGGTGACCGTAAAATTTGCCAAGGATAATGATAATTTCAATGTTCTGGGCGGTATTGCGGGCGAAGACATCGTTGATGTCGCTGGTGTTGTGACATTGTCATCAATGCCGTCGCGCGAAGAGCTTATTGGTACAGTAGCAATGCGTCTGCTGGGTCAAGCATCTGAAATCGGTTCACGTCTGAATGCACCTGGGAGCGCGCTTGCAGGCGCAATTTCGGTGATTGAAGAACGTGCCACCGCTTAAGGGCGTGCTCAGGGTTATTAACAATGGTCAGTATTCGTAACATTTCGAACTGAAACTAAAAAGGAAACTAAAATGGCTGATGTAGCTAAACTTGCAAAAGAATTGATGGGTTTGACCATCATGGAAGCAAAAGAACTAAATGATATTCTTGAAGAAAACGGCATTAAAGCCGCGGCTGCTGTAGCCGTTGCTGGCCCTGCTGGCGGCGGCGACGCTGGCGACGCTGCTGAAGAGAAATCTGAATTTGATGTTGTCATGACATCATTCGGCGACAAGAAAATCAATGTGATTAAAGAAGTCCGCGGTATCACAGGTCTAGGCCTGAAAGACGCTAAAGACTTGGTTGAAGCCGCTCCTAAGGCCGTCAAAGAAGGCGTGTCTAAAGAAGAAGCTGAAGACGTTAAAGCCAAGCTGGAAGCAGCGGGCGCAACTGTCGAACTCAAATAATCAAGTTTCCGGCGCGCAAGGCCCCATATGGGGTGTGCGCGTCGGAGAATTTTTGCATCTACTATAGATGTGCTGCGCGGGGCAGGGTAATCACCCGAGAAATTTAGGCTAAGGTTTGGCCAAAAGAATTTAGAAATGTCGTTTTGATATTTCGCATTAAAAAAGGTGTCTTTGATGTCGCTCACATTTACTGGCAAAAAACGTATTCGCAAAAGCTTTGGCAAAATTCCGGAAGTTATCCGCATGCCAAATCTGATTGAAGTGCAAAAAAGCTCTTATTATCAGTTCTTACAAATGGATGTACCTCTCGAAGAACGCGGGGACGACGGCTTAAATGGTGTCTTTCGTTCGGTCTTCCCAGTACGGGATTTTTCTGAACGCGCTATATTGGAATATGTATCTTTCCAGTTTGACGCACCAAAATTTGACGAAGAAGAATGTCAACAACGCGACATTACCTACGCAGCGCCGCTCAAGGTAAAAATGCGCCTTGTTGTCTTTGATATGGACGATTCTACGGGTGCAAAATCCGTAAAAGACATCAAAGAACAAGAAGTTTATATGGGCGATATGCCGCTCATGACTGAAAAAGGTACATTCATTGTCAACGGTACAGAGCGGGTTATTGTCTCGCAAATGCACCGTTCGCCTGGCGTATTTTTTGACCATGACAATGGTAAATCTCATTCATCTGGTAAAGTGCTGCATTCGGCGCGTATTATTCCTTACCGTGGATCGTGGATGGATTTTGAATTTGATGCAAAAGACATTCTACATGTTCGTATTGACCGTAAACGTAAATTGCCCGCGACAACGGTTCTTTATGCACTTGGTATGAGCAAAGAGGAAATCCTCGAAGAATATTACGACACAATTGATTACAAACGTAACAAGGCAAAAAAAGGGTGGTCATTACCGTTTAACGCTGACATGTACCGGGGCTCTAAATTAATCCACGATCTTGTGGATGCAAAAACTGGTAAGGTTGTAGCGCCTATTGGCCGAAAATTAACGGCACGCGGCGCTAAAAAATTGGCTGACGATGGCCTTAAAAATCTACTGATTAGCGATGAAGAATTAGCGGAACGTTATGCGGCCTCAGACATTGTTAATGTAAAAACAGGCGAAATTTACGCCGAAGCCAGCGATGAGTTGACCTTGGATTCTATCGAAGCCATGGTGGAAGCTGGGATTACTGACATTTCTGTCCTTAATATTGATCATGTGAATATTGGGCCCTTTATTCGCAACACATTGGCCGCAGATAAAAACGAAGATCAAGACGGTGCCTTGGTAGACATTTACCGCGTTATGCGCCCTGGTGAACCGCCGACCCCAGAAACAGCCGATGCTTTGTTCCAAAGCCTGTTCTTTGAAGCTGAGCGTTATGATTTGTCTACGGTAGGCCGTGTGAAAATGAATTTGCGTATGGATATGGAATGTCCAGACGATCAGCGTGTGCTGCGTAAGGAAGATATACTTGCGGTCGTTGACACCTTGGTGAAGCTCAAAGACGGTATTGGCCAAACGGACGATATTGATAATCTTGGCAATCGCCGTGTTCGTTCCGTTGGTGAGTTGATGCAAAACCAATACCGCATTGGTTTGTTGCGCATGGAACGTGCTATTAAAGAACGTATGACTTCGGTTGATATCGAGACGGTCATGCCGCACGATTTGATCAATGCGAAGCCTGCCGCCGCCGTTGTGCGCGAGTTTTTTGGCTCTTCTCAACTTTCACAATTTATGGATCAGACCAACCCCCTATCCGAGATTACTCACAAGCGTAGATTATCTGCACTTGGCCCAGGTGGTCTGACCCGCGAACGGGCTGGTTTTGAAGTCCGCGATGTGCATCCGACCCATTATGGACGTATTTGCCCCATCGAAACACCAGAGGGCCCAAATATTGGCTTGATCAATTCATTGGCAACCCATGCCCGCATTAATCAGTACGGTTTTATCGAAAGCCCGTACCGTAAAATTATCAAAGGCATGGTAACCGATGATGTGGTTTATTTGTCCGCCATGCAAGAAGCCCGCTATAAAATTGCGCAAGCGAATGCAGAGGTAGATAACAAAGGCATACTTGTCGGCGATATGATTACGTGCCGGGTCAACGGTGATGTGACGCTAATAGAACGCGACGAAGTTGATATGGTTGACGTGTCGCCGAAACAATTGGTTTCTGTTGCGGCCTCGCTTATTCCTTTCTTGGAAAACGATGATGCCAACCGTGCCTTGATGGGTTCAAACATGATGCGCCAGGCTGTGCCGCTGCTTAAGGCCGAAGCGCCTTTGGTCGGCACCGGTATGGAATCAGTGGTTGCGACCGATAGTGGTGCGATTGTTAATGCCAAACGCGCAGGGATTGTCGAACAGGTCGATGCCAAGCGTATTGTCATACGCGCGACAAAAGAAAAAGACCTGACTAAATCTGGCGTGGACATTTACAATTTGCTAAAATTCCAGCGTTCAAACCAAAGCACTTGTATCAACCAGACACCACTGGTTAAAGTCGGTGATGTGGTCAAGGCGGGCGATACCATTGCCGACGGTCCATCTACGGACTTAGGTGAATTGGCCCTTGGTAAAAACGTGCTTGTGGCCTTTATGCCGTGGAACGGATTTAACTACGAAGACAGTATTTTGATCTCCGAGCGTATTGTGATCGATGATGTTTATACATCATTGCATCTCGAAGAGTTCAATGTCATGGCCCGCGATACTAAGCTTGGGCCAGAAGAAATTACGCGCGATATTCCCAATATCGGCGAAGAAACTTTGCGTAATTTGGACGAGGCAGGCATTGTCTCCGTTGGTGCCGAAGTCCATGCAGGTGATATCCTCGTTGGCAAGGTGACACCAAAAGGCGAAAGCCCGATGACGCCGGAAGAAAAATTGCTCCGCGCTATTTTTGGCGAGAAAGCCTCTGATGTTCGTGATACATCTCTAAAATTACCACCTGGTGCATCTGGGACGGTTGTTGAAGTGCGTGTGTTTAACCGCCACGGCGTCGACAAAGATGAGCGTGCATTGCAAATCGAGCGCGAAGAGATCGAAGTCCTTGGTAAGGACCGCGCCGATGAACTTTCCATTTTAGAGCGTAATATCTATGCCAGCGTCAAGAAAACCTTGCTTGGAAAAAGCGCCGTATCAGGTCCGCGCGGCTATAAAAAGGGGCCAGTGAGCGAAGAAAATTTGGATGAAATTCCGCGTTCTGACTGGTGGCGTATTGGTGTTGACGACGAAAAAGCCATTAGCGAGCTAGAGGCTTTACGCTTACAATATGATAATTCCAAAGCCAAGCTTGATGCACGATTTGAAGACAAAGTCGACAAGCTACAGCGCGGCGATGAGCTGCCGCCAGGTGTGATGAAAATGGTTAAAGTTTTTGTTGCGGTTAAGCGTAAACTCCAGCCAGGCGATAAAATGGCTGGGCGTCACGGTAACAAAGGTGTCATATCTAAAATAAACCCGCGAGAAGATATGCCCTATTTGTCTGACGGTACGCCCGTCGATATCGTGCTAAATCCTCTCGGTGTTCCTTCGCGGATGAATGTTGGACAAATCCTTGAAACCCATCTCGGTTGGGCTAGTGCCGGTGCCGGTAAAATCATCAACGAAGCCCTGAAAGCTTATAAAGAAAGTGGCGATATGTCGCCGCTGAAATTAGAGCTTGAAAACACATACGGCGCTGACGCCGAGCTACCAAAGAAAAATTATGATTTGGAAGAACTGGCCGGAAACTTGGTCAAAGGTGTGCCAATGGCGACACCAGTATTTGATGGTGCGAATGAAGGCGATATCGTTGAAATCTTAGACCGTGTTGGTTTAACCAGTTCCGGTCAAGAGTATTTGCGTGATGGTCGTACGGGTGAGAGATTTACACGTCCGGTTACTGTCGGGTATAAATATTTGCTTAAACTACATCACTTGGTCGACGACAAAATCCATGCCCGTTCTATTGGGCCGTACTCGCTCGTCACCCAGCAGCCGCTTGGTGGTAAAGCGCAGTTCGGTGGACAGCGCTTTGGTGAGATGGAAGTGTGGGCGCTCGAAGCTTACGGTGCCGCTTACACCTTACAAGAAATGTTGACCGTGAAATCCGATGATGTTGCAGGGCGGACGAAAGTTTACGAAAGTATTGTGCGCGGCGACGACGCATTTGAAGCCGGTATCCCGGAAAGCTTTAACGTGCTTATCAAAGAGATCCGCTCTCTTGGTCTGAACATTGAACTGACCAACGGATAATTTGGCGACTAAGACAGAAATCAGAAACTAGAAATCAGAATCGTAAAACATGGAAAACAAAGTAAACAAGAACGTACCGAGCGCTGCGAGGCAAGGCCAAGTGGCCGTCGGCGCTTATGCGCCGCACCCGCGTAGGCGTGCGTTCTTGCGCACTGCCGTGAGCGAAATAAAAAGGAGACTTCAATGAACCAAGAGGTCATGAACATTTTCAACCCGGCCCAAGAGGGTCCGAGCTTTGATAGAATTCGCATTTCTTTGGCATCGCCAGAGAAGATTCTCAGCTGGTCATTTGGTGAAATTCGGAAGCCCGAAACCATCAATTACCGAACCTTTAAGCCTGAAAAAGACGGGCTGTTTTGTGCGCGTATCTTTGGCCCAACCAAAGACTATGAATGCCTGTGCGGCAAATACAAACGCATGAAATACAAAGGTGTTGTCTGCGAAAAATGCGGCGTTGAAGTTACCGTTACCCGCGTTCGGCGTGAGCGTATGGGCCATATTGAACTGGCTGCGCCTGTTGCACATATCTGGTTCTTGAAATCCTTGCCGTCGCGTATTTCTACTTTGCTGGATATTACCCTCAAAGAAGTTGAGCGGATTTTGTATTTTGAAAGTTTCGTTGTTACGGAACCTGGCTTGACAACTCTTACGGAGCGTCAATTGCTGTCCGAGGAAGAATTCCTCGAAGCCCAGTCTGAATTTGGCGAAGACAGCTTTACCGCCTCTATTGGTGCAGAAGCCGTACGCGAAATGCTCATGAGCCTTGACATGGAAGCTGAAGTTGAGCGGACACGCTTTGATATTAGCGAGACCGGCTCACAACTAAAACTGAAAAAATATCGCAAACGGTTAAAACTGCTGGAAGCCTTTATTGCATCTGGCAACCGTCCTGAGTGGATGGTCTTAACCGTTGTTCCGGTTATTCCGCCAGAGCTACGCCCGCTTGTGCCGCTTGATGGTGGTCGGTTTGCGACCTCAGATTTGAACGATTTATATCGCCGGGTTATCAACCGTAATAACCGTTTGAAACGTCTGATTGAACTGCGGGCACCTGATATTATTGTGCGTAATGAAAAGCGGATGTTGCAAGAATCAGTTGACGCGCTTATCGACAATGGTCGTCGTGGTCGCGTGATTACAGGTGCCAACAAACGCCCACTGAAATCCATGTCCGACATGCTTAAAGGTAAACAAGGTCGTTTCAGGCAAAATTTGCTTGGTAAACGCGTCGATTATTCTGGCCGTTCCGTTATTGTGGTTGGGCCAGAGCTGATGCTACATCAATGTGGTCTGCCAAAGAAAATGGCGTTGGAGCTATTCAAGCCGTTTATCTATGCACGGCTCGACGCCAAAGGCTTGTCGGGAACCGTCAAGCAGTCCAAGAAAATTGTTGAGAAACAACGCCCAGAAGTTTGGGATATATTGGACGAAGTTATCCGTGAACATCCAATCATGCTGAACCGTGCGCCGACCCTCCACAGGCTCGGTATCCAAGCATTTGAACCTGTCCTGACCGAAGGCAAGGCCATCCGGTTGCATCCTTTAGTTTGTACGGCGTTTAACGCCGACTTTGACGGTGACCAAATGGCGGTGCATGTACCGCTATCCATCGAGAGCCAACTTGAAGCCCGCGTCTTGATGATGTCTACCAACAACATTTTGTCGCCAGCCAATGGCAAGCCGATTATTGTCCCGTCCCAAGATATTGTTCTGGGTCTGTATTATATGTCGATTATGGTCGACGGCGAGAAAGGCGAAGGCCGGGCATTTGCAAATATGCAAGAGATCGAAGCTGCCCTTGATGACAAACAAATCACCCTACATTCCAAAATTATTGGCCGCTTTAAGGTTATGGACGAAGACGGTAATGTCACTCTGGAAACGGCAGAAACTACGGCGGGCCGTTTGATGATGGCAGAATATTTGCCGACCCATGCGAAAATTCCGTATCAAGAATTAAACGTGTTGATGACCAAAAAAGCTATCGGCTCATTGATCGATTTGGTTTACCGCCATGCGGGCCAAAAATCCACGGTGATTTTCTGTGATAAGATTATGGGTATTGGCTTTCGCGAAGCGGCCAATGCCGGTATTTCGTTCGGTAAAGACGATATGATAATACCAGAAGAAAAAGCGATTGAGGTCAACAAAACCAATGCACTGGTTACTGATTTTGAACAACAATATGCCGACGGTCTAATCACCAAAGGTGAAAAATACAACAAGGTTGTCGACGCTTGGTCTAAATGTACCGACAAAGTGGCCGACGCCATGATGGCCGAAACGGCTAAACCGCGCAAAATGATCAACTCCGTCTTTATGATGGCTGACAGTGGTGCGCGTGGTTCTAAAAACCAAATGAAGCAGCTGGCGGGTATGCGCGGTCTTATGGCCAAGCCTTCTGGGGAAATTATTGAAACACCGATTATTTCCAATTTTAAAGAAGGTCTGTCGGTTCTTGAATACTTTAACTCGACCCACGGGGCGCGTAAAGGTCTTGCTGATACGGCGCTGAAAACTGCGAATTCCGGGTATTTGACCCGTCGTCTTGTTGATGTTGCCCAAGATTGTATCGTGACCGAACTTGATTGTGGGACTTGCGAAGGTATTAAACTCATTCCGGTCGTTGATGCTGGTGAAGTTGTTGTCTCTCTCGGTGAGCGCATGCTTGGTAGAAATTGCGCCGAAGACATTCGTGATCCGTCTAGTGGTAATATTATTTTCCCAGCGAATACTTATATTGACGAAGACAGGGCTCTTGAAATCGACAATTCAGGTTTGCAAGATGCGCGGGTTCGTTCGGCGCTGACCTGTGAAACTGTGACGGGTATTTGTTCGGCTTGTTATGGCCGCGATTTGGCGCGTGGTACACGGGTGAATATGGGCGAAGCGGTCGGTGTAATTGCTGCGCAGTCCATTGGTGAGCCAGGTACCCAGCTAACGATGCGCACCTTCCATATTGGGGGTACCGCTTCGGTTTCTGATAAATCTGTGGTCGAAAGTGCCAATGAAGGTAAAGTTGTCTATATCAACGGAAATGTTGTCAAAGATAGCGCAGGCGTTCTTATGGTCATGGGCCGCAATATGCAAATTGCCGTTCATACGGACGAAGGCAAAGAGCTGGAGCTTCACAAAATCAGCTATGGGAGCAAAGTTTGGGTTGCCGAAGGTGACAAGATTGCGCGCGGTGATAAAATTAATGAATGGGATCCATATTCAGAGCCTATCCTGACCGAAGTTGGCGGGACGGTACAATTGGTTGATATGATCGATGGTGTTTCTGTACGCGAAGAAACCGATGAAGAAACCGGCATTACGTCCAAAGTTGTTGTCGACTGGCGTTCGTCTGCTAAAGGCGGTGATTTGCAACCAATGGCGATTATTTTAGACAAAGACGGCGAACCCCTGAAAAATCCAAATGGTAATGTAGCAAATTATATGCTGTCAGTTGGATCCATGTTGTCGGTTAGTGATGGCGATAAAGTTCATGCGGGCGATAGCTTGGCGCGTATTGCCAAAGGTGGCGCGACCCAGCGCGATATTACCGGTGGTCTGCCGCGTGTGGCGGAGCTCTTTGAAGCCCGCAAACCAAAAGATGATGCTGTGATTGCTGATATTGACGGTAAAATTGAATTTACGCGCGAGTATAAAAACAAGCGCCGTATTCAAATTACATCCGACGACGAGGCACAAGAACCGTCCTCATTCTTAATTGCCAAGGGCAAGCATATGTCTGTTCGCGATGGTGATCGTGTCTTGAAAGGTGATTATCTTATTGATGGTAATCCTGCGCCCCACGATATTTTGGAAATCATGGGTGTTGAAGCTTTGGCTGAATATATGGTCGACGAAGTACAAGCGGTTTACAGACTGCAAGGTGTGCCGATTAATGACAAACACATTGAGGTTATTGTCCGTCAAATGCTGCAAAAAGTTGAGGTCACTGACGCGGGAGATACGAGCCTTCTCAAAGGAGAACAGGTTGACCGCACAGAATTTGCTGATGTGAACACGGCGCTTTTGGAACGCGATAAAGACAAAACGCCCGCAACAGCGAAACCGTTTTTGCTTGGTATCACCAAAGCGTCCTTGCAGACCAAATCGTTCATTTCTGCGGCGTCCTTCCAAGAAACAACCCGTGTGCTGACCGAGGCGTCCGTACAGGGCAAGGAAGACATGCTCGACGGCTTGAAGGAAAATGTTATCGTCGGTCGATTAATACCGGCTGGTACGGGTGCGACCTTGCGTAAGTACCAAAATCTGGCCAATGCCCGCGATACAAAACTTCTGGAAGACCGCGCTGCGGGCATCGTTGTTGAAGATGAAAGCCTACCATCCGAAATCGCCGAAGCTGCCGCGAAAGAGGCAGGCGGGGATGCGGGAACAGAAACCGGCGTCTAAAAATAAAAAAAGTTCAAACAAAAACCCGGCCATGTTGCCGGGTTTTTATTTGGGCTATGGGTTTTGGGCTATGGGTTTTGTTTTAGTAAAAAAGTGGCATGACAAGGCAGATATTGCGTTAAGTTTTATTAAAGCGTGTAACGGTGCGAAAACAAACAAAAATCCGTCAACTAGAAGCTTTTCGCGTGGGCTATTGCTAATCCATATTAAATCGCTGCAATTCACACACACAATTTATCGCTCTTAAACTAAACTAGAAAACTAGAAAACTAGAAAACTAGAAAACTAGAAAACTAGATAACTAGTTTAACAGTTTAATGGTTTTTGAGCTAAGCAGTTTAGTTCTTGAATATTAAGAGCTTAATTTTGATAAAATTTGTTATTTGTCATTATTGAGCTGCGGCTATACCCTCAAACCTAAGTGGTTTGACGATACTGATGGGCAGCTTTGT
>JAJFFN010000032.1 GCA_021776635.1 Robiginitomaculum sp.
TGATGCGTTCCGATGAACGCCCTGTTTGTTTCTGTCTCAGGGTCTGCCCCCTTGGGTATCATATACTCCTAAGATGATGATGAACAAAAACTCTCTCTTAGCACAGACCTAAATCTGTGCCATAGGCGCTGACGTCAGACAATTAATAACAAAGACAAATACAACGTAAGCCCTTGATATAACTGGGGGAAAATGGCGCACCCGACAGGATTTGAACCTGTGACCTCTGCCTTCGGAGGGCAGCGCTCTATCCAGCTGAGCTACGGGTGCCCTAACGTTGCAAGGACAAGTAAAGTTTGCATTTGCACAATCAAGTCTCCAGACCATGTATTGGAAGCAAGCACTCTGAAAATCCTATAGGGCCTACTTAAACCTTTGCCAAGTGGAATTGCGTGCTTTATGGACGAGACTATGAAAAAACACCTTGGTAAATACGTGAACACAATAAGGTTTTTTGTTCTGGCTCTGCTGGCATTTGTCTTAACGGCTTGTGATCAAGGCGGGCGTGTTAGCGACAAAGTTGCAGCATCGCACGCGCGATACGATGGGCCGGCACTATGGAAGGTCACAGACAATGACAGTACGCTTTATCTATTTGGAACCGTGCATTTAATGCAGCCTGATATCAATTGGCAAAAACGGGATATGCAAGCGGCTTTTGACGATATTGGCACCATCTTTTTTGAAACACCTGATGATGAAAAATCAGCTTTACAGACCCGTATTTTACAGCGACAATACGGCGTCTACACCAATGGTGAACGGTTAAGTGACCATTTAGACAGTATCAATTTAAATCGACTTACCGCTGCCGCTTACAATTCAGAAATACCGCTTGCAAGGTTAGAAAATTTCAAGCCCTGGCTAGCAGCAGATATCCTGACGGTCGCGGGAGCCGACATTGCAGGTTTGCGGTACGAAAACTCCGCAGACGCACAAATGCGCATCAAAGCCGTACAAGCCAATAAATCAATACGCGCACTTGATACGGTCGAGACCTATTTCGAAGCTGTCGCCAAACAACCTCGCTGGGTGCGCATGCAAGCATTTGAACAAACGATTAAAAATTTCAATACGCTTGTTGAAGATACTAAAACAGTGAACGCTGCTTGGCTTATTGGCAATACCGAACGCTTGGAAAACGATTTATTGATACCTGCGAAAGAAAGCTCGCCCGAACTTTACGCAGCTTTGTTCACCCAACGAAATATAAAATGGGTCAAGATTTTGGATACATTTATGGACGGGGACACCAATGCTATGGCTGTGGTTGGCATTGGGCATTTATTGGGCGATGGCGGGCTGCCGACGCGATTCGAAGACCTAGGCTTTACAGTTGAACGCGTCCACAGATTAGACTTACCGAATTAACCCGTTGTTTTACCGCTCTCTATAAGGATCGCCGAGCATGGTTGATAAATGGCGCCCATTTTCCGAGAGTGCTGCTACATCAAGAGCGACCTCTGTCGTACAAGACGAATAGCGATCTTTTTGGGCATAGTAACCAGCGTTAAATGCCCGGATTAATTGTCGGCGGTATGAAACATCATTGGGGGCTTCGATTTGCATCATATTGGATGCTGAAATTCGCCATTTTTGGTCATCATCACCAAAACACAAAGTCCGTAAAAAATGTAGTTGTCCCAAATTATTGGACATGGCCTCCACCAAACCAGTCATAGTGACCATATTTTGGTCAATTCTGCTTTCCAGTTGGCGTGTCGTGGCGTTATGGTCAATTTGCGATTGTTCTTCTGTTTCGGGGGTAGTCTGCGCCGCAACAGGAAGTATAGCAAAAATAGCAAGTAAAATAATCATTATATACAAAATTGATTTCATTGCCCTAGCTTACGTGTATCATCGCCCGGCGTCACGCGTTTTTCGCATTCAATGAGAAGGTTATAACATGTGTGGACGATATGTGCTCTGCGCTGGACTATCAGAGGTCGCTGAATTTTTAAGTAGCGGTATCGCGCACCCAGACCTTTGGACATGGGAGCCGAATTGGAATTTGGCACCATCGATTATAGCGCCCGTACTCGCTTTAAACGGATTGGGTGAGCGCAGTATTGTTCCTATGCGTTGGGGGTTACACCCCCATTGGCGTAATGAGCCTCCAACAGGCAAACCATTATTTAATGCTCGTGTAGAGACAGCGTCTAAAAAAGCCAGCTTTCGAACAACCTGGATTCGCCGCCGCGCATTAATCCCAATGAACGGATGGTATGAATGGGAAGGTGTTACCAGTCCCAAAACACCATATTTTATTCACCCAGAACAAAATGGGATATCTACTTTTGCAGGTCTTTGGGATCAATGGCATGTGGATGAAGGGGTTACGCTCTTATCATTTACAATTTTGACCACTCATGCTGTTGGCAAGATAAAACACCTACACCACCGTATGCCCGTGCGACTACCACCTGACCAATGGCAAAACTGGCTTAATCCAGACATCAAACCTGAACATACCATTGCGCATATGCTCACCAGCAACGACCTGGTATTTCACGAAGTCTCACGCGCAGTCAGTTCAGGGCGGGCAAATGGTGCACACTTAATATTGAAAACCGTTGCGTAAAATATAACAAATGTGTTATTTATTTTTTTGCTCAGGTTCTGGCAAGTATTTCATAACGCCAATCCCCATAGCACAGCTACCAAATGTGATCGCGAAGCCCATCAAAAGCAGTCCAATGGCCATCACTGCATTTGATGAATGAAGGATGAGAGTGCCAACCCCTCCTAGGTTAGAAATCAGAAAAATTGCCAACAAACCCCACCCTATAGCAATACCCTTAAATAGATATTTGAGTAAAAATGAATTAAAGCGAGTCATGAAAGCACATTTTCTAAATTCAAGTATAACTGCGTCTATTGTCACACAGGCAAACCAAAAAATCAAGCTTTGCTGAAATTGCAATTTAATGCAAAGCTGTTTTCGCGGCGTCACAATCGCGATCTCGGTCTAATAAATCACGTGCAATATGTTGGTATTTCGCCCCCAAAGTTTCAAATTGTGTTTTCACGGCTTGATATTGTGCAAGTACAAGCTTGTAATCCTGATGCTTTACTTTTCGCAAATTTATATTGGCATTTAGGCGTTCTAATTCACCTGCATCAATCCATTCAGCTTTGTAGGTTGCATAAGCCTCTGCAGACGACCCTGCCAATTCAGCAGCCACTTTATGGCGAACGCGCCATGGGCCAAGCCCTTGATCAATGGCCACGATATCGCCGCGCAACGTTGACGTATTTACCAATGCGGTTTGCTTTGCTTGCTTCAGGCGCTTAAGTTCATCTGCCATCTTGGCAATTTTGGTTTTTATCTCTGGTAAATCCGCATCTGAACCTGTCTTGCAAACCCTGTTGGCGGGTGCTTGTATTTGGGATTGAGTTTGGGTCTGGGCTTGGGTCTGTGCTTGGACGAATGAAGCCTTTACACCAGCAAAACAAATTGCTGAAACAATTATTATTATTATTTGTATCCGTAAATTTCCCATCATGTTGTTTTTCTAGACCAACACGTCTTCGTTTACAATCAAACGCTACAGTTAGGTTCTGCCTTAATCTATTGTTTAGGTGGTGGTGGCTGTTTGCGGGTAAATACCATTTGCGCTGCTGAACTTTTCGATTTTATAAATTTATAACCTTCTACGTTAAAACCACGTAAATCGTCAGTCGCTTCAATTCGGTTATCAATGATCCACCGTGCCATCAGACCACGGGCACGTTTGCCAAAGAACATCAAGTTTCGAGCCTCACCATCTTTGATGTTGAGGAATTTTACTTCGATAACAGGAATATTTAGTGTCTTTTTGTCCACAGCCTTGAAATATTCGTTAGAGGCTAAATTTATGATGGTTCTATCTTTATGAGAAGCCGTACACTCCATTAAAGTTTGTGCAATTGTTGAGCCCCAAAATTGATATAAATTTGCACCCCGCTCTGTCGCAAGTTTGCGGCCCATCTCTAGGCGGTAGGGTTGAATTCTATCCATAGGCCTAAGCACACCATAAAGACCTGACAAAATCCGAACATGCGTTTGCGCAAAATCAATGTCAGAGACGTTTAACGAGCCCGCGTCCAGACCCTCATATACATTTCCATTAAAAGTCAACATGGCTGGTTTGGTGGAGTTTGAACGCCCATTTAAGCGAAAGGACTTAAAGCGTTGTGCATTCAGTTCTGCCAAATTATCCGAAAGCTTCATGAGGTTTTGCAATTCTGTTACAGACAACTTCTTCGCAGCACGCGCTAATATTTGTGTATGCTTATGTAGGATTGGCGCGCTCGCTTCTCCTGGAAATGACACAGGTTCCAAATCAAGTTTTTTTGCAGGTGAGAGCACAGTTAGCATTTAGAATCCTTGTAAAAGAGTTTTTTAACGCAGGCTCATAGTTAATGCAAGGCAGGTTAAAGTATGTTTCTGGGATTTAAAATATTGTCTGGGTCAAGGGCGGTTTTGATGGTTTGCATCATTTGTAATTTCACTGGATCGGCACGTCGGCCTAGTTGAGGTTTTTTCAAAATACCAATGCCGTGCTCTGCAGAAATCGACCCACCAAGCGCACAGACTATATCGTAAACTATATCGTTTATCTCTGGTTCTTGTGCCATGAACTCCTCGGGTTGCATGTCTTTAGGTTGACCAATATTGTAGTGAATGTTTCCGTCGCCCAAATGCCCAAACGCAAGCGGGCGACAGTTCGGTGTGTGCCTTGTAACGGCAGCATTTGCTTGTGCGATAAAAGCTGGAACCTTAGCAATAGGTACTGATATATCGTGCTTAATTGTAGCCCCTATGGGTTTTTGTGATGCCGAAAGGTTTTCTCGTAAGGCGAGAAGCGCTGCGGTTTGGGCTTGGCTTGTGGCTATCACTGCATCCAATATTAGACCATTATCTGCGATTTTCTCTAGACTATTTTCGGTAAATTTTTGCGGGTCATCTCCATTTGCAAATTCCCATTCTAATAACACATACCAAGGGTATTCAGCCGAAAACGGGTCTTTTTGTCCTGCAATATTACGTGTTACATAGTCCATTCCAAGGCGCGGGATAAGCTCGAACATACTCAGTCTATTGCCGTAACGGACTTCGTTTAATAATTGCAATGCGTTGTCGGGGCTCTCCACGGCGGCCAAAATGCAAATATTGTTTTGGGGCTTAGGGAACAGCTTCATACTGGCCGCAGTAATAATGCCAAGTGTACCTTCTGCACCAATCAAAAGTTGAGACAAATCATAACCAGTATTATCTTTGCGCAGTGGGTTAAGCCCATTATAAATTTTGCCGTCTGCCAACACGGCCTCGACGCCAAATACCAGATCACGCGCCGTGCCGTATTTCACCACATGCACACCGCCCGCATTAGTCGAAAGATTACCGCCTATGGTGCAAGAGCCTTGCGAAGCCAGAGATAACGGGAATTTCAAGTCTAAATCATCTACGGCGGAATGAACGGCTTGTAAGGTGACACCCGCCTCACATATCATATGCAAATTGTCTGCATTTGCTTCGCGAATTCTATTCAAGCGCACAGTAGACAGCAAAACTTCCCCTTGGGGTACTTGTCCGCCCACCAGACCCGTATTACCACCTTGTACGGTGATGGGGAGTTTGAAATGTGCACAAATTTTGACTGCATCTGCCACTTCTTGCGTGCTTGCTGGTAATAGCAATATTGGTGTCTCCCCATGCCATCTACCTCGCCACTCGTGTAGATAAGGTTCTATAACACCCTTATCTTGCGTCCAACTTTTAACGGGCAGTGTAGATTTAAACGCGGTTATGGCTTGGGCGTCACTCATACTAAATCCATGACAATATTAAAACTGGCCAAACGTTCAGGCGGGATTGCGCCAATTCGTAACAAACATGCACATTTTCCATTTACGGATATTATAGTGGACTCTTTACCTTCTTTACACGGGCCGCCGTCTAATATTAACGGGATGCTTGCTCCGATAGCGGCGGAGGTTTGTTTAGCTGTAACAGGTGCAGGATCACCTGAAATATTGGCACTGGGCAACACCAACGGCCCTTCAAATCCTTCTTGCATAAACCCACTCGCCCAGCCGATATCTGGACAACGAAGCGCTAATGTTTGACTATTCGCCGAAGTAAATATGCTATTTAGAGAAGGTAAGACGAGCGTTAGCGCGCCTGGCCAAAACATATCCATCATGGCTTGCGCGATGGGTGGTATCTTGACAATTTTTTTTGCTTGATGCGGCGAAAATATTACAACAGATAACGCCTTTTGCGCTGGTCTTTTTTTAATTTTGTAAATATCAAAGACGGCTTTGCGGTTATTGGCTAGCCCTGCTAATCCGTAAACCGTGTCAGTCGGCAATGCGACCAACGCCCCTGACCGCAATACTTTAACCGCTTTTACATAGCCCGCTCTATTTGCCTTAAGAATTTCAGCCATTTATTTCTCGTTAAATTCGGCTTCGATGCGTAAAGAAATCTCGTCGCCTATGCCAAAATTACTCAGTGTCGACAGTCCAAAATCCGAACGCGATAGTGTTCCCGTAGCTGAAAAACCCAAGGTCTTTCCTTTATGACCGAATGATTTGCCGGCGCCATTAAATTTTACATTCAATCTCAACGATTTGCTAATCCCGCGAAATGTCAAATCCCCGACAATAATTCCCGTGTTTTCACCTGTGAGTGAAATGGTGCGAGAGATAAACCTAATCTCTGGATACTTACCCGCATTGAAATAGCTGCTCCTCTGGCCAATGGTTTCATCAAAATCAGTATCACCAGTGCTGATACTGGCAGGGTCAATAATTATATCCACTTTGCTTTGTTTTGGGGATAAAGGGTCAAAAACCAAAGTCCCATTTATTGTATTAAACCTAGCCGTATAATTGGATAATCCTACGTGCGAAACACGCCACACAATACTTGTATGGCTTGGGTCAAGCTGGTAATTCCCAGCAAGTGCATCTGTTCGCTCTATATTCGGTGGCGTATAGCAAGACACCAATAAAAATGTCACAAATGCGATTAAAAGGGTTTGGATTTTCATATTGCCGACTTCCAATTGTGTAATAAGAATAGATATTACAGGAAATATAATTGATTGTATTGTGGAAAATTATCATAGATAACCATTGCGAGCTAAAAGCTTTATTAAAGAGATGATATGTTGAAGAGATCAAAACAAAAGCAAGACGGTGAAGTGCCTGAGGAAGCGCCAAAAACGCGCCGTGAAATCATAATCGAAGAAGCCAAGTTTTTTGCTGGATTGGTATTGTTTCTATTATTATTTTTCAACCTTGTCTTTGGACATTTCAAAATACCCAGTGAAAGCATGCAGCCAACACTAGAGGTTGGAGACCATCTTTTTGTCAGCAAATTGTCTTATGGTGCGTCTAGAGAATCTCTTGTCTGGCCCCTTCGAAAATTACCATTACCAGATGGGCGTGTTTTCGCCAAGCAACCTAAGCGCGGAGATGTAATCGTTTTTCGCAATCCAAAATCTGGTATTATCATGATTAAACGTCTCGTTGGCTTACCAGGTGACAAAGTGCAGACCGAGCATGGCCGCTTATATGTAAATGGCAAATTGATTGACCGCACTGAACAAGAAACATTTTCTTATCGAGAGCACCGAGGTCTCGTACAAGAAATTGTCAAATACGAAGAACAATTCGACGGCGAAAAAAGTTCTCACAGAATATATGAACGTAATGATTTTTATCCGCTCGACAATAAGGGGCCGTTCATTATTCCAGAAGGTAAGCTGTTTTTCATGGGCGACAACCGTGATAATTCAGAAGACAGTCGCGCCCCAAATGGTCCAGGATTTGTCCCATTTGACCATGTAATTGGCAAAGCAAAGATGATGGTTTACTCCTTTAAACGCTGTAAAAAAGAAGAAGGCTTGCGCTGCCCACCCAGACGGTTTTTCTTGAAACTATAATGTCCCAAAAAACTGTCAATAAACCAGACGTAATCATTTTATGTCGTCACGGCGAACCTGAGCTCTCACGCAAAACACGCATGAATTGGCGGGGTTACAAATTTTGGTGGGGGCTTTATGATGAAGGGGGCCTAACACCTGGACAGGATGCCCCTCAAATAATAAAAGACCTCGCCAGACAAGCTGATACGGTTATTGCCAGCCCATTATTACGCGCCGTTGAAACCGCCACCTTGGCACATGGGTCACCGCCTGACCGCCTTGAACCTTTGATGGTGGAAGCAGGATTGCCGCCACCAAACTTAGGGTATTTACGGTTCAAACCACCAACTTGGGGGGTATTGGCACGTATTTGCTGGATAATGGGGTTTTCAGGAGAAGCTGAAAGCCAGGTCTTGGCGCGCAAGCGGGCGGAAAAAGCCGCCATGGTATTGTCACAAGAAGCAAGAGACGGTAAGATGCTTTTTGTAGCTGCACACGGCTGGTTTAACCGCATGATACGTCCAGCTTTAAAAAGGCATGGTTTTAAATGCACAGAAGACCATGGTGATTTACACTGGAGCTATCGCCGTTTTGAAAGAACCCAAAACGGAAACACACAGGTAAAAAAATGACCGATATTAAGAGTTTAAGCTTTGAAGCTGCTTTGTCAGAATTAGAAAACATTGTCTCAAAATTAGAGCGCGGTGATGCACCTTTAGAAGAAAGCATAGATATCTATGAACGTGGCGCACGCTTAAAAAAACATTGCGAAGGTAAACTGAAAGCCGCCCAGCTAAAAGTCGATAAAATCGTACTTGCGCCAAATGGCGACATTAAAACCGAGCCACTTGATAATGATGGCTAGAACATCCAATAAATTCAACAGCCGATTAAGCAGTGTTGCCACTGAGATGGAAATTGTGCTGGCACAAATTTTGCCAGAGCCTGCAGGGCCACAGAGCCGCATTATGGAGGCGATGGCCTATGCTCTTTTAGGCGGTGGCAAACGACTACGACCTTTCTTGCTAATAGAAGCAGCCCGCATGCTTGGTAAAGAAACAAAAGGGATTTGGCTAGCAGCTGCGGCGCTTGAATGCGTGCATGTTTACTCGCTCATTCATGATGACCTGCCTTGTATGGATGATGATGACCTTAGACGCGGAAAACCAACTGTACATAAAGCTTATGATGAAGCACTAGCTGTGTTGGCAGGTGATGCATTATTATCTTTAGCGTTTGAAATTTTAACGCAAAACAGCATCCACTCTAACGCCGATGTGCGGATAAAGCTTATCTTTGAACTAGCATCCAGCTCAGGTACGCATGGTATGATTGGGGGGCAGGTTATAGATATATATGCAAATCTGTCTGATCAAAACGAAACCCTTATCACGCATTTGCAAGCCTTGAAAACTGGTGCACTTATACATTTTAGCACCACTGCTGGTGGACGATTAGCAGGTGCAGGGGAAAAGGATTTGCAAAACCTAAGTACGTATGCAAATGCGCTCGGGTTAGCCTTTCAAATTCGTGACGATATATTGGACGTTGAGGGTGATATCACCGTTATGGGCAAACGAACCAACAAAGATGCAGGCCTTGGAAAGGCCACATTCGTCTCTATTTATGGACTAGAAGGAGCAAAGGAAAAGGCTCATAAATTAGGGGAGAGCGCAAAGCATGCTCTTGAACCTTATGGTGATAAATCTGATATTTTATGCGCCGCAGTAGATTTTGTTCTGAATCGACAGAAATAAGTGAAATAACTATTTGAGTAGGCTAAGATGCTCTCATGGAAGACGATAAAATGTTGCATAAGACCCAACTTCTTGATCAAGTTAACATACCTGCAGATATGCGCGGCTTTAATCCAGAGCAGCTTAAGCAGTTAGCCGACGAAGTACGGGCCGAAGTTATCGATTCTGTATCAGTAACAGGCGGACATTTGGGCGCGGGGCTAGGTGTGGTCGAATTGACCGTAGCTATCCATCATGTATTTGATACCCCCCACGATAAGCTGATCTGGGATGTGGGTCATCAATGCTATCCGCACAAAGTATTGACTGGGCGTAAGGACCGTATGCGAACCATACGCCAAGGGGGTGGCCTGTCAGGATTTACTAAACGCACTGAAAGCGAATATGATGATTTTGGCGCTGGTCATGCATCCACTTCTATTTCTGCTGGACTTGGCATGGCCGTTTCCAGCGCCCTACAAGAAACTGACCGCAACGTAATCGCCGTCATTGGAGATGGGTCTATTTCTGCGGGCATGGCCTATGAGGCTATGAATAATGCAGGTGCAATGGACGCAAGGCTTATTGTTATTCTCAATGACAATGACATGTCAATCGCGCCGCCTGTTGGTGCTATGTCCGCTCATTTAGCCAAAATAGTATCGTCGCGCGGCTATAGAAATTTTAGGGGCGTTGCCAAGGGTATTGTTGAACACATGCCCGGCCCAATTAAATCTACTGCCCGTAAAGCCGAAGAATATACACGCGGTATGGTGATTGGCGGCACATGGTTTGAGGAGCTAGGCTTTTATTATGTTGGGCCTGTTGACGGTCATGATCTAGATCATCTTCTGCCGGTGTTAAAGAATGCCAAAGCTATGCAAAATGGCCCCGTTTTGGTGCATGTTGTTACGCAAAAAGGCAAAGGTTATCAGCCCGCCGAGGAGTCCGCAGATAAATATCACGGCGTCTCCAAATTCAATGTGGTAACAGGCGTACAAAACAAATCTGTTGCCAAAGCACCGAGTTACACCAAAGTATTTTCTGATGCTTTAATTTCAGAAGCCAAGCGCGACGATAAAATCGTTGCCATCACAGCTGCCATGCCGAGCGGAACGGGATTAAATCATTTCGCCGATAAATTCCCAGACAGATGTTTTGATGTGGGTATCGCTGAGCAACACGCCGTAACGTTCGCGGCAGGCTTAGCCGCCGACGGCATGAAGCCGTTTTGCACCCTGTATTCAACCTTTTTACAGCGCGGCTATGATCAGGTCGTACATGATGTGGCCATACAAAAATTGCCTGTACGCTTTGCCATCGACCGCGCAGGGTTGGTTGGCGCAGACGGCCCAACCCATGCAGGTAGCTTTGATATTGGTTTTATGGGTGCACTGCCCGGCATGATATCCATGGCTGCTGCTGACGAAATAGAACTTGCCCGCATGGTTGCAACTTCTGCGGCCATAGACAACGCGCCGAGTGCATTTCGGTTTCCGCGCGGCGAAGCAACTGGCATTACAATACCTTCCACAATCAAACCTTTAGAAATTGGGAAAGGACGTATCGTCAAAGAGGGTAACAAAATAGCTCTCTTGTCTCTTGGAACACGTCTTGGCGAAGCACTTCAGGCTGCGAATCATTTGGATGCGCTTGGCCTATCAACAACTGTGGCCGATGCGCGGTTTATTAAACCATTGGACAAAAATCTTGTGCGCCAATTGGCGGACGAACACGAAGTCCTTATCACGATCGAAGAAGGGGCTATGGGTGGTTTTGGGTCCTTCGTAATGGCAGAACTTGCTGAAAGCGGACGGTTGGAGCGCGGAATAAAAATCCGCTCTATGGTTTTACCAGACATTTTCATCGATCATAACACACCAGAGTTGATGTATAAACAGGCCGGGCTTGACGCGCAGGCGATTGTCGAAAAAGTCTTTCAAATCATTGGTCGCGACTTAGCAGAAGCAGCGTCTCTGGCTTAGTTTTTCTTACCTAAAGCTAAATAAGCGGGACGGCTGTAACTTATGTTTGACCTGAATCTATTAAAACGCGGATTAAAGCCTGAAGTGCTATAGCGCCGACCATAATTATAAAGATTACGGCCTGTCTGACGCCGCTTTAATGATCTCCTGGTTCTTTTGGGGCGCCTATTCAAGGCGGCATTAATACCTTGTTTATAGCCACGTTCATAGGAAAGCTCTGAATTATTAATTTCAGAAACCCGAACTTCGGGTTGGTTCTGATTTACTTGCTGTTTAACAGATAGAATACGGTAAACCCTAACGCCGTTTTCCACAGTGAACTGTCCGGATGTTGCTTTATAATCTGCAAGTTCAGAGGCACCTGTAGGCGCAGCAAACACAATCGAAACAAGCCCCAAACTTAATAAAAATACGGTACGCATAAAACCTCACATTCTGCAAGGTTGAATGTAAGCTTTACTCTTCATGTTACAATTGCTTGCGCGGCCTACGAGAGAGAGCTCGCAAAACTACGCCGGTCAGGGGCATAAAACTAACTAAAAAAGGCTCGTTATAATAAACGAGCCCAATTCAAAGTCTAATATGGATTGTATTAATGGCGTCTATGCCTTCGTTTATGCCGATGGCGGTTATGTCTTACGCGGTGCGACCTGAGCGGTCGTGTATTATATGTACCGTAACCTGAATTAATATTGATATTAACACGCGGACGACTATTTCCATAATATGCCCCACCGCCGTAATTATTGCCGTAATACGTTGTACTGGGGTAATAAGTACTGGGATAAGTAGTACTTGGATAATAAGTATTGGGATAATAAGTATTGGGGTAATATGTCGGCGCATATCCATTACTTGAATAACCCTGATTATAATAACCGTTATTGTAGCCATTCCTATAATAGCTCTGATTATAATAACCACCATTGTTATAATTGTTACCACCGCCAGCAATGGCCGCGCCAGCAAGGCCACCGATAACTGCACCAATAGCTGTACCTTCATCTTGCACGCCGCCACCTGCAACATTAGAACCGATTACACCGCCAACAACTGCACCGAGTAAACCGCCAACCAATTGGTCGCCGCTATTATTTTGATGTCGATGGTTATAACCATTTTCATGGGCATTAGCAGATATGGGGGCAGCCACTGCAAATGCAAATAAAGCTACAAACTTAAATATAATTTTCACGTTATTCCCTTTCCTATCTATATATGAATCTACAATACCAATACCAACATGAACGCTAGCTGAAGCATTTATGTTACAACATATCTTTAATACGCATCGTTATTCTTAATGCGCATGGTCATTTTTTACCTTCTTGCTTAAGCATCAAGTAATATACTTTTGCAATTTCACCTCCCTAATTCAATACGAGCATACACAAGTCACTTTACATTCCTAGTACGAGCGATTAGAACCGCAAAAATTGTTAGGGCTATATGTCAAGTGAACATACATCGTCTGGGCTAAACACCCGTCATCTCCTAAGCATAGCGGATTTGCACCGCCCCGATATAGATTCTCTCTTAAACCTCGGTGAAACGTATCTAGATTTATCCGTTCAAAAAGATGCTCGCCATAATGTGCTCGCAGGTAAAACGCTCATAAATTTATTCTTTGAAAATTCTACCCGCACAGAGAAATCGTTTGAGCTGGCTGGCAGAAGGCTTGGGGCTGATGTGATAAATATGTCCATGACCACTTCCAGTGCTTCCAAGGGAGAAACATTATTAGATACCGCAACGACCTTGAATGCCATGAGCCCGGACTTATTGGTCATACGACATTCAGCATCTGGTGCACCGGCATTGCTATCGCAAAAGGTTTCCTGTGCCGTTATCAATGCAGGCGATGGGACACATGAACATCCCACCCAAGCTTTGCTTGATGCATTGACGTTGCGTACAAAATTAGGCGCCATAGACGGCCTGCGTATTGCCATTTGCGGTGATATCCTGCACTCGCGTGTGGCACGCTCCAATATTCAGCTTCTCAATATTTTGGGTGCAGAAGTCCGCTTGGTCGGTCCGCCCACTTTAATACCGCTGGACGCCGATCAATGGGGCGTTGAAGTGTTTCACGATATGGAAAAAGGACTGGCGGGCTGTGACGTCATCATGATGTTGCGTCTACAGATAGAACGTATGGGCGCAAGTTTTGTGCCGTCTAAACGTGAGTATTTTCATGTCTACGGCCTTGACCAAACCAAACTAGAATTTGCAGCACCCGGTGCGCTTGTCATGCATCCCGGTCCAATGAACAGAGGTGTTGAGATCAGCTCAGATATCGCAGACGACCCAGATATTAGCTTGATTACAAGACAAGTGGAAACGGGTGTTGCCATGCGTATGGCTATTTTGCATCTTTTGTCACAAGGTGGAGCTTAAAATGCTTAACCAGACAAAAAAATTGGCAATTAGCAATGCGCGCCTCATAGACCCAAAGAGCGGCATGGATATGCACGGCGACCTCTTGATAGAGGATGGTCTAATTGCATCATTTGGCGATAACCTGTTCGCAGAAGGTTTAAACCCTGATATTGAAAATATTGATGCAAACGGAATGATACTGGCTCCTGGCTTGATTGATATGCGTGTGGTTACAGGCGAACCTGGCGCGGAACATAAAGAAACTCTTGCCAGTGCCGGATTGGCGGCAGCTGCGGGCGGTGTCACATCCATGGTCGTCATGCCGCAAACCAACCCTGTGATTGATGATATTTCTTTGGTGGATTTTATAAATCGACGCGCACGTGAGACATCTCCGGTTAATGTATATGCGGCGGGTGCGTTGACTAAAAATTTGGCCTGCAAAGACATGACCGAACTTGGTCTGATGAGCGAAGCCGGAGCATTACTGTTTTCTAATGGAGACGCCCCTATTTCTGATGCAAGCTTGATGCGCCGCATCATGGCTTATTCTTCCGCTTTCAATGCTCTATTAGCGCACCGCGCCATTGATCCTAACCTATCCACAAACACAGTCGCCCATGAAAGCGACTTTTCTGCGCGCTTGGGGTTGGCTTCTGCGCCGGCTGCATCCGAACGAATAATGGCAGAACGAGATATTGCTTTGGTTGAGTTAACAGGAGCGCGTTATTTAATGGACTTAATCTCCAGTGCTGATACCCTGCCTGCCCTACGCCGTGCCAAGGCGAAAGGATTGGATGTTTCGGCATCCGTGAGTATCAATCATTTGGCACTCAATGAACTTGACATCGGAGACTACCGAACATTTGCCAAGCTTGACCCACCCTTGCGCGGGGAAGAAGATCGTCTAGCCTTGCTCAAGGCCGTCAATGACGGCACCATAGATGTCATTGTTTCTGCTCACGACCCGCGCCCGGCGGGCGATAAACGCCGCCCCTTTGCAGAGGCCGGCTTTGGTGCGGTTGGACTTGAAATGCTGCTGCCCGCTGGTCTCACTTTGGTTGCCGACGGCCAGCTTGATATGACCGCATTCTTAAAAGCCGTTACCAGCACACCCGCAGAAATGCTTGGCTTGCCCCAAGGCGTATTAGAGCGCGGCGCACCTGCAGACCTCGTACTCATTGATCCTCAAAAACCGTGGATGTGTGATGAAGGAAACTTACTATCCCGTTCACGAAATACCCCATTTGATGGCCGCCTCATGCAAGGAGCTATCATTACAACCATTTGCGCGGGGAAAATCGTTTTTGACAATCGGAACGCGTAAGGGCATGATGATTTTATGATGGGGAGCGAGAACATTATTGCTTTGGTTTTAGGCTATACCCTAGGCTCTATACCATTTGGTTTGCTTATCGCACATTTTGCAGGTCACGGGGATATCCGTAATATCGGATCTGGAAATATCGGCGCAACCAATGTCTTACGAACCGGCAGCAAGAAACTCGCTATATTTACACTCGGGCTCGACATGGCAAAGGCGAGTGTTGCCGCATTGATCGCTGCGCATTTTTTCGGGTTTATACCCTCACTGCTTGCAGGCGGTGCAGCACTGTTCGGGCATTGCTATCCAGTTTGGCTCAAATTTAAGGGTGGTAAAGGCGTTGCGACATATTTCGGGGTTCTCATGGCTATATCTTGGATGGTTTGCCTTGTGGCAGCTGTTATCTGGATTGCCTCTGCACTGCTGACCCGTATTGTTTCTCTGTCCGGTATCATAACCTCAATTGCAGTGCCTGTTGCCGCATATTTTTTGGGGTATGAGAAAGTTTCCTTACTTTGTGTCGCTCTGGGGGCAATAATAATTCTGCGGCACAAGGAAAATATTGGCCGCATATTGGCTAAAACCGAACCCAAGCTCGGTGCCAAGAAAAATGAAAATAAATCGTGAGCGATATAGAACTTTCCTTTTCAGAACGCCGAGATTGGCTTCGTCTTATCCGCACGACAACTGTTGGCCCGGTAGCTTTTAGCGGTCTTTTAAAACGTTACGGAAATGCCGGTGATGCACTTGCCGCTCTCCCGCGTTTGGCCGCTCGCGCGACGCGCAAAGCAAAAATGGTCATTCCGCCCATAGAAGATATAGAACGCGAAATGCGCGCCAATGATGAGCTTGGCGTGCGCCTATTATGTTCGTGTGAACCAGATTATCCAAATTATCTAAAAGCTGTCACACCGACACCACCCGTGATCAGTGTTCTTGGCAAAGTTGAGCTTTTACACAGACCTTGTCTGGCGATAATAGGTTCTCGAAACGCGTCGGCTATCGGGCTAAGATTCGCCAGGCAAATCGCAAATGAACTCGGCCAAGAAGGCTTCACAATTGTCTCTGGCCTCGCACGAGGTATAGATGCGCAAGCCCATTTTGGCGCTCTGGATACGGGAACCGTTGGCATTCTCGGCGGCGGCGTTGATCATGTCTATCCAAAACAAAACTCTGAATTATTTGCAGACATGCGTGAACGCGGCGCACTGGTTTCAGAAAGCCCACTTGGTTACCGTGCAACAGCCCGCGATTTCCCGCGCCGCAACCGAATTATCTCCGGGCTTTGCCAAGGTGTCGTTGTTATTGAAGCCGCCGAACGATCCGGCACGCTTATAACGGCACGTTATGCGCTAGAACAGAACCGAGAAGTGATGGCCGCACCTGGATCTCCGCTAGATCCGCGCACGAAAGGCTGCAACCGTCTGATCCAGCAAGGGGCCGCCCTCATTGAAAACACCCAAGACATTTTACATGTTCTTGCCAATACAAGCTCGCTTGATTTCATAGGACAGTTTGAAGAAGAAAGAGACGGTTATAATCAACCGGATATCAATTGGGACGACATTGAAAAAGAGATAGATAATGCGCACACAGTGCTCTTATCGCTTTGCTCTCCAACGCCAACCGTGCGCGACGAAATTATTCGCCAAAGTGGTATAGCGTTCCCAATAGCTTCAGCCGCTCTTTTAGAATTAGAAATAATTGGAGAAATTCTGGTTGAAGATGATGGACGCATATCCTTAAATATATAGCATCTCAGAATTACCTACTCCTACGGTGATGTATCTGTGACTACGCGGTACTTGGCACCTTGACTGGCCAAAATTAAACTGATTTGATAAGCCTTAGTCGTCTGCATATTTGCGAGTATAAGCCCAGCTTGTCCACCTTTCATTTGCCGCAAAAATCCAGCCGCAAACTTTGCATCCATTTCATTAAATATTCGAGCAGCTTGTTTAGGTTTCATAGTTTCGTACATAGCACTTAGGTGTGCAATATCAGCATTGGCAATGTCTTTTCTATAACGCAGGCTTTCATCAAGTGCCGCTTTGGCAGTTTCAACTGCTTCCAGTTGTTTTTTCATCCTATCTTCGATAGCTCGAAATGCACTTTCACGAGAATTCATTTCGTCTTCTCTTAGTTTAAACGCGGCCATCTTTAGATTTACCGCCTGTAAAACTTCACCAGTTGCACATTGCTTTTCTGAAGTTTTTGCATCATCAGCTGGCGTAGGTTCTTGTTTGCTTGGGTTGGCAGCAATCTCTTGGGGTTGCACTGCCTGCTCATTTATTTCTGCTGATATCGCCCAAGTTTTAATAAGCAAAGAGCACATCATTACTGTGCCAAGAATTGGCAATATGCGTGTTTTCATGCTGCCGTCCTTTTCTTTTGCCCTGCTTCGGCTTGCGTAATTTTCTCCCGTCGTTCAAACACTTTAACGGCTTTGATGATTTCTAGCAAAGACAATGAAGACTGACGCGCATTTTGTAAGGCAGGATCAATTTCCGCCGAAATAATATTCTCTAGCTCGGCAGATTTCTTTTCTGCTGATTTGCGGGCATTATATAGACTTTCTACCCGCGCTTCAATTTGTGGGATGGCATTGTCTACACTTCCCAACAATTTTTGCAATGTTTCTACATTAATTTGAGTGGACTGCCGCGCCTCTAAGGCCGCTTCATTGGTTTTTGCAATCGCCTTGGTCAGTGCCAGTATGGACGCGCCTAGACCACTATCTAGGCATTGGAGTTTTTTTAACCGCCTAGAGAGTATCCAACAATAAAGACACGTAAAACCGCAAATTATTATGAGTAAAATATCGGGTAGATAAGCATACATTTTATCGCACCATAAAATCTGTTATAAGGATATTTTGGATACTGTTCTCCCCCAGAACAAATTTTGCCCGCCGCGTTAACTGTGCCCGTAGACCGACTATAAATGCCGCTTCTTCAATCTGTTTCATATCCAGAACACTCAGATATCCCATAAATGCGTCGCGTAATTTAGGGTTATCCGCATCAATTGCCGGTAACTTTGTCTTTGGTATTTCTAGGGTTATGCCGAGGCGTAATATGCGTGAGCGACCTTTAATCGAAACTGTAAATGGCTCTAGGGTTACAAATGAGGTTTCTAACTTTTGTAGAGCCAAGTCTTCATGGGTTTGTGAAGTATCATGGGTTTTTATTTCCGATCTTGGTGTTGTAGCATTATCTCGTGGTAAAAAATAAACTGTACAAAAGGACGTTATCGCCAATGTGACGGGCAAGATAATTTTTCCTAGACCCCCCATTCTCTTTTTCTTTGGTGCGGCGGTATCGGCTTTATTGGATTTGTTCTGTTTCTTCTTGGCCACAGTAATACTACTCCTAAGTGTATTTAATATAAAAAACATCTTTTAGTAAACGTTCTATTAAGAAACAAAATCTATTTCTACGTGTAGTTAAGAAAACTAAATTTATTCGATGTGAAGGAATCATGCATGAATGCGTTCAAGGTATTTTTGTCTTTAAATCTGCAAAAGCAGATCGTTGCCGTGCTTGCTGTCATAATAACTATTGCTGCATTGACCTTATTAACGCGCCAGACACTAAAACCCAATATGGACTTGTTATACTCAGGCTTAGATAGCCAAATTGCCGGCGAAGTCATTGCAGAACTCTCCGCAAAGAATATAGCTTACGAAGTCAAAGGCTCTGCTATTTATGCACAAGCGGACAAAAGAGACGCATTGCGATTAGAGTTGGCCAAAGAAGGTCTGCCACGGCAAAATATGTCAGGCTATGAGCTTTTTGATAATATCAATAGTTTTGCTATGACATCTGATATGTTTGACACGGCTTATTGGCGTGCAAAGGAAGGGGAGTTGGCGCGCACTATTCTTGCCTTACCTGCTGTTGATCTAGCCCGTGTTCATTTAGGAACAGCCAAGAGCGCTACTTTTTCAAACTCCCCAACCAGTCAATCTGCTTCTGTAACCTTAAGGGCTTCCGGCGGTATTAACCGTCAGACGGCTAAGGCCGTACAATACCTAACGGCCTTATCAGTCGCTGGATTACAGCCGTCTGATGTAGTTGTGATTGATGCCAGGCTTGGTATTGTCGCCGGCCCTGGCAGCGATGGGAATATGTTAGCGGGCCAAAACAATGACGGCCTTGGCGGCCTAGAGCGCGCTGCGAGGATCAAAAAAGATTTATTGGCTATCATGGAGGCAAGGGTCGGAAGCGGCAATGCCCGTGTCAGTGTTATGTTAGATGTAGAGCGCATATCGCAAACAATGAAAGAACATACTTATGACCCAAACACACGCGTTGTTAAGTCGAAATCTACAACAGAAATAACAGATACGAGCACAGGAAAATCAACAGCTGTAAGCGTAGCAAGTAATTTACCCGAAGGCGCTGCAGGCGGCGGCAGTTCCAATTCAAACAGAGGAGAAATTACCGAAACGGTACAATACGAAATCTCGGAACTCGTAAAAAGTTCGACCGTATTACCCGGTGCAATCAAGCACCTTAGCGTCGCTATACTCGTCAATGACATCCAATCCATAGGAGAAGACGGCAATCCAATTGTAACGCCTCGTTCTGAAACAGAGTTATCGTCGCTTCGCGATCTCGCGCTGGCCTCTGCTGGTATAAATGAGGAACGCGGTGATGTTTTAACGTTAAAAAGCATTGCCTTTGAAACGCCCGACCTAACAGGCGCCATAGAAAAGCCAAGCATCTTTAGCCAATTTTTAGAGCACTATATGTGGAGTATGATACAGGCAGGCTTTTTGGGTTTTATTGTTCTAATCTTGGGTATTTTTGTAGTCCGTCCTCTTTTTAGCAGTTCGCAAGTACTGACAGATGAACAAGGTATATTGAGCCAAATGGATGTACAGGTTTTGGCGGGAGAGAAGAAAGTTAAAGGCTTGCCAGCACCAGTTAATGACCAAACACAAAACACCCTCAACCCTACCGAAGATCCAATAGATTTATTAAAATCCATCACCCAAGAGAACCCCGACGATGCCGCGGCATTGTTGTCCTCGTGGTTGGAGATGGAAGCAACCACAAATAATGCGATTACATCATGAGCAAAGTTGTAAATATCTTGGAAAAAATTGCCAGCTTTGACGACACTCAAAATGGCTATATCAAAAATATAGTTCAATTTCAAGAAAATGAAAATTCGCAATATTCAAGCCAACACTTTAAAAATGACGCAAAAAACAAAACTTATGAACAGGGCTTCAATGAGGGATATGCGCAAGCAGAAATACAGGCGCAGGAACAAGCTCTTATCACCAATTCTTTAAATCTAAGCTTTTCAAAAATTAGAACCGAGATTGAAACAAGTCACAGAAGGGTCGTTACCGCATTATTGCAAGCCGCTTTACCTACGCTCATCCAAAACAACAAAAGCCTGGAAATTACCAATTTCATCATGTCCTTGTCTTCTTGCGCCCTCGAAGGTTCGGTCAAGCTTAAAGTGTCTCATGAATTTGAGCAAACCCTCACTCAAATTGTCAAGAGCTGTAACAAAAATGAGGTAGAACCCACAGTATTCACCATCGAAGCCAGCAAAAACATAACGGGTACAATTGTACAAGCATTTTGGGGCGGTGGTTTTGCTGACATAGATATTGAAAACGTTGCGGACGAACTTCTTGCGCGTATTGAACAAAATTAGCACAAAAATACCAATCAGGACCCCAATATGGCCAATGAAATAGAAAAAGAACAACAAGAACGGAATGAGAAAAAAGAAGTTCCCGTTCATGAACGACGCAATCAAGATGATGGCGCCCAATACCAACGTTCAATTTATGCTTTAGATGTCAATGTGCAGGTTGTGATAGGGACGGCACGACCAACAATCGGTGAGTTACTTTTAATGAAGAAGGACACTCTTTTGCCCCTAGATTGTAAAATTGAAGACCCGGTTGATCTCGTCATAGACAGCCGCATCATCGCCCGTGGAGAACTGATTGAAACCGATCCTAAAACTGGCGCAATCGGTGTCAAGCTCTCTGAGATTGTCGATATTTCAGGGGATTTACTGCAATGATCCTAAAGAGGCGATATTTGCTCTTATTTTTCCTAGCCTGGATAGCTTCGGTCACATTCCTAGGCTTCACTGCCTTTGGGCAAGTGCCTGATACTGATTTAGGTGGGTTACTAGAGCAATCAACCATTGAAGGTGGCAGTTTGGATGGGCGTATTATTCAACTGTTCCTCATTGTCACGGTTCTAAGTTTGGCTCCAGGCATTGCAATGATGATTACATGCTTGCCTTTTATCGTAATAGTTTTTTCCTTTTTGCGCCAAGCCATAGGCCTGCAACAATCCCCACCAAATATGATGATCATGGGTTTGGCTATGTTCTTGACCTTTTTTATCATGGAACCTGTGTTTTCCAAATCATGGGAAAACGGGTTATCACCCTATATGGACGGCGAAATCACTGAACAACAAGCAACCGAACGAACCTTGGCTCCGTTTCGAACATTTATGACAAATCGGGTTGAAAGCGGTGCCGTCAAACGGTTAGCAGACACAATGCCAGACCGGAATTATAATTTAGAGGAGCCGCCTTTCAATTTGTTAGTAACCGCCTTCATGCTTTCTGAAATAAAACGAGGGTTTCAAATCGGCTTTGTAATATTCCTACCATTTCTCATTATTGATTTAATAGTAGCATCAATTTTAATGGCCATGGGTATGATGATGGTACCGCCTTCGGTCGTCTCCTTGCCGTTCAAGCTTGCCTTTTTCGTTGTTGCTGACGGGTGGTTAAAAATCACCGAAGCTTTGATCATGGGATACGGATAATGCGGGCAAATAATAATTCTGTGTTGGAACATGAAACAATCAGCTCAGCAAATACATATAATAAAGCCCAAAAGGGCGCAATTATAGTAACCCTCTTGGGTGCAGATACGGCAAGACCTATTGTTGAAGCTATTGAGGATAAACATTTACGCAATTTTGTTGATGCTATGGGCTCTATTGACCTTGTTCCGCGCGAAATTTTATTGTCGACCATTGCAGATTTTGTGACGGAAATGAAAAAAAAATCTGGGGCCCTGCGCGGTGGCGAAAAGCATGCCAGGGAGCTTGTTACCGATTTATTATCTTCCGAACGTGCACAACGATTACTAGGAAATGCCCTTAACAACGCAGAAACAAATGACGAGTTTGATGTTTGGGGAAGCGTGCAAGCCTTACCTACAATTCGCATCGTCAATTTTTTGAACACGCAACGTGCTGAGTTGGTGGCTATCGTACTTTCCAAATTAAGCCCGATAAAAGCTGGAGAAATCTTCGCAGAATTACCGGACGCATTGGCCGGTACTGTAGCACAGCAAATGTCGTCAGGCATGAATACAGACCCTGACATTGTAATGGCGGCTGGCGAATTGATACGGATTGAGCTTGTGGATAAACCAAGAGAGGATACACAAGAGCAATCAGCAAGCTTCATGACTGAGGTTATGGGCGTCTTACCCAAAAAACGCCGCGAAAGCTTGATGGATATCATCAAGAAAAAAGACCCGAAAACGGCTGATATAATCCGCCGAGGATTGCTGACATTCGAAGATTTACCCAAACGTCTTCCCAAGACGGCAATCCCGATAATTTTTAGGGACATGGATGCGGATGAACTGCTCGCTGCCTTAAAGGCAGGTGTTGAAGACGCACCGACAACAACGGATTTTCTTTACGCCAATATATCCCAACGCATGGCTGAGCAATATAAAGAACAAGTAGACGACCTTCCCACCTTGAATGAAAAAGAGGCCGACAGCGCCATAATCACTCTTATGGGTTTCATTTCAAAAAAAGAGAAGTCTGGTGCAATCGCCTATATTGATATCGGTGATGAAACCTAAAGGCCAGCTAGAATAAATGCTTCAAATTACAATCTGTAATTCCCGTGGCATATACTTTATTGTTGACGTTATGTTCAATCTAAGAGACAAAGTTTTAATAGAAACGTTTGGGGTATATTTTGAACAACCAACAAGGCCAAGTTAATTGGGTAGATGTGTTGCGGCCCTATGGCGTGGTAAAAGATATCTTGCTTGGGGAACCCATTCATTACCAAGGTGAAAAATCAAGTGTCATAGGCCTCGTCATCACTGGAACTGCCAAGGCTTCGGTATACTCTAAGCACGGACAAGAAACATGGGTCGGTACATTTGCGAAAGGCGATTTCTTTGGTTATGCAGAATTACTAACGGACACACCCATTGATTTTGAAATCATCGCCGACACAAATTTACAAGTCCTTATGGTTCCAGCCGAAAACTTCATAAACCTTTTATCCGCGAACCGTGAATTGGCCAGTTACGTTAACAATGGCATGGCTGTCCGGTTAAAACGACTGACAACTCACCTTGTAGAAGCTGTGACTTTGTCATCTCCAGGCCGTATTTGTGCTGAAATTCTTCGCTTGTCAAAACCAGTTGGTGTTGACCCGGCAAAGTTAATCGTTAGACCCAACCCAGTTTTTATCGACTTGGCTTTGCGGTTAAACACGACGCGAGAAACCGTTTCCAGAACGGTGAATGCGTTACAAAAAAAAGGAGTGTTGACGCGTAAATCTGGTGCCTTGTTAATAGAAAAGCCGGATACACTTAGAGCCAAAATCAAATAGAGGGTAAGTATGTACCTTTGGTTTTCAAAGCAAATGCGCGAATACTATCTCCTAACCCCTCTACTTTCCCGATATAATCAGTAGCAAATATATCCTGGCAGTGAAAAGCAAGATAACTTGCAACTTCACCCGAAACCAAAATAGAATTTGGCACGGCATGTCCAGAAAGTATGCAGGCAATATCAGCTACATCATTGTTATTTTGCGATATCCCCATATGAATACCTATGCGCGTTTGCATCTCACTTGATTGTTGCAAGTCGAGTGCACTTAAAACTGCCTCATTGATATTTTCAAAAACTTTTGGGTCGCTGCACTCGGTACTACTTAGCACAACGCGTATTTGGCCAATTTTTTTACGGCGTTCTTTTTGGTGTTGTGTTTTACGCATCTCTGTATAAGGAATAATATATTGTGGGCGTTTATGCACTGCCCATTCAGCCGCGGTTTTTGCCGTCCAACTTGTATCTTGCATACCGTCCCATAGCAATAACTGCACCGCATCAACAGATAGAATATCCGCCTGCATAATCGCCGTACCCATTGCTATTGTACGAGAAAACTTATCTATATCCGGTGCAGGCCAAGATGCATCAGAAGTGATCACATTGAACGAGCTTGCCTTCTCTACACAAAATTGAAAACGTTTTATCCAGGAATAGCCAAATGGTGCAACTGAATGCTTTACAAACAATTCCTTATGCACAGGTAAAACCACATGAAGCTCGCACCCTTCTGCTAGCAATGTTTCTGCTATGAGAATATCAGCGCCCGCCGCAAGAGCCCCAAATCCAAAGCCAATATCTTTGCGCTGTACCATGTCGGAGATGTTAACACGAAGCTTGTTCTCTGTAGCCGCACTGATTGTACCGTCTGGTTCAGACGCTCCTGTAGTTGAGAATATGTGGCCAGAATAGTGTGCGGATTTAGGCGGCGAAAATTGCGTTAGCCAATCGCAAGGCGCGGCGCGGTGGTTACATATTATATGAAATTGTTTGCGCGTACTTGCATGGGCCGTGTAATTTAATGGATCGTGCTCGACGGCATGTCGTAAACATACTGTCGCTTCTACTTCATTTTCTAACAAAAGGTAGGCTTCTGCACGGGTTGCCTCTATGTAGTATACTGTCTCTTTGGATAAATTATCAATGTCGGGTAATTCTCTTAAAATTGTCTTCGCACGCGCCATTACAATCTCTATGGGCATTCCGCCCACAAGTGCCATAGTCGCCGCATTGATACCTGAATAGTAACCGCCAGTATCCTTATAGGCCGCCTCGTATTTTTCAGACGATTTAAGCGCATAGTCTTGAGCAGCATCACCTGAATTTGATAGATACAAATCTTTAAACAAACGCCCAAAAAGCGCCATGATATCTTCATGGTGGCGAATTTTATCAAGGCCATAACGTTTATACTCAGACAACGCAAAATCAAGCGACCCCGCCCGCGCCAAAGCCAACACGGCTTGGTGTTGTAGCTCTGGGTTGTGTGGTGCACTTTCTAATCGTAAAATAACCGTATCGTATGTAACAAATTCATCATTGTTATATTCAGCCATTTATCAATCTTCCGTTCAATTGCTTTTTATCGCTTTTGTATCAAACATTTTCTTTTCTAACACCTAAGGTGGTGGTGGGGGGGGAGGAGGGGGAGGGGGCCCCTCCCCATCGTTTCTAATGATAGGATCAATCATTACCGTATCTCCCATGCTCATTTTGTCCCATAATCCTCTTTTATTGGTCGCTTTTGATATCAAGAACAAATCAAATAAAAATACTGTGTCATGAGCATGGTTTAGTGCCGGCGGTCGAGGTTTTTGGTATTTAAAAGAAATTTTGTCACTGTTCTTCGATACTTTAAAGCTCCTAAACTCACTCAAATTCGGAGTTATTCCGTTCGGATTTTCCCTTCGCCTACCTTTGTGAATTCGAATACCCCGTTCTTCCCGACCTCCTCGACTGTTCGCGCCTGAAGGATCGTCAAATATCCAATTCTTTAAGGTAGTATCTAAAACAATACTGGTTTTTCTTTGCCTCGGCGCGACCCAGATATCCACATAGGTTTTACAACCAGCTAACGCTTCTTCCAAAGTGGGTTTTTCGCAAAACTCACTTCTAAATTGTGGGTTTCGCACGTCATTTACCCAATCTTCATATTTAACGAGATGCGTAAAAAACTTACCCTTATTGATTATTACATCTTTATAAATGGGATGTTCTAAGTCACGATCCGCTATATTTAAGTACCATGTTATATCAGGCATATTATTCTCCTTTTGTTTTACGTTTTCTATTTAAAATAGACAATTCTGTTCGACGGACAGTCAGTTCAATTTTTTCCCGTCGCTTTTTTAACCGAGTATAATAATTATCAACGTCAGATTTCAGGTATTTTTCATTCAAAACTTCATCGTATTGACTAAGTTTTCCTATGGCTAATTTTGTACGTGCAAAATCTTTCTCTATTAAAGAAATTTCAGCATCCAATAAAATCAGCAATGTCAAGTTTTTTAATACTCTTATATCATCAGGATCAAGTGCCCATAATTGTCTGGATATAGGAAAGGCCATTTCAGAACTACTTCTTGCTTGAGTAATTCTATTTAATCTTAGATAAGTTCCAGCAACGCCCGCAAATCCTTCTACACTTCTCAATTTAATAAATTTATCATCTGGAAACTCTTGCAGTAGCCGTATATAAATTTCGGTCTGCTTGTCACGGTATATTAAACTAACACTTGGGTCCAATTTTTCTGACGTTTCCGCAAGCCAAGAATAAACATCCGCTAAATCAAGCCTTAAGCTCCCTTCGTTTGGATGTTTCTCAATTACGTTCAGAAAGACGGGGATGATTTTATTGTACAACAAAATTGCTGATTTTTCGTCGTTTGTTCTAGCAAAAAAAGTTGCTAAATTTGTCGTGGCATAAAGTTCTTCGCTATTTCCACGCAAAGATTGCGGCTCCAATACCTTTAGCTTCTTTGACATTATTAAATATTCTTCAAAATACGGTTGAGCTTCGTTAAACTCCCTTTTCATCCAAGCGTAGTACCCAAGCCAAAAAGAACTTTGTGCATGGTCATATATTCTATTTGCATTTTTAGGGTACTTTGTTAGCAACTTTTTTGTTTCGAAATAAGCTTGGTCAAAATAATGTCTAGATTTTTCATTGTCGCCAAGATTAGAATGCAACTCCCCTAAAAAATGATATACACGCGCTCTGCGTCCACGGGCTTCAATTTCCTTTTCTTTTATTTGAATGTTGTCGTAATAGCCTTCTGCTCGCTCACCAACTATATTTAAAGCGTCAAGCCTACCGACCGATTTCAAATTATCCTTTAAATCCGTTAGCATAAATTCGATCAACCCTTCCGCGTCGTTTCGTCTTAGCTCTGCATCTTTGCGGGCGGATAGAGCGAAACCTGTTAATGTACTCATTGCTAACACAAGGCCTAGTGCGCTGGCTGTGATAGCCATCACACGTTTACGACCCCTGTGCATATCGCGCTGTATAACTTCATCAAGGCCAACTCCGATTATACCTGACACAAGTTTGAGCACACCTAAGCGCTTGCCGTCGCCATGCGTGCGAATATCGGCGGCGAGGGGCTCTGCCTGTTCTTTGGTGAGCACCCCATCAGAACCAATATTATACCTAAGCGCCTTCGGGAAACATTCTGTTGTTTCTTGTCCAACAATATCTGAAGCAAAGGGCACACCATCTACAATGAGTGAGAAAATTTTTGCGTCGCGGTTATTGCGCTTGAACGTCAATACTTCTTGATTAACCCACTGAGACCCCGCAGCATTCGGGGAGCAAATAATAATCAGGTTTTCAGAATCTGCGAGGGCGTTTTCTATTTTTTCCCCAAGACTATTTGCCGCTGCCAACTCTTCCTTATCTCTGAAAATTGGTTTAAGGCGTTTTGGAATGATGCCTGCCTTTGTGGAGACCCCAACAAGGTTTGAAGGAATTGGATAGGCTTCCAAGCGTCTATGTAGCCAACGTCCCCAGCGTTCATCCTTGTGGCTATAGCTAATAAAAGCCTTGTATTTATATTCCTTCAACCACCATCCCCGTGCATTTCATGCTTATTGTTGAGATTGTGGCACATAAAACCTATACGCGCAAATCATGGATTATAAGTTTTACGACTGGGTTTACTCGTCTTACGATTTATTCCTATCTCTATTCGCACTCAAAATCATCATCGCCAATAGGGCGACATTGGGCAGGGAAGCCATTTTCACGCCAAAACTCGGGCAAACCGGCCTCGATTATCCAACGCTTTTGATGCATAGATTTTTTGAGGGTCTCTGGATATGGCTCCCAATAGAACGGTTGATAAGAATTTGTTTCTTTTATGGCTTCATAATTTCGGTATTGAAAGGCAGTAAATTGACTATTTCTGCTTGTCCAATCCAGTGTATCAACACCTAGACGCGCATAGGCCGCCTCTATATTTGTGCGTTCCTTTTCAAAATCAAAGTCCGGCTCCATAAAGGAACGATAATCAAGCTCAATGAGATGGGCAGCATTGGCAGAAGAATTGCTCCGATAGACATAAGCCAACACCGCAGACGCATTGCCTGTTGCTGCATAGGCCGGCATGAAGACTGCGTCCTGGGCACGATTGCCTTTTAAACGACCTTGTTCAAACAGTTCCAATGCACGTTTGGTATCACCGCTATATAAATTAGTAACAGCCATATGGCGGCGGCACATTTCATAAGCAGGATCAATATCAAGACAGCGCAAAAAATCTTGCTCGGCCTTACCAAAATACCCCACTGAATTATATGCAATGCCGCGCCACAAATATGCAGTGGTTTCCTTTGGATCGAGTTTTATTGCCTCATCTAAATGGGCAAACATTGTTATAAAATCATTAGGGATTTTATTTGATTCCACATTCCCAAGTACCGCATGGGGCATGGATAGTGTGGGATTTAAGGTTATGGCTTTTTGCGAGGATTTTACTGCAAGGTCAAAATAATCTTTATCATCTATGCTCCAAGAAGGGGCCACCGAATAAACGGCAGCAAGCCCAGCCCAAGCACGGGCAAATTCGGGGTCTGCTTCTACGGCTTGCTCAAACAATGCCATTGTACCTTTTAGATCATTTCGCGTCAGAAATTTACTGTGCGCCTGTAGGAATAATTCATAAGCGTTCAGGTTTTGCGTGTCGGCTTTCACGGAGACAATCGGCGTACCAGCTTCGCCGTCCTCACCGCCGTCCATAACAATGCCCAATTGACGGACAATTTCGTTGGCAATTTCGTCTTGTATGGCAAAAATGTTTTCTGCGCTTAATGTGCGGTCATAAGTCTGCGACCATAAATGTTTATCATTGCTAGCATCAATCAGTTGCGCCGTAATCCGCAAGGTTTTTCCGGATTTACGGACGGAACCTTCTAGCACATGACGCACTTTCAACCTTTCGGCAATAGTAGGAATACCCAACGCTTCTTGCCCCTTAAATCCGAACGCAGACGTGCGCGACGCCACTTTCATACCGTCCACGCGTACCAATACGTTCAAGATTTCCTCTGCTATTCCGTCCGAGAAATATTCTTGATCTCCTGCGGGTGATAAATCTGCAAACGGTAATACAGCAATAGAGGCATCTTCAACGCCCTCATCCACTGTCTCCTCAACCGTCACATCAGGCGCAACCGTTTTCTGCGGCATAAACCGATTGCCAATCACGAGTGCGGCTACAAGCACAAGCCCAAACAAAATAGCAAAATCCAATTTCCGCCCGGTCTGCCCTGCTATGCTATCTCCGTCCGCCACAGCCTCCGTCCGCATAACCCCTTCGGGTGTCATTTCAAACGCCCACGCAATCAATACGGCGATAGGGAAACCAATAATGAGCGCAACAGCAAAAAAACTATCGACCCAATCAGGCAGGTTCAGTGCAGGTGTCATGACGCTAACCACCTGCATTATTATCCATCCCACAACAGCGTACACCCCGGCTACCCGAAAGATATTACGCCGCTTTAACTCAACAAATAGAGTATTCAAAGCGCGTCCCCTTTTTATTTTGTGTGCCCTAATAACATGAAGCCAAAATAATGTCTCTAACTAAAACCTATTCAAAACTATGCCCTGCAACATATGTTGGCACATGTTGTCTTTTTACGTCACTTGTGATAGTCACGGCTTACCGTCAATTATTTGGGAGGATTATGATGAAACAGGTATTTGCAGCAATTATTCTATTAGTAGGGCTAAACGGATGTAATTCGCAAACAAGCCCTAGTGACAGTATAGTGCAAAAGGCGCAAGATACGAAATCCGTATCAAATATAGCCTTTGAAACCTATCCAGCTGCGCTCTTTCACGAGACCACGAGTTACCAGTTATCCAACAACGCAGGCTATGGCTTTTCTCAAGATGGCTCAAAAATATTGATGAGCTCTGACCAGACCGGAATTTTCAATGCTTACACAATGTCATTATCTGGCACCGCAACGCCCTTAACGGACTCAGATGATTTTCCTTATTATGCTCAATCGTTTTTTCCCAAAGATGATCGGGTTATTATTCAAGGCGACCAAGGCGGAAATGAATTAGACCATGTTTTTGTACGCAAATTAGATGGTGAACTCTATGACTTAACGCCCGGAAACGCGTTAAAAGCTGATTTTCTTGGATGGCATGAAGACGGAAATATTTTTTATATTACTACGAATGAACGCGAAGCAACGTCTATGGACGTTTATGCCTATCAAGCGGATGATTATTCTCGCGACCTTATCTTTGAAAATGATAAACTTAACATTGGCTCTATCAGTCCGAATGGTGAATACTTGGCATTGGTAAAAACGCAAACTTTTGCAAATTCTAATATCTACATTGCCAATTTAAAAACCAAAAACACTACGCCTGAACTGGTAACACAACATGAGGGTAATATTAGTTATGGTTCATATGGTTTCACCCCAGACAGTAAGCGCTTATTATTTGCAACAGACGAATTTGGAGAATTTAATCAAGGCTGGACCTATGAGCTTGCAACCAAAGAAAGCAAGGCATTGATAGAAGCGGACTGGGATGTTTCTTACATTTTCTATAGCCCAAGTGGCCGTTACCGGGTCAGTGCGGTAAATGCTGATGGGGTAACAGAGTTGGAATTATTTGATACCCAGAACAATAAGCCAATGGCACTTGAAGGTATTCCAAGCGGAGAATTATCACAAATTCGGTTTACTGCTGATGAAAAACGGATTGCATTTGCCCTCAACACAGACACGTCACCACGGAACATATATACTACAGATTTGCAGACAGGTAATTCTGTGAAACTGACGACGGCTTTGCCAGCAGGCGTAAATGAGGAAAATTTGGTTACTGCCAGTATTGTTCGCTACCCAAGCTTTGACGGGCTAGACATTCCAGGTATTTTATACATGCCAAAACAAGCCAGCAAAGCCACACCCGCACCAGCACTCGTTTGGATACACGGCGGCCCTGGTGGCCAAAGCACTAAGGGCTATTCAGCTACGATCCAGCATTTGGTTAATCATGGCTACACCGTTTTAGCGGCCAACAATCGAGGTTCATCCGGGTACGGCAAAACCTTCTTCCACCTAGATGACCGCAATCACGGCGAAAAAGATCTTATGGATATTGTATATGCACGCCGCTATTTAGAGAGTTTAGACGGTATTGATAAAGACAATATTGGCGTTATCGGTGGCTCTTACGGCGGCTATTTGACCGTCGCAGCCATGACTTACCATCCAGATGTGTTTGACGTTGGTGTAGATGTTTTTGGTGTCACGAATTGGGAGAGAACTTTAAAAAGTATACCGGCTTATTGGGGGCCAATACGTGATGCTCTCTACGATGAAATGGGTGATCCAGCAACTGATCAGGAGCGGCACAGGGCTATATCCCCTCTATTTCACGCAGGAAAAATCACAAAACCGCTTTATGTGGTGCAAGGCGCAAATGATCCGCGCGTTTTACAAGTTGAAAGTGATGAGCTTGTGAAAGCCGTCCGCGCCAATGGCGTAGCAGTAGATTATGTTTTGTTCCCAGATGAGGGTCATGGTTTCCAGAAACGCAAAAACCGCATAACCAACTCAGACCGCATCGTGCAGTTTTTGGATCAACATCTTAAAGTGCCGGAAGCACCAGAATAACGTTTTTGGCCCAGTGTCTATACGCAAAACCTATAGAATTTAGCCTTCGTCAATTGCATTATAATTATTGGGCGTGGCATAACAGCCCAATATCAATTAAATGCAAAATTTTCTCTTTCAAAAATAGTCTTTACCTCTACATTTAGATAGTGAAATTATGATGTGACTGGGTGAATTTATGAGAAAAGTGGTAATAGTTGGTGGCGGTTCGGCTGGATGGGTGGCAGCGTCATACCTTAATGGTGCGCTTAATGACCGCGGCAAAAAGAAAACCGTCGATATAACCCTCATAGAATCTCCTGACATACCGCGCATCTCTGTCGGTGAAGCGACCGTACCATCTATCCATCATGTATTGGAAGTCATCGGAATAAATGAAAACGATTTTATGAAGGCAACGGACGCTACCTTTAAGCAATCAATAAAGTATGTAAACTGGCTTGAAAACAATGGCTCTGGCTATCACCATCCTTTTACAAGAGCAACGCCTGGCCCAATTGACCGCACAGGGCGAACATGGATGGAGAGCATGCGGGATATTCCCTTCATGGAAACTGTCGCGGCCCAAACGATAATTTCCGAAATTAATAGAGGCCCTAAACCTCTGGGAGAACAATCTTTTTCAGCGCCTTTAAAATACGCTTATCATTTTGATGCACAAGATTTTGCTGATTATTTGACAACCTTTTCTACAAAGCGCGGCGTAAAGCACATTTTGGCAAATATGCTAGATGTCAATGTTGCAAAAAATGGGTACATAAAAAGTGTTGAACTCGACAATGAACAAACAATTGAAGGTGATATATTTATTGATTGCACTGGATTTAGTGCCTTACTTATAGAAAAAGCATTGGGGGTTCCATTTGAGGACTTCTCTCAATGGCTCATGTGCGACCAGGCAGTTGTCGCGCAGTTTTCATACGAACAATTTTTCCCAGGCGTTATCAGGCCCTATACGACCGCTACAGCACAATCGGCTGGGTGGATATGGGATACACCAACGCAAAGCCGTAGAGCTATTGGCTATGTACATTCCTCTAAATTTATTGACGCAGATAAAGCCAGAGAAGAACTGCTTGCCTACCAAGGCGGCATTCCCGATGATTATGAGACGAGAGTTGTAAAGTTTAAAGTCGGTAAGCGACAGCAAGCCTGGGCGGGTAATTGCATTGCCATTGGTCTTTCGGGTGGGTTTATTGAGCCACTCGAATCTACTGGTATCTATCTGGCAGAATTGGCGGCAGTAACATTGGCTGAGTTTTTCCCACATAAAGACGAAGATATGGCCGCAATGGCCTTTAGATATAACCGGATATTATCCAACCGCTATTACGAGATTTTAGACTTTATCAATATGCATTATTGCTTAACCCGACGTACCGATAGCGAGTTTTGGAGAGCGGTTCAAAAACCAGAACATATAACGGACCGTCTGCAAGCCAAATTGGATTTATGGCGAAGAAAAGCGCCAACACTTGCTGATTTTGATGACCAAGCATTTTACGGTTACACCTATGGTGTAGACAATTTAGATAACCCGTTGATAGATAGCCGGCCTCCTGTTGATACTGGCGGCCTTTGGAATTATGCAAGCTATGAAGCCATTTTGTTTGGCATGGATTTTAGGGGCGAAGAATTCAAAGAAAAACTTGGTGATGCAAGGCTAAAATCCCGCCCACTTCAAAATGTCATAAACACTATTCAACAGGCGGCGAAAACACTACCCCCCCAGCATGTATGGCTACATCAAACTTTAGATATGCCAGCTTGGGACGTTAATGAAATACCGACGGGTTGGGTTATATAGCTTTACTCGCGCTGTTATTTATAGCCGAGCAAATCACGCAGACCAGGGCAGGCATAGTCTACTAACTTCTTTTGCATTTCTGGCAATGTTTTGGGGACTTCCTGGCCTTGCATGTTAAGGTTTTCACGTGCCGTACCACTTTGCTCACGGTCAGAACCGATTTTTATTCTTAGTTTCCAATCATCCGGTAATGCAAGTCCACTATAACCCAATAATTTGGTGAAATACGTCTTTGCTTCTACTGTATCCAATTGTCCAAGTTGCTTTATCAATTCTTCATACCTAACAACTTTGGCGCTGGTGCCGAGCCAAGCAGCAGCATTATTTAAGAAAATTTCGTTCATATTCGGGAACCGATTATGCACACCAAAAATCATCATATTCATAAAATCATCTATGTTTGTATTGCCGTGTTTTAAGTAATCTAAATTTCCCTGAAAATTATCCGACAGAAAAAACCGTGTGCGCGCCAGAACCCAATCATAGGGGTCACGGATCAGTAAAACATGGTTTAAATCTTTTAAGGCCATTGCTGAACTGTCCGCAAATAACAAATGTCCCCAAGACAATTGAGGTGTCCCTGGTGCAAATGCAGTATAGTGCTGTTTAAGAGTTGGGTATTGTATAAAATCTACACCGTATTGTTGCTCAGTAGATATAAACATCCGGAAAATATTTTTTAATAGATGACTGCCACTTTTGGGCACGCTGTTTAAAAACACATGCGTTTTAAGTTTTTCATGATCAAACTCTGTATTTCGATCATCCAAATTATCTGGCTTAGCTATAACAACCGGCAAAACATCCTCCTGCAAGAACGCAAAAAAATAGCGGGCCGAAGCCCGCTACTTTTTCAACTGTATTGATTCTTAATTGAATTTTTTCGAAATATTCAAGAAGAACCTACGACCCAATAGCTCAAATTGTGAAACAATTGGTGTGTTACCCAAATCAGCATCAGAAGATGAGGCTGGTGGATGTTCATCAAATAAATTATTGACACCACCACGGATCGTCCAACCTGAATCTAAATTATACTGGGCAGAAAGATTGTGATAAATCGTCGCTTCCAAATCTGTCTTCCAAAATACGGTTTGACCATCTTGAAGAACGGTAAATTCACCGCCGCCCGTTGGCAATAGGTCTTCAGGGGTTTGCGAGAACCGGTTTCGCAGACCATTTTGCTTGCCAATATAATCAATACCGTAACGAACCGTCCAATTTTTACCTGGATCAAAATTCAGATTAGCAAAACCAGTCCATTTAGGCTCACCTACACCACCATTTCTAAACTGAACAGCGGATTCACCAAGCAATTGGACTTCATCTTTAATTTGACGCGTAAACTGTGAACTCAAATCAAAACGACCGTATTTGGTGTCTTTTCCGTAACGAAGCGTGAAATCAAGGCCAGTATTCTTTTGGCTGTTCACATTGATAAATGTCGCAGTAACATCATGTATACGCTCAATAACAGTAATACTTGGATCGCCTGGCGGGAGGTCAAATCCACGAGTTATCAAGTCACACAATGGCTCTGTTGCAAAGTTTTGAGAACCATAACAACCAGCAATGATGTTCGCCGCACTTAATGTACTGATTTCGTCATCAATTGTAATGTCAAAGTAATCAACGGCAAAGCTTAAATCAGCGAAATCAGGCGTGAACACAAAACCAACAGTGTAGTTTGTAGAAGTTTCAGGTTCTAGCAAACCAAAGCCCCCGCCCTGTAACACACTTATTGAAATCGGCGCACCTATATAATCATCAGCAATACCCGCGGCTGCGCAATTGGTAGCCGTTTGTTGTGTAATATCGCCTTGGATTAACGCCGTGCCCCAACCAATACATGGATCGATATTCTGTCTAGCCGAACTAGACTCGTTTGCCAAGAATTGCTCAAACAAACCAGGCGCACGGAATGATGTACCGTGCGAACCACGAACACGAACCAAAGGAGAAATACGCCAATCGGCTGTTGCTCTGTAATTAAAGCCGTCGACCTTGATGGAACGTCCGTCTTCATGCTTGGAAGTTATTTCATTATAACGCCCTGAAGCCGTAATGGATAAATCTTCAAAGAAAGGTTTGTCTCTGACGAGAGGAAAACTTATCTCACTATAGGCAGCAAGGGTTTCTTGTACACCCGTAGTAATACCGGCCTGTGAACCAAAGAACTCATTACCTGTTAAGGTCGTGTCGGACGGTCTATCCGTAATTGAATCGCGTTGATAAAACGCACCAAAGGCTGCAGACAGTGTACCAGCCGGTACTTGCATCACGTCACCCGTTACAAAACCTTCAAAGGTAGTTTGGGTATATTTCGTTGTTCCCGTATCTTCGTCTAACAAGAAATCCCGCTCTGCCTGTGTTAGTTCGCCGGCCAAGAAATCTGGATCAAACCAACGAAGGTCTACACAAGGACGCCCCTCAACGGTAACAACTTCGCCGCTAGCAAGGGTTGTTGTTGCGCCTGGCGAAGTTTGGCCGACACATGAAGAGGTTGTGAAGTTATAGGGAAAAATCGCATCCGCACGAATGATTTGCTCGGTATATTTTGCGTCACTATTTGAGTGCTGACCATAAATATCCCATGACCAACCAGTGAAAGGCGTTCCCTCGCCAATTTCACCTTTTAGACCGCCAACGAGGCGGAAATAATCAATCTCAGTCTCCTGATCACCATGCTCAACAATCGGTGTCGGGCTAAACCAAGACAGTGGGCCACCCCAACCAGCAGCGATTGGATTTGAGTTTATTCCTGGAATAAAGCTGTCCTCACCGTATTGATAAGTCCAGTATTGCTTATGACCGTTCTGATAGTTTGTACGTCGGTTATAAAGAGCCTCTGTATAGGCTGTAATGCCATTACTAAATTCATAATCGCCATCAAACATCAAAGTGAAACGTTCTTGCTCTGGTGTAACAGAATCTCTGCGCTGCATTTCCGGATATAAATCCGTTACTGCATTTTGGTTGTTATTGGTTACGTCAATACCAGCCCAAGCAGGTAGATTTGGATCCGCAGGATTGGTAGAACGACCAACACGAATATCACGTGCAAAATACTCAACCTGGAACCAGCCCGGAGGTGTTACAACACCTGAACCATCAAGAGATGTTGGTATTCCCGGAATATGGTTACCCAAAGTACCGTCGCGGTCGAATTGCAATATAATATTACGTGGGTTACGCGCCAAATTATCGGCGCCATAGTCATACACCCAAACATGGCCCCAAATTGTACCTGCACATTGCGGCTCGCCAGTACGTGGGTCAATGACATCGGCACGTGTTGAAAGAGATGAGTCTGTAAATGAATAGTTTTGGTTACAATCAAGATAGGAGCGGTCTTCGCGGGCAAGTTCTTCCTCTTTGATATAATCGCCCGTTATACGGAAACGACCATTTTCAAAGGTTTTACCGTATGTGGCACTACCGCGATAAACTTCACCGCCACCTTCTTCTGCAATCGATGTGAAAAGGTCAATTTCCCCGCCGTCTGATTTATCTGTGACATAATTGATAACCCCAGCAATCGCGTCAGAACCATATACAGATGACGCACCATCTTTAAGAATATCAACGCGTTCAACACCTACAAGCGGAATGGAATTCAAGTCAAATGAACCAACAGAACCCCTAACACCCGATGGACCCGCACGGCGTCCGTTAATCAAATCCAATGTACGTCTTGCATCAAGACCGCGCAAACCAACGTTTTCAGCACCAAGACCCCCATTTGCAACAAATGCAGTCGACACAGCAGATGTTACCTGATTGGAACCTGATGCAGCCGTCGCAGTTTGTAGCAATCCAGCAATATCTGCGATACCTTCGATTTTTGCATCTTCAACTGTAAGCACGTCCATAGACACTGGACTAGAAAATGTGTCTCTCTTAATCCGCGAACCTGTGACGACAACTTCGTCTTTTTTTTCGCCGTTTTCGTCTGTTTGACCCTCTTGAGCCGTAGCACTACCAATTGTAACCGCTACAATTGCTGATGTTTGCAGTAATGCTTTTAAAAATATCTTTGATGACATGTAATTGTTTCCCTCTTAAATAAACATTTTTCAGGATTCCCCCTGATATTAGTTTCGGTAATAGACAAGTAACGTCACCAAGGTCAACTCAAGATAACGTTTTTTTGATAATAAAGTGAATGCCTGTCACAATTATGCAACAATGTTTCTTGGCATGCAAAAACAACAAGACAAATGCGAAAACATAAGGTATCAGAAACAACATTCAGATTAACACTAAAAGAAGACAAAATTAACATGAATAATAGCACATTTCGTACCATATTTTCCAAGCAATTTCATAAGTTTATAATTGTTTTTCTCTTTGCTTTTGCCAGCAATTTTTATGCCTCAGCCGCTTCCTCAAAGCCAATACCAATTGAAACACTGGCCAAACTCCCTGCCGTATCAAATTTATCCTTATCCAGAGACGGTGATTATATGGTTGGGCTTATTGGTCAAGACGGGGCAGAAAAACTAACACTCGCCGTTTGGGATCCACGTGATTTGTCAAAACCGCCTAAACTGACTTCGCCAGACGGGAGAGTTGAATTTATTGGGGCAATAGCCCTTAAAGCCGGGAAAATTCTTGTTGTTGCGCGGACAAAATGGACGGGCGCTCTGGCTGGTTGCGGTGAAGGAAAAAGGATTGGCGCTACAAAAACCTATCTGACAAAAATCTTTGTCACTGATGTTGATTTTAGTTCGTTTTCAGAACCTTTTGGTGGTACGTCAAAACGCAGGGACATGAGTTCTTTTGAAAAAATTTGCAGCCAGATCGTTGGCACAGGTGGTATTGCTTCAGATTTGCCACTAGACCCAGACAACATTATTATTTCAAATTCAAGCGGTGTGTTTGATAGAGCTCAGAATTATGTTAAATACAATTTAAAAACGGGCGTTTCGGAAACGCTTTTCAAAAACCGTAGTCGTGATGCCATTGGCTTGCTTGACCCAAAAACAGGGGAAATTTGGACAAAATCTTCTGCAAATTTTGATGACGGGCGCTATAAGGCAAAATTGCTGTTAAAAAATGTGGCGACAGGTGATTTTGAAGTTCATGAAGCCCTAACATCAGACTCAAAAGACCGTCACAATGTGAATATTCTTGGCCGTGATGACGCGACTGGGAAGTACTATGTCTCTACAGATCAATTTTCTGATAAATTACGGATTTACATGTATGACCCACTTGCAAAAACCTATGATAAAGCGCCCTTGTTCAAGAATGCCGCGTTTAATATATCGGGTATAACGCGCAGCACAAATGAACAAAATTTTGGAGATGTTATTGCATACAATATAGCTGCAGAACGTCCTACGACACAATATATAGACCCTGTTTTGAAATCTATTCAAAGCAAATTTCTATCGTCTTTTCCTGGTAAAAATATCCAAATAATTGATTGGTCTTATGACAAGTCCACCATGTTAATCCGTGTTCAGGGTGCAAATATGCCGCCAGCATATTATCTTGCACGCGGCGGTAAAGATTTTAAATTTCTTGGTTCAGAACGCCCAGAGCTTGCTAAAGCAAACTTATCAAATTCTGAGCTGATTTATGTCACTGCCAGAGACGGGAAACAAATACCCGGCCTCCTCACCATGCCTGTAGGATGGAAAAAAGGCGATGTTGCGCCGCCTGCCATAATTCATCCCCACGGCGGCCCTTGGGCACGGGATGTTGCCAATTGGGATGCATCTGGTTGGGTGCCTTTCCTAACATCCCGCGGATATGCCGTTTTACAACCGCAATATCGCGGCAGTACCGGATGGGGTCGCGACATTTGGCTATCTGGAGATGCTGAATGGGGGCAGAAAATGCAAGATGATAAAGATGATGCAGCCAAGTGGCTTGTGGAAAATGGCTATGCGGACAAGAACAAAATGGCTATCTTTGGCTATTCTTACGGTGGATTTGCTGCATTTGCCGCAGCGGTTCGTCCCAATAGCCCTTATCAGTGTGCAATAGCAGGCGCAGGTGTTTCTGATCTTAAAAGGCTAGGCAGAAATTGGAGCGACAATCCGCAACAAAGGGCCTATCAAGGTAAAACCGTAAAAGGCATGAACCCTCTTGAATATGCAAAAGACCCAAGCATTCCAATGCTAATTTTCCATGGTGACCGCGATGTACGGGTTCCCATGTTTCATGCGAAAGAGTTTTACAAGAAAGCAAAGAGCAAAGTGAATGTAAAAATGGTCATTATAAAAGACCAGCCCCATAGCTTGCCCTGGACACCAAAAATGCAGCGCAAATCATTACAGGCACTGGAATCTTATTTGGCAAACGATTGCTTTTAAGGACAAGTAACTTTGACAACTGATTGATGTGACAATCAAACGCTCTTGGTTTTGTCCCTGATTTTGTGGGTTCATCATTTTAATGAGCCCACAGTTTTATTCAGTGTTCAATACTATCCGAAGACAAATATCGTTTTATATCTAAGCGGCTATGAGTTTTTCTATCTCGCCTACGAGTTGGCGCAAATGGATTGGCTTTGATAGCACTCTGGCTTCTGGGGATGTTGTTGCATCATTTTTCGCAACCGCAGCAAATCCAGTGATAAACATTATTTTGATGCCAGGCGATAAAACTTCTGCATGTTTGGCAAGTTCAATGCCGTCCAGCCCCGGCATCATTATATCCGTAAGAAGCATATCAAAAGCACCATCGGCGAATTTCAATGCCCGTAACGCCCGCTCACCATCCGAACAGGCAATAACGTGGTGACCAGCTTTTTCGAGAGCTTTCTCGAAAAATTTACGCATCGCATCATCGTCTTCTGCATATAAAATCGTTGCCATAACACCCTTTTCGGTTTCTTGTTTTATAGTATTTACTGGTTTAATATGATACACTAACCCAAACGACAAATTTGATGTGCAGGATTCCCGCCAACTTAGAGGTGAATAGCCCATCGCTGTTAAGGAAGTGTGCATGTGGCCAAATAACCGGCAAAATAAAATGACTATTGAAAGGCGGCAAAGGTTACAAACTCGCCTTGATAAAATTGCGCTTGCCAATTTCGAACCAGCCTACACATTGTCGCAACAACAAACACCGACCACACCGCTTGTCCTCAACTCCCCTCATTCTGGCAATAATTACCCGCCCAGTATGTTGGCGCAATCAAGGCTAACACTAAAGCAATTACGTCAAAGTGAAGATTGTTATATTGACCAAATCATAGAACCGCTTGTTCATTTCAACATTCCAACGATTGCAGCAAATTTCCCGCGCATTTATTTAGATTTAAATCGAAGCCCTGATGAATGGCCACCCGAATTACTGGCGCAGCGTGCAGGTGGACCTTGGCCTGTCACCACACGTGCACGGTCTGGCCTTGGAGTCGTACCTTTACGTATCGGACACAGTACAGATATATACCCGCAGGAAATCACAGAAGGTTTAATCAAAGGTCGGATCGCCGCGCTTTATCATCCCTATCACACTGCCCTGCGCACACTATTAACGGGCGCCAAACATCGTTTTGGCCATACTTTATTGCTGGATTGTCATTCAATGCCTGGCTATGACACATTAGGACATCCGCGTCCCGATATTGTTTTAGGTGATTGCCACGGCAAAAGCTGTCATCCTGAAACCATAGACTTTATCGAGACGGCGTTCACTGCTCTTAGATACACGGTTGTACGCAACCAGCCTTATGCAGGCGGATATATAACGTCTCATTACGGGCACCCAGCAAAGTGCATTGAGGCCGTACAAATTGAGATTAACAAGAATTTGTACTTAGATGCGACAAATTTTGAACCCCATGCAGGCATGGCGAAATTAACGTCTGATTTTCAAATTGTCGTCATGAAAATTAAAGATTATTTGAACTACGCCACCTCTTTGGCAGCAGAATAGCCCAACAAAAAAAGGTCACACCGTAGTGTGACCAGAGTTTGAGGGGGAGGGTGTAACTTTCGTTACACCTTTAACATGGGGATCCAAATACTCGGTACAAGTCATATGGATAAATTGTAATAAATACGGCCCGTCCCATATTGGTACACATATGGGTTCATGCACTTATTTTTGGCTTTGTTTCTGCTCAATATGCGTCAAAGCGCTCCCTTTATCATCTTTTTTTAGAGAACATAGCCTACATTCCGTATTGGGAGAACTGGCACGGGTCTTGCTCTCCTTTGGGGGGAGTGAAACAAAATTGATCATTTCCCCATTGGGGCGGTGTATAAGAATTGAGGAAAAAATATATGACCAGTGATATAGATTTACATGTAGGCAAGCGTCTGCGCCGCCGTCGGCGTTTGTTGGGTTTAACGCAACAGGCACTCGGTGATCAAGTCGGTATTCGCTTTCAACAAATCCAAAAATATGAATGTGGCGCTAACCGTGTCAGTGCCAGCCGGTTGTTCGAACTTTCTGAGGCTTTGAGTGTTCCCGTACAACATTTTTATGAAGGTTTATCCGAACATGATCCGATTTCCGGCACCCCGGCCCGAGACGTGCTCGCACCTGATATATTATCTAAAAAGGAAACCATGGATTTGGTACGCGCATATTATTCAATGGGTGAAATGCCGCGCAAACATTTGCTTGATTTAGCAAAATCACTAGAAGCGACTGCCCGTGCCGCCAAAATGGCACAAAAAATGGCAATAAAAACAACATTGACGGCCCACGGATAAACCGTGCTAGGGTTGGGTTATGCCGAACCCTAGCCAAATAGAAAACCGCCTGGACGCCGCCTGCAATATGGCGGCGCAAGCACGAACACTGACACTGCCTGCTTTTGTAAGTGGGCTGTGTGCTGAAAATAAAAACGAAACGGGCGTTTTTGATCCTGTAACAAAAGCTGATAAAGACACCGAGCTTTTACTGCGTAAACTCATTGAAAAAAACTTTCCCGGCGACAGTATTGTTGGTGAAGAATATCCAAACAAAATTGGCAATAACGACTGGAGTTGGTGTCTTGATCCCATAGACGGTACCCGTGCCTTTGTAGCAGGTGTGCCCGTTTGGAGCACACTCATAGCAATTAGTTATCAGACAGAACCCATAATCGGCATTATCGACCACCCTGCCCTGAATGAACGTTATATTGGTGCGCTTGGTAAGGCGTGGCGGGAAAATGATAGAAAGCGCACACCGCTTAAAACACAAAATTGCACCAGGCTAAATGATGCCGTTTTGTCGTGCACTGAACCGATGGCCATGTTGTCGTCTGGGCAATTGGCCGCTTACGAAATGATAAGACGCACTGCGCGGTTTACCCGGCTCGGCCTGGATGCCTATGCATATGCATTAACGGCAGCCGGGCGCATTGATTTGGTCATAGAAGCAGGCCTCGCCCCCTATGATATCCAATCCCACATTCCCATTATCAAAGGCGCAGGCGGCGCCGTGACCACTTGGAGCGGCGGCAATGCCAAAAACGGCGGCGCCATAGTCTGCGCGGGCGATCCGCGCCTTTTGGAACAGGTCTACCCATATTTACAGCGGGAGTTGGACAGTTAAGTTGTTCTCGCTACCAACGCGGCCACATAAAATTTTTGGCAACTTCAGATAAGCTTGGGCGCTGCATAACATTATTTGACATCCGCGAATCGCGATGCAAACCATTGACCCAATTAACGAAATGAACGCAGTTATGACGAATAACATCATAGCCGCGCTCGCCTATTAAATCTTCTGCACGGCGTATTGTTTCTTCACGATCAAGTACACCGATATAACCGTGATTGTCCCGTAATCGCCCATCCGAGAACACTGACGGTGCCAAAGACACCACACCCCCAAAGCGTCTGGAGCGCGAAATAATATATCCGTCCCACCCGACAATGCCTTCATGGCGCGCGGCGGGAAACAGCTGGATGGAGACCGTATCTCCGGGATTTGCAGTTATTGTCACAATAATCTCTCTCTATGCACAAATTGCATAGACTAATCATTATCGTTTATCAATAATTATCTGCATGTTAATAACCGCATTAATTTCGGTTACATTTACGGGCCTACTAATGTTCGGCGTTCAAATGGGCTATAGTTTCAATTACAATGCCTACATCATCGCCTATGAATTTTGCAGCTGTTGTATTTCCAAAGTCTGAACGCTTGATGACGGCTGTCATAGAAAACCCGATTGCCTTAGTCTTCTTCTTTGTGATGTCTGGGCCAATACGGTTTAAGACTACATCAAAATTTACGGGGCGGGTTTGGCCGAGCAATGTGAGGTCACCTGTAACGTTGGCTCTTTTGTTGTCTTGCGCGTTTAATACTACCGCGCTTGAAACAAAAGTAATCTCTGGGTACTTTTCAGTGTTGAGAAATCCCTTTCCGTTGATGGCATCTTCACGGGCTTTAAGTCCCGACCATACATCAGGTGTTTTCACCTTAGCAATGACAGAACTATTCTCAGGATTGTCTTCGTCAATCATGATTGTACCGCTACTGGTCGGGAAGACTGCCAATGTATCCGCAAAGCCAAATCTCTTAACTGTGAATGATACATGTGTGTGATCCGCATCTATACTAAATGTTTCAGGTTGGGCGGTAGCAGTTGTGGCAAAGGAGGTGAGGCTCAAAAATACTATTACGAGGATGATGTGTAGAAAATTTTTCATGCTTATACCTTTATTTTTATTTGGCAAAAACCGCTTACCTTTGGTAAAAGGCAGGCAAGGACTTGACCTTAATCTAATATATTCTATTATGTAGGATAAATAGGAAAAAAATGTATGACAGTCAAGAAAAAAAATAAGGGTAAAAATCTCGGCGAGTTTGAAATCCTGGTTTTGACGGCACTTATGCGGCTTAATGATCAAGCTTACGGGGTGGCGATAAAAAACGAAATTACTAAAACCACAGGCCGCGAAACAACTATTGGGGCAATATACGCTACACTTGAAAGGCTTGAAAACAAGGGTCTCATAAGTTCTCGTATGGGCGCGGCAACTGCAGAACGGGGTGGGCGTGCCAAAAAATTTTTCGCAATTCAAAGCGAAGGCGAGATGCGTCTTCGCGAATCCTACCGCGTCCTGAATGCAATATCCGAAGGTGTCATAACCTGGTCACTACTTGGGCAAAGCGAGTGAGCACACCACCGAAACTCGCACAAGCCTTACTGTCTTTATCTATACCACTGGCCAACCGCGATCCCATTTTGGGCGACTTTGAGGAAGAGTTTGCAAAACGAAAACACAATAAAGACGGCTCCGCAAATTTGTGGTACTGGCGCCAAGCTGCACTCTCATTTCCGTATTTTATTTCTGGACGCATAAAAACAAGTCCAGCCGCTATGCAAGTTCTACTCATCATAATATCATACCTGATTTTCATAACCTGGACATTCTTGGCCTTTCACATTTTTCGCCTTGTCTATACGACAAATGTTTTTAAGGGATCTATTTTATTGGCCTTATCGGTCAGGCTGTTCATCGAAAGCACGGGCTTCTTTGTCGCGGGCGCACTCGTGAGATATGGACAGAGCAAATACCTGCCAAAAGGTTACAAACAAAACCTTTGGCCCATCATATTAATTTTAATCCTCTTGGTCATCCCAACTTTGCAAGCCTGTATAGGCGCTGAACATTTAACCACAAAACGCTACCTGCTTACAAAAACCATAGCCATCTTCCCAGCCGTCATCTTGGGTGCCTATGCCGTACATTTTTACACACGAAATAAGCACTGAACAATTCGTACATTTATGACAACATTATTCCCAAATGCGTAATTGTTTTAACTTAAATTAACCTTAGGTTTTTTGCTTATTTTGCCTGTATTCTAGAATTATAACCACAAGTATAAGCCCCCACCAAGCACCTATCATGGTCGCGCAACAACCATTGCCCAAGGCAATAATTGGCCAATGCATAGGATGGGCCAGATATTAAAAACAAAGCCCGCATTTTAGATTTATTACGCACAGTAAAAAAGCATTGCGACGGCGGCGCGTAGCACATTAGCAGTTAATTTTTCTGGCTATGCCGCGCCGCCTGTGCTTTCGCCGTTTCTTCTTTTAACTTTTGTTTGAGGTCTTTTATTAAATCCTTGATGGCTTGTTCATTGGCCAACAGTTCTGCGTTTTCCGTATCGCGTCTCTTGTCCAGTGCTTTCGCCGCATTACAGTCTTTCCTACGCTGTTTGGCGCTTACACTTGCCCTGCCTCTGCAATATATGTTGGCTACGCGTTTTTTGGCCTGTCTAAGATTAAACATAAGCATATTTGGGTCGGTAGCCGTGAGTGTTCCTTCTGGAGCCAGTTTAATGATCACTGGATTTGGGTAAATATTTTCATAAGAGCCAGACATAAGGTCTAAGCCAACCATCCCTACACCAACGCCCGCTCCCGCCGCGGTTGCACCCGCGACAACCCCGCTTGATGGCACTTGGGCGGCACCGATTGTATAAGGATTAAACAACACTTGAGCAAAGCTCAAAGCAAAAGATCCAGCCAAAGCGCCGGACGCAGTACCTAGGCCTATATTGGCAGCAACTGAACCAGCTGGCACTGCCATATCTAGATTTGCCGTTCGCATGGGAATATCACCGTGGATTGCTATTTCAGCCGGTTCATAGCCTTCATGCTCTATTTTGATGGCAAAGGACTGTCGACGGCCAACCTCTAAAAGGCACGGGGTTGGCTCACAACTGCGATAAGTTTTCTGAGCGTTAAAATTAAAATTATTCTCGCTTTCAGACGTTTCTATTGTGGTGGTTACCTTTGCACCTTGTGGCACGGTATCAATCCTAAGGTAGTCCGTACTCCCACGGGAAATTGTATTGCACGCCGTTAACCCCGACGACATTAACAGTATTATAAAAACGAAATATTTCATTTTGGTTCCACTTTCTCCACTGGTGTTGTTTTTATAGGCGCCAGAACAACCGTCACAGGGTTTGGTGATAATGACCGGTTAGCGCCACTGACTGAATCAACAACCATCCCCGCCGTTCCGAAAAACGACAACATTTGCAGCGCCGTCATTGTATTTCCGGATATATACCGTGTGATTGTTTCTGGCGTGCCCGCCACGACATGACTGCCTGGAGCCATGCCAGCAACACCTGTACCGGGTTTAATTGTCGAGGTTGGAGAGCTGCCTTTGGAAACGGCAAGAAATTTGATGGGCTGGTATCCTTTTTTGCGCACAGTAATTCTTGCATGATTTTTACGGGGTATTTCTACGGTACACGGCGTCGGGTTACAGCTTAATACCGTATTTTCATTTTCATTGACCGTATCCAAACGCCCGGATTTCAATAATAATTCTGCCACAACTGTGGCACCCGTCGGGTTAGAAATGACGCTCAGGCTCTCAGTCGTGCCACGCGAAACCGTTAAACAGCCAGACAAAATAAGCCCAGACAACGCCAAAGAAACAAACTGAAATATACGCATAAGACCTCCACCAATATTGGTTAAAGACTATATGCTTATGTTCAAGTTACAAATTGTAACTTTATGTTGCAATCTTGTTGTATTTCGTGAGTTGGAGTTTAGGCGACTTTAACGCTCAACCCATCCTTGCCGACATCCACCTTCACAGGGTCGCCGTCATTGATGGTGCCAGCCAATACTTGCCTTGCGAGTTCATCTTGCACAGATTTTTGGATGACGCGTTTTAGGGGTCTGGCACCGAAAGCGGGGTCATAGCCTTTTTCTGCGAGCCATGTACGGGCACCATCCGTGAGCTCAATGGTGATATTTCTATCCTTGAGCCAGCCCATCAAACGCTTGATTTGGATATCGACAATTGCGCCCATATGTTCAGGTTTCAGCCGTTCAAATAGCAATATCTCGTCGAGACGGTTTAAGAATTCAGGGCGGAAATGTGCTTTCACTTGCTCCATCACGGCATCCCGCGCCACATCAACATTATCTTCATCACCGAGCGCCACAAGAAACTCTGCGCCGATATTACTGGTCAAAATAATGACGCAGTTTTTAAAATCGACCGTGCGTCCTTGCCCGTCGGTCAAGCGGCCATCATCGAGCACTTGCAACAGCACATTAAACACATCCGGGTGGGCTTTTTCAATTTCGTCGAATAGTACGACCTGATAAGGACGACGGCGCACGGCTTCGGTGAGCATACCGCCTTCGTCGTAACCGACATATCCCGGAGGTGCACCGATGAGGCGCGATACGGAGTGTTTCTCCATATACTCGCTCATATCTATGCGGGTTATGGCCTGGTCGTCGTCGAACATAAATTCTGCAAGCGCCTTGGTAAGTTCTGTTTTACCGACGCCCGTAGGCCCTAAAAACATGAACGAACCTATGGGCCGCGCCGGATCCTTTAGACCTGCTCGCGCTCGGCGCACGGCGTCCGATACGGCCGCGACAGCTTGCGCTTGGCCGACGACACGGCCTGACAACACATCTTCCATAGCCAGGAGTTTGTCCCGTTCCCCCTCCAGCATTTTTTCTACCGGCACGCCCGTCCAGCGCGAAACCACGGACGCTATCATATCGGCACTGACAACATCAGCTTCTAGTGCTGTGCCTTGGGCAGTATCGTCATCACCTGCGGATTCTGCGACAAGCAATTGCTCTTCCAACTCCGGGATTTCCACATGTTGCAAGCGCCCTGCGGCTTCATAATCGCCGCGCCGTACGGCATCCGCCAACACATTCCGAACTTGGTCAAGCTTTTCCTTTAGCTCGGTTGCCCCAGCCAATTTGGCCTTTTCCGCCTGCCAACGAGCCGTCAAATCTTTGCTTTCTTCTTCCAGTTCGCCAATTTCTTCTTGCCGTTTGGAAAGACGCTCTTTGGAGGCTTTATCTTTCTCCTGTTTCAGGGCTTCTGCTTCAATCCGGGCACGTACCAATTTACGGTCTATTTCGTCGAGTTCCTCTGGCTTGCTGTCCACTTGCATGCGCAACCTACTCGCGGCCTCGTCCATAAGGTCAATGGCCTTATCGGGTAAAAACCTATCGGTAATATACCTGTGCGATAGGTTGGCGGCTGCGACAATAGCTCCGTCTGAAATGCAAATGCCGTGGTGGACTTCGTATTTATCTTTTATGCCGCGCAGGATAGATACGGTATCGTCGACGCTTGGCTCTTCAATAAAAATTGTCAAAAAACGCCGCGCTAGCGCTGCATCTTTTTCCAAATGTTTGCGGTATTCATCCAATGTTGTTGCGCCGATACAGTGCAGCTCTCCCCGTGCCAAAGTGGGCTTCAAGAGATTGGCCGCATCCATAGCCCCGTCTGTTTTCCCGGCGCCGACCAGCATATGAATTTCGTCGATGAACAGGACGATTTGCCCGTCGGCTTTTTCGATTTCCTTGAGCACAGCCTTCAGACGTTCTTCGAACTCGCCCCTATATTTTGCACCCGCAATCAGCGCACCTAAATCCAGAGACAACAAATCCTTATCTTTTAGGCTTTCAGGCACATCACCGTTAATGATGCGCAGAGCAAGCCCTTCGGCAATCGCCGTCTTACCAACACCGGCCTCACCGATTAACAAAGGGTTGTTTTTGGAACGCCGTGACAACACCTGTACCACCCGGCGGATTTCTTCGTCGCGGCCAATGACCGGATCCATTTTTCCTTTGCGAGCCGCTGCGGTTAGGTCGTGGGTATATTTGGCCAGAGCTTCATAGGCATCTTCCGCCGTCTCGCTGTCGACGGGATTATCACCGCGCAAAGTTTTAATCGCCGCAGCAATCCGCGAAACTTCAACGCGCGCACGCGCAAGCAAAGCTTTCATGTCTTTATCAGCGCCGAGTATCAGTGCCAAAAACAGGCCCTCAACGGTTATGTATTTATCACCTGCTTTCTTGGCGGACGCTTCGGCCTGCGCAAAAACCTTGGCAGTACTCCGTGCCATGACAAGGTTCTCTGCACCAGTGCCTTCCACCGCAGGCAATTTGCCTAAAGCAGTTTGGGCACCAGTAACCAGAACATCCAAGTCCGCACCGGAAGTGTGCACTAAGTTACAGACTAGGCTTTTCTCTTTTGGGCTATCTTCGTCCAAAAGGCTCGCCAAAATATGTGTTTGGGTTAAATGCTGATGGGAATGCTGCACTGCCAAAGACTGCGCCGCCTGTACAACCGCTTTTGCCCGATTGGTATATTGTTCAATGTTCATAACTCATATCTCCACAATAATTTCTTTGCTGCTAAAGATATGGGTGTGATGAAAATTTGTGCAAGTGCGACATGTTGGCTAACCCCTCCACCCTTTAACACAGCTCATTCCCGCCTACGCGTGAAAGAGCGGGGTTAGAGGGGGAGCTATCTTATTAACAACTGACCCTATTCATTAACCAGAAAAATCGTCCATGCTTTTTGCTTCGGTGAATACCTTATCCAATATCGCGACGGCTTCTCTTACATTGTCCTCGCTGATGATAAGCGGTGGTGCCATGCGCAGCACATTGTCGCCGGCATTACCCACAAGTAAGTTATTTGCGCGGGCTAGATTACGCACATCCAGAGCTTTTTTCTTAAGCTTCATTCCGCATAGCAAGCCCTTGCCGCGCACGTCTTCGACCACTTCGGGGTGGTCTTGTTTCAGGCGCTCAAACTGTTGGGTCATGAAATTGGCGACTTTGTTTACATTGGCCATTAAATCGGGGTTGGTTAATTCGTCGTATGCGGCACTGGCCACAGCCATAGCCAACGGGCCGCCGCCGTATGTGGAACCATGTGTGCCAACAACCATTCCTTCTGCGGCTCGCGCCGTGGCCAGACATGCGCCCATGGGGAAACCGCCGCCCATGCCTTTGGCAACGGCCATTACGTCAGGGTCAGCTTCGCCGTCTGCCCATTGATGGGCGAATAATTTACCAGTTCGGCCAGCACCCGATTGCACTTCGTCGTATATTAACAGAAGACCATGCTCGTCACAAAGTGCCCGCACATCTTTTAGGAATTGAACAGGAAGTGCGCGCACACCACCTTCGCCTTGCACGGGCTCCATCAAAATGGCCGCGGTTTTATCAGATATTGCCTCTTTGATAGCGTTCATACTACCAAATTCCACGCTGATAAATCCGGGTAATGCCGGGCCGAAGCCTTCTAGGTATTTTGGGTTGCCGCCCGCATTAATTGTCGCGAATGTCCGGCCATGAAAGGCACCCTTACAGGTGATGATCTCGAAACGCTCTGGACGGCCTTCTTCGAATTGGCAGCGGCGGGCCGTTTTCATGGCGCACTCTACGGCTTCGGCGCCGGAATTGGTGAAAAACACTTTGTCTGCGAATGTCGCCGCACAATATTTCTCGGCCAAATCAAGACCGCCTTTGACTTTGAACATGTTGGAGAGATGCCAAAGCTTTCCGGCTTGCTCGGTCAAAGCGCCAACCAAAGCCGGATGGTTATGGCCAAGGCCGTTAACCGCTATACCGGCTATAAAATCTAGGTATTTATCGCCGCCTTCGGTATAAAGATAAACCCCTTCTCCGCGCACAAACTCTTCGGCAGGTGGCGCATAGCAATTATAGATATTATCATTTTGAGGCATGTTATTCTCCAAATTTCACGTGCTTTACGCCTTGAGACGCCACCCTGATTTCAATACTCGCAAACAGAAAACAAATAGGATGAGATTAAGAATGGCTGTGTAAATGACACCTGTCATAATGCTCCCGTCCGCCTCACCTAATAACCCGTAACGAAATCCATCGATAAAATAAAATAGCGGATTTACAAGTGATATTTTTTGAAAAAAATCATTAAGGACATATATATGGTAAAACGTACCTGAAAGCATGCTAAGCGGCATAATAACGAACTGGTTTACTACGGCTAGTTGGTCAAACTTCTCTGCCCATATCCCAGACAAGAGACCAACCATAGAAAGGCAAGCTGCGGCAGATAAAGCAAAATAAAGCATAGCCCAAGGCACGGCTGGAATTATGAATGTAAAGAATATTGACAAAGCAAAATAAGTGGAAAATGCAACCAGTACGCCGCGTGTAATTGCCCCGCCAATAAATCCAATGGCAAGTTCCGCATAGGACAAAGGCGGCATCAAAACATCCGTAATAGAGCCGTTGACTTTACTCGTCATCATGGAGGATGAAGAGTTTGCTGTCGCATTGTTTAATATACCCATAATGATGAGGCCGGGAATTAAGAACCGAATAAATTCCGTACTATTGCCGCCACTTCGACCTGGAAAAGCAACAACGAATACTGTCATTAACAATACATTGGAAACCATGGGCGCGAGCAATGTTTGCGGAATAATCCGCATAAACCGCGCCACTTCTTTTTTATATAATGTCCAAAGTCCGAGCCAATTGACACGCCCAAACTCTCTGGCTTGGCCGATTTTTGCTTTTAGCACCGGGTTCAATGTTGTGTTCATAGATTTTGCCTGTTTATGCATCAGTAAATTGACTTGGAATAATAATAAGCTTTGAGCATATGAAATATTAGCATCAATACAAGGCGCCAAGCCTGTTTTACGAATTTTTCTTTACAGGCACACCACATATGCGTGCACATTTGCACCACTACATATAGAAATCTGTGGATAGTTGGATACTGCATCTTGTATCTCGTGTACAAATCGCTACGATATATTGAGAATTTGTTTATGTTTTGCCCCGTTTTCACAAAAGTGGCACTACATATGGTGTTTGCGAAATTATTTTGAGGGGAATATTATGGCTTGGACTGATGACCGAGTAGAAATTTTATCTAAATTATGGGCGGAAGGTCTTTCTGCCAGTCAAATTGCAACCAAGCTTGGTGGCGTCACGCGAAATGCGGTTATCGGCAAAGTGCACAGACTTGGCCTGTCTGGTCGCGTTAAGCCAAAACGCAAAACCAAACCAGCGACGCCGCGCATGGCAACAGCGCCGCGTAAACGCGCACCGGTCAAGCGCCGTGCTGCACCGCGCCCGGCCCCTACACCACCGCCTGTTCCGTTAAAAGCCAAAGCATTGCCAAACGGTGAATTCGCCACAATCATGACAATTACTGAGCACCTCTGCAAATGGCCGCTTGGCGATCCAACAAGCGCGGATTTCAGGTTTTGCGGCCGCGGGACGGATAAAGGTGAGCCCTATTGCAAATCCCATGCACAACTCGCATATCAGCCATCGCGCCGGCGTGTCGCAACAAACCGCGCAATCACCCGCACAAACAGAGCCGCGCTGCGGTAATTTCTCTGGTTATCAACCACTTGCTGGTTAAATTTATTATCGTTTTTCAATAATAATTGTTGACAGTCTAATACAGGACGGTATGTATGGCCTAAAGGTTTCCATCGGAATCAAAAGGAGTTAAGGCTATGCAATCAAAGTCTGTCGGAATGTCGGCGATTTTATTATTAAGTGTAAGTTTTCTTGCCTTATCTGGCTGTGCAAATATGCGTATGGAAGGTTTGAAACTTGGGAAAACAGAAATCGCCGCCGATATACCCCAAGCCCCAAAAGACGAAGCAAGTACGCAAGCAAAATGGGTTGAACCAGCTCCAGAACGCATGCCGTCAACGGACTGGATAGCAGAATTTAATGACCCAGTTCTAAGCGAATTGGTGAGCGAGGCCATGGGGGCAAATACAAATGTTCGCCTAGCGGCGGCAAGGCTAGCTGCGGCGGAAGCCAGCGCAAAATCCTCTCGCTCTGGATTGTACCCTAGCATAAGTTCCACAGGTTCCGCTGGCCGTACATTCATATCAGACAGCCCGAACATTGATAGCTCACCGAGCGGCCCGGACAGTTCAAGGTTCTCGCTCGGCGATTCTGTCAGTTGGGAAGTGGACATGTGGGGGCGTGTTCGCGACACGGCGAATGCCGGCGACCTTGCCGCTGAGGCGAGCAATGCAGACTTTGCAGGGACACGCCTGTCCATTGCAGGGGCGACGACACAAACTTGGTTCAACCTCATTGAAGCCCGCTTGCAGCTCGACCTAGCGGAGCGCAATGTACAAACCCAAGAGCGTGCCTTACGTCTTACTAAACGCAGATTTGATGGCGGCGTATCAGGTTCCAGTGATTACCGTCTAGCGCGGTCAGCCTTGGCGAATGCACAGGCGACTTTGGCGTTTCGCAAGCAAAACTCGGCCGCTATTTCGCGCCAACTTGAAACATTGCTTCGCCGTTACCCCGAAGCTGAACTCGCCGCCAGCGCAGATTTGCCCCTGCTCCCTGATTTAACAGGAACAGGAACACCAGCAGAACTTTTCTTGCGCCGCCCAGATTTATTGGCTGCGGAACGACGCATGCATGCGCAAGGCTTAAGGGTAGATATTGCTAAAAAGAACCTTTTGCCGAGGCTAACATTGTCCGGCAATTCGACCTTGGGCGGGGGTTCTCTAACCAGGTTGTTTTCAATCGAGTCTTTAGTATCGTCAATTACGGGCGGCATAAGCGCCCCAATTTTCCAGGGTGGGGCCTTGCGGGCAGAAGTGTCGCGAAATGATGCCGTGCTCATTCAACTGGCAGAAACCTATGCTGACACAGCGCTCACTGCCTATAGAGAAGTTGAAGATGCGTTGGACGCCGAAGAGCATTTACAAGAACGCGAACGTGCGCTGCAGGTCTCCTTGGATGAAGCGCGCAAAGCCGAAGAGCGGTTGGAACAGCGTTTCTCGGAAGGACTAGCCAGTATTTTACAATTACTCGATTCCCAATCGAGGCGGATTAATACCGAGGGGCAATATATTTCAGCGCGTAAAGAACGTCTCGCCAATCGGGTGAGATTGCAATTGGCGCTAGGCGGTGGGTTATATGGGCAAGAGCAAGATAGAGAAAAATTGCCAAGACCAAAGCTCTCGCTGCCAAAAGTGGCAAGCTTGAATTAAACAAGTCAAGCTTGCTTAATAAGGAGTACTCGCGCTAGCTTAAGCGCAATATTGCTGCTACACGCGGCACTAAAATTTTACAGGCTTTCTTTTTGCGAATAGCCCTAACTAAAGGACGTTATAATGGGTAACGAAACTATTGGTAATTTTGAAAACCTGCCGCAAGGCAGCAAACGGCGAAAAACGACAATAATTATGGCTCTTCTAAGCCCGATATTGATTTTTTTAATGTTCGTTATCATAGGCAACATTTTAAAGGCGAACAGCAAACAACCAGAGATTAAGAAACGTTCTCGCCCGGTTTTGGCTGTGATGGCGGATACGGCTGTGTCCGACACCGTTCAGCTAAAAGTGAATGTACAAGGGCAAAGCCGTCCGCGCACCGAAATAGATCTTGTACCAGAAGTTGGCGGTAAAGTTATTACCGTTTCCCCCAAGTTTATTTCAGGCGGTATATTTAACAAAGGTGATGTGCTTTACCGCATCGACCCGTCTGATTATCAGGTGGCCGTTGTTCGTGCCCAAGCAACCGTAGCAAGAGCCGAGCAAGTTTTAATGCGCGAACAATCCGAAGGTGCCATTGCTAAACTTGACTGGGATGATTTAGGCAACGGCAAAGATGCGACCGCCTTAACATTGCGCCAACCGCAACTCCTAGAAGCACAAGCTAGCCTGCAATCAGCGCAAGCTGATTTGGATAACGCTAAAATCCGCCTTCGCCGCACAGCCGTTACTGCACCCTTTAACGGCCAAGTGCGCGAGAAATTTGCCGACATTGGCCAATTTGTAAACCCCGGTGCACGGCTTGGGCGCATTTTTTCAACCGACATTGCCGAAGTCAGACTTGCGCTAAGCGATGCCGATATTGCCCGCATCAATTTGCCTTTAGCTTTCGTAGCAAAAAGCCGCGAAAGTGCACCTGATGTCAAATTGTCTGCAACAATTGGTGGAAAACTGCGTGAATGGGACGGCAAAATAATGAGAACCGATGCAGCTTATGACCCTCAAACCCGCTCCATGTACGCAATAGCAGAAGTTCTTGACCCATATGGCGTAGGCGCTGCGGATGGTGAATTTCCACTCGCGCCCGGCCTCTTTGTTGATGCTGCGATTGCAGGAAAAGTTATTGAGAATGTCATTATCATTCCCCGCGACGGCTTACGTCCAGAAGACAAGGTTTACACCGTTAATGAAGAGGGCATTGCTACCAGTAATGATGTCATAGTCGTCGATACAAATCCTAAACGCGCCGTCCTTTTAAACGGCATTGAACCAGGTGCACTCGTCATTGTCTCTGCGCTAGAGAAAGCTCAAATCAGCCTCACATTCCGTGTCTTGGATATCAACGATCCAACTAAGATTCTCATTGAGCCTAAAAAGGCCGAACGAGAGAAAAAGGACGATAAAAGCGATGACCCTTTGGCAGATGCCAAACAGAAAGTTGCGGACAGCAAGAAAAGTTACGCAATAGCTAAAAAAGAATATGCCCAAGCCAAAAAGAAAGCCGCCCAAAACAAAAAGAAGAAAAAAGGTAAAAAGCGCAAAAAAGACGGTGCAGATAAAAAGGCTGAAAGCAAACAATCTGTTGCCAAACAAGGCGAAGGCAAAAGGAAGAAAAAAGAAGGAGCTAACTAATGCGTGGTCTTATTGCATGGTGGGCTAAGAACTCGGTTGCCGCCAATTTACTTATGTTGGCGATTATTGTCGCTGGGTTATTCGGCTTTTTCAAACTTGAGAGAGAAATTTTCCCAGGCATAAAAGTCAATGAAATTCAAGTGGCAGCCGCATGGCAAGGCGCTTCACCGCGCGATGTTCAAGAACAAATGATTACGCGCATAGAAGAAGCCGTTTACGATATTGACGGCATTGATAATATTCAGGCGTTAGCGTTTGAAGGCGGAGGCAGAGTAACAATCAAGACCAAGGTCAACGCCGATTTTGACACTTTGCTCGACGAGGTTAAGGCCCGAGTTGACGGAATTATCAATCTTCCACCAGATGCCTTCAGACCAACGGTAAGGCGCACGCCAGTACAAATTCAATATATGTTTTTAGCTTTGCACGGCGATATGGAGAGGCTGGATTTACAGCTCATCGCTGATGATATTCGCGACGAAATGGCAGAGCTATTCGGCGGAGAACTCACTCAGGACATTACGAGACTTGACCGTGAAATCACCATAGAAATTTCTGAAGAAAAACTGCGGCAATATAATCTCACCTTTCAACAAGTCGCCACAGCCATTTCAGGGGCTTCCGTCAATCTCTCAGCCGGTGAGGTGAGAACCAGCGCCGGTAAATTACAACTGCGTGCGCGCAGTTTAGCTGATAGCGCCTCAGAGTTTGAAAAAATAGTCATTAGGCAATCTGCGGATGGAGGACGTGTAATCTTAAAAGACGTCGCCACAGTTTTAGATGGTTTCCAAGATATTGATTTTACCGTTAATTTCAAAGGCGAAGAAGCCATATTTTTTCAAGTGAATTCACCCGACAAACCAAATGTTTCCAAAACCGGCAAAGAATTTCGTAAATATCTCAAGGACAAAAACGAAGCCCTACCACCTGAGCTAACCCTGTCTATGTGGATGGATGCATCTCGTAGTTTTGATAGCCGCATGTCTTTGATTGGATCAAATGCATTCATGGGTATGATATTGGTCCTGTTAATTTTGACAATATTCTTACGCCCCGCTGTCGCTATTTGGGTCACCGTTGGTATCTTAGTGTCCTTCCTTGGTGCTTTTGCCATCGCACCATTTATTGGCATTTCTCTGAACATGATTTCAACATTCGCTTTCTTGCTGGTGATCGGGATTGTTGTCGATGATGCCATTGTGGTCGGGGAAAGTGTGCATTTTCATGTGGAACACGGGATTAGTGGCACGCGCGGTAGCATAGCTGGGACAAATATGGTGTCTAAACCTGTTATCTTCGCTGTGATTACGACTATAATGGTGTTCTTGCCTTGGATGTTTTTATCGGGTTCAACCTCGGATTTCACATCACAAATTTCTTTGGTCGTTATGGCAGCTTTGGTATTCTCATTGGTCGAAGCTTTCTTGATTTTACCGTCCCACCTTAGACATTTGAAACCATTACCTCCACGTGAACAAATGAACCGCTTTGCGCGTTTTCAAGCGATGATGGCCGATAGTTTGGTCTCATTTGCCCGCCATATTTTCAGGCCTTTCATCGCTATGGTCATTAAATTTCGTTATGCGACTGTTGCCGTTTTTCTTGGTTTGTTTTACTTATCCTTTGCGGCCATTCAGGCAAATATGGCAAAGGTAGAAATGTTCCCGGACTTCGGCGGTGACATGTTAATGGCGCAAGTATCTTTCCCAGAAGGCACATCCTTTGACAGACTTGCACAAGTACAACACCAATTAGATGACGCCATTGATACTTTAAACAACAATACAGAAGAAGATTTTGGCGTTGATTTTGATCTCATTCCCTCTCCGGGCAGCTTCGCCAATGGCCGTCGCATTCAGGCTTTCCTTGGTCTTGCACCTGCGGAACAACGTGATGAAATATCATCTACGGACATCGCCGAAAAACTGGAAGAATATTTAGGCCCTATCCCCGATGCCTTTCGGGTAACCATTAATGCCACGGGTGGACGCGGCGGCGGCGGTAGCGCAACAGTTCACTATGCCATTGCATCTGATAATGAAGCCGATTTATCCCGTGCCATGAAAGAGTTTAAAGAACATCTGGGCACTTACGGAAGCATCGTGCGTACGTGGGATAGCCTAGAAAGTTCGTCACAGGAAATGCAGTTCAACCTTAAACCCGGTGCAGAGAGCCTTGGCATTACCCTGGCTTCATTAACGCGCCAAGTACGAGAAGCATTTTTTGGCCGTGAAGTCCAACGCCTTCCAAGAAACGGTGATGATGTTCGGGTTGTTTTGCGCTATCCAAAAGCCGCCAGAGATTCCATCGACTCGTTGCAGCAACTCCGTATCCGTACGGCAAATGGTACAGAAGTTCCGCTCTACTCGGTGGCAGATGTTACATTCGCACCGGGCATTAGCCGCATTAACCGCCGTGACCGCAAACAAGTTATTAGGGTGGGGGGCGTTATCCGCGGCGGGCCGCAAGCGCGCCAAACCATACAAAAAGATATCAATGAAGTGTTTTTGCCGCAGTGGGAGCTTTCTAACCCTAATGCCGAACGTTTGTTAATTGAAGCAGATGATGAACAAGTCACATTCATGAAGGAATTAATGCAATCAGGCATATTTATTCTCTTTGCCATGTACTTCTTATTAGCAGTTGGCTTTAAATCCTATAGCCAACCGTTCTTAATACTAATCGCTATTCCGTTCGCCTTTGTCGGCATGGTGTTTGGGTGTATCGTCACAGGCGTACCTCTCGGGATTATGTCAGGCTTTGGCTTTTTTGCCGCCGCTGGTGTGGCCGTAAACGATAATTTGGTTTTGCTGGATTATGTCAACCGCTTGAGCGCAAAAGGTGTGGGTGCTTATCAGGCTATGGTTGATGCGTGTGTATCGAGATTTAGGCCCATATTGCTAACATCCGTCACAACATTTGTCGGTGTGATGCCAATGTTCGCAGAAAAATCAGCGCAGGCAGAGTTCCTAAAACCAATGATCGTTGCGCTTGCTTTCGGTGTGTTGTTTGATTTCTTCCTGACATTAATGTTGGTGCCTGCTATGTACGGCATCGGCATTGACATCAAGCGTTTGGCAAAACGCATATGGACGGGCCATAAGCAACCACCGCTTGGCTCCACCTATGATCCGGAAATGGCTGTTGCATTGGAAGGTCATGAAATTGACAATATTATGACAGATGAAGGAGGCGCCGAGCCGTTACCAGCCCAATAAATTAAGTAAAGAACTCAATTACAATAAACCCCAATTACAACAAACCCCAATTACAACAAACCAGGAGAAAACAATGCCCTTAAATAAACTAATCGTCCCGAGCCTTATGGCGCTCGGGCTTGCTACTGGTCTTAGTGCGTGCGGTGAGAAAACCACTACACAAACTAAGGCAACAAAATCCGACATCGTGCACATTAAAACTGCTGAATTAGGTTCATTTGGTGTCGAGTTGGTGAATATGGATAAGACCGTCAAGCCTGGCGATGATTTCTTCAAATATGTCAACGGCACATGGCTAAAGAACACCGAAATCCCTGCTGACAAATCCAATTACGGTTCTTTTAATATTCTAGGCGATCGTTCAGAAGCCCAGGTTAAGGCCATTATCCAAGATATGGCTGCGGCAGAAGCAACTCCGGGCAGTGATGAGCAAAAAATTGGCGATCTTTATGCCGCTTTCATGGACACAGAAACAATAGAGAAAAATGGGCTTGCACCGATAAAGGCTGATATTGCCGCCATCAATGCGGTTGCAAACCACAGCGCGGCAGCGGCCATGATGGGCGACCCTTCGCTTTCATTACGCGCCCCAGTTGGTGGTTGGGTTGATGTTGATGTCAAGGAAACTGATAAATACATTTTTTATATCACACAGTCAGGTCTCGGCATGCCAAACAAAACCTACTATCTTGACGAAGGTGAAAAATTTGACGGCTACCGCCTCGCCTATGTGGAATTCATGGCAAAAATGCTAGAAGCTGCCGGCGTTGAAAATGCCTTTAAACACGCCGAAGCCGTCATGGATTTCGAAACACAAATTGCCGAAGTCCAATGGGACCCTGCCAAACGTCGTGAACGTGATTTGACATATAACAAAATGGATATTGATGCTCTGGTCAATTATGCGCCAGGATATGATTGGGTGGCCATGATGAACGCATCAGGCCTGGGCGCAGAGAAAATCATAATTGTTCGCGAAAATGATGCGCTACAAGCCAGTGCAAAGATTTTTGGTGATACCGATATATCTGTCATCCGCAATTATATGTTGATCCATTATATCAGTGCAAATGCGGCTTATCTGCCAAAAGACATAGATAACGCACGGTTCAATTTTTATTCCAAAGCTCTACGCGGCACCGAAACCCAGCGTGATCGCTGGAAGCGCGGCGTTGGTCAAGTCAGCGGTGTGCTTGGTGAGGCGATTGGTAAAGTATATGTGAAACGTCATTTCCCACCTGCTGCAAAACAGCAAATGGACGACTTGGTTGAAAACCTACGGGCGACCTTCAAGGACGGTATCAATAATTCCGACTGGATGGGTGAGGCCACAAAAATTGAAGCAAAAGATAAATTAAAAAAATTCTATGCTAAAATTGGCTACCCTAAAAACTGGACTGATTATTCTTCTCTTAAAGTAAACAGAAATGATTTGATTGGATCTGTTAAACAAGCCAATGCATGGCAATGGAATGATATGATTTCCGATCTTGGTGGGCCAATTGACAAAGAAGAATGGGGTATGACCCCGCAAACGGTCAATGCTTATTACCGTGCTTCGCTGAACGAAATTGTTTTTCCTGCTGCTATTTTGCAAGCACCGTTCTTTGATCCAAATGCTGACGCTGCCGTGAATTACGGTGGTATCGGTGCTGTGATCGGTCACGAAATGGGCCACGGCTTTGATGATCAAGGCTCTAAATCTGACGGTGACGGCAAACAACGTAACTGGTGGAGCACAGAAGACGAAGCCGCCTTCAAAGCAAAATCCCAAGCATTGGTCGCGCAATACAATGAGTTCTCACCATTGCCGGGACAATTTGTAAACGGCCAGATGACATTAGGTGAAAACATTGGTGATTTAACTGGCATTACAATGGCTTACGCAGCCTATAAGCGTTCCCTTGGCGGCAAGGAAGCACCCGTAATCGACGGTTTAACCGGTGACCAGCGCTTCTTCCTATCTTACGGCCAAATCTGGCAGCGCAAGTTCCGTGATGATGCTTTAATCTCACGGCTCAAAGCTGACCCACACAGTCCGGGCGAATACCGTGCCAATGGCATCGTGCGCAATTTCGATGCGTGGTATACTGCCTTTGATGTACAGCCAGGTGACGCGCTATATCTCGCACCCGAGGACCGCGTAAAAATCTGGTAATTTACTAGGGCCCGTCCCTATACTATTAAAACTAAAAGCCCTTCCTTGTTGGATGGGCTTTTTTTATGCCTGCAATAAGTGTGTTATAGTATTGCGTAGTTTTATTTTCTGGTTATATAAAGTTTATGAGAAGCATCCTTCATAATCGCTCTTGGCTATTTGCCCTTCTGGTTACGACGTTTTTTCTATGTGCACGAGCGGGTAGCATTGCGCATGCCGTAAATTATGGTACGGCTCCTCACAATCATGATAATAAAATTTGCGTGTTTTCGGTTCTGGCAGACGAAGAAAAAGACGACATTGCTTTACCACCAGCGGAGATATCGATTACTTCTCCAGCGCTTGTTTTTGAATTTGCAAAGACGTCCGTTTCAGAGCCGTTATCTGAGCAACCCATTGCCAAAACAGCCCGGGCACCTCCAGGTCAATAATTTTTCTATAAAATTGTTTTAAACGCGCACGCCGCTAATACGTGCACAGACCTGTTGGGTAAACCATGCTCTATATTTTATTACGTACTACAACCAGCTTAACGGCTATCTCCTATGCTTTGATGTCGTCTATAACGGCACACGCACAAAACGGTCACCAAGAAACGCCCCACGACGAAATTATTGTCACGGGTTCTCCTCTATCCGCGACGACAGGCGAAAGCCTTGTTGGTGTCTCGGTCATTGGCGGCGAAGAACTTGCCAGCAATCTGGCTGGGTCTCTTGGCGAAACTTTAAAGAATGTACCAGGCCTGTCCTCGACGTTTTTCGGGCCCGGGGCTTCACGACCTATTATTCGAGGTCAAGGCGGTGACCGTATCCGCATTTTAGATAACGGCATTGGCTCAATAGATGCCTCATCCGCTAGCCCTGATCATGCCACATCCGTCGAACCGGCTATGGCAACACGCATCGAAATTATTCGCGGTTCTGCCTTATTACGCTATGGTAGCTCTGCTTCTGGTGGGGTCATCAATGTGATTGACGGACGTATACCGGATAGGGTTCCAGATGAGAAAATTAAAGGTGCGGCACGTGTGGGGTTTTCCAGTGTCGATGACGGTTATGAAGGTTCGCTCGGCGCCGATTTTACACTCGCAGAGTTTGGCAATGGTAATTTGGTTGGTCATTTAGATGCAAGCTATCGTAACACTAACGATTACAGCATTCCCAGTTTTGCAGAAAGCGCCGTTCTGCGTGCTACAGAAGAGCAAGCCGGTGATGACCACGAACAAGCCCAAGACGTGCTCGAAAATTCGGCGGCACGCTCCCGTGCAATTTCTGGCGGCGTTTCGTGGATCGGCCAAACCGGCCTAGTCGGGCTAGCCGTACGAAATTTAGACAGCGAATACGGTATTCCCGGTGGGCACGCCGATGATGCAGGTGAAGAAGAAGGCGGCGTAACGGTCAAGCTAAAGCAGACACGCATTGACGGGGTCAGCCGTATAGAAATAGGAGGCTTGTTTGAAACGCTAAACTTTAACGGCGGATACGCAGATTATGAACACCGAGAAATTGAGCCGGACGGCGCAATCGGCACAATCTTCGCTAATAAAGGCTACGAACTCCGCGCCGAACTTGTTCAGGCAGAGCGTGGCAATTGGCAAGCCGCTTACGGCGGGCAATTACGACAACGCGATTTTTCTGCGATTGGCGAAGAAGCTTTTGTACCGCCTACACGTTCAACACAAATTGGTCTGTTTACTTTTCACGCGTTAAACATAGGTGACTGGCATTTGGAAGCCGGTGGGCGCTATGAACACAACAAACATGAAAATGACACCGCTAGTATTACCCGTAAGTTTGATAGTTTCAGTATATCCACAGGTCTCGATTTTCACATTACTGATACGACGCGTATAGGCGGCACCCTCTTTCGTACATCCCGCGCGCCGACCAGTGAAGAATTGTTTTCTAACGGGCCGCATTTGGCGACCAACCAATTTGAGATTGGAGATTTAAGCCTTGGCAATGAGACCGCGACGGGCGGTGAAGCATCCATACGTTTTCGCAAGGGACGCACCCATGCCAGCTTCAATGTATTTTCTACCAATTATGAAGACTATATTTTTGAGCGTGCTACGGGAGCAGAACAAGACGGTTTACCAGAATTTCGTTTCTCTGCCGCAGATACCGTATTTAAAGGCTTTGAATTTGAGGCCGGCGCTATGCTAGCAACAATCAATGGTTTTGATGTTTTAGTAGACGGGTCAGTTGACTTTGTTGACGCTAATTTAAGCACAGACGGAAGTGCGCTTCCACGTATCCCCCCACTTGGCATTACAGTAGGTGTGGAATTGGAAAATGATAATTGGCGTTTTCGTGCCGAACTGGACCACAGTACAAAGCAAGACGATTTAGCAACCGGGGAATTACCCACACAAAGCTATTCTTTGGTTAATGTGCAAACCAGCTACAAAATTAATGATACTTTGACCGTACGCGGCAGTATCAACAATATGTTCGACCAAGATGCCCGCCAGCACACCTCTTTCCTAAAAGATGTTGTGCCGCTCCCCGGGCGCAACTTCAAAATGTCGTTGAGTGCAAAGTTTTAGCGTTTACACCAAGGACTAGCGAAAGCCTTTTTGTATTTCTTTAAGCTTGGCTGCGCCAGGATTAAGTTCTGCATACGGAATTGTGTTTAAAGGTCTATCTTCCATACGTGCCATTTCGTGCATGTCTTTTTGATCTTCGTTAATGTATAATAGCCCTGTGATAATTTCTTCGCTCTGGGCGCTTTCAAATAGCTTATTTACGGCGGCGGCGCGGTCACGTGGGTCGTACCCATTTTCCAATTTCCGCAATGATATCTGTCCACCATCATGCAGTTCGACAGGCATAACATCACCAGCATTATAGGCGGCTTTTATCTCGGCGCTCGGCGGGACGTAGTCTGCATGGATGGCAGGATTATAATATTTGTAAGTATGCTCATAAGATTTGGTTGAGCCTTTATGGTCATTAAAACTCACGCACGGCGAGATCACATCTATCAATCCAAAGCCTTTGTGTTTCAGGCCTGCTTTGATCAAGGGTACCAATTGCTCACGATCACCAGAGAAGCCGCGCGCGACAAATGTTGCACCGACCGATAATGCAAGTGCCACCGGATCAATTGGTGGCAGTTCATTGATTGCGCCTTTTTTTGCAGTCGAGCCCATGTCGGCCGCAGCGGAAAATTGACCTTTGGTCAACCCGTAAACACCATTGTTTTCCAACATATAGAGCATATTTACATTACGCCGCATAGCGTGAACGAATTGGCCTAACCCAATCGATAGGCTGTCGCCATCTCCCGATACCCCGATATAAGCAAGCTCGTGATTGGCCGCGATAGCACCCGTAGCCACAGAAGGCATACGCCCGTGCACGGTGTTGATGCCGTGGCTTTCGCGTAAGAAATAAGCCGTGGTTTTAGACGAACACCCAATGCCAGAAACTTTCACGGCACGGTGCGGCTCTATTGACAGCTCGAAAAATGCCCGCGCCATCGACGCCGTAACACCGTCGTGTCCACATCCGGCACATAAAGTTGACATGGCACCATCATAGTCAGACCGGATAAGACCTAACGCGTTCGTTGGTTCGTTTTTACGGCGGATGAGAGGTTTGGTAAATGATGTCATGCGACTTGTCTCCGCGTCTTCAGTTCTTTGCCAAGAGCTTCGTGTACAAATTTATAATCCAAAGGCTCACCGGAATAATGCAATATCGGGATTAGCTTTTCGCGCGGTACATCTATTTCGCTCAGCAAGAGGCCAAGCAGTTGCGCATCTCTGTTTTGCTCAATAACAAATATCTGATCATGCGCGTCAATGAAATCCTTGACAATGTCATGAAACGGGAAACCGCGTACACGCATATAGTTGAGATAAACGCCTTCACTTTCAAGTTTGTCACGTGCTTCCAACACGGCACCGTCACATGAGCCTAGGGAAATAATGGCAAATTTTATGTTGCCTTGCGGCGGCTTGCTGGCCTTGTTGATAATGGGCGCTGGCACTTTATCCGCTGCACTTGCCCATTTGGCATGTAATCTATCGACCACTTCCTTATATTCTGCACCGTCTTCGGTATAGCCGCCGTATTTGTTATGCCCGGAACCGCGCGTAAAATATGCGCCCTTGGGGTCAGTGCCTGGCAACGTCCGGTAAGGAATGTGGTCCCCGTCAACATCTAAATATCTATGGAATTTATCCATATCTGCCAGGTCTTCTGGCGTCAAAACCTTGCCCCTATCAGGAACATAGTTATCATCCCAGGTCAATTCATCGATCATCCAATCGTTCATACCGACATCAATATCTGATAGAACAAATACGGGTGTCTGGAAACGTTCTGCCAAATCAAGTGCGTTCACTGCCATGTCGAAGCACTCGCTTGGGTCTGCGGGAAACAGAAGAATATGCTTCGTATCGCCGTGGGATGCGTGGGCGCAGAGTTGTATATCACATTGCTGGGTCCGCGTTGGCATGCCTGTTGACGGCCCTGTGCGCTGTATATCAAACAAAACCATAGGTATTTCGGCATAATAGGCAAAGCCGATAAACTCGCTCATCAGGGAAATGCCGGGGCCGGATGTCGGTGTGAAGCTGCGCGCTCCATTCCAAGCGGCACCAATGATCATACCCGCTGCGGCAAGCTCGTCTTCGGCCTGTGTGATGCAGTATTTATGTTTACCAGTGTCAGGGTCTACACGCAGCATTTTACAATAGCTGACAAATGCATCCATCAATGATGTTGAGGGGGTTATTGGATACCAAGCTCCAAATGTCGCCCCGCCGTAGACACAGCCAAGCCCCGCAGTTGTGTTGCCGTCCATCATGACTTTATCACTGGTCAGATCGCGAGCTTTGACTTTAAACTTATTCACATTGCCGAAATGCTGTTTGGCATAATCATAACCAAGAGAAATAGCTTGCAGATTCAAGTCTACCAATTTTGGCTTTACTGCAAACATTTCGCGCAACAATGTATTGATAATATCCAAATCCAGATCAAGCAAGGCAGCAACGGCACCGACATAAGCCACATTTTTCATCAATATACGTGAACGGGCGACTTTAAATGCGGCATTGCACATCCGCGACAACGGAACGCCAATAACGGTAATATCGTTACGGGTTAGAAAGTGCGGACGCGGCCACGTATTATCATACAGCAAGATGCCGCCTGGGCTTAGCTCTTCAAGGTCGCGTTTGTAACTTTCAGGATTCATGGCCACCATAAGATCAACGTCACCCGAACGGCCTCGATAGCCTTTCTCTGTGACGCGTATTTCGTACCAAGTGGGGAGGCCTTGAATGTTGGACGGAAAGATATTTTTCCCAACGACAGGGACGCCCATGCGAAAAATTATTTTCATCAATAATGCGTTGGCACTGGCTGAACCGGTCCCGTTAACATTTCCCACCTTGATGGTGAAATCATTTACACGAAGTTCACTCACAACTGAATCCCTGTTTTTTGCCCATCATCTTGATCATCAGCATGATGAATTTGTATCAGTGCTTCTTGCATATCCCAAGCTGATGTTGGGCAACGCTCTGCGCACAAACCACAATGCAAACAAACATTTTCGTCCTTAATCATAACCCGTTTCGTAAGCGGTAAATGATCAGACACATAAAGCGCTTGCCCGTCTATTTTTTCCGATGCGCTCAGGCTTGCCCGCAAATCGTCTTCATCTGCATCTACCGTAATGCTCAGGCACTCCACTGGGCAGATGTCAATACAGGCATCACATTCTTCACATAAATTTGGCTCGAAGACTGTTTGGACATCACAATTAAGACAACGCTCGACCTCCGTTGCAATTTGCTCTGGCGTGAAGCCAAGTTCAACTTCGATATCCAGTTCAGCAAACCGTTTCGTCAATTCCACATGGGTCATTTCGCGGCGCTGGGATGCATCAAATGAATTAGAGTATCGCCATTCAAACATTCCCATTTTTGTTGATGTCAATTCCACATCATTGGGCAAACGCCCCGTGAGCATTTTTCCTTGGCAATGTTTGTGAATAGAGATTGCCGCCTGATGCCCGTGCTCAACTGCCCAGATAATATTCTTGGGGCCAAAGGCCGCATCGCCGCCAAAGAACACGCCTTTGCGCGTACTTTCAAAAGTAGTTTCGTCGACAACAGGCACTTGCCATTTATCAAGCTCAATACCGGTCGTTTCTTCAATCCACGGGAAAGCATTATCCTGACCGATGGCAAGGATTACATCGTCGCACGTAATAGTGGTTTCGCCTGTTACTTTTTGGCTCGTAATACGGCCATTTTCGCCGATTTCGTATTCCATCAATTCAAACACCATGCCGGTGAGCTTGCCGTTTTCTATGACAAATTCTTTGGGTGAGTGATTGACCATGATCTCTATGTTTTCTTCTTCGGCATCCTCCAGTTCCCAAACAGATGCTTTGAAGAATTGCCTTGGCTTACGCGCCATAACCTTAACAGTGTTGGAGCCAAGTCGTAGTGAAGTCCGACAACAATCCATTGCTGTATTGCCAACCCCAATGATGAGTACGTTTTTACCTATGGACTTGGTGTGTTCAAAGGCAACCGATTCCAACCAGTCTATACCGATATGGATGTTTTCGCAGACCTCTTCACCTTCTTTGGGCCACCGACCTGGAAGGTTTAAATCCTTCCCGCGCGGTGCGCCCGTCCCGACAAATACTGCGTCCCAACCTTCTTCCAATAATGTGTCCATGCTGTTTACAGGTGCGTTTAATTTCAATTCCACACCCATGTCCAAAATACAATCCAGTTCCTCCGACAATACTTTCTCAGGCAAACGGAAAGCCGGAATATTGGAGCGCATCAAGCCACCCGGCTTGCTTAGTTTTTCAAAAATCGTGCACTCATACCCCAGAGGGGCCAAATCATTGGCAACAGTAAATGATGCCGGGCCAGCCCCAATAAGCGCGATTTTTTTACCATTGGTCTTTTGCGGTTTTTTTGGAAGCATCGCCGTAATATCTTCTCGGTGATCTGCCGCAACCCGTTTTAAGCGGCAAATTGCAACAGGCTCTTCTTCCAATCGTCCACGCCGACAAGCTGGTTCACACGGCCTGTCACAGACGCGGCCAAGTACACCTGGAAACACATTGGATTCTCTATTTAGTAAATAAGCATCACCGTAACGACCCTGCGCTATCAAGCGTATATATTGGGGGACGGGCGTATGTGCCGGACAGGCCCACTGGCAATCTACAACTTTGTGATAGTAGTCCGGATTGCTGGTATTTGTTGGTTTCATAATCCCAATTTTCCTAAATTTTACTCAAGAAACTACAGTCAAACTTACCCTTGTCTAAAAGCAGTGGCAAGGATGATTTTTACAATAATGAACGGTATTAAATTTGTAGCTTCTGGTAACCACGTACCAAGCTAGTTAAGTTAAGTTAAGTTAAGTTAAGGCAAGGCAAGTTGTCACACTCAAAGAACTGGAGTTCATAATAATATTGGTGCATAATTATTCTCACATTCAAACTTTTGGGAGAAGCGGCATGAAACTCTTGCGTCTCATATTTACCAGCCTTGCTATCGTAGTCATTATAAACGGGACTGCCTTGGCTCAACAAGCCAAAGCGTACAAGCCGCCAACTAAGGTTGACCCTACGGGGACTTTATCTTTTTCAGCGTATGAAAGCGCACCTGTTCACCCTATAATTGGCGAGAACGGCATGGTTACGGCACAAGAAGCCATAGCCGCCGAAGTCGGTCGAGATATTTTGGCGCAAGGCGGTAACGCAGTTGACGCTGCGGTTGCCACTGGTTTTGCTTTGGCCGTAACATTACCAAATGCAGGAAATATTGGCGGCGGTGGATTTATGATGATCGCCCTGAACAATACTGATGCAGAAGAGAATGATGCAAAAGCCGAAAAAGTTATCGCGCTTGATTTTCGCGAAATGGCACCTGCGGCTGCAAGTCGGGATATGTTTCTTGGTGCTGACGGCGAAGTTGATAATCAAAAGGCTCAATATTCACATTTATCTGCGGGCGTTCCCGGTTCTGTAATGGGTCTGCTGGATGCACTGGAAGCCTACGGCACAATGAGCCGCAAACAAGTTATGGCCCCCGCTATAAAACTTGCGGGACGCGGTATACCTGTGTCCTACGCCATGGCGCAAGGGCTCTCTGCAAGTAAAGATTTTTTGTCAAAAGACCTATCAACTTTACAGTATTTTTTTAAACCAGGCGGCACCCGCTATAAACATGGTGACATCTTAAAGCAAAAAGACTTAGCCAAAACTTTAAAGCTCATATCGCGCAAAGGCTCTACTGGGTTTTATGAAGGCAAAACTGCTGACCTTTTGGTGGCAGAAATGCAAAGGGGCGGCGGGCTTATCACATTGGACGATTTGAAAAATTATCATACAGTTACCCGCAAAGCCGCCATAGGTAGGTATCGTGGTTATGAAATTTACTCTATGCCGCCGCCGTCATCTGGCGGTGTCCATGTCGTGCAAATGCTCAATATGCTGGAGGGTTATGACCTTGGTGCGCTTGAACATAACGGCGCAGATTATCTACACCTCTTGATCGAAGCCATGCGCAGGGCATATGCGGACCGTTCTAAATATCTTGGCGATCCGGATTTTTTTGACGTGCCTGTGGAAAAGCTTACCGATAAACTGTACGGGGATAGCCTGCGCGAAACTATTAATACGCGCAAAGCCAGCCGCAGTGAGGACATCCTGCCGGGGCGGCATTTACCCAAAGAAAGTCCTGCGACCACACATTATTCGGTTATGGATAAATGGGGCAATGCAGTAGCGGTAACGACAACATTAAATTTTAGTTTTGGCAGTGGGTATAGCGTCGATGGTTCAGGTTTCCTTCTTAACAATGAAATGGATGATTTTTCTTCTAAACCCGGCGCACCAAATGGCTTTGGGTTGATTGGGGGCGAAGCCAATAAAATTGAACCGCGCAAACGCCCATTATCCTCCATGACTCCAACAATCGTCAAAAAGGACGGCAAGCCTTGGTTCGTAACAGGATCGCCGGGCGGCGGCACCATCATAACCGTTGTTTTACAAACCATCCTCAACGTCATAGACTTTGATATGAACGTTATGGAAGCCGTTACTGCTGCGCGTATTCATCATCAATGGCTACCTGATGTCATTGTTACGGAGCCTGGCATATCGGCAGATACGATCGCCATACTTGAAGAGCGAGGATTTATTTTTAGCAAAGATGAATTGGGAAAATACAACCGCACGGGTTTGGGCCGTGCTAATGCCATTATGTATAAAGACGGGTTTTTCTATGGCGCCGCAGATTTACGCTCGCCAACTTCTGGTGCCAGCGGCCTCTAACTTAATAGATACAATCTTGGTATGCGCGGGTGATATCACCTTCCCAAGCACCACGGTAAAGCTGTAGCAATTTATCTGCATTGCTCTTCCCTGTCTTGACCATATCATCCAAGTCCGTCAAAAATTCGGTTTCTGTTTCGCCGTAGGCATTTAATTTTTGTCGCTTTTTCAGACCGCTCCGCGATATCGCCAAAGCCTGCTTTGCTAAATCCTGAACGGTACCATTTCTAAATTTTGTTTGCAGACCATGTTTTGCTACGCCGCGGCGTAATTGATCGCGCTCTTCTTCGCGCCAATCTTTGACCCAATCCCAGGCTGCATCCAGGGCTTCTTGGTCGTATAAGATACCAACCCAAAAAGCCGGCATTGCGCAAAGCTGGTTCCATGGCCCCGTATCTGAACCGCGCATCTCTAGGAATTGTTTGAGGCGAACTTCCGGGAAAATAGTCGACAAGTGATCTTCAAAATCTGTAAGCGTCGGCTTTTCGCCTGGTAAGATATCCAATTTCCCGTCCATAAAATCTCGAAAGCTTTTGCCTGATGCATCGAGATAATCCTCGCCGCCCCCCTTTTTGTTTCTGTGCACGAAATACATGGGTACATCTAGCGCATAATCCACATATTGTTCAAAGCCAAAACCCTGTTCAAAGGCAAAGGGCAGCATACCTGTGCGGTCAGGGTCCGTATCTAACCATATCCTTGAGCGAAATGATTTATACCCGTTCGGCACACCGTCGGTAAACGGCGAGTTCGCAAACAGCGCCGTGGTGATAGGTTGCAAAGCCAGCCCAACCCGCATTTTTTTGACCATGTCAGCTTCGGTTGCAAAATCTAGATTAACCTGAACCGTGCATGTGCGAAACATCATCTCTAGGCCGTGGGTGCCGACCTTGGGCATATATTCGCGCATGATTTTATAACGCCCTTTGGGCATGACTGGAACATCCGCCAATTTTGTATCTGGACGAAACCCTAAAGACAGGAACCCTGCGCCAATGCCGTCTGCGATGTCTTTGACTTCGCGTAAATGCCGGCTCACTTCACCACAAGTCTGATGGATGCTTTCCAGTGGAGCCCCTGAAAGTTCGAACTGTCCGCCCGGTTCAAGTGATACCGATGCGCCGTCTCTTTTGAGTGCGATCAAATACCCATTTTCAACAACTTCGCGCCAGCCAAATTTCTTCAGGCCATGGAGCAAAGCATAAATACCTGTATCCCCATCATAGGGGAGTGGTTTTAATGTCTTCTGGTTGAAGCCGATTTTTTCGTGTTCAGTACCGATGAGCCAATTTGATTTAGGTTTACAGCCAGCCGCAATCCAATTGATCATTTCAGATTTATTTTCGATCGGTGGCTCACTATCGTCTGACATACACGTTCTCTCCTGTTGGCCTATGATTTAGAGCTTACACAAAACAACTTCAAGGGTCTCGCAATAATGTGATATTGATAAACAAAAAAACCCGAGCAATAATTACTCGGGCTTAAATTTATAATGTTAAAGGTGAAAATCCTAAATCAATTTAATCAAATTGCTTTACTCGGCTTTTTCCTCAGCTTTTTTGACGTCTTTTCGGAATTCTTTGTCAAACCTGGCAATATAGGACGTACACTTTTCATCATTAAGCGTAAATTTACCGTCCAAAAATTCACTTTTATAAGCACGGCGAATATCGTCGCGGCAATTTTGCCATTCGATATTGGCTTCAAATATACAGCGCTTTTTCAAATTGCTTTTCTCGCCTGAGATAAAGCCCATCCACTTTCTTGCATTGCTGGCTTCTCTAGACGATGAGGGCACATTGTCAAAAGCAGAATATGCAGATGTCCGTTTTACTGACCAAGGACGCGTTGCTTCATCTTGCTCCGTATATGGACATTTAGGTCGTTGTTCTAGGGCAGCATCATCATACCGACATGATGCGATTAGCATCCAGGATTTTCCCTGATCATAACCAAGACGCATGGCATTTTGAAACGCCGCTTCTGCCTTGCCGCACCGGTTCTCTTTATATAAAGCTTCACCCAAATCCGCATACAGTTTTGCTTTACCAGCAGAACCTGCCGCTTTTTCCAAGGCAGGAATAGCCAATTTATATTCACGGGCTTGACGGAACAAATCAGAGAGTTGAACCAGTTTTTCCGGTGTTTCGCGGATATTTCCTGCGTTTAATTCGCGCTGCAGAATCTGAGCTGCCTGATAAGGCATGTCGTAGAAACCATAATATTGAACAACAGTTTCAAATTCTTGTTGTGTGTCCAGTGCACCACCCAAATAAAGCATCTTTGTCACTTCAAAGGATTCTTTTTCACGGCCACCATTGGCAAGCAGTGATTTCCAAACTTGCCACAGGTTTTTATCCTCAGGCCAACGTGCAATCATCTGTTTGACGATATCCGCCTGTTGCGCAGGCATATTAAGGTTGTTGTACATGAAGTTTAGCAAATCATAATGCTTGCGCTCTTTGGGGCTGGCGGCATTAAACCATTTTTGCGCCCAAGGCAAAGCTTTGCGATAATTTTCAGCTTGCGACCAAGCTTGCCATAAATACTCGATATGTTTCGGCGTAAGTGTGCCGCCTGCACGGTCCCAATCTTCCAACATCTGCGCACCGCGGGCGGGCTGACCATTGGCGATCAGCAATTGTGCAATATTCACCCGCAAATTAGAGCTTTCATTGGGTAATAATCCGCCTGAGCGAATTGCATCTTCAAAGGCCTGAATGGCAGAGCCGTATTGGTCAAGCTCATAAAAGGCACTGCCGCGCATTTGGTGTATGGTCGCTTTTTCATATGGGTTTAAATCTGGAAGTGCCAGTGCCTTATTCAATGACGCCAAAGCTACGCTAAATTGTTCTTCATTAATTGCGGTCAGGGCTTCATTAACAATACCGCCGGCTTTCGCACTGAACTGACGACCTTCTATAGGTTCCTCTTCTTCATTATTGCTCTGGGCGAATGCCGTTTCAACATTCACAGCATAAAATGCACCACACAGTACGGCGGGCAATATCAACATGTTAACACCGCGCCCTAAAAACTTCAGTAGTGAAGGCTTCGTATTTTTATTGCTTTGTTTTTGGTTTAGTGAGGATGTCACATAAGCCTCCATTTACTTCGTCTAAAAATTCCAATCGGTTGCAAAAGCACCAATGCTATTCGGGGATCATTTTTCCGCGTTCGTCGGTTAACCTAAAGGTGATTTGTGATTCCACGCCTTTACGCGCCACAGACCGACCATCAACAATTTTTGGATTATACTTCCATTTTTGAACTGATTTTACCGAAGACCGCTTAAAAACACTGCCGGTACAATAGGTCGCGATTACATTAAAAGGCGCACCCTGCGGGCTGACATCAAAACGCACTTTGCAATGGCCTGATTTTTCAGCGCGCGGCGGCATAATCGGCGGAATCCGCACCAAAGGCTGGGCGTCGCGATCAGACACGGCAATTTTAAAGTTTTGACGATCCAGTTTTGGCGTTTCAAATTCAGGGATAGCGCCTTCCAATGAAGCAATTGGCACATTAGGCTGAGAAGCCTGCTGGCGCTCAATCATTGGCGGCGGCGGCGGTGTTACGACACGGCGCACTTTCGACACTTTAACGTCTTTGCGCGTGACCTTTACCTCTTCGATTTTTGCATTGACCTCAAAACTCATTTTTTCCTGTTTTTCTTCTAACTTGAATTCACCTTTGATCAAAACACGCATCAAAGTGAACAAGAAAAAGGTAACGGCAGCTGCTAAAACTATACCGAAAATCCAACGTATTAATCCGCTCATTTTAAACTCCTATTCCGTTGCAACTCGTGTATCAATACCAAGGTCAGTCATAATTTCTTGAACCTGGTTTACAATACCGGCTTGCGATTCTGCATCGCCTTGAATAATACCGCCCGCTTTTGGGTTTTCATCGCGAAGCGCCAGTATTACTGGGCGAATTTCATTAATATCATACGGCATTTTATCTATCCAAATTTCATTATCACGGCTCACCGCAACAATAATGCCCGGCGGCAAAGGTTCAGCCGTTACGGCTTCCGGCTTTACAGGCTCGATGCCCGGCGTTTTAACAAAAACCGAGGTCACAATGAAAAAGATCAAAAGAATAAACACAACATCCAACATAGGTGTCATATTCAACTCTGTGTCTTCTGCCTCAACTGCTACGCGACTACGTCTTGCCATTTTGTTACCCTATTACATTTGTTATTGTATTACAAGTCTTTTTTGTAATTTTATTACACTACCCTTTGATAATCTCGATTTTAGAGGCCAAACCCTTGTCGTCAAAATTATCTTTCAAGCCAATTAGATACTGTGTATCCGCAAGTTCATGCACTTTAAGAATAATGCTTGCCCCTGGCTTATCGGCCAAAAGACTTTCAACTGTAAGAACCACACGGTCGCAATCCGAGCCGCGCCCGTCCACAGAACATCTGTTTTTATCGTCGACATAGACGGAAATCGCAGGTGTTGAACTATCATTTTGATCTTGGTTCGGCGGCGGAGGTGGTTGGGTTATATCAATACCCTTCTCGTCCAAAAATGTTGCCGTAACGATAAAGAAAATCAACATGATAAACACGATATCGAGCATCGGTGTCATATCTACATCGGCGTCATCTCCGCCGTGGCGTACACGTCTTCTCATGCTATTCTCCTATTTCCAACACATCCGCAAATTTTGCGGTTTCGCGCAGACTGCGTTTTGGCAACCAGGTTGAAAAATATAAGCCTGACAATGCGACAACCATGCCCGCCATCGTCGGAATGGTTGCCTGAAACACACCACCCGCCATTAATCGCGCACTGGAAGAGCCAGAAAGCGCCATAACGTCAAACACTTTAATCATGCCGGTCACTGTCCCGAGTAAACCAAGCAAAGGCGCAACGGCGACAAGTGCCTGCACAATCCCGACATTTTTATCCGTGTGCATTTTTACTTGCGAAACAAGATCGTCTCGAATTGCCCGTGAGCGCCACGAACGCTTGTCCGAGCGGGCGTCCCATTCGGCCTTCAAACGATTTTCCAACGGTTTGTGTGCAAACATATAATATGAAAGGCGCTCCATGATGAAAGCCCACAACATGAAGGCAACAATCATAATTGGCACGAGCACTACGCCGCCTTGAGCAAAAAAATCTAATAGCCCTTCATAAGCTAGTTTCGGATTTAACCATTCTGGCATATCAATACCTTTTCCTAATCCCTATTCCAAACCCGCATTTATTTGTTGGCAATTGGGCCAACTGAATATGCGAGCAATTCATGGACCCGCTCGACACGGGTCCATACTCTAGCGAGACCGCAACTTAACCGCGGCGGCTCTCTACATGGCGTGCCACAATACCGGCAGATTGCTCTTCAAGCGTTCCTTGAACACCGCGTGCAAGCGATGAACAGAAGCTGTGAAGAACCAAGAGGGGAATAGCCGCAATCAGACCAAGCATGGTCGTAACCAAGGCTTCGGAAATACCGCCCGCCATCAATTGTGGGTCACCAGCGCCGTAAATCATCATCGCCTGGAAGGTTTTGATCATACCTGTCACCGTACCAAGCAGGCCGAGGAGAGGTGCAATCGCCGCACCAAGTTTCATAAGGTTCAAGCCAACTTCAAGCTTCGGACTTTCGCGGAGGATTGCCTCATCAAGCTTCAACTCGATAACCTCTTCGTCTTTGCCCTTCACGCTGTCATACGCCATCATAACGCGACCAAGTGGGTTGGATTTAGACGGCTTGGCTTTCTTCTTTTGCGATTTCACCGCAGAGGAAATCATGAACAAGCGGAAAATATTCAGCACACCAAAGATACCACCAACCGCAAGAACAAGGAGAATGATTTTACCAATCGGACCACCTTGATCAACGCGCTCTTTTCTATCAGGCACACGCTCCAATGCTTTCAGTAAGCTACCACGTGTTGGGTCAACAGGCCCAAGAACCAAATCACCAGCACCGGCACTCAATACATCGCTCGCCGCCTTACTAATGGCGCCGCCAGGCTGCTTACCTAGATAAGTCAATGGCAGAACTTTCGGATCTTTAGAATTTTTATACTCCAAAAACTCGCCGCCCGCATTGGTAAACACATCAAAGGCACCAACACGGGTAACCTGCATAAGTTCACCAGGGTTGCTGCTATTGCCAACATTGGCCTCAAAACTTGCAACCTCACGCTGGGCCTTAATTTCGTCCAGCATTAATTGCCAGATTTGGTTAAGCTCATCAGAACTTGGCAAAGCTTTGGAGTTGGCAATTTTACCAAGCACTTCAGTGCGTCCAGGCTTTTCAGCTGAAATTAATGAAGCATCCAATGTCGCTTTAAACTCACCCGCCTTAGAACGCGCCAAACCAAACACATCACGGAATTCACCAAGTGCTGAATTTAGCTCACCGTCTAGGCGAGCAATAACAAGCTCATTTGCGTCAAATTGTCTTTCGACCTTACGAACCTGCGCCTCAAGAGCACGAAGCTCCCGACGTGCAGATGCTAATTTAGAGGCCTGCTCATTGGCACGCGCCCGAAATTCGCGCTCACGCTTATCATTTTCGGCTTTGGTGGTTTGTGCATCTTGTCGCACTTTATTCAACAACTCACCAATAGAGTTTATTTGTGCATTCGCCGGCATTGCCAGCCCTACCATTATAGCCGCACCTACGAAAAAGGCACTCAACTGTTTTAATTTTTTTGATACTTTAATCATTTTAAATATCCTCTTTCTTTAATTCTGCGCGCCGAAAACGGGTGCAAATACTATTTCTGGAGCCGCTTCACCGTTGGCAATTCGGATGGCTTGACGCACTTGCAAGGCATTGCTCGCATCCAATGACTTCCACTCTTTACTATTATTGTCATAATAGCCCAAATCTTGCTCGTCTTTAGACATATAAATCAAAGATATACGTCCAAACATTAAGTAATCTACCTTTACACCTGCCTCGGATGGATGTGCGCCCTCGTAACTATCCATGCCCTGACCATATGCCACTTCATTTTTATAGGCCGCTAATACCTGACGATATTGCTCTGTTGGCGTCACAGACGGATCGGCCAAAACGTCTTTCATACGGCTTAGGCGTTCTTGACGCTCACGCATCTTAAACGGCATGTCGCTATTGACGGAATCTTCAATCCGCGCCGCCATAAGAAGTATCATTGGCACCATGCCGCGCTTGACCTGCTCCACAGAGCCAAGCTGACGGTTAAGCGCTTCAATATCCCCAGCCTGACCACGTAGATATATATCTTGCTGGTCAACAAACAATTTCATATTATCGATTTGCTGTAAGACCGCACGGTAATCACGCGCTGCTGTTTCTGCATCATCATCAGCAGACTCAACCCGTTGTTGCGACGCAGCACTGGCTGCGGTTGAACTTGAAGCCACCCTTAAGGCTTGCTCCAATTGCGCTTGCGCAGGCACGGCGACAGCCATCACACACGCTCCAGCCAACAGGACATTCCTGACTTTTGGCCCGATTTTTGAAATTTTCGACATGTCTTCCTTCCGATCTAGTTTCAACAATGTTCGCTCTACAGACCACCCGTATCACGTTTGGTGTTCCACTCTTTTCTAATCAGGAAACACCGACGAGCTTAAAGCTCAAAACCTACCCAATTCAAGGATTGAGATATAGAGGCACCTTTACAACATTTGGCGCCGCCTCACCGCTCGCAATTTTAACGCCGCGGCGTATGTCTGCGATATGCTTCTTTGGTAATTCTACCCATTCTTTTGCAGCCAAATCATAACGCATTGCTTGCGAACTATCTGCCTGTAAATAGACATATGCCAACCGACCATAACGTAAATAGGAGCCATCAAATATCTCTTCGCGCAGCCCGGTCTTTTTATCAATTTTTACGTCGCCGTTTTCATCCTTGACCCAGCGATCTGCGCCCACGCGCACGGTTGGATCTATTGGATGGTTGCCTTTTTTGGCCTCCATGCTTTGCCCGTAATTGACTTCCAGCTTATAAACATTAAGCGCTTTGCGGTATTTATCACCTACGGATGTAGCGGCGTCATCAACTGAGCCCTGCAACGATTGCAATCTTGGCCCGCGCCGCTCCATCTCGAACGGATAATCAGAATTGATTTGACCGGCAATGCCTGTTGTCATCTTACCAAGCATAGGTGTGATTTCAGCCTTCCAGTCATCAAGGCCGTCAATTTGTGAATTTAATTCATCAATTTTAACATCTTGTTGCGATACAAATAACTGCTGTTGCGCCAAAGTAATTTTCTGCGCCGCAATTGCGTGCAACAATTCACTATAGGCCGTCTCATTTTCCGCATTTTGAGCAAATGCAGAAGGAACCAAAATGCCTGCAGTCAACCCTGTTGCTACCAATCCAGTTGCCGCCAACGCTTTTACCTTTGCAGGAATAATCACCACACATAGCTCCCTAATTTTTCGCTCAACTACATTTTGAACGACTTTGTTATTGTTATTATTACAGACAGGCTTACACGGCTCTTTCGCGTTAATCAATCGTTAGGATGCTTCAAAACGCATTTTTTTTTCGTTTTTACATAAATTTTGCTCTTGACTCGCAATATTTTTTCGTTTGCGAATTGGCGATTCATCTAAATTTCGCGTGTCAGGTTAAAAGAAAATCCAACGCTAACCAATACCTAGAATATCGGCGAAAGTTAAAAATAAATATGAGCATGACCAGAAAATGGTTGGGGCGGCTGGATTCGAACCAACGATCACGGGATCAAAACCCGATGCCTTACCGCTTGGCTACGCCCCAAAAGCGTAAAGCTCAAAAACAAGTCCAGAGCCTAGCAAGGGGCGCTTATTATCGCCTATGTTCATACAATGCAATCGGTTTTTCATGCTAAAGTACAGCTTTCTGCTTCAACGTATTTGTCGCGGGCAAACAATCGCCATTAACCTGCTCACGGATAATTTATTATCGTTTATCGAGAAATGACTTGGCGATAGGTAAATTACCATGTATGTGTGCTCCCTATAACGATTAATAATAACCAAGAGTGTCTTCATGCGTCAGTTTTTCACCTCCTTCTTTGCATCTGTTCTCGGCTTTTTTGTTGCCATGTTCTTGATGTTTCTTCTTTTCATAATGATTATTGGTGCAGCCGTTAGCTCCGCCGCCAAAAAAGACAAGGTGACAGGCAATGCTATTGTCCTGTCTTTGGACTTGCGCCGCGGTATGCTTGACCATTCTGGCGGCGGCGGCATATTTGGTAACAAGCCAAACTCCGTGGTCACCACCGTGCGCGCCCTGAACCGCGCCAAAGACGACAAAAAAATAAAAGGCCTGTTTATCCGTGCCAATGGCTGGGCCATGGCGCCAGCTCAAGCCGAAGAAATTCGTCTTGCTATCAAAGATTTCCAATCGGGCGGTAAATTCGTCGTCGCCCATGCACAGGGGTTTGAAGGTACGGCCCTTTCCGCCTATATGGCCGTTGCTGCTGCTGATGAAATTTGGTTGCAAGACACAACGGGATTTTCTCTGGCTGGTATGCGGGCTGAAATAGAATTTTTGGGTGGCGTCTTTGAAAAGTTTGATGCCAAGCCTGAATTTATCAAATTTGCCGAATATAAAAACGCGGCCAACACGTATACAGAAAAGACCCTGACCGAGCCGCACCGTGAAAGCATAACATCTTTGTTGCAGTCCATCATGGACAGTAGTGTGGCAAATATCACTGCGGACAGAGATATTTCGAAAGCAGATTTTCTCGCATTTCTTGACAATGCCCCGCACAGCGCAGAGCAAGCCAAAGAGCTTGGCTATGTGGATACACTTGGGCATTTCGTAGATGCCAAGGACTACGCTAAGAAGAAAGCCGGCAAAGATGCTAAATTCCAAAGCGTCGCCTCTTACGGTACCGGCGCCAATACCGGCCCGATCATTGCCTTTGTCGGCGGCCAAGGTGCCGTGGTGCAGGGCGGTTCCGAAGACGGCTCTAACCCGTTTTCTAATAATGTCTCTATGGGCAGTGATACGGTTTCCGAAGCCCTGATCAAAGCCTCTAAAAACGACAAGGTGAAAGCCATTGTGTTTAGGGTCGACTCGCCCGGCGGTTCCGCCACGGCGTCCGATCAAATTTGGGACGCGGTTATCAAAGCCAAAGAAGCCGGCAAGCCCGTTGTCATCTCTATGGGCCAATACGCAGCCTCCGGCGGTTATTATGTTGCCGCCCCCGCAGATAAAATCATTGCCATGCCGACAACGGTAACCGGCTCCATCGGTGTGCTGGGCGGGAAGGTTGTACTGCGCAACACATTGGCAAAAATCGGATACAATATCGAATCCATTTCTATGGGCGGCGAATTTACCTCCGCCTATTCTGCTTTTGAACCATGGTCTCAAAGCAACCGCCAAGGCATGTATGCAGGCATGCAAGATATATATGTCGATTTTACCAGCCGGGTCGCGGAGGGCCGCGGGCAGTCCATTGAACGTGTGCGCGAAATTGCCCGTGGTCGCGTCTGGACAGGTGAGCAAGCAAAAGAGATAGGCCTGGTCGACGAGATCGGCGGTTTTATGAAAGCGCTGGAAATTGCTAAAGACCTCGCCGAAATTGACGCAGACACCAAAGTCCAGGTTCGTGTATACCCACGCGAGAAAACCGACATGGAAAAGCTGGAAGACTTGTTCAGCGTCACCGCAGAAGCCACAGCTAATCTGAACGATTTACAAGCGCTAACAAACGCGCCCGAGTTCAAAGCTTTCATGCGCGCCAAAGCCTTGGCGGCAGAGCAGCAAGGCGTGCAGATGAAAGCGGACTTGCCAAAATTTAAATAATTTACTCCAAACCATAGCGGTACGGATTGGCGCGTAAGTTTATTGCCATTCTTAGATTTCATTTTTTGTTGGGAGCCATTAAGGTGGTTTCTTATCTGGAGGCGGTTCACCAGATTTGGTTTCGGTCTGAGTGTTATCTTTAATTCGTTTGGGCGCGTCTTGCACGGTGAGCGTAATTTGCTCTAAATCTTTAGCTTCTTCTGGTTCAACTTCCAATTCATCCAATTCCAATTCATAAGGCGTGAACCGAATAGGTTTGAATGAGCGCGCACCGCGCGGCGTTGTCCATTGTCCCGCACAACCAGTTTGCAGAATATCCACACCCCAGAGCTTATAATAAGCATCTTGCATTTCACTCTCTTGCCTAACACTGGATTGAAAATCGGGTTTTGACGTACAGAACAAAAACTTGCGCACATTAACGATTTTGACCAAAGCAAATAATTTCCATTTATATGCACGTGGCTGACAGGTGAATTTTGGTGCGGTTTGCCGCCTTAACTTCGTATCATTATTTATAAAACCGTCTGGATTTGTAAAACCGTTTGGCCATTTGCGACGCCAATCACCAAAATATTTGGTCAGTGCATAGTCCGCCAATCGGTTCTTACGCCACTGCCCAATGGCTACCGCGCCGATAATACCGCGCACATGAGCCGCCCGCACAGGGCATTGTAACACCCATGCCTTGATCCGCATATTCAGGTTCTCCCGCTTCTTTTCGCGCAGATTTTCAGAATATTGCATCATCAACCGCCCATAAAAGAATAAGGACCTGCCAGTCCCAGAGGCAATCGCGCTGCGCAGCATAGCAATCACCGAAAGCAAATCCCTCAAATCCCAAAGTCCAGGCGGCGACAATTTGTTTATTTCAATAAGGTCGAGTTTCATGGTTCGAACAATAAGAGCCCTCGCAAAACCGTGGATACGTTTTTTATTTAATCCTTATTTCCGCTTTTATCCTTTAGGGCACCCCGTCGCCCCTTTCAGGGATGCAAGCATATTACGGGGTCCATCTACCAGCCTTCACCTAGTCGAAAGGTGGACCCCGTTCTGCAACGGGGTGCCCTAAAGGATAAAAGCGGAGTGTTGGGGTTACAACAAAATACTACTTCTTACTGGCTGCCCAATTGGAGAGGAACAAGGTGAGGGGTTTGGATGTTTAAGGCCGCAACACCACCACCCAAATTTTTACAGACAACCCGCCTCGAAATTGCTACAAACCGCAAAAAGGGGCCAGGAAAAGAAAGGGGAAAGGGATGCTTTTACGCAGTATCACAAAACATGTGCGCGACCAAAATTGGTTCGCGGTATTTTTGGATTTTTTCATCGTCGTCTTTGGTGTGTTTATGGGTTTGCAAGTTTCCAATCTTAACACCGCGCGACAGCAAGGTATTTTGGCCGACAATTATTTGTTGCGCCTGCATGCGGATATGACACGCTCTATTAATTCCACGCAATTCATGAAAGCATTCATGCAAAATAACGCCAATAATATAGCTCTGGTCAATGAAAGCCTTAAAGCCTGCCGTATTGAAGAGGCACGAAAGGATAATTTTGCCAACGGGCTCCTGCATGCCGGAAAACTTGTGCCTGCATCTTTAATCAGCGGCACACTTGATGAAATGCGCTCAACTGGCGGATTGGGCTTGATTAAAAATTTGCAAGTGCGCGATGCAATCAACGAGGTTATCAGAGAGATAGAGCACCAAAACCGTGTCTGGGGGGCAATACATGGGCGTGCATCAGGGAGCCACATATATATAGACCAACGGGTTATTTTTTCACCCAAAACGCCGAAAGGTGGGACTGAAAATGTATCTTGGGATGCGCTTGATATAGAATTTGAAAAACTATGCGAAGACCGCAAATTCCAAGGTAGCCTATCCAGCCTACAGAGACTGGCGTCTGTTAACGTTGAATGGCTGGATAGAAATCTTGCCAACTTTCATAGGGTCAAAGATGCAATTGATACAGAGCTAAACATTACACCTGAAATAAAGGAGACCACCCCATGATACTCCGCTCTCTCACTAAACACATAAATGACCAAAATTGGTTTGCTGTTGCCATAGATTTTTTCATCGTTGTTGGCGGCGTGTTTATTGGCTTGCAGGTTTCCAATTGGAGCAATGCCCAGCAAGACAGGCGCGACGAAACCGCCATTCTTCATGCCCTACATACAGAACTAACAGATACAGAGAAACTCGCATCAAATATCGTTGGTAAGCGTACGCTTTATGCGAACATCCTTGCCGAGACGACAAATATTTTATTCGGCTTGGCGCCGATGCGCGAGCTTACTCAGGTAGAATGCACGTCACTTGTTTACTCGAACGTCTTATATTTTGGCCGCACTAATTTGCCATCTCTTGCGCGGCTACAAGCGACTGGGCGATTGGATATAGTTCGCGATGCAGATTTAAACAGTGCTTTGGCAAAATTATTACAGCGGCAAGAAGCTCTTGATTCTACGGCAATCTTGGGCGCCTACGCACATGACCTAGGCCATCTTTACCCTGAAATAATTGTAATTTCTTCAACACTCGAACACAGTGACACACGCGAAGACATGGAACGTGAGGTAGCGGCGACCTGCAATGCTAAGTCCATTCAGCAAAACAAAGGATTGATGGCCGATATAGCCGCAAATTCTGACGTATATGATGCGTTTATGCGCGACGGCTTACATCCGTGGCTCGCCCAAATCCAAGATGTTCACCGCCAATTAGACCTGACGCTCGGTATTAAACATGATGTGGAAGAATGAGCGCCTACTCGGTTCTCTGCGTTGTCAACCGCGCGTATACATAACCCGCTAGTCCGCCTGCCAGTGCTTGGAACACCAAGCCCATTGTTGTCCTCGCGCCGGCGATGATGGGAACGCCGAAAAATACGGCTTGCATGAGATAGAGCATGACAACAAAGCACGTCATGCCCGCCAAGACGTAAATGAGCGGGCGTTTGGTTTTTACGAAACGGTGAATAAGCGCGGCAACAAGGAAGGCTATGGCCAGCCCGATGAAAATAAAAATGCCGTAGAGCAATCCCAAATGGCCAAGGTCATAAAGGGTCATGTTAAGCCGAGCGCCCCACCCGACATGCGCGCCGGAGCTTTCAAGTGCCGCTATGACAAATTGGGTCGAGAACAGGCTGGCCACCAATGTGGCTATGAGTGCGCTCAAAATAAATATTAAAACAGTTTTGCCAAATTTGCGCATTTTTATCTCTCCGCCGTTCTAGCTTTTATTTATGCTGAATATGGGCTATCCATTGTGTAGTGGTCAAGGATGGAGATAACAATGGAAAAACGCGCAACGAGATTTATGCAAAGAGGTGCCCTTATTTTTGCGGCGATTTTCATATCTGCATGTTCACCGCAAGCCGGCACACAAGAAGCGGCGACACCCGCAAAGGCATCTAATCAAATTGAGATCAAAACAGAGACAATTGCCGATAATTTACGCGCACCTTGGCGGGTTACTGTATTGCCAAAGGGTGGATATTTAGTCACAGAACGCTCGGGCTATTTACAGCATATTGATGCGGACGGTGCACGCACTGAAATCACCGGACTTCCTGATGATATATATGTCGCCGGTCAAGGCGGGTTATTTGATGTATTGTTGTCGCCTGACTTTGCTAACAACCAAACCGTTTATTTATCCTATGCCAAAGGAACAAAGGGCGCGAACGGGACGGCCATATTTCGGGCGCTGTTGGTGGATTCCCAATTGGTGCGCAGTGAAGTTATATTCTACGCCGCACCAAGCAAGGACACTTCGTCGCATTTCGGCGCACGGATGGTTTTCTTGCCCGACGCTACATTGGTCATGACATTGGGTGAGGGTTTTGCTTACCGCGAGGCGGCGCAAGACAAGGCTTCGCATCTTGGCAAAATAATACGGATTAATCCGGACGGCTCCATACCATCTGACAATCCATTTGTCGGGTATGATGATGTAAGCTCTGAAATTTACAGTCTAGGCCACCGCAACCCGCAAGGCTTACATTTTGATGGCGTCAGCGGTACATTATGGTCACATGAACATGGGCCCAAGGGCGGGGATGAGCTTAACATTATCGAGGGCGGCAAAAATTATGGCTGGCCTATTGCCACCACAGGCGTTGATTATAACGGCGCAAAAATCACACCGTTTAAAACCTACGAAGGTATGGAAAATTTCGTCAAAGACTGGGTGCCGTCCATTGCGCCTTCGGGCTTGACCATATACCGCGGCGATATGTTCGCCGACTGGGACGGCGATGCATTGGTCGGCGGGCTAAAGTCCCGCGACCTTCGCCGGGTTGTGCTTAAAGACGGTAAATTTGTCCGCGAAGAAATCCTGCTGGAGGATTTGGGTGCCCGCATCCGCGATGTCCGCACTGCCCCGGATGGCTCTATCCTGATCCTAACGGATAGTGGCACGAACGGAAAGTTTTTGCGGCTTACGCCAAAATAAATGCCAATATAAAGGCCAAGATAAAGGCCAAGATAAAGGTAGTCACAAGGCCGGATTTTTCACTGCAACTTCGCAGTGCCAAAGGCAGTTCATATAAAAACACAACATTTTTCATGGCGGGTAATGCGCGGGTCTGCATTGGCGCGTCCAATGGATAAACGCGAAATCAGCAAGACTTTGTTAATCTTAAGTGAGGTATTTCTACAAATATATTGACATGGGAATATTTCCCATTTATACAACGCATACTAAAACTGCCCAATGTGGGGCAACAATTTTTGGAGGAAGACATGAAAAATCAATCAAATAAACATATGAAAAAGCGCCTTATAAGCTTATTTGCTCTGGCGGCGCTTGGCGGCAGTCTACTGGTACCGAGCGCCTATAGCACCGAAATCCCGCGCCCTGCTGATGTTGAGGTCACCCGCGATAATTACCAGCGTGTGGTCAACGTCCTGCAAGATGCAGGGCTGAACCGCGCCGAGATTAAACGCTGGCTTAAGGCGTCTATAGATGCGCATTTAGGTCCGGATTTTGATAATATTCCAAATCCAAAGCGCATCAAGGTGACCCGGGAAAACTACACACGTATTGTCAATGCCTTGCAAGGGTATGGCCTCAACCGCCAACAAATTAAACGCTGGATCAACGCCAGTATTGATGCCCATTATGGTAAGGATGACAGGCCACAGTTAAATGGCCAAGTGGTTGGCCAAGAAGTCGGCCAGGCAGTCGAGCGGGTTAAGGACCGCGTTAGCGATCGTAGAACCGACCGTGGAGCGGACCGCAGAACAGATCGGGTTACTGACCGCAGTACCGATCGTATTTCTGATAGAGTTACAGATCGGCACACAGCACGTCCTGCACGTGCCCGCCCTGTTAACGCCAGACCGACAAGAGTACGACCGGAACGCGTGCAGCGTGCCACACGTCCTACCAGGCCTGTTCGCACGACACGGCCAGTACGCCCATCTCGTTCATCTCGTTAGGGTGGTCGCAGTTAGGAATAATTAACAAGGTGGTGGCATGGTGCCACCACCACACAATAGGGGAGGGACAAATGAGAAAGTCCGTATTTACTATAACAATGGCCATGACAGTGTTGGCATTAATATCCGCGCCCAGCAGTGCACAAGCTCTGGAACCTGAAATCAGCTGGAGCAGCGGTATAGATTTTACCAGTGGCGATTATTCAGACAACCAGACCACTGATATTTTATATGTGCCGTTTTCCTTAAAGGCGCTGTTAGGTGATTTCACATTTAAGGCGACGGTGCCTTATATTCGTATCGAAGGCCCCGGCACAGTGGTCGGCGGCGGTGAGGTTGGCCCCATAACCCGTGGCAGACAGCCAGCAACCATCACAACCCAAGACGGGCTTGGCGATATAACCGCCGCTCTGAGCTATACCAGCTTTTTGCAAAACAATACCCTGTTCCTGGATTTTACAGGCAAGGTAAAACTGCCAACAGCCGATAGCGACAAGAACCTGGGTACAGGCAAGGCGGATTTTACCACCCAGATTGATGTCACCAAAAAAACTGGCGATGTAAATCTGTTCGGGACTGCTGGATACCGGTTTATGGGCAGTTCAGACCTCTTGCCTTTGCGCGACGGGTTTTTAGGCTCAGTTGGTGCCAGTGTAGATGTCGGGGAGAAAGCCAGCATCGGGCTTATTTACGATTACCGGCGCAGCGCATCGATAAGTGCGAGCAACCCATCAGAACTCACCGGGTTTGTAGGCTGGAAACTGTCGGATAAAATACGCTTGCAAACTTACGGCGTTGTCGGCTTTTCCAATGGTAGCCCAGATACTGGGCTCGGTTTGCAATTAAGCTTCCGCCCTTAACCGGAACACTGACAAAGGCCCTCCCCTGCCTTATTGTCAGGCTCTGGTGATTTGGCCATCCCTGTAGAAAGACCCTCGGCAGGGATGGTCATTATAGGCTGGATAAAAAATAAAACCGAGCCACATAGGTTTGAAATTATTGCCGCAACCCTAAATGATAAAAAACAAATTTCATCAAAACAAGCTCTCTTCGTTTCAACCAAAACTACTAATTTATTAAACACTAAACTAGTTTTCTAGTTTTCTAGTTTTCTGTTTTACTTGTTTTCTATTTTACGTGTTTTCTAGTTTTCTAGTTTTCTAGTTTTCATATTTAGCAACTTAATAGTTCTCTCGTTTAATAGTTTAGTCTTATTGCTGAAATACTATGTGTGAAAACTGCACCATTTTAATATGGACTGGTTATATGTTATTTTATTATATATGGGATTGTTTCCCACGTTAACTCCCTATAGACTAACCAGAATGAGCGAACCAATACATAACGGGGCACCGCCGCCCGCCCTCATGACTGCCATACGCCGGATATTGCGCCCACTTGTGCGCGGCTTTATCGGCTTTGGGGTCACTTGGCCCTTATTGGCAGATATATTGAAACGCACCTATGTGGATATTGCCCGCGATGAATTTGGCCTAAAGCCAGATAAACCACCAACCGATAGCCGTATTAGCCTGGTTACCCGCGTTCACCGCAAAGACATCAGGCGGTTTCGCCTTGAAACCGAGCCACCAAAATTGGACTTGGCGGATAGCTCAGTTGGCGCCCAAATCATCGCCCGTTGGTGTGCAGACGCCCAATATCTTGATGAAGCACAAAACCCAAAACCGTTAGCGCGAACAGGAACAGGCGGATTTGAACACTTGGCGCGTAGTGTATCCAAAGACACGCATCCTCGGGCAATTTTGGATGAACTAGTACGCGGAAGCCTAGCCCGTATTGATGCAGATGATTTTGTCCATCTGGATATGAACGCCTTCATACCAAAGGCAGATTTTGAAAATCTGGCATGGTATTACGGTCTGAATTTGCACGACCATATTGCCGCCAGCACCCACAATATTACCGGCGGTACGCCTGCATTTTTGGATCGCTGCGTGCATTATACACATCTTGATGACGCGTCCATAGCTGAACTTGAAGCGCTATCACGACAATTGGCCATGGACGCATTGTTAGCGCTCAACACGCGTGCCAGTGCTCTTGAAGCGCGCAATAAAGATAGGCCGGAGGCGACAAAACGCATGACATTTGGTACCTATTTCTATGCGGGGGAAAACACTACGGATGCAGACGGCGGTTTTGAGGATGCGTAGTGCGGTGCGGATAAACCCTGCGCGGGCTTTGGTTGCCGCCATTTTGGCATTGCTGATGTTGTTATTGGTACTCACCATCCGCCCTGGCGGTATCGGCGGTACAGGTATTGGGGACGAAGATGAAAATGGCGGTATCGGCGGCACAGGTATTGGCACAGGTATAAGCAGGGGCTTTATTGGCCCTATTGACGGCTTTGGCAGTATCTGGGTGAACGGCGAGGAAATATTTTATGACCCAGACATTGCGGTGCAATTGGGCGCACGTCTTGGGGATGTTACTGATTTGAAAATTGGCCATGTGGTGCAGGTTGTTGCGCATCCGGATGCAAACGGCACATTACAAGCGGCAAATTTGTCCGTACGCTTTGCAGTTGTCGGTGAAGTCCAAGCAATCACGCAAAACACGGCTATTATATTTGACGAAACCGTTGTCCTTCCCACACAAGGCCTAAGGCCAGTACCGGGGGATACGCTTGCCGTCAGTGGGTTTAAGCGCATGGACGGGACCATTATCGCCAGCCGTATTGATAGGGTGACAAATGTCTCTCCCACAAATACAGCTCTTCCCGACAAGCCTTTTTCTAGTGAAATAAAAACACTATCACTGAGCGGGTTTATAAGGCGCGAGGCGGACGGATATTCACTTTATGGCTATGGGTTTAAAACTGTTCCCGAAGGGTTTTCGTCCGAAAAACTGTCCACACTGACGGCGACAAAAACGGCTAATGGCCTGATCGTTGTCACTGTCAAGCAAATTGAAACACCGCCAGTTCAAGTCCCAGACATTAAAGAACTAACACCTAAACCCATTGATGTGCCAGATCTAAAACGTCTGCAGGCACCGACACCCAAGCCGCAACAGCAAATCCCAGATAATCCAAAAACAACGGCGCCAATAAAACCGCAACCTATCCGTCAGGACAAGCCTGAAATTATCAAACCAAAACGGCTCGTTGTGCCGATAACGCCGCACAGACGCAAAGAGGTGCAGCCTAACGAAACAGTTTTGGAACGTACCGAGGCGGAACCACAAAACGCACGTCCCGAAGACCGTCAAGATGAGGCCTCGACCCAACCGGAACCCCAAGAGGAAGCAGAAACCCAAGAGGGAGCTGAAAACCAAGAGGGAGCTGAAAACCAAGAACTATCAGTGAGGGTTACACAAGAGCGCGAATCGGTTGAAAACTCTGAAACGGAGGATATATCCGAACCTGAAAGACAGGACACTGACGTCCCTGACGCAGATATACCAGAGCCAGCACCCGAGACCCCTGAACGCGACACCCCTGAACGCAACACCCCTGAACGCGACACCATACCAGAAGTACCAACCCGTCCTGAGCGTGCAGTCAGACCTGAGCGACCTGACAGAGGGGAGCGACCCGAAAGACCAGAACGAGCTGAGCGTCCCGAAAGACCACGATAACGCCATCATATCTCATCCCATCAAAGCAGCTCTAACGTATCGCAAGATGCTCTAGGCAATTTGTCCCACTTAATTCGTCACATTCAACTGTCTAGCGGCATCGACAAAGCTGCCCATCAGTATCGTCAAACCACTTAGGTTTGAGGGTAT
>JAJFFN010000033.1 GCA_021776635.1 Robiginitomaculum sp.
AACGCTATCGGTAAAATTAAGCTTCACTGCAAACGCGGTGACGGTGGTGGTAGCGGTCAGGTTGATCGCGGTGGAAAAAATGGGAGAGGCTGTAGTCGGTGTCGTTCCGTCCAGGGTGTAGTGAATCGTCGCACCTGTTGTTGTCGTGGATAACGTCACATCTACTGAGTTCTGAAATATATTTGGCGCAGGAGTGAAGGCCACCGGATCGACCTGCGGTGTGGGCTGAACTAAAAAGTTCGCTGAAGTCACTGCACTGTCGATGAATCCATTGCGAACGGCAATGGCGTTCACAGTGGCGTCGTTGGTCAAGTTGAAGGGGCCCGTAAACAAAGTGGATGCAGCCGTTGGCGTCGAACCATCCAACGTATAGTAAATAGATGCTCCTGCGGTGAGAGTGGACAGGTTCACCGAAACGGAACCGACGAACGACCCACCATTAGGCGTGATGACTGGAGGACTTGTTTTTGGGTCCACCCGAGTCACGGTGTATTTATTAATTCGGTTACTAGGGTGGCACGCTCCATTTATACTCATGAGGGAACCACTGCCTATTCCAGCACTCCCGACAGAAGTATAAGTACCGTCGATAACAGATATTTTTGCCGCTCCATTGATTAAAACCTTGAGCTCCGTCCCGCGCATTTCCAATGTAATTTTAGAATTGTCAAGTTGCGTTACTGTTTTTTGCCCAAGCGTTGTTCTAATCCCTGCAACGTATTTGTAAAGAGTGACGGTTTTATTACTAATATTGTTGGTGATTCGGACTGCGTAATAATTATTGCTGTCCTGATATCGTCCCAATAGGTAGGTATGCCAATCACTCTGCGTGAACATTGCACCGGTGTCGATTTCAACATCGTAATCGGCTGATGCGGGGTTGGGTTCCGAAAGCGTTATAACTGCCGCCGAACCATTATTGATAAAATTGGCTTCGGCGTTGCCGTCAGAAGCATCAATGTTATGTGTGCATCCCTGGGCCGTTAAGACTTGAGACCATCCAATTCCCGTTGTGTCCGGTGTGTGGGTTGCCAGAAGAACATCTCCAGTTTCACCCGTAAAACTATCCTCAACCACAACCGTTTGCTGATAAGTCAGGGGAACAATAGTTACCGTTTGGGTGGCGGTAGAGGAATTGCCCGCTTCATCCGTCGCTGTGTAAATTATCGTTGTGACTCCAAGGGGAAATGTTGTCGGCGCATTGTTCAGGATTAATATATTAGCTGGAGCGCTCACATCATCCGTTGCTGTGGCCGTGCCGATGGCTACCGATGTTTGTGGACCCGTAGCTTCCGCCGTTACGGGAGAAGGTACTGTGAGTATTGGAGGGGTGGTGTCTAGCCCCGATTCATTAACCGTGTCAAATTGAGTGACGATGTAGTTGTTGATTTGATTTCCAGGGTGGCACGTTCCATAAAGGTTCATGAGGGAGCCACTGCCAATTCCCGCACGTCCAACAGAAGTAAGGGTGCTGTCAACAACGGATATTTCTTCAACCCCATCGATCAAGACCTTGAGCGTCGTTCCACGCAATTCAAAAGTAATTCTAGAATTGTCTAGTTTTGTTACAGTTTTTTGCTCAAGCGTTGTCCGAACCCCTGCATCGTATTTGTAAAGAGTAACCGTTTTATTGTAAATATTATTAGTGATTCGGACTGCGTAAAAATTATTGTTGTCCTGATAGCGACCCAGTAAGTAGGTATGCCAACTACTTTGTGTAAACATAGCACCGGTGTCGATTTCAACATCGTAATCGGATGATGCCGGATTAGGCTCCGATAGAGTTACTGCGGCGGCGGAGCCATTGTTGACAAAACTCGATTCCGCGTTGCCGTCAGAAGCATCAATGTTATGTGTGCATCCCTGTGCCGTCAAGACCTCGGCCCAACTAGATCCCGTTGTATCAGGTATGTGTGCGTTCAGAAGAACATCTTCAATTTCCCCTGAAAAGTTATCCTCTACCACAACTGTACCAGCCGAGGCCTGAGACATGGCAGAAGTTGATCCACCGCTTGATTGAAAGGCGAGTTGACTTTTGGTTCCTAGAGAATTGGAGGTCGAAAAAGTCCCGGAGCTAGATTTTGCAACTGGGGTGGCAGTGCTTTGAAGTCCACCACCAGTTTCTAACTCGACGATAGAGTCTGGGCCGATCCTAATATCTTGAGCCAAAGAAATCCCTGAGAACAAAGATTGTCTGTTAAGCAAAAAGGTTCCGTTGGGAGCGTAAAAATGTCCCTTCACTCTATTCGTGTGGCCAAAGTCGATGGCGAGTGTACTCTTGAAGTCCGAACCTTCGACAAAAAACTGAATATCCTGGGCATCAAGTGTGACACCATCAGAAGCGCCGAGGATTGAAAATCGTTTAGTCTTCAAGACTTTCTTTATTCGGACTTCACTTGGGGCGTCGAATAAAATAAAAGCACTTTTTCCGGCATCGATTTTTCTGATCTGATACAACCCGCCTGTAAATTGCAGGGTCGCGTTGTTTTTGATGGAAATTGTTCCGTAGTCTCCGGGGGCCAGAACATGTACCGTTCCCTCAGGCACTGTGATATCGCTGACTGCTCCCAAGGTCGCGGATCGAAAGATTGGCAGAACATCCAGAATGGGGAAAGGGGTTGGGTTGACGATTGTCCCAGCCACCGTTCCATTGTTGGTGATGGAGTTGTGATAAATCGTTCCATTGACCACAGCATCAGCTTTCACAAAAACACTGTCTCCAAATAACGAAACCTCTGGTCCAAGAAACATGTTGTACCCAATCACCAGGGCTGAATCGGAATCTAGAAACGGCCCTGCGGATGTTCCATTGGCACCCACATTTCCTCTAACAGAAGAGTTGTTTTCCATCCAAATGCTGTTGGTTGCGATTAAGGCGAATGACGAAATATCTGGTGCAATGTGGTAACCGATATCGACGGGGGTCGTTCCTTCGATGGATTGATCAACATTGGTGGTGTAATGATACAATCCCGCATCCGCAGAAGTTTTACTGCCTGCATTGATGAGTGAGGATGTCTGATCGATGAAGAAATCGGTCAAAAGAGGATCGGAAGTCAATTCCAGATCATTGGTTCCCGTACCGGTTTCGGGAGTTAGAAAAAACGCATTGAAATCTTCCACTCCGGGAGCGCTTCCCTTGAACACATCGGTTCCTTGAATGTCTACAAATAGGCTATCCGTTATACTGAAAGTAGAACCCGCCGAGGTGAGGGTGGTATCAAAACCATTCCCGCTCAAAACGTAAATTGTAAGATTGTTCGCCGTAACTATCAGAGGATTGATGCCATCATCCACAATAGTTGGCCCATTGGAACTGAAAGACACAAGCACGTTGTTTAACGTGACACTCGATACAGTGGTATTCGGTAAAGCGTTTAAAGGGGTGTTCACAGCGAAAAATTCGCTGTCTCTCAATGTGAAATCACCACCGCCCTGAAACTGGATGCCAACGTCTGCATGCCGGATTTGCAGGAACCGCACTTCTCCAGCACCCAGCGTCAGAGCGTTAGCGTATTGCGCAACACCAGGTGTTCCGGTACTTCCGGTAATAACTTCCCCTACCGTGTTGTCATGTTTGGATGTAAAAATCGCCCAACTGGAAGATGTGGTTTTGAATACAGAGTTGGCGATGTCTAATGACGCACCAGTAACCGCATCGTCAAACTTGATGATGGCGTTGCCTTCAATGGTGACAGTGCCCGTCATTATCGTGGGTCCAGACACCAAATAGGTCTTTCCCGCTTCAAACACGAAATCATCCGTAATGGTTCCAGATGAAACAGAAACAGGAGCCGCTTCTGATAAAGATAGGGAATGGATTATCGGGAAAGAACAGACAGAAAGGAACAGGGTAAAAAAGGTCAGGAAGGCATGCAACCGCTTCATCATCAACTCCTGCAACAAGGGAAAAAGAAATTCAGCTGGTGATATTCAATTGTGAACTGCGCTACGAAAACGAGAACCCGGTAAGGAAATTTGGAATGGGTTCTTTAAACCAGCAATCCTGAAACACGGATGGTTATGGATGCTTTGAAAAGATAAGTCTGACAAATAATTACTATCAGCATGCCGAAATTATGTCATCGAATAAACGATGTCAAATCTGAATTTTGTTAGCTTTGAAAATCAGGTGGTTACGTCGAGAGTAATCCATTGAAGGTTTCTCACGATTTGCCTAGTTCAATAAATTTATAAAAATATGAACTATTTGCGGCCAATTTTTTCTGATTGCACATTAGGGCAAGTTTTATGATGTTTGTAAGAAATTGCCTCAATGCTGAGGGTCAGACGCATCCAAGGGCGGTCCTTGGTCGAAGTCCAGCACTCGAAAAGCTGGCCATGATCCAACAAGTGGAACTGTTGGCGGGCATCCAACCTGCGAAAGGTGGGTCGATGGGATTGCAGAAGGGAGAGTGACATCTCCCTTTGCTCGTGGGCCGGGACACGAAAGTTCCGGTCGAGGGTTCCAAGGGGCTATGAAATGCCCTTTGCTCATGGAGGTGCAGGAGGAGCAGGAACGCTCCTTTTGCGAGTGATGAAACGGCGATACGTTTTACTGGTGCTGAGAGGGGTTCAATACCCGAGAAGCACCACAGTCAGAGGGATGCAACGGGAGAGCGCAGCGTCTCCCTTGCCAAGAGAGTGTTGTAGTACAACACACATCTTGCAGTCATTCTTACGGCAGTATCTTAACGAATTGTTAAGGAAGACTGGTTGTCGAGGTGTTTCGGATTGAGCCAGCTATCCACTGATGAAAGATATTTGCCTACATCATAATTCAATACTGCGGCGCAACAAAAGGAAGAAATTTTCAAAGATGGATTAAACGCCCTGCCGATTAATGTATGGCATATTTTTTTAGTGCACTAGTCCTGTATGCTGAATGGCAGGATAAATATCATTTGAAAGAGCCTTACTTGCCCAATCTGCTGTCTCTCTATCTTTTAAAAAAGATAATTGACTAAGTGCAATATGAAGCCGTGCAAAAAGGGGAAGGTTATTTATTTCTTTAGCAATGGAAATGATGTGGTCGGCAAGCCTCAGGTCTCGTCCCATGGCATTCATGAGCGCTAGGGTAATGGGCTCAACGATACCCTCCTTGTGGCATACAATTGTTGCCCCATGATCTCGCATTTCATGTACAAAATTTCCATCAAACTCTTCGTTGGTTAAGGGGCGACGCAATGGAATAGGACAACTTCCTACTTCAATAAGGATAGCAGGATCGAACCAACCCTCCTGCTGGGCAGATTTTTTATTGAAAACCGCAATAGGCATGGTTGCAAGATGGGACAAGATTAGCCAACTGGTAGTGTTAGCGTACATAACGTCAGGTGACTCATCAGGATCGAGGGGTAGATGAAGCCGCTGACCATCTGGCCTGCTCATGATTATACTTCCATCACTTTGGTATTTCATCTCAACTCTTATTCCTTGAAGAAGCATGGTCGCCCGCATTCCAGGTGAAATAGCTTCCTCGCGGGGTTTCAACTGTAAAAGATGCCTTATTAAGTCCAGCGATACCCCACTATTGACCTGTGCAGCCTCAAAAATGGCCTGTGCCCCAATCACATCTCCAGTTGGAAGGGAAGCACATAATGCGACAAGCTGGTCTCCAGCGGTCTCAACACTGTCTTTCAGGTCCTTAATAAGCTTTTGCGCCATCACAGTAGCAAGGCTAGCTGCCAGCAATTCAGGGATATGAGGCACGATAATCCGTTCACTAGTTTCAAGAAGACGGTCCTTAAAATAACCAGCAGAATGTAGAATCTCAAATTCATTCTCACCAAGCATGTTGCGCGAAGTTTCATGGCTGCAGACAAATGCGTTTAATGAGGCAAGGGTAAATGATAAAGACTGACCACGTTTTTCGGCATCAGCCAAAACCGCTTCGGCCAGAGTCATGTACCCGCCCATAAGAAGATCATCCTGACTAAAACGTTCTCTTGCAATATGTAAGAGGTTAAGGCCTGGTATGCTTGGAATGGCCGCTTCTAAGGAATCATTTTTGTATTCTTCAGCATTTACAGCATCTGCGCAAATTGAACGCAAAATCCATGGCAATCGGAATTCCTGTGCACGGTGGCCACCCCTCATAAATCCTATGCGATACTGATCGAGAGTTTGGGTCGCTGCTGTAAATTCATCATCGTCAAGTGGGCCCAAAGAGACAATTTTTGCAAATTTCCCAAGGCGCGTCAATTGCCTCCCTGTGACGTTCTTCGTAAGTTTCGAGACAGAAGCCTCGTCAACGGAAAGAACCAGTTTTAGCCGTATCCCATAGGCACCAGAAACAAGTTCATCTAGGGTTGGCCGAATGTTGTCAATCGCGCCGCCATCGATAGCCAAGACTAAGGATGGGCCGCTTTCAGATTTTGATAGTTTACGAAGCCAGCTGCGGACGTTTTCTTCAGTAGCAGGCCACCCAAGATCATTAGAAAAGGAATTTGCTAGGATTTGGAAAACACCTTGGCTAGATGAAGAAGCATCTAGTAGAAGGACGGCAATATCCTCGCGTTTTTCCGCCCTGATAGCCATTTCGCGGAGTACGTTACTTTTACCTACAAGAGGAGAACCTGATACTAATATAAACTTCTCTTTATCAAGTAATTTAAGAACATCCTCAGTTGCCTTGCGCTGAAACAGGAGATCTCGAGGGAAAGGAATAAGTGGATTATCCCAAGGGCCTGTAAGGTCCTCTAATGTTCCATTAGTAATGGCATGAATGATCGAGACCCAAGCTGATGATTCCGGCCCAAGAAGAATTTCAACCGCATCTCTGATATCTTCTGATGCCAGTTTGGCAGTCGTATTGACGAGTTTGCGGAATTCTTCTTCGGTTTTTGACTCGGGTGACCATGATTCACCGGAATAGACATTAAATAAATTCGTTGCATCTCCATTAGTAACTATAACTAGAGGTGACATTGGGTCTGTTAGCCTGGCATAGGATAAACCTTGTTTGCGGTCATCATCTGTAAGGCTTAGGCCCTGCCTTTTTAGTTCTAAAATTGCAAGAGGCTGGTCCTTGTAGCTTAAAAGGATATCGCAGCGACCAACCGCTTGATAATTTCTGTTCCCATTAGTTTTAACGGTTTTATGGCCAATACGGATTGAAAACCGCACTTGATGTTGAATATCTTCCCGCCTGATCCAGGGAAATACTGTTTTGAGAACATGGGATATCCCTACTTCAATTTCTGTTTCGTTTAGGGACTTTTTTATGTTTTTGGCCTTTTGGGTCATAAAAACAACTTTCGTGAAAGTCCATATGAAAATCTAGCTAAGAAATATAGAGCCCTTATTTCTCATAACCAACGTTATCACTCTTCATGTGCGTGATGAAATCCAAGTGTATCAGTATTATTTTAAATTATTGCCTAATCCCATTCAACTGCCACAAAACAGCATAGTTCTATTTTAGAAATTTTATGAATCGTTTTCCGATTTTTTCTTAACGGGCCGGATGGTTAGGCGACTATTCACCGAAAAGGCAAAGGAAATGCCCCTCGAATGAGGGGCATTGATAGGCCTAGGCGGCCTTTTCTTCCGGCTTTCTAAGACTGTGAAGGAAGTCCACCGCGCGCTGGGCGTATGCAGCGGCTTGGAAGATGGCCCGCTTATCATCTTTGAGCGCCTTGAGCCAGGAGGCGATATAGGACGCATGATCATCGCGGGCCTCAAGAGTGATTTCAAGGTCGGCGCAAAGGAAAGCAGCTCCGAGTTCAGCCACAAGCTCTTCTTTCGCGTAACCTTCATCGCCGTAAGTTTTTCGACCGAATTCACGGTTGAGGCGGGAAGGGTGACGCGTCCAGTGGGTGACCTCGTGAGCGAGGGTGGCATAGTAGCTTTCGGCATCGCGGAACGCTTCAAACGGAGGCATTTGTACATAGTTAGGATGGATCGCGTAGAAAGCGCGGTTGCCACCATGCCGGATATCTGCGCCGGTATCCTTGAAGAACGCTTCTGCATGATCTATCCGCTGCACAGGATTGAAGCGCGGTTCCGGTTTCTCGTAGAAACGTTCGGGCAGACCCTCTATCTGCTCAACGTTGAAGACGGTGTAGCCTTTCAGGAAGGGGATAGCACGTTCAACTTCATCCCCGTTCTCGTTTTCCTCGGTGCGGGTGATCTTGTTGGCATAGACCACCAGAGAACCCTTTTCGCCTTTGCGAACCTTGGCCTTCAACTCCTTGGACTGTTTAAAAGTCATCCAAATCGGGGATGTAAATCCCTGAACGCTTGCGGATGACCAGAGGCTAAGGATGTTGATGCCAGAATAAGGTTCGCCGTTATGGCGAAGGGGGCGGGTGATCCTGCCTGCGGCATGGTCGCTATGCCAGGGTTTCACCCACGGGCGCACCCCGGTTTCCAGGGCGGTAATAATCTGGTTCGTAATGCGGGTGTAAATGTCGGCTTTTGGGGTCGTGTTTTTCATGGTCTTGCTCCTTCGGTTTAAGGTTTTTCTCAACATGCGAAGGAGGCCTGCCGGTCGATGAAGCCAACGGGTCATGGGCCACACGGATATGGAGCGGGCCAGCCCATTGACGCGGCGGCGCGACCGGCTAAAAGAAGCATGGAATTTGAGAAAAACCGATAAGGAGTAGCCATGATCGACACCAAGGGATGCCGACATACCCGCAATAAGAATTTACCGGACTGGAAGGGGTAATCCGGGAAAGAGGAAAAAATAAGAGGACAGGTTTTAGGGATGAAATGCGCTATCTATACTGCTAATGGATTTTGATTAGGGCAGGATTCTGTAAGAAAAAAGCAAATACCCCTCGGATGAGAAGTATTTGCAAGACGGTCAGGCCGTCTTAAGTTCCAACAGGATCGTCATCTTCGACCAGCTCAAAATCACCGAAAAAACCGTCACTGGTTTTAATCAGATCATCATGGAGCTGAATTTCCAGGACGGTCTGGTCGAAGAATTCCCAGCCGGTTATTTTTTGAGCCTTTCTAGCGGCCTGGTCAGAATTGAAGCCGACCATTATGTGGGTCAAATAGGTGCCGTGTACGTATTTGATGTCTTTCAGGACCGGTCCTCCAAAGCCCCAATCTTCCAGTTCTTCATCTGGAGTTTTTCGCCCATGTATGAGTATTAGTTTCATTGAAGTGTTCCTTTCTTCAAATTGATTAATAATAGAAAATTCCGACACCGACCCGAAGGCCGATGCCGGATTATTTTTTAGGAATCGTTTTCCGGTTTTTCCTTAATAGGCCGGATGGTCAGGCGACCATTAACCGGAAAAGATTCCAATTGAACGCTGTATCCTTTCCCATCGTTGTGTTCCCAGGCAGAGCCGATTTGGGTCCAGTAGCTTTTTTTGTTATCATCCCCAAAATTGCGGACGCTGTATGCCCGATGTGTCGGGGCCTTGTTTTCGGTTTTTGCTTTAGTATCTTCGTTAGACATGGTGTTTCTCCTTAAGTTTTGTTTGAGGCCAACCCTCTGTCAGCCTTTGAACGGTCAAGACCATGCCGTGAATTTAGGTCAACTGGCTTCTTTAGAAGATCGCGCAGCGACGGTCACGCGGTTTACCCTAAGCAGGCACGGTGTGGTTCAGTCAAAGTTGAAGCTGATATGAGGGAAGCATTTAAATTTAAGGAAACACCTAATGAAGATACGCCTGAAAACAAAACCAGAAGGCCCGGACCATTTTTGGGGTGGCGTTCGGATGTTTAATTTTTGGGAGCCTTATAACAAAAGGCTGGAACCTGGTGTGACGGGGCATAGGGGGAAGGTTTGTTCGATTGGAAACTGGAAATGGAATGAAACCTGGTCAGAGCTATTTAGGGAATAAAACGAGACTAATTAAAATGATCTGGCCTTTGGGTTGGTTGCGAGAGATTTTTTCGGGATCAGCAAGGAAAGGAAGGTATGAGGTGTTAATTTTGATTAACCACCTGGCAGGGGGTTTACTATGCTGTCCTTTTCTACTTTGACGACCATCTCCTTAATGGGCTTCTTTTTACTATCCAAAATGGTTATTTCGTCCCCTTCCCTTTCGACCGGAATAAAATAAAAGTTGCATCCGGTTACGTATTTAACCCCTTTGTCCTGAAGTTGGGCAATTGCCCTTTGCAAGGCGTGGGAAAGGTCTTCGAGGTCCATGTGTCCGAGGATTCTTACTTTCATGGATTAACACTCGCATGAGAAATGAACCCTGACAAGTAAATTAAACTGGACTTGATATAACATTTTCTGTGGTATTTCCCAGAGCATTAAAACGTATTAAAGTCTTCCTACCAAGGACCCCCACGTCTCCCTGAAGGGAACCCTCGTACGGAGCCTCCTTGCGCTTGCTGCCCCATCCTCGCCGGAACCAGGGTTGTATCAGCAACCCAATATCTATTGAGAAAAATAGGAACCTTTATCAAAAAAATTTCATTAAAATAAGATGAATAAGATCATACCTGAGCTTTAAGCATTTTGACTTTATCTTGAGATAAATTATACAAAATTATAATTATCAAACTAGAACCATAAAATATCTGCCTTAGATTAGATGCAATACCATCAGGAAAGCCAATCAAGCGGAAAACTTCTGGGATTAATATTAGAAAAATCGTTGTGAGAAATATTGCTTTCAAATCTCGCATTCCACCAAGTATTACAATGCTAAGTATGAAAATTGATTCGTCAATGGTAAAACTGGTTGGGTCAATAAATCCACTATATGTGGCATAGAGAATACCTGCTATAGCCGCTAGGGCTGAGCTAACCGCATGAGCTATTAACTTAAATCGAAAAACATTGATGCCAATTGTCTGCGCCCAAATTTCATCTTGACCAATAACACGCAAACGTTTCCCTTGTCGCGACTGAAAAAAGGTTTGCATTGCGAACCAAAAAAAAATCAAAAGTATGAATGATACTGCAAAGAATTCTAACCGGGAGAAAATTTCAATTCCCACAATTTTAAGAGGAGGAATATTATTTAAACCATTAGCGCCCCCGGTTAACTCTCTCCAATTTTTGATGGTTGAAAAGACCAAAAACTGAAAGCCCATGGTAATTATAATATAGTAATCATCAACTGTTCTGTTTGCGACTATTGCCAATATGCTACCTAGCAATGCAGCAAGTATACTGGCAACTAAGGTAATAGGGCCTAATGACCAACCAAAGGTTATACTTAGGATCGCAGCAACGTAGGCCCCAATAGCATAAAACCCTGCATGAGCTAATGATATTTGCCCACAAAATCCTGCAAGGATACTCAGTGATTGAGCCAAAATGGTAAACATGCAAATTTGAATCGAAAGATGTAAAATGTAATCAAGCATTAGAGGGCAATTTTTTTAATTTTTCTATCGCTTAAACCAAATGGCTTTAGGATCAGGAACCCAACCAAAATAACAAACGTTATGGACTGCATCCAACGACTATCAAAATAAAAGGCCACAATATTCTGCGAACTAGCCAATAGCAAAGCTCCTAAAATTAGAAAGCGAATGCCACCTAGCCCGCCCAAAATCATCGCCACAATACCGTTCAATAGCCAGTCAAATCCAATGCTAGGAGAAATACCGGAATCTTGATAAATTAACATTCCGGCAAAGCCAGCTAAACCGCCACCAATACCTAAGGACATTAAAGTAACTTTCTTAATATTGACACCGAATAATTCTGCTAATTCTTTGTTCTCGGAGGCATACAAGATTTCCCTGCCGAGCTTGGTCTTATTCAGGTAAATACCGCATGTGATTACAGATAGTAGGGATCCTGCGATTACCATTACCTGAGCATTGGTAATATATAAGTTTGCTGGAAGAAACTTGGGCACCTCATGCCAGAATTGGGTTAAAAGAATGTCATTTCCAAAAATTATCGCAATCATATTTTGTCCAAGGACATAAACGCCAATAGACATCACAAGGAGGTGCCACTTCTCAGCTCCTAACGGGATGGCTCGTTCAAAAGTTATTTGATGTATTAATACGGAAATGGCAGAACATAGTAAAACTACTATGAGAACCGTTGGGAGGAAACCAAGGTGAACTTTATCTAATAATGTGTGGGCAAAAAATCCACCCAACAAAATTGCTAAGGCATGGCTTAAATTAAAAAAACCTGAAATAAGATAGGGTATTCGAAAAGATAGGGCTATTAACCCAAATAGGCTTGCGCTAAGAAGAATGTTGATTGCTACCTGATAAGTCAAGGTTTGACCTGTCAGTTGTATACAGTATGTTCCCCGTGAGCAGGGGATAAATCCGACACACAACAGTCATCTGTATTGCCCTTTTCATTTGTCCATGTATGATTGACAAATGGCAATACGATAACCAATGCATATTTAGGCATTGGAATACCACCCTGGTCCAATTTCAAAGCTTCCATATTTTTAGTCAGATAAGCAGAAAAAAACTTATGGTAATGCGTGTCTGTCCATGAACCTTTGGGAACCTTTTTCTTTGCAAACGACAGCCCATCTAGAATTTCATAGGCCCTTTTTGACAATTTAATGGTTAAAATCTTCTTACCATTTTTAAACATTTCATCTTCTCCATTTTTTATTTTTTTACCATACTCTTTGATAGTTTATCAAGCCAATTTGGGAAATTGAAATCTTTATTAAATTGATCATCCAACTCATTCATCGCCTTTTCCAATTTTCCACCCTTTGAACAAGCGGTTCGCCAATGCGCCTTGGGTTCAACTCGGCCAAGTTCAATAGTTTTCGCGGTATTCTGAAAAACCTTCAAGGACAGCGCCAGGGCATCGTTAGAATCCAAGCCTAATTTCAATGCCCCATCAATAAGTTCTTGCAAAAATCGCCCAATAACCGCAGGATAGCACCCTGTTACCATTGAAAGTCTGTGTAAGTCATCGGGCGCATCAACCAACCGAACTTCACCTATTTTCCCAAAGAGATCCAGAACTTTATTCTCCAAACCTTTGTTGGGTGTTCGAAGAATGACAACATCTCCTAAACCTGCTTCAACATTTATGTTGGCTATGGCCCGACAATATTGTAAGTCGGATGGGCAATCAGATTGGGAAACAATATCCGCGATATTGCCTGCCTGAAGAAGGACTAATTCCTTTTTTTTAAGGACATGCGCGTTTTCGTTAAGAAACGCAAGCAATTGACTGGTGCGTATTGCGACAAGAACGATATCGCAGGTAGTTAAAAAATCGCCCAAGACGGAAAACACTTTGGCGTTTTGACCTAGTTTGCTTTGTATGCAGTCAAGATAATTGTCACGGACAAGTACGTTAATTGGATGTCCATTGAAAATAAGACCTTTTGCTACTGCTCGTCCAATATTTCCACAACCAATCAAGCCATACATTTTTATATTCTTTCAGACTAACGGTTTTCCCGTAGTAAATTTAATGAACTGATGGTTCTTATTTCTCAGGTTTTCATCATTAATGCGACAAACATTTTTGGGTGGAGCGCACAAATAACAGGGGTGGTCTTCGTTTCTACCTTTTGGGAATTCCCATAAAGTATTTCTATATGTGTCAATATCTTCGGCAGATTCAAAGGAAACAAGGTTTTTCTCCGGGACATGATTTTCAAACCAGTGTTTCATTCTTCTATAGAAATTTGGGTCAGTAATCACAATACCGCTTCCAACTTGGTCTAGACCTTGTCGGGGCCAAGTTAATAAAACTTTGTTTTTCACAATAACTACCTCAATGATCGAACAATGAGTGTCTTTTATTTCAATTATATTTGGGTGTAGATTAAGTATTTTTTTGGCAAAATCTGCGCATTTTGTGTAGCCTAAATTTACATATCGTTTATACCTTGTTTTGAAATAAACTTCTAAATCTCGCATCTGTTCAGGAAGTAACGTATCGAAACTAAGGTTTTTTTCTGATAAATAATGCTTTATATGTTCTTGTAATCTGCTACTAATCACTTCATTTAAACTATCCTCTTCATTTTCATAAGCTAGCATTGTGTAGACAATACTATCAGTATCGTAAGGCGCACTCTTGATCATTCCTTCGGCGACCTGGTAAACTTCATCCCTCTTTTCTAATAGAAAATATTTTGGAGAGGGTTTTTCATCATTTTCCAACAAAACTTTCCTTATTTTACATGCGATTTGCTCAACTGCCTGTATAGCTAATTGATTTAGTTCTGTTATATAATCATTAATAAGTTTTTTCTTTTTCTCGTCTTTAAAACGGTTGCAATACACATTATCATTTGAATAGATATCCTTATTATCATTTGTAAGTTTTTTGCCATCCGCCGTTTGGTTGAAAATATTTTCAATCATTTCCATGGAATTTAGATAACTTAAGGAGTTGGGCCATTTAAAACTAAAGAAATCAAAACCTCTAAAGTCGGAGATCTTAATAACTCTCTCATCAATTTGACATTGCGATTCCATTGCTAAAATCACATTTTCAATTTTTAAGGAGGATATAAATAGTCCCAATTCAAACCAAACATTTGGTGTAGCGTAAAATTTGTCTTTAACACTAGATTCTATGTCCTCGGTAAAAAAGAAAACAGCAGCATGAAAATGTTTGGGGGTTTTCAATAATTTGTCAAAAGTGGTTTTGCCTCCTTCCTTAAACCATTCCCACCAAGGAGTAATTTCAATCATATTATCATCAGAGTCTTGGAAATGATTTTCTAAAGCCTTAACAAAAAATATAAATTTTTGACTTCCTCCAATAAAAACTCTCTTTGGACTTCCGTTCACGATAATTTGTCCTTTTATTTTGTTGATTTGGAATTAATCTGTGAACCTGCCATTTTTAACCTGGCGCAAAATTATGGGCTTATGGACGTCACCCTTTTCGTCAAAGTTCATGGTTCCAGCTGCCCCAGGAATATTTGATGTTTTAAGAATAAATTCTCTAATTCCATTTGTTGTTGGACCATTTGATTGTGAACCCTTGATTATAAGTTGAGCGCAATCATAACCAAGTGCCGCCAACAAGCCCGGTTCCTTTCCATACTTCTTCGTAAAGGCCTCAATAAAATCCTGAACATAGGGATTTTCATCTTTAAGGTTAAATCCTGTAGAAATTGGGTATTTAAAGCCTTCTGCCGCATTGCCCGCAATTGAAAGAAGCTTCGGATCTTCATGTGTGGTTGCCCCAAATAGCTGGGCCTGGATTCCAACCTCCCGAATTTGTTTAATAAGCAAACCACCATCTTCATAGTAACTGGGTATATAAATAATATCTGGATTCAAGCTTTTGACTTTAGCAAGAATGGGCCGGAAATCTTTGACATCAGGATCATATCCAAAGTCTCCAACAATTTTCAAATTCCTTTCTTTTCCTTCCTCCAAAAATATATCTTTTAATCCAAGTCCATAGTCATTATTTAAGTAAATTACAGCAATATTTGTTCCTTCGTGGGCAGATGATATTAATCTGGCGATAAACTTTCCCTCAGCTACATCTGAGGGAAAAACTCGAAAAAAATATGGGCTGGCACCAGATAAGTTGGGTGCGGACGCGGAAGGGGATATCAACAAGGTTTTTTTACGATCAATTACCGGGATAATTGCTCCGGTCGAGGAACTTGTATTTTCTCCTATAATAGCAATGGGTTTTTCGATCAAAAATAATTGCTCGGTCGCATTAACTGCTGATTTTGGAGCACTCATACTATCTTGGTAAATCACCTTAAAATGAAGAGAGTTACTCTTACCATTGGCCATTTCCACAGCTAAATCAATGCCTTCTTTACTGCCAACTCCATATGCGGCCACATCCCCTGTTAACGGTAAAACAGCACCAATTGTAATGACTCCTTTTTCGGTATCATTTCCTTTTTTAAAATACATGAAGGCGGCCAAACCAATAAATAAAGCAATGACTATGCTTATAATTTGTTTGTTCATAACATGAACTCCTTTATCGCATTCAAGTTATCGAATTTATTCAGATGTGTTCGCCCTTCCTTCATACCTACTATTCTATCTGCAAGTGAAAATAATTCACGAATTCTATGTTCTACAATTAATAAACTGATATTCATTTTTTGGAACAATCTTATGACATCCAAAACTACCGACACATTCTCAGTAGAAATTCCTGACAAGGGCTCATCCAGAAGTAACAGTTTCGGTTTGTTCATTAGAGCCATTCCCAGAGATAAGAGCTTTCTTTCGCCACCGCTTAGGTGAGAGGCAGATTGATTGGTTAATTCTTTCAGAATGGGCAAATGAATCAATACGTCATCAATATGCTGTTTAACTTTTTTGCGACTAGATTCAAGAGCCACGCTGGCGATCAGATTTTCTTTAACTGAAAATCCTTCAAATAGTTCATTTTTCTGGGGTATATAGACCAACCCGCGTTGAATTAATTCTGATGTGATTTTTTGGTTAATTGGTTCTGCGTTAAACTCAAGGCAGGATCCCTTTTCTTGTTCAAACCATAATGGTAAACGGCGGGAAACAAGATTTAAAAGCGTTGATTTTCCTTCTCCATTGGCACCGACCAAAAGTATAGTTTCGCCCTCTGCAAGGTTCAATTCGACGTCAAACAAAACCTGTTTGTTGTAATACCCTGTGTTGGCGTGAGTGATCTTAAGCATAATTAAACATAATCTTCCTGAACATATTGATCTTTTCGTAGCTCTTCATAAGATGAAAATTTTCTAATTTTTCCTCCGGAAAGGAATAATACTTCATCACAAATAGGAGATAAAAACCCGGGATCATGCTCAATAACCAGTAGTGTTTTTCCTTCAGTCCGTAATTGTTGTACTATCTGGGCAATTTTATCTTTAGTTTTTGGACTGATGCCTGTAACAGGCTCATCCAACAATAGAAACTCCGATTTCGATGCAACACAACATGCCAACGTCAGTAACTTTTGTTGCCCATATGATAGATATCTAACTTCGACCTTCAATAAATCTGTAATACCAAAATCCTCCGCGATCGATTCAGTAGTCAAACGAATATCTTTATTCGATTTGTGATTAATTGGTAGCCAATCTGAACCCCAAAAACTATTTGTTATTTTTTCAAGACATACCTGAATATTTTCTTCAACAGTTTGTTCCATTGCCAAGCGAAGGTCTTGAAAAGTCCGCCCGATACCTAAATATCTTCTTCTGTGGGAAGGGTGTTTTGTGAGTTGGGTATTCTTATATCGTATTAGCCCTGAATCAGGCTGTAAAAACCCACTTACCAAATTGAAAAGGGTAGTTTTCCCTGAACCGTTTGTGCCTACAAGTCCATAGACAAGCCCCTCCGATAGCTTAAAAGACATATCCTTTAAAACTTCTTTACGACCAAAACGTTTATTTAGGTTTTCGACAACAAAAACCATAAAATCACAACCTCCAAGGTTTTATAAATTTAAATTGTAACCATTTTTTCCCTAACCTTTAAAAGGAAAATATAAAACCTGATTATCCATTTTCGGATAGTATCTCCTAACTTTTTAGATTTCTAGGGGCATATTTAAAACAATAATTGAACATAATATGTTGGCCACCTTTCAGGGCCAAGAAAGTACTTCAATCCTAAAAATTTGATTTATCAATTTTAGGTAAATGATTAACCAGCGTCTCAGCCACTTGCATTATCGAATCTCTATAGTGGGGTTTCTTCTTCATTTTCTGTAAAATATATTTGAAATCCTCATGCCACCACCATTTGTAATACCGCTTAAACTGCTTCCGGGTTGAATAAATAGGAAAAGTGTCATCTATTGATAAATCAACCATTTTTTGAACATTCATTAAGGCCTTTTCACGAGCTTCCTCATCGGACACACTCGTTATATTTTTAGGAAAAGCAAAAATTACTAGATACAATTCGGCAAGGCTGGAATGTCCCCAAACAGCTGTATTGGGTTTCTGACTTTCTATATCTACTTCGGCTGCTAACTTGGCGGAGTGCCAAAAATCAATATTAAAATTATTTCCTAAAATCGCATCGAGAGTTATGGATTGGGTAAGGACCCAATGCAGAAAAACCCGCTTGTTCAGATTATCCTTATGGTAGCCAATGCTTTCACGAATGGCTTTTTCATAATACTTTTTAGACGAAATCAGCAAATTAAGACATTTTTTTAACCAATATTCTTGACCTCTATCCAATCGACGTTCCGTCGCTCTAAAACAGGCTTCCGCCTTTCGCTTTTCAGCGCTGGCGCGAAGTGCCAATCCTTCTGTATAATACTCTCCTTCAATTGGAATTTTTTCAATGGCTCTATCCACTCGATCGAGAAGACCGGTAATCTCTTCAGCTGTGATTGATTCTTCTTCAGAGTTGGAATCATTTGATTTGTTATCGCCTTCCTTAATCGCTTTATCCACATGATCCATGGCCGCATTAATCGCTTCTCTCGCCCGCTGGTACTTTATATAGCCTAACTGAGACTCTAAATCCTCTGGCAACGCGGCGTAAACAATGAGGCTTGCCCAATCATGCGTATAAGAACTTTGAAGGGTATATAATCTCCTACGAACTTTGTGCAAAGTTAATCGAGGGTCTTCTCCCCACAATAAATGTCCGTAAAGAACCTCGGTTAGATGGATAGAGCCAGAAAAGGAAAGAGGAAATTGGGATCCGACAACAAAAGGAATACCGGCTTGATGTAGCTCGTGAACAAAACTAGCAGTATTGTGGATCTCAGAACCCTTCATGTTGCCGCTATCACAGCTTGCAATAGTTACAATAGTAGGTCCATTTTTATTATTTAAGGAACGAATGGCGGTGGAAAAGCGGCTACCACTTACAACATCAATCCCATTGGAGTTAATATGACTTTTAAATGCTAACCCAAATGGTTTTCCCGGCGTTTTTTCATCCTCCATTCCATGAGCTAAAACATGAACATGGGTAAAATCATTGTTTGAGCATATTGATTCTACATCTTGGATATCGGCATTTGGAAGAATGGTGAGTAGTTTCCCGATTTCATTCAAAAATTCCCCCTTTTTGTTTCTATTAATTTTTTTAAGCCAAGGTTGAATAGCAGAGAGAAGAGCCTGTGTATGTTGTTCTATGGGGATTTTTAAACCGTTGGGAGCTGAAGCTACAAATAATATACGGGGCTTAATTGGCCATTCCACTTTATCCCCAGAAATATTCCTTATTTGGCGGGTTATGCATACAGGAGCCTCGATCTGAAGAGAAAGCCAGTTATTGCTACCTCCGGGCATTCCTGGAATGACTTTAGTCAATTCAAAAGGTATCATTGCCAATTCATTTGCAGTTAAAACGATCTTCAAATGAATTAAGGTTCTTTCGTCGCAAAGATTAGCCAATCCAGATATTAAACCAGGAATGGAACTCAACATCTCACATATTTCCTGGGCAGTTTCTTCTATAACCGCCTGCCGAGATCGTTGATCGATATTTTCTTCTGTGGAGGAACGTAGCTCTCGAATTTTTCGCAAAAATGTCTCATGTTGATAAGGAACATTAACGACTTTTGCCCCGTGATTTCCACAAAGGGCCAAATAATCTGTCAAAGGAGACAAAAGTTGATTGTGTGGAGACCCAGGACGTAAAAACTCAAGCGAGATGTTTTGAATTCTATTCATGATAAATTAAGGGAAACGGCTGTTTGGAATTTCAACAAGGCTCCCGTCTTTGTTGGCATGGTTAAGCTGTCCGACAGTTCTACCATTTTTGTTAAATATGGACACAACCGTAGGATTAATCTTGATCAAGCTTTTTGCTCCATTTGGACCAATCTTGAGTTTATCTAATTCCGAGATATCCGGTTTTTTAAAAGTCTCATAGATTTTTTGAAATTCGCTTTCATTATCCAAAACATTTTCATCCATTTCGATCAAGCGAATCCAAGTTCCACTATTAAAGTAATAACGATTTGGGTAATTTCTTTCAAATGCACGTTCTAAGTGAGTATGACCCGCAATTAAAAAATCGACATCTCGGCCAACTTTTTTTTCCAAGTCTTTATAGCTCTGGTCTTTATAAGAGATGTCAAATGTTCGGTCATTACAGAGCAATTTTCGGAGGATTTTTTGGAGAATTTTCACTTTATTTTTTTCCACGCCCAAAAGGTTTTTAAGTTTATCTTGGAATCCCAGAAATTCAATGTCCTTAATCTCTTTATATTCTTTCGGGTCTTGCGTACTCTTATGATCTAATCGGTCCATTGCATTCAGTAATAAAACAAAAGCCTCGTCGGTTTCTTCAACTTCCTCTTTAAAAAAGTCTTCAAATAAATCATTTATGACATCTCTATTTGTTGGTCGGACGTAACCTTCGCCTTCTTTCTCGAATACTTTTCGTTTTTCCTCAGCAGAAAGCCATCCCGCGGACATTAAAATTTGATCCTTTACCTTATATCCCAATAAGCCAACAATTTTAGCAATTTCTGAAAAATGGCTTGGATCCAAGGCTAGTAAAATCGGTACCACTGCCTTAATTTCTGGTTTAAGGAGATCCACCATAGGATAATTTTTCTTAATCTTATTCATTACATTGATAACCATACGAGTTCCGGCATTGGCGTCCCAATCAGGAGGATCAATGGTTCGATTTATTGCACGAGAAACCTTTATCAAGGCATGAAAATCAACTATGTTCCAAGAATCTATTTCATTGCCATGGACGCAAAGAACAGTTTTATTTCCAACTCCACAAGCAAAGCCCGTACCATCAAAAACAGTTATTATTCTTCCTCTGGCTTCTACTTGCTTTTTTGATAATTCCTGAACTAACCATTCGCGAACATGGGGTAAGGCTAATTCCACATCATGATTGCCCAAAACAAGAATAAGCCATCTGCCAGGTTGAGAGACAAAAAACTCCAATGCCGTCCAAACCTGTTTAAATGCCCTATCCTTTTTAAATATACGTTTTAGTTTATCTATAGCTCCATTTGAATCCAAAAAAGCACTCGGTTCCTCGGCAAGGAAGTCGACGATGTCACCGTTTAAAACCAAACCCAGATTGGTGGAAGGATTTTCGGCTAATTTATTTATAAAATTGGCAAGGCGGTTTCCTTGATTGAAAATTTGAAACCTAGGGTTTCCGCCTAAATGAAGATCAGAAACCACATATAATTGGTCAAAAATTAATCGATTCAACGTTATAACCTTTCCTGGCACCTAGACATACTTTCTATATTATTGGGCTAATGTAATATTGGTTGCCCAACTAGGATAATTTACAATATAAAATAGCAAATAAATATTTTAAATTAAAAAGTTATTTAGTTTCAATAGGTTATGATTTTTTGTATTTTTATCATAATTATTGAGTGTATGAAAAATTTCCTTATTTTATAATGTGGGATTATAAATGGAGGGAAAAAGTTATTGTCGATAAATGTTTGTTTAGCGGATGGGCTTAAATTAGCAGGAGAAATGAAAGGGGATAACAAACCCGGTTTAGAACCTTGGACTAAATTGAGTTCTAGGAACTAATTCAGAAAAAATAACGATGAATAACTAGAAGAATAGGAAGTGATACTCAAACTTAACGAGTGGCCCAACATACTGAGCAGGTCAATATCACAATCAGTCCTTGTGCTTGCAAGATTCTAAGGGAAAGAAACTCTATAATCCCAAAGAGGATTGATATGCCAAAAAGGCACTAAAGAGGTATTACCACCAACGAGTTGGGGTATGACTTTAGGGTACAGGTTTAGAAGAATTAAGAATAACGGGTTTTTATCGTGAGGAGAAGGATGATAAACCTGTGGCCACCTGATTTCCCAATTATTCTAAATTTTTAAGGAACAAGGTATTCATTCTTAGACAAGAAATAGACAGGGGATGATCTTTCCCCTAAATAGTGGACACGAAGAAAGTGATGAATATAATCATTTTCGGAGGTGTTCGAATGGGAAAGAAGCGTAGGCAATTTAGCAAAGAATTTAAAATCGAAGCGGTTCGTTTAATTATAGAAGAAGGTAGGCGGATATCTGAGTTGTCTCGGGAGCTTGGAATCGCTGAGAGTTTATTGGGTCGCTGGAAAAATAAATACGAGGAAGGGAAAATCGATCCCTTCCCAGGCCAGGGTCGTTTGAGCCCTGAGGATGAGGAGTTGCGCCGTTTAAGACGGGAGAATGAGCGTCTTCGCATGGAGCGTGACATATTAAAAAAAGCAGTGGCCATCTTCTCGGAGGACCCGCAATGAAATACGATTTCATACGGGATCACCGGGGAGCATTTCCAGTTGGTTTGATGTGTCAGACTCTGGAAGTGGGCAGTAGTGGGTTTTATGCCTGGTTGAAACGTCCCGAAAGCCCACGCAAGCAAGAGAACCGGCGATTACTGATGGAGATTCAAGTGGTTCACCAGAAGAGCCGCAAAACTTATGGCAGTCCTAGAATTCATGCGGAGTTGAATGCCAAGGGGCACAGTTGTGGCAGACATCGCGTGGCTCGTCTAATGCGAGTGTGTCGTAAAATCTGTGTAAGTGGCCATAGAGGGGAGTTAAAATGCTTCCTGCAACCATCCTTTTTTGGAGGAAACTATGGCGATACGACAAGAGTTACTGGAGGAGTTGCTAAAGGATTATAAATCCCCTGAGGATTTGCTTGGTCAGGACGGTTTGTTGAAGGAGCTGACCAAGGCCTTGGTTGAAAAAGCCCTCGATGGAGAGTTGACGCATCATTTGGGATATCCCAAACATTCGGCGTCGAAGGGCGGCAACGCCCGTAATGGTAAGAGCAAAAAGGGCTTACTCACGGATCAGGGCAGGATGGAGATTATTTCTCCCCGCGACCGCAATGGTTCGTTCGAGCCTGAGTTGGTGAAGAAACGTCAAACCCACTTCGATGGTTTCGACGATAAAATTCTATCGATGTACGCACGTGGCATGACGGTGCGCGAGATTCAGGGACATTTGGAAGAGATCTACGCAGTCGAAGTCTCACCTGATCTTATCTCCAGCGTTACCGATTCGGTTTTGGAGGAAGTCAAGGCTTGGCAGAATCGTCCGTTGGATGCTATCTATCCCATCGTTTTTATGGACGCTTTACGGGTGAAGATTCGCGATAATGGCCATGTCCTTAACAAAGCGGTCTACATGGCTTTGGGCGTGAATCTCGATGGCAACAAGGAAGTCCTTGGCCTTTGGATTGCGAAAGAAGAAGGTGCCAAGTTCTGGCTGAAGGTGGTGACCGAACTTAAGAATCGCGGCGTGAAGGATATGTTCATCGCCTGTGTGGATGGACTGAAAGGATTTCCTGAGGCTATCGAGTCGGTGTATCCTGAAACCCAGGTTCAGCTTTGCATCGTCCACATGGTACGAAACTCATTGCGATTCGTGCCGTGGAAGGATAAGAAGGCTGTTGTGGCTGATCTAAAAACCATTTATACCGCAATCAACGCTGAGGCGGCGTGGGAAAACCTGAAAACATTCCGCTCTAAGTGGAATGAAAAATATCCAACGATTGCCGACTCCTGGGAGCGAAACTGGGAAGGGTTGATTCCCTTTTTATCGTACCCGGATTATATTAGAAAAGCGATTTACACGACCAATGCGATTGAATCGCTGAACCGGTCTTTGCGCAAGGTCACTAAGAACCGAGGCTCGTTTCCGAACGATGAGTCGGCGTTGAAGCTATTATATCTGGCGTTGAGAAATATCTCGAAGAAGTGGACCATGCCGATCAGGCTGTGGAAACAGGCCCTGAATCAATTTGTGATTCTGTTTCCTGGAAGGGTTTTGGAAGAATGACCGACCCCGAAGAGCTCACCCAAGGGAATGCTTTTATTCCCTTCTCCACCACCCCTAATTGGGTGAAGGGCGGCTCCGAAGGGAATAAAAATAGCAAAATAAAACATGCCGCTTACACACTTATTCTGATAGACCTTCTAATGCGCCAACATGGGATCGTTTCCAAGCACAAACGTAAGTTCAGGGTGACGACGAATTCCGTTCATTCCTATCCAATAGCAGAGAATCTATTGCAGCGGCGATTCGATGTCTCTGGGCCAGGGCAATGCTGGGTGTCGGATATCACGTATATCCCAACGCGGGAAGGCTGGCTGTATCTGGCGGCAACGCTGGACTTATTCCACCGGAAAGTCATCGGCTGGGCCATGGGCCGGTGGATCACACGGCAGTTGGCCATGGACGCTTTAAATATGGCGCTCAAAAATGAATGTCTAAAATCGGGGTTGATTCATCATTCGGATCGCGGGGTCCAGTACGCCAGCAATGAGTTTCAATCCTTATTAAAAGCGCATGCCATCCAGTGCAGTATGAGTCGGAAGGGAAATTGTTGGGACAATGCGGTGGCCGAGAGTTTTTTCCACACCTTAAAGGTCGAGTTAATTCATGGCAAATTTTACAAGACCCGTCAGGAAGCGAAGACAGCAATTTTTGAATATATCGAAGTGTTCTACAACCGGCAGAGAAGACATTCTTATCTCGGTTATCTCAGCCCGGTAGAGTTCGAGAAGCAAAAGGCGGCTTAACTTCGTGTCCACATATTCCGGGGAAGATCAGGATATCATCAATGTTTAAACCTCCTCCATACTTATATAAATATTGCTCTGCCTCGAGAGCTTCTCAAATAATTAGAGATCTTACCTTCTACTTCACACCTGCCCAACAATTAAACGATTTGTTGGAATATCGTGCCCAGTTGTTGTATCACGAAGATGAAGAATCTAAATTTAGAGTTTTTGCCAAGCGTTTACTTGCGGAACACCACTGGAAAAATTACGAAAAAGCGATTGATGACGCAAAAAGCCCCGATTTTTCTAAAGATGTCGATTCAACATACTCTGATATGAAGAGCCAGTTTGCGGAAAGGCTTAAAGGAGCAATGAAATATTCTGGCGTTACATGTTTTTCCTCCGATTCCAATAATCAGCAATTGTGGACAACGAATGGAGACAACAATAAGGGTGCCTGTATAGAGTTTTCCACTTCTACTAATAAGTTTCGCTTAGCATCAAATCTAATGCCTGTTTATTATATTCGAAAAATAAAATCTTTATGCATTTCAGATTTTATTACTAACGAAATGACACTTGATACACGGCTTGTCGAAAGTTTTCTTTGTTCCAAGACCTTAGATCAGTCAGCCCAAAGAGAATGGCGATTATTAATACTTGCCGACCAACTCCAAACAAAAAAATCACTAATCATTAGTTTCAAACGGGAAGCTGTTAATAGGATTCTTTTGGGTTCTCGTATCAATGCATCAGATGAAAAAAAAATAAGGCGTGTCGCGGAAAAATACTCTCCTGCTATCCCTATATCCAAGAGAATGAGCAGCAATAGCAATGAGGGGGAAATAGGCTAATCTGTTTCTGGGGGCTTCATTTAGGGTGGTACAGTTCAAATTTTAAGGTATATAGGATGTTATTGAATAAGAAATTAATCGTCGTAGGTGTATTCAACATTCCTGTTATTTAATGATCTCAAAACTTATAATATGAATAATTTTGACACCTCTAAGTTTCCTCATTTTCCTAATGATGTGAAGGTTGACAGCCTAAGGGAGGCGTTAGAACTTGCCGAAAGTTGGCGTGCAAATGGAGAATGTGACTGGTTTCGTGGACAGACAGAGCCGTGGCCACTGGTCCCTACGATTCTACGGTTAAAAAATGAGAATTACCCAAAGGTAATGAAGGAATTGGATAGATACTTTCAATGGTCGTCGAAAACGCCAATCTTAGAACCAATATCAAAAGACTTCCAGTCGCTGATGGGTGTTGCCCAGCATTACGGCTTGCCAACACATCTGCTCGATTTTTCCACTGAACCAGAAATAGCTGGATTTTTTGCGACTCATGGTGAAAATATGCAGCTCGGCCAAATAGCATGCATTATTGCTATTCACAGTACCAATACTATTCCAGCTTGGCTCCAGAATACTTCTAATAAATTCAGACTAGACACTATACGCGTACATATTCCCGATCTATGGCGTTTGCAAGCTCAGCGTGGTGTATTTCTTCTTGTAAGTGATGTTGGGTTGGAACAGGTTCTAGCTCCTCGCCGGATTTTATTTCCATTTGAACAGCAGGTGGAACAACCTTTACCAGAACAGATTTATCCGAAACAAAAAAGCAAATTAGAAGAGTTGCTTGATCAGTACTTTCAAAACGAACGGCTTCTTGCGTATGGTGTTAGGCATAAGCAATGGATTAAAGAAATGAAGGAAAGAGGAAATCCGGTCAGTGAAGCTAAAATGAGGGGTCCTTGCGGAACTGATTCTCCTTACCTCGATCAAAACCAGCTTGCGCAACTTGAACGCTGGTCTGCAAAAACTCTTAACAGGTGGAATATTTTACCTGATGAAAAATGGGATAATGTTCATACCGAGGATACTTGGGAGATAAAAATTGATCTAACTGCAACGCCAGACTCTCTGGCTCAAATGGTAAGAGAACAAGTGCTTGCACTATCGCCACCGCAAGTTATTTCAAGGCGGAAAATGCTTTGTCGATTTAAGGTGACCGACATTGATGGAAATCTTGCAGGACATCAGGTTGAATATTTAAATACCAAAGCAGGAAGGCTCTGGGACGGTATGCGTAATCTCCCTTACTCGGATGATCAGTTAGCTGTTGCTATGGGCCGAACATTGAGCCTTTCGGTTTTTCTAGATTGGGAAGCCTACCACGGGGGTCAGGAGTGGAAAGGAGCGTTTGCTCCTTTTGCACCGGACGCAATAAAGATAGAGATGAGTGCTGAAGTGAGCTATTCACAAGCAATAGTTGACCAATCAGTTCTATCTGCCGCCTTCAGGAATAATATTGCTGATTTCTTCCTCACAGAGCATCGTGAGCAGGTTGGTGATCCGCATGTTTTACTTCAGATGACGACTAGTCCCGAAATTTTATTTCAGTTTAATGACTTGGTTGAACTATTCGCTTGGGATATTATCCCCGCTCAAATAATAATGCGCTTAGCTAAAGATCCTATCTACTTTAACCCCGCTTCAATAAAAGTATTTGGTTTGGCATAACGTTACTTTAGTCCATGCTTAGGTCGCTTAAAAATTTCTTTGTCTAAACTGTAAGCCAATATGAATTTACGCTTCAGAACACGATGCAATTTGGAATCAATTCAATTCTTAATTTTAATCTAAATGTAATACTTAAAAGGTTGAGGTGCACCATCGAGGTTCGGAGCGGCAGTTAATATTTCCCCAATGGCATCGGCAAACTTTAATGTAACAGGCACGCCATCACCAAAGGTACACCCGTTGAAATTAACTTTTGTGAGGGCCAAAATATCAGATACGACCTGTTCAAGTGGCGCAGTCCCCCAATCAATATTTATAGCTAATGGATTAGGTACTTCAAACCCAGGATATGTATTAAATCTAGCTATATATCCTTTTGTCCACAAATATGCCTTGCGTGGATGGACTTCTAAATATGTACCTCTGATAGGCGGTTGTTTTGCTAGCCGATAGAGTTTTAATTCGTCCGTTGGCCGAATCCTAATACCGACAAGATTAGTTGAACTTGACTTGCCAGCAACAAACCCTTCCCATTCCTCTTTATCGAAATGGGTTCGTCCATGGATAAATACTTCTTTGGGAGGTTCCTTATGTATTTTCTCGTACCCAACAATTACCAGCCTCATAAGCTCTTCTGCCTTATCCTTAGGCAAATGAAATTCTTTGAAGTTTTTAGAACACCAGGGTCCAACAGCGCCTCGAAAAACAAGTCCTTCTCCTGAGTTTAAAAATAATTGAGCTCCACAGCATGCGTTATTAGGTTTTAGGTCTGTTGAGTCTTTCTTAAAAACGATTCCGACATAACAAACTCCAGGGCGAATATTTTTCAACCGCCAGGGAGGCCCCGCCGATTTATAATATGATGTCGTGCATAAATTCCAAGCGATAGTAGCAGGGTCCTGAACCATTCTTCTGGAATTTTCATCTTTAGTGCCAATGGCCTCAGCTAGCATGGGTTCTCTTAAGATCTGAACCACAGCTTTGCTTAATAACTTTGCTTTTAATTGATTATGGAAATTCAAGTCATATCGCATCAATTCGGCTTGATCATTATCAGCTTCAAAAAGAGAGGGTGCATTTAGAAATTTTCTGGCCAACCTTAAACTCATAGTAGCCTCTCCTGCAATACGCTCCGATACGGGAGGTCCCTTCATTGGTCTTCCCCACAAAAATACCTCTGCTGGAATAACAACAAACCAAAAATCCGGCGTCACATCTGAATCATTTTTCAAAAACCCCTCAATCTCTTGAGAAAATATATCAACCGTTTTTTTAATAGCCTCATATCTATTTTGAATACGGATAGTTTTATCCACCTTTTCAGCAGACACCTCAATTTCTACTAGTGGCGTTTTTGGCCATTCCAATCCAAAAGCTGCCTGGAAGCCAGGAAAAGCCGAATGGTGAGCGACATCTTCTTTATAGGGTGGTATATAGCTACAAATAGTGGTTCCCCATATTGAAAATAGCTCCAACCCCTTTTTTGTGCCGACAACACCAAATTTTAAGGCACCTCCCTTTACAGGGGATTCTGTTGGACCATATAAAAATAGCCCATCTTTAGGGTGCTCTTCACATTGATTATTTGCAAATTCAAGCAAGGGTTCGCTAACAAACTTAAGAATGGGCTGTATCATTCCAAGTCTTCCTCAGTATTTCTATAGCCATATAGAGGATCATTTAGTCGCATAAGCATTTCGTTCCGCTCATTTTTTTCCTCCTCCTCAGTTGTGTTCGAAATTGCGGCATCAGCTTTGATGGCAACTGGTGCTTGAAACGTTACAGGTTTGGAGTTCAATTTCACCGTAATACTTTTAGCAACCTCAAGCTCAATATATTTATTTCCGTTAGCCAGCCAAGTAACAAACCCCAACACTAACCCACGCCATTTTTCATTGAACCACATGTTTGTAAGAGAACGACGAACAGAGTTTAATTTAGCTTTATTCTCTAGAGGAGTTTTACCATCTTCGGAAATTATGATACGGGGTTGTAGAAATATAAAAGAAGATTCAGCAATAAATGGTTTCCCAGTAAACCCAAGGTGCCAATAATATTTTGGGATCATCTCACCTCCTGCTCCAGCCATCTCCTTTTTTCCTTTATAACCTGAAACTGCACGATAGCGAGGTTTCCCGTTAAAATCTTTATATCTTAGTTTCCCATCCTCAGGAATCCCTTTGGGAAACCACCAGGCTAACCTTTGATTAGCCATCTCGTAGGAGACTAGACCTCTTTTTACCAAAGTCCTGTTCCATGCCTGGCGTACAAGGGATGTCAATTTATATTGAGCATCCCTTCGTGAAATACCCAATATATCGTTTGTTCGCCCTTGCAAAAAATCCATGGTCTTAAGTGTTCCCCGGTACTCAATTGGTATTTTATCACCCAGGGCAGCTTGAAACTCTAAAGTATCTGCAAAGCTTACTAATAAACGACCATGATCAAAACACGGCAATTCGCACGAAGAGGCAATTCCCCTAGGTTCTGAAATTTTTATTGATTTTAATATATTGTAAAAATTTAAATTACTTGGCAGGTCTTCTATTGAAATCCAATTTGATTGAAGTAATTCAATTTCATCAGTTATTGCTTGACCATGTATCTGATGAACTTTGCGCCAAGAAGACAATGAAGGTTCGACTAATTGATCGGAGCAGGGGACTTTGTCCCTTTCAAGCGCCTTTAATAGTATTGAATAACCAGCCGCCCAATTTGCTTTGCAATCAATTCCGTTTAATCGAATAAAGTCGATACCAAAGTCATCATAGCTTGTGCTATCAATACGCATTGGCATAACAAAATATTCATCTTTTAGTTTTTTCTTTAATATGTTGGCAACTGCAATTTCCTTAGAAATTCCATCCTTCAATGATCCGTCTTCATTAAAGGCATTTGATGAAACTACTAAAATAAATTTTATTGCATTACTGCGCAACGCTGACTCGATGTCCTTCCAAAAGTCCTCTCCAGCTATCAACTTTTCCTGATCACACCAAACTTCGTATCCCGCCATCGCCAGATGAGTAGCTAGCCAAATTGCAAAAGCATTGTCGCCAGGGGTAGCATGACTAATAAAAATTGCATTGCGCTTACTATTTTTTTCCATTCCGGTTTTTTTTATTTAATAATATAAGAAGAATCAAAAAACTTTATTAATTTCCACAGTTTAAATGACCAGCAAGCGTTTTCCTTCAACTAGAACCTTCTGGTTCATGTAATACCGTTTTCATATGCTGCAAAGCCTGTCGAAGATTATTATCAAGATGCATTAGTGTGTCCATTCCATTATCTATTCCCATACGGCGGCAGGAAAAACGAACCGAATATTCCTGCCCGTTCTTTCCAATGAACTCTTTAGATAGGTCCACCTCGAATGCGCTGTCCATAATGAAGGATAATTCGTTGTCCTCGATTTGAGAAATAATTAATTCAACTAAATCATGAAAAAAAAATTCTCTTTTCCCCTTTGCCTCAGCAAGAGTGAAATTTTGAGAAGCAACTTCGTTGCAAAATATTAAGCATTGGCTCAAGACGACATATGGGTATTCGTGTCCATGATCTACAAAAGACCATTCTATAATCCAAGAGCCTTCTATCTTTTTCCAATCTACGGACCAGTCTGTGAAAAACTTTGGGGATTCGATTCGGCCTTGAAAGGGATTGGAGATAGCTGCAAGGGCACGGTCGACATCCTCTAGGGCTTTATCAGGGTTTGACCTAAAATCAGCATATAGCTTTTCTTTTAGGAAAAGGGGGATTTTGCAGTCGTCGATAACACATGGTATCAACAACGATTTTTTTTCTTCTATTTCACGACTAAGGGTAGAATTTAGTTCCTTCTTACACCATTGTGATTCGAGAGAGTTTTTCGACAAAATAATTAAGACCGCACTCGATTCTGTAAGAATATTTTGAATTTTGTCGATAAGAGAATCACCGACTTTAAGTTCCCATTTATCCATCCATATGTGATGCTTCTTTTGGACTAAATTGAATGCCAGATTTTCAACAAAATTTTTGTCTTTTTGGCTATAGCTGATAAAAATTGGCATGTGAAATTCTTTGAGATAAATTCAGGTAACAGTATAATTCTCGGGATTATATTATAATAATGTAGTTAAATTTGGATTGATATTCCGAGTTCACTCCTAAACGTCCTTTCTCATATCTAATAGATCTTGCCTGCTAACTATAATCCCTTTACTAACAATCAAATTGTCAAGAAATTGAATTGTTGAAGGAATCAATTTTCTCGCTACATTTCGGGCTCGTAGCCCTGGTCTTTATCCTTTTCAAGGGTTCTTTTTTGTTGTTTTTCAATCCGGTCTAATTATTCGTGAATTGATTTTTGCGATTGACCACCCAACTCCATATAGCGGGCAATATCCTGTCTAAGATTTTGTATTTCTGATTTGTGCTTGTTGAGTGTTTCCAGAATTTGGCTTTGCAAATTCTGCCTCTCTTTAAGTTGGCGAGTGATGAGGGCCTGTTTTTCATCCCTGTCACGAATGCGGCTTTTTTCGTTTTCCATTTC
>JAJFFN010000034.1 GCA_021776635.1 Robiginitomaculum sp.
TGTGGCTTGGGCGATCTTTGTTTTTTGGATTGCGTTGCGTCCCTTGACCGGGGCTAAAGCCCCGATCTTCGAGCCGCGCCTTACCAAAAAACAAATCTCATCCCATCAAAGTGGTTCCATATTAAAGTGGAGTGCTCTAGACACCAATTGCGATCCTACAAATGGTAATAAATCTTTGTTTTAGAGCACTCCACTGAACGTTTCGTGCAAATGAAAAACATCAGCGCATTTATCGCTCGCACCAAAGGTAAGATCGATGAGAATCGGTGTGCGTATCAGCACATTTATTAGGGCTTGAATTATTAGGCCTTAATTACCTTTGAACTAGGCTAGCCTTGAACCGTTCGGAACATCATGGTCGGGCGCGAACAGGACTATTTTCGCCTCTATGTCGGGGAAGCCGAGCACTAATATTTCCGACATAAATGGCCCGATTTGGCGCGGTGGAAAATTAACGACCGCCGCAACTTTACGGCCCATCAACCCATCAATTGTATAATGGTCGGTTATCTGAGCTGAAGATTTCTTGACCCCAATCACTCCGCCAAAATCCACCCATACTTTATACGCAGGTTTGCGGGCTTGGGGGAATTCCTTCACGTCCACCACTGTCCCCACCCGAATATCAACCTTAAGAAAATCCTTAAAATTTATATCCAAAGCGGGCGCGGTATCTGATGTTTGTGTCGTGTGCATAGGGTATTTTACACCACCCTATGCCGCCTGTAAATAATGATTGCCCGCATTATTTGGCTGTCCAAGCCCTGCCTGCAAACACTTCGTCAACCGGAGTATGGAAAATATGGTTGGCATAATTTGAAATTACCTTAGCGCTCAGAGCGACAATGACATCAAGGATATGTTTTTCAGTATAGCCTGCCGCCAAAAAATCTTCCACATCAGATGGTTCTATATTACCAGATTTGTTGACAATGGCTTTGGTCAATTGGCTGAGCGCTTCTAGTTTCGCGTCAGGTACAGTCTGATTGTCGCGAACGGCTTTTGTTACATCCTTGGGGACATTGGTCAGATTATCGCCAACAAAGCTATGAGCCGCCATACAATATTCGCAGCCATTTTCCCGACTAATGGTGAGAAACACCACTTCTTGCTCGACGCCATTGAAATCCGTGTTATGGCGAAAAAGATTATAGCTATTGATATAGGCTTGTAGCAGAGCCGGAGAATTAGCAAAATTCGCATACATATTGGGCACAAAACCAAGGGTGTTTTTGGTCTCTTCTAAGATAGTTTTGGCCATCGGCGCAGCCGTTTCAATGGTTTTCGCGGATAATGTTAGTTTGGCGGTTTTAGACATTGCAATTCCTCATACAAGTTTGAATAATTTAGATAAGAAGGTATGTAAGACCTAAACACATCCAAATACAATATCCTAACCATCACACTTGTGTGAGCACATTATTTACGTGTCTATTGACTACCCACCCGTTTCACATCCGCGTCCAGTTCATGTTCACGTACTTTCCGGTACAGCGTCGAACGGCTCGTATTTGTTGAGAAACACAATTCATTCCTTTGCATGGTGTCTATTCAATTTTTTGTGTTGACTGTCACTTTCTGAAACGCTTACCTTTCGTATAGAGGAAAAATTGATCATGACGCTATTTTCGGACTTATTATTAGTTATGTTTGCGCTTGCATTTGCATTTATGGGTTTCGTTAGTATCATACTACCCCTTCGAGTGACGACACAGTTTGGCATAAACAATTTGAGTATTGACGGACGCAACGAAGTTCGGGCGGTTTATGGTGGATTTGGCCTCATGATGGCAACTTCGTTATTTATTGCTCTGCTACATGCTGACCTGCGGACAGGTATTTGTGTGGCTATAGGGTTGGCATTAGCGGGCATGGCGGGTGGGCGTGTTCTTTCCGCCATCATGGACCGCGGCTTGGGACGGTTTCCGCTGACATATCTCTTAATAGAGATTTTGGGTGCTATCGGGATTTTCTATGCGAGCGGCATACTATAAATAAACTATCATTTTTATTAAAAATATTGTTATGGATAGTGATGTATTTTTTGAGCCAGTATTAACACAGATTAAATCAGACCTAGTTAAATCAAGCTAAGTGAAGTCTTAAAACCTTATTTCCCCACAACCCGTTTCACATCCGTGTCCAGTTCATGTTCACGTACTTTCCGGTATAGGGTCGAACGGCCAATCCCAAGACGCCTAGCCACTTCTGACATATGCCCTGAGTAATTTTCAATGGCAAATTGGATGAGCTCACGTTCTATTTCTTCCAAGGATCTTAAATGCCCACTGCGGTCAAGAAATTTTAATTTGTTCTCGCCGCCTTCATTATCAACATCTGAGCCATTTCCCACGCCGTCTTGCAGTCCTGCCGTTTCCTGAGCCGGTATGATAGGTTCCATACCTGAAATTTGCGGAAAATCTTGCTGTTTTAACATATGTCCATCCGAAAGGATAACGGCGCGAAAGACGGAATTTTCAAGTTGACGAACATTGCCGGGCCAGTCAAAATTTTTCAGCATTTCGAGAGCCGCACTATCTGTACCCCTAACACTGCGCCGCTCTTGTGCATTGAAACGCTTGATGAAGTGATCCAATAGAGCTGAAATATCTTCCCTGCGTTCCCGCAACGCCGGAATCTCAATGGGAAATACATTCAGTCGATAGTATAGATCTTCGCGAAATTCACCTGACTTAACTGCATCAGCCAAATCCCGATTGGTCGCAGAAATAATGCGCACATCTATTTTTGTGGGACGTTTGGATCCAATGGGGTCAACTTCGCCCTCTTGTAAAACCCGCAAGAGTTTAACTTGCATGGCCAGAGGTAATTCTCCGACTTCGTCAAGGAAAAGCGTTCCCGTGTCGGCTTCTTGGAATTTACCTAAATGTTTCGTATTCGCGCCAGTAAAGCTACCTTTTTCATGGCCAAACAAAATACTTTCAACTAGATTTTCTGGTATTGCACCACAATTGACGGTTACAAATGGACGACCAATTCTCTCGGAAGTACCTTGAATAGCGCGCGCAACAACTTCTTTACCAACGCCACTTTCACCGCTAATCAGAATTGGAATATTTGCTTTTGCACCGCGTTCCCCCATGGCAACGACACTGCGCATGGACGATGCATTCCCGATGAGGTCATCAAAAGTAAGTTCTCCCGCGTTGCTTTTTTTAAGGCGGGTAACCTCGCCGACTAAGGTTTTCATCTCCAACGCATTGCGCAACGACACAACAATGCGTTCCCGACTTGCCGGTTTAACAAGAAAATCCCTTGCACCCGCCTGCATTGCGGCAACCACTACATCAATGCTGCCTTTTCCAGTAAGGACAATTACGGGTAGGTCAGAACGCTTTGCTGATAATTCTTTGAGTGTATCCATACCGTCGCGGCCTGGCATCACCAAATCCAACAACATCATATCTATTTTACTACCATCAGGCGACAAAGCCATTTCCAAGGCTGTATCACCATCTGAAGCCTGTAATGTAGAAAATCCACTTTTCTCGATTACCGCCTGCAATATGCGACGCTGAGTCGGATCATCATCAACGATCAGTACCGTTTTACCCATTATCTTCACCTATTTTGCGCCCAAAGACGTTACGGCTGAATTATTCCAGCTCTTTTCAACACCCAATATGTACCAAATGCGTAAAAATGCTCTTAAGGCTTTGCGGTTTTTTGGTTTATTTCTTGAAGTAAGTTTTATTGTGAGGATTAGGCAGTGTACTCATAAACTCAGGCCGAAATGGAGCTAAATATGCGAAAATATGCTAGGAAAAGTACGTGGGGAGGGCTTATTGCCCGGCCAAGTGCTTTGACGACGCAGATTGAAGCAGATTAGCTCCGAGTTTAAGTCACGTTTTGCATGGCCACTTTGCCCACTGGCATCGTTGTGAGCGTAGCCTGCCTCTTGTGAAAGCCTTGCCCCTAAAGGGATATAAAAAAATGC
>JAJFFN010000035.1 GCA_021776635.1 Robiginitomaculum sp.
TGATGCGTTCCGATGAACGCCCTGTTTGTTTCTGTCTCAGGGTCTGCCCCCTTGGGTATCATTTACTCCTAAGATGATGATGAACAAAAACTCTCTCTTAGCACAGACCAAAATCTGTGCCATAAGCGCTGACGTCAGACAATCAGGCCTCCACTTCTGAACTGTTTGGCCGCGCTGCGCAAACGCCGCAAAACGAGACAACTCCCTTTTACCCGCGCAGCCCCTATGCGGCGGCTAAAGCCTATGCCTATTGGGTGACAGTAAATTACCGCGAAGCCTATGGTATATTTGCTGCCAATGGCATTCTTTTTAACCATGAAAGTCCACTTCGCGGAGAAACCTTTGTTACGCGCAAAATTACCCGCGCAGTTGCGGCTATTAAATATGGGCTGCAAAAAGAGCTCTACCTGGGCAATCTAAACGCCTTGCGCGATTGGGGGCATGCAAAAGATTATGTGGAAGGTATGTGGCGCATTTTACAACAAACAGAACCTGATGATTTCGTACTGGGTACAGGTTCAACGCATTCTGTTCGTAGTTTTGTTGAGCTCGCTTTTGCGAAAACCGGCGTAAAAATTGTTTGGAGCGGCGAAGGGGTGCTAGAAACCGGACGCTGTGAGCTTACGGGGACCACACTTGTCCGAGTTGACCCTCAATATTTTAGGCCAACAGAAACAGATGTCTTATTGGCAGACGCCAGTAAAGCTAAGACAAAGCTGGGTTGGGAACATAAAATTTCTTTTGAAGACCTAGTTGCAGAAATGGTTGAACGCGACTTGGTGCTGGCAAAACAGGCCAAAGGTTTACAAAAACAATGAGGGTAATCTTGGCTTTTTTGTCGAACTCTTTTTGCGGGCTTTTTTAAAGTGATTGACACAATTAAAACTCTTGGAAAATTAGGACAATGGTGCCGTGTATCTGCTTTACCGTATTGGGCGTCTAACGGCTTGCACTCTCAAATGGGCAGTCACGAACGATTGCATATGGACGGCAGGCCTAATGTAAATTCGACCTTAAGAATGAGAGTTCAAGCACGACAAGCTTATGTATATGCCCATGCCAGCTCACTGGGATGGTATAAAAACGCAAAGCAAATATCGGATCATTGTTGGCGGTTTTTAACAGGGCCAGGGTTTACGAGGGACGCAAATGATACAGCAAGCTGTGTCCATTTGCTCAACCCTGACGGTCGCGTTTGTGATGCCCTTCAGGATACATATGATCAAACTTTCGTAATTCTTGCAGGTGCCTGGCGTTATAAAGCTTTTAATGACACCAGCGCTCTAGATGTTGCAAAACAGGTTTTGAAGTTTCTAGATGCGAATGTAAAAGACAAAACTGATGGCTGGCTTGAAGGTGTGCCAGCAAAAACACCGCGGCGGCAAAACCCGCACATGCACATGTTCGAAGCTTTGCTCGTGCTTTATAGCACAACAGACGACCAAAAATATTTAGATCAACTGGAAGCGCTGTTTAATATGTTTAAAAACTATTTTTTCGATGCTCAAACTCACACAATTATAGAATATTTCGATCAAGATTGGATGCGTTCAGAGAAAAATGGCGGGCCAATTGTCCCGGGACATATGATGGAATGGTGTTGGCTGCTTCAAAAATACGGTGAACACGGCTCAATAGAGGCAAAATCATATTCAGAAAAATTGTTTTTTCAAGCAATAGAACTTGGGGTTAACAAGAAGAACCAGCTGTTGTGTGATACTGTGGACGGTGTTGGTGGCTTGCAGTCCGCCACATTTAGGTCTTGGCCGCAGACTGAGTATATAAAAGCCTGTCTTGCCATGGCACGACAATTTAACGACTTTACTTACGTAAAAAAGGCCGCAAAAATTATTGATGTTGTTTTCACTACATATCTGAAAAATGTGCCCATGGGAGGGTGGGTCGATATGGTTGATGAAGATGGGCGTCCCGTTTCAAAATATATGCAGGCTAGCTCGTTTTATCACTTTCTTGGTGCTGCCGCGCAAGCAGACAGATTTGTCAAAGAGCACACTAAATTCAGGTAAAGTAAAAGTGAGTTGAAACTTATTCTCTTTTTATATATGCTAAGTTGTGATATTAGTATGCTGGTCATTCAAATAACAGGCAAATAACAGGCAAATAACAGGATTTAGCATGAACCATTTAGCACAAGAAGATATTTTCGGGGTTTTTTCTAAAGGTGAGGACGGACATGGGCACTCTCATGACCACGACCATGACCACGGGCACTCTCATGACCATGACCATGACCATTCAAACGGTCTACAAGGGTTTTTTCAGAACCTAGAAACAAATGGGTTTTCGCGCCTAATAGATATAGATTTTTTTAATCCCAATTTTGACAGGTCTTGGGTGTTTAACGGTGTCTTCCAGGATGTTTTTTCTGGGGAAGGTCCGCTTGCTACTACAATTCCTGGCGATACGACTACGACGGAAAGCTTGGCAATAGGCGCCCAAGTCGTGAGTACTATAGATTTTTCTGGCGATACGGACTGGTTTCAGGTCACTTTGGTTGCTGGCACGACCTATGACATCTCCCAACTGGGCAATGGCAGTGGTTTGAGCGACCCATTTGTGCGTATAATGAGCGCAACTGGGGTTGAGTTGGCAAATAATGACGATATTATCCTTAGCGATTTTCGTGATTCGCTCCTCACCTATACACCTACAACGAGCGGTACTTTTTACATTTCAGCTGGCGCTTTTTCATCAAATACCGGCAGCTACACATTGTCGCTAAACGAAACGCATACAGGCGATATTGCAGCCTCTACTGCAACAACCGGTACGGCCATAGTCAACGGCTCTATTTCGGGCACGATTGAAACGGCAGGCGATTCTGACTGGTATGCCATCACACTAAATGCTGACAGTCGATATGTTATCTCCAATACTGGCTATGGCAGTACGGTATTATCTGATTCTTTTCTTGAGTTACGCGATTCTACAGGCGCAATTATTGCTTCTGATGACGACAGCGGCCCCGGGAGTAATGGCCGCCTCGCCTTTAATATCACGACAACTGGGACTTATTATATAGCCGCCTCCGCCTTTGGGAGCGCGACAGGTGGCTACGCCGTAACCGTAGAAGAAGTGCCGTTGTTGGCAGAGCGGGATTTAGACGGCATTGCTCATTTCTTAACTGATGAATTTAGTACAAGACAGTCCTATAATGCCGGCGGCGGCGGCACGACCGTCATTAATTTCAGTTTTGCCAGCGGTGCAAATTCGTTAAGCGCTGGGGCAGAAGCTTTGGCGCGGCGCGCATTAGATGCGTGGGCAAGTATAGCAAATGTCACTTTTGTCGAAGGGGTCGGTGATATTGTCTTTCGTAATGATGGGAGCGGTGCCTTTAATGCCAACACGCGGACAGGCAGCCTTGTAACGGCGTCTGATTTGAATGTGTCGTCTACGTGGAACGGCGGCAATGTTAATCTTGATAGCTATACATACCAAACGTTTTTACACGAAATCGGCCATGCGCTCGGCCTTGGGCATGCGGGGCCTTATAATGGCAATGCCATTTATAATCTCGACAATGCCTACCTCAATGACAGTTGGGCTTTTTCGGTTATGTCTTATTTTGATCAAAACGAAAGTGGCTTTTTTGGTGATCTTCGTTTTGTACTAGGTCCGCAAATTGCTGATATTATCGCGATACAAGATCTATATGGCGCAAACACTACAACACGTAGCGATAACACTGTTTACGGGTTTAACTCTACGGAAACGGATGTGCACGACTTTACACAGTTTTCACGCGCACCCTCATTAAGTATTTACGATATGGGCGGTGTGGATTGGTTGGATTTTTCTGGGTATTCCGCAACCCAGAGTATTGATCTGAGGCAAGAAGCCTTTTCCGACATAGACGGTACAAGCGGTGCCATTTCCATAGCGCGCGGCACAGTGATAGAAAACGCCGTTGGCGGCTCTGGCCGCGACACCATGACCGGCAACAATATTGGAAATACCTTAATTGGCGGTGCAGGCATAGATACTTTGTATGGCCGCGAAGGCGATGATGCCCTTTACGGCGGTGACAATAATGACACGCTACACGCCTCCAATGATGCAAGTTTGGCCGGCGACGCAACCGCTACAAATTTTTTGTACGGTGAGGCGGGTAATGACATTTTACACGGAAGTGAAGGTGTAGATGTGCTTGTAGGCGGCGCAGGCTTGGATACGTTTTTTGGCGGTGCCGGTGACGACTGGTTCTATATAGACGGCAGTGATCTTGGTGCCAATATACACGGCGGCGCTGGCCTGGATAGGGTGTTTGTTACTACCGGCACCGACTATACGCTAGACGTAACCGCTGCGGAAGTTGAAGTCGTATTTGGCGGCGGGGAAAATGATACCTTTGACGCACGCGGCTACACAAGCACCGTCTTCCTTATTGGGGCGGCTGGGAATGATACATTACACGGCGGATTGGCCGTTGATGTCTTGCTCGGTTACGGCGACAGTGACACTTTAAGCGGCAATGGTTCGCGTGACTGGCTCTATGCTGGACTTGGCACTGACACCTTAAACGGCGGCAGCGGAGACGATTTCCTTATCTTAGGCAATGCTGGCGGTGTCGGGGACGGCGTTCTTGATACGGTAATATTTGATGACAATTGGGGCGTAGACCGCATATATGAATTTGATATTGGTATAGACAAAATTGACCTTTCTGCCATTACCGGTTTGACGGGCTTTGGCCAACTCACAATTGCTGGGGTTGACGGCGGCGGAAATACATCCATAACATTTGCTGGTGTCTCTGATATTATTTACATTATTGGTACAGCGCCGGGCTCGCTAACGGCTTCTGATTTTATTTTTGGAAGCGGAGCAGAGGAAGCTGCAAACATCGAAAAGAATGTAGTTTCCGAAAGTGTTGATTTGGTTGCAGATAATCCCTCCGTTTTAGTTGCGGACAAAACCTCCGTTATGGACGATTTATATGACGGCTTTATATTTGATCAGGCCGCGTCCGAGCTTTCCTCTCTTGTGTCAATTGATGCGCTGGCTACACAAATTTTTGTCCGTGACGATGCATCGCTTCAGATAAAACTGGACTTTGGGTATTTTGAAAACCTGCTTTTTGATGTCCAAGACATTTTGTAAGGTTGGCACACATTTATTCGATACCATATAATCGCTTGGCCTTATAGGGATTTAAAATATTCAAAATGGTCTTTGGTGAATTTTTCGTAGCCGAAATAAACTTGCGCTTGATCTGAAATTTTTTTATTTGTTATAGAGTAGCTTTTTAACTTTCGTTCCGTTTTCCAGCTTTGGTAAATTTTCTGCAAGGCGGCTTGCGCTGAACCCGCACGCGGCTCTGCCCACCGGCCACCTTTATAGATTTTTTGCGGATCTGCGACGTTGCAAATATCGTACGCCACAGGATAACATCCCGCAAGGTGCTTAAATTCATGGGGCGATGACCAATCTGTAAAAACCACAGGGACGCCAAGCAGCAAGGCCTCAATAATTGTAAGTCCATAGCCTTCGGCGCGGTGCAAATTTATCATAGCGTCTGCCGAACTGATTAGCGCCTGAACACCAGAAAAGTTTAAAGTTTTGCTTAGTATTGTCACCCGTCTGTCTTGGTTGGCCATAGCTCTCATTTGCTCATAAAAACTTTGGCCTTGCCTAACGTGTGATAATTTTATGATGAGCCGCACATCTTTATTGTTCGCAAATGTTTTTTGAAAGGCCCTAATAGCGGCAAGGGGGTTTTTGCGTGAAAAAGAAGAATGCGCGTCCGCAAATGTAATGACCGTAAACACATCTTTGTTTTTGGAAGTTGGGATCGTTTTGTTGTCGTGTGTTAAGTCCGCAAATGGGTATCCTACTTCTCTTAGCGGCTTGCCAAACCCGCGAAGAGCTTGCGCAGAAAACGCGCTCGGCGACATAAATTCATGAAAATATTGAGCCACAGACTGCCAACTTCGCGGAACCTGTTCTAGCTCCCAAACCCAATAGCCTATCCTGCGGCGACCTTCTAGCCTTTTCGCACCAAAATAATTTAATGCGTTTAAAGCCTCCGGCGGGTTTACATGAAAAATGATTGGCCCAGATTTTGGATCGGGCTGCGATATATGTTCAAGGCGGCATAAATGTGGAATTATGTGATGGGTTAAGTCGATGGCACGGACATCTATTCCCACATCGCGCAGCCAGGCAAGTAATAAGCGAGCCCCTTCACCAACGCCTGTGGGCGCACTAAAATAACCTGCCAGACTAAGGGGGCCGTTAGAGCCGCATGCCAAAACATCAAGTCCTTTGAGCTTATGTTTTAAATAAGTCCTTTTAAGTTGCGCTTTAATTGGTTGAATAACAGCCACATATATTCCATAAGAAAATTACTAAAAATGCCTATATATCGTCTGAACAGCTCGTGCAATACTGCTATTTAATTTCCATAAAAGGTAGAGTTGTTTTGTCTTTTATGTCTCTTTTTAGTATGCACTGTTTATTATAAACATCCGCCCCTTATTCAATTACTCGAGAAAAAAATGGAAAATAAGACTATAATATCCAATATCGTTGCTATCCTCAAAGAGGTGTATGAAGACGATCGACAAAACACAAATGATGTGGTCGTCAGCAGCAGCAGTCCAATCGTCGGGCCACAGGCAATAATAAGCTCCCGAGGCCTGGTAGAGGTTATGCTGCTCGTTGAGGAATATGCCGAAGATGAATTGGGCATTGAGTTCAATTGGCAAAATGATGCGACTTTGTCAGAACGGCGCAGTGTTTTTAAAACACCGCAAACCCTTGCGGAACATTTAATACTATTAAAGAGAGAAGCTGCTTGAAAAGCTCGCAAACAATTGTTGTAACGGGCGCCTCGCGGGGTCTCGGCGCGCATATTTGCGGCTCATTATTAAACAAGGGCTATAATGTTGTTGGTATTTCTCGCAGCGGAGAAGCCCCCAAAAATGTAACGGCGATTGCTTGTGATGTTGGCGATTATGCGCAGTTAAAAGAGACCTTAAAACACACACTCAAGGATAAAACGGTGTTTGGGCTCATTAACGCAGCCGGTATTGCTTCGATGAATTTAGCCATATCTACCCCCCCTGAAACGGTGGAAAAAATTATCCGCACAAATTTAATTGGCACCATCAACACATGTATTTTGTTTTCCAAGCGGTTTGCCCGCAACAAAAACGGACGTATTATAAATTTTTCTACAATCGCCGTTCCTATATCCCTCAAAGGTGAGTCGATTTATATCGCGTCAAAGGCTGGCGTCGAAGGTTTTTCGCGTAGTTTTGCCCGCGAGATGGCAGACTTTAATACCACCGTAAACATAATTTCTCCGGGTCCGATAAACACAGATTTAATCGCCAAAGTTCCCAAAAAAAGCATAGAGCGCATCATAGACAGACAAATTATACAAAACAATTTTTCGAGAACCGATATTGCCACGCTAACGGAATATTTACTGAGCGAACAAAGCAATATGCTCAGCGGACAAATTTTTAATGTTGGCGGTGTTTAATGTCTCTCATAGCTGAATTAAGGGCGCGTAATACAAAACTAACCGAACCGTGTCTAATTTCACAACAAGACGCATTAACTCCCAAAGATTTGCTACATTTGGATAAAAATCTGGATGCTTTTATTCGCCCGGGCGACGTTGTTGCGCTCATTGGGACATTTGATGCAGATTCCATACGAAAAATGCTCACCATCATTGATAAAAAAGCTATCTATATGCCTTTGTCTGCGCAAACGCGCCAACTACACGATTATTTTTTCAAATGCGGCTTGGTCGATGTTGTGGTCAGCCCAAGCGGCATGCGGCGCATCCGCAAGCAGCAAGCCAAATCACCTTTACTTCATAAATTACGGACAAGCGGTCAGCCTGGCCTTATCCTTTTTTCGTCTGGAACAACGGGCATGCCCAAAGCTATATTACATAATTTTGACTTTTTTTTGCAGCGTTTTCGTACGCCGCGTAAAGCGTTCAGAACACTAAATTTTCTATTATTCGACCATATTGGCGGCATTAATACCATGTTGCACACGCTGTTTAACCAAGGGGTTGTTGTCGTACCTACGGGGCGGCAAACTGCTGATATTCTTGCGGACATTGAAAAGCACAATGTAGAAGTTCTCCCGACCACCCCAACATTTTTGCGGATGCTGTTGTTTGACGGTACATTGGAAAATGCGAACTTGTCCAGTTTAAAAATTATAACTTACGGCACAGAGCGTATGGACGAAATCACTTTGGCGCGCATATGCGCTGCGTTGCCCCATGTAGATTTTCGTCAAACGTTTGGTATGTCAGAACTTGGTATTTTGCGTGTCAAGTCTGTGTCAAGAGATAGCCTTTGGATGCATATTGGCGGCGAAGGGATCGAGACCAAGATTGAAAAAGACGTTTTACAAATAAGATCTGCGACAAAAATGCTTGGGTATCTAAATGAGGTTTCGCCGTTTAATAAGGACGGTTGGTATAACACGAAGGACATTGTTGAGTGCAAAAAAGACGGCTCCATGCGTATTGTTGGCCGTACTACGGAGTGGATAAATATTGGCGGCGAAAAAGTTTTGCCTGAAGTTATAGAGAACGCGGCCTTAAAGCATGAAAACATCCTTTTTGCGCAAGCAAAAGGGGTTGCAAATCCAATAACTGGTATGCACGCAGAACTGAAATGCCAGTTGAAAGACAATACAAAGCTCAGCCGCCAGGAGTTAAAATTGTGGTTAAAACAACATTTGCCGCAAAACTTTATGCCGCAGCGTATTAAATTTGCGCCCGTTTCCGTAAATCATCGTTTCAAAAAGTCGGTGTAATATATGTGGTATATTTTAGGCAATGGCCCATTTTCTTCTGAAGTGTTCGATTGGACGATAGACTCTTTGGGTGCTGACGCCAAAAGCCAGTTTGGCGGGTTCCTCTCAGAAGAAAAAACGCCGAGTGCGCACCCAACCGGGCTGCCGGTGTTTTGGGAAAACAGCATTGATATTTCGCAGGTGGATTTTTTAGTGAACGGGATTTCCGACCCCGAAATTAAAGCCAAAGTAATGCCAAAGTTCGTACAACAAGGTGTCTCCTTTAAAAGGGTTGTCCATCCAAGCGTTATCTATAAGGGCAAATCAATTGGCGAGGGGGCCGTAATTTGCCCGAATGTCACGATTGGCGCGCACGCCGTTATTGGTGCATATACGACGATTAATTACCAATCAGGCATCGGACACGATACTGTGCTGGGCGAATTTGCAACCTTGTCTCCAAATGTACAGATAGGCGGACGCAGTTATATAGGCCGCGCCTCATTTATCGGTATCTCAGCCACGGTCATAGACAATATCATGGTGGGTAAAAATGTTCGGATCTATTCTGGAGCCGTTGTTATGGCGCAGGTCAGAGACAACCGTATTGTCGGGGGCAACCCAGCGCGGCGCATACAGCTCACCTAGGCTTTTTTTCAAAAGCACTTTCTAGGGTCTAGGGTCAGGAACTAGACAGTACAAACTTCTGTATTGCTTCGCGCCGTCTTGATTCCAAATGTCTTTTGTTAGCGTGCATTGTTTTTTAGTATTTTAGCTTTAAACAACATATATAAGTAAATAAGGGCAGGCTATGTGCGGAATTATTGGTATTGTTGGAAATCGGCCTGTAGCGGGCCGTTTAATAGAGGGGCTTAAACGTCTGGAATATCGTGGCTACGATTCTGCTGGTATTGCCGTTATCCAAGAAATAGACGGTCAGTCCACCTTGGTCAGACGGCGCGCCAAGGGCAAGATTGTTAAATTGGAGGAGCGGGTCAAACTTGAACCCGTTGACGGCTTTTTGGGCATTGCCCATACACGTTGGGCCACCCACGGCGCCGTTACTAAAACCAATGCCCACCCGCACTTCGCTGGACAGGTTGGTGTTGTCCATAACGGAATTATCGAGAACTTCACCGAACTGCGCGGTGCCCTAAAAGACAAACGCAGCTTTCACACTCAAACCGATACAGAGGTTGTGGCTCATATGATAGATGAAGCTATGCGCACAGGGCTAAGCGGACAAGATGCCTTTGCCCAGACCCTCAAACAATTACGCGGTGCCTTTGCTCTTGGCGTGGTGATAGATGGTGTTGCCGGGCAAATATTTGCCGCTCGCAAAGGCCCTCCACTGGCTATTGGTATCGGCGACGGAGAAAATTATATAGGATCTGATGCCATTGCATTGTCGTCCTTGTCCAAACAAATCATCTATCTTGAAGAAGGTGATTGGGCTGTGCTAACCGACGATAATATACAAATTTACGATGCGAAAGACACAGAAGTTAAGCGCGATATCACCCATATCACCGGTTCCATGGCCGCGGCAGAAAAAGGCAATTACCGGCATTTCATGCGCAAGGAAATCTACGAACAACCAGAAACAACAGCCCACACCCTGACCCATTATATAGACGCTTTTAATCACAAGGTAAAAACCGAAGATGCACTTAAGCTTAAGGGCCTCGACTTCAAAACTGTTGAGCGCGTATCCTTTATCGCCTGTGGTACCGCCGCCTATGCTGCAATGGTCGCCAAATACTGGTTCGAGCAATTGGCGCATCTGCCAACAGATATGGATGTAGCCTCTGAATTTAGGTACCGCCGCCCGGCACTTACTGACAACACACTAGCCATGGCCGTATCCCAATCCGGTGAGACCGCTGACACCTTGGCCGCGCTGCGTTATTGCAAGGACCATGGATTGCAGACAGGGGTTCTGGTTAATGTTTTGTCCTCAACCATGGCCCGCGAGGCCGATTATGTCCTGCCTATTAATGCCGGGCCCGAAATCGGTGTGGCGTCTACCAAAGCCTTCACAGCACAGCTCACCGCGCTTTTGTCATTGGCTATCACCGCCGGGGTACAGCGCGGACATATTGACACACAGGCTGAAAAACGTCTGGTCGATTCCCTCACCCATATTCCGCGCCATATTAACGAAACCCTGAAACTCGACGGGCAAATAGAAAACTTAGCCCACATGCTTTCCAAAGCCAAAAGCGTCTTTTACCTTGGCCGAGGGGTGCATTATCCCCTCGCCCTAGAAGGGGCGCTGAAGCTAAAGGAAATTTCTTATATTCACGCCGAAGGCTATGCCGCTGGTGAGCTTAAACATGGCCCTATTGCCCTCATTGAAGAAGGCACCCCCGTCATTGTCATCGCACCTAGCGACGAATTGTTTGAGAAAACCATCTCTAACCTACAAGAAGTGGCAACGCGCGGCGCTAAGGTTGTGTTGATTACTGATAATAAAGGCGCCAAACACGCACACAACATGGTGCCCCATATTATTGTATGCCCAGATGTTAGCCCTGTTACAGCACCCATTATCTACGCCATAACCATACAGCTCTTGTCATACCACACGGCTGTTCATTTGGGTACAGATGTAGACCAACCAAGAAATCTGGCAAAATCCGTCACTGTTGAGTAAAACGGCCCGAAAGAGTATTGAAGGAATATTATTCCTCTTGTGTTTCCCTAACGTGTAGATTTAACCGTTTCTATAATCATATCTTGTGTGTCTTCATCTAGATATGGATGCATGGGCAAGCTGATTACATTGCCAATACAGTCCATAGTATTTGGAAGACCGTTCCCAGCCACAGGGTAATTTGTATATGCGGTTTGCATATGTACGGGTTTAGGGTAGTGACGCGCTGTCGGGATGCCTTTTTCTTTTAAGGCCGCCGCAAAAGAAGCGGGGTCAGGGACTTCAATAGTAAATTGTGCCCAAGTTGAAACGACACCGTCTAATACCGTCGGTACACGCATCACATACCCACTTAGCCCATCAATATAGCGTTTTGCTATGTCGTTTCTTATGTGTATTTCATCCGCAAAAATTGCAAGTTTTGGCAATAAAACTGCGGCCTGTATTGTGTCTAAACGAGAATTAATGCCGACCCGGACATTGTCATATTTATCACTTCCTTTGCCGTGAATACGCAATGAGTTTACCACCTCTTCTAACTCACTATCATTGGTGAGCACCGCGCCGCCGTCGCCGTAACAGCCGAGAGGCTTGGCAGGATAAAAGCTTGTCGTTGCAATTTCTGCCCAATGCAGAGGTTGTTTGCCGTCTTGCGTCGAGCCGAAACCTTGGGCGGAATCGGCCAACAGCTTCAAGCCCTCTTCTTTGGCAACACGAGAAATGTTTTTGTAATCCGCGCTTTGCCCAAACAAATCCACGGCAATAATTGCTTTTGGGACAAGCTCACCCCTGGTATTGGTCTCTGTAATCGCGGTTTTTAAACTTGCGACATCAAGATTATATGTTTCTCTATCTATATCTATGAACACAGGTGTTGCACCCACATTTGCAATGATCTCCGCTGTAGCACAAAATGTAAATGACGGGCAAAAAACGGCGTCGCCAGGCCCAATTTCCCAAGCAAGCATTGCTAGCAGTAAGGCGTCCGTACCGTTCGCACAGCTAAGAGCATGCTTTGCTTGCGCGAATGCTGCAAGTTTCGTCTCAAACTCTCTCACCGGCGGGCCCATGATGAAGCAGCCTTCGGACATGACAGCCGCAATTCCTGTATCTATTTCGTTTTTTATACGCATTTGTTGCGTTTTCAAATCTATAAAATCTATGCCCATTTTACTCTCTATATTAAGGGGAAGCCTACACTGCGTTTTCGTAAAAACCGTCTTAGGGATATCCGGTAATCATTTAAACCTATATTTTCATTGTTCTTATTAGCTGCGTTTTTTAAACACAAAATCTAAACACATTAATTATAAATATTTGACATCCTAAAGAAGAAACATTCCTATAGTGTTTGTTTAATCAATCAATCATTAACAGTGTGGCTTTTTTCCTCTCGAAGTAAAACGAGGCTGTCAGAATTACACCTAGCAAATAGCCATTATATTAATATGTTGACAATATAAAAACCTATTAATTTGGTTGCAAATTGCAGCGGCGGGTTGTGAAACGACATATTATACTTTATATGAAAAATTTAGTTATTAATCGTAGAAACATTTGGAATGAGAGCTATATGAAAATTTTTCCAGTTATTATGTGTGGAGGAAGCGGCACCCGCATGTGGCCACTATCTACGGGTAACCAGCCCAAACAATATCATAAAATTGTGACTCAAAACACTATGTTTCAAGAAACCTTACGACGTATAAACATTAAGTCAAAGTTAAACATAGCCCCGCCTACGATTGTGTGTTCAAAAGACCATCAAGCAATTGTTACGAAACAATGTTTAGCTGAAAATATTACGCCACATCATATTGTCTTGGAGCCCATGGGGCGTAACACAGCGGCTGTAGGCGCAATAATTGCAGAAATTATAGGGAAGGAAGAACCAGACGGAATTGTCTTATTGCTACCAGCTGATCATCACATAGGAGACCCTGATAAATTCTGGGAATATATAAATCATGGCTTGCAAGCAGTAAAGGGCGGCTTTCTGACTACGCTTGGGATATTGCCTACCCGTCCTGACACAGGTTTTGGCTATATTCACCAAGGTAAAAGCATTGGACACAATATATACGAGATAAAGGAATTTGTTGAAAAACCCGAATTAAACCTTGCAGAGGCTTATCTGGCGTCTGGGGAATATTTTTGGAATGCGGGAATATTTTTGTTTTCTTGTTGGGCTATGAGTAACTCTTTTACTGAATTCGCCCCAGATATTTTACAAGACGTTAAATACACACTTTCTGTTTCTAATATTGAAGGAAATGTTATACACCTCGATGCCGCTGCTTTTGAAAAATGCAGAAACGTATCAATTGATTATGCAATAATGGAAAGGTCAAACAACGTAGCGATGGTTGCTCCTGTTGATATTCAGTGGAATGACATCGGATCGTGGGGCGCAATTCATGATATGAGTAGTGAGCTGAAAAATGGCAACGCCGAGCTTGGGGATATCATATCTATAGATTGTAAAGGGTCGTATTTACGCTCTGAGGGCTTGGCCGTTGCAGCTATAGGCTTAGAAAACATGATTGTAGTTGCCACAAAAACATCAATATTAATTGCCCCTCTAGACCGAGCTCAAGACGTTAAAAAAATTGTAGAGCAGTTGAGGTCTTCAAGAAGAGATGACTTGTTATAAGTCATGGCTGGTTCTTTCTTTATTGTAGCAATGCTAGATAAATGTATACATAAATATAAACTACCCATTTGTCCCAATCGTACGGATATACACATACTGGTGCTTTAGGTTGTTTAAGTGGCACTCAACAAACAACAAATCATACATGGAAGTTTTTAACTACATGCAGCTAATAAGACCGTGAATAAATCACACACTATTAAAAAATAATAATAACAACACATTGTTGTAACAAGGACTAATTTCAATGTAGTGTATAAAAATATTTTAAATAGGGCGAGAAAATTTCATGGAGAAACAAGGCAAGCAACTCATAACTTGGTGCAAAGATAAGGCTTTGCCTTTGTGGGCAAGTAAAGGTGTTGACCCACAAGGTGGTTTTTGGGAAGCCTTGTATCTTGATGCTACGCCAATATCAGAAAGCCTTCGCCGGGTTAGAGTGCAAGCGCGCCAAACCTTCGTATACGCCCAGGCTTTTCATTTAGGCTGGTATGCTGGGGCTAAAGAAACGTCTGACCACGGCTGGGCTTATTTGACAGGTCCAGGTTTTTTAGGCGCAGATAAATTTGGTGCTTTGGGTGGTTCGGGGTGTGCACACTTACTCAACTCTGATGGCAGTATTCATGATGCCCACCGCGACACTTACGCACAAGCCTTTGTGATATTGGCGTCCGCGTGGCGGTGGCGGGCTTTTGGTTGTCACGAAGCCAAAACGGTGCTGGCACAAACATGTGACTTCCTCGAAACCCATTTAAAGTCGGATAAAGGCGGTTGGAATGAAGGTGTTCCCGCCACCTTGCCACGTCGCCAAAACCCGCATATGCATTTATTCGAGGCCTTTGTTGCCGCCTATGAAGCGACGCAGGATAGCGCCTATCTTGATTTGGCGGACCGTGTATACAATTTATTTGAAAATTATTTTTTCGACAAAGATACAGGCACTTTGTTGGAGTTTTTTGAATCCGATTGGTCTCCTGATCCCAAAACCGGAAAATTGATAGAACCTGGGCACATGATGGAATGGTGCTGGCTTTTATACAAATACGGGCGGTTGTCAGGCAAAGACATATCGGGTTTTGCAGAACGATTGTATGGCGTTGGTTGTGCTATTGGCACCAATAAAAAAACAGGTCTGCTAATTAATGAGGCAACAATTTATGGTGACATCACTAAACCAGATAGTCGTTGTTGGATACAGACTGAACACATCAAGGCTAATGTTGCTAGGGCTCGCGCTGGATACGCAGATGCAACCGATCAATGTGCATACATGATTGGCAAGCTGTTTAAAAACTACCTAACTGTGCCAGTGGCGGGTGGCTGGCATGACCAGAGAAGCGCATATGGTGTGGTAACAAGCAATACTATGCCCTCAAGCACTTTTTACCATTTATTTGGTGCCGCCGTCGAAGTTCACGATTATTTAAACTTTTAAAAAGTGTAAGAAGTTTTGAAAAGTATATCAGACGAAAGTTAAACAAAATATATGTGGCAAATCACCGGTCACATTTGGTAAATGGTGGCATGAGAGAGAATAATGTGATAGCTTTATTATTGTCAGTTAAAGATGTTGACTGATTAAGGTGCAAAGTGCATGAGGTGCGAAGAGGAACTTCGAGTTGTTTTGTTTTTAAGGTTTCTTAGCACTCTATTTTAAAATTTTAAACTTAAAAATCAATGAGATAACAGTATGAAACTTGCTCCAGTCGTTATTTTTGCATTTAACCGCCCCAAGCATTTAAAAGTAACTTTGCGGACACTTAAAGCAAATCCTGAAATCCAGAATACACCCGTCTACATTTATTGTGATGGGCCGCGTAATAATAGCGATTGGAAAAACGTTCTAAAAACCCGCGAAGTGATTCTCAAAGAAGCCCCGCACCATGCAGAGGTCAGCATGCGGGGTACAAATTTGGGTTTAGCAAATTCTATTAGTACGGGTGTAACCGAAGCCTGCAAAAAGCATGGGCGTGCAATTATCATTGAAGACGACCTTCGCCTTTCCCCTGGAACGTTAGATTATTTCAACCGAGCTCTCACACATTACGAAAATGAAAAATCTGTTATGCATATATCAGGATATATGTTTCCCTCAGACATAAAACTACCTGATACTTTTTTCCTCCGCGAAGGTACGTGTTGGGGGTGGGCAACGTGGGACAGAGCCTGGAAACATTTTAACCCTTCTTCCAAAGAACTGGTAGCAGAGATTGAAAAGCAGAAACGAGTGAGTGAGTTTAATATTAACGACTCTATGTTTTTTATGCAAATGCTACGTAAACAGGCGCAGGGTGAAATCGATAGTTGGGCTATTCGCTGGTATGCTTCAATGTTTTTACAAAATGGGTTGTCCTTGCACCCACGTACATCTCTTATTTCCAATGATGGTTTTGATGGCTCAGGAGTGCACTGTTCAGTGACAAATCAATATATTTGTGAAATCGCTCAAAAATTTGATGGGGAATTTGCTACAAATCCCCAGCTCTCAATGGATGGTATTTATGCTACAATGGATTTCCGAAAAAACAACTTTTTACCAAATAAGAAAGTATGGCCAGACTTGCTACCTGATCAGCCAGTGCCGTTAAGAGTGAGCACAAACAAGCCTGTCGATCGTAGTATTCCGCCAGGATAATGCCCGTTTTGTTTAATATTATACCATCCATTTAGGAGAAAGAGCTTGGCTTTTGTATATTTTATTTCAGGTATTGGCCCCGATACGTCGGGTACAGGTCGGCTAATGCAAGGGCTGTTGGCAGAAAAGGCTGCTATCAATAATGCATCTGCAAAGTTTCTGTTCCAGTACCGCAAAACGGTTCCCATTAAAAAAGCGCTGAAAGAAAAAAAATATGGGGCCGCATTGAAAGAAATGTGGAGCCGCGCCAAAAACGGGCTATTTTGGAGCCAGCTGTTTTTCCTTAGTACATTTACCAAAGCCCCTTTGGTCTTTTTTCATCCTCAGTCCCTCACAACAAAGCGTGCGTGGAAAATTTTGCACGCGTGGCGCGGGCCTATATTTTATTTTGTCCTAGATGAAAGTGTTTTTTGTATTAGGTCCTATAATCATGTTTTTGGTGATAACGAAGCCTGTACGGCCTGCATTGGGGGCAATACAAAAAACATTGCCAAGCGAGGCTGTGAGCCTTTTCCTTTACCGGATGCGTTTTTTCAAGCCTATGTCGAAAATTTATATGACTTTGCAAAAACAGCAGATATTACATTTTTAACACAATCCACCACGCAAACAGAACTGCTTTCACAACATTTTCCAGCTGAAAAAATTAAAACGGTCGGACTATGGACGGCAGATTGGGATGAGCTAGGGTACGAACTGGAAGATGTAGATGAGTTCGTCAATCCTGACCCTGAATATGAATGGGATGTTATCTATCACGGTTATTTTGTTTCTGGGAAAGGCGCAGATTGGCTTTATGCTGTTGCAAAACATGCTCCGGATGTAAAATTCTTATTTAGCTGTGGCCGACATACTCGTGTTCCACTTCCCGTACTTCCCAATGTAAAATTTCAGTACATGACCTGGGCGACAGGTTTGCGTGATTCTATGAAGAAAGCTAAAATCACAATGACCCCTTCGCTTTGGTCGGCGCCGATTGAGGGGGCTTTGATTAAATCCATATTGCTATCGCCAATGACCGGAGTTGTGGATGTTGAAAGTGCATATAGTCACATCCTTCCCGACGATTTAGTTCATAAATTTTCCCAAGACCCCGCGCAAGCAGCCAAACAAATAATAGAGGTTTTACAGGCAGGAAAAGGCCCGTCTAAAAAACGACGTCATGACTGGTGGCAGGAATTTGTAAAAACCAATAGGCCAATTTTACGGCATATTCTAGCTGCCGTCGAAAACGATAAATAATGGTGTAATTAATTATGGAAATATGGAGTAAACTATTTAGCAACAAACGTGTCCTGGTCACAGGACATACGGGGTTTACAGGCACATGGCTTAGCTTGTGGCTTAAGAAGTTGGGCGCTGAGGTGTATGGCCTTGCGCTTGACCCGATTTCGTCACCAAATCTCTATGATGCATCTCAGCTCGCAGACCATATTACGGCATCGCACATTGCAGACATTACCGACTACAACTCCGTTCATGCGGTTTTTGAAGAACATAAGCCGGAAATAGTCTTTCATTTAGCTGCTCAGCCTTTGGTGCGCAAATCTTACCGCGAGCCCTTGGAAACATATGCCACAAATGTCATGGGAACAGCTCATGTCCTGGAAGCCGCTCGCCATGTTGGCGGGGTAGATGCAGGCGTTTTTATTACGACCGACAAAGTCTATGAGAACAAGGAATGGATATGGCCGTATCGGGAAAATGAGCCTTTGGGAGGGAAAGACCCTTACAGCGCATCAAAATCGGCTGCAGAAATGGTTCTGAGCAGCTACGCAAAATCTTTCTTTCAAGAAGCAGGCAGCATGAGAATTGCTGTTGCGCGCGGCGGCAATATTATTGGCGGTGGTGATTGGTCGGAGGACCGGCTGATTCCTGATTTTGTGCGGGCAATTACAAATGATTCCTCATTGCTTATCCGCAACCCGCGGTCAACCAGGCCTTGGCAGCATGTCCTTGCTTTGTGTCATGGCTATCTTTCGCTCGCACATTTGCTACTTGAAAACCCAGAAAAAGCGCAGGGCGCCTGGAATTTGGGGCCGCGCCCGGAAGATTCGATTCCAGTTGGGGATTTGTTAAAAAAAATAGGAAGTGTTTGGAAAGAACCTGTCTTGGAATATGTGCCCTCTGAACTTTTAGAATCTCAGCTTTTATCCATAGACAGCAGCAAAGCCAAAGCCTACTTAAAGTGGGAGCCGCCTTGGGATATTGATGATGTAATTAAGGCAACAGCAGATTGGTATAAACAATATTATGAAGGTTCAAAAACAGCCTTTGATTTAGTTGTTGAACAAATTATGAGCTACCAAGCGAATATAGGTATCTTCGAGTAGGAAATACATGAATTTTCACGATACCAATATTGGACGGTAAGGTACTATGTAATGTGCGGCATAAGCGGTATTATTAGTAAAGTCCCCCTGCGTGAGCATGCGAACGATGTAACAGCTATGACAAGTGCTTTGGTGCACCGCGGGCCAGATCAATCCTATATGGGATCATCTCTTGATGGCAGAGCACATTTTGGCGTTCGTCGCTTGCGTATTGTTGATATGGATGGGTCCGATCAACCTATCACAACTAGCGACCGCGAACTTAAATTGATTTTCAACGGTGAAATTTACAATCACACTGAGATACGAAATTCATTAAAGAAACAAAACATCCATTGGCAGACCGAAGGTGATGGGGAAGTGTTGTTACATCTATACCGTCTTTATGGTCTTGATTTTGTTGATCATTTACGTGGCATGTTTGCTTTTGCGCTGTTTGACGAGAGCAAAAAACGTGTCATTGTTGGTCGTGACCGTATGGGGGAAAAACCACTTTATTTTACGCACCGAGATGGAGAAATTGCTTTTTCATCTGAATTACACTCTTTATGTCATTGTAGCTTTGTCTCAAATAAAATTGATGAGGCGGCAATCAATTCTTACTTCCATTTTAACTATATACCAGAGCCTTTAACACCGTTACGGGATGTTAAAAAATTCCCGCCTGCACATATTTTGGTTATAGATTTGAACAACTGGACCAAGTCGCTCCACCGCTATTGGTCTATGCTGGACAACGACAGCCATGAAGGGGTAGGCGTTCCTGCGGACGCAGAAGCCGTTTCCAAAATCATCAGAACCAAAGCTCACGAATCTATTCAGATGTGTGTTCGTGCCGATACGCCCGTTGCTGTCTCTTTATCTGGTGGAATAGATTCCAGTGCCGTAGCTTCATTATGCAAACAATATAAACCTGATACGATGGCAATTTCAGTAGGCTTTAAACAGGATGCTAAAAGCAAACAAACTTTTGATGAAAGACACGAAGCTAAACAGTTGGCAAACCATCTAGGACTTACGTTTCACGATATTGAAGTCGACAGTGTTGACATGCTGGAAAATTTTCAAAATCACGTTAGCGCTTGCGATGACCCTGTCGCGGATATTTCCGGTTATGCATATTCACAAGCCGCCCGCAAATCGAACGAAATAGGATGCCCTGTTTTGCTTTTCGGTCATGGAGGGGATGAACTTTTTATGGGCTATAACTGGCTTAAGCAAGGGGTTGAAGATGAGTTGTGCTATCAAAACAACCACCGTTCAGCCCACTTGCCGGGTGCCAACCAAACGCCGATAACTGGCTATGACGCTTTACTTGGCTATATGGAAACCGGGAACAAGCCGCGTACTGTTCCAAGCCTTCAGCTTGCTCTGGATTTTGTAGACGCCGAAAAAAACTTACACGGCTTTACGTCCTCTACCTTCAAAGAAAATTTACGGAACCGTGGTTATGTGGCCGATCCATACTGGCCCACTTATTGCAGCAATGGCTCTGTCACAACACATGCCATTGTTTCGACTATAGCATTAGAAAATTATATGCGCTCCAATAATATTGTTCAGGCAGATCGTCTTTCTATGCGCCATTCTGTTGAATCCCGTCTACCATGGCTTGATCATGAATTTGTTGGCGCAATGTTCAAACTTATGAAACATTGGCCACAAACAAAGCCTTTTGACAAATCTATCTGGAGGTGCGCCATGTCATCCGATTTGCCGGAATTTGTATTAAGGCGCAAGAAAGCGCCGTTCCGGCCACCGGTGCGAGAATGGTTACACGGTATAAGCGATCGCTTTGGCGGCCACCTTATTAACGGAAAGCTACAAGAATTCGAAATTTTGACGGAACAGGCCGTCAAAACTTTATCAACAAGAAAATCAGAAACAGCCGTTAGCATGCCTATGTTTTACCGCGCAATTGTACTGGAATTATGGCTTAGATCCCTGCCTAGTAAATGATGGTGTCACAGCTTGCTTTTATGCTTACTCCCCATTTGACCAAAAGGGCATGTATGGCGATATCTATATGTGTTGTACTTTAGCTCAATCTTGTAAAAATATTCAAGGTGCATTCTTTGCTTTCAGTTTTTTGGAAAAAAACCGTCCTGCTTTCATGGACGGAACCTCAAATATGTAATAACCTAGTACGCTCATAAATAAACAAATAAGAAAAAATATAATGAAATAAGTACTGGTAATTTGCTCTCTAGTGGTAAAGGAAAAAAACTTGTAAAATCCAAAATCATTAAGAGCGTTCCTAACTGGAATTATTAGCCTATGATCCAATACAATTCCGTGTACAAGATACATGGTGAAGGAAATTTTCCCAAAGAAGCTAAAAACAGGGATGCTCCAACCGTTGCCGTTATGTGAAAGAACAATAATTACTGCAGTTAATAACGCAGTTAGCGACCTAACGAATTGGTCAAACCCGTGAGCTTTAAATGGTAACATGAAAAGAATAATTAATAATATGATGGCAAATGAAATAGCAAAATTTAATCTAACTTGACAAACTTGTTCTGTTCTGTTCTGTTCTGTTCTGTTCTGCTCTGCTCTGTTCTGTTCTAAAGTTTACCACATAAAATGCTAAAACACCGTATAAAAAACAATCAAAATATAGATATGTGTATTTGAACCAAGATTGATAAATAAAATCCAAACGAATTACAAAAACAAAGTACCATGATACAACTATAGCAAAAAATATGGTTAAATTTTGATAACTTCCTTTGTGTTTGAGTAAATTTATCAGAAAAATTATTTAAGGTGCCAATAAGTAAAACCCAACCTCAGCAAATAAAGACCAAAGCACCGCATATGTGTAACCTAGTTGTGGATTGTACTCTATCAACAGAAAGGACTTAATAATTGTTGTGTAGCTAGCCTCGGCATTAAAGAGAAAAAAGTACACGTGTGCAATAGCCACGAGTGGAATAAAAATCCGGAGCAAACGCTTTATATAAAATGAAATAGTGTTCAAATGCTGTAATGAATTTGCGATTAAAAAGCCACTAATAGCAAAAAAAACATAAACTCCCAGATAACCACCCGGGAGAGCAGGGCTGAAATAGTGATGAATTAAAACACCGATAATTGCTAGAAACCTAAGGTTGTCTAAATAGGCATATCTGGTCATGTGATTCCCAAACTGGAAAGTTGTACTTTGCCGTCGTTTATATAGTTAACTGTTTTCATAAACTCACCTATTAACACATGCGCGCATTTGGTTACGTTGCTTTTATAAGTTTACTATAATAATTGCAACAGCTTAGATGTATAGGTTCATGTGTTTTGAGACTCATCCACCATTTGGGTATTTTTGATATAGGCCATTGGGGTTAGTCCATCAAGTGCATAGAGTGGGCGGTATGTGTTGTATTTTCCAACGGGTTTTCTACTCTGACTATCCGAAAGCTAGGTTTGGCAGTTTGTAATTACACACCGCCAAACGCCCTCATAGCTAAAATACACCCAACCTGAGTAAGATCAAGAAGTGGCTTGTTTTGCTTACGTGCAGTTGATTTCCAATCTTTTGAAAGAAGCGTTTATGCAGACATCCTCGTATCTATGCAGCGTGAACTGAGAAAATTAAAGCCTTTGGTCTATATCAAAAAACACCTTGAGCGTGTGTGAGCTGTAAAAATGCCCATATTTCATTAATATGCTTGATTTGTGAATGTACGTTTGTATATACATCTTGTATTACATATAGGGCAAACAATGAGATTATCAAAATTTTTATCAGGCAGCTCAAATACAGAGGAATATATAGACATGTCACATCCATCATTTAGTTTCGAAGTTGAAGCAGGTAAACAGCACCATGTTGTTGCGAATTCTGACAGCAGCGAAAATATTATCGTTCAAGTAGTCAATTCAGACGCCTCTGTGATGCGCGTATTGCTTTATACCGACCCTTCAGGCGCACAAAAGCCGGAGACGATTGCAGTTCGCCCAAATTGTGGCGGAATTTATTCTGCTTCTCGCATTGTTGTCCGTGCAGTTGAAGATAAAGTGCGCGGCAGCGTTACATACCTTGGGGTTGCCTAAGGCTTTGCTCTTTAATGGCATTGTTATTTAATTATAAAATAGTAGATATTATGCAAAATATTAAAGTTAATAAGGCTCTTGGTATACTCTTCACCGCGTCGTTTTTATTTGCCGGTGGATGTGGTCAAAATGATGCAAGTTTTGGCGGCGATGCTTCAAATAATGAGGTCATGATTGCTCCTAATGACGCTGTGGCCAAAAGCGTAGAAACAACAAGCAAAAGCGACGTTATCTCTTTTAGTGTCATGGATGTAAATACCAATTGGACTTCAGGTCGTGAAGGGCTGGATGGGGACGAATTGCCGCCCGTTAGCGCAGTTGTTATAGAAACGGACAAGGGTGCTGCTTTGTTGTTTGATGGACAACGGGATATGTACTCTAGGCGTCTTTTCAAACTTGATGGCAAGCGCACAATTAAAGCCAACATTACCTTTAAGCAATTAACCGGCGAACAAGAAACCGTGCGTACGCATTTTGGCGCTTTCGGCTATGATGCTAGTGGTGAAACAGCTGCTTTAAAAATCAAAACCCTTGAAGGTGAACCAAATGTTTGGGAGGCTGTATCTGGAGAATGGGCAGAAATGAATGCAGTGGTTGAGATATCTTCTGATGTTGCCGTATGGTTTCGCCCAATGTTGCGTGCTAATATGGGAACATCTGCTGGGGCAGGAGAAGCAACAGCTGTTTTCAAAGACGTTAAAGTTCAGGTTGAATAATTAAGTCTCGTGAAGTGTTTGTTGGGAAAGGTTTTTGTTGTCATTCCTGTTTTTAACAGGAAAGAAAGAACAGAGAGTTGCGTCAAACTTTTACAAAAACAAACCTATGCCGATTACGATGATGTAGAAATTATTGTTTGTGACGGCGGTTCAACAGATGGCACGGTCGAACTTTTGCGGTCGAACTACCCCTCCATAACAGTCCTTGTTCCAAAAACGGAAAAATGGTGGGGCGGGTCGACAAAAATGGGCGTTGATTATGTTCTTAGGCATGCCAAAAGCAACGACTTTTTAATCATAATGAATGACGATACTGTCTTTGAAGTTGACTATATTACAAAACTGGTTGCCGCCAGTCGTAAATATACAGCGGCAATTTGCGGCATTGTAGTTAGAGAAGACGACCCTTCGTGGATTATGGACGCGGGCGTTGCAATCAACTGGGAAAAACTATCATTTATTGCCAAGGACAAAACGCTTTCACCGCCCTCAGGAGTTGATTTAGACTGCGCGGTTCTACCAGGACGAGGAACAATTTTTCCTATGTGGGCCGTCATAGCGGCTGGGTCAATCGATGAGGACAACTTTCCCCATTATCTTTCAGATTATGAATTTTCCTATCGGGTCAAGGTAAAGTCTGGCATTCGCTTGGCTGTCCTGTACACAGCCAAAATATTGACCGAGTATGTTCCACAAAACGAAGGGGTTGTTGTTGAGGAAGAAATGCCTGGCGCATTTGCAGAGTTTATGCGCCGACTTAAAAAACGGTTTTCAAAACGCACAAAACAAAATTTGCCATCAAGTCTCGCCTTCATTGGAAAACACGCTCCAAAGACGGTTAAGCGACGGGTTACGAAAAAAATATTGCGGGATAATGTGGCCTACATCTTTCATCCGCTAGCGCGTGGTGCGCGTTCAAATCCTATCATAAGGCCATTTATCCTGCCTTTTAATTATCTCTTTATAGCTCTACCTAAAAAAATTGGCAGCGTTATGGTGGGGCCCTATATTGTGCCAAGGTCAGATTTACACAAATTTGACTTAGATGCATTGCCGCTACATCAACATAACATTTTAGCAAAGAGCCGTTTTGAAAATTATTTCTTAGTCAAGCGTAAGCGAGAATATATTGTGTCCCGCTATCCCAGTGCACTTCCTATGTATGATCATGGATCAAAACTCCTTGTCAAAATAGGTCGGGTTTTGCATTCACGCGGACTAAGCCGACCCTTTGAACTTTTGTATAGATATGCATTGGGTCCTTATTTAATAACCCAAAAGGAAGCGACAAATCTGGGGCTCGACTTTCTTAAACTCAGGCAGCACAATATTTTAGCAAAAACCGTCTATCCTGATATGTTTTCCTTTGGTCAGCCTTTACATTATATAAGAGCGCATTACCCAGAAGCTGAAGAAGCTTATCGATATGCCAAAAAACTTAACGTAAAATGGCCGCGGGTGCTCACTAATAAATTTAACAAAAAACCGTCTTGATTTTTGATCTTTTAGTCTGTGCGCCTTGTTCTGGTCTTTTGTTGAAAAAAGTATATACTCAATACGCTCGTAAATAAAGTATGGTTGTAGTTTTTTGGGCTGTACCGCAGAAATTTGCATCAAGACCTATTTCAAAAGCTCAATAGAAACGAGGTTTTGGTTTTGTCTGGATGATAGAAATGTGATGTCTATCATCACGCCTAGCTTGACAGGAACAGGCAGCAAAAGCAAAAGCTGTTTGTTTTGAGTTGTTGGCTTTATTTTAAATTCAATTTTTTCACAAGAAACTGAAACAGCATGAGGAACCATGTCCATCTCTTCATGAAAGCAGAGCAAAACAGACTGTATGCCACTTTCATCAAAGTGCCATAGCCTGTAGCGCCCATCGATGGATGGATAATAAGTTTTAGAAGCTTTAAAGGGTATGAACCAATAGTTAAACAGTGTTTGCTTAGTAAAAGCCAACACTGTCTTTATCCCTCGCAAAAACCCTATATAGCGTGCAGGAATTCTGTATATTTCAGATAATCTACCTAGAGATATCTGTGCGGTTTTGGTGTTTCTGCTAAACAATACCATTGATAATAAATGGGGGTCATAAAAAAATCCGTTTGGATATTTAGCGTACAAACGTGCCCATAAATCCCAATCCATAGTGTAATTTAATTCTGGCCTTACACCACCAATAGAAACTACAGCAGACCGGCGAACCAAACAAGACGGTTGAGATATCACGCATGAATAAAATATTCTTTCCAGTTCTTGCGGGTTGACCGCTGGGTGTTTACCTCTGTACCTACCTGAAAGATCGACAACACCACTCGGTCCAAAAACGGCTTGAATGTTTTTATTGTCATGAAATATATCAAGGGCATTTGTCAGAGCTTCCGGGGCAAAATAATCATCGTCATTGAGCCACGTCAAAATGTCTGCATCCAAATGGCTCCAACCTTTCTTGATGGCGGCTGCTTGGCCGTTATCCGGCCCGTGGTGTAGAAAACTGACTATGTGCTCATAATCCTGGATTACTTTAACCGTCCGCAGATCATTTGAAGCGTCAAATATGGCCAACTTTATATCAACAGTTTGACAGGCGATAGAGTCTAAACAACGCTTTAAAGTCGGAGAATATCTGCCAATAGGTACAACTATTCCTACAGTTGCCATTTTATATATTCCTCTTGTGTTGTTTTATGTGTGCATTACTTCAGTAAATGGCCCAAAGGCTTGTGGGCAATTACAAACGGCAAGTTTATTCCTAACATATTACTAGATTGAAACCTTTAGGCATTGCAAGACCTTAGGTGCCCAATTTTTGGCTTCTGTTGGTAATACAGAAAAGCTCAACATTGCGCTTTATCACTCCTCATGGTCACAAAATTCTATCAATACTCGTATACGCTAAGGTTAATGGTCGGTCATAACATAAAATCCAGATGAGACTTCCAGAGCTAGGGTCATCTTTTGTAGGAAGCTTAAAGGAATTTCCATTTGACTTGCAGGTGTTGAAATGAGGTGTTAGGAACGCGCTACAAATTAGGGCAAATTTACTTTAACGTTAATGGATAAATGTAAAAATGGCAAAGGACATTATTGATCATATCAAACCTCATGAGGTGATTACACCTATAGGGTCACGTTTTTGGCCAAACTTTCCTGATGTATGGCGCCAGCGTGAACTTGTTAAGATGTTGGTCCAAAAATCAATCAACAGTCGTTACCATCAAGCCATTCTCGGTATCTTTTGGGCTTTAATTACACCTGTTTGTTATATGGTTATCATGAATGTCTTTTTTGGCTTGTTGGGCGGCTTCAAATCTGGAGATGCAACTCCATACTCTTTGTTTTTGCTCTCCGCACTGGTGCCATATCAATATTTTGGAAAGTGCTTGGGAGATGGGGCTACATCTATTATTAACAATGAAGCTCTGATAGGTAAAGTTTACTTTCCACGGCTGATATTTCCAATTGTAACAACATTGGCGGGCACTGTTGATTTTGTGATTGCGTTTGTGTTCTTCATTATTTGTTTTGTCGTTATGCAACAACCGTTGGGCTGGCATATGCTGGCTTTACCGGGTGCTGTGCTCGCACTTTTTATATTAGCAATATCAAGTAGTGTTTTTATTTCTGTTCTCACGGTCAAATACCGAGATGTACGTTATGCTTTGCCGACGATTATACAGTTAATGTTTTTTGGTTCGCCTATCTGGTACCCATCAACCCTGATGCCCGCACAGTATCACTGGGTGTGGGGTTTAAATCCTTTTGCGGGTATAGTTGAAGCCTTTCGCTGGTGTTTTTTTGGCACAGAAACTGTCAGTCTTCCGCTTATTACATCTTCAGCCTGCACCACGGTTCTCTTAGGTGTCTTCGGGCTTTTTTACTTTAATAAAATCCAGAGACAGCTGGCGGATATGATTTAATGGAAATGGTTAGTAAAGACATCAGTAATAATGATGCATTGGATGATGCAAAAACAGGAGCAGAGATGTGTCCTACCGCAGATAATCCCCCTGCATTTGAAGAGTATGCTATCCGCGTTGATGGTATTTCCAAGTGTTTTGAATCCTATGGTTATCAGCAGTTTCGCCATGTGCCGGGAATTTTGGTAAAATCTGTAAAAACTGCACTTAAAAGCATAAAGCCCCGCCTCTTAGGGCAGTTCATCGACAGCAACCAACTTAAAGGGTTTTGGGCAATTAACAATGTCACACTTGATGTTAAAAAAGGGGAGGTGTTAGGGATAATTGGGCGAAATGGTTCCGGAAAAACCACTTTGTTGAAGCTCATTACAAAGGTAACCCACCCCACCGCAGGAAGAATAGAGGTATATGGTCGAATTAGCGCCCTTTTGGGTGTTGGGACTGGGTTTCACCCTATGTTTACAGGGCGGCAAAACGTCTATTTGGGGGGAATGGTTCTTGGGCTTACGAAAGAAGAAGTTGATGAAAGGTTTGATGATATCGTTGCCTTTTCGGAAATTGGAGATGCTATCGATAAGCGCGTACAACATTATTCAAGCGGTATGCGATCACGCCTAGGTTTTGCAGTTGCTGTACAGCTTCGCGCTGAAATTTTGCTGTTAGACGAGGTTTTAGCAGTTGGGGATGTCGGCTTTCAGCGTAAGTGCCTAAAAGAAATTATTAATATGCGCAATTCAGGGCGTACGATTCTCTTAGTAAGCCATAATACAAATGCTATTAAAACCTATTGTGATCGTGCCGTCTTGCTTGAGGAAGGGCGGATTGTTCGTGACGGTGTACCAGCAGATGTTGTCTCTTACTATTTGTCTCATATGTTTGATGAAGGCAAAGTTAAATCAATCGGAGATAATGCTGAGCGCATGGGAGATGGCTCCATTTACATCAAACAGTTTTGGTTTGAAGATGAAATGAGTCGTAGAGTTAGCAGCCCTGTTTGTGGAGAGGTCGTCACTTTGTGTTTTGAATATTTTTGTCAAGATCCTGTAAACACTAAAAATGTGGAGCTCGGTGTTGCATTGCGCGATGCAGGAGGAAGGTCATTGATTCGGATTTCTACTGAAAAAACTGCAATGAGGTTTGAAAGTGTTAAAAAAAGCGGTGTTATCCGAGTAACAATTGCGCGCGTTCCATTGATAGCTGGTGACTATTCTTTTGATTACCGAATGACGGCAGACGGTGAAGAGGCCGATTATATTGTGAACGCCGCAGAGTTTGCTGTTGCAGAAGGTGATTTTTTCGGAACAGGTATGTGCGAAACTCATAGCCCGATTGTTGTAGATCAAACGTGGAGTTTACATGATTTAAGACCTGAAGAAAAAGCTGAAAATGTGAAGAATGATGCGTTGGGTGGATAATGCTTTTTGCCGTAAGACAAAAACCTGATCCGCCATTAAATCAATGCTCTGTTGCACCAACAAATAAATATGGATTTACAATAACATTAAACCTAGTATGACCAGTGATGAAAAGTACAAATAAAAGCCAGCAACAAGATTTGTTGCCGTTACAGCCACTTTCCAGACAAGCACCCTCCAAACATAAAGGCGGCACCCCTAAATTTCTTGTAAGGACAAACCAATAATGACCGAAAATAATAGTTTTGATACATATTGGCCAAAAATTGATGCTGTTCCCGGGTGGATGTCGCCGGGACAAGAAAAATGTCTTTTTGATTTGGTTTGCACCTTAAACCAACAGGCTCGAATCTTAGAGCTGGGCTCTTTCCTTGGTCGGTCAACCGTGACGATGGCTTTTGCCTGTCACAAAACACGGCGCCACATTTATGCTGTTGATACATTCGAAGGAAATGACGATGATTTTATTAGTGGCCGCAATGAAGTATATTGGCAAGGCAATAGTTTTTTGGAAACCTTCAAAGACCATCTGCGACGAGACGACTTACTTCAATATGTGACGGCATTACAAGGATGGACACATGAAATCGCTAAACATTGGACCATGCAAGTAGATATGATATTTATAGACGCCGGCCACACCTATGAGGCTGTTTTGCAGGATGTTGATAATTATTTTAAATTTGTAAAACCTGGAGGCGTTGTAGCTCTGCATGATGTTACACCTTCATGGCCTGGAGTTGAGCGCGTTTGGCAAGAGGTTGTTGCGCTCCGTCTTGAGAATATTGGCAATAAAGGTAGCCTTTACTACGGCCGCAAAAAATAAGCTTGTTTATTTCAATTCCGGTCGGCATAGGGGCCTGAAAATTGATAGCTTTGCAATGTTTGATGAGCGATTATTCGGAGATGTTTTAATATATTGTGACGCAGCAATGTCCTAGAAAATATAACTTGCTTGGTATGATGAAAATCACTAAAAAAAACAAACGCTGAAAGGCAATATTTAAAATGCATTTTATATCTTTAAATTATTTGTTTTTGGTTCTTGCGCTCTTTGCGGTGTATTATTTGCCAATTTTACGGCGCCTGCAGGTTTACATACTAATTATCGGCAGCCTTGTTTTTTATGGAAGTGGTCAAATTCACCTCTTGCCGCTCTTAATCTTTACGGCCTTTAGTGCTGGTGTTTTTGCTTGGTTGCTAAAAACAGATCATTATGGCAAAGGCTTGTTGACGGTTTGTGTTATTTTATATTTAGGTGTTTTGGCCTTCTTTAAATATAAGTTTTTGCCATTTTTTAACATTGAAACACATGCTGCTAATTTTTCATCGCCTGTAGAATTTCTGTTTTTACTGCCGCTCCCTATAGGCATTTCATTTTACACCTTTCAGGCAATTTCATTGAGTGTCGATTCTTATAAAGACGAATATAAGACTGTCTTTAAACAAGAAAAATACCGGTTTAATTTTATAAAGAACTGCTTTTTCTACATCATATTTTTCCCACAATTAGTTGCGGGTCCAATAGTCAAGGCTCATGAATTTTTGCCGCAAATTAAACCTAAATACCTACGGGACGTCAATTTCGACTCAGCAATAAAAACTATGATCTGTGGTTTGTTCTTCAAATCGGTGATTGCCGATAATTTAAATGTTTACACGCAATATATGAACCAGATGGTGACTAATAATGAAGGCGTGGCAAGCGACGCTTTGATATTATTAACAGCGTATAGCGGCCAGATTTACGCGGACTTTTTTGGGTATTCTTTATTGGCAATAGGATGTGCGGCGTTATTTGGCTATAAATTGCCAGACAACTTCAACATCCCATATATATCCCAATCTATTGCAGAGTTTTGGCGTCGCTGGCACATTTCTCTTTCCTCTTTTTTGCGGGAATATTTATATTTGCCATTAGGGGGTAACCGCAAGGGACGTGCACGCACTTACGTTAATTTAATTATTGTCATGGGACTTGGCGGTCTGTGGCACGGCGCTGCATTATCTTTCTTATTTTGGGGGCTTTTCCATGGCTTTGCATTGGCTATTGAAAGGCCATTGTTAAAAACCCGTATCTATACTTCACAAAATATTGTTTTCATGTACGCACGCATCTTTATCATTTTTTCTTTTGTGTCCTTTGCATGGATATTCTTCAAGTTTCCTAATTATGCAGACGTTCAATCTTATCTGGGCGCCTTTACAGCGGGTTCCGATGTGAAATCCGTATTAAACAATGCAGATATATTGGCTATTGGTTTATTGTGTTCCCCTGTATTATTGCAGCATATTTTCTCGAAAGCAGGGTGGGCAATAAATCGTTATTTTGAAGCGGCTGTCTATGGGGTTATGTTGTTTTTCTTTTTTGTTCAAAGGGGAGAAACTGATGCGTTCATTTATTTCCAATTCTAGATATACAATAATTACCATAGTTGTGGCTGTTATAAGTTTTTTTGCCTACAACGCAATTGTCACTGCCTTTCCGCTAAAATATTTACCGATGTTTTCCAATGCCAAATTAGATTGGGTCGCCAAATATCAAGCGCTTGCTTCAGCAAAATCTCCCAAAATTGTTTTTGCAGGAAGCTCGCTTACAAATGCCATTCCTGCTCCGTATTTTCCCACAAATGGTTATTCATTAGGTTTTTCTGGCGGGTCTTCTGCTACAACTGTTGCGCTGACAAATTTACTAGAAACCAAACCGGATATCGCAATTGTTGAGGTCAAGGTATTGCACCGAGGTCTTGATCAAAAATTCATAGACGACAGACAAAGCTTTAAAGATCGTCTTGCTATTAAAGTCCCCGCTTTGCAACCACACAATAGGCCTTTGAGCTATTTAACAGAAGCCGTTGCTGGTGAAGCGAAAGCTCGTGCTAATAATTTCACTCGGTTCGCTTGTGGGCGTGCAAAAGATCTGCCAGAATGGCAAAAAAATCGTTTGAAGACAGTAGAGGGCTGGAAGAAAGGTAAGCCTGATAACATTATGCTTCACAATGCCAGGAAGTTAAAGCGTGAGATTGATACGTTGGAGGCGGCGGGCACAAAAGTTTATTTGATTGATTATCCTGTGCATCCAGATTTGCATAATACAGCATATGCCAAACAAACTGCCATTGCACAAAATGAAGCCTTCCCAAAGACGGAATATCGTTGGATAAACATAAACGCAGACGATTTTTTTTGGTATGATGGCCTACATTTTGAACCCGCATCTGCTCATAAATTTATGAAGCGTATTGCTGAAATTATTGCACAGGACAACCCTGATATTGAGCCGCTAGATTTTAAAATAAACTGTGGTTAGGTTTAATTTTGTAATAAAAATATACATCTGACTATGACGTATAAAACTTGACAAATTCCAAACCCAATATTTACTCTTCCCGTCAGGTCTTGCTAGAAAGCATGTGCTAATTTTCTCAGTGCTAACGGATACGTGAATATGAAAAAGAATCGACATAGTAAAAAAAAAGTTTTGATAACAGGTGCCACCGGTTATTTAGGTGGGTTTGTTTTGCAAGCATCACAAAACACCGATTGGGAGCCGTTTTTGCTTGTACGTAGCATTTCTGCGCAACCAGTTAGTTTTTACTCCTCTGATGCGAGGACACCAACATTTATAAATGCAAAAAAGGGGGCTGGCCTAGTTAAGCAAATCATTAAGGTTGCTCCTGATGCTATTATTCATTTGGCGGCTTATGGCCGTTATAATCACAAAAGTGAAGATATAACACCAATGCTTGATGCAAATTTGTACCTTGGTACATGTCTTCTTGAGGCCTGTTATTTGCTAATGGAACAAGACGGGCGACCTCGACCATTCGTTTATTGCGGCTCATATTGGCAAAACGCTTTTTCAAAACAAAAGCCTAGCCCAAACTCTCTTTACGCGGCAACTAAAAATGCATTTGATGCTATTGTAAATCACTATGCCAATAATTGTGATGTCCCTACACTTGGTCTCAAACTATATGATATATATGGCCCTCACGACAAACGTAAACGTATTGTGAATCTAATCCTTGATTCACTTAGTGCTGAAAAGGCACAACCCATGTCAGGCGGCATGCAGAAGTTAAGTCTTTTGTCCGTGCATGATGCAGTAGATGCAATTTTTAAGGGGCTAGCCGATTTGGAACTATGTAAAGCCATGGAGGGTACTTATGGTGTACCGGGATCTGAAACTTATACCCTACAAGAAATTGCAAAAATAGCTGAAACCATTACTGGAAAATCTGCAAATATCAATTGGGGCGTTTACCCATATCGCGAGAAAGAAATCTTTGAACCAGTAGTTCTGCCAAGCCTACCTGAGTGGCACCCTAAAGTATCTCTGCGCGAAGGTCTTATTGAGATGATAACCGCACGAAATACATAAACCCGACGACTACAAGTTATCAATCAGAGCAACTGGTGTTTGACACCTTCTTCCAACGTGGCCACCATATAATCCAAACGCTCATCATCAATGCCTGGCCAAACCCCAATCCAAAAACTGTCGTGCATTATTTTATCGGTAACGTCCAGCGAACCAACAACACGATAATCTACGTTCTTAAAGGCCGGCTGTTTGATTAAATTTCCGCCAAACAAAAGCCTAGTGCCAACTTTTTTGTTTTCAAGATATTCTGTCAGTTTCGAACGGTTAAGCGGGACGCCGTCTTTTATAGTCAGCAAAAAACCAAACCAAGAAGGTTCGGTGTTTGGTGTTGGGTGTGGAAGCCCAAAATATTCTTCCAAGCCAGCAGCCTTTATCCGTTTGGTCAAACCATCAAAATTATACTGTCGTTGTTTTACAAATGCATCCAATTGTTTTAATTGACTGACGCCGCAGGCTGCCTGCATATCTGACATTTTAAGATTATAACCAATGTGGGAATACGTGTATTTATGGTCATATCCTTTCGGAAGGTTCCCTAACTTCCAATCAAACCGCTTACCACAAGTATTATCCATACCCGGCTTGCAATAACAATCTCGACCCCAATCTCGATATGATTCAACTATGCGGGCCAAACGTATTTTGTCCGTGAAAATTGCCCCTCCTTCTCCGGTAGTGATGTGGTGCGCCGGATAAAAGCTCAAAGTTGCTAAATCACCGAATGACCCTACTTGCTGGTCACTCACTGTAGCGCCAAACGCATCACAACAATCTTCGATTAAATAAAGCCCATGCTGCTTACAAAGGTCCGCAATACGAACAACATCAAATGGGTTTCCTAACGAGTGCGCTATCATGATAGCTCGGGTTTTCGGACCTATAGCTGCCTCAAGTGCGTCAACATTCACATTGTGCGTTTTTAGATCCACGTCTACAAATACCGGAATACAGCGATTTTGTATAATTGGAGCGACAGTCGTTGGAAACCCTGCCGCTACTGTTATGACTTCGTCTCCTGGCTGAATAGCCTTGCTTCCTAGTTTTTGGGAGGTCAAAGCCGTAAAAGCAAGAAGGTTCGCCGCCGAGCCTGATACCGTCACTTTGCAAAGTTTTTTTCCAAAGCGTACCGCAAGGTCTTTTTCAAATGCGTCGTGGTATCGCCCAGCCGTGAGCCACATGTCCAAAGAAGCGTCCAGTACAGCAACCAAATCGTCAGCAGAAATTACTTTCCCAGTTGGGGGGATATATGTTTCTCCCGGTACGAATTTCGTTTGCAATTTAGCATCCCAACCTTCGCGAGCTAATTTTAGAATCTTTTCTCTGTTCATAGTCTTTTATACTCACTGGTATTGTTATTAAGTGCACATAGGAAAATTTTTCAACGCCTATTTGCAGTGAGTTTTAACTCCCGTCAATAATTAATTTATGAAGGTTTTAGGAAGGTTAGGCTATTGAATGGAACCGTGTACCATTTAGATCTACTCTGCCAACTGTGTTTTTATGTTACCAGACTTTCCATGGCGCTTTGTTGGCCTCCCACATCTCTTCCAACTGTCTTTTGTCTCGAAGCGTGTCCATTGGTTTCCAAAAACCATCGTGGCGGAATGCTGCCAGCTCACCGTTTTTGGATAGATTGCGAAGTGGCTCTTGCTCCCAAATCGTACTATCGTCATTTATATAATCCAGAACCTTGTTTTCAAGTACAAAAAACCCTCCGTTTATCATGCCCATTTCGTTGATAGGTTTTTCTGAAAAATGTGAAACATTGTTATCTTTCGACAAATCCATGACGCCAAAACGCCCCGGCGAAGGAACGGCTGTAACTGTTGCTGCTTTACCTTGTGTTTTATGAAACTTGACTAAGGCCTGGATATCTACATTTGCAACGCCATCACCATAGGTTAGCATGAAGCTTTCACCGTTAAGATAGGGAGCAATGCGTTTTATACGTCCCCCTGTCATGGAGTTCGCACCCGTATCAATCAAAGTCACCGTCCAATCTTCTCGTGGCCGGTTTATGTACGTTACATCACCAGTATTGAGAGCAACGGAAATGTCTGAATTTAGGCGTGCGTAATTGGCAAAATAGTGTTTAATAAAATCACCCTTATAACCACAACAAATGATAAAATCATTGAACCCATAATGGGCATAAATTTTCATTATGTGCCAGAGGATGGGTTTGCCTCCTATTTCGACCATAGGCTTTGGGCGGTTGTCCGTTTCTTCTGATAAACGAGTGCCAAAACCACCCGCTAATATTACAAGCTTCATAATTATCCTCAAGTCTGCTTGGTTGTGTAGATTTAAATCCAAACCTATCCAAATTGTTCGAGCACAGATGTACAGAAGTTTTTAAACTGGAACAAGTCTATACAAGGCTTTTTCTGTATTATTTCGCTTCTAGTATTCTTGTTTTTGATTGGCGCTTATCATTATGCTTTAATGTTTACAAAGTGGTATCTACAGTAGTTCTTTTAAAGCTTTGGCACAGGATTTATACGTGGCAACAGCTAGGTTTCACTGTAAACTTGGTGTAAGTTTCAAATGTAATAGGCTGCACTCCCCAAATACAAGAGGCCTAGATCACTCCGTGTTTTTCACTTATTATAAATGGTTGCAATTTGTAATAATTACGAATACTAGCTATCTTTCTTTACGGTAGGTTTTGTCGGTATGCAGTTTTTGGAAAGGTAAATAATGAGAAAAGTTGCAATGATTACAGGTGTTACGGGGCAAGATGGAGCCTATCTTGCACGGTTGCTTTTAAACAAAGGGTATGTGGTCCACGGCATAAAGAGACGTTCTTCTTCTTTCAACACATCTCGAATTGACGATCTTTATGTTGACTCACATAATCCTGACGCTGACTTTTTTCTGCATTATGGAGACTTGACTGATTCCACAAATATTATTCGCCTTGTACAGGAAATCCATCCGGATGAAATTTATAACCTTGGCGCACAATCTCACGTGCAGGTTAGTTTTGACACACCTGAATATACAGCGAATTCGGACGCTATTGGCGCTCTACGTATTTTAGAGGCAATCCGGATTCTTGGGCTTGAAAAGAAAACCCGTTTTTATCAGGCTTCTACATCGGAACTATACGGAAAAGTTGTAGAAACACCACAATCCGAAACGACACCTTTTTACCCAAGAAGCCCATATGCTGCAGCTAAAATTTATGCCTATTGGGTAACAGTTAATTACCGCGAAGCCTATGGCATGCACGCTTCCAACGGCATTTTGTTTAACCATGAAAGTCCGTTGCGCGGGGAAACTTTTGTAACTCGTAAAATTACGCGTGCTGTTGCTGCCATACACCATGGAATTCAAAACCTAATTTATTTAGGCAATTTGGATGCTCAACGTGATTGGGGACATGCCAAAGATTATGTAGAAGGGATGTGGCGCATTGTACAATGTAAAGAACCTGACGATTTTGTTCTCGGTACAGGTGAAATGCACTCTGTTAGAGAATTTGTTGAAATTGCCTTCAAAAAAATTGGTATTACGATTTCCTGGTCTGGAGAAGGTGTGAACGAATGTGGTAAAGATGCTGATACAGGTCGCACTTTAGTGAAAGTAGATGAACAGTATTTTCGCCCTACAGAAGTTGAGCTTCTTTTGTCTGACTCCTCCAAGGCTAAAGAAAAACTTGGGTGGGTTCACTCCACTTCATTCCTGAGTTTGGTTGAAGAAATGATGGAAAGTGACCTAAAATTGGTCAAAATGGAAATGGAACAAAGAACCCGCCATGACTAAATATAGCCTTTCGGGAAAACGTATTTGGGTTGCTGGCCATCGTGGCATGGTGGGTGCGGCGATTGTTCGCCGCCTAGAGCAAGAAAAACCCCTAGAAATATTGACAACCACACGCGAGGACCTTGACTTACTAAACCAGGCCGATGTAGAGGCATGGGTGCAAGAAAACCGACCAGAAGCTATCTTTTTAGCCGCAGCAAAGGTTGGCGGCATTCTTGCCAATGACACCTATGCAGGGCAGTTCTTGTATGAAAACATACAAATCGCCACAAATATCATACATTCCGCTTATTTAGCTAATGTAGAAAAATTGCTGTTTTTGGGATCGTCCTGTATCTATCCTAAATTTGCGCCACAACCAATCAAAGAAGCGTCTCTTTTGGAGGGGGCGTTAGAGCCTACTAACCAATGGTATGCGATTGCAAAAATAACAGGCCTTATGTTGTGTCGGGCTTATCGCCAACAATATGGTTGCGACTTCGTTTCTGCGATGCCAACCAACTTGTATGGGCCTGGTGACAATTATCATCTGCAAAATTCACATGTTATTCCTGCCCTCCTCCGTAAAGCCCACAATGCGAAAGAAAACAGCGCTGATTCTATGGAAATATGGGGGAGTGGTACAGTAAAGCGTGAATTTATGCATGTAGACGATTGCGCTGATGGTCTTGTTTTTGTGATGAAAAATATATCCCAAACCGAACATGTCAATATTGGAGCAGGATATGATGTTACAATTGCTGAATTAGCCTCATTGGTTATGAAAGCTGTTGGGTTTAAAGGCCACCTTACTAAGGACACAAGCAAGCCAGACGGGACGCCTCGGAAAATTATGGAGGATTCTGTGCTCAAGGACCTCGGATGGACGCCTACTATACCATTAGAACAAGGCCTAATCGAATCTTACAAATGGTTCCTCAAACATTTAGAAAACATTCGAGAAGTTTAAATTTATAGTATTAATATAAACCCAAAAACATATCCACGGTTTTAGCGGTTTAAATATCAATGTTCACAATGGGTTGCAGTTTTTCCATATGAACACATCCGCATGTTTCCCCTGTGCTATACCTAAATTGTTCTCTTCTTTGGGACAAGGAAACGTTCGTTGCACCCCAAGGGTATTTCCAAGAGGGCGCACCTTCGCACCGCTTGACAAATAATGGTGGGTGAGGAGGGACTTGAACCCCCGACCAGCCGGTTATGAGCCGGCGGCTCTAACCAGCTGAGCTACTCACCCTCAAATGGTTATGACTGCCCTATAACGACTGGCCGACAAGAAGAAAAGCCCTAATACATACTTGTTGAGTTCTTTTGTATTTGGGAGAATAATAAACAAGAAAACCGCTTGTCAAAATTCAAAGGCTTTGTAGTTTGAGAGCTGGTGTGTTTAACTTCCTAAACTGAAACGCGCTTTGGAGAGACAAAATGGTAAAACCAATCGACAGAAAAGCATACTGGCACGCAACCATTCGCCTGACAAGCACACTTCTTGTTATTTGGTTTATGGTGTCTTTTGGTGCAGGCATTTTGTTTCGTACTTTTCTTGATGAGTTTAGTCTTAGGGGCGCGCCCCTTGGATTTTGGTTTGCGCAAAATGGCTCCATTTATGTCTTTGTTGGTCTGATTTTTTATTATTGTTGGGCCATGAACAAGATTGAGTTAAAATTCGGCATTAACGGTTAAGATTATGGATCAAACCATCTGGAGCTATGTTTTTGTCAGCCTGACCTTTTCGGTATATATTGGTATTGCTCTTTGGTCACGCGCAGGATCAACAGAAGATTTTTATGTTGCTGGTCATGATGTTCATCCCATTGTCAACGGAATGGCAACAGCCGCAGATTGGATGTCTGCGGCTTCGTTTTTATCCATGGCCGGGCTTATCGCTTTTTTGGGCTATGGTGGTTCGGTTTACCTTATGGGTTGGACAGGCGGCTATGTTTTATTAGCCCTTTTGCTTGCCCCGTTTTTACGCGAATTTGGAAAATTCACTGTCCCTGATTTTATTGGCGACCGCTATTATTCATCCTTTGCACGTATTGTGGCCGTGCTTTGTGCTCTGATGATATCGTTTACTTATATTGCCGGTCAAATGAAAGGCGTCGGCGTTGCATTTTCAGGCTTTCTCGGTATTCCGTTTGAAGCGGGTATTCTTATCGGAATGGTGATAGTGTTTTTCTATGCCGTGCTTGGCGGCATGAAAGGCATCACCTATACACAAGTTGCGCAATACTGTGTATTAATATTTGCTTACACGGTGCCCGCTATATTTATTTCTATAATTATTACCAATAATCCGGTACCGCAGCTTGGCTTTATTTCCAACGTAAAAGGTACGGATATTGCCATGCTAGATAAGCTCAACACCGTTGTTACAGATTTGGGTTTTTTAGAATACACATCAACCAATAAATCTATGTTTGATGTGTTTTGTATCACCGCTGCGCTCATGTTTGGCACCGCAGGTTTGCCGCATGTCATCATCCGATTTTTCACCGTTAAATCAGCCAAGGCCGCACGGGTTTCTGCGGGTTGGGCTTTGGTTTTTATTGCACTGCTTTATACAACGGCGCCTGCCGTTGGCGCTTTCGCTCGCCTTAATTTTATAGATACTATCAATGAGGCGGTATATATTGGCGACACAGAAAACTACGAAATACGCGCTGCTGAGATAATTTCTCTAGGCGACAATCCTGTTCCCCAGTGGTACAAATCTTGGGAAAAGACGGGGCTTCTTAAATTCGAAGATAAAAATGGCGACGGGATTATGCAATACCGCGGGCCGAATGCGCCGGACGGGTTAGAAAATGAAGTCAACCCGAACCGCGATATTTTTGTTCTTGCCAATCCGGAAATTGCCAGGCTTCCTGGTTGGGTTATTGGATTGGTAGTCGCAGGCGGATTAGCCGCTGCACTGTCCACTGCGGCCGGCTTGCTCATGGTTATTTCATCAGCAATTAGTCATGATTTGTGCCGACGAACTTTGTTCCCGAAGATGAATGATGTGGCTGAGCTTCGCGTGGCACGGTTTTCTGCGGCTGGAGCCGTTTTATGCGCAGGACTATTGGGTTTGTTTGCGTCGCAGCTCGGCTTTGTCGCGCAAGTCGTAGCCTTTGCATTTGGACTTGCTGCGGCGTCTTTGTTTCCTGTAATTTTCCTGGGCGTTTTTTGGAAGCGCATGAACAAAGAGGGTGCCGTTTCTTCTATGCTGTTTGGTTTGGTTTCCACACTGTCCTATATCATATATTTCAAGTTTTTGGGGGGTTCGCAAGCCGGTTGGTGGTTTGGTGTCTCGCCTGAAGGCATTGGCTTTTTGTTCATGTGGGGCGCATTGGTTCTCGGTATTATTGTGTCGCTTGCAACGCCCTCGCCTCCGCAAAGCGTCCAAGATTTGGTAGAAAGGATCAGGGTTCCCGGTGCCAATCAAACTTAGTTGGCCTTGTTTTTTCCGCCGTTGCTCTAACATTAAATTTCAGAAAATTGGGGGCTTTTATTAACAAAGAGATAGTGGCGACCCCGGGTGGATTTGAACCACCGACCTCAAGATTAGGAATCTTGCGCTCTATCCAACTGAGCTACGGGGCCTTGTTATGGTTTTATAGTTTTATTTTTGTGCTTGCACAGCATATTTTCATTAGACAAACCAGTGTTTACCTTTTTACGTTTTGAGAGTATACTAAATAAAGCTATCTTGGAGGCGTTCGGTGCATTGGCTTAAAATATTGGTTTACTCAATAGTCGTTGTCGGCACCTTTGTTTTTATGCCGCAAATTGTCATCGCAAAAAATGTGAATAGCAAAACTATACAGTCCGACTTATTAGCTGGTGAAAGCGGTCAGGTAGCCAGGGTTATTGACGGAGATAGTTTCGTCCTTGCTAGCGGCTTAAACGTATCGTTGTCAGCCATCCAAGCGCCCAAGTTTGAACGGGTAGGAGAATTTACGACCTGGCCTCTCGCAAATGAAGCGCGGGAAACTTTGTGGGCTTTGGTCGCAGGAAAAACGGTGAAGCTTTATTACGGCGGCGACAATCGAGACCGTTATGATCGCGCTATTGCGCAAGTCCACATTTTGGATGAAAATGGAAAGCCAAGGGTTTGGTTACAAGAAGAACTGGTCAAAACAGGTATGGCGCGCGTCTATAGCTGGCAAGGATATCGACAAGATATTGATGCTTTATACCGCGCCGAAACCGAGGCCCGTAGAGCAAAGCGCGGGATATGGAACGCTAAGAATACTAATGGGTTTTATGACCTGCGTAAACCAGATCCCGACCCTTTGGTACAATTTGTTGACAGCGTACAAATCATTGAAGGCATTATTATCAAAACAGCAGATGTGCGCCGTACCATTTATTTAAATTTTGGGTCGGATTATCAAACCGATTTTACCATCGCAATTCCAAAAAAATCACGTAAACATTTTAAGAATGCTTCTTATGATCCTTTGACATTAACGGGGGCGAAAGTACGTGTGCGCGGTTATATAGAGGTTTATGGTGGCCCGATTGTTTGGCTTAATGACCCAAAAAGGTTAGAAGTTTTAGACTGAGTAAGTGCATAATTGTCATGTGTCTTTTCCTTTTGTTAACCATAGTTTAACGGTGTCAGTCGCATTGTATCATTTAGCAATGCTTGCCATTAATGGAGAATTAAATGCTGTTATACTTAAACCGAAAGCTCGGTAGCGAAAATTTTGGCCGGTATTTCCCGCATCTTATCTTTGCCTTGTTGCTAGCTATGGGGCTTGTTTTATCGGGGTGTGCGACAACACAAAGCGATCCAACTTCGCGTGCAGCTACAAACTCAGATCAGCAATTTAACGGCGAACCCGGCGCTACATATAATGAAAATGAGTTGGTTGCAGCTCTTTCTACTCATTTAGGTGTCACCTCTGAAAGCGCGGGCACCATGATCGAACGCCTGTTTCGTAAGCAAGGCCGACCGGTTGGTTATATTACCGGCCAAGAAGGCGGCGGCGCATTTGTGGTTGGACTTAGGTACGGCGACGGTACGCTTTGGATGAAAGACGGCAGTAACCACAAAGTATATTGGCGCGGGCCGAGTATCGGTTGGGATTGGGGCGGCAATGCTTCTAAGGTTTTTACGCTTGTTTACGGACTTGAAGATCCAAATTATATTTTCCGCCGCTTCCCCGGTGTTGATGGCTCAGCATATATCGTTGGCGGTATGGGGGTTAATTACCAACGGGCCGAGGGCGTTACTCTTGCGCCAATCCGCACTGGGGTTGGCGCTAGGCTCGGCGCCAATGTTGGTTATGTTGCCTATAAACGCAAAAAAAGTGTCTGGCCGTTTTAATCAAGCATATTTGAATAACGCCTGCTCATTGTAATTTCATCACCATTGCTCATGGTAAGATTGCGGCTCCCGTTTTTGTCAGGCTTGCGCTCGCGAATATGGTTTGGGTTAACAAGTGTGCTACGGTGGATACGACGTAGTTGACCGCTTTGTTTGTTTATCAGTGTTTGTAGGTCTTCAAGAGTTGAGCGCACCAAATATGTTTTATCTGCGAGGATTACATCCACATAGTTCCCTGCCGCTTTGACATAAATTATTTCGGACGGTTTGACCCAAATGGAACGACTACCACAATTAAGCTCGACGACTTGTTCTTTTTCAGGATTAGCGCCCGGCAATTGTGTCATGATTAAATACGCCACTGCAACGATCAAATATGTTGCCATGTCGAGTGGGTATTCCAACAATGCGCTCTTAGGCAAGCCACCATAAACATACCGCCCGCCAAGCATGTACATAACCGTCTTGCGCAATATAATGAACCCCGTGACGTGCAAGATGAAGAAAACAACAGTAAATAAAAAATGATAAACAGCGTTCTTTGTCCAAGCCGTTGTGCTAAGTGGATAGCTGCGCACAGCCCAAATAATAAATGGTATTGCTGCAGCGATTAATACAAAACTGGTATATTGCTCTACAACAGGCAACCACCTAGCCTCCCCTACATCGTATCCAACATCTCTGCTATACAGGCTAAAGGCATCTACTGTGATTTTTACAAATATCAGCACTGTAACAATTACTATAAATTTACGGTCACTGTCTCCAATTTGAGCAAGTGTAAGTTTTGGTTGTGTGCGCTTCTCCATACCCTAATATGAGACAAAATAGACTGTTTTGGCTAGAGCCAATGTGTGAAAGTCGTTACCGTTCATCCCTAAAAACCTAGGTTTCGTCCCCACGGTAGTTTATTTCGTCCCACCTGTGTCATCTCCCATCCCTTAGTGACTGCGGTCTTTCCCATGCTTATTAGTGTTAACGCCTAATTGGAGAGTACAATGTCAGCAAAAAACAACATGAGTAATGAACGACGTTATGATCTTGACTGGATACGGGTCGGGGCTTTTATGCTCTTGATCTTTTATCATATCGGTATGATGTATGTGCCGTGGGATTGGCATATTGCCAGTTCCCATAAAGTTGAAACTTTAGATACACCAATGATGCTGCTAAATGCGTGGCGGCTCAGCATATTGTTTTTTGTTTCCGGAATATCTGTTCGCTATGCGGCAGACAAATATAGAGGACAAGGCTTTGTCAAAACACGTTTCTGGCGCCTGTTCATTCCGATAGTTTTTGGCATATTGGTAATCGTCCCGCCGCAAACTTATTTGCAGCTACGTATGGCTGGCACGATTGATGCCAATTTGTTCAGGTTTTACAAAACTTACCTTAATTTAAACCAAGCTTGGTCGGTGATAACACCAACATGGAACCACCTTTGGTACGTAGTTTATATCTTGCCGTATACTATGTTGGTGTTGTTATTTACGCCTGTGCTAAACCGCTTACAACTCGGCAAGGTTGGTGCATTGGTTGCAACAATTACAAAGGGTTGGTGTCTCTTATTTGTTCCTGCCATTTTATTGTTAATCTACAGATTTACTTTAGTAACACGGTTTGAAACAACCCATGCTTTTTGGGGAGATTGGGCCAATCATGCAATAAGTTTCACCATGTTTTTGATGGGCTGGTTTTGGGCCAAAAGCCCCGCTTTCTGGAGCACGGTTGACAAAGTTTGGAAAACCGCCGCCGCCCTTACTTTGCTCTCAATCGTTATTTTAGCGGTAGCATATGAAAATTGGGAGATAGTTTTGCAAAGCGATCCCTCGCTAACCGCCGCACTAATGCTTCGCGTGTTTTATGCGTGGATAATGATTATTTCTATTCTTGGCTTCGGCCAAGCCTATCTCAACCGCCCCTCCAAAGCCTTGACATATATGACCCAAGCCATTTTCCCTTGGTACATTCTGCACCAAACCATAACTATTATCATCGGCTATGTGCTGGTAACAAATTTCAAACTTAGCTTAGCCTCTGAAAGCACGCTCGTTGTTTTTGGCACCATAGCGGGTTGTGCTTTGCTCCATGAATTCGTCATTAGGCGTGTGCGGATATTACGGCCATTGTTTGGGTTGCCAATGGACGCAAAAACTACCTCCGCAAAAAGGCACCGGCCTTTTTCGCTTGTGCGATGATTTTTGTTGATACCGCTTCTATGTCTTTGTCCGTCAATGTATCGGTTTTGGGTGACAAAGTGACGTCAAGCGCGAGGGATTTATGTCCGTCTTCTATGCCTTTACCTGTATAGACATCAAACAAAGTGACGTCGCTTATCAAAGTTTTGTCAGCGCCTTTTACAGCACGGAGCAATTTATCCGCAGGTTGGTTTTCAGCTACAATGAACGCAAAATCTCGGTGGACAGGCATAAGGCCGGATATATTGAGCGCGCCTTTGGATTTGGTTGCTTTCTTTTTGCTTGGCGGAAGCCCATCCGGCCAGATTTCAAAAGCACAGACGCGTATCTCTATCCCGAGTTTTTTCAACACACCTGGATGTAATTCACCAAAATCCGCCAGAATGTTTTTTGGCCCCATTTGCAAACGGCCAGAACGACTAGGATGCCAGTAACCTCCCGACGTTGTTGTGGTTTGTAAATTATCAACTTTGGCACCCATGGCAGCAAGTGTAGCAATCACATCGGTTTTGGCGGTGAATGCATCTGGCGCAGTTTCGCCCTGCCAATCCCGATGGGTTTCCATACGGCGTATGCCAGCTATCGTCGGAGTTTGCCCGTCTGGTTTGGGGTTTTGGTAGGTTGGGCCGGCTTCGAATAGCGCCGCGCCCGAATAGCCTTTGTCGGCGCTGCGTTGTCCTGCGAGTAGCAAATGTATCAGCGCAGATGGACGCATACAGTCTAGCTCGCTTGATATGGGATTATCAAGAACTAGAGTTTCGTAGCCGCCGTCAAACATTTTAGCATGCTCTCGTGATACAAATGACCAAGTGACCGTTTCGGATAAACCTTGATGTGCCAATGCGCGTCGGGCTTTTCTGATTTTGTTTTGTAAATCTGTGGCCAGAGGTTCGCGCCTTCCGCTCGGCACGGGCAAGCTCTCTGCAACCATGTTATGTAGGCCGTTAATACGGGCGATTTCCTCGACCAAATCAGCACCCATAGTACAATCGCGTCGGTGGCTCGGTACGGTTACTGTCCAAGTAGGTGTACCTATTTTTACACCAAAGCCAAGATTCTCCAAAATAGAGTTCATTTTTTTGTCAGATAAATCAAATCCTGTTAGGCGTTTGTTCAGCGCCGGATCAAATTCAATAGGTGCAGGGTTTTCTGGAACAGCGCCCGCAAGCGTCACTTTGGAAGCTTCGCCGCCGCATAAATCCAAAACCAACTGCGTCGCCATTTCAATACCGCCCACAACAAAACCCGTATCAACTCCGCGCTCAAACCTATATTTAGCATCTGAGTTTATACCGAGTTTTTTAGCCGTCTTACGCGTGGTGAGTGGATCAAAATAAGCACATTCTATTAGCACATCGGTCGTGTCTTCGGTGACGCCAGAATATGTGCCACCCATTATACCGCCGAGGCCGAGCACGCGCGCATCATCCGCGATGACGCACATTGTGTCGTCGCAGGTGTATTCCTTGTCGTCCAAAGCTTGAAAAGTTTCTCCTTTGCCCATGCGCGCTCGCAGTGTGCCACTAAGTTTGCTGATATCATAAACATGCAAAGGCCGCGCGCGGTCATAAGTCTGTAGATTAGTGATGTCGACCAATGTTGAAATTGGCCGCAACCCGATGGCTTTCAACCGCGCTTGTAACCACTCTGGCGACGGGCCGTTTTTAACACCGCGAATGACACGCCCAACAAATACAGGACAAGCGTCCGGCGCATCGGTTTTGATTGTGACCGTACAAGGAAAGCTACCTTTGACAGGTTTTATCTTTGGAGTAATCCACTTGCCCAGACCCGTAGCCGCCAAGTCGCGTGCGATATTATCAACACCGAGCCAGTCGGGGCGGTTGGGTGTAACCTCAAAATCAATCACGGGATCGTTCAAGCCCAGCGCATCAGCTAGCGGCATGCCCATTTCGAATTTGTCATCCAAATCCATGATGCCGTCATGGTCGTCACCCATCTCAAGCTCTTTGGATGAACACATCATGCCGGAGCTTTCCACACCGCGAATTTTACGCGGTTTCTTATCAAGTGAAAAATCGAGTCCGGGAATAAACGCACCGAGCGGGGCAAATGCGACGGTCATACCTGCCCTCGCATTGGGTGCGCCGCAAACTATTTGGAGCGTACCGTCGTGGGTTTCAACCTGACAGACTTTTAGACGATCCGCATCAGGATGCTTCTCGGCGGAGATAACTTTGGCGATAGAAAACGCGGATAATTTCTCCGCCGGGTTTTCAACCTCTTCAACCTCAAGGCCAGCAAGCGTCATGGCTTCGACAACTTCATCTATAGTGGCGTCTGTTTTGAGGTGCTCTTTAAGCCAACTTAACGTGAATTTCATTAGCTTAGTCCCGTCGCTGAATTGGCCTGCAAGAGCGGGCTGAACCCGTAATGCTCTAACCACCTGCCATCCCCCGCAAACATGTCGCGCAGGTCGGGCATGCCGTATTTTAGCATGGCGAGGCGGTCTACACCCATGCCGAAAGCGAAGCCTTGGTATTCATCAGGGTCCAGGCCGCAATTTATCAGCACATTTGGATGCACCATACCGCAGCCGAGGATTTCCATCCAGTTATCACCTTGACCAATACGGATTTCGTTGCCGACACGTTCATAGCGCACATCCATTTCGGCGCTCGGTTCAGTGAACGGGAAATGATGTGGGCGGAAACGTGTTTCCACATCTGTCTCGAAAAACGCAGACACGAAATCCATGAGACAGCCTTTCAGGTGACCCATATGGGTTGTCTTGTCGATGACTAAGCCTTCGACTTGATGGAACATTGGCGTATGGGTATGGTCACTGTCACAGCGATATGTCCGCCCCGGTACGATAATGCGGATGGGCGGTTTCTGGTTCATCATAGTGCGGATTTGTACGGGCGATGTATGGGTACGGAGTACCATCTTCTCGCCGTTTGCATCAGGCTTTAGGAAAAACGTGTCGTGCATGTCGCGCGCAGGGTGTCCGGGCGGGAAGTTGAGCGCCGTGAAATTGTGAAAGTCGTCTTCGATGTCCGGCCCTTCGGCAACAGAGAACCCCTGATCGGCAAAGATAACCGCCATTTCTTCCATCACCTGCATAACTGGATGCAGGGTGCCGGTCTTAGTTGAAACAGGTAAAGACATATCCAATGTTTCAGATGCCAACGCCGCATTTAGGGCTTCTTCTTCAAGTGTTAATTTTCGCATTTCGATCAATGCGGTTAGTTCGTTTTTAAGGCCGTTTAAGGCCGGGCCCATGACCTTTTTTTCGTCCGGTGACATTTGGGCAAGTGTCCGCATTTGTAAACTGACCTCACCTTTTTTCCCAAGCGCAGCAACGCGGACAACATCCAGCGCTACGAGGTCTGCGGCAGCTTTAATCTCGCCTGCGTACTTAGATTTTAGTGTTTCTATATCAACCATTGTTTATTCCGTGGTTTTGGTGGTCGTTTTGGCAATTGCACACCCGCCCGTCAATCCTCTTTATCTGTCAGCGCAGCCATAATTTCAAATACTTGAGCACGGGCATGGCTAAGGCCTTTATCTGTTTCTATTATATAGTCTGCACGGGTTCGCTTTTCGGCATCTGGTAATTGTCTGTTTTTAATCATGTTAAACTTATCCACGGTCATACCTTCTCGTTCCAATACCCGTTTTTTTTGAATTGACTGATTTGCGCTGACCACGACAATTTTGTCGACCAAGTTTTCCCCGACCGTCTCAAACAATAACGGAATATCAGCGATAAAAACTTTTGCGCCTTGCCTCCTTGCTTCTACTATTGCTTGCGCCCGCATCTCCGCCACCATTGGGTGAATGAAACTTTCAAGCACTTGAATTTGCAAAGGGTCTGCTTGTAAATACCGCGATAGTTTTTTACGGTTCACTGCACCATCTTCTATAATATCAGGAAATACCGCGCGTAATAGCGGTACGGCTTTGCCCTCTTTGGCGTACAGGTTGTGCACAGCCTTGTCTGCACCGAACACATAAGCACCGGCGTCCTTAAACATTTTGGCTGTGGTTGATTTGCCCATGCCTATAGAACCTGTTAAACCCACTATTATCATTTGTTTGCCTGCAAATGTTTGATCAACATCTCTTTTGCGCCAACGTTGTTTGGTGGTTCTGTGCCGTAAAAAAGCCTGAAAGACGGCCTTGCTTGAGCAATGAGCATTTCTAGTCCGCCTATAGTATTTAGGCTATGTTTTTGCGCTTGTTTCATCAAAGGTGTTTCCAAAGGAGTGTATATTAAATCATATATCCAACTTCCTTTTTTCATTGTACTAACATCTATGTCTAGTTTCTCGTGGCCCACCATGCCAGCAGCTGTCGCATTTATAACAAGCCCTGTATCCGCAATAATATTATGCCTGTCTGACCAATTATAGGCATGAAGATTTGGAATGTTTATATTAGAAACCAATTTTTTTGCTCTTTTGTTTGAGCGGTTAATAATTCTAATTTCTGGTGCGCCTAAAGCCAACAAAGAGCCTAGTGCAGCACGTGCTGCGCCCCCTGCTCCAACTAGTGTTACCGCATTATTCAAAATATAATGATGACCAATATGTTCCAGTAAAGGAGCTGCAAACCCCTCCATGTCCGTATTGTGGCCAACCAATTTGCCGTTTCGTTTACACAAAACATTGCACACGCCAAGTTTTTGTGCGTCTGGTGTGACTTCGTCGGCTGCTTCAAAAGCTAAAGCTTTGAGTGGAAGCGTAACATTTAGCCCATTAATCGTCGTTTTTTTTAAGGTTTTAAATGCATATATTGCTTCATTCGGATGCACCGCAAACATTGTGTAAGCACCATTTGTTTTACAGTTTTTAAGCCAGTAATTCTGAAGTAATGGTGAAAGCGAATGATGAATTGGCCAACCAGCTACACCCGCTATTTTTATATGTCCTGTCATTTTTTAAATTTCCTGCATGGTTTGCAATTACTCTCGTAGAGCGCCCCGATGCCTAAGTTCTTTTAAAAGAGGTAGTAATGATAATCCAAGGATAGAAAAGAAATCTCCTTGTACATTATCAAACAACAACGCACCTCTTCCTTCAAATTTATATGCGCCAACACATGTAGTAAGGTTTTCACCCTCTACTTCTAAATAACTGTTTAAAAATTTGTCACTAAATTTGCGCATATGTAAGCTTGTTGTGCTTATATAACACCAATCTTTTTTCTCTTTTTGGCATATATAAACCGCGCCTATTAATTTGTGCTCTTTTCCTTTAAGTTCTAAAAGCCTTAGTCGGGCTTCTGTTAGTGTTTTCGGTTTATCGTATATTCTGCCTTCAAGCTCTAATACTTGGTCGGCGCCTATAACTATTTCATTCTTGTTTGCAGGATAAGCTTTTGCTTTTTCTTGTGCTAGCTTTTTTGCTATATTGGTCGCTGTTTTGCCTTTTTGTATATAGTTTTTCTTTATCTCGTCTTCGTTAATATTGGTGGGGCTAGCAACAAAATTAATGCCTGCATTTGTTAAAATTTCTGCGCGAATTTTGCTTGCTGATGCCAATATAATTTTAGGTGGGTTTTTTCGTTGCATCACAAACCCGTTCTTTCTTGATATAGGTTTATTATTCGTGCTGCCGTTTCTTCAATTGAACGGCGAGTAACATCTATAATTGGCCAAGCATTTTTGTTAAACAATCGTTTAGCTGCCGTCATTTCGGCGCGTACCATTTGTTTGTCTATATATTGTGTGTTTGGTTTTTCTCCTAATGAAGTGATCCGATTACGCCTTATTTGCACTATTCTATCCGGGCTTGATGTTAGACCAATAACAAGTGGGGACTTTAATGACAAAATTTGCTGTGGTATTTGTGCGCCAACTACCAAAGGAAAATTGCCAGTTTTAAAACCTCTATTTGCTAGATAAATACAAGTTGGTGTTTTTGATGTTCTACTTATTCCTATTAAGACTATGTCAGCTCCTTCCAGTCCTTCTATGTTTTGTCCATCGTCATGGCTCATTGCAAAATCCAGAGCGCCTATACGCGAAAAATATTCGACGTCCATGGTTCTTTGCGCACCAATTTCTGAGCTCATAGGCGCGCCTAAATATCGGCCAAGGGTTGCTAATGCTGGGTCTAATATTGAAACAACCGGGATGTTTAGCTCCATGCATTTTTCCTCTAAACGCTTGCGTCTTTTCGGGTTAACCAGTGTATATAAGACTATACCAGGAAATCCTTTTATAGAAGCCAATGCTTTTTCTAATTGTTGTTCTGATCTGACCAATGCATGTAAATGCTCTACCGCATTGGCGTGTTGATATTGTGCACAGCAAGCCCTTGATGTACCGACCAAAGTTTCGCCCGTTGAATCTGATACTAGGTGAACATGGAAATATATATCCCTTATGGGTTCTATGTTTTCTTGTTTTTGAGTTTGTTTCATATTTCGTCTTTTTAGCGGCAATTTGGGTTTGTTTTACGGTGGCAAATTGTTGTTTTAATATACACAGCCTAATTCTCATTTAGCTCGTTATTAGAATTGCGTGTGCGTTTTTACTGCTTTCCAACATGTTATTAACAAGGGGAATAAATGTATAAGTTTTATGGGTGTAAATGTGTATAGTTTTTCTTTTCATATATATTGTTAATTGCCTTATCTTATTGTATTATTGTAGTTTTTTTCAGTGCTTTTATTTTTTCTTTTCTTGTTTTGTATATTATGTTAATATTTACAAAATATTAGTATAACTTAACAAAATATTACTTTTATATACTTACAAACAAGCCTCACTACAATCACACCTTATATAAAAATAAATAGAGTGAAAATTTTTGTGTGTAAAAATAAAATCAGATGTTTTATTTTTGTTATAGGGTTTCTATTTTAGGTATGCATATGAACGATGTTATTACAGTTTATCATTTACCACGATCACGATCCATGCGTGTTCTTTGGTTATTAGAAGAACTTGGTTTACCATATGATGTCAAGACTTTGGAATTCATTCCAGGTAAATTTGGTGGATCAGATTATACAAATATCCACCCGCTAAATAAAGTGCCTGCGATTAAACATGGTGAGACTGTGATGTTTGAAAGTATCGCTATTATGCAATATATAATTGATCTATTAGGAAATGAAAGCCTGCATCCGTCTAAAAAGGGTGTTGAATATGGGCCTTACTTACAATGGCTACATTTCGGGGAAAGTACACTGGCACCAGTGATTGCTACTCTAATGTATCAACGACACTTTTTTCCAGAAGAGAAACGTAGCAAGGATGTTGAAACGTGGGCAGAAACTGAACTTAAGAAACTATTTTCCTTACTCGAAACGCAATTAGGCAAACATGAGTATATCTTAAAATCAGGTTTTTCTGCTGCTGATATATCTGTTGGTTATTGCCTATTACTAGCAAGGTTGGCAAAAACCCACGAACAAATAACGGACCGTATTGAAGATTATTGGAAAATTTTAACGGAACGAGATGCTTGGTTAAAAATATCTGAAATTTAAAACGTTTGTTTTTCATATAGGCACTTTTTCATGGTTTTACGATATTTATCCGTAAATTTAAGTACTTTCTGAACATCAAATGCTGAATCTGTTACAACTAAGTCAGGTAATTTTGCAAACTCAGCATACAAATCTAGATTTTTGGTTCGTTTTACCTCCTCATCTAATGAGAAAAAACTTGCCGCTAAAATTGGAATGCCGTGACTACGCAGTGCTTTGGTTAGCGACTTAGATAAAGGTTTTTTGCCTGTCCATGCAGCTATTACTCTAGTGGGAAGTCCTTGTGATACGAGTGTTTGAATATCAGCAGGTTTAAAAATACCAACCGAGATTACAGCATTTGGTGCTAGTTTGTGTAAACGCAATGCTTGTTCCGTTGAGTAAGAAATTAAAACGACTTGTTCTAACATATTATGTGCGCGAATAGACTTTAGTATTTCAACTTCACTAGCTGAAGATTTAAAATCTATTTCCAGATAAATTTTATTTTTTGCATATGTAAGAATATCGTTAAATGAGCTAGGACGTGATGATGTTACTTTGCCACTTGTGTCTCTAAGAAGTAATTTTTGTGATTGTTGCCAGGTTGTTGCGGCTAATGGTAGGGACAAAATACCATTGGGCCCAGTAGCTCTCTGATCCCAAACACCGTCGTGAAAAACTATATGTGTTCCGTCGGAAAGACGTGCTACGTCTATTTCAGCAAACAAGACTTTGTTTTTAACTAAAGCTTCCAAACTAATAAGCGCATTTTCGGGAAAAAGACTACCTATATGGGTACCTCTATGCGCTGCAACAAATGCAGTTTCTGCTGGTTTACAAGAAAACAAATCTAAAACGGGTGGCAAAGTCTGAATATTACTGTTAATTGTCGCTTTATTGCTGTTATTTACGCCGTCTTTAGTTTTTTTTTGTGTACTGGTATACGGTTGGCACGACGAGAATGCTATTGTGGAAAGCACAAATGTGGTAAAAATCAGTATATTACATCGTTTGTTTCTTGAAAACATTTTCACAATGGGGCTCCAGATTACTTATCTTGCTTGTGTTTCGTAGGTTTTTAATGGATATAAATTTTTCTATTTATCACTTAATTATAAGATAAAAACACAAACTGGAAAGTAAAAACATATGGGCAAAAGCACGCCAAATAACTCTGAAGAGAATTCAGATACAATTTTTGCCCTTGCTACGGCTTCTGGGCGCGCGGGTGTTGCGATTGTTCGGATCAGCGGCCCTAAATCTGAAACAATTTTAGAAAATTTAACAAGGCGTAAGAGCCCAGCAGAGAGAACCGCTAAACTGCGTATATTGAAAGATGTTTCGGGAAAACACATTGACCAAGCGTTGGTGCTCTTATTTAACAAGCCAGATAGTGTTACAGGCGAAAACATGGCTGAACTACACACGCACGGAAGTGTTGCTGTCATAGATGCTTTAAGCAAAACTCTTTATGAAATGGGACTTCGACAAGCTAAACCGGGTGAATTTACCCGCAGAGCTTTTGAAAACGGAAGACTAGACCTAACAGAAGTAGAGGGCTTATCCGATCTAATAGATTCTGAAAGTGAAGGACAAAGACGGCAGGCACTACGGCAAATGGAAGGAGGCCTAAAACAAATTTATGAAGGATGGCGGACAAAAATATTAGACGCTTTGGCAATGGTAGAAGGGGAAATTGATTTTCCAGATGAAGGCGACGTTCCAAGTTCGCTAGCCCACCAAGCTGGCTCGAACTTAACAGAGCTAACAAAAGAACTAAAAAACACATTGGCAAACTCAAAGCGCGGCGAGAAAGTTCGTTCAGGTATTGAAATAGCTATAATAGGCGCCCCAAACGCAGGAAAATCCAGTATTCTCAATAGGTTAGCGCGCCGTGATGTTGCAATAGTCTCAAAAGAAGCAGGAACGACACGGGACATAATAGAGGTACATCTGCAAATGGCGGGACTACCTGTAAAAATATTTGATACGGCTGGTTTGCGTAAAGCTGAAAACACTATAGAAGCAGAAGGAGTGAGACGCGCGAAAAAACGTGCCCAAAACGCAGATCTATGTTTGGGCGTAATTGATTTAACAAAGGACAACAACGAGGTGTTGGATGCTTTAAACGCACGTGATTTTATACTCTATAATAAATTGGATTTGGACAACACCAAAGTTCCTGAAAATGTTTCACGTGAAACATTTTTCCTCTCTGCAAAAACAGGGTTAGGGTTCGAAGTTTTAGAGACACGTTTAGAGGAAGAAATAAAAACTAGATTTATGCTTACTGAGCAAGCTGGGCTAACGCGTTCACGTCACAAACAATGTGTTAATAAGGCTTTGTTAGCAATTGAAAACGCAACGAATAATCTAGCAATTGCCCCAGAACTAACCGGCGCTGATTTGCGTGAAGCCTTACATGCAATCAAAGAGTTAGCTGGCGAAACAGATATCGAAGCCGTTTTAGACAGAGTTTTTGCACAATTTTGTATTGGCAAGTAAGCTAAAACCGCAGCCCTATAAAAGTTTCACGTGAAACATTTTAAAATATCATAAAATTAGCCATGACAAATCCCTCATTTGGAGATAGACAAGCCAAATAAAGAGGAATTAGAAAAATTGAAACAAACCACCAAACATTATGATGTAATAGTTATAGGCGGCGGACATGCAGGTTGTGAAGCAGCAAGCGCTGCTGCGAGAGCGGGTGCGCTGACTTTGCTGTTAACACATAAAACCGAGACTATTGGAGAAATGTCCTGCAATCCGGCTATTGGCGGGCTTGGCAAGGGCCATTTGGTGCGAGAAATAGACGCTTTAGGTGGGGAAATGGCGAGGGTAGCAGACGCATCTGGTATTCAATTTCGTCTTCTTAATCGCTCCAAAGGCCCAGCCGTTAGGGGCCCACGTACACAATCTGACCGCGGTTTATATAAAAAAAACATGCAAAAATCCATGTTTTCACTTCAAAACTTGTGCATAAAAGCCGCTGCCGTAGTTGATTTAATAGTTAAAAATGATGTTCTTACAGGGGTTGTAACGGAAGACGGCAAAGAGTGGTATGCACCAAGAATAGTTTTAACCACAGGTACGTTTTTGAAAGGCATGATCCACATAGGTGATAAAAGGCTTCCTGCTGGACGGGCAGGAGAGAAAGCGGCTATTGGGTTGTCTGAACGTTTATACAATAGTGGTTTTAACATGGGTCGCTTGAAAACGGGTACACCAGCTCGTATTGCATATGATAGTATTAATTGGCCGGCTTTGCAGTTGCAAGAGCCTGATGAAAACCCCGTACCGTTTTCATTTATGACAGAAAAAATAACCGTGCCGCAAATTTCATGCGGGATTACATTTACCAACAGCAAAACCCATAAAATAATCGCAAAAAACCTAGAAAAATCAGCGATAAACGCAGGGCACATATCTGGTCGTGGACCGCGATATTGCCCTTCAATAGAGGACAAGATTAACCGTTTTGCTGACCGCGATAAGCATCAGATATTCTTGGAGCCAGAAGGCTTGCCAGGGACCCCAGACGGAGATGTAATATATCCAAACGGTATTTCTACTTCTTTACCCGAAGAAGTCCAATTGGCCTTTTTAAAAACCATAAAGGGACTGGAAAATGTAGAAGTTCGCCGTTACGGATATGCTATAGAATATGATTATGTAGACCCCAGAGAGTTAAGGGCGACATTGGAAACACGCAAAATACCAGGACTTTATCTTGCGGGTCAAATCAACGGCACAACAGGATATGAAGAGGCGGCAGCACAAGGATTAATGGCAGGTGTAAATGCCGCTTTGGCGTGTGCTGGTAAAGAGCCGTTTATACTTGATCGTTCCCAAGCTTATATAGGCGTAATGATAGACGATCTTATTACAAAAGGTGTTAGTGAACCATATAGGATGTTTACTAGCCGTGCAGAATATCGTTTGTCACTACGCGCGGATAATGCTGACCAGCGCTTAACACTATTAGCCCAAAAACTGGGCATCATAAACAAAGACCGCAAGCAAGTTTTTGCCGTTAAAATGAAAACTTTAGATGCAGCCCGAAAGTTAGCCTCCTCCCTCTCTAAGACCCCAAACGAACTAAAAGCATTGGGTATTAAGGTAACCGAAGATGGCGTGCGCCGTACATTATTGGATTTGCTGGCATATCCAAAAACTACAATAGAAACTTTATTGCCGGTCTGGCCAGAACTTGCGGATCTGAACGAAAGCACGAAAACAGCGTTGGAAGCGGACGCATTGTACGCCGGATATATTGAACGACAAGCGCGCGATATAGCGGCGTTTAAACGAGACGAAGGCTTGCGGTTACCAGAAAACATTGATTATTCAGCTATTGGCGGGATATCCAATGAAGTGCGCGAAAAACTCATTTCGGTTCGCCCAGCAACATTGGGCCAAGCAGCGCGAATGGAGGGTGTGACACCTGGTGCGTTGTCATCTGTACTTGCTTATATGAAGCGGAGTGCATAGTGGACGCAAAGCAGTTTCAAAAACATACAAAGATATCAAATGAAAAATTGGAAATGTTGAAAATATGGCAAAACCTGCTAGCCCATTGGAATAAAAGGATTAATTTAGTAGCAAATTCAACAATTTACGATTTTTGGTTGCGTCATGCACTGGATTCGTGGCAAATTGTGGAGCGTCTTCCTAAGGAGTGCATAAGAATATTAGATATGGGCTCAGGAGCAGGGTTTCCAGGCTTGGCGTTGGGGATTGCTCTTAAAAACAAACCCGGTACGAAAATAGTGTTGGTTGAGGCAAATGGTAAAAAGTGTAATTTCCTGCGAACGGTTATTCGCGAACTTGATCTGCCAGCCATTGCAATCCAAACTCGTATAGAAAACTACGAACCTGATAAAACAGAAGCAGGTTTTGATGTAATTACAGCCCGTGCTTTCGCGCCTTTGTCAAAATTAATGGAATACAGCCAGCCGTTTTGGACCAATAAAACAACGGCAATTTTCCCAAAAGGCGAAAGTTGGGCAGATGAAGTAGAAAACGCCAAGAATATTTTCAGTTTTGACTTAACCACAACCCCAAGCCAAACTAGCGAAAGAGCAACGTTATTGGAAATTACAAATACAAAAATACACAATGAGCATTTAAAATGAGAGAAGAGCATATTGTTGAAAATATGGCGCAAATGCAAAAGGTTAACGCGACGGCTGTGACGATCGATTTAATGCCAAAAAAGATACGAAAAACACATATAAATACTACACCCTCTATGTCCAGTAATCAGGAAACGTCCTTATGACCCGTACAATTGCCATTGTGAACCAAAAAGGCGGTGTTGGTAAAACAACCACGTCTATCAATTTAGCTGCGGCATTGGCTAAATTAAACCAAAAGGTATTATTAGTAGACCTTGATCCCCAAGGCAATGCCACAACTGGGCTTGGTAAACAAAAAGGCGTGACAAATGTTACGCTTTATGATGTCATCGTGGAAGGTGCCGCATTATCAGATACGGTGATATCTACGGATGTCTCAGGGTTGGTTTTGGTGCCGTCTGATGTGGACATGTCTGGCGCAGAACTTGCCATAGGCAATGAAGCTGGTCGCACAACGCGGCTTAAATCTGCTCTTAACGACTATCTTGCTGCGTGCGTACCGTCGCCGGATTATGTGCTGATTGATTGTCCGCCCGCACTAGGCCTTTTGACGGTTAATGCGCTATCGGCGGCGCGTTCGGTATTGGTGCCTTTGCAGTGCGAGTTTTATGCGCTGGAGGGGTTATCGCAACTCCTTAAAACTATAGAAGTTGCCAAAGCTTCCGTTAATCCAGGTCTTGTTATCGATGGGGTGATGCTAACTATGTATGATGCCCGCAACAGATTGTCAGACAATGTAGCCGCCGATGTTCGTAAGCATTTAGGTCGTGCAGTACTGGACACAATAATCCCGCGAAATGTACGGATTGCCGAAGCCCCAAGCTTTGGCAAGCCTGTTATGGATTACGATCCAAATTGTAAAGGAGCGCTCGCCTATGGGGCGTTGGCACAAGAGTTGTTAAAACGGCACGGCAAGATAAAGGAGAAACGTGATGAGTAAAAAACCTGTATCAAAACTAGGAAGAGGTTTATCAGCGCTAATGGCCGACATTGTTGTGCCTGAAATGGACGGGGAAAAGACCAACCCAGATACAAAATTGGCTAAAAAAACCACAAAGAAAAAAGCGAAACCAGATACAAATAAAGCAAAACCAACCAATATAAATAAAAGTGAGCCTTGGAGAGGTAGCACAGAAATTCCAATTGATAAATTGGAACGCAACCCGTCGCAGCCCAGACGAAATTTTAATAAGAAAAAACTGGAAGAACTTACTAACTCTATACGGCAAAACGGTGTCTTGCAGCCAATCCTGGTACGACCACTCCCTGCCAGTTATGGCAGTAAAGGAAAACGCATAGACAACCGTTACCAGATAGTTGCTGGCGAGCGTCGCTGGCACGCAGCCCAAGCGGCAGGTTTGGAAACAATACCAGCGCTTCGACGCGAGCTTTCTGATCAAGAGGTTTTGGAAATAGGCGTCATTGAAAATGTCCAGCGTGCAGATTTAAATCCTCTTGAAGAAGCCCATGCTTACAATGATTTGGTCAAACAATTTGGCCGCAAGCAAGCCGAAATTGCTAAAGTCACAGGCAAAAGCCGTTCGCACATTGCCAACTGTATGCGGTTGTTAAACCTACCGTCACTAGCCCAAGACTATTTAGAAGACGGAAAAATAACGGCGGGCCATGCGCGGGCAATTCTTGCCGCCCACGACCCACAAGCCCTAACAGAAGCAATAGTCAAAGACGGACTTTCAGTGCGCGCTGCTGAAAAATGGGTGCGGGCACTATCCAAAGCAAAAGGTACACAACCAAGACAAGAAACCAAGGATGCGAACATCAATTTTATAGAGAGAAAATTGTCTCAACACCTTGGTATGGACGTCAATATCATCCATAAAAATCCAGGCGGGACACTTACGGTCAAATATAAATCAATGGACCAGTTCGACGATCTGGTTAAGCGAATACGGCAAAGCTAACCCATGAACGCCAAGCAAAAAACACCTGCTAAAAGTACAAGCAAAAAAACGCAAAAGAAAACACCTTTGTTTCGCGCGGAAGCTATCCGCCACCGCACCCGCGCCTTGTTCGGCGATGTTGTTTTGGCTGCACCACTAAGCACTTGGCTAATCACCGGGCTCTTAGCAGTAATTATTGTCGGGCTATTCATGGTTGGTTTTTTTGGCACTGTGCAAGTTGACAATGAAAACATTTCAATTTGGCGTTGGTTGTGGGGCGGTGAGAAATGAACATGTTTAACCAGCAAAAACTTCCCACTGTGTTGCAAACGGAAGCAACCGAGTGCGGAATAGCATGTTTGGTGATGATAGCTCGATATCATGGTCACGACATTGATTTAAACACGCTACGAAAAACGGCATCAGTGTCCCTTAAAGGTGCCAACCTAAAACAAGTTATGGCAACCGCAGCTACTCTGCAATTATCAACAAGACCTTTACGGGTAGAACTTGACCAGATGGAAAAAGTACAAACGCCCGCAATTTTGCATTGGGACCTCAATCATTTTGTAGTTTTAAAGAAAATAGCAAATGGCAAAGTACATTTTATAGATCCAGGGCGCGGCCTTAGGGTTATGGCGCTAGAAAAAGTCTCGGATCATTTTTCAGGGGTCGTATTAGAGCTGGCGCCAGCAGCCGATTTCAATCTACTTGAAAACAGACTTCGCCCCCGTTTACGCGATCTATGGAGCCGTCTTGTTGGCATGAAGCGGGCAATTTTTCAAACATTGACCTTGTCCGCTATTTTACAAATAATCGCTTTAACGGCGCCGTTTTATTTACAATTAGTTGTGGACCGTGCAATTGGACCAAACGTTGGTTCTGGTGATTTAAGCTTATTATTTGCGTTACTTGTTGGTTTTGGCGGACTAGTGGTAATCCGAGCTGTTTCAGAAGCGATACGAGGTTGGGCCATACTTGTTTACGGCAATCAAATTAGTTTTCAGATGATCGGCAATGTTTTTAGACATCTGATACGCTTGCCGACAAGTTGGTTTGAAAAGCGTCATGTGGGCGACATTATCTCGCGCATAGGCTCAGCTCGGCCCATTCAGGAAGCTTTGACAGAAAGCGTTGTTGCCATAGTTCTTGATGGGTTTATGGCCGTTTTTACTTTGGTCATAATGTTTATTTATGCCCCTTTATTGGCTTGGGTTGTGCTTGGCCTCACTGCATTGTTGGTTATGACAACTTTGTTGATATACCCACAACTAAAACGGACAGAAGAAGAAGCAATTGTCACAAAAGCAATTGAAAACACCCATGTTATAGAAAGTATCCGCGCGGCGACAATTGTTAAATTGTTTGGCCGAGAAGCGGCGCGAGAAGCAGCGTGGCGTAACCTTTTTGCAGACACAATCAACGCCGCAACAAGCCACGGGAAATATTTAGTGTTGCAAAAGTTTTTCGAAACACTTCTTATGGGCGGACAGATAGTCATTACTGTTTATCTTGGTGCAAAACTAATAATAACCACCCCCAACGTATTTTCTATCGGTATGCTGTTTGCTTTTTTGGGCTACCAACAACACTTTACGGAAAGTGTAAAAAAACTGCTGAGCGAAGGAATAAAAACCTCTCTTTTGTCGCTGCACCTTGATAGGTTAGCTGATATTGTATATGAAAAGACAGAATTAATACAAACAACCAAAGACGGACATATTATTGCAGGCGGGGGAATATCTGTAATAAATATCAGCTTTAAATATTCAGACAATGACCCTTGGGTGCTCAAGGACCTCAATTTAGAAATCCCCGCAGGCAAGATGACAACAATTACAGGTCTAAGCGGGGGCGGAAAAACAACCCTAATGAAGCTATTACTCGGGCTTTACGCGCCAACGAGCGGCCAAATAAAAATCGACGGAGAACCACTAACTGACATAGGTATGGAAAACTGGCGAGAGCAAATAGGAGTTGTGATGCAAGACGACCAGTTATTGTCCGGCACTATAGCTGATAACATTAGTTTTTTTGATCCGCAAATAGACATGCAAAAGGTTTACCGTGCAGCAATGGCGGCACAAATTCACGACGAAATCGTAGCAATTCCCATGCATTATTTGTCTATGGTCGGGGATATGGGCAGCGTGCTATCTGGTGGACAGAAACAAAGGGTATTGCTGGCGCGCGCACTTTACCACGACCCCAAAATATTGTTTTTAGATGAAGGAACGGCGAACCTCGACGCGCAGACGGAAGAAAAAATCGCAGATGTGTTAGGGGATATGACCATAACCCGAATAGTTGTGGCCCATAGACAACAACTCATTAAGCGTGCAGATGAAAATTACACCCTCGAACGATTGTAAAAACCTCGGTTTTATGGGCATAAATTATGGTTAATGCTAAAATGTAGTTTTTCTGAACTAAACCATTGATTTATAATTATTAATTCTATAGTAACTTTAATAAGTAAGGACTTGTTTACCAATTCTGCTAAGGAAATCTTTACTTTAACTTTAAACTTGGGGATTTCATTATGCGTGAACTTACCACTGAAGAACTAGAAATCGTAACAGGCGGTGTTCCGATTGTTATCAGAAATTAGAATAAATAAAAACAACAAGTGTGTGGATAACCCGTCGCTCTAGCGTTCGGGTTTTGTTGTATTTGGGTTTAGATAAACTGGTGCGTTTTATCTCGATTAGCAATTCTCGCTATTGCAACGCTACATTTGTAAGAAAAGTAGGAAAATCCTAACGGTTTCATGCTCTGTTGCTTAAAACAGAGGAAAGCGTGCATAAATCACAGAGTAAATACAGGGTTTGCAAAAAATTATGCGTAGTGTTTTGTGCACTATTGTTTGCTGTGATTTTTTGTATCTCCCCTGCTTATGCTCAATCTGACTCGTTGGTTTCCCCTAAAACCATTTCGCAAGCATTACGTATTGCCAATAAAATTGAGCAACAAGACTTAACCCTAAATACCAAGGTTTCAATAGAGGGCTTAAACCTTGATAAATTGACGGCACCAGAACGCCTTAAGGCTTTGCGGTTATTGTCAATGGACACAGCTTTTTTCCGAACCGGTTTGCAAGCCGAAGACATTTACTTACAATACCAAAAAGAAGCAAAACTACAAAATTCTGCTAGGGACTTAAAGCTTGTAAAGTTATTTTTTCTACAAAACAAGCTTATGAATGCAGATCATAGCGTTGAACCTAGTCTAACAAACCTTAAGATACTACATAATTATTGGGATGATGAGGACTGGTTTGTGTCCCAAAGGGCCGCCCTATTGGAAGCAAGCTTGCAAATATACGGGCGTCAGTTTGACGTTGGCTTAAAAGACTCTCAAACCGCCCTCAATCTTATTCCAAACGAGCTAGGAGCTGATTATGATGAAGCAAAATACGAAACCTATGATTTTATATCCTACCTACAACTCATCTTATATAACTTGGAAGACGGTATCGGGACAACCGAACTGGTGCTTGAAACCGGTTTAAAGTCAGGGCGTCAGATTGACGGTATAAGCCTCATTAATAATATGGCTTATTCTTTTGAAAACTGGCGAGAATACGAAACCGCAGAAAAGCTAGCTGAAATATTGTTCCGTATTAACAATAAATCAAATCAAGGCGTGAACGCGCTAGTCTACTATCGCTACGCCCAAGCACAGAACAATGCTGAAAACTATCGAGGAGCAATAACAACAATAGATACGGTACTAAAAAACACTACAGACCCAACACGACAAATAGGTTTGGTGTCAGAGCGTGCCATTTCCTTGGCTGGACTCGGGCGGGTGCGTGCCGCCGAGAAAGATTTTGCAAAATTTAATAAAATTGCAATTGATGCTAACATTGACCCCGATGGCTATAAGGGCAAACGACTACACGCCCAAATGTTAATTGCGCTGGCAAAAGGTGATATAAAAACCGCAAACAGATTGCAAAAGACGCGCTCAAAAACGGTTGTTCAGCGACTTTTACGGTTTCAAAACAAAGGTATTTCTGGTCTGCACGCCTCTTTGGAAAACGATAAACAGCGCCAAAAGGAAAGAGCAGACGGTCTTGCGCGAGAAGCAAGTTTGGCAAAAGCAGAGGCGGCAGCCAACAAACAAAGAGCCTTTATCTTAGGCGTTTTAGCAATCACATTGTTCGCACTTGCCGTAGCCGGCTTTAGTATTGCGCACATGCGCAAGAAGGTTGTTCATACGTTAGGGCTAGCGCAAATAGCCTCTGAGGCGGGCGAAAGAGCGAAAAAACAGTTTTTATCTGTTATGTCCCACGAGTTTCGTACGCCTCTTAACGGTATAATAGGGATTGCTGATTTATTATCCCAATACGGACAAACACAAACCTTGAGAAACCAAAACAAAATAATATTAGAATCAGGCGAAGGTTTGCTTGAACTGTTAACGGGGATTTTGGATATGACATATTTAGAAGCGGGAGACCTTCAAATTTTTGCTGAACCAGCAGATATAAGGAAAATCACCGCTGATCTCTACGAAAAATGGGAAGACAAGGTCCAACCAAATGTCCAATTTACATTTGGCATCGCCGAAAATGTTCCCGAAATATTAATGTTAGATGTGAAACGCGTTACACAGTCTATGCGCAACATGGTTTCCAACGCTAGTAAATTCACGGCGGCTGGGCGCATTCATATTCATATTACGATGCAAGAACCGGACGTAAAGCCTGGTGATGACAATAATGTGCAAGGACTGTCCATAATTGTTGCCGATACGGGAATTGGCATCACCGAGGAGATGCAATCCAATTTATTCAAACCATTTGTTCAAGCTGACAGCTCTATGACAAGAGATTACGGCGGTGCAGGTATAGGCCTTGCTGTAACACGCGGATTTGCGCGCGTAATGGGCGGCGATGTTGTCGTTACAACAAAACCTGGCTTTGGTTCTGAATTTGCATTTACCTTAAAAACCATAGACGCTACTTTGGCGAAAAAGGAACCAGACACAGGCTTGCCAACATTTAGCTGTATAGCACATGAAGATCACGGAATTACCTTCAGTCCTGGTGTAACTATGGAGCAAATGGAAGAGCGCAAACGTATTAAAGACGAACAACAGCAACGCGAGATAACCGCAGATAGTTTACAAGACATACTTCCAGCAACCGCAGTACCATTGGTACTTGAACGGGCTGAATTGGAGAAAGAAAAGGCCAAAGCACAAACAAATGACCGTGCGGGCTTTTCAAGGCGCGAACCAAGGAGAGACGATACAAGCATAACACCAGATCAGCTAGCAGGACTAAACATCCTAATTGTCGAGGACATAATAGCAAACCAGGAAGTTGTTCGTTCTTTGCTTGAGCCAGCAGGGTGTAGTGTGAGCGCAGCGAACAACGGTAAGGAAGCGCTCATTTTACTTAAAGAACAGATTTTTGATGTCGTACTAATGGATATTCGCATGCCGATTTTAGACGGCATTGAAACTACAGAAGCCATTAGAAAAGAAGTAGGGCCCCATCAAGACGTGCCCATTATAGCCCTTACGGCAGACGCTTCAGCCGAAAACAATGCACAATGTCTTGCGGCAGGTGCAGATGTGTTTTTAACCAAACCGGTTATAGTTAGCGAGCTATTTGCCTCAATAAGGTTTGTCCGAGAGAAAAAACATAGAGCCTCGTATAAAAAACAATCTGCATAGACAACATTCCTAATGCGTTTATATCCGATTTATCAAGTTGATGTGTTTACCAATGAGTTATTTAAAGGCAACCCTGCCGCAGTAGTGACGGCAGAAAGGTTCTTTTCTTGCAAAAAAATGCAGGCTATAGCCGCAGAAAACAATCTTTCGGAAACGGCTTATGTAGTGGCCCGAGCAGACGGGGATTATGATTTACGATGGTTTACACCTACACACGAAGTAGATTTTTGTGGCCACGCTACGATTGCAACGGCACACGTATTAATTTCAAAAATGAGCAAACCAACACCTGTAAACTTCTACACAAAAGTTGGATGCTTGCAGGTATCGCCAACCAATAAAGGTTATGAGATGTGTGCGCCTGCATTTCCTATGCACAATATAAAATTGACAGAGAGGGTTTCAACGACATTTAGTAAACTTCCCACATCAGCATGGCATTCTCGAAAAAATATTTTCCTTATGTTTCCAAACTCAGACGAAGTTGCAAATTTTAAGCCAAACTTCAGTGCAATAAAAGCCCTATCATCGCAAAAAGGTGTTGATGACGGCATTATCATTATGGCGTCGGGCGACGGGGAGTTTGCAAAATACGATTTTGTTTCACGGTATTTTGTGCCAGCATTTGGTATCAACGAAGACCCAGTAACCGGTTCAAACCACGCCTCATTAGCACCTTTTTGGGGAAAACGACTAGGGAAATCAACAATGCACGCTTATCAGGCGTCCACACGAGGGGGCGGGTTGATTGTAAGGTTGGCACAAGACAGGGTGTATATAACGGGGCAAGCGATCACTTATATGCAAGGGGAACTTTACTTGCCCTAATAGTCTGCAGATCTTTTCCAAATGGCGTTGTCACTTAAAACTTTATCAACAAACCTTTCATGTTCACTTTGTTCATGCGCAGTCAATAGCGACGCTAATGGCGCAGGCCTTTTTTTGACAGCCCCAAGAACGACCTCAACAACATTTTCTTCATTGTTCAGATCAAAAGATCTGGCACGGCCACCTTTAAGTTCAAGATAAACTTTAGCCAAGAGCTCCGCATCGATCAACGCGCCGTGGGTTGAGCGAGACGCAAGAGAGATTTCAAAGCGTTTACACAAAGCATCTAAAGAATTGCTTGCGCCAGGGAATTTTTGCCGCGCCAAAACCAATGTATCAACAAAACGGGTGCGTGGATAAGGGTCAAAGTCCGCCCTTTCCAGTTCGGCATTAATAAACCCACGGTCAAAATCTGCATTGTGCGCAACCATGGGACTATCAGAAACGAAATCACGAAACCCGTCGGCGACATCCTCAAACAAGGGTTTGTCTTTTAAAAACGCTTCGGTCAGTCCAGTTATTTCTGTGACCCGCGCAGAAATTTCCCGCTGGGGATTAACATGCGCATGCCAGGTTTTACCAGTGGGCAAAAAATCAAGCAATTCAACGCAGCCAATTTCAGTAATCCGATCATCACCGCGCGCATCAAACCCTGTGGTTTCTGTATCAAATGCAATTTCGCGAACACCGGACATGTAGATTATGTATTCATGCTTTCAAAAAACTCGGCATTATTTTTGTTGTCTTTAAGTTTGCCAATTAAAAACTCTATTGCGTCCATAGTGCCCATAGGATTTAAAATACGCCGCAAGACATATGTTTTTTGTAGCTCAACAGGCGAAAGCAAAAGCTCTTCTTTACGCGTTCCTGATTTGGTAACGTCAATAGCGGGAAACACACGTTTGTCAGCAACCTTACGATCAAGCACAATTTCAGAATTGCCAGTACCTTTAAACTCTTCAAAAATAACTTCATCCATTCTTGAACCAGTTTCTATCAACGCCGTAGCAATAATCGTAAGGGATCCACCTTCTTCAATATTACGCGCAGCACCAAAGAAACGCTTTGGGCGTTGCAAGGCATTCGCGTCAACACCGCCCGTAAGAACTTTGCCTGAGCTAGGCACGACGGTATTATAGGCGCGGCCCAAGCGGGTAATGGAGTCTAGCAAAATAATAACGTCCTTGCCATGTTCTGTCAGGCGTTTGGCTTTTTGGATGACCATTTCAGCAACCTGTACATGGCGCGTGGCAGGTTCGTCAAATGTAGAGCTGACAACTTCGCCTTTTACGGACCTTTGCATGTCTGTCACCTCTTCTGGGCGCTCATCAATAAGAAGAACAATGACGTATACTTCTGGGTGGTTGGCTTCAATTGAGTGTGCCACATTTTGTAAAATAACAGTTTTACCCGTACGTGGGGGCGCAACGATTAAACATCTTTGTCCCTTGCCAATTGGCGATACAATATCAATCACGCGCCCGGAAATATCTTTCAGTGTCGGGTCCTCAATCTCCATCGTTAAGCGTTGGTCAGGATAGAGGGGGGTTAGGTTGTCAAAATGAACTTTATTTCGTGCCGCCTCAGGTGTTTCGAAATTGACAGAATGAACCCTGGTCAAGGCAAAATATTTTTCTTCGCCTTGGGGGCTCAGGATTTCGCCAGACAATGTATCGCCGGTGCGCAAGCCCATTTTTTGTATTAACTTGGGACTGACATAAATGTCGTCAGGGCCTGCAAGGTAATTTGCTTCGGGCGAGCGCAAAAACCCAAACCCGTCTTGAAGCCTTTCAAGGACACCTGTTCCTGAAATTTCAACATCTTGATCAGCCAGCTCTTTTAAGACAGCAACGAAAATCTCCTGCTTACGCATAGCGCCAGCATTTTCAATGCCAACAGCCTCTGCGAATTGAACCAATTCTGCAGGTTTTTTCTTTTTGAGATCATCAAGGCCGATTTTGGTGATTGAATCGACATCAATATCTGCCGGATCGAGTTTCTTAGATATATTCATAGGATTTCTTTATAAATAATAATGCAAAAGCACTGGACATCAGAACGATGTATAATAAGGGGAGAAGCAAAATTGACACATTTTGCTATCGTGTGCTCAACATATCTTGCTATTGGTCAGCCGGTCAAGAAAAAACGACACAGCAATCAAAGTCTTGCTCTCTATGGAAACGCCCCTATAGATATGCAATGACTTGGATACACTATCTGTTGCTTGCTGTCATTCAGGGCATTACTGAGTTTTTGCCCATTTCAAGCTCGGCACACCTTATTTTACCCGCCAAAGTTTTTGGTTGGCCTGATCAAGGGCCATTGATAGACTTGATGGCACATTTAGGTTCGTTGGGTGCCGTTGTGCTATATTACAAGGCGGACGTAAAAAACATTATTGCTGGCGGCTTTGACCTCTTAAGCTTTAAACCTGAACGTCAATCGCGAAAACGGGCACAACTGGCCTTGTTTGTATTGGTTGCAACACCGCCTGGGCTTATTGTCGGTTTTTCTATGAATATGTTTGGTTGGGCAGAAGCGGTGCGTTCGCCATATATTATTGCTTGGACCATGATCGGGTTTGGGATTATATTGTGGTTGTCTGATGTATGGGGAAAACAAGTTAAATCCATAGAAAAGATGAACTTGAAGTCAGCGGTGCTTATTGGCCTAGCCCAGGTGTTAGCTTTTATCCCTGGCACATCTCGGTCGGGCATTACCATGACTGCTGCACGAAGCCTTGGTTTTACACGATCAGAATCAGCCAGATTTTCTATGTTGATGGCCATGCCGATAATATTAGCTGGCGGAAGCTACGCATTTTTGCAGTTGCTAACTGACGATGCTGGCACGAGAAACGTTGCAAGTCTTGGAGATGGTCTCATTGTAGCTGGGTTTTCGTTTATTGCCGCTTATTTCGCCATTTCAGTGTTTATGAAACTGATCGAGCGCATCAGCTTTCTACCTTTCATGTTGTACCGCTTGGTGTTAGGTGGCGCCTTGTTAGTCTGGCTAGCACAAAGCGGTGGTTAGTTTACGGCCGTAAATGTTCGGTTTTTACATAGAGCACAGTGTCTTCTATGGCGCGCACTTGGTGGCCGTGCCCTGCAGGAATACGTAACCAGGCGCCTGGTTTGTGATCGCCAAACTCATCAACAAATCGCCCCTTGAGCACGAAGATTTCCAGGCCACCAGCAAAACGCTTGAAATCAAGCTTTAAACCAGCGGGCCATTTAACGAGCGAAACATGCTCATGGAGGCTAGCAAACAGTTTTAAGCTACGCGTGCCGTTTTCGGTGGCTTGCCAGTCAGCGTTCGCGCAACTTGTATCAATCCGTACAGATTTGCGGTCAAATATATGCATTTGACCGAGTTTGACAAAAATCTTGCAACCATCTTTGGAGTATGGTGCATGGGAAGAACCGGGCGGGTTGCGCACATACCACCCCTTTGTATAGTCACCACTTTCATCAGAAAACATGCCGTCTAACACGAGAAACTCTTCGCCGTCGCCGCGGCTGTGTTCTGCGAGCCTAAACCCTGCGGCGTAGCGGACGATGGTTGTCGCCCGCTTTGCGGTTTCGCCGCCCTCTCGCTCCAGAAGCTTGCGCGTAACACCTTGTTCATGGGACAACATCCAGCACAATTCATCAGCAACGGCAGACGCTGGCAAGCGTAAGTCCGTATTTAGGTTGGCGTAAGTTTGTTCAATACAGTTTGTTTCAACGGTTCGGGGCTGGGCCTGTAACGATGATTTCATGGCATGTCTCCAATTACGTTATTCTAGGATTTGTCAGTTGTTGACAAATTCCGTTCTCCTTGCTATTGCTTTAAATCCTGTATCTACCTACTAATAGGTAGTCAAGTTGTTTTACAAATTATTTTTTTGTAGCGCTCTTGTGGTAGTCGTTTTAAGGTGTTGGTCACGAGGAGAAGCTTATGGCAAATCGTCATAAATCGAAGCAGGATATGAACGGGCTACAAGATGAGACTGTTTGCTGCCCTTTAGGTGAAACTGCGCGTAATATTGCCAACACATTTCAAAACATGGTGATGCAACGGGGGTTTAATGCTGTGTCTTATGGAGACTTAGCCAAAGAACTCGGCATTCGTACAGCTTCTATCCATTATCATTTTCCGACAAAAGCAGAGCTTGGCGCAACAGTTTTAACCCGCTACCGAGACAATATTATAAATGCTTGGGAGGAGGTGAAGCTCGATGACCCCCAAAGCTATGTTCGTGCTTATAATAGTTTTATAGCCCCCATACGCTCTGTTCGTGATTTGGAAGGGGTTTCTTGTTTGTACGGGGTGTTAGGCGCGACACAAAAGACATTATGCCCAAACATTCAAGAAATTTTAGCAGGGTTTTTTATTGAACAGGAAGTTTGGCTTGCCAAAGTCTTCGCGGGCGGGCGAGATGTAGGTGTGTTTCACTTTAACGGTGAGGCACAGAGCTTCACTAAATTATACATCTCAGCCCTGCAAGGCGCCATGCTCATAAAAAAATCTACTAACAACCCTGCCCACTTTGATGACGTAATAGAACAACTAGAAACGATGCTGTTTGCAAAGGCCTAACTTTTATTTACGTTGTTTCAAAAAAACATAAAATGCGCCTGTGCCGCCGTGACGAATATGAGAGGGTGCTATATTGGATATCATTTCACGTATACTCGGATCATTAAGCCAACCACGAAGACTGCGCCGTAAAACACCTTGTAGATTTGGGCCCTTGCCCGTTATGATCAAAACCGTACGGAACCCACTTTCATGTGCTCGCTTTAGGCGGCTTTTAAGGTTTGCAAAGGCAGCGCTGCGGGCCATATCATGCAAATCAATAGTATAGTCAATTTTAACTTGACCTCTACGAACCTTTTTGTCCGAACGAGTTTGCACGTCTTTTTGGTTGTGATGTAAAATGGGTGTAGGTGCAATTGGCAGGCGGATATGGGTTTCGTGCTGTAAGTTCAGCTTAGGCGCAGACAAGGGCTGTATGGTGCGGGCAACCCTTTGCCAAATTTTTAGGTCAGAATCTGATAGCTTTTTTACGTATTTCATGGTGGGCAATTCATGACAAAGAAGCAGGTTTTAATGCCAGACCAACGGGTAAAAACAAAGTCCATGTGGCTTGGTGTTTCATGATACCAGCTATGGCACCAGCCGCGTCACCGCTTCCAAAAAACACATCACCGCGTTTTTTACCCTTAATAGCACCGCCAGTGTCTTGGGCGACTAGCAAGCGTCCGGCTTTTTTACCAGAGTAATCCCCTGGTTTGCTGGGAAACTTTGTTTCGACCCAAATAACAACCCCATAGGGGAAATAATTCGAATCAACGGCCAACGAACCCATGTCTGTTAAAGGAATGCCCATGGCACCTTTAGGCCCTTCAGTTGGCTTATAGCGTTCGGTTTTAAAAAATATATAGCGTGCGTTTTCAGCCATTAACTCTTTGGTTTTAAGATAACCCGCATTAACCATCCAATTTTCGATGTCTCTTTTTCCTGCTCTATCTTTGTCAAGCACACCGCGTTTAATTAACAGCCGTCCGATGGAAGTATAGGGTCTGCCATTATGCCCATCAAAAGCTGCGCGGTATGTCGTGCCGTCAGGGAATTTAATTTGCCCTGATCCTTGTATCTGTAGAAAAAAAACATCTATAGGCCGACCATAGCCAAGAACAGTTGAAGTGGTGACAGAAATATCCTTTCGCGCGAGGCGTTGGATTTGCGGATCAGATGGTTTTGCCAAAATGGGTTCGGAGTACTCCAATGAAGCAACGCGCCGCACCGGTAATTCTGGCGCATAATAAGCCGTTAAAAGCCCAGTATCTTGCCCAATGCTTACAGGCTCAAAATATCTTTGAAAAAACTGAACCGCATTGGTCTGATTAGCTTCGATTTTAAGAGAAGCGATACAAGCGGGCCGCCAGTCTTTGAACTGCCCAAACATTTTAAGACCAGGCTTAAGCCAATCTTCATCTGGCTTACGCTTCCATAGGGCACAACTGCGTTTAAAGGCCTTCAGCGCTGGCGTGGGGTCTGATGTTTTCCAAAAACTCAAATTAGAGAATTCGTTACTTGGCGTTGTAATATCTTCAGGCTCAGCCGATAACAAGACATCGTTATTTGGTTTGTTTTTGGGAGCAGACAGAAGGTCTTCTTTATGATTTGCATCTTCATTTTTGGCGGAGATAGCGACAGAGGGCGGCTTCTTTGTTTCTAAGGGTTCTGGTTTTGCAACGGGTGCATCAGAAATTTCTTTAAGAACAGAAGAAAGGGCTTGCTCAGCTCGCTTAGCATTTTGTTCAGCCGTATTTGTAGTCGTGCAAGCGTTTGCGCACAAAGCAAAGGTCAGGACAAGTAAACTATTATGTATCTGGCGAATGGTCCGGCCCGTCCATATCTGGGTTACTAGAGCTATGAGGCTCAACGCCTGATAACCGCCAATTTGGGTTCTTGTCTTTTAACACCCGCTCATAGCTCCAAATTTCTCGAACCCGAGAAAGCACATCCAAATCACCTTTTACGACATTCCCATACTTATCCACTAAGGCCGTAGCCAGCTCAGCGTGATATGACACTTGAATTGTGCCTATTTTGCCGTTCTTTTCGGCGCTGACAACTTCAGCATCTATCAATCGTGCTAAGTCAGTTCTTTGGCTGAGCCCTTTGGCATTCAAATCATCTATGGCAGAGAAGTAAATATCTTTCACTTCGTCTGTCAAAAGGGCCTCTAGGGTTTCTTTGTCTCCAGATGAAAAGGCCTCCAATATCATACCGTAAGCGCCTTTGGCACCATCAAGAAACTGCGGCAAATTAAATGTTGGATCCGCAGCATAAATATTTCCCAGACCTTCCGCCGCAGGCCCTTTGAACACCGGGCTTGCCGGCCTACGCACGTCTTGTTTTGAGCTATTGTCTTGACTACCTAAAAAGCTCTCCAGCACATCATTGGCGCCTTTGCTTTTTTGCGGGTCGTGGTTTGGCTTTTTAGAGAGGTCTTGCCCAACATCTTTCCCGAGCACGGAATACAACAACCCGCCAACAACGATGGTCAAAACCGCATATAAAATAATATCTTGCATATTGTCAGTATTCCTGATGATTTAAGTTATGAATTAATTTTGTACGGACTTGAATTAGCCTATATAAACGTCCATGTTAACAACAACGAACAAATTTTCAAATCAATCTTACACTTATTTCAGACTATTAAAATCAGAGGAAAAAGATGGCTACAAAAAAAACCGAAACGGCTAAGAAAAAGGTTGCAAAAAAAGCAGTCAAAAAGCCAACCGCTAAAACAACTAAAAAGCCAGCCAAAAAAGCAGCCAAAAAAGCAGCAGCAAAAACAACCAAAAAGCCCCCTACAACAAATGCGCCGGTTGAAACACCGTCGCCACAAAACTCACCAGAACAGCAAGGTAATGGTGCGGATGCAGCGCAACCCATGCTTCGAATATTGGCACAATACGTTAAAGATGCCAGCTTCGAAAACCCAAATGCTCCGGATAGTTTGCGTCAAGGTCAGCCTGCGCCTGAAATTAACATTAGTATAGAAATTGGCCGTCAGATGGTCGATGAAGGCACTGTGGAAGTGGTCTTGATGCTCGGCGCGAAAGCGGAGCGAGATGGCAAGCCAGTGTTTTTGTGTGAGCTTGAATATGCTGGCTTATTTGCATTTGGCAATGTTGCTGAAGATCATATTCAACCCATGATACTTATTGAGTGTCCACGACTTCTATTTCCCTTTGCGCGCCAAATAATGGCTGAGCTTACGCAAAATGGTGGCTACCCTCCGATTTTGTTAGAGCCACCGGATTTTGCTTCTATGTTTCGTGATGAAATGATGCGCCGCGCTCAAGAAGCTGGCGGAACAGCTACTTTTAACTAGGTTATTTGTTGGTAGTGCCCATAAAAATTGGCGTGCTTGGAGCCGCAGGGCGCATGGGTTGCGCCCTAAGGTCAGAAATATCAAAGCATGAGGCAGCACATTTGGTCGCCGCCATCGTCTCGCCAGAAACAAAAGACTTGGGTATAGACGCAGGTGGTGTATTCTTCACATCAGACACACGCGCAGCACTTGATATTTGTGATGTCTTAATTGATTTTTCTCATCCAAAGGCGGCTATTGATGCTGCTTTGATGATGTATGGGACTACATGTAAAACTTTGGTCACGGGCACAACTGGATATTCCGCAACAGACATAAAGGCATTAGAACAGGCTGCCAAAGCTATAACACTGGTCAAATCCGGAAACTTTTCTATTGGGATTTGTGTTCTTGAAAGCCTAGTGACCCAAGCGGCAAAAACCATACCCAAAGACTGGGATGTGGGTATACTTGATATTCACCATAAACAGAAAAAAGACGCACCGTCTGGCACGGCATTAATGTTGGGCCAAGCATTGAAATCTGGAGGGCAAGACTTAGACCCGTCAGAAATCGTTTCCATGCGGCACGGCGGCATTATTGGAGAGCATACTGTATTTTTTGGTGACCAAATGGAAACGATCACATTAAAGCACTTAGCCCAAGACCGCGCCGTATTTGCTAAAGGTGCGCTTACGGCAGCTTTGTGGGCAACAAAACAAAAGAGCGGCCAATATGATATGAAAGACGTATTGGGACTATGAACACAATCACTTATACTGGCGCATGTTTATCCGGATCAGTTCAATATGAATTAACGGGAGACAACGAAGGCATAGGTGGCGTTACAGCTTTTCAGAACCAACAATGTCGCAAATGTCGCAAATGTCGCAGGTGGAGCGGACTTCACGGGGCGTCTGTGCATGCGCCTAAATCAGACCTAGGCTGTTATTACGCGATTACTAGCGGTGTCCCTGTTTTTGATACTTTAACGCTACACTAATGCAAATTGTTTTAGACGATTTAAAAAGCGCTGTGGTTCAGGCTTTGTTACATGATCATTTAGACAGCGCCTACAAAAACTCTCCACCGGACAGCGTATACGCGCTTGACATAACGGAATTAAAAAACCCAGATATCTGCTTTTGGACTATTTGGGAAGGCGACACTTTGCTTGGTTGTGGCGCCTTAAAGGAGCTTAGCAGCAGCCACGGAGAAATAAAATCAATGCGAACGGCAAAAATAGCTCTCAAGCGCGGTGTTGGTAGTAAGGTTCTTAGGCATATCATAGAGAAAGCAAAAATACGTGGATACAAAAAGCTAAGTTTGGAAACGGGATCCAATGAACCATATGCGCCGGCACGTGCGTTATATAGCAAATTTGGTTTTCAAGATTGCGGTCCCTTTGCAGACTATAAAGAAGGGTCTTTTAGCCGGTTTATGAGGTTGAAATTGTAAGTATGTTTTATTGCAAATATGAACTGTACTGGGTTTAATAAAGCGAAATTTAAGGAGGCGAAATGCCCAAACCAAAAATTGGAATTTTATCTGGAAGCACACGCTCTGCGTCCATGAACCGCAAGCTATGCGCTGCAATGGCGCACATATATTCTAGCATGGGGGCAAAGACGCAAATTATTGATTTATGCGAATATGAAATGCCTCTTTATAATGGCGATCTGGAAGCAGAAGAGGGAGTCCCAGAAGCGGCTGTGCGCCTGATCGCAGATTTAACGACCTGCGACGGTGTTTTTATTTCAACGCCTGAGTATAATGGTTGCATGCCTGCTTTGTTGAAAAACACAATTGATTGGACGACACGTGTAGAACTTGGCCAATTCACCGGCTCTATATATGCTATAGGATCAGCAACACCGGGAGCGCTCTCGGGAATAATGGCGCTCCGGCAGTTACATTTTATATTAACACGTCTTGGTGCCCAAGTGGTGCCAACCCAATTGGGTGTAGGGCTTTACGGAAAGGCGTTTAATGATAAGGGTCAATTGGCCGACGCGGGCACTTTGTCGCGGGCAGAAAAATTGGCGCAGCAAATGCTATCAGCTATAAAAAGCGCTAGATAAACCAAAAAAGGACGGGATACACCTATGTACGCAATGACTTCACTCTCATTGATTTGGACCGCGCCGTGTTGGCCTTTGTGATCCTTGGCCCAAAAGATTGTTCGGAAACAGGTTAATGACGAAAACCAAGAGAAAAAAACTACCCAGGCCAAAACTCACCCGTGCAATGATATCAGACATGTTTGCTCTTTGGCAAAATATGGACCCCACCCCAAAGACAGAACTAAATTATCACAACCCCTATACATTGGTCGTAGCAGTTGCTTTATCAGCACAGGCTACCGATATTGGTGTCAACAAAGCAACCAAGGCTTTGTTTGCTAGAGCAGACACGCCGGAGAAAATGCTATCCATAGGCGAAAAGCGGTTACGCGAATATATTAAAACGATCGGACTTTATAAAACCAAAGCAAAAAACGTAATCGGGTTGTCGCAAAGACTAGTAGATGTTTTTAATAGCAAAGTTCCTGACAATCGGGGAGATCTTGAAAGCCTTCCAGGGGTTGGGCGAAAAACGGCAAATGTAGTGCTAAATGTAGCTTTCGGTCAGCCGACTATGGCAGTTGACACCCATATTTTTAGAGTTGGTAACCGCACCGGTATGGCACCGGGCAAAAACCCGCTTGAGGTCGAACTTAACTTGCTAAAAGTCATCCCGCCTGAATTTGCAGTTCATGCCCATCACTGGTTGATTTTACATGGGAGATATACATGCAAGGCGCGTACGCCTATGTGTTTTAATTGTGTTGTATCACAAATTTGCAAATTCAAAGACAAGACTAAACCTGCAGGCTAATTGTTTCGTCATATATAAACACCTCCATGTTTTCGCACTTAAAACTACAATATCGACTCGTTGGTGTAGCGGAGATATCCGCCATCTTAATGCCTGTCGCTTGAATTTTTTTAAACGCGCCATATGCATCAGGCATTAAAACGATAATAGTATATAGCTCGGGTTTATCATCAAGGCGTGCAAATTTTCCAGCAAAGAAAAAAGGATGCGTTGTCGGCGAAAAACCAACTTCATCACTCTTTGAGTGAACATAGATTTGCATATCAGAACCATTTGAGTAGACATCACAATTGTGCCCGCTGTCCTGCCAATTTTTAACGACTTGTCGTGAGAGGCCCAAAGCCACTTCAAACATTTCTCTATATAATTTTCGGCTTATAGTATCATTGTTGGCTTTAAAGTGTGCGGGATTGGGCCCAACCGTTAGTGCGGTTCCTGGTATAAAACCAGCGCGTTCATATAAGACAGCATCACGCATTAAACCCGGCGCGCCTTTGTAGTATTGGCGAACAAATAGGCCAACCAAAAGTACGAGGAAGCCAATAACGGTGAAAAATATGCTAAATTGCCATACCAACACAGGATCTGACAGTACGGACATGCGGCCTTGAAATTGCGGCATTTTAGACACTTCATTTAGATTATCACGCCACACCTTATACAAAAGAAGCTGGATAAGCGAAAAGGCAGGAATAGACATAATCGTTACAGCGGCGAAAGCCATTGATAAAAACTTCCAGCCTCTAGGTGCGTTTATTTTTTTGTAGGCACGGACATATGCCCCTTCTGTTAAACGCAAATCTTGCATGTCCTCTGAAACTTGATAAGCCCAGTCGTTTTGCGCTTCTCTTTCCAGGTTTTTTGATAAAAACAGCATGCGTGCGCCACAAAAGATAGCGAACAGGCTTGTTGCCAGCAAAACCCAATAAAAAGAAAAATCAAAGCCAAATTTCAGCATTTCAACCCTGTTAGTTTGTAACTTAATTGTTTTAATTCAGTTTGTGCCTTAAATCTAGACAATAAAAAAACTCCATAAATTCGCACATAAATAAAAACCCACGCCTGAAATACAGGCGCGGGCCATGGTTTTATTAATTTGAAAGAGTTTATTCTTTTGGGTCTTTCATGGCTGCCCCAAGAATATCTCCAAGAGATGCACCTGCATCAGAAGAACCGTATTGCGCCACGGCCTCTTTCTCGTCTGCAATTTCTAGTGCTTTGATAGATAGAGTAATCTGCCCGGTTCGTTTGTCGGTTCTAATAATCCGTGCGTCGACTTTATCACCAACGGCGAAACGCTCAGGGCGCTGTTCAGAATGTTCTCGTGACAAATCGTTTTTGCGGATAAAGGCTTTGGTCTCAGAACCCTCTTCTCCGAAGAGCACTTCGATACCACCGCGATTCACTTCGACAACTTTACAGGTAACAGTTTTGCCTTTAGTCGCAGATGCTTTGCCGCTGGGGCCTGTGCCTGTGTCTTTTGTTAATTGTTTGACACCAAGACTGATACGCTCTTTTTCGATATCAACTTCAAGGATTTTAGCTTCGACCATGTCACCTTTGGAGTATTCAGCCAAAGCGTCTTCGCCGGATTTGTCCCAAGATAAATCGGACAAATGCGCCATACCGTCAATTTCACCATCAAGTCCAATAAACAATCCAAACTCGGTGATTGACCGCACTTCACCATTGATAACGGTGCCAACAGGGAAACGTTCCGCAAAGCTATCCCAAGGGTTGCCCTGCAATTGTTTCATGCCAAGAGATATGCGACGTTTTTCCTGGTCAACTTCCAAGACAACAACTTCAACCTCTTGAGAGGTAGAAACGATTTTGCCGGGATGAATATTTTTCTTGGTCCAACTCATTTCAGAAACGTGAACCAGGCCTTCAACGCCATCTTCTAGCTCAACAAATGCACCGTAATCAGCAATGTTAGAAATAGTACCAGAAAGTTTTGTGCCTTCAGGGTAACGCGCAACAGCTGACATCCACGGGTCTTCGCTAAGTTGTTTAATGCCAAGACTAATCCGTTGTGTTTCTTGGTTTATGCGGATCAATTTCACTTTGATTGTATCGCCAACGGTTAGAACTTGACTTGGGTGACTAATACGGCTCCACGACATGTCAGTCACATGTAACAGGCCATCAATGCCGCCGAGGTCAACAAATGCGCCGTAGTCAGTAATATTTTTGACAATACCTTCGCGTTCTTCGTCCTCTTTGAGGTTTTCGATTAATTCAGCACGCTGCTCAGCACGGCTCTCTTCTAGGATAGCACGGCGCGAGACCACGATATTGTTACGCGGGCGATCCATCTTTAAAATTATGAAAGGCTGAACTTCATTCATTAAAGGCGTAATATCGCGCACAGGGCGAATATCAACCTGGGAGCCTGGTAAAAATGCGTTTACACCACCAAGGTCTACCGTAAAGCCGCCTTTTACCCGTCCTACAATTGCGCCCTTAACTGGGTTTTTGTTTTCACATTCTTTTACAAGCTTTAGCCAACTTTCCTCGCGCCTAGCTTTGTCACGCGACAAGACAGCATCACCAAGAGCGTTTTCAATGCGCTCTAGAAAAATTTCAACTTTATCGCCGACATTGACGACATCATCATTTCCCGGTTCGTAAAATTCGCGTAAAGGAATGCGACCCTCTGTTTTGAGACCAACGTCAACAATAACAATGTCTTTTTCAATGCCTGTTACTGTGCCGGTGACAACGCCGCCTTCCTTCATGTTGTTGGTCTCAAGTGAGGCCTCTAACATAGCTGCGAAATCGTCGGTTGTGGGGTTTAGGGAGTTTTGAGCAGTGCTCATAATATTCTCAATTTAGTTAGTGCCAATTGGTTTGAATTATTGTGTACCAACGGTCTGGCTCGGCCAATCCGAGCGTCATGTTGTTCAGCAGGTCTAAGTTTGCGACAAAATGGTTTCTACCAATGTCTTTGCCTGCATGAACGCGGCGTCTATAGACAAGTTTGTTGTATCTAGCAAGTGCGCATTTTCAGCTGGTGTGAGAGGCGCTTCAGCTCGCGTTTGGTCGCGAGTATCCCGTTCAATCAAGTCGGCTGTAACTTTTTCCAAACTCATGTCCTCACCGTAGGATAAAAGCTCTTTATAGCGGCGCTCTGCTCGCACACTTGGCTGGGCATCAACATACAGTTTCACATCTGCATCAGGACAGATTACGGTACCAATGTCTCGGCCATCCAATATGGACCCTTTGTATTGACGACCAGGATTTGCGGCAAAGTTGCGTTGAAACTCAAAAAGAGCGGCACGGACCTCAGTATGCACGGCAACTTTGGAAGCGGCTGCGCCAACGGGGCCGCTCTTAAGTGCCAGGTCGTCCAGCTCCGCTGGCGTAATATCAGTTGCCAATTTAGCCAACTTTTTTGCGTCGTCTAGATTAGTTTTAGATTTCAAAGCCCGGAGCCCTACGGCGCGGTATAATTTACCTGTATCTAAATATGCATAGCCAAAACTTGCCGCCAATTTTTTTGCCAGCGTGCCTTTGCCAGATGCGAATGTGCCGTCTATAGCAATAATTTTTTTCATGATTTATCTATTGGTGCGCCAATGCTGGCCATTAACTCGAAAAAAGAGGGAAAGCTGGTTGCAATCATGGAAGCATCGTCAATGGCAATCGGTTTTTCGCTGACTAAACCCAAGACAAGAGCGCTCATAGCCATACGGTGATCATGGCGCGTTTTTACTTTTGCGCCACCCGCTACAAGGCCTCCGGTTACCGAAAGAGTGTCTTTGTCGATACGAGCCTGTACTCCGTTCACCGTCAGTAAATTCAACGTACCTGTAAGACGATCACTTTCCTTTACACGCAATTCACCCAATCCGCGCATAATTGTTGTGCCGCGTGCAACCGCCGCAATAACGGCTAAAACTGGGTATTCATCGACCATGGACGGGACGCGCTCTGGCATAACAGTAATGCCGTTAAGCCTAGAATACTTTACGTGTAAATCTGCTATTGTCTCGCCCCCGGAGCGGCGAAAATTATCAGCTCTTAAGAAGGCGCCCATTTCGTTAAGAACCTCAAATAAGCCGCTGCGTGCGTCGTTCATCATTACATTTTCAATAATGATATCTGATCCCGGCACTATTAAGGCTGCCGCAATTAAAAAAGCCGCCGAAGACGGGTCGCCAGGCACTTTGATGTGCGTGGCTTTTAACCGTGCAGGCCCGTCTATGGATACAACTTGTCCACTGCCTTTGACCTTGCGGACAACAACAACGCCAAATGCCGTCAACATATTTTCCGTGTGATCCCGTGTCAGGTTAAGCTCGTGAAGCTCGGTAAGCCCCTCTGTATTCAACCCCGCAAGAAGCACAGCTGATTTTACTTGAGCAGAGGCGTGAGGCGGCGTGTAGTTTATAGGGTTTAAATTGCCGCCTTGTATTTGACGAAGGGGAAGCCGGTCATTATTAGTTTCAAACTTTGTTCCCATTTCGCGCAGTGGCGTCAGCACTCTCCCCATTGGCCGCGAAGACAAGCTGGCATCACCAATATATGATACATTTACGTTAAAAGCTGCTGCGGCCCCCATAATTAAGCGCGCACCCGTTCCGGCATTACCAAAGTCAATTGGTTTTTTTGGCGTTCGCCAACCCCGACTACCGCATCCCGTCACGCGCCAATGCCCTTCGCCAAGGCGCGTAACGCGTGCGCCAAAAGCTTTTACGACATTTGCTGTGTGCAATATATCTTCACCTTCAAGCAAACCGGATATTTCTGTAGTCCCTTCGGCCAGAGCCCCAAATATTAAAGCCCGGTGAGACACTGATTTATCTCCTGGCGCTTTCACGCTTCCGCGAAGGCCAAATTCGGGTTTTTGCGATTTGGTAGATGAAGTCATATGCTTGTTTTCATACTATTTTAGGCAATACTAGTTGACTTGCAAAATACAAACGCTAATCAGGCGAATGTAAGATGAAGGAAACTATTTACAGCCGAGACACAATAGTTCAAGGGCTGATTACGAAACTTGAGAACAACAACATAGGAATGAAACGTGGCGAAACCAGATTTGGGCGAAAAACAATTATGCCCCGAGTGTGAAAAGAAATTTTATGACTTGACTAAACGCCCCGCCGTTTGTCCGTATTGCGCGACCAGTTTTGATCCTGCTGACATAGCTGTTGTCGAAGCCGCACCTAAACCCACAAAACCAAACCCCAAGAAAAGCGATGAAGACGCTGACGACGAGGATGTTGAAGCTGAAGACATTGACGAAGAAGATATTGACCAAGACGATGTTGCTGCAAAAGAGCTAGAGCTTGACGGAGACGCCAGCTTTGGTGGTTCCGGAGGTGAAGACGGAGATGACGATCCTGGGAATGATACACCCGACATGGACGGCTTTTCTACAGATGATGACGACGAAGACGGTATATCGAACGATGACGACGATGAACAGGATGTGTTGCCACCAACTGGCAATGATGACGACGATGACGACGACGACGAATAAAGATTAGTTTTTACCAAAAAGCTGGTGTGAGATTAATTTCCTAACCAGCACTATCGAATTCTCCTTACGGTGAGTTTATGGGGCCTTAGCTCAGCTGGTAGAGCGCTTCGCTGGCAGCGAAGAGGTCAGGGGTTCGACTCCCCTAGGCTCCACCATTCTTTTTTGCACCGCCCCCTTTATTGCATGGGAAAGGCCACCCATTTGTTCAAATAGACGTCATCACATTTAGTTTCGGTTCGTTCCAAAGGTGGGACGTCCGTGTGGTCTTGCCCCTCACCGGAGTTACCGATTAGAGCGCTTAGTAAAGTTTCGTGAAGTTCAAGACCACACGGCAGCGCCTTTTCACATAGGGGACCCGTAGGTCAGTCGTGGACACAAGGACCTCGCCCGCGCAGTAAGCGCAGCAGCCCAAGACTACTTCCTACGGGCGCGCACAAGTGCTCTTGGGGCGGAGCCAGCCGACCATTTTGCGTTACCAAAACATCTACACCGACGAAGCGCCGTCTCCTCTCCAGCCAGCGCCCTTAGGGTGCGCCCTCTTGGAAATACCCTTGGGGTGCAACGTACGCTTGCCTGTCCCAAAGAGAAGAACAATTTGAATATAAGCCAAGTATTGGGAGCATGGATGTATTTATGGGTTTGAATATTAAAACAATTAAATTTCAATAATTTAGACGAAGATTGTAAAATCAAACAAAAGGATAATCCAAGTTTAATCCACAGAAACAAACCTCTCAAAATTGATATTAAATATACAATTCGCCGATTGCATAGCCAATATTTGCTAGGTGGGTGGTGGTGTACGCAGTCTTCAGTGAACCAGTCTCACGCTATTTTCCCTGTTTAACAGGGAGTTTACAGGGAAAATATGCTTTTTTGGTCCCAAAATCCAGTTTGTACGGTCACAACCCCATGAAAACACTGCGTTTAATACGAATTTCCCTAAAAAATTAACTGGGAATTTTATTTGGGCAACAGGGAAATATATCAACAGAACAGGGATATATTCAAGAAGCGCAGTGCCGTAAACCTTACTAAATGGAGCTAAGTTTCAATCTAAGTTAGGTTGATAACAATTTTTTTGGTTTCAAGCAATCTTACTCTGACAATGCCTCAGCACTCTCTATTAGTTGATTGATTTTCACTTTGTCTTCTGGAGTGATAACCAGAGCCTGTTGAAAATCATTTATCGCCAAGTGTGGGGCTTTGGTCTTTAGATAAGCAATTCCGCGACCTGAATAGTAACTGGCGCGTTTATTGTTTTGATATATTAGCTTTGTGTAATCAGAAATAACGCCTTGCCAGTCTGCTGTGCGTTCCCGTACCCAAACGCGAGCCTCTAATAATTCCCGTACTGGCTTTAGGTCATCTTTGGGCACAAGTTTGAGAGCTTCGGTAAAATTCTTTATTGCCAATTTGTATTGGCCTGCATTCATTTGAGCAAATCCACGCAAATAAAATCCTTGGCTAAACTCAGGTGAAATGTCGATTGCTTCGTCAAGTAAGCGTATGGACAGCTTGAATTGTTTGTTGCGAAAGTGGATATTTGCGCGACGATATCTTTCCACTAATTTACCTGTTTGGGGCTTGGGTTTTTCATATAGATGTTTTGCGATAAATTCTTCTATGTCTTTTGGTATGGGTTTCCCAAAATAGTTCGCGGCCACAAATTCCGCCAATGCCTCATGGCGACTAGTTGCAGCATAAATGCTTGGGAAACCGAACACTGCAGCATCTGCATCAAGTCGTTTAAACATGGCTTGGCGAACGGTAAGTCTCTTTTTGTTTAGTGCATGAGACACGGACGCAAGTCGAGGTTCAATCATATTGCTCCATTCTTTTGAACGACCAATTTGATCTACGGGATCAGCGAGGTGCACTATTTCATGGATGAAAAGCCAGCTAATGTAGTCATATCCTCGAGAGCCTTTTTGGGCACTTGAAAAAAAGATGTCCGTGAACAAAAAAGACGATTCGTGCCGTCTTCGTACCCAGCCGCCTGACGGATGAGAAGGGGAAGCGGTTGCACGGTACAACATGATTTTGCCCGGTTGTGCGGCACGTGCAAGCAGCCCGGGCTCATTTCTTTCCAATGATTGAAACAGCTCTAAAATTAGTACCTTTTCAGCGGATGACCAGTTTTTTAGGGAGAGTGTTAGTGTAGATTCAGGAGCATTATCTGTCCTAAATTCAATTAAACTGCGCACATCCGCTTTAGCGGAATGCGATATAAAAATGAAAAAAAACACGCCAAGTAAAAATCTCATTTTACGCCCTTATGTTTTATGACATCCAATCATGCGAGATGCTGTAATAGCAACATCTTAACTTCCAACTATATTTTACGTTAGCTTAATCTTGCCCCATCGGCAAGTATCTGATACTTATGTGGGTAAGGTATAGACTTATCAATGAGCATAGGAGAGCGGTATGCGTGATATTTTTAAAGCTAGTTTGGTCGGGGTCTTTGGGGTTTCCATGCTAATGTCGGGGTGTAAGCCAACAACATTTCTAGAGTACCAACAGGCTGAAAACCAACCTCTAAACACAAAATGCCCTGTGTGCCAGAATTTGGAAAACTTGGATGAAATCATTTCAAAATCAAACAGCGAAGACGAATTTGTCGCTAGCGTAAAAGAATATATTTCGGCGACGCACACTGACAAACAATATGCCCAATTAACGCCCATAGTTTTTTCCATTCACGGGTTTTGTGAGAATGAAGACGTAAAGCAGATATTTGGTTTACAGGATGACTATATTGCCGAGTTTGAGAAAATTGCTGGGAACATTCAATTGTGCACGGAGACTTGTAACATAAAGCTCAGTGAAGCTGAATATTGTTCTGTAGAGACTATGCTTCGTTATAACGCACAAGATTGGTCAGGAATGTCAGAGGCATTTCAAAGCGCCGCTTTCCTTCTTCAAGACGCAGATTTAAACCAAAGAACTACGGCTTCGGAAATCAACCTTATGTTGGAAGGGGTTCTTGCTGCCGCTCAAAACAGTTTAACTTCTAGCTTTGCAGGATTGTTTGGAACGCCAATGTCCGAAAGCCCAAATGTAGAGTTAGAACTTGTTAATCGAGAGCTTCATGAAATAGGCACAGGCCTACAAGCCTTGCATTGGGTCGGCCTCAGTAACGACAATGGACAAAAACTAGGCGAACACCTTGTCAGCATTGCAAGAGAAATTCCGGCTATAGAGGCCGACACATATTCAGCTACAACGCGCGCAAAAATGTTAGAACCACATGAACGTCTAAGTTTGGCAAAGCGTACAGTTGCCGCAACGGCACTTTTGAGTCTTGTTAAACAGTCTCTTTCCAAATCAGCTGATATATCACAACAGCCAACAGCTCCGAATACGCAAGCTAATGCCAATAATAATCTAGCTACTAATAGTGCGGAGCTTCAAGCCGCTGTAGATTGTTTTACGCGCTTGTCTGTTGAAACTTCTGTTATGCCAGAATTCAGCAAAATTATATCCGCCGAGTTGGAAGCCTGTCGTTCCTTTTCAGCCTGCCCAACTTTAAGTATCAAGGACAAAGATTTTTCCACAAAGATTAAACGTGTATCAACAATATATACCAAGGATGAAAAGCTTATGCTGTCAGTTCGTAATGCCGTTTGCAAATAATGCGTTAACCTCCGGAGGTGGCGTATACGATGGCACCTTTAACTATTGACTATTGCATGACAAACCATATAGGCTGGCCTCGAAAGGCTTTGCGTAAATAGTATATACAAAGTTATAAAACACGCATTGCTGTGTTATGGTTGAGGGCAATAAAACAAAAGACATCCAAAATAAGCCGCAAAAAAACAAGCGGATATATTTCGTATTGCTTGTTCTTGCTGCAGCCCTTGCTTCTGCAATCTATCTAAATTTCTTTTATGTAAAACCAGCAGGCTCAAATTTATGGGCAGCTACGACAATTTCCTATGACCCAACTTGCGCGGAAAATTGCGAGCGAGCAGGATCGTTGGGGAGCAACCACGGAAGCCCAGAAATAGACCTATTGTACAACCCCTATGTTGACGATTCAGTTGCACAATGGGGCGATTGCTTACAAAGCATTTTTGTGTGTGTTTCCGAGGGAACCCAACCCGATTTTAGTCAAATAGAAAAAGCAAGTTTAGCTCGTACGTGTGTACAAAACAGCACCTGCCCAGCACCGTGCCGTGAACGTTATGCGCTTAAGGCAGCAAAATCACCAGAAGTGGCCAGGCAAGCATTTGATGATGTGTTCGTCAATGAAGACGCTTGGTGCCGCCCTCAGGAGCGTTCAAAATGATCGTACGTAAAATCTTGTTGGGCGTGTTTCTAGGGTTGACCATTGTAGCCTTGACCGTGTCTTCGGTTTTGGCTTGGGACACAAAAGAGTACGAAAATAAAGGCCCAGACGAGAAAGCCAAATGGCTGTCTATATATAGATGCCTTGGCGGCGGTGGAAATGGGTGTTCTCGCAATGAACATGAGCGCGTCTCACAAGATGCTTTGAGCCAAGCCGTTAGTAATCACAGTTGGAAAATTGGAGAGCGCCAAGACTTTACCGCAATCGATCTAAATGCAAGTTTGTTTAGGCCTGAGATGTTACAGGTAACCCCTAGTGCGCCATCCGGAAGTTCAAACACACCTCTTGAACAACGCATTTTACCTTCACCGGCCCATTTTGCAGGATTGCCGGACTTTAGTTATACGATATATGATTGGATCAACAAAAACGAGTATTGCCCCCCGCGCCCTGTAAATGATCAACAACTAAATTACTGCCATGTATTTGGCTTGTGGCATGGTGCGGGGTTTAACTCTTCACATTTTGGAAGCCAGGCAAGCCGTAGCTATCAACAAATACACTCAACCGCAGTGGCTTTAGCAGAAGATGCTGGCAAAATGATGCAGGCGGCGACCACGCCCGAAGACCGCAAGGCTCACAAAAAGGCGATTCAAGAGGCTGAACTATTGGCGCTGGCTTACGAGGCATATGCCCAACATTTTCTAGCAGATCGTTGGGCTATGGGTCATATGCTAGAGAGGTGGGGGGCGCCAGAATATAATGCTGGAGCCTATGGAGATAATCTTGGCGGCGCCGTTACTGCCGGCATATTGGCCGGCCTTATTCATGGATACGAATCCGTTGCAAAAGAGCACATTCCCGACGCATTATCCTCTCCAGAATACTTAACATCCTTATTCGGAACCACATTATATACACCGCAATGGCGGTTTGAGGGGGAAGAGAATATATTTCTAGGCGTTGGAGACTACCGTTATGAGGATATGAAAGACGGAATGTTTGGTAAAGAGTATCTAGTCCGCGGCTATCTAGATTCTCCCTTGCGCGTCAAGACACAACAAAATTGGATGATGTCTTGTCTAAGCGCGGGCTTCGGCGAAGTTATTTCTAAATTTGGCAATAACCCTGATGGAGGTATTGGAATTGACGGTGTACAAATAACATCTGCAGGTTCAGCAAGGCAGGATCCTAGATGCTTCAAGGCGTGGGCAACAAATTATGCGATGAATGTTGGTTGGGGTAGAGAAGGCCAATTAGCGACGGCAATGCGCGCAGGGGACATTGTCCGTTATGTCCCAAGTCTAACAACAAATGCAAAAATTCAAGACTTAGGGGCGACAAGTCCTGGCACCGGGCCATTAGCCGATCTTGAAATCCTAAACTCGACCTTACTGCGGATAACTGCAAAGATGTCTTGGAGCGCTTTTTGGGAGCCCGAAGGCATTGATTTAGCGCAAGGTGGTTTTGGTGATTACGGTGAAGCAAAAACAGCAAATAAATACCCTATTGCAAAATATTTTGAACCTACCAACCTTGATACGCTTCCCAAAACAGACGCAAGAGGGCGGGACAAGGAAAGTATTTATGGCTTGTTCAACCGCGCGAAGGCAGGTTATTTTTGCGAACAAGACAAAGAGTACTTACAAAAATACCGGCGCTCGACAGATGACACAAAACGCGCTGCATGCCGCTTGCTTGCTCAACGCATGTATAGCTCAACCTGGGAGGAATATGAAGGAAAGCAAGCCGAATACCAACCTGTTTTGTATAAGTCTTACAGAGGTGCAGCTGTGCCCAAGAAAGCCAAAGCCTTGTGCGAAATTGCCCCTGGAGGGTGGACGCCACCCACAAGTAGAACGGATGAAACCCCCTATCGGTTGCACCCAGGCTATGTGGGCTGGGACACCGAAAGCCAACAAACAAATGCATTTTTATCTGACGAGTGGAAACTATCTACGCAGTCTGTTGCCGCGTGGTGTGATGCGGTTCCGGTCATTGACCCCCTTAGTGATGAGCAATTTTTAAGCCAGGACATCGTCGCGCGCATAATCAACCCCAAAAAACCAATAACAATATCAGGCTTGAGTTTTGGAAGTGAAGTAGGTGAGCTTTGGGTGGGGTTAAATAGGGCAACTTCTGTGCAGGTAACAGAAATTGATAAATGGTCAGATAAAAAAATTAAATTTAGTCTAGAGGAGTTGCTAGATAAAATTAGCTTTAATGCCGCCAACGAAGCTTTTCTTTTTATTACTCGGCCTGAAACTGAAGGCAATCCAGATCCTGGGGCAAAGAGTGTAGGGCGATTTGTTTTGTTAAATGACATCCCCCGCCCACAAGTGGTAAGTGTAAAAGTGTCCCGTGGCGACGAGATATTTTTGGCGCATCAAGCCCCCGCATCTTCTGCCAAAGACCCTGGTGCTTTCGCGGAAGATTTACCGCCGTCTGAGGAGCCCGGCCCATTTCGCCCAATTACACCTGGTGCAGTACAATTCGTCATAAAGTTTGACAAAACAATGGACCAAGAATTTGATAATAACGAGTTCAAACTTGGCAGCGACCAATTAACGGGTGAATGGGTTAATGAAAAACAATGGCGTGGAACTTTAGAGCTTCTCGCGGGAGATTTTTTCAAACGCCGTTTGGGCTTCCACGACCTCTCAATTCAAGCAAAGTCAAAAGAAGGTGCATTAATTGACAAGCAGCCTGAACAGCCAGGTAACCAGGCGGATAAAAGTATAAAACTGTTGGTCGGCGAAATACCGTTATTTGTTTCAAAAATTAGAGTTCGAGCAGGTCGCCGCGTTATATATGACGCTAGTTGGGTCGGTGGCCCAGATCTTGAGAAGGTTTCTAATTTAACGGCTGTAGCTCTTAAGGACCCTTCACGGAATTTAAGTGTGGTAAAGCGCGCCAAGCCCCCCTCTGAAGGCGAGGGCTTGCTAAGCTTGAAACTATCTGGTCCCGTTGAGAATGCACCAACGGTATCAATCGGCGGGAAGCCTGTCATCTTGGAAGGAGAAGGCGTTAATTGGCGAGGATCATTTGACTTGGGTAAGGCACACCAAGGGGAAAACGACGGGCGTATTTCAATTGTAATTACTGCCACGGATGAAGCGGGACAGGGGCTCGACGGCGACCCTCGTACAGTAACTCAGATTAACCCACCGGAAAAGTCTTTGAGTTGGGTACGGTATGAAACCGAGCGCGGCGGGCAAGAGGGACGTTCGGGCGGAGAAGACAATTGGCATTTCCTATCCGCACCTGTGGACTTATCTTTAGCTATTATTCTGGATGCATCAGGCAGTATGGATGACAACGGGCGTATGGAAAATGCGAAAAAGGGAATTGCTCAAACATTAAATAATTTACCAGAAGACCTATTGATTGAGGTAGGCGGCGTTATTTTTTATAGTTGTACGGGTATCTCGGAATATAGTTTCACACGAGATATTCCCGCCGTGAAATCTTTTTTAATGGGAGCGTCCCCTAGCTCAGCGACTGCGCTGGCTAAGGCCCATTATGCTGCGGGAAAGCTCTTTGATAGCTCCGCCGATCCGGCTGCTAAGGAATGGCGTTTTTCGACCTTCACAGATGGTGAGGAGACTTGTGGAGGTAATGCCGCGGGCGCTGCAAATTATCTTAGCGCAAAAACCAAAGAGCATAAAGGGGCCCTTAAGGGCAAACCTCCAGAAGAACCTAAGCCAGTAAAACCGCTGGAACAAGTTGAGTGCTTACCTTCTTCATGGCGCGGTTACGCAACTGCAACAAAATCAGCAAAGCCATTTGATGATATTCTGCTTGTTGAGGCGTGGTACTTAGAGCGGGCGCTACCAGATGGCCGTTGTTTTGCTCGCCTTGAAACACGTAAATATGGTGTTTATTTTGGCGCAAGTTCAACGGTGTCTGGCTGGGGCATTAATTCCAAACCAAGTCAAACAGATGCCGAATTTGGCACCTCTTCAAAAGGTGTCGCTGACCTGGATAGAGTAAGAAATAAAGCACAAGTTTTCAAACGCAGATCCATATCGCTTTCTGCCGCTCGAAATGAAATATCTGAATTTGTTCAAGCTCAGTTGGGGGAGGCAAGAGAATGAGAATTATCGCTATTCTAGCCTTGACGATTACCTGCGCCATTTCTGTGCCTGCAATGGCTAAAACAAATGTGGATTTGGATAAAATTGAGACAATAAAAGTGAATGCAAAAGCGCCAACAAGCGTCCAAATTAATGTGCCGCAAACGGGCTTATTAAGAGCCGATGTATTTTCCACTTCAGGCATTACGAGCCCAGTTCATATTGCATTTCAAAAAGACAAAATCGAGAGCTCAGGCAATGAGTTTATCAATCCCCCTATGACAAGCAAAGTGGTAAACAAGGGACGATATACAGCAGACATCTGGGCTGAGGATAATCAAGTTGGAGAAGTGCAGGTTAGGTTTACTTTGGATCCAGCTCTAGATATTTACGAACCTAACAATTCGCTGAGCGAAGCAAAATCAATTACAACGCCATATTTAGGATTGGTAAGGGTTTCTGCAGGGGACGAAGATTGGTTTAAAGTTGATGTGCCAAGTGGAAACATAATAGGCGCCCATTTGCGCACACAAAGCCAATATGCGGGCCCTGAAATTAGCTTCCACAAAGTTTCCGGCGAGCGACTTTATGGATCATCGAAAGATGAGTGGGGGCACAGAGGCATGCGCTATTATCGTTCTGAAGGAAAACCGGTCCTAATAAAAATAATAGATAATTATAATTGGAACCCAGACGATGTTCGCGCTTTTCGTCAACTGGCAATAGAGGCCTATCCTCCCGCGAGCAACGGTACAAATTTGTTTGTTAAAATAGACATGAATGCTGCCGTAAGTTCAGCCACACAAATTGATTTCATCAGCACTGCTTCTGGGAGCCGAACTGCTTCAGCCGCTGAAGTTGATGAGATATCCGCTGCTTTGCAAGAGGCGTTTAGGCCGAACAAGGTTTCACTGCGATTGAGTATAATTATTAGTGCCATTGGTCTCATTGCTTTGCTAGGGTTGGGTTGGCTCTATTGGCGAAAGCAGAAAGTCCAAACAGAGATTTTATCAGAGGAAAGCGCTTGATAGGGTGATGGCTATAACTATGTTCACTCCTTCTGGGCCTATATCAATAAATCTAAACCCATTACGAAAAGACGGTGTAGTACCGAGTAGGAAAATTGGCACCAAACGGTGATATTGACGTCAGACAGGTGAGCACGCGCCAATCATAGATGAAGACCTATGGAACAGGGCCCAAAGTCAACTCAAAGTCAATGCACCAAAGAGAGTACGCAAGATCAATGTTAAGTCAGGCAGCTTATTGACCGGATTACTATACGACAGCACAGGTGATCGATTAACCCCGATACACACTAAAAAATTCGGTAGACGCTATAGGTATTATGTATCCAACCGCCTAACTAAAGGCGAGCTTGATGATGGGAAGGCCCTTAGGCTTCCTGCAGAAAACCTGGAGATGCAAATACAGAAATGTATTGGGTAACTATTATCTAACACTCCAAAACTGGCAGATCACGTTTTACCAACAACACATAGTCCAGTCGCATATCCCGAATTGGAGAAACGGACACAGCAGATACAGGCAGTACTGACATCGAGAGTCCCTAATCAGAAAAGGGAAGCGGTACTTCAGCTCATCAATAGAATTGATATTAAGTCGGGTGGGTTAGAAATCGCTATGAATACTACGGCATGAATACTACGGCCTTCAACATGGGATGTGAAAACGATGAGGCTTTCATCATAAACTATCCGTATCAATTGAGACGACGTGGTATTGAAACCAAACTGGTTATAGGCGGGCAGGCGGTTGGTGAACCGGATCAAGGATTGATTGATGTGATCGCCAAGGCGAGAAGATGGTATGCGGGATTTAAGTCTGGTGCGTATTTATCTATCAAAGATATTGCAGAAAAAGAGAATGTTGATCGAGGTAATGTAAGTCGCATTCTGCCTCTTGTTTTTTTAGCACCAACTGTCATTCGAGACATTCTGCAAGGCAAACATCCATCTGACATGACGCCAGATTCTCTACAAAGGTCTACACCCAATCTACCTATGGATTGGGATGAGCAGAAAACCTATCTTGGGTTCGCTTAATCTGAACCACCAAACTTCCCCTATAAAATACTGATCTAATGCCGCTCCCATTGAGGAATGGTTTGGAGGTTTTTGCCCAATCTTCACACATAACAAGAACGCCTTCTTCAAAGTGGTGGCGGGAAAAAATGGCAAGTGAGACTCGGGTCATATATGGGCCTATTTAGCCCTATTGAGACGGAATAGAGAGACTGTATATCCCAAACATAGAGGCTAAGCGTTTGATAGTACGCACTTGTTTGTAGGGGCTAGTTGAGGCGTCACTAATTGCTAGGTGGGTGGTGGTGGGAGAGAGACTTGAACTCTCGACCTCAGGATTATGAGTCCTGCGCTCTAACCAACTGAGCTACCCCACCAAAATGCAGGTTCCAGCATTAACAAGGCGGGTGCTATAGGGCAATTATAACCGCCTGCCAAGTGTCTAATTTATGCGGTGCAATGTTTTTGCACACAGGGCGCGTTTTCGCTTTATCTGCGTCTTTGCCGTGCAGGTTGGCTCACAAAATTTTCTTGTGAAATGGATTGGGTTTGCCCAGGAACTGCACCAGCTAAAGCGGTCTGCGTGTTTCCAGTATTGGGATATGTAACGGTTACGCCGTTAGACACATAGTTGGGCGTTACCCCATTGGGGGCGTTTGGTGCCAGATAGGGATTTGGCTGTCTTAGTTGTTGGGGTTGTTGTTGCGTTAGCGCACGCTGCGCCAAGTGTTGCCTTTGTCGTTGTGCAATTTCAGTTTTGGGCAGATTGCTTCGTGAAATTCTTTCAAGAACATTTTGAGGTGCCAGATTTTGTTGTATCCGGTTTTGTTGTATTAAGTTTTGTGTTGGCTGCGCCACGGCGAGTTGCTGTGGTGTTGGGCTTTTATATGAATTTGCTTTGACGCGCTTGGCTGCGGCCTTTGCAGCATAAAGCGCAGCATCACGAGACGATTGCACAGCGTTCACATTAGCATGTGTCGCATTTGCTTGGCCATAATTAGTCAGCCTTGGGGCTGGCGTCGTTATCTTGGCGGGTCGTTGATAGGTGCCATTTAAAGCTCTTGACGTTTGAGAAGGTCGTGCAGAGGCTCTCAGTTGTGGCTGTTGATAGTTTGCGGTTTTTGTAAGCTGTGTGGTGGGCCGATAAGGTTGTTGTTCGTTGGTTGGAGTAACGGAAGACCCTCGCAGTGAACGTATATAAGACACATTATTGGCAACGGCTTGTTGATCAAGATCGCGCCGCGCCCATTTTTCTGCCTCATCAAATTTGTTTTGCAGACCCAGTACAAGGGACAAGTTTTGTCGTGTGCCGGCGCTGGCCCCAGGCATGCTGGCGGCGCGGCGCAGCCAAAGTTCTGCAGTTTTAGGGTCCCCTTCAAGTGCATAGGACAAACCAACATTGGCTATGATACCTGAATCGTTAGGATCAAGAGATAATCCTTTTGAGTAGTGCTGCCTCGCTTCGGCAAATTGTTCAAATTGATCAAGCGCAGCGCCCTTAAGAGACCAAAGACGAGCTAAGCCTGGCTTTTGTCTTAGGGCGGTATCAATTATTGGTAAGGCTTCTTTTGGGTTGTTAGTAGCAATATGAGCAGCAGCAAGTTCTGCCATCAAACCGACATCACGCGGGTAAAGCGCTCTTGTGGTTTGTGCGACCTCTATAGACTGGTGGGGATTTCCAAGCCTGCGCAACGTATTTGACAAATTAATTGCCGCTTCCAGGTCGGCTGGGTTCAAATCGTATTCCCGCGACCAAAAAGTAGCTTGAGCAAACAAGTCTTGCGTAAGGATTGCTGCACGCTCGTCTTCTGATCTTGGCGTGTAATTTGCTGCGTTAAGCTCTTGTACCGTTTGTTTTTCAATAGAGCTATATCCGCTTGGCGCACTTACGAGACTACAGCCAGTAAGCGCCACAACCCCGACACTCGTAAACAGAAAAGTTGTGATTTTATTTTTGATCATATTGGCCTCGTGCGTATGCAATGAATAGAAGTTGTTAACTTTTGTTGCTATCAGTCAAGATTTGGTTAACAAAAGTAAAAGAACACAGTTAATAAAACCTAAGGACGACAAATGTCAGATTGTTTTATCAAAGCAGAAAACGTTAAAAGCGACGAAAGCATAACACCGATACACATATGCAGGCCTGAGGGCGTCGATAGGGTTTTCGCAAACCTTAGTCAGGCGCAACAAAACTATGCCAAAGCTCATAAATTTAATGGGGGAATCGGTCAGGCAGTTTTAGTGCCAAATACCGACGGAAATATAGCAATGGTTTTATTTGGTGTAGGCGTATCCGACGATGGTTATTCCGATAGCCCTTTACTGGTTGGTAATTTGGCCGCAAAACTAGATGTGGGGCACTACCAAATAGCTAGCGTGCCCAATGAGTGGGATTTGGCATTGGTTGCGACCGCTTGGGGTATGGGAGCATATGAATTTAGCCGCTATTTAGCAGACCAAAACGCTCCGCCGACACTTGTTTTAAGTGAAGACATGCACCCAAGCGAAACGTCTTCGTTAGTAACGGCAGTAAACCGGGGCAGAGATTTGATAAACACACCTGCGGGAGATATGGGCCCGAAGGCATTACACCGTACAGCTAAAAAATTGGCCAAAGCCCATGACGCTAAATTTAAAGCAACGGTTGGTAGGGACCTTTTAGACGATAATTACCCCATGATACATGCAGTGGGCCGTGCGGCTCACGAAAAGCCGAGGCTGTTGGAAATAATATGGGGGGATAAAAAAAACCCATCACTGGCGCTGGTTGGCAAAGGCATTACATTTGATACGGGCGGGCTGAATATAAAAAGCGCCGCCGGGGCGCGTATTATGAAAAAGGATATGGGCGGGGCGGCACATGCTTTGGCGCTTGGTGAGATGATTATGGCCACAGGCCTGCCCGTAAACTTACACATTTATTTAGCCGTGGCCGAAAACGCTATATCTGGCAATGCGTACAGGCCGGGCGATGTGCTGGCGTCGCGTAAAGGATTAACGGTTGAAATTGATAACACTGATGCTGAAGGCCGTTTGGTGCTGGGCGATGCCTTGACGAGAGCATCCGAAGAAAAACCTGATCTCATCATGGATTTTGCTACGTTAACAGGCGCGGCACGTGTCGCCCTTGGCCCGACACTACCGCCTTATTTTTCCAACCGTAATGCAGTGGTGTCTGAGGTCATGCAATGCGGTATAACCCAGCTCGACCCGCTTTGGAACATGCCTTTGTGGCAACCATATATGCGCTTACTGTCGTCGCCCATTGCAGACATGAAAAATTCGGGCAGCCGTTTTGCTGGTTGTGTGACAGCAGCTCTGTTTTTGGAAAAATTCGTTGCCGATGAACAAGCGTGGATGCATTTTGATGTTTATGGCTGGAACCCAACGAATAATCCCGCGCGGCCAAAGGGCGGAGAAATTTTTGCGGTGCGCGGATTGTATCATTGGTTAAAAAACGGGGGATTAAAAAACGACGGGCTAAAAAAGGAATGCCTAAAAAATGCTCACCTTAATTAAGCGCAGCATGCTCAAGGGACTTTAATAACCGTCTTATGACGCGCCGCGTTTTTCTTGCTGTGCTGGGCAGGTATTGCCACGGCGATACTTCGGCCATATAGGTGCTTTGCGCCAATTCCATTTGTATGGCGTGCACGCCTTTAAGAGGTTTGCTATAATGCCGTGTCGTCCAACCTCCCTTAAACCGGCCATTGCAAACGCTAGTATAGCCGGGCGATTGTGCGCACACGTTCTTGGCAGTATTTTCAAAGTGCGCACTACAGGATTTCCCGTTATTTGTTCCAATGTTGAAATCCGGCAATATGCCGTCAAACAAATAGGGCACATATGAACGGATTGAATGGCAATCATATAAAACAACTCTATTATGTTTTTGCAGTAAGTGCGCAATTTCAGTTTTAATGGCTTGGTGGTAGGGCATATGGTATTCTATCCGGCGCCGCTCTATTTCTCGTGCATTTGGTGTGCGGCCTTTTTTGTATATGTTCTGACCGTCAAAATCAGTTGTAGGACACAAATCCGTTGTATTTTGACCAGGGTATAGGCTTTTACCAGATGGGTCGCGGTTGGCGTCAATCACATAGCGGTGAAAATTTGCTCTTATGACCGTTGCGCTTGGCAAGAGTCCCCTATACAACCTGTTTACATGCCAATCTGTATCCGTTAATTTGCGTCCATTGGCATTAAGCTTTGTTTTTATATTCGCAGGAATATAGGTGCCCGTATGGGGCATAGCAAGAATGACGGGACCGCTTCCCTTTTTAATACGAACGGGTTTCATCAACACTTTCTATATTGCTTTGCGGGCATTAGCAATTTAGTTTCTGGTGCTTAAACAAGGGTGAACGCATGACGACGCTTTGGGCGAAACAAGCTTTAACCAGTGAGGGCTGGCAGCAGGGAGTGCGCATCACCATAAGTGATAACGGATATATATCAAAGCTTGTTGCAAACACAAAACCGCAAGGCGGATGTTATGATATCTTCATCCCAGCGCCCGCCAATACCCATTCGCACGCATTTCAAAGGGCAATGGCCGGCATGACGGAAGGCCGTGGCCATGACCCAAAAGATAGCTTTTGGACATGGCGCGAGATTATGTACCGGTTTGTTGATTTGTTGACCCCGGACGATATAGAAACCATAGCCGCTTTTCTTTATATGGAAATGCTGGAAGCCGGGTTTAGCACCGTAGCAGAATTTCATTATTTACACCACGGTAGGAACGGTCAAGTTTATGACAATGTAGCAGAGACTGCTCAAAGGATTGCCGCCGCCGCAAAACTATCCGGCATAGGCCTGACGATTCTGCCTGTGCTCTATACCCAAGGTGGCTGTGATGGGCGGGCTTTGGCTGGTGGGCAAATGCGATTTGGCAACACTATTGATCAGTTCAGCGCCCTATTTGAAGATTGCAAAAGCGCCATAGCGCTCCTAGAACCGAACAGCAATTTGGGTGTTGCCGCCCATTCATTGCGGGCCGTTACACCAGAACAACTTAGTTTTGCTAGCCAGCTTGCACCAGACGAGCCATTTCACATTCACATTGCCGAACAAGACGCAGAGGTAGAAGAGGTCTTGGCCCATTACGGACAGCGACCCGTAGAGTGGTTACTGGATAACCACGGCGTAAATGACAGGTGGTGCTTGATACATGCCACGCAAATGACGGCGCACGAAACGCGAGCCCTTGCCAAAACGGGCGCGACAATTGGCCTATGTCCTATCACCGAAAGCAGCCTTGGTGACGGTATCTTTAATGCCCGCACGTATTTGGACGCGGGCGGCAGCTTTAGCATTGGCTCGGATAGCAATGTGCGCATTTCGCTGGCCGAAGAACTGCGTACGCTCGAATATTCCCAGCGCCTAAAACACCGTGAACGCGCTGTGCTTGCGACCGATAAGAAGTCGTGCGGACACGTTCTCTTACAGGGTGCCGCCAAAGGCGGTGCACAAGCTTGCGGGCGCAATAGCGGCGAAATCGCCGTGGGCAAGCTGACGGATTTAGTCGCGCTGGACGGCAATGCGCCTGACCTTGTGGGCAAACAAGGCGATAGAGTGCTCGACAGTTTCTTGTTTTCTGGTCGCTCTAACATGGTTACAGATGTTTGGTCTGCGGGACGGCATATGGTGCGCGGCGGCGCACACATACACAGAGAGAAGATTGCCAAGGCCTATAAAAAAACCATTCTTTCCTTGCAGCAAAGGCTGTAGAGAGCATCATGACCCTAAATTTTGACACCTTATTTATTAACGCAAACCTAGCCACAATGGATCTAAATATTGAGACCCCTTACGGCACAATCAAAAACGGAGCATTGGGAACAAAAGACGGGCGCATTGCTTGGATTGGCGAAATGGGGAATTTGCCTAAATACAAATGTAAGAAAAAAAACATTCGCGATTGTCAGGGAGATTGGATTACGCCAGGTCTGGTGGATTGTCATACCCATCTTGTTTTTGGCGGTAACCGTGCACGGGAATTTGAGCAAAGGTTAAACGGTGTTAGTTACGAGCAAATTGCCAAAAATGGCGGCGGTATCATTTCGACCGTGACAGCAACACGCGATGCGGACGAAGAGATATTGGCACTTGATGCATCTGACCGACTGATGGATTTGGCTAGCGGCGGCGTGACAACAGTTGAGATTAAATCCGGTTACGGGCTTGATTTGGAAACCGAAATAAAAATGTTAAAGACTATGAGGTCGTTAGCGGCGCAAGAAGACGTTAGAGTTGTCACAACTTTTCTAGGCGCACACGCTATACCGCCCGAATATAAAGGCCGCTCCGATGATTATATTGACTTGATTTGCAACGTCATGGTTCCAAAGCTTGCAAAGCTTGGGCTTGCTGATGCAGTGGACGGTTTTTGTGAAAACATTGCTTTTAGCCCCGATCAAATAAGAAGGGTTTTTGAAACGGCAAAAAAATACGCGCTTCCCGTTAAACTTCATGCAGAACAATTATCTAACCAAGGCGGCGCAAAACTTGCCGCAGAGTTTGGTGCTCTTTCCGCAGATCATTTGGAGTACATAGACGAAGACGGCGTTAAGGCTATGGCGGCGTCGGGAACTGTGGCGGTGCTTTTACCAGGGGCGTTTTATTGTCTCAAAGAAAGGAAGAAGCCACCTGTTGAACTGTTTAGAAAACACGGCGTTCCTATGGCGTTGGCTACGGATTGCAATCCGGGGAGCTCCCCCATAACTTCGCCGCCTCTTATCCTAAACATGGCGTGTACATTATTTGGGTTTACCCCAGAGGAAGCTTTGGCGGGAATGACCCGTGAAGGAGCAAAAGCTTTGGGGCTTGGAAACGAAATTGGTACATTAGAGATCGGGAAAAGTGCGGATTTGGCGCTTTGGACGTTAGAGCATCCGTCCGAACTTAGTTATTGGGTTGGACGCGACTATTGCCAGGCGCGCGTACTAGGTAGTGTACTCATAAACTCAGGCCGAAATGGAGCTAAATATGCGAAAATATACTAGGAAAAGTACGTGGGGAGGGCTTATTGCCCGGCCAAGTGCTTTGACGACGCAGATTGAAGCAGATTTAGCTCCGAGTTTAAGTCACGTTTTGCATGGCCACTTTGCCCACTGGCGTCGTTGTGAGCGTATCCTGCCTCTTGTGATAGCCTTGCCCCTAAAGGGATATAAAAAAATGCTAGCATTTCCTGCGGTTTTACGCCTAACCAGTGAACAAATTGCAACATGCCATTTCGACCTGAGTTTATGAGTACACTGCCTAAAAGGAGAGATTGTGTGTTAATAAAAAAAATAAAAGCAGGGCATGTATCCATAGAGATATGGCGCTCGATATACCGTGATGGCTTTAGCATTACGCTAGACGCGGCCGCAAAACCCGCATGCGAAAAATCTGCGGATATTGTTATGGCTGCGGCGGCAGGTGCGGGTCCTGTTTACGGGGTCAATACCGGGTTTGGGAAATTGGCGCGTATTCAGATTGGTGTGGAGGACACGGCCAAGTTACAGCGCAATCTTATCCTGTCCCATTGCTGCGGGGTCGGTGAACCCACACCGGAACCAATTGTGCGTTTGATGATGGCGCTTAAAATAAATTCGCTGGGGCGCGGCGCGTCGGGCGTCAGTTGGCGGCTCATCTCTTTGCTGCAAGATATGTTGGCAAAGGGCGTAACGCCTGTGGTGCCTGGCCAAGGCTCAGTCGGTGCGTCTGGTGACCTCGCCCCGCTGGCCCATATGGCTGCGGTCATGATCGGAGAGGGAGAAGCCGTTTATAAAACCAAGCGAATGACGGGCGGCAAGGCACTGAAAAAGGCTGGCCTCAAACCAATTGTTCTGCGCGCCAAAGAAGGTTTAGGCTTAATTAACGGGACACAGTTTAGCACGGCCTTTGCTTTGGCAGGTTTGTTTGAAGCTGAATTACTTGGGCGGTCAGCATTGGTTACGGGCGCCATGAGCGTTGACGCAGCCATGGGCTCATCAGCACCATTTCGCGCATTTATCCACGAGCTTCGCGGACATAAAGGGCAAATACGCGCCGGGCATGTGCTGCGTAAATTGATGAATGGTTCCCCACTACGAGACAGCCATCTTGAGGGTGATGAACGCGTGCAAGACCCCTATTGCCTACGGTGCCAGCCACAAGTGATGGGGGCGTGTATTGATATTTTAAACCAGGTGTCAGTTACGCTCGAAACTGAAGCCAACGCCGTCACTGATAATCCGCTTGTTGATATAGAGAGCGGCGACATTCTTTCGGGCGGCAATTTCCACGCCGAGCCTGTGGCCTTTGCCGCCGACCAAACCGCTTTGGTTTTGGCCGAAACCGGAGCCATTGCCCAAAGGCGCATCTCCCTCTTGGTTGACCCGGCGCTAAGCTTTGGCCTGCCGGCGTTTCTATCGCCAAACCCCGGCGTAAACTCCGGCTTTATGATCGCCGAAGTGACGAGCGCAGCGCTAATGAGCGAGAACAAACAGCGCGCTAATCCGTGCAGTACTGACAGCACCCCGACCTCTGCCAACCAAGAAGACCATGTTAGCATGGCCGCCCATGGTGCCCGCCGTCTCATGGATATGGCTGGGAACTTGTCGGCAATTTTAGCTATCGAATGGTTATGTGCGGCGCAAGGGATTGAACTCCGCGCGCCCATAAAAACCAGCACATCTTTGCAGTCTGCCATTGATGCTTTACGCGCCAAAATTCCGTCCCTAGGGGATGACCGCTATCTGGCTGGCGACATAGAGACCACTACAGAATTGCTCAAAACAGGCGCATTAACAGACGCCGTTGGAGAAGAGATATTTGCTCATGAATAATCGTTTTAAAAACGCCCGCACCGTCAAAGCACCCACGGGCACAGACATAACCTGCAAAAGCTGGCAGACCGAAGCCCCTTACCGGATGCTGATGAACAATCTGGACCCGGATATCGCAGAGCATCCGGACGAATTGGTGGTGTACGGCGGCATTGGTAGGGCGGCGCGTTCTTGGGCGGATTTTGATAAAATTACGCAGTCGCTGGAACAGTTGGACGAAGACCAAACCCTCCTTGTGCAGTCTGGCAAGCCCGTGGGAGTTTTCACCACCCACACAGAAGCGCCGCGCGTTTTGATCGCCAATTCCAACCTTGTCCCCCATTGGGCGACGTGGGATCATTTTAACGAGCTGGATAAAAAAGGCTTGATGATGTACGGACAAATGACTGCGGGCTCATGGATATATATTGGCACCCAAGGCATTGTCCAAGGCACATATGAAACCTTCGTAGAAGCCGGACGGCAACATTACGGCGGTAATTTAGCTGGCAAATGGATATTGACTGCAGGTCTCGGCGGTATGGGCGGCGCTCAACCCTTGGCGGCGACTATGGCGGGGGCGTCATGTTTAGCTGTTGAATGCGACGAAACCCGCATCGATTTTCGTCTGCGTACTGGATATGTGGATGCCAAAGCCAAAACGTTGGACGAAGCTTTGGCCTTTATTGAAAATGCAAATGCCAAGGGTGAAGCCAAGTCCGTAGGTTTGCTCGGGAATGCGGCGGATGTTTTCCCTGAGATTTATGCGAGAGGTGTGCGCCCCGATATGGTCACTGACCAAACGTCTGCCCACGACCCGCTAAATGGCTATTTGCCCCAAGGTTGGAGCATGGCCAAATGGCTTGATAAGCGTGAAAGCGACAAGAAGATGGTCGAGAAAGCGGCCTGTGCGTCAATGAAAGTTCATGTGGCCGCCATGCTGGATTTTGAAAAGGCTGGGGTTCCGACATTTGATTATGGTAATAATATTCGCCAAGTCGCCTATGATGAAGGCTTGGAGAACGCTTTCGATTTTCCGGGTTTTGTTCCGGCTTATATTCGCCCGCTTTTCTGTAAGGGCATAGGCCCGTTCAGGTGGGCGGCGCTGTCTGGTGACCCCGAAGACATCTATAAAACCGATGCTAAGGTCAAAGAACTTATCACGGATAACCCGCATTTACATAATTGGCTCGACATGGCGCGTGACCGTATTCAATTTCAAGGCCTACCCGCCCGTATCTGCTGGGTTGGATTAGGTGAACGGCATAAGCTCGGTCTAGCGTTTAATGAAATGGTACGCGCGGGCGAGCTGTCCGCACCCGTCGTCATTGGCCGCGACCATCTGGACAGTGGTTCGGTGGCCAGCCCCAACCGCGAAACCGAAAGTATGAAAGACGGCTCTGATGCCGTCTCCGACTGGCCGCTCCTGAACGCCCTGCTCAACACGGCCAGTGGGGCCACATGGGTGTCCCTGCACCATGGCGGCGGTGTCGGCATGGGCTTTTCCCAACACTCAGGCATTGTCATTTGTGCCGACGGCACGCAAAGTGCCGATAGAAAACTCGCTCGCGTCCTATGGAACGACCCCGCAACAGGCGTCATGCGCCACGCCGACGCAGGCTACGAAATTGCCAAAAAATGCGCAAAAGAACACGAGCTGAACCTGCCGGGGATTTTGTGATTTTTTACGCCCTTGACGCATGAATCCTTCCTGTGCGAATCCTTATGCGAATCAGTTCTTTGGAGTTTTTGTGCAAAACCAGCGAGACAGTTTAAACCGGGCTGAGGCATTGCAGCTATGGCACCGGGTTAATCTTGGATCCGTGTTAGAAGTTGGGCCGGATTTAAGTGCAAGACAAATGGCTGTTTTAACGACCGTATATCTGGAAGCTGGGCCTCACACGGTACGGTCTTTGGCGGGGCGTCTTGCCATAACAATTTCGCCTATAACCCGTGCACTTGATACATTGGGGCGGTATAAATTAGTCGATCGAGGGCCTGATCCAACGGATAAACGTTCAGTATTGGTGCGGCGCACACCACAAGGATCGCGCTATCTTTCGGATTTTGCAGATCGTATTCGCTTTGAAGCCGGTGCGCTAAAAAAACCTAAGCCCAACGCATCAATAGTCGCATAAATGAGCCAACTGGATACCCGCATTAATCCCCATAAGCCCGAATTGGCTGCAAGCCATTTAAAAGGCAAGGTCGAGGCAAAAAAATTCAGTGACGCCGTACGCCACCAAGTCATGCTGCCGGTGGTTCCCGTCCATAAGTCCCCAACCAATGCCAGTATGATGGATACGCAGCTCTTACTTGGTTCGAAATTTGATATATATGATATTCAAAATGGCTGGGCGTGGGGTCAAGAGGTACAAGAAGACGGCTCAAACAAATCAATAGGCTATGTGGGATATGTCCCCAATACGGCGCTTGCGCACAGCACAGCAAAACCAACACACCGGGTTAGCGTAATTCGTGCACCCGTCTTCGTAAAGCCGGATTTAAAAACGGCTATCCGCACCACATTGCCGCTTAATGCGAAGCTCGTTGTCGGTGAGCGGGTCGGCGATTATGTGCATATTCCCGATACGGGATATGTACACATCAATCACCTCTCAAAAACAAAAGACGCAACAGGTGATTTCGTGTCCATAGCAAAATTACACCTCGGTCTGCCTTATATATGGGGCGGGATTAGTCCGGACGGCGTAGATTGTTCAGGTCTTGTGCAAACAGCCCTTCGCGCAGTGGGTAAAGACGCGCCGCGCGATACAGATTTGCAAGAGGCTAGCCTTGGTGTAAAAATTGAAGAAGGCACAGAACTTAAACGCGGTGACCTGGTTTTTTGGAAAGGCCATGTGGGGATTTTGCAAGATGCAAATACGCTGCTTCATGCCAATGCGTATCACATGCTTGTCGCCAGTGAACCATTAGCCAACGCCATAGCCCGCATAGCAAAAACGGCTGGCCCAGTGACATCTATAAAACGAATTTAGTATGTGGGGCGTAAAGCGGATTTAGTATGTGAGGTTAGTGCCCACCATCAGCGGGCTTAGTTTCTTCAACTCCGTCTTTGATGACATCTTCAACCACATCACCCGCCATTTCCAAAGATGTGTCTTCCAAAGTTGTTGCGGTATCTTGTAGTACCTCTTCAGTTACATCTGTTGGTATTTCGGTAAGCGCAACTGTTTCTTGAGTTTGGGCAAACAATTGTTGTTGTGGCGTATCTGCGGCTAAACGTAGAAACTCGATGAGCGCCGCCCGGTCGGTTTCTTTTTTCAAGCCATTGAAAGACATTTTGGTTTTGCTGACATAATCTTTTGGTTTTGTCAGGAATTTATCGAGCTCTTCATAACCCCATGTACCGCCCATTGCTGTCATACCGCTGGAGTAAGAAAACCCGGCTGTGGAGGCCATAGGTTTTCCAACAATATTCCAAAGCGCAGGGCCCGTACCATCTTTACCGCCTACAACGGCAGTGTGACAGGACTTACATTTTTTAAATACTTTTGCGCCTTTTGCAGCGTCCCGCGCTCCCAGCCAAGCGGGGCTCGGAAACGCTATTTCAACAACTGCTTCATGCGTCGAAGGTGCTTCCACGGCAAGACTGTAAGCAAATTTTTCGGGATCTGGCACCTCAGCATGCATGACCACATTAGAAAACTTGTTGATCATTATAATCCCCAAGCCGGACGCAAGTAGTGCGCCCAATACTTTATTTACAAACAAACCGCTCATGAAAAACTCCTTAAACCCGCCTTATATCAACAGCGGCATCAAATTTCTGCCCCTGTATTATAATTTCTCTGCCCTTTTGCAAATGTTTTTATGCCGCAGGCGGGTTTAAATTCTTGCCCCACACCCTGCAAACTGGCTAAATGGGGCTATGCGTAAGACTGAAAACCATAAAATAGCACCACTTGTCGTGATACCGGCCCGAATGGCATCCACGCGATTGCCTGGCAAACCCCTTGCGGACATTGGCGGGGTTCCGATGATAATACATGTCATGCAAAGGGCTATGGCGGCGAATGTTGGGCCAGTGGTTGTCGCATGTGCTGACACCGAAATTAAGCACGTTGTGCAAGCAGGCGGCGGCACCGCCGTCATGACAGACCCGAACCTGCCATCTGGTACAGACCGGGTAAGAGCGGCAGCGGATATCATCGATCCTAAAGGTCATTATAATTGTGTTGTTAATTTGCAGGGCGATTTACCGACGCTTGAGCCTTTGGCAATTCATGCTGCCGTCGACGTTTTGGCCGAAGTGCCAGATTGTGACATATCAACACTCGTCGTTGCGACGAATGACCCACGACAAAGAGACGATCCGAATGTTGTGAAGGCGGTCTTGGCAATGGAAACAACAAGTAGGGGGCGGGCATTATATTTTACCCGAGCACCTGCGCCCGCTGGCACGGGGGCCTTATGGCATCATGTGGGCATTTACGTTTACCGCCGTAGCGCAATCAATAGATTTTGCACTCTTACGCCGTCACCTTTAGAAAAGCGCGAAAAATTGGAACAACTTCGCGCCCTAGAGGCTGGCATGCGAATCGACGCCGCCGTTATAGACAGCGAACCACACGGGGTTGATACGCCGGATGATTTACAAAGAGCCATTGAACTTATTACAGGACAAAAACATGCGTAAAATAATTGTTTATCAAGGCGAAAAAGGGGCTTTTTCACATCTTGCCTGTTCAACCTATTATCCAGACGCAGAGGCTGTGCCGTGCCGCAGCTTTGCTCATGCTTTTGATATTGTACGCGGCGGCAATGCTGACATGGCCATGATCCCAGTGGAAAATTCTTTGGCAGGAAGGGTCTCGGATATTTATCACCTCTTGCCGGAAGGTGGTCTGCACATAATTGCCGAGCATTATTTGCCTGTGCACCATAATTTATTAGTCTTGCCCGGTGTGAAAAGGGATCAAATTAAAACGGCCTATTCCCATCCCATGGCGTTGTCGCAAGTGCGTCACCGTCTTAAGAATTGGGGTGTACTTGCTAGGGGGGATCTGGATACGGCTGGCGCTGCCAAACGGGTTTCTGAAAGTGGTGACAGGACGATTGCAGCCATAGCGTCCAATTTGGCCGCAGACATATATGGCCTGGATATACTAGACGCCAATATAGAAGACGAAAATCACAACACGACGAGGTTTTTAACGCTTGCAAACACACCAAGCCTGCCGAAGCAAAACGGCGAAAAAGTTGTCACCAGCTTTGTGTTTAAAGTACGCAACATTCCTGCCGCACTTTACAAAGCCATGGGTGGTTTTGCAACAAATGGCATTAACATGACGAAACTCGAAAGCTATATGTTAGAAGGTTCATTCACCGCAACCCAGTTTTATGCTGACGTTGAAGGTCATCCAGAAGATCCGGCAATGAGACATGCATTCGAAGAATTGCAGTTTTTCACGGATTATGTATATATGCTCGGCACCTATATCGCGGACAGTTCACGAAAATCTTAACAGGTGTCACGAAAAACAGACTTATAGGCACAAGAAGTTTAGTTTTGGTGATTTCCCTTATGGTTAAACAAAGGCTAATATGCGGCATGAATTATACGGAGAGTGATTATGTCTAGTTGGATAAAATTGTTATTAGCAGCGCTAATATTGTGTGTAGGCACAGTGGCTGCGGCACAAACTGCGCATGCAAAATCAGACGAAATTTACACAAGCTGGCGCAATAATTTTGCTGTTGGCGGTTATGATGTGGTTAGTTTTCATCAAGGAAGCCCCGTTGAAGGCAAGCCAAAACTCACGACAAGCTGGCGCGGCGCGAACTGGCTTTTTGCCAATCAAGACAATCTTGACACATTTTTAGCGACACCGGAAAAATACGCCCCAGCTTACGGCGGTTATTGCGCCTGGGCTGTGGCGGAAAACAAATTAGCGAAAGGTAAGCCCAAACACTGGACGATCAAAGACGGCATTTTATACCTGAATTTCAACAAACAAATCAAAAACCGATGGCTCACAGATGTAGAAGGCTTCATCACCAAGGCAGATGCAAATTGGCCGACAATTTTAGAAGATTGATCTATGGGCAAATTTGCTATGGCGTGCCTGGCTATTGCGTGCCTGGCTATGGCGTGCCTGGTCTGGCTATATTTTGTAACATAGCTTAGCTGGCACACAGAACATTTACTGTATCTACAACGCCTGATTAAATCGGATGTCTAGCTCTCTAACCATGCTTTGATGAGTTGATGGGCTATTGTGAATTCTGGCGGGCAAAGGAATGATGTGTCTGTGCCTTCATACACAGCGCGAACGGTGTCTTTAGTAAACCATTTTGCTTCGGCCAGTTCTTTGGTGTCCAAAGTGATTTCAGTGTTCGTTGCTGTGCAAAACATACCCATCATTAATTGTCCGGGAAATGGCCAGGGTTGTGAAAATTTATAAACCGGGCTCTTTACATCAATATTGACCTCTTCTTTAACCTCACGAATACAGGCCTCGGACAGGCTTTCACCTGGTGAAACAAACCCGGCGAGTGCCGAAAAAGCGCCTTCTGGCCATTCTGGCCCGCGCCCAAGCAAGCAATTGTCACCCTCCAACACCAACATAATGACAACGGGGTTTACTCGCGGAAAATGATCGGTTTCGCACGATGGGCACTGGCGTGTGACGCCGCCTGCTTGCGGTTTGCTTTCAACGCCACAATTTGAGCAAAACCTATGTGACCGATGCCAGTCAAACAATGATTTGGCTCGCCCGGCTAATGCCAATTGGTGCGCATCCATAAAAGAAGCTATATTACGTATATGATCAAGGCTGGCACCACTGACCAGGTTTTGCGCTTCATTTTCTTTGGCGAGAGAAAAACTAAATTGGGGAATATTGCCATCCAAGCCTAAAAACAATGGGCCTGGATCGTACAAATGCAAACCTTTTAGTTGCGAAGGGTGCATTTGTACCAAATCGCCATTTTTTACCAAAAACCGCCCTTTAAACATGACAAATGCCCGCGCATTGTCGCCCTTAAGAAAGGCATTCAAGTCACTGGCGGAGCGCTGGTTTTCCGCTAAATCAAGCGGCGCCCCAGAAAAAGCAATTGGAGTAGTTGATGTCATAGCAATCCTTTAAGGGACAATAATTATCCGCTTACTAGCGATGTTTGTCGTCTGTGACCAGATGAAAAACGGACTTGAATACATTAAAAGAAAGGTTCATAAGCCCGCTCGGAAGGTTGGCTGTGGACGGACGTCTCGCCAACCCGGTCAGATCGGGAACGAAGCAGCCGTAACGAGCTTTGTTCGGGTCACTGTTCAGCCTTCCACTTCAATTTTCTTGTTATGTTTAACCTCGCGGTCTAAGAAGACTTATGAGCAAGAAAACGACATCCAAAAATTATCAGGTACTGGCGCGAAAATATCGCCCTATGACTTTTGAAGACATGATAGGCCAAGAGCCACTCGTAAAAACCTTGACCAACGCATTTAAAACTGGGCGAGTTGCCCATGCATTTATGCTAACCGGCGTACGCGGTATTGGCAAGACGACGACCGCACGTCTTCTTGCACGCGCTCTTAATTATGAGAGCGATGATCACACGGGACCAAGTGTTGCATTGAAGCCATCGGGCGTGCACTGTGATGCTATAAATCGTTCTTCCCACTTGGATGTTATGGAAATGGATGCTGCATCGCGCACGGGCGTTGGCGACATCCGCGAAATTTTAGACAGCGTTCGTTACGGCCCCGTAGAGGCCCGCTATAAGGTTTATATTATCGACGAAGTCCACATGTTGTCACAGCAGGCTTTTAATGCCTTGTTAAAAACTCTGGAAGAACCACCGGATCATGCTAAATTTATTTTTGCAACGACAGAAATCCGTAAAATTCCAATTACGGTCTTATCTCGTTGTCAGCGGTTTGATTTGCGCCGCGTTGAAGCGGAGGAACTTTGCAAGCACTTGGCGAATATCTGCAAACAAGAAAAGGCGAATATTTCCAAAGACGGTTTGATGCTTATTTCCCGTGCCGCAGAAGGTTCGGTGCGAGATGGTTTATCCTTGCTCGACCAGGCTATCGTACAGGCGGAAGGCAATGACGAAGTTGGCAGTGAAGACATTCGCACGATGCTCGGCCTTGCAGATAGAACCCGTGTGTTGGAATTATTTACATCTGCGATAGGTGGTGATGCTAAAACAGCATTGAACGAAGTCCGTTCCCAATATACGGACGGTGCAGACCCTGCGGTCATAGTTCGTGATTTACTAGATATTTGCCATGAGGTATCTCGCGCCAAAGCATTGGGCGTGGATGCGGCTTTTGACATGGCCCCGGACCAGATAAAGAAACTACACAATCTCGCAGGCACGTTAAGCATGGGACAAATAACCCGTGCCTGGCAGATGCTGCTCAGCGCTAACGGCGATGTCCGCGCCGCGCCCGACCCTTTGGCCGTCGCCGAAATGGCCTTGCTGCGCCTTGCGGTGGCGGCTGAATTGCCCCCACCCGAACTGGCAGCGCAATTATTGGCTGAGCTTAAAGATATAAAGGAGGCCCCGAAAGGTTTGGGGGAAACAAGGGGCGGATCTAGCGGGAATAACACGAAAAGCTTGTCTCAGACGGCACAATCTTTAGATAGGCAAGGCGGTGCTGCACCTAAGTCCAAACCGAACCTTGCGCCAATTGCTGCGCAAAACCCTACCGTGCAAAACCCTGAGCCTAAGTTACAGCTAAATACGTTGGAGGATCTCGTTGCTGCCATACCAAAAACACAGTCGGGGCTTCGCTTTGACATTGAAAAGTTCATTCGTCCTATCCGGTTTGAGCCTGGCGCATTTGTATTTTCTTTTGCGCCCAACGCGCCAAAAGACTTAGAGTATCAATTGCGGGCATGGGTTACAGACGCAACATCAAGGCCGTGGCATATTGAGGTAGATACCAAAATCCAAGGTGAGCCCAGCTTACGTGAAAGACGCAAGGCGGAGCGGAGTGCGCAAAAAGACGCGCAAGACAACCATCCGGCTGTCAAGGCTGCACACGCTTTATTTCCCGGCGTGGAGATTGAATTTCGGAACAGGCCCGCCATATCTAATGTCATAGCAGCAGACTTCAAAAACAATGAGGATAAGCAATGAAAGATATAATGGGCCTGATGAAACAGGCAAAGCAGATGCAGGAAAAAATGGAAACGGCGAAGGGCAAAGTCGCCGAACTGCGCGCAGAAGGCGTTAGTGGCGGTGGCATGGTGCGAATTACATTGTCCGGCGAAGGCCATATGCAATCGATCAACATTGATCCAAGCATGATAGTGGCGGACGAGGCGGAAATTTTAGAAGACCTGATCATAGCGGCCTACCACGACGCCAAGGTCAAACTGGATCAGAAGCAAGCCGAAACCATGCAAGATGCTATGGGCGACATACAATTGCCAGAAGGCATGAAATTGCCGTTTTAAATTAGGGACTGTACACCTCGGCTCTGGTCTTAAACAGGCACACCTTCTTTTGCACAAAACTCTTTGATTGTTTGGCGCAGAGTAACTGCGTTTGATGCGGCTGTAATTTTAGGCTTAAGCAGGTCGGTTAACTTGCCTGCGTCTAGCGCTAGCAGTGCGCTTTTCACTGGGCCAATCCCTGTCACTGGCATGGACAGGTTTTCAAATCCGAGCGCCGCCAGGCAAATGGCCTCTAATGGCTTGCCGGCTATTTCCCCGCAGACCGTGACGTGTGTTTTATTGGCATTGCAGCGGCTTGCAATATGAGAAAACAAAGACAAGGCTGCAGGATGTAAGCCGTCATACAGGCTCGCGACGCGCGGATTGTCACGATCTGCCGCAAAGAAAAATTGTAACAAATCATTGGCACCAACAGAAACAAAGTCAGCATATTTGCAAATAGCATCAATTTGCCAGGCCAATGCGGGTGTTTCCAACATGACGCCGACTTCTAATTTTTCAGGCAGGGTCCCGCCCAATTTTTTGATGCGGCCTACCTCTTTATCCAGCAATCCACGCGCTTCTTGAAATTCTGATACTGTTGCCACCATAGGAAACATGATCCGTAAATTTTGCCCTGCGCCAGCTTTTAACAAAGCGCGGAGCTGATACCGCAACATGCCCGGACGGGAAAGCCCAATACGTATAGCCCGCCATCCTATGGCTGGGTTTTCTTCTGGCACCAGGTCAGCATAGGGCAGTATTTTATCGCCGCCAAGATCAAGGGTACGAAAAGTCACAGGACGATGTTTGGCCGCAGCCAACGCCCGTTTATATAAATCAACTTGTTCGTTAAGATGTGGCATGCGCTGGGCCACCATGAACTGAAACTCGGTACGAAACAATCCAATGCCGTCCGCACCTGAAACATCAAGACCGGGCAAATCTACCAGAAGGCCGGCGTTTAGCAATAGAGAGATTGACTTCCCGTCCTTAGTGACCGCTTTTAAATATTTTTGCTTTTCAAACGCCAAATCGAGTTGCGTACGAATACCGACCCGCACAATAAAATCATTTATGTCTTGTGGTGTTGGACGTATGCTGATCTCGCCTATCTCACCGTCAACCAAAACCTCGTCGTCCGCCTCTACTCTGTCGAGTACCCGGTCAGCCAGCCCAACCAAAGGGATACCCAATGTACGGCAAATAATTGTCGCATGGGCAGTGGCGGCACCCTCTTCGAGCACAATGCCTTTTAACCTATCACGGTCATAGTCTAGGATTTCTGCAGGCCCAAGATTGCGCGCAAATACAATTGCATTTTCAGGCAGTTGTCGCTGACCAGGTTCCAGGTTTTCGCCGCCTAAAGAGCGTAACATGCGGTTTGCAAGATCTTCGAGATCATGCAAGCGGGCACGTAAATATGGATCGCGAGCTTTAAGCATGCGTGCGCGGTGTTCATTGCGGACACGCTCAACTGCAGCCTCGGCAGTGAGGCCGCTGTGAACGGCCTCATGGAGACGGTCAAGCCATTGTTTGTCGTAGGCAAATAGGCGATAGCTTTCAAAAATTTCCTTTGACGGCGCACTCATGCCGCCCATTTCGCCTTCTACCATGGCATCGACGGAACGCCGCATTTTTCTAATGGCTTTTGAGAGGCGGTTTTGCTCTTCAGCTGTGTTGCCTGCAATCATGTGTCCGGCGGTTACAGGCGGTAAATGCAAGACGGCCCGCCCTTGTGCTAACCCATCTGCAAAGCCTCGCCCGCTAATTCTTTCTGCACCTGTTGGGGTTAGGCGGATACCTTCCAATCTTGCTTTTGCGCCGCCCGTCCGTTCGTCCTCCACGGCAATTTCGGCGAGCAATGTTGCGGCAGTTAACAGGTTTTCCACTTCTGCTTCACTAAAAATTCTGGCCCGTTTTCCTTGGACGACCAATACGCCCAAATTGCGTCCACCACGCAAAAGCGGCACGCCAAGAAAAGAATGAAACCTTTGTTCTCCCGTTTCTTCTTTAAAGGAAAAGTCGGGATGCTCGGACGCTTCCGCCAAATTTAATAATTTTGCGCGCCGTGCGACATTACCGACTAAACCCTCGTTCATACTAAGTCGAGTTGTGTGTACCGCCGTTTGTTTCAAGCCTTTAGTGGCGCAGAGTTCCAGGTCATTTCCTGCTCGCAAATAAATAGAGGCAACATTTACCTTCATAGCGGCGCTAATAACCTTTACGAAATTATCGAGCCGTGCCTGGACGCCATCTTCTGATGCCATCAAAGCACGTATACGCTTGAGTAAATTCACGCCCGGGTCGGACTTGATGCTTATAGGCCCTGGGATTTTCAATTATTTAGCCCCTAGATCAAAGGCGCCATTAAGAGCCCGAACAGCGAGTTCCGTCATATCAGAATCTATCAACACACTGATTTTAATCTCTGATGTCGCAATAACTTCAATATTGATATTGCGCTCTGCAAGGGCTGAAAACATGGTATGGGCGACGCCTGCATGAGAACGCATGCCGATCCCTACTACAGACACTTTGCTTACTTTGTCGTTGAACAACAGGCCGTCAAATCCAATTTTCCCTTTGTTTTCCTCTAGTGCGCTCAACGTTTTTTCGAGGTCACGTCTTCCAATGGTGAATACCAAGTTGGCGCTATCTTCGCGGCGAGACGTACCTTGAACAATCATATCCACGCTAATATTTGCATCCGCCATAACGCCGCACACCCGTGCGACGACGCCAGGTACATCGCTAAGCCTTAGCAATGAAATTTGCGCCTCATCGCGAGAAAAGGCTACGCCGCTTACTACACGTTCTTCCATAATTGTTTCCTCCGAACATACAAGAGTTCCCGGGTTGGGTTCGTCAACACCCCGAAAACTGGTGAGCACTCTAATTGGTAAATTGTTGTTCATTGCCAATTCAACAGATCTGGTTTGCAAAACCTTTGCGCCTTGTGAGGCCAATTCCAGCATTTCTTCAAATGCGATGCGGTTAAGCCTGCGCGCCTCGGGCACAATACGGGGGTCTGTCGTATAGACGCCGTCCACGTCCGTATAAATATCGCAGCGGTCTGCTTTTAACGCGACCGCCAAGGCAACTGCGGATGTATCAGAGCCGCCGCGCCCCAATGTGGAAACCCGTCCCAGTGGACTTATGCCTTGAAAGCCGGCCACCACACCAACAATGCCGTCTTTTAAAGACTGATTAAAAGCGAGAGTTTCAATATCTTTGATACGTGCAGACGCATGTGTACCATCCGTTTGCAGTGGAATTTGCCACCCTTGCCAAGAGCGGGCATTAACACCCTGCCGTCTTAGAGCAATAGACAATAGGCCGCTTGTAACCTGTTCACCCGAGGCTACAATGGCGTCATATTCATCGTCAATAGCCCCGCCCAACCTGGAATCATCTGAGATATCGTCAACGAAACCAACCAAGCGGTTGGTTTCGCCTGACATTGCGGATACGACCACGGCCACTTCATTGCCTTGTGCGTGCTGACGCGCCACAAGTGCCGCTACACGGCGAATCCTATCAAGGTTCGCCACTGATGTGCCACCAAATTTCATGACAATACGTGCCATAATGCCTCTTTGTTTATTTGTCTCTTTGTCTATAAGGGTTTTTCAAGATTTGAAAGACCGATTATGCCTAGTTCTGCTCACAATAACGCGAACCACAAAACCGAGACAAGCGTTGACCCGTCTGAAATGGCGCATTTTGCTAAGATGGCCGAGGACTGGTGGAACCCGAACGGCAAGTTCAAACCACTGCACATTATGAACGGCTGTCGGGTGCGGTTTATTAAGGATGAAATCTGCGCACATTTTAGCAAAGACCCAAACAGCGACATGCCCCTGAAAGGCTTGCGCATATTAGACGTGGGCTGCGGCGGCGGTTTGTTGTGCGAGCCGATGGCGCGTTTGGGTGCGAAGGTGAGTGGAGTTGATGCGCTAGAGAAAAACATCAAAACAGCAACGGTACACGCGCAGCAATCGGGCCTTGACATAGACTATAGATATTCAACCATTGAAGCCCTGAACGATTGCGGCGAAGAACCTTATGACGTCGTTTTGAATATGGAAGTTTTGGAACATGTAACGGAGCCAAGTGTTTTTATCAAACATTGTGCAAATATGGTTTGCAGTGGCGGGCTTATGTTTTGTTCAACAATTAACCGTACGGCAAAGGCTTTTACACTGACTATTTTGGGCGCAGAATATATAATGAATTGGTTACCCAAAGGTACGCATCAATACGCAAAATTTATAAAGCCCATAGAAATTTTGCGGATGATTAAAGACGCTGGTTTGGAACCAGACGCACCACTCGGCATGACCTATAATCCACTGGGCGTCCGTTGGCGTATTACAGACGACGTAAGTGTCAATTATTTGGTACGGGCAGAACATGCGAAAAATTGATCCGATAGATTTTGCGCAACAGCTTATTCGCTGCGCCTCTGTTACGCCGGCTGATGCTGGCGCACTGGGAATATTGCAAAACGCATTAGAGAAAATGGGGTTCTCGTGTACACGCTATCCATTTGAGGATGTTGACAATCTTTATGCGCGATTAGGTGATCAGGCTCCTAATTTTTGTTATGCTGGCCATGTAGATGTGGTGCCTGTAGGTGATGCCGTACAGTGGCGTCATAATCCATTCGGCGCAGAGATAGAAGACGGGAAAATTTGGGGGCGCGGCGCTGCAGATATGAAAGGTGGCATAGCGGCGTTTGTTGCCGCGGTTTCAAGGTTTCTTATTGATAGGAAAACCTTAAGCGGCTCTATCAGTTTTCTCATAACTGGAGACGAAGAGGGGCCCGCGCTGAACGGCACCAAGAAAGTTTTGAATGCAATCGCGGACAAGAGTGAGGTGATTGATCATTGCTTGGTCGGCGAACCAACCAACCCGAACACGTTGGGCGAGATGATAAAGATCGGGCGGCGCGGCTCTCTGAACGGGGTGCTGAGCGTTACTGGCACGCAAGGCCATGTGGCTTACCCCGACCTAGCAGGAAATCCAGTGCCTGCTTTATTGAAATTACTTACGGCACTTTCAAGTAAAAAGCTGGATGAGGGCAATAAAAATTTTCAGCCGTCCAACCTTGAAATTACTTCGGTTGATGTGGACAATCCTGCTCATAATATCATCGCCGGCGCAGCATCGGCAAAGTTTAACATACGCTTTAACACAGAGCACAAAGGCGAAGATTTGTTAGGCTGGATTAACGACGAGATTAAAAAAGTTGAGGAAACTTTTGACGGAATGATTAAGGCGGACCTTTCTGTCCCGGGGCATCCTTTCCTAACAGAACCGTGTGTGCTTACAGAAAAACTCTCTGCTGCCGTAACGGAAATAACAGGCATGACGCCTTTATTGTCGACAAGCGGCGGAACTTCGGATGCGCGTTTTATTACGAGTTATGCGCCCGTCATAGAGTTTGGCTTGATCGGAAAAACTATTCATAAAATTAACGAACATGCTGAATTAAAGGACATCACAGACTTGATGGAAATTTACAAAGCGTTTTTAATGCGCTACTTTGAGTTATGAATATAGCAAAAATTTTCATAGGTGCGTATAATGTTCTTCGCGGCAAGCCTTGGGAAGCAGGGTTTGATTTGTCAGCTCAAGCCTTGCCAAAATCATTCCTCGCTGTTGCCGCCTATATACCGCTCGGCATAATAGCGGCCAAAGCGGCGGTTAAGTTTAACGCTAACACAAGCAATGTTCCTTACGGCCCAATAGCAATTACACTGTGCTTAATAACACTTACATTCCCGCTCATTGCGTATGTATTATGTATGGTGTTTGATAAAATGGACAGGTTTAGACCTTGGGTGATCGTCCGAAATTGGACGATTTTATTTGTCCTTATTTTAATAGCCGCCGTTCTAGGGCTTTATCTGGTAGATTTGTTGCCATTTTTCCTTGCTTATTTAACCGCCTTAATACTGTATATTTGCACGCTTTTTATAGATATCCGGCTGGCTTGGCGTGTCGCTGAATTTGACTGGATGGGCGCGGTTTTTGCCGGCATTTTAATTAGCGCGGCAACGATGATGGTGCTCGCGCTTACCATTAGTCAAAACATAATTTAAAACGGTATGGTATATACACGGTCAGTTTTATTTAATTTATTTATCAAAACACCATTTTTGTTTTTGCGAGATGTTCATCGGCGTTTTGTAGCTGATGACGGTTTTGTGCTTTCGGGAAACATAGCTTTTTCCTCGTTGCTGGCATTCTTTCCATTTTTAATTTTCTTAACGGCTTTGGCGGGGTTTTTAGGGAACGAGCCTTTGGCCCGAACTGTAATTGACTATTTGTTGTCGGTCGCCCCCGCAGAAATTGTGGAACCTGTATCTGATGATATCCATTTAATTCTTACAGAATCCAATAGCCAGATATTGACGCTGTCCATTGCTTTTACGCTTTATATTGCTGCGGGTGGTGTTGAAAGTCTACGAGTAGGTTTTAACCGCGCATATGGTTTGGGGGCACGGGACCGTCGGCCATGGTGGATGCGCGTATTACAAAATTTGGCATTCGTTTTGGGTGGTGCCGCCGTCTTACTCGTGTTGGCGGTGTTCATAGTATTTGCACCTTTATGGTGGGGCGCAGCAGAAGCGCGCCTTGTTTTTTTGGATAATTTCTCTAGCTGGTTTCATTTGCTACGGCTGCCCATTGGTCTTTCCGTTATGTTTTTAGCCCTTAGCTTTGGGCACTTATATTTGCCGCGAAAACGGCTTCGGCTTCGTCAGGTTCTGCCTGGGATATTAGCGACTATGATTTTATGGCTATTGGCCGCACAGCTTTACGCTAAATATACGGCTGAATTTTCCCGTGCTCAAATTATGTATGCGGGTCTTGGTAGTGTTGTCATTGCGCTCTTATTTGTTTATATTTCTGCTGCACTCGTCATATTTGGCGGCGCGTTTAACGAGGTGCTTCTTCTAAAGCAAAAAGCAGACAGCAAAACATCCAATAACAAAAAAGGAAGTTAATATGGAATCGATTGCAATTTATCACTTAACAGGGTTGGCAATGGGCGCTGCGGGGGCTTTGTTGTTGCTTCAACTCTTGGTGGCGGACATAGCGGGGCTAAGGGTTCCGCATATACCGGGTGCCCCAATAGAGCCAAACCATAAAAACTTCATTTTCAGGGCTAACCGCTCGCTTGGAAATATGAATGAAAGCGTTTCTATATTTATTATTTTCACCCTCGTTGGGATTTTATCTGCTGCAGATCCAATATGGCTTGGCCGTTTGGCGTGGGTTTATATTGTGGCTCGTATAGCATATATGTTGTGCTACTGGTTCAACATAAAGCTTCTACGGTCTGTGTTTTTTGGGCTAAGCCTTTTGGCACTGCTTGGGCTTGGCGTGGTAATGGCTGGCGGGTTGATTTAATTGCCTTAGGTCAAATGTTTTGTTGACATGAGTGTGACATATGTCACATAAATAACTATGAATAAAACTCCAAACCCACCAGAACTGGTAATTTTAAAAGCGCTTTGGTTAAAGGGAAGCCTTCCTGTGCGGGCTTTACATGAGATTTGCGCTGCAAATTTAAACTGGTCGTTTTCGTCAACCCGCAAAACGGTGGAGCGTATGGTAGATAAAGGGTTTGTTGAAACCTGCATTACCAAAGAAAAATCACCAGTCATAATAAGAGCCCGCATATCTAAAACCACCATGCTTGCACACATCGCGAGAACATTTTTCAACCAAGTTTTAGAGGTCGAGGGGGCCGTGCCAATATCAGCATTCACAAACAGCACATTACTGTCGGATGATGAATTGGATGAGCTAGAAGGCTTGTTAGGCAGTAAATAATGGGTCTTGCTTGTGCTTGACGAAAGCTTGGCGGCAACCTACATCACGTTTATGACTATACGCCCAATATTAACTGTACCCAATCCAGTGCTCAAGCAGTGCTCTAAGCCCGTCGCAGAGGTGACCGACGAGACGCGAAGGCTGATGGACGATATGCTGGAGACTATGTATTTAGCGCCAGGCATTGGCTTAGCGGCTGTGCAAATTGGCGTACCGCTCAATATAATCGTAATGGACCTAGCGAAAGAAGGCGATGACCCCAAACCGCAATATTTTATCAACCCACAAATCCTAGAAGTCATCGAGGAGAAAAGACCTTACGAGGAAGGTTGTCTGTCTGTACCCGATGTCTTTGATGAAATTGATAGGTCAGCGCGCGTAAAAATCCGCTATCAAGATTACAACGGAATTGAAGTGACGGAATGGGCAGAAGGCTTATATGCAGTTTGTATTCAACACGAAATGGATCATTTAAAAGGCGTTTTGTTTATTGATTATTTATCGCGGCTAAAACGCAATCGCGCCGTAAAGAAAGTGCAAAAGGCGGAGAAATTGAAAGAAGCGGGATAATGACTTTGCGGATAGTATTCATGGGTACGCCTGCGTTTGCGGTTCCGTCACTTTCAGAAATATTGGCAGCGGGCCAAGATGTGGTGCGGGTTTATACCCAACCCCCACGCCGTTCTGGTCGCGGTAAAACCCTCACCAAAAGCCCGGTACATCAATTTGCAGAAATTATGGGTCTACCAGTAGAAACTCCGCAGAGCTTTCGAAAACCACATGTGATTGATGCTCTGGATGCATTAAACGCAGATGTGGCCTGCGTTGTGGCTTACGGACAAATTTTACCAAAGCGTGCTTTGGCAGCACCGCGTTTTGGATGTTTAAATTTACACGGCTCAAAATTGCCGCGTTGGCGCGGTGCGGCACCTGTTCAGCGTGCTATTATGGCGGGCGACACGCAAACTGCAGCACAGATTATGCAAATGGAACCAGGGTTAGATAGCGGCCCGATATTGTTATCCGAAATCATTCCCATTCTTAACGAGGATACTGCCGCTAATTTGTCTGAACGTATGTCGCGCATCGGTGCCGCTCTTTGGCCGCGCACATTGGCTGCGCTTGAGCGCGGGGTACTAATAGCGAGCGCGCAGACCGGCAAACCAACCTACGCCGCAAAAATTGACAAGGCCGAAGCTCGTTTAAACTGGTGCAAGCCTGCCAAACAGCTAGAGCAGCAAATTCGAGGTCTATCTCCTTTTCCAGGGGCTTGGTGTATGCTACCTGGGCATAAAGGCAAAGAGCGTATCAAAATACACTTGGCAAAGGTTGAACGCGGCGAAGGTAGCCCTGGCACGACATTGGATGACCAGTTGCTCATCGCAACGCGCGATAAATCTCTTCGGTTGCTGCGCATACAACCTGCGGGAAAATCAACAATGGATGTGAAAAACTATTTGCGGGGCCGTCCTGTAGATGCAGGCATACGCTTAACATGACCCGTTATAAGCTAACCATAGAATACGATGGTGGCCCGTATTTTGGTTGGCAGCGCCAAAAAGTAGAGCCGAGCATCCAGCAAGCAATCGAAGAAGCCTGCGAGAAGCTAGACGGTAAGCTACCGCGTATTTTTGGCGCAGGCCGCACCGACAGTGGTGTGCATGCGCTTGGTCAAGTTGCCCATGTCGACCTCATTAAGGATATTCGCGCGGACAAAGTCCGTGATGGCCTTAATTATCATCTTGCAGATCACCCAATAACAATATTGGACGCACAGTTGGTTAGCGGCGAATTCCATGCCCGTTTTGATGCAATATCACGCACCTATTTATTTAAGGTCATAGACCGCCGCCCAAAACTGGCATTGGATAAGGGTCGCGTCTGGCGTTTACCTGTGAAACTAGATGCAGATATGATGCACCATGCCGCCGGTATTTTACTTGGTGAACATGATTTTACGACGTTTCGCGATAAACGGTGCCAATCAAAATCACCAATAAAAACACTAGATGAATTGGCGGTAACAAGGGTGGAAGATGAGATACACATACACGCCAAAGCACGTTCATTCTTGCATCGGCAAATCCGCTCTATAACCGGTACATTAGTTGAAGTCGGCATGGGAAAATTGACGGCGCAAGATGTAGCAAATGCCCTTGTATCTTGTGACCGTACGATGTGCAGTCCTGTTGCGCCGCCAGACGGATTGTACCTCATGGCGGTTGGATATGAAAAATGATGCGTAGAATACTTAAGCTGTTTTTGATTTGTGCTTGTCCTCTTTTTTTATTTGCGTGCGCCTCTGTAAACACTAAACTCCCCATGCCCACAAAAGCCCAAATAGACTTAGAAGCTGACATTCAAGAAACCAATGCTTTTGCAAGATATTTAAATATGCGCAAACGACTTGATAAAGTCGGCGCTCCTATTCTGGCTGCTAATGCCGAGTTGTGCAAGAATACAAGGAATGATTTTGGCGTTATCACGCATACGGAAAAATCTTACTCCAAGCATTTGCGCGGCGCTGCAAAACGGCAATTAAACGTACGTAAAAAACCATCGGTGCTGTTTGTAAGAGAAGGTAGTTCAGAAGGTAGTTTAGGGCACCGTAACGGTTTTAAAGCCGGAGATGTAATAATCGGGCAAGACGGCAAGCCCGTTTCTGCTCAAGATAAAAGTTTAGCAGATACCAGCACCTTACAAATTAGGCGCGCTGGTGAGGAAATCTTTATCAAGGTACAACCCACACCCATTTGTGATTACGGGATTTCTCTTAAAATATCTGGCGCCGTGAATGCATATGCCAACGGCAAATCCATAACAGTTACCAGCGCTATGATGGACTTTGTCAACAGCGATGCAGAATTGGCTTTAGTGGTCGGACACGAATTAGCCCACAATACCATGAAACATGTCCGCAAAGCCATATGGAACACAATAATATCAGGTTTTGCATCACGTACGACAAGACCCTTTGAATCTGAGGCTGATTATGTCGGTTTATACTATATGGCCAGGGCCGGATATAACTTGAACGGCGTAGAAGATTTTTGGCGCAGACTTGGTGTAGAGCATCCCAAAAGCATAGTGCGAGCGAAGACCCATCCGGTGACACCAGAACGATTACTGGCTATTCGTTTGGCTGCAAAAGAAATTGAAACCAAACGTGCTTCTGGTATGGCTTTACTTCCAAATTCAATATCGGCAAATTCGAAGCAATGAAATGCGCCAAACAATATGAAATAGGTTTGTTCGTTGTTTTGGTTTTATTGTTGCCAGGCTACTCTAACACGGTAACGAATGCTGGTCTAAGTCACAGCTATAGCCAATAACTAGAGCTTTTCCTATGTATATTGGGTCACATCCGCGCATATGGAGCTTAAGCATCGCCGCGCGGCGTAAGTCTGCTCGGATGAACGGATAAGGCCATCAAATTAACCCAAAAACCTGAAACGTTCTAGGATTTAATTGCTGCCATCTGGGCGGCACAAAGTTCATTAATACCTTTACCCGCCAGACGCATTAGCTCTGTAAACTCATCAGATGCAAATGGCGTATCCTCTGCGCTGGCTTGGATTTCTATTATACCGCCTGTGGCTGAGAGGACAAAGTTGGCATCGGTTTGTGCCGCACTGTCTTCCGTATATTCCAGATCGAGCCGACATGTATCTTCAACAATCCCGCACGAGACGGCGGCGATTTGATCTGTAATTGGGTCGGTTTCCAGCACACCTTCTTCCATTAAATAATTAATCGCTAGCTTTAGCGCTACCCATGCGCCAGTTATGGATGCCGTGCGGGTGCCGCCGTCAGCCTGTATAACATCGCAGTCCAAAATAATTTGCCGTTCACCCAATGCTTTTAAATCAACACCAGCACGTAAACTACGGCCAATTAGGCGCTGAATTTCCATCGTCCGACCGCCTTGACCGGATTTGGTGGCTTCGCGGCGCATGCGGGTATGGGTCGAGCGGGGTAACATGCCGTATTCTGCCGTCACCCAACCTCTGCCCTTGCCCTTTAGCCAGCGCGGTACACCCGGATCTACACTGGCGGTACACAAAACATGGGTATTACCGCATTTGATAATGCAGGAGCCTTCGGCGTAGGGCGAAACCCCTGTTTCTATACTAACGGGGCGAAGTTGGTCGAGAGCACGGTCATGAGGGCGCATATTATATCCTTGTTTCTTGTGCGACAAGGATTACCGTATTCGTATAAATTAACCAAGGATTATTATCCCGAGAAGCTTTGCAATCGCAGGAAAAGCCGCTAAAAGTCTGCCATGAAATTTCAGCCTACATCCTTGTCCCTCTCTGACCTCGATTCCCGCGCACGCCTGATCTTTAAAGACATTGTTGAAAGTTACCTTAAGACAGGTATTCCTGTCGGCTCTGGCGCTTTAGCCAAAATGAACCAAGGCCGCTCGGGGCTCTCACCTGCATCAATACGAAACACGATGGCAGAGCTTGCTTCTTTGGGACTGTTGTCATCGGCTCATATTAGTGCAGGTAAAATGCCAACGCACCAAGGTTTACGGCTCTTTGTTGACGGCTTGTTGGAAATTGGCGATCTCTCTAAAACCGAACGCAAGTCTATTGATGCACAATTGGCGGGGCGCAACATGCGACTTGAGGCAGTATTGGAAAAAGCGTCACAGTCTTTGGCCGGACTTGCGGGTGGGGCCGGCTTGGTGCTGGCACCTTCCACCTCCGACATGCAAAGTCGGTATCTTCGTCATGTGGAATTTGTAGGGCTTGACGGCGCCCAAGCCTTGGCCGTAATGGTCTATGCGGACGGCCATGTGGAAAACCGGATTATGGATGTACCGACCGGGCTAATGACATCAGCCTTAGAGCGGGCCGGTAATTTCTTGTCAGCGCGGCTTAAAGGCAAGCGTCTTTCGGAAACGCGGGCGGAAATATTTGCTGAAATTGAAGCCGGGCAGTCCGCATTGGAGACATCCGCCGCAGGGTTGGTCAAACAAGGCATCGCAGAATGGAGCGGAAACAACAAAATATCACAAAAGCGCACATTAATTGTCCGCGGACAGGCTAGGCTCCTTGACAATTCGGGTGCGCAATCCGATTTGGAACGTATAAGACTTTTATTCGAAGATCTGGAACGAAAGGAAGAATTGATAGCGCTGCTTGATAAGGCAGAAATGGCCGAAGGTGTGCGGATATTTATTGGTTCGGAAAACCCTCTATTTTCCCTATCAGGTTCATCAGTTGTCGTTTCACCTTATAAAGATTCAGATCAAAATATTATTGGAGCGCTTGGTGTAATCGGGCCAACAAGATTAAATTACGCACGGGTCATTCCCATGGTCGACTATACGGCTTCGGTGATTGGCAAGTTGATACAAATGGACAAGTAAGGATTTTAAAATGGCAAATGAGACAAGTACAAATGGCGACAACTCTGAAAAGGATGCAATGCCGACAAATGCAGAATTAGATGCTTTGCAGGCACAAATTGATGAAGCCGCAAAAGCCGTCGCTGAGCGTACAGATTCTGAGCGTAAAGATGAAGGGCACACAAACAAAGAACCTACCGGTGACGGCGATAATAATACGCAACCCGAACTGAGCGAAACGGAACAGCAAGCCGCACGCATTGAACAATTAGAAGCCGAACTTGCAGATGCAAAAGACGGCACTTTGCGCGCAATGGCCGAAACACAAAACATAAAAAAGAGGTCGGAGCGTGAAGTTAAGGCATCTAGCATTTATGCCGTAGAACGTTTCGCAGCAGACATGCTGTCTGTATCTGACAATCTTTCACGTGCTTTGTCGACGATAGATGAGAAAGCCCGCGGAGATTTAGGGGATAATGCCAAAAACCTGCTAGACGGACTGGAATTAACGCAAAAAGATTTGATTGCGGTTTTTTCACGCCACGGCATAAAGCCTGTACTAGGACAAGGTTCAAAATTTGACCCGAATGTCCACCAAGCCGTCGCTCAAATTCCGTCTGAAGAAACAAAAGGAGATATTGCGCAAGTCATGCAAACCGGCTTTACTTTGGGCGAGCGGACATTGCGTGCCGCAATGGTTGCTGTGTCAACAGGGCGCGCCAAAACCTAATCTGCAACAGGTGAGCGCCTTTGTGTGTTTTTTTCAATTACTACTTCCCCAAATAGGTGTTTTGGTGTATGCGTGTTCTCACTACGGGTGCACGACCTAGTAGAAACATATTAACGAGGGGAATTTTATGTCAGGTGAAAACGATAAATGGGAATTTTACAAAGACAAACGCGGAGAGCATCGCTGGCGCCGCAAAGCAAGCAACGGTAATATTGTTGGGTCGTCTTGTGAAGGTTACACAGGGAAATCTAGCTGTACCGCCAACGCTGAACGTCACGGCTATAATGGCAATCCCAAAGGGTTGGGGGCAAATGACAAATGGGAATTGTACACTGACAAACGCAGCGAGCACCGCTGGCGCCGTACAGCTGTTAACGGCGAAGTCACAGGTGCAAGCTCAGAAAGTTATAAATCTAAAGGCGACTGCAAATCCAACGCCGAACGTAACGGCATGTAATTTAGGTTTAATGCTGTAAATTAAAAACACCCTCATCAATCAACTTGGTGAGGGTGTTTTTTTATGTGGTTTGGTTACCTTTTTCGTCTGTGTTCACTAAAATATGATTGATAATGTCCAATAGAAACAAGCGCTTCATATTTAACGCCTCCATATTAAAGTGGCGTGTTTTAAACGGCTAATGGGTGAACAGAATTCACCAGTTTTTTCAGACGCTCATCCAGTACATGGGTATAAATTTGTGTTGTGGAAATATCGGCATGACCTAGTAGTTTCTGAACACTGCGTAAATCGGCGCCGCGTGCTAGTAAATGCGTTGCAAATGCATGACGAATCACATGGGGCGAAATTTTTTTCTCGTCGAGATTGGCTTTCAACGCAAGAGCTTTTAAATTTTTTGCAAAATGCTCTCGGGTGACATGACCGAGCTTGGATGAAGACGGAAACAGATATTTATCTGCGCGCGTTTTCAAAATTGCATTGCTCGGCAATGTTAATGTGCGAATTTTTTTCCACTGTGTAATCGCTCGCACTGCTTTGCCAGTCAACGGGACAAGTCGTTCTTTACCGCCCTTACCTTTTATGAATAAACAATTGTCGCGGCGCCCTGTTGATGCCAACGGAATTGCGACGAGTTCGCTTACCCTTAACCCGCCAGCATAAAGAATTTCCAGCTGACAATATGTACGAAAATGAAGAGGGGTTTGCGTATCATAGGTTTTCGAATTATGAGCAAGATTTTCAGCCGTTGCAAAAAGGGCGTCCACATCATCTTCGCTCATAATTTTTGGTAAAGCCCGTCCTAGTTTTGGTCCTACTAGATTTTTAGCGGGACTATCTGCCCTTATACCTTCTATTTGTAGGTATTTATAATATTGTTTCAAACTCGACAAGCGCCGCGCAGATGTCGAGCTTGCTAACCCGTCTTTTGCCCATTGCGCTAATAAAGCTTCCAAGTGACCTGCACCCGCTGAAGATAGTTTTTGTCCAAAGCCGTTCAGTGCAATTTCGCAAATTTCAAGATCCCGGCGATACGCATTGATGGTGTTATCAGAAGCCCCACGTTCCGCGTACATCATATCCAAAAATAACTCGATCATTGCCAATATCACTTTACAGTAAAAACATCTAGAGCCGCCAACTGGCCAGACTGATCATGCATTTGCGCATTATTAAGAACACCAATAAGCGCAGCAAATGCATCAGCGCGAAGTGGCTCGCCCTCTATTAATTTAGAGATACGCAAGGCTATTTCCGCTTTGGAACCGCGCCGCGCCGCCGCCTGTATTGCAAGAAATGCCCCCGGTTTTATGGTGCGACCAGTCAATTTGGTGTTTAATAATATGGCTTCCGTTTCGTCCGATAACCGAGCCCCCATAGATACGGCAATATAGCTATCCCGTATTGCCCGCGTTTTTACTGTACCGCTCTCTTTTAGCCGCTTTTCTATATCAGTACCAAGTTCCCCGAACGCAAAACCGTTATTAAGAGCATCTGTAGCCAAAGCAATGCGACCCTTCAAAATATCGTCTCTACCCAACGCTTGATAAAGCCCGCGCAGGCCGGTTGTATCTTTCATGAGAATGGCGGCATGCGCAAAAATTTCTGCGTTATATTTTGCTTGGTGTTTTGCAGGAAGACGAAAAATTTCTGTTTTTAAGGTCTTTGAAAAGGCTAATAATTGTCCGTTCGCCCTTGCCTGCTCCAACATGGCAGCAACCAATGCCGTTTTCGTATCTATATCAACACTGGTAGATAGTGCTAAAAAAGACCCGCCCCATAAAGATGCGTCCCACTGTTTTGCAGTCAAAATATCTTCGGGTTCAAGCGGCTTATCGGTAAGATCGGCAAGGGTTGCACGAATTTGTTTCGAGGTCAATAAATGCGCGCCAGCAAGTAAAGCAGAAAGCCTTTCCTGTGCATTTTGCGTTTCATCAAGCGCAAGTGCAGCGGTGTAAATCAATGGTGTGGCTTTTACTTGTAGTGTTTCAGCATTTGATGCCGCGCGCAACATGGCGACTTGAAGCGGGGTTTCAATTTTCCCCAGCTTTATTTCTGGCCGCGTTCCCGTTAGATTACCAAGAAGCGCAAAATAGGCTTTGTCCTCATGGCCAGACCTAACTAATAAATCTGCCGTTAACTCAGCCGCAGGTATTTCATTTCTAATGACGTGGCAAAACCCGCGCAGCTTGGCCCAATAGGGCGCTTTACGGGCAATAATGATATTATCAGTTATACCGCAAGCCGTATTTATTTCTCCGCCGAGCAATGCTCGTTCTACAAATATTTTGGTGAAAATAGGAGTGGCTCTGTTGAGTTCAGATTGGTTGGCCAATGCGTCAAATTCCTCAAGATTTCCCAAAGCGAGAACTGCGTTTAACCTGGTAGCAACATAAGCATCACGCTCAATCCCATCCCTTGCCTGTGGAGGTATCCCGCCAGACAACAAAGCTGCGCGAATTAAGCTAAGGGCAGAGTTTTCTGCATCCGTATTAATGTTTTTAATTAACCGTACGGCCCTTACAGAAGACACACCTTGCCAGAGCGTACTGTCGAGACCGTTCTCTTGTATTATACCAACATCATAAACGCTGGCTGGATTAAGCTCGTCTATGTTGATTTGACCAAAAGCAGTAACGCTGAAGAAAACTGCACAAACAAATCCAAATATAGCTTTTAACGTGGTCATCTTATTTTTCAAACACGTCTTCAACATCAATGATAATTTCGCTGCGTTGCAAATTATCTGGTTCGGTACTTTGTAAGAGCCAGTAGCCACAGCCAGCCAGTGCAATTAAGCAAATAACAAATAGTATTCCAATTTTCTTCATGTGCATCCTTTTCTTGGATTATTGCATGTCATTAAGAATTACATTGAGATATCAACAATTACCAGACATAGTAGTGTAAATTATATGTAATTTTTAGCCTAATTGCGAATTGATAAAGGATTGGTAAAAATGGGCCCAATGAATAGCCCGGTAGAGAGCATCGGGACACACCACCTTGGTGGGCAATCAATATCCCTAGTAGGCTTGATGGGGGTAGGAAAAACCACGATTGGTCGCCGCTTGGCCAAGCGGTTAGATATGCCTTTTTACGATTCCGACGATGAAATTGAAAAGGCATCCGGCAGGTCTGTTAAAGGCTATTTCAAAGACTACGGCGAAACAGCATTTCGTGCCGGTGAACGGCGGGTTATTACGCGGTTATTAGGTGAAGGCCCTCTTGTATTAGGGACAGGCGGCGGCGCATTTATCCCTAAAAAAACGAGAGAAGTTCTTAACGCGAAAAGTTTGACCATTTGGCTAAAAGCTGATTTCAAAGTAAATATGGAACGGGTTAACCGCAAAGTAAACAAACGCCCACTATTAGACGTCGACGACCCAGAAGCAATGATGAGGGCTTTGGCGCAAAAACGTTACCCTATTTACGCCAAAGCTGACCTTTGTGTAAAAGCGGGTAATTGCTCCCATGCAAGTACCGTATCTCGTGTATTAAAAGCGATAGAAAATTACTATGACAAATAATATTGAAACATTGACAGTTGCGTTGGGTGTGCGCTCTTATCCAATTCATATTGGCCACAATGTGCTTACAGATACACAAAAAATACTGAAACCACATATAAGTGGTGGGCGCGTTGCTATACTTACAGACGAAACCGTAGCGAAATTGCATTTGCAAACTTTGCAAAAAGGCCTCGGGGATCGTGAAGTCGTAACAATTATCCTCAAGCCTGGCGAAAACACAAAAAGCTTTGCCGTTCTACAAAATGTGTTGGACAAGCTCCTGCAAGCCAATTTCTCCAGAGAAGACACATTGATTGCCTTTGGCGGCGGGGTGATTGGTGATTTAACAGGGTTTGTCGCCAGTGTGCTCAAACGTGGTTGCCAATTTATTCAAATCCCGACGACACTATTAGCTCAGGTCGACAGCTCCGTTGGTGGCAAAACGGCCATAAACACACCCGCTGGCAAAAACCTAGTAGGGAGCTTTTATCAACCCAAATGTGTGTTGATAGATACAAATATCCTCTCCACATTGGACCCCCGCCAAATGCGGGCTGGCTACGCAGAAGTGCTTAAATACGCTCTCATCAACGACAAAGATTTTTTTGGCTGGCTCGAAGAAAATGCAAGCAAGCTGCTGCGCTTAGATCAAGCCGCTTTGCGCACAGCCATCCTCTCCTCATGCACCGCGAAAGCCAATATAGTTAAACGCGACGAATATGAGCACGGCGAACGGGCTTTGCTTAATCTTGGCCATAGTTTTGCCCACGCCCTTGAAGCCAAAGCAGGCTATGACGGCACTTTGTTACACGGTGAAGCGGTGAGTGCAGGCTTGTTAATGGCATTTGAGTATTCGCAAGACCTTGGGTGTTGCTCTGGGCAAGATGTAAAGCGGGTACGGCAGCATTTAAGTGCCAATGGCATGCCTGTTTTATGCGATCTCGCTACACCTGTCAGAAATGACCCGGATGCATTATTTGCCTTTATGGGGCGCGACAAAAAAAATACAGGTGATGACATGAAACTTATTTTGGCGCGCGGCATCGGCAGGGCGTTTGTTGAGCCTTCAGTTGGTCACGCCAGCATTCTTGGTTATTTGAAAAAAGTGTGTTCTAGTAAGGCGCTTGCAAAATGAATGATTTTTTAACAACCGAGGTCATCCTTAAGTTATGTTCTATTGTAGCCTTGATTGTATTATCTGCATTTTTTTCGGGCTCGGAGACCGCGCTCACAGCAGCGTCGCGCTCACGCATGCATGCTTTGGCAAAAGATGGTCAAAAACGCGCGGGATTGGTTGGGAATTTATTAGAAAGCCGCGAACGCCTCATTGGCGCTCTTTTGCTTGGCAATAATTTAGTCAATATCCTAGCCTCGGCCTTAATGACCGGATTGATGTTGTCATTATTCGGTGATGTCGGTGTTTTTTATGCCACGATTGTCATGACATTGCTGCTACTTATCTTTGCCGAAGTTTTGCCCAAAACCTATGCCATAACCAGGCCTGATGAAGCCGCCATATCTGTTGTTCGGCCTGTGAGTGCGATTGTCTGGGTTTTTGCGCCAATCGTCAGTGCTATACAGGTTTTGGTAAATGGCGTTTTACGCATATTTGGTGTCAAATCTGATGCCGGGCACTGGTCGGTAGCGGATGAGATTCGCGGCGCTGTGCATCTGCATACTGAAGAAGGTAATGTTGACAAACATGAACGCGATCAAATTTTGGGCGTGCTCAATATCGGTGATCTTGATGTAGAGGACGTGATGATTCACCGCAAAAACCTAGTGATGATTGATGTAGGCTTGCCGACGGCAAAAATCATCAACCAGGTATTGGAATCCGGCCACTCGCGCCTGCCTTTATGGCAAGACGATATAGATAATGTCGTCGGCGTTCTGCATGTCAAAGACTTGCTGGCCGCTATCAGTGCAACAAATGGCGATATGGATACGCTGGACATTACGTCCGTATTGCGCGAACCTTGGTTTACACCCGAGACGACTCCGGTATTAGACCAACTCAGGGCCTTTCAGCAAAAACGTGCGCATTTTGCTCTGGTTGTCGATGAATATGGTGCCCTTATGGGCGTGGTCACACTGGAAGACATTATCGAAGAAATTGTTGGTGATATCCAAGACGAATTCGACGAGGACATTGATGGGGTCAAACTGCAAAAAGACGGCTCTGTCATCGTGGCTGGAGATGTCCCCGTTCGCGATCTTAACAGAGCCCGAGATTGGGACTTGCCCGACGAAGACGCGGTTACCATAGCGGGGCTTATTATACACGAAAGCCAAACCATTCCAGATGTCGGTCAGGTTTTTTCATTCCATAATCATAGATTTGAAATCATCGCCAGACACAGAAACCAGATTACTTCGGTTAAAATCAGACAAGCAGCTCAGTCTTAAATATCAAGCAGTTATAACTTCCAACCTTAGCGCGTGTACGCGCTCTACCATTAAGTCCGCCAGCACATCCATCACTGCGCGGTGGCGAGCCAGGCGGTTCATGGGCATTAGGATTTCGGAGGTGATAATCACTTGAAAGTGGCTCTCTGTACTTTCCTTGCCAGCCATTCCGGCATGGCCTGCATGTTTATGGCTTTCGTCTATGACCTGCAACTGCGTTGGGTTGAAAGCTTTTTCAAGTTTTTCCTTGATAATCGTGGCAATTGGCCCCATTTTAGTTTGCCTTTTTTAACGCGCCCATATTATTGTTTTGGGTCGCAAGAGTGAGTTTTATAAATGAGCGACGGATTTAAATACCGCATGAAGGGTATGGATATCAGAATTAAGCCGCCTGGCAAGAAGCTAAAGCCGGAGGATATGCCGTGTGAATGGGCCGGGTGCTTGTCCAAGGGGGGGTGCAAAGCGCCAAAAAGTCCGGATCGCCTACGCGAATATTATTATTTTTGCGCACCACATGCGCGCGAATACAATAAAAACTGGAATTTCTTCTCCGAAATGAGCGACGAAGATATTGCCACTTGGCAAAAAGGTGCCCGCCACGGCCACCGCCCTACTTGGGATGTTCGCAAAAACACGGGAGACCGCGCCAAAGTACGCCGCAAGTCCAAAGCCGGCGCTGCGGATTTTGCAGATGATTACAATATTTTCGGAGACGGGGCAGAAGCACCTACCGAAGCGCCGCGCAGACGGCTGTCAAAATTGCAAATGAAAGCTTTAAACGATCTTGGTTTGGACGAATTTTCCGGCCCAAAAATGGTACGCGAGCGCTATACGCAATTGGTCAAGCAACTGCATCCAGATGCTAATGGCGGCGACCGCACCACAGAAGTGTCCTTCCAGCGCGTGGTCAAGGCCTATAAGGTCTTAAAGACGACTAAGTTGGCTTAATTTCGTTTTGTGATTTTTTAGAATATTTGCATTGCAATAAATTTTCATAATAAGTGTATAGATTATTATTGACCAAGATATAAACAAATTTAACATCAAATGCATAACCAATACTCAACATATAGGTATCATACATGATCGATCATTTTCCCATTACAAGCCCTGATATTGAAGTCTCTGCCAAAGATGTTTTTGGTGTCGATTTCCAAGCGCCTATACCTGCCTTTAGCCAGCCGTGCGAATATACACCTTCTGTTGACGAAGCCTATCGTTTTGACCCTGAAACCACCCGCGCTATTTTAGCCGGGTTTGTGTTTAACCGTCGGGTCATGGTGCAAGGTTATCACGGCACGGGGAAATCAACCCATATTGAACAAGTGGCCGCACGGCTCAACTGGCCAGTGGTGCGCATAAATCTTGATGGACATGTGTCGCGTATTGACCTGGTTGGTAAGGATGCCATTGTTCTTAAGGACGGCAAACAGGTAACGGAATTTCGCGAAGGTCTGTTGCCTTGGGCTCTACAAAATCCTGTGGCCTTGGTATTTGATGAATATGATGCAGGCAGGCCAGATGTGATGTTTGTTATCCAACGCATATTAGAGGCCGAAGGCCGCCTGACCTTGCTTGATCAGAACCGTGTGATTACACCGCATTCTGCGTTCCGTCTATTCTCAACCACCAATACGGTTGGGCTCGGCGATACAACGGGTCTGTATCACGGCACCCAGCAGATTAACCAGGGCCAAATGGACAGGTGGTCTATTGTCACGACGTTGAACTATCTAGGCCACGACGAGGAAACCGCAATCGTGCTGGCCAAATCACCCAGCTATGATACGCCCGAAGGCCGCGACACACTCGCCAAAATGGTACGGGTTGCAGACATGACCCGTAATGCGTTTATGGCAGGCGATATCTCGACCCTGATGAGCCCGCGCACCGTGATGAACTGGGCTGAGAACGCCCGCATTTTTGCTGGCGACATCGCAACCGGCTTTCGTATGACTTTCTTAAACAAATGCGACGAGCTGGAACGTCCGGTCATCGCCGAGTTTTACCAACGCGCATTCGGTGAAGACCTTCCAGAAGCCGCCACAACTGTTATGGTCGCATAGTGTTGAAGGATGTAATTTAAAACAGTTGCAAGTTTTTTAATGACCAACACCCCAACCACACAAGACACCTTCAAACGCGCCCTTAGCGCCGCGACGCGAGCTCTGTCTGGTGAGCGCGAGTTGGATGTTCAATTTGGCGGTGAAGTTGGCGGGATTGTGCACCGCGCCAACAAGGATGGAAAAAGTGAGACGCAAGTAGTACTGCCTTTGCCTGTTTCCCAGCCGACCACACAAGCCGTGGCCAAGTCACGCGGAGAGGCGGACGCTTTGGCGTTAAGATTGGCGTTACATGATACAGATGTGTACGCCAAAAACCTTCCCAAACCGGGGCCGGCTTTGGCGATTTATGAAGCTTTGGAACAGGCGCGTGTTGAAGCGCTGGGGGCGCAGGTTATGGCCGGGGTTGGCGACAATCTCTATGCTGCTGCAGATGCACGGGCGCGGCGGCGCGGGTATCATAATCCCGATTTGGAGCAAAAAGATGCGCCGTTAGCCGAAGCAGTAGGTGTAATTGCTCGCGAAATATTCACAGGGCGCTCAGCCCCTGATGGCACCGAAGGATTGATGAACGCTTGGCGTGATTATATTTCCGAAATAGGGGGAGATGAGTTATCAGCCCTTTCCATTTCTCTTGCCGACCAAGCTGCATTTTCCGAGCGCGCATTGGACTTGCTCAAGGCTTTGGACATGGGCAACGAACTCGCCGATATTGATCAGAGTGAAGACGAGGACAATGAATCCCGAGAAGATCAGCAAAATCCCAACAATGCGCAAGACCAACAAGACAAGAGCGATTCCGGTGAAACGCAATTGGCCCAAGCTGACGCACTCGACGAAGATGATACAAGCAAAGACATAGTCGATGCCGATGATTTTGAAGGAGAGGGCGCAGAAGGTGACCAAGTCCCGGATCCGGCTCAGCGCAACCCTGATTTACTAAACTCTCCAGCGCCCTATAAATATTTTACCAACAAACACGATGAAGTTATCCGCGCAGAAGAGTTATGCGAACAGGACGAGCTCGCACGGCTACGAACATATCTTGACGGCCATATGAAGTCTCTGACGTCTGTAATTGCACGCCTTGCCAACCGCTTGCAGCGCCGGCTTATGGCGCAGCAGCAAAGATCGTGGCGTTTTGATTTAGAAGAAGGTGTGCTCGACACAGCCCGACTTACCCGTGTCATTACCGATCCGACCTCACCGCTAACCTTTAAAGAAGAAAAGCAGATGGAGTTCAGGGATACGGTGGTTTCTATTTTGCTCGATAATTCAGGCTCCATGCGGGGTCGCCCTATTATGATGGCCGCCGTGTGCGCAGATATTTTGGCACGTACCCTAGAGCGCTGCGCGGTCAAATGTGAAATTCTTGGCTTTACGACAAGAGCGTGGAAAGGCGGCGCATCGTTTCAAGACTGGCTGGCCAATGATAAGCCCGCTGGCCCAGGTCGGCTCAATGATTTGCGACATATAATATACAAAAGTGCAGATATGCCGTGGCGGCGCACAAAAAACAATCTCGGCCTTATGATGCGCGAAGGCTTACTAAAGGAAAACATAGACGGAGAAGCCCTTGAATGGGCAAATGCCCGCCTACAAGCCCGTCCTGAACAGCGCAAGATATTGATGGTAATCTCAGACGGGGCACCTGTCGACGATGCCACGCAGTCTCGAAATAAATCGGGTATTTTAGAACATCACCTGCACCTTGTTATCGATAAATTGGAAAACCGTTCAGACGTAGAATTAATAGCTATTGGTATCAACCACGATGTCACAAGATGGTATAAACGTGCCGTTACCATTACCGACGTTGTAGAACTTGGCGGCGTTATGACAGAAAAGCTCGCGGAATTATTTGCCGAAACCCCGAAAAGACGAAGCCGCCGCAGATAGAGAAATAGCAAATCTTTTGTAAGCTTGGGACTGTCCAGGGTTTAATTGCTTCGGCGCACGATTTCATTGTCTTTGTCTAGCAAGACCACAGTTGGGGCATAATTGCGGGCTTTTTCGCGTTCCATATCACAATAGGTGACCACGATAATTTGGTCGCCGACCTGTACGCGGCGGGCCGCTGCTCCGTTAAGGCCAAATGTTTTTGAGCCGCGCGGGGCTTCTATCGCATATGTCGTAAAGCGTTCGCCGTTTGTAATGTTGAGAATATCAACCTGTTCATGAGGCAAAATATCTGCATGTTCCAATAAGTCCGTATCAATAGATATAGAGCCTTCGTAATGAAGGTCAGCCTGTGTAACCGTAGCACGGTGTAACTTGCTTTTCATCATGCGGACATATGTTGTTGGATTGGTGCTCATTGATAATCCCTTTCACGGTTACATATTGCATATAGGTAGCTATGCACTAAATGCAAATAGGGAAACGGCTATAACTGCATAGCCGTTATGTCCCGTTCATCTTTTTTCAAATTTATGGGTCGTCAAATTTATGAACTCCAAACAAAAAAAGACGGCTCCCCGAGTTGCCTCTGAGCCGTCCTTTCCTCCCCCTAGGATGTGAGTGATGCAAATATTACATCAGTTCACATCATAAGCTCGTTTAATACGTTCATTAAAAGTCCTTGCGAACCAATACGCCGTACGTTGCTGGCGCAGTGGGATAAACATTGATAGTGCCGTTTTGCACAACACCTGGGAACGCACTGATGAAAGCTTTGTCATCAAAAATATTGCGGCCCCAAACCTGAATGCCAAAACCGTTGTCAAGATTAACACCAAGCGCACCATTAACAATATTGGTATCTGATCTTGGGTTGGCGACACCAAAGAAGATTTGTCCAACTGGACTTATCGTGCTTTCATACTGGTAATCGCCGCGAATATATCCGGTTGTACCGCCACCAAAATCATGGGTATAGGTGGCCGAAGTCGAGAAGCCAAAATCCGGTATACCAGCAATCTCTTCCCCCGATAGATCCTGTGTTTGGTTAGGATCATTTTGCGGCGTAGGTGCATTGGCAAATTCGTCGTATTTGGAATCTAGATAGATACCGGCAAAGGTCAATTTTAAAGCATCTACTGGGTAATAACTTGCATCAAATTCTACGCCTTGCGTGCCTTGCTTGCCTGCATTGGACAATGTAAAGGCTGTCCCGGTAAATACATTGGACTGGAAACCATCGATCTCTTGATCAAATACGGCAATATTAATGGCACCTTTATCAAACCTGGCTTTGACACCAAGTTCGTAAACTAAAGCATCTTCCGGCCCAGCCAACCGACCACCAAATGATTGGTTTGGCTGTAAAAGGCCAGCAGCACCAAGTGCCGCCGCATCAGATGCATTTGGTCGCGAGTCCCGTGACAAATTCCACGATGTGGATTTAAAGCCTGTCGCTGCACTGGCATAGACGTTAATATTATCATTGACTTCATAAGCAAGACGCGCAGTCCAAGTAACTTGATCGTCATTAGATCTGCCACTTTCGACCGAATTTCCAAATGCAAGAAATTGCGGTGTGAACTGAAAGCCTTGTAAACCAGCAACGCCAGCCGCAACGCCAGCCTGAATTGCAGCAGACGTGCCAGGGGCAACGCCTTCAATAAAGGCTATATTTGCCGGGGTCGGTGCAAGACCTGTAGCATTCGTAAACTCTTGGCCAAACAACACTGTTGGAAGTGGTACACCAAACACTGTTGGGTCGTTGTTGAGATCAATGGCTGAAAACACTTCGTTATTGACGGTGCTGCCCGTTACTCTTTTCTTGTCTTTGGTGAAGTTGAGGCCGCCGGTTATTGTCAACTTATCTGATGCATGAAAGTCAAGTGTTGCAAAGGCGGAATAAGCTTCATTGTGTTGGGTGAAAGTTTCAACTATGTCATTTTGGTCACTGAAAAACGTACCGGGAGCTAGCCCGTATAAAGGCTCGAGACCCGCAAGCGCACCCCCTGATATGGCATTACCAAATGCATTAAAGGCTGGTCCAAAATCAAGACCACTTATTTGTACAATATCTTCATCGAAATAGTAACCGCCAACCATCCAATCGACCATATTGTCGCCAGTGGACGTCAGTCTAATTTCTTGCGTGAATGTATTAATGTCAACATCAGAGGTCGCAACGAGAATAGGTGCCGTTGTAAAGTCCGCATCATTGACATTGCCATTTTTATTACTACGAAAAGATGAGATTGAGGTAACTGAAAATTTATCAAAATCAACATCGATATGGGCAGAAATACCATCATCATTGACGAAGTTTGTTGTACTTGAATCTTGGAAGTTAACAAAGGCAAATGGGTTTGCAGGATTGGCTAATTGTCCCCCGACCGCCACAACAGCTGGTGCCGTTGGCCCATTGACAAAATTGGCGACATGACAACAAATCTCATCAATTTCGCTGTGATCCACAATAAAACGAATGGAGATATCGTCGCGGGGCTCAAACAATAACTGACCGCGTAAATTCCAGCGATCCCGATCATTACTGGCTGGCTGGCCTGCGACTGCACTTTCGGCGTAACCATCACGCTTATTGTAAGTACCGCCAAGGCTAACGGCTATAGTTTCAGATAGACCCGTTGTAGCATAACCCCGAAATACGCGCTGATCATAATTACCAGCCCCTGCTTCCAAATACCCTTGGGACTGGAAGGATGGTTTTGCAGTAACAACACTGATAACACCTGCTGATGCGTTTTTGCCAAAAAGCGTAGATTGCGGGCCAGAAAGCACCTCAATACGCTCTAGCTTAGGAAGGTCACCAATTTGCGCCGCAGAACGAGAGCGGTAGACACCGTCAATAAACACACCAACAGAAGGTTCAATACCAGCATTGTTAGCGCCATTACCAAATCCACGTATACGGAAATTTGTGTTAGTAGAGGTCTGTAGTTGTCCGACCCGCAAACTTGGCACTACGGATTGTAAATCCTGAATGTCAAGAATTTGAGCTTTTTCCAAAACATCTGCTGACGTCACAGAAACGGTTACAGGTGTTTCTTGCAAGGTCTGTTGGCGCTTGGTCGCTGTGACGATAATCTCGTCTTTAACTTGTGCGCTGGCTGCGCCTGAAAATGCTACACTGGCGACAAGCGCAGTGGAAGCTAGCAATCCTATTTTTTTGTTGAACATAAAGGTCCCCTTTTGTTTTAGTTGATGGTTTTGGTTAAGATAAATTATAAAATTCTGAATGGACGTTATGCGATTTTTAACACCGATACAAAGCATTGTCATGCTTGTTATGAAAAAAAGTGCATACTGTGCCATAAAAGTCACTACTCCCTAATATATGCAAGTGTCGAGCCAACACAAAAAGAACAATTACAGAACATTATTGACAAAATTAGCGTGTTCTTATATTGTTCCTGTTAAAGGAGCAATAATTATGGGAAAGCCGGTAAATATATTCGTTTGCCAATCTTGCGGTAGCGTTCACGGAAAGTGGGCGGGGCGTTGTGATGCCTGCGGGGAGTGGAATACCTTGGTTGAAGAAGTTCCGGCGCAAAATTCGCCTAAATCGAGCAGGCGCAGGCGGTCACGTGCCATTGATTTTGTAAGCCTTGACGGCGAAACCGAAGAACACCCGAGGCTTAGCACAGGTATTGACGAGCTTAATCGGGTTACAGGGGGCGGGTTTGTCCCAGGTTCCGTTTTACTGATTGGAGGGGACCCTGGGATTGGCAAATCTACATTATTGTTACAAGTTGCGGGTTTTATGGCTAAATGTGGACAAGGTGGAACTTTATGTAAAACCGCCTATATCTCCGGTGAAGAATCCACGGCGCAAGTCAAACGCCGCGCCAAACGGCTTGGCCTTTCGAATGCACCTGTATCTCTGGCGGCTGAAACGTCGCTTGGTCCGATTATTGATGGATTATTGGCGGAAAAACCTGATGTGGTAATTATCGATTCTATTCAAACTATGTGGACGGATCAATTAGGCGCTGCACCTGGAACCGTCGCGCAAGTACGCGCCTGCGCTCAAGAGTTAACCCGTTATGCCAAGAAAAGTGGTGCCGTAATGCTTTTGGTGGGCCATGTGACCAAAGATGGGCAAATTGCTGGCCCGCGTGTTGTAGAGCATATGGTTGATGCCGTTTTGTATTTCGAAGGTGACCGCGCCAACCAATTTCGTATTTTGCGGGCCCATAAAAACCGTTTTGGCCCTACTGACGAAATCGGCGTATTTGAAATGGGCGGGCAAGGCTTAAATGAAGTTGCCAATCCATCAGCCTTGTTCCTTGATGGCCGCGAGGAGGCTGCATCTGGTGCAGCCGTATTTGCTGGCCTAGAGGGTACGCGTCCTTTGCTCACTGAAATTCAGGCCTTGGTTGCACCAGCCGCCTTTGGGACGCCGCGCCGCGCTGTTGTTGGCTGGGACAGTGGGCGTCTTGCCATGGTATTAGCCGTGTTAGAAGCGCGGTGTGGGATTAATTTTGGCGGTAAGGATGTCTATCTGAATGTAGCCGGCGGCTTAAAAATAGCAGAGCCAGCCGCAGACTTAGCCGTTGCGGCCGCATTAATCTCTTCAATATTTGACAAACCGCTACCGGCTGATTGCGTTGTCTTTGGCGAGCTGAGCCTTTCCGGCGATGTCCGCCAAGCATCTCGCAGTGATGCACGGTTAAAAGAAGCTGCAAAACTTGGGTTTAAGTGTGCAATCGCAACCTTAAACAAACAAGGGGAAACTAAAAATATCTCCTCACAACTGCCTATTCTTGAAATCAACACTTTGCCAGACTTGATTACCCGTGTAGAAGCCCTATAGATTCTTAACGAGCGGCGATTCTTTTATAGCCCCCATAATTACTTGTCACGGAGTAGAGCATGGAATTTGCAGGCATGTCATTTGGTGGTTTTGACACTGTTGTCATTGTTATTTTAGGTGTTTCCGCCGTTTTAGCTTTTGTGCGCGGGTTATCCCGAGAACTAATTTCAATAATTGCACTTGCAATTGGTGTGGTTGGCGCGTTGTTTTTATTTGGTCGTTACCAAATTAATATGCAGAGCCTTATCAAGCCTGCATGGCTTGCGGATAGTGTCCTTCTCCTCGGTGTTTTCGGGTTTCTGTATATCTTATCTCGCTTTTTAATGCGCGGCTGGGCCAAAACTCTGCGTGGGCGCGGCCCTTCTTTGCTTGACCGGCTTTTAGGGTTGGGGTTTGGCGTTTTACGCGGCACAATCCTAGCTTCATTACTTGTTCTTGTCGTATCAAATTTGGCAAAAGACGGAGAGCCTGCCGATTGGATTGGGCAAGCAAAAACCTATCCTATACTGCGTAAAACTGCTGATATGTTGGTAAATTTACCTTTTGCACGCGCCAAAGAAGTGGCTGACTACACAAAAACCCAAGGCAAACAATCAGAAATGTTGCCAGATATCCCACAAAACGAACAATGATGTATCAATTAAATATTAAAGAGTAGAAAGCTGCATAAAATGCCTACTTATACTGCGCCTAAAGATTTAATTATGTCCCCCAAAATTCGTGAAGAATGCGGGGTTTTTGGCGTTTATGGTGTCGAAGATGCTGCAGCACTTACGACACTTGGACTTCATGCGTTGCAACACCGAGGCCAAGAAGCGTGTGGGATTGCCAGTTTTGATGGTAAATTTCACTCTGAACGTCACATTGGTTTGGTTGGCGAAAACTTCACCGGCAAAGATTTACGTCAACGGCTGCCCGGTCATGCCGCTATAGGCCATAATCGCTATTCAACTGCCGGGAAAACTTTGTTGCGTAACACCCAACCACTTTTTGCTGAAATGGCCAGCGGTGGTTTGGCTATTGCCCATAATGGTCATTTGACCAATGCTTATTTGTTGCGCGAACAACTGGTACATGACGGCGCTATTTTTCAATCAACGAGTGACACCGAAGTCGTGTTACATCTTATTTCCCGTTCCAGACGCACAGCTTTTATTGACCGGTTTATTGATGCACTTCGTCAAATTGATGGCGGTTTTGCATTTGTCGGCGTCACCAATAAAAAACTGATAGGTGCCAGAGACAGGCTAGGGATACGCCCACTTGTTATTGGCAAAAAGGGAGATGCCTATATTCTAGCGTCCGAGACCTGTGCTCTTGATATTATTGATGCAAAATTGGTTCGCGAACTGGAACCGGGTGAGGTTGTTGTCATAACCAAAGACGGCATTGAATTTATACGAGCTTTCCCTAAAATTCCAACCCGCCCCTGTGTGTTTGAATTCGTTTATTTCGCAAGACCAGATAGCATTGTTGGCGGGCAAAGTGTCTATGAAGTCCGCAAGCGTATGGGCGTTCGCCTTGCCAAAGAATGCCCCGCAGATGTAGACCTGATAATTCCAGTTCCCGACAGCGGTGTACCTGCTGCACTTGGCTTTGCTCAGGCCGCTCAAATACCGTTTGAGCTCGGCATAATCCGTAATCACTATGTTGGCCGTACCTTTATTCAGCCGACACAAGCCATCCGGGATATTGGCGTGCGCCTAAAACACTCCGCAAATCACAGCCTAATTAAAGGCAAAAAAGTCCTGCTTGTTGATGACAGTATTGTCCGGGGCACCACTTCGACCAAAATAGTGCGGATGATTAGAGATGCTGGCGCAGCAGAGGTTCATTTCCGCTCCGCCTCGCCAGAGATAAGACATCCAGATTTTTACGGCGTCGATATGCCGAGTACGGATAAACTTCTAGCCGCCAATTACGACCTAGAAGGCATGCGCGAATTGCTCGGCGCGGATACCCTCGGTTTTCTTTCTATTGAAGGCCTGTACGGCGCTCTCGGTGATCTGTCTCGCAACGCCGAATATCCGCAATTCTCCGATCATTGTTTTACCGGCGACTATCCTACGTCTCTTGTTGATAATGAGCGAAAGAACGCAGGCGAAAATCCGCAACTTTCTTTCCTCGTAGATGTAGCGTAAAACATGGCTGATAAATCATCGCAAACTGAGCGCCCTTTGGCGGGACGTGTTACATTGGTCACAGGCGCGTCGCGCGGCATTGGCTATGCCAGCGCAATTGAACTAGCCAAAGCAGGTTCCCACATAATTGCCACTGGCCGCACCCAAGGCGGTCTGGAAGATTTAGATGACGCCATACGTGCTTTGGCTAAAAAAGAAGACGGTATCGGCGAGTGTACGGTCGTGCCTATGGACTTTAAAATGTTGGACGGTATCGACCAATTGGGTGCAGCCGTGTATGAACGTTGGGGCAGACTTGATGGTCTCTTGTCGAATGCCGGTGTGCTCGGCGAGATTGCCCCTGTACCGCATATTTCGCCGAAAATATTTGACGAAACTATAGCGGTGAATATCACAGCAAACTTCCGTTTAATAAGATCGTTTGAGCCTTTATTGATGGCATCCTCCTCTGGTCGCGCCGTCTTTGTTAGTTCACGCGGTGCACAATCACGCAATGCTTTTTGGGGCGCATATGCAGCCAGTAAATCGGCATTGGACGCCATGGTTCAGTGTTGGGCCGCCGAGACCGAAAAAACAAATCTGCGCATTAATTTAGTCAACCCTGGCCCAGTGAGCACAAAAATGCGCGCCAATGCCATGCCCGGCGAAGACCCGGATACATTACCAAAACCAATAGACATAGCAAAACGTCTCGTCCCCCTCCTGTCACCAGACTACAAAACTCACGGTGAAATTATCAGCTTTCGGGACGGAAAATAAACTTGCCGACAAATATATTTGTGTTAGCCAAAAACAGGCGGTGCACCAGTTTGCGATTTGCTCACCGAACATTTTACCCGCCACATCAATAGCCGTTTTGACATTTTGATCTTTAATCATATTAGCTCCTTTCAGGACTCGCATTTCGCATTCAGACATTCTACAATACCCCGATGCAATTTGGCGAACATTTTATTGATGAGCTTAAAGCCCGCATCCGGCCTTCGGATGTGGTGGGTAAACATGTCAAATTAAAGCGCCAAGGCCGCGAATTTGCCGGGCTCTCGCCTTTTACCAACGAGAAAACGCCATCATTTTTTGTGAATGACGAAAAAGGGTTTTATCATTGTTTTTCTTCGGGCAAACACGGCGATGCTATTTCGTTCCTTATGGAAGTTGAGGGCCTAAGTTTCCCAGAAGCCGTAGAGCGGTTGGCAATTATGGCCGGTATGGAGTTGCCTGCGGCTGATCCACAAGCTGAAGCCCGCGCCGCATCTAACAAAAAAACAATAAGCTGGATTGAGCGTTCAAAAGAATTTTTTGAGAAAACCTTGCGGCGAGAAATAGGCAAAGAGGCACGAACATATCTAAAAACCCGAGGGTTGACGAACCAAGATTGTAAACGGTTCGGAATTGGTTTTGCGCCACATAGCTTTAGCGCATTGATCGACGAAATGGTGCAGCAAGGTGCATCCATAGAAAGGCTCGTTGAGGCAGGTTTGGTTATTCGGCCTGATGACAGCAGCCAAAACAAGAAACCGTGGGACAGGTTTCGGGGCCGCATCATGTTCCCGATCACCGATGCGCGCGGGCGGTTGATCGCCTTTGGCGGAAGGGCCCTAGAGACGGAAGCTCCAAATAAAAAAACAGCTAAATATCTCAACTCACCCGAAACCAATCTTTTTCACAAAGGCGGCGTCCTCTACCGTTACCCTGAAGCCCGCAAATCTTTACATAAGCCTGGCAATGGTGCGCGGGGGCTTATTGTAGCGGAAGGATATATGGATGTTATTGCCTTGGTGCGTGCCGGGTTTGAACATGCCTGTGCCCCGCTTGGTACGGCCTTAACCGAAGATCAATTGGCGCTATTGTGGCGCGCCGGGCCAGAGCCAACGCTTTGTTTTGATGGGGATAAAGCAGGTCTTAGAGCTGCATTTCGTTCTGTGGAAAGAGCTTTGCCTTTGTTACGCCCTGGACAGACATTGCGCTTCGCCCTCTTGCCTGACGGGCAAGACCCGGACGATCTTTTGCGGGCTAAAGGTGTGGAGGCTATGCGAAAAGTGCTCGAAAGGTCTGTTCCTCTCGTTGACATGTTATGGCGCCGCGAGATTGAACGCGAAGTGTTGGATAGCCCTGAAGCAAAAGCCGGACTTAAAAATAGAATCTTCGGTGTATTACGCGATATCAGCGACCAAGGTGTACGCGAGCAATATAAAACGGCATTGCTGGAGCGGTTCGACAAAGAATTTGGGCGTCCAAAATGGGTTCCCGGCAATAGTCCTTATCGCAAAAAAGGCGCATGGGGCGGCAAACAAAAGCCAACAAAATCACAACAAAACAAAATGCAGCCACAAGCTCAACAAATTGCCCGCGAACGCCGCTTAATTGGCGCTGTTCTAGAATGGCCTGAACTCTTGGAGTGCATTGACCAAACTTTATTTGGCTTGAAATTTAGCTCACCGGCTTGCGAGAACTTACAAAATGCCCTTTTAAATTATTGGCAAAACACAATAGCTGTTGATAAACGCGCGCTCATTGCCCATATAGAAGAAGAAGGAATGGCTGCAGCCATCAAGCCTTTTATGCGTGAACGCAATTTAGCCATTGCAGCAATGGGCGGCGTTGATGCAAAAATTGCGCAACGTCAGGCAATTTGGTTGACCGAAGCGCGAAAATTGATGCGCCGCGAAAGTAGTGGTGCGGCCAAAGAAGATACACGCGGGCGACTGGCTGATACCATTCGCAGCGACCAGGCAAACGCACTACAACGTTTGTCACGCGCGATTGGGCCGAACCGGTCTTAAATGTGCGTAAATAATTTGCTCATACCGAGTGTGAGCACGAAAATATAAGGCTCCACCTGCCTACGAAGCAAGGTTGTTTCGGGCGGGGCGGGGTTGTTTTGGCGTTGGAAAACTATGTTTTAGTGTTCCTGCGCTGCAAAATGGAGAAAGTTTATGGCTAAACCAGCCACAAAAAAAGCAGCCGTTAAAAAGGCTTCCAAAACGGCAACTAAAAAACCAGCCAGCAAAAGCAACGGCGAGGAAACCGTTGTTAAAAAAACAAAAGCCGCGCCAAAAGAAAAAACCATCATGCTTGATATGAACGACGTAGCCGTTAAGCGGATGATTGCTGTCGCAAAAAAAAGCGGGCTTTTAGCCACGTCCGAGCTTAACAAACATTTGAACACGGAAGAGATCACGCCCGACCAAATCGAAGTGACGTTGTCCGAACTTTCTGAACTCGGTATTTCTGTGGTTGACGATAAAGACCAAGGGGACAGCTCCAATAACACACTGACCAAGGCGGATAGCCGCGTTGTCAAAGGTGGTAATTCCAAACCTGCACACGATAGAACGGACGATCCCGTGCGGATGTATTTACGCGAAATGGGTACGGTTGAACTTTTATCCCGCGAAGGCGAAATCGCCATTGCCAAACGGATCGAAGCCGGTCGTGATACTATGATTAAAGGTCTGTGCGAAAGTGCGCTGACCTTCGAAGCCATTATGGTTTGGCGCGAAGAGCTGGAAGAAGAACGTATTCTCCTTCGTGATATCATTGATCTGGACTCTACTTACAACCTGTCCATCGGCAATGTCCAAGAAGACCGTTCAGGTGCAGCCGTCAGACGTGAAAAAATAGAAAAGGGCGAGATCGAACCTGAAAAGGGTGAAAAAATAGAGAAGCCGCAACATGGGCCCGTCCTGGTAAAGGCGACCCATGCAGAGGGTGAGAAGACCTTAGAGGACGACGACGAGGAAGACGAAGACGAAAAAATCAATCTTTCTATGGCGGCTATGGAAGCTGAGCTTCGTGAAGGCATTTTCGAAATTTTAAACGCAATTGGTAGCGATTTTGCTCGCTTCCAAAACTTACAAGACATGCAAATCCGGGCACGCCTTAAAGGTAAGGTTTTGCGCAAACCGCAGTTGAGCGAATTTGAGGATCTGCAAGAACAAATCATCAAAGCTCTGAAATCCTTACAGCTTAACAACGCTCGGATCGAAGCCCTTGTCGGGCAGCTTTATGCCATCAATAAACGCCTTATCGGCCTTGAGGGCAAATTAATGCGCCTCGCGGACGGCAATGGTGTGCCGCGCCAAGATTTTCTGGCTTGTTATTTGGGCAGTGAACTTAATCCCGATTGGGTTGAAGATTTAAAAGGACGCTCCGATGCTTGGGATAGATTTATTGGCCGCGAAAACCGTACTATTGAAAAACTCCGCGCCGAAATCGCCGAACAATCTCAAGAAACCGGCGTGCCGGTTGACGAATTTCGGCGTATTGTTCAGACCGTGCAAAAGGGTGAGCGCGAAGCCGCACAAGCCAAAAAAGAAATGGTTGAGGCCAATCTTCGCTTGGTGATTTCTATTGCCAAAAAATACACGAACCGCGGCCTGCAATTTCTTGACCTCATCCAAGAAGGTAATATCGGCCTGATGAAGGCGGTCGATAAATTTGAATATCGCCGTGGTTATAAATTCTCGACCTATGCAACATGGTGGATACGCCAAGCCATCACCCGCTCTATCGCAGACCAAGCCCGTACCATCCGTATTCCAGTGCATATGATCGAGACTATCAACAAGATCGTCCGCACCAGCCGTCAAATTTTGCACGAAATCGGTCGCGAGCCGACACCAGAAGAACTCGCCAAAAAGCTTGCCATGCCGCTGGATAAGGTCCGCAAGGTGATGAAAATTGCCAAAGAACCGATTTCTCTGGAAACCCCTATCGGCGACGAAGAAGACAGCCAGCTCGGCGACTTTATCGAAGACAGTTCTGCCATCCTGCCAATTGATGCTGCCATCCAATCGAACCTGCGCGAAACAACAACCCGCGTGCTGGCGTCCCTGACCCCACGCGAGGAGCGCGTTCTACGCATGCGCTTCGGTATCGGCATGAACACCGACCACACCCTAGAAGAAGTCGGCCAACAGTTCAGCGTAACCCGCGAACGTATCAGGCAGATCGAAGCCAAGGCTTTGCGTAAACTAAAGCATCCAAGCAGGTCACGGAAGCTAAGGAGTTTCTTGAACCAGTAGATGAGTCGAATTAAACAAAAGGCAGGAATAAAAGGAAGCCAAAAATGGCTTCAAATTTGTGTAAAAGACAGTCCTGAATTACTGCAGCCCGCTAGCTATCCTAAGCTGGCATGGTTATCACCTCTAGCTTGCGATGATTATGCAGAATACCAAGATAGTTCTTTTTTGAAATTACTCGGAATGGATTATCTTAAGTCTCAATTAGAAGAGTTTTGGCCGCGTAAAGGTCCAGTTTGGGATGGCTTAGCCGTTGCAGGCGACACCGTTTTTCTTATTGAGGCCAAAGCTCATTTAAGCGAATTTTTTACACCTGCCACGAGTGCTAGTAACAAGTCACGAGCTTTGATTAAAAAATCTCTTGCGAAAGTAAGCAATGAGCTTGGAGCTATCCCAAGGGCTTCTTGGAGTGAGGTTTTTTACCAATACTCTAATAGATTAGCTCATCTTTGGTTTTTAAGAAGCAATGGTGTAAATGCAAAAATGGTATTCGTTAGCTTTGTTGGTGACAATGAGATGCATGGGCCAGAAAATGAGTTGGAATGGGCTGTTATTTTTAAGGCCGCAGACTATGTCTTGGGCTTGCCTAAAAAACATAAATTGTCGAAACATATAATACATGTCCATCCGGACGTTCGTAGTTTATGACCGCCACCTAAGTGTCGTGGCTTTGACCGGATTAACAAAATTCCGTTTTTCTGCCCGCGACTTCGCCCATTCTTTTTTAAGCTGGTAATACCATTTTGCTTGCTTGTCGGCATCGTCGATGAGCATGAGGCGGGGGTCATGTTTTAGGCATTCTGCTTGTAATTTGATGATATCGCCGTCTTGGTTCAGGAATATATTTGCGCCTTTTTTGATGAAGGGTTTGAGGATTTTGACTATGGCCATGTCGGAGAAAAACACCGAGGTAATTTCTGTGTTGTTTTCGTCGATGGGCACGACTGCGGTGAAGGACAGTATGCTTTTCTTGCCGACAGTTATTTCTTCGGTACGGACACCGGGGAGCCGGAAAGCAATTTCCGTTATTGGCTTGCCGCCGAGGATTTTATAACCGAGCGAGTTGGAAGATGGGGTGTGGGCGGCCATGGCCCAGCCCCGTTCACGCGGCTCAAATTTCTTTGCTTTATCGTGCATGGAACCACCCGTGCGCCACCACCATTGTCGGTGCAAGAACGACACATGAGCCGGATCCATCAGGCCTATAACGGCATGGTCCACATGGCAATTTAGCCTCAGGCGGTCGACGAAGATTTGTTTTTTATCAGCCATGTCCCAGCGGGGCGGTTCGCAGTCAGGCTCGCCTTTAAACTTGGCGTCTTTGGCAATATAAACCCATATGAGTTGCCCATCTTCGCGCACCGGAAAAGCACGGACTTTTATGCCGGCCGACGGGTCTTTTTGTCCGGAGCATATGGCCGGAATATGGGTGCAATCACCATCGTCTTGCCCAAAGCGCCAACCATGATAGGGACATTCCACGGTGCCGTCGTCCAAAATTTGTCCCGCTGATAACGGCGCGGCGCGGTGCGGGCATATATCGCGCAGAGCAAATATCTTACCGCCTTGCCCGCGTCCAACAACAATGGGCTGGCCCGCTATAGTTTTGTGGGTCATCTGACCATTTTTGAACTCGGACTTAAGTCCGGCGAAATACCAGGTGTCTTCTACGAATGTCAGTTTTGCGGCCATGATGCGTCTTATCCTAACTGGCTCGCGTGCGCCAGAGTATTTTGGGGGCTCGCGCCCGATTGCCGCAGGGCGCGTAGTGTCAGCGATTTATCGCGCTTGGAGAAACGTTTCCCGTCCTTGTCTACGAGCAAAGCATGGTGATGATAACGCGGTACAGGCCAGCCCATCAACTCTTGCAACAAGCAGTGAATGTGGGTGCTGTCTAACAAATCCACGCCGCGTACAATATCCGTCACACCCTGCAAAGCATCATCATGACAACACGCTATATGATAGCTCGTGCCGACATCTTTGCGCGCCAAAATAACATCTCCAAGCACGGCAGGACCGGCGCGGACTTTCTCCCCATTATTCATAAATGACAACCGGTTATATTGACGTCCCAGATATTCTTGTGAGCGGTACAAAGACAGCCGCCAAGCGTAAAGTTTACCTTCGGCGACAAGCTCTTTTTCTAGCCCTTCGTCCATAACTTCGCGCGGACCAGTATATGGTTCCCCTGGATTATGAGGGGCACGGGCGATCTCGTTTAAGATTTCCTTGCGCGTCTTAAAGCAGCGATAAACCAATTTCATGTCGCGCAATTTGTCCAGAACTGCAGCATAATCAGCAAGGTGTTCGGTCTGGCGGCGTGTAGGCGTTGGCCATTTAAACCCAAGCCATGCCAAGTCTTCATATATGGCTTGTTCAAATTCCTCCTTGCATCTTGTGGTGTCGATATCTTCTATGCGCAGCAAACATTTTCCAGAGTTTTTTTTGGCAAACCCAAAGGCCAAAGCTGCGCTCGCGGCATGACCAAGATGTAAATAGCCACTTGGAGACGGTGCAAATCTGGTGACAATTTCGTTCACGCGCTGAGTTATCCCGCAGCCTGTTCCATTCGTTTTGCTAGTGTCACATCTTTTTCAGTCAACCCGCCCGCATCATGGGTCGTGAGCGTCACATCAACTCGGTTATAAACATTATACCACTGGGGGTGATGGTTCATAGCTTCGGCGACAATAGCAATTTCGCTCATGAAACCAAAAGCGGCGGCGAAATCCTTGAACTGAAAAACTTTGGTGATAAAATCGTCACCGCCGCTCCAACCCGGGAGATCTTCAGCAATTTGTTTTGGGTCTAGAAGATGCATGCTATATCCTTTTGCAACATATTTTGGGAACATAATTATGACATGTTTGCGTTTCATATGCTATGGACAATCGGGCAATTGATGTAACAGAGCAAAAGGACAATATAGTGGAAAAAACACCCCTGTTTTATATAGGTTTTAGCACTAATTTACGGCGCTTTTTTTTGGGGCTTACTGCAATATTCGCGTTTATCATTGCTGTAAAATCCTTATCGCCTGCCATGCCGACCCTGTCTATTTCCTATATAGATAAAGTCGCTCATTTGTGCGCATATCTTTTGTTAGGAGCAGTAGCTCTCCCCGCTTTTGCCAGTGTAAAACCAATTTTTGTTTGGGCGGGGCTTTGTGTTTTTGGCGCCAGCATTGAAATAACACAAGGCTTGTTGAACACAGGTCGAACTTTGGATCCATTGGACGGTATTGCTAACGCAACTGGCGCATTGCTTGCGGTCGGGATCTGGATAATAATCACTTGGCTTGCTCAAAAATTTACCTAAATCGCGGTACGCATGGTGAAACAAGAATTTTTCACTCTCTTGTTGCGCGAATATAACCCTTTTCTCGACTATTTTAGCTTCGCACACTGAACTAATCATTTGACCTTAGCTAAAACTTATCCTTATGGTTAATGTTAGTTTTGGGATTAATAGACAATTTAGGATAAATAGACAAGGAGTGGGAAGTGATATCGTTTTCAAGGCCGACAACTTGCATTTGTTTGCTGCTGCTCTCCGTGAGCATTCCTTCCACATCTTTTGCTGGGCAATCCAGTGACAGTAAATCTGGAATAGCCATATGGGAACCAGACTTGGTGCCTTCGGGTGCTATAGCCGGAGAATGTTATGCGCGGGTTCGTATACCTGCACAATATTCGAAGGCAGCCCAGAGCGTGAAAGTTGAGGAAGGATATTCTCGTCTTGCCGTAACCCAGCCAATACTGGACAGTCACCAAGAACAGGTTTTAACCAAAGAAGCCAGTGTTCGCTATGAAGTCCGCCAACCCGTATATAAAACTGTGTCTGAACAGTTTATGGTCAGACCTGCTTACAATAAATTGTCGGTCATCAAACCAGAATTTAGCAGAATGACACACACCATCCAAACGACAGCGCCGCGTCTGGTTTGGAAGCGAGGCAACCCAACTAAATTACGCGCGCAGGGTTATACAGTTCACAGCACAGCCGACGATAGAGTTCTTAGACGCAGAACAAGGTCTACTAGTGGTTCTACAAGTGCAATCTCTCAATTTAATAACCAATTCCCTGCAACACATTGCGGGCCAACTTGTGAAATTTGGTGCCTGGTTGAGGAACCCGGTGAAAGCGTAAGCTATAATCGCAAAGTTATGACTTCGCTTGGTAAAATTAAACATATACCCGTCCCAGCTAAATACAAAACTATCCGCAAACAAGTTGTTGTTGAGCCTGGTAGCGTTCGTGAAATACCTGTGCCTGCTGAATATGAAAGTGTGAGAGTGGAAAAAGTCGTCGACCAAGGCGGGCAGCATATGGTTGATGTGCCAGCAAAATATGGTAGTGTCGACAAACGCACCCTAATAAAACCAGAACGCTATGAGTGGCGCCGTGCAGTTTGTGCACCTGGAACTCTCAGGCGGGCACAAGCAAACTCAACCCGAGCCCGTTCGTCACGAGCAAATACATCCTCTTATAATTCTACCCAATATGGCTCTTCCCAACATCGTTCTTCCCAACATCGCTCTTCAACGACAAAATCTTCGCAGCAAACAGGAACAACGAAAACAGGCCGTACTTATTATTACGGAACCAACAAACCTGTAGAATAAACTATTTTGTTAGAGTTTCCTGTTGTTTGATGCTTAGAGGCAGAACAACGCCCACCATTTTATTATGCCCTTCTTTTTATTATTATGCATTTCACCCATTTTGTATAAATATTTCATAATGTCTAACATGCTTGTAGCATTTCCCCTTACACAGGTTATGTTGTGCCTAAATCAAGGTGCAAAAAATGAGTGAAGACCAAAAATCTGAGAGATTAAAACGGCTATGGGATTTGGCGCCCATGTTTGTACAGGGGACCCCCCATGCAAAATTTCTAGGGTTTAAATTTGTCGCCATTGATATTGGTCGCGCGACCTTAAGCCTGCCGTATAACAAAAAACTAGTTGGCAATATTGATACGGGCATCTTGCACGGCGGTGTTTTGACGGCACTATTAGATCAGGCCTCAGGTCTTGCGGCGGTCTCATCATTTGAAACGGCTATGCCTGTGGCAACACTTGATCTTCGTATTGATTATATGCGCGCAAGCAAGCCTGGGAAAACGCTTATAGCCGAAGCGCACGCCTATAAAACCACGCGTCATCTGGTTTTCGTTCGCGCCGTTACCCACGACGGGGACGCAAATGATCCAGTCGCAACATCACAAGCCAGCTTTATGACCACCGCTCGTAATATGAAGAACGTAATCAGCCCGTTAGCCCGCACCAAGGCAATGGCAGATTTACCGCCTGCAACAAAGGCGAAAAAATGAGCTCTTTGGATATTACAGAAGCCAGCATAGCCAAAGCGATATCGCGTATCCCATATGCGAAAGAATTGGGCATTCGCCCTTTGTTGATGGGCGACGAATTAACATTAATATTGCCGTACGCTCCGCACATCATTGGAAATCCAATGTTAAAAGCTCTACATGGTGGTGCCGTTGGCGCGTTCTTAGAAACGACCGCGATTGTTCAACTTTGGTTGATGGGAGAACCAAAACCTCTACCCAAACCCATAGGTATAAATCTGGACTATTTAAGGCGCGGTAACCCAAAAGACACCTTTGCGAGAGCCGTCGTCGCAAAACAAGGGTCCCGTGTTGCCAATGTACGCGTCAGGGCCTGGCAATACAGGTATGACGAACCAATATCAATTTTGCACGGGCATTTTTTGCTAGCCGTAAACCAAGATAAAAAACCAGTTACCAAGTCCAATACCAAACCTAACAATCAATAATGTCGACAGCCAAAATTTCTCCTAAATTGCTGTCTAGAAAGGCCGTACTTTACGGCGCTTTTCCGATCATGCTCGCCAATGCCGCGGCACCAATTGTCGGCTTTGTTGACACATGGGTCATTGGCAATTTTGTTGGCCGCGAAGCTCTCGCCAGCATTGGTTTGGGAGCGGTTATTTTTGGCATTTTTTATTGGGGTTTTGGGTTTTTACGAATGAGCACAGGCGGGCTTTCGGCGCAAGCAGACGGTGCAAATGATCAACGGGCCGTGCAAGCACATTTATTTCGTGCCGTACCTATGGGGTTTGCTATCGGGCTCATTATATTTACGTTTCAAGGCGTTTTGATAGACGGTATCATGCAGTTTTTTCCAGCTGAAACCGAGGTTGACCACGGCGTGCGGCAATATCTTCATGCCCGGCTTTGGGGGCTACCAGCTACATTGTCATCTATTGCCCTCATGGGGTGGTTTATTGGACTGGCACGTCCAGCGCGGGCGCTTTACATGCAAATTGTTCTAAATTTGATAAACGCTCCGCTTTCGTTGTTGTTTGTCGCCAAATTTGGCTGGGGATTATACGGGGTCGGCATTGCTTCGGCTATAGCAGAGTGGAGCGGGCTATTCGCAGGGCTTATATTGGCAGCCTTTGAAATAAAATCACGCGGTGGGTTTGATAAAATAGCAGCCCAGCTTGGTACATTGCTTGATATACTCGCCTTGAAAAAACTCGGGACTGCCAACAGCAATATCTTTATTCGGACGTTAGCTCTCACCCTTGGGTTTACGTTTTTTTCCCGCGCAGCTACCGAGCAAGGCACCACCTTCTTAGCTGGCCATACCGTCCTTTTACAATTTATTACCATGATTGCTTTGGTTCTTGATAGTTTTGCTCATGTGGCAGAAGCAAGGGTCGGCGCCGCATTTGGCGCACGCGACATTAAAAAATTTGACAGAGCCGTACGTTTGACCACAGAATTTTCCTTTGTTTTTGCCCTGTTATGTAGCCTGGCAGCATTTGTCTTTGGGCCGTTTATTATTGACCAATTGACGAGTGATGCAGCCGTAAGAGCGAGTGCTCGGCTTTACTTGCCCTATTGTGCCTTAGCGCCCATTCTTGGTTTTGGGGCATGGCAGCTTGACGGGATTTATATTGGCATTACCCGCACCAAAGCAATGCGCAATGCAGGTGTGGCAGCGGTTGCCATTTATTTTGCGGCGCACGCAGTCCTAGAGCCAAAATACGGCGGATCAGGTGTTTGGGCCGCATTTTTAATATATTATGTCGTCAGAGGGCTTACAATGCTGCCCGCATGGCCAGGGATTCGGCGGGATTTATCAAAACTCAAAACACAATAGTACTTTTTTGCAATTATTTGTCTTTTAGTAAGACTATTTTTAGGAAATAGCGGCTAAATTAACCGCGATTATGCCTGTAATGGCCTTAAGGGAACTATGCATGTCTGGAGATGAAGTTTTAGCATCAAATTTATGGCCTTGGCCTGACCCGTTACTCAAACGGAATCAAGCCGGGTTGGTTCTGTTTGTCAATGCCGCTTTTTTGCAATTATATGGCGGACAGGTTCAGGATTGGTGCGCAAAACCATTGGCAGGATGGCCAGCACCAGTGAATGCGGGCGCACAACGATTTGAAACCCGTATTGGCACTGCACCCAATGAAAGCGTGTTTGATTGGGTTGAAAGCACAATGGCGGACGGAAATGCCCTTGCCATTGCCCGCAATGTTACAATTTTTATGACGGCATCTGTGCCGCAAAATCAAGGTACACAAACGCAACCAGAACTCCAGCAAACCGCTGCGCCTGCACTTGCGCCTGCACCAGCACAAATTGTTGAACCAAATACAAAGCCTGCTCAAAATGTCGAGGCGACTTCAGCCACAACGGATACATCACAACCTGTTACAAATGTTAAAAATGCAGCTCAGCCCTTAGAATTTGCTGCGCCTGACCTGTCTACAGAGCTTGACGATACGCTTAATAAGCGCGCAGATGAATATGCCTACTCAGACAACCAATCGGTATCTGAACCACCACAAAGCAACGTTGTAGCTCCACCTGTCGCTGACCAAATTAGCCAGGAACAAACTGCGCAAACCACATCTCAAGAACAGGTTGCTGTGCCTACACCACAGACAGAACCACAGGCAGAACCTCAGACAGAACCACAAGAAAGCACACGCATGATGGAACGCAGGGCTTTGCCAATTGAGGACAGTACCAACGTGCTTGGTACAAATTGGCGCGACGATGTAATAGCCAAAGCTGTTGGCGGTACTGAATCTTCTGAGGCCATCATATCCGAAGAAATGCCAGGTGAAGAGGCGACGCCAAAGCCCGCTGATGGTTTGCAGATATTGCTTGCCGAAGACAATGCCATTAACGCCCTGTTGACCCGCACCTTGCTAGAGGCAGAAGGTGCAAACGTGGATACTGTCGAAGACGGCGCCTTGGCACTAGATGCCGTCAGCAAGAAAAAATATGATTTGATTTTTATGGATATGCGTATGCCTAATATGGACGGGCTGGAATCCACGCGTAAAATCAGGGCCTTTGGCTTTGACAGACCTATCATTGCTTTAACCGCAAACGCGTTTGATGATGATCGCAATGCTTGTTTTGATTCAGGTATGAACGATTTTATGACCAAACCAGTTAGCGCAGAAGAACTCTCAGAAATGGTCGCTACCTGGACAAAATCAGAGGCAGAAAAACTAGCTAGTTAGCTGTAGCATTGTGTTTGTTTTGGGTCTGTCTGAACCATTCTAATGCCGTCAATGCCACAGCAACTGTACCCAACCACGCACAGATGATGAAAGCTTGAGCAAAACCTTCTGTCTCAATAATTTGACCAATTGCAGGGCGACCCAATATACCTATCAAAAATGTCAAGGATGCAAGTAAGGCGTATTGTGTTGCAGCATATTTCTTACTGACTATTGATGACAAGAACGCTACTGAAGCTGCACTAGCTACACCCACAGCCACATTTTCAGCAAATATTGCCGCTATGAGCCGTGCGAGAGGGAGGTCGATTTTAAACAATGCGAAGAAGTGCTCGAGCTGGGTAAATTTAAGAAAGCCATCCATAAAATGCGCGCCCATAGCCAAGTCAGCAAATAATAAATTCGTTAGCGCTGCAAAAATTGCTCCGACCAGCATAACCGGCATACGGCCATATTTAAGCATTGCCAAACCACCTAGACCAATACCGAGCATGGTGGCAAACACTCCGATGGTTTTTGAGGCCAAACCGACTTCTGTCAAACTATGTCCAAGAGCACCAAAATTAGTGCCCATATAAAAAGGATAAGCAAACCCACCCCAGATTAAATCCGTAAACCTATAGGATAAAACCAGGAACAAAATTAAAAGCGTAGCCCACCGAAGTCTCGCGATTAAATCCATCATGGGCACCAAAATTGCACTAAATAAAATATCCGTAATACCAGCTTGTGGTTGTTCGTACTCGGGCATAGCGCCCGTGCGCAACCGCAACAAAACAGCTGAGATGATTCCTAACATAATGACAGTTAAGAATACGACCGCCGGAGCTTTATCCATCTCTTTTAGGAACGCGCGGGGGCTATGAGAAGCAGGGTCTTCAAGTGCCCCGAACATAAATGTCCCCAAAATACTAAATGCCAACCCCCATGATGCAAGCACAAGTAAGACACCAGCCAATTTATACCTAGGCTTCAAAAAAAACTCATGTTGTCGCCTAGATACATTATGGTTTGCAATTGGCGAAGGTTTGGCCATTATTATACCGGAAACGCACAACCCCAATACGATTGCAGTCACTATAAATGTTGGCTGCCAGCCAAAATATTCCGCAAATATCAACGCCCCTGCCCCAACAACAAATGACGACATCCTGTAACCAAGCTGCTCTATGGCACATAAAACATCTAGGTGGCGGTCATTTTCAGCACTTTCAATTTTCCATGCAGCTTGAACAATGTCAAAACTGGCGGAGAAAACAGCTATGATAATCCCAACAAGTCCTATAAATGCTAACCCGTTTGGTGGTTTCGAAAATGAGATGGCAATCAGGCCTACAACATTTAGTGCTAAAAACACAAACATCCAAAATCGTCTTGGCCCGATTTTCAATTTAAAAGGCGTCCGGTGGCTTTGTAGTGCTGCTGCCCACATATATTTGAAAGTGTAGGCCAGAATGACCCAAGACAACAAACCAATAGCAGTCGGTTTGACGCCAGCCGTGGTCAACCAAGCGTTAAGCACACCACCAACAACAACATAAGGAAGACCTGAGGCAAAGCCAAGTAAAAGCATAGCAAATTCTTGCCGCCCCTTAAAAGCATGTTTAAGTGTCTGACCTGTAGACGTCTTGTTTTGTTTTGAACTGGTCATAGTACCCCTTATTATTTTCATCATCATAGGTGATAGATTTATAAAACACAAAACACTTTCTCTTTCGAAAGACATACGATAGTTCTTGCAAGGGATATGAGAAAACGGCATTTACTAAGGTATGAACAAGCCCGTCAACACACCCGTTCCATCTAAAAAGGGGAATACTAAACCTACTCCTATGATGGCGCAGTTTCTTGAGATCAAGAAGCAGGCTGGTGCTGAAGTCATTTTGTTTTACCGTATGGGTGATTTTTACGAGATGTTCTTCGGTGATGCTGTCAATGCTGCGGCAGCTTTAGATATTGCTCTAACGAAACGCGGAAAACATGAAGGCACAGACATCCCTATGTGCGGTGTACCCGTACATGCATCTGAAACCTATTTGCAACGGTTGATAAAAAAAGGCTTTCGGGTGGCGGTTTGTGAGCAAATGGAAGACCCTAAAGAGGCTAAAAAACGAGGCTATAAAGCAGTTGTAAAACGCGAAATCGTCCGCGTTGTTACACCGGGTACTTTGACCGAAGATACATTATTGGATGCAAGAGCTTCTAACTATATTTTGGCCATAGCAACCACACATGCCGGAACAATGGCATTAGCGTGGGCGGATATATCCGTCGGTAGCTTCGAAGTGTGCGAACTGGAACCAGAGCGGTTGGAGGCTGAGCTTTCAGCTCTTTCGCCGCGCGAAGTCATATTGCCCGAAACTCTTTACCAGTGTTCAAAATACAAACCGGCATTTGAAGCCAGCCAGGCTAGTTTGACACCCTTGCCCAATGCAAAATTTGATGCGCGAACAGGAGAAAGGCGGTTAAAAAACCGATACGGAGTTGGTGCTCTGGCTGGGTTTGGCGCCTATTCAAAAGCAGAATTAACCGCCGCAGGCGCCTTACTTGATTATCTAGAGTTGACCCAAGCGGGTGAACAGACCGAGCTTAGCCCACCCAAGAGACGGCAAACCTCTGGATTTCTTGCTATTGACCCAGCCACGCGCGCCAGCCTTGAAATTGATAGGACACAGATGGGTGGGCGTAAGGGGTCTTTGCTTCACGTTATTGACCGCACGGTTAGCGGTCCGGGCGCGAGAGCGTTGGCGGCGCAACTTTCACGGCCATTGGTTGACACAAATGAGATTAATGCACGGCTTGATGCTGTTTCGTTTTTTGTTGAACATAGAGAATTACGCACCAATATTCGTTCCTTTCTAACAAAGACGGGTGACCCGGCCCGCTCTGCATCACGGTTGGTTTTAAGGCGCGGCGGTCCAAGAGACCTTATAGCAGTAGCAACGGGTATTTTACAAGGCGAAGAGATCAATGCCACCTTTGCCAAAACACCAGGCATAGAAACCCCGCAAAATGTTACGAACGCCCTGCAGGCATTTAGCCTCATTGACAAACCCGTACTGGCCAAGCTCATTCGTGATATTGGAAAAGCCATTAAACCCGAAGCACCTATGGCTGCCCGGGACGGTAATTTTATCAATAAAGGGTGGCGCCCTGAACTGGATACACTCTTAAAGCTCCGCGACGAATCGCGGCGAATTATTGCAGGACTACAAGCAGATTATGCAAAAAAAACTGGCGTAGCTTCGCTGAAAATCAAACACAATAATGTGCTCGGGTATTTTATAGAAGTGACCCCGCGCCACGGCGATACAATGCTCATCGGCGCGCACAAAGATGATTTCATCCACCGTCAAACTCTGGTCAGTGGTGTCCGGTTCACGACTACACAGCTTGTAGATTTGGATGCACAAATAGCCCAGGCCGCAGATAAGGCTTTGGCACTAGAAATGGAAATATTTGATAATTTCTGTAGCCGTATATATGAACAAGCTGAGATCATTCGTACATCTGCAAAAGCACTGGCCCAGTTTGATGTCATGAGCGCATGCGCACAATGGGCAGAAGAAGCCAATGCCGTGCGACCAAACATAAATGATGATCTTGAGTTTCATATAGAAGACGGGCGGCACCCCGTAGTCGAAGCGGCGCTAAAACGCGATGGTGCACAAGGGTTTACTGCAAATAGCTGTCACCTTGATGCTTCTGGAAACCAAGCCAGACGATTAACTCTGATTACAGGTCCAAATATGGCTGGTAAATCCACCTATTTGCGCCAAAATGCTTTGATGTTTATACTGGCACAATCAGGAAGTTTTGTGCCAGCAACCAAGGCGATTATCGGTGTAGCAGACGCGCTGTTTTCTAGGGTAGGAGCTTCGGATGATTTATCTCGCGGGCGTTCGACCTTTATGCTTGAGATGATCGAAACCGCAGCTATTCTCAACCAAGCCAGTGAACGAACATTTGTCATTCTTGACGAAATAGGGCGTGGGACAGCGACTTTTGATGGTCTGTCTATTGCATGGGCGGCGGCTGAGCATCTTTACGAAATAAATAAATCTAGAGCCTTATTTGCGACACACTACCATGAGCTAACCGAATTGATGGAAAAGCTCCCTCATGCTGGCAATGCATGTTTGCGCGCTAAAGAATGGACCAAGGAAGGACAGACGGAAGCTGAATTGGTTTTTTTGCATGATGTAGCAGACGGCGCGGCAGATAAATCCTACGGTATACAAGTCGCTAAATTAGCTGGGCTTCCTGCTGCTGCAGTAGAACGGGCAAAAGATGTTTTGTCGCGTTTGGAGACTGACGCGGATAGTACGGATAGTCTCGGTGGATTGCCGCTATTCTCCGCACCTAAGCATGTCTCTAAACTAACACCGTCTGCCGTAGACAGGGCTATCAATTCCCTCGTAGTTGATGAACTTTCACCACGTGAAGCCTTGGATATTTTATATGAACTTAAATCCATTTCCGAGAACACGCCGTGACTTTACAGGATAAACTCTTTGCTCTTGGTGATGATAAACCAAAAACACTCGCCTTGTTGAAAGATTATTTAAGCACCAAAACATCTGCCGTTTTACAAAATTTTTCAGCGGGAAAATTAAGTGGACTTGATACTGCTGGCGCCATAAGCGCCCTTCATGACAAAGTGCTAATTGCCTTGTTTGAGCATGCCACGCACACTATGTTTAAAAGCGGTCAGGCACAGATGTCTTTGTGTGCCGTTGGTGGTTATGGGCGCGGCGAATTGGCACCTTATTCTGATTTAGATTTGTTGTTTCTGTGTCCAGCTAAAATCAACGATAAAAGATACGCAAGCATCACTGAATATATTCTCTATATGTTATGGGATTTGGGCCTTAAAGTCGGACATGCGTCGCGTACTGCCGAACAATGTATAGAATTGAGCCGTAAAGATGAAACCGTGCTAACCGCCATGCTGGACTTGCGTCTGCTCGCGGGTGCCGAAGAGCCCGCCACAAAACTCGCGGCGCTATTGGTAAAAGAACGGAGCCGTGGCCGCAAGCGCAGATATATTTCTCTTAAACTAAAGGCGCGCGATACGCGTCATGAGCGAGAAGGTAATTCACGCTATGTGATAGAGCCCAACATCAAAGATGGAAAAGGCGGCTTAAGAGACCTGCATGAGCTCTACTGGATATCCTTGTTTATTTACGGCGGCAAAAGAAAAGGGGCGCCAGTTAGTCCGCATGGGGTTGATGCTTATATGCAGCTTGGGCTTCTTAATAAAAAAGCCGCAAAACGGTTTAGTCGCGCCGCGGAATTTTTGTGGGCTGCACGTATACATCTTCATATTTTGGGCGGCAGAGCAACCGAGGTTTTAAGTTTTGACAAACAGGCAGACATGGCAGAGAGCATGGGCTTTACAGGGAAAACCCAAGAAGCTCGGGTTGGCACATTTATGCAGGCCTATTTTAATACAACAAGAGAAGTTGGAGCTTTGACCCGCATGGCTTGCGCAAAACTGGAAGCAGAAAGTCAACTGCTTCTTCCGCAAGGTTTAGACAGATTATTACCTACTTCAAGGCGAGGTTTAAAAGAGCCAGGATTCGTCTTGGAACACGGCAGGCTCAATTTTGTGGATGCGGGTTTGTTAAAATCTAGCCCAATATTATTATTGCAATTGTTTCGCATTGCTGGCGCACGCAATTTAGACATACACCCGAATGCGTTTCATATCCTCTTTGCAAACCTGTACCGGATTAATGACAAATTTCGTAGTGACCCAGATGTTGCAAAGGTCTTCTACAAAATCATATTAGAGAGCAAAGCGCCGGCCGCAATCTTGAGAATAATGAATGAGGCAGGGATATTGGGGGCCTATCTTCCGGAATTTGGAGAAATCGTTGGACGCACACAATTTAACATGCACCACGCCTTTACGGTCGATGAGCATACACTTTCTTTGGTGCAATATTTGCACGATATTGAGTGCGGTAACTGTGAACGTGAACATCCACTGGCGAGCGGGTTTGTTAAAGACTGGAACACACGTACGCGACTTCTAGCCTACTTGGCATGTCTATTTCACGATGTCGGCAAAGCCGAAGGTGACCAATGTGCGGATGGGGCACGGTTGACAACGGTAGCTGGGTTGAGGTTAGGTCTGGCGGATGCAGATGTAGAGACCATCGTTTGGCTCGTGCGCAATCATTTACTCATGAGTGAAACGGCACAACGACGAGATGTGACAGACAGGGATACTGTTGAAAAATTCGCTAGGTCAGTTGGCTCATTAAAGCGTTTGCAAATGTTAACGGCATTAACAGTTGTAGATATTCGTGCCGTTGGGCCGGGCATCTGGAACGATTGGAAGGGTGAATTGTTACGCCAACTTTATTACGGTGCGCGCAAAGTGTTAATGGGCATGAAGCCGGATAAAAGTGACAATGTAGACGCGGAAGATAAAATTCTGGAAATACTACCAAAAACAGCACATTCAAAAACACATCATGTGCGTACCAAGCTTGATCGCCCCAAAGACATTACTGAGCTTTGGGTTATGACCCGTGACCGCCCACATTTATTTGCTGATTTGGCGGGTGCAATATCCGCCTGTGGGGCGACTATTATTGGAGCAAAATTACACACATCTGCTGACGGGCGTGTGTTTAATCGGTTTTATTTGCAAAATTCCGAAGGTTTTGCTTTTGGGCGCAAAAACGAACACAAGTTGCACGCACTTGAATCAAACACGCTGTTGGCAGCAAAAAATAAATTGGATAAATTTAAGCAAACCCCAACCCCTATATCTAGCCGCTCGCGTGCCATACCTATACATCCACGTGTATCAATCTTGAAAAAAAACACCCAAGAAAGCATTGTCGAAATAGAAGGCCGTGACCGCCCAGGGCTCTTACATGCTTTGGCCTTAGTGCTAGCCGAACACTCCCTTTGCGTCCGTTCAGCCCATATCGAAGTCATTGGCCCGAAAGCAATAGATGTATTTTACGTCACAGACCTACCCGACAACCGCCCTGATGAAGTTGCTTTGCGAGCAGATTTGCTAGCGGTATTTACACAGGAAAAATCGGTGCTAAACAAGGCCCGAGCATGAAACTTATAAAATCCACAGCTATAATTGGTATTTTGACCTTGCTCAGCCGTGTGTTGGGTTTAATTCGTGATACGCTTTCTGCTACCTACCTAGGTGCGGGTCCAATAAATGACGCTTTGGTAACAGCTTATAAAATCCCCAATACATTTCGCCGCATATTTGCTGAAGGTGCCTTTAACGCGGCTTTTGTTCCGCTTTACGCACGAAAGGTGGAAGAAGAGGGCGAAGAACAAGCGGACAGGTTTGCTAGTGAAGCTTTCGCCGGCCTGTTATTTATTGTTGCAGTCTTGGTTGTTCTTTTTGAGCTGACAATGCCCTGGACATTAAATTTATTTGGCGCAGGCTTGGGCCGCGAAGCCAATATTCAGGCAGGCTTTGGAATGTTATCATCATATGGCTTGGCTGTACTTGGCGCGCAAATCACCATGCCTTATCTGTTGCTAATCTCTTTAACGGCGATGTTTTCAGGCATTTTAAACACACGTCACCGTTTTGCCGTTGCGGCGTTTGTACCTGTCCTTTTGAACATTGTATTAATATCAATATTCATTGCAATGATGAAAGCCAATTGGAGTAAGGCACAATTGGTGCTTTATTTATGTACCGGCATGAGCGCATCCGGTATATTGCAATTATCCATGATTGTATGGGCGTGTCGACGGGCCGGCGTTAAGATTAAACTGCTACGCCCGCGTATGACGCCTGGCGTTAAACGGCTTCTGACATTGGGTGTGCCTGGCATACTTGCTGCTGGCATCACGCATATTAATATTATGGTCAGCCACAATATTTCTACGATGCAAGCAAGTGGTGCGTCATGGCTAAATTATGCAGATAGACTTTATCAACTGCCCCTTGGCATGATCGGTATTGCTATGGGAGTGGCTCTCTTGCCTACGCTTTCAAGGCGCTTGCGCAGCGGTGATGAACAAGGTGCAAAAACATCTTTGAACCGCGCAATGGAAATTGCTGCATTCCTCACAATGCCAGCCGCAACCGCGCTTGTCGTCATGCCAGAATTTTTAGTCGGCGGCCTATTTGAACGCGGGGCATTTGAAGCTGCGGACACCCAAGCCACCGGCACGGCCCTACGCATGTTTGCATTTGGCTTGCCGGCGTTCGTACTCATTAAAGTTTTAACGCCTGCTTTTTTTGCCCGTGAAAACACTAAAACACCCATGTATTATGCCGGCATTTCTGCGGTGGTTAACATCGTGCTTGGATATCTTCTCTTTCTAAAAGTTGGTTTTTGGGGCTTGGCATTGGCAACATCTATTGCGGGTTGGGTAAATGTTTTTTTTCTCATACGTACACTGCTTCGAAATGGTAATTTTTCTCCTGATACCCGTTTGTTACGCAGGTTGCCGCCCATAATTTTGGCAAGTCTATTTATGGGTGCCGCAGTTTGGTATTTAGCTAATTATTTTACACCAATGCTAGCAGGAAATATTGTAAAAGATTATATAGTTTTAGGGTTTGTGTCTTTGGTTGGGTTTTTGCTTTACGCTGTGGTGGCATTCGTGTTTAAAGCCTACGGATTTGAAGACTTGCGGTACGTGCTTAAAAAATAACTTTGGATAAATTGATGAAACAAAACCAAGTAGGAAATGGCTCAGACTATAAAGGGCCAAACAGGGTGTTCTCTGGCATGCAACCAACAGGGGCTTTGCATTTGGGAAATTACCTCGGTGCTTTGACTAAATTCGTCGACTTGCAAAACGAGCATGAGTGTGTGTTTTGTATTGTTGATTTACACGCAGTTACAGTGTTTCAAGATCCCAAACTGCTCGCTGGGCAAACGCGCGAAATCGCAGCGGCGTATCTCGCTGCGGGCGTTGATCCTGACAAAGCAATTATTTATCCGCAAGCCCAAGTGGCTGCCCACACGGAACTTGCTTGGTTTTTAAATTGCGTCGCCCGCGTAGGATGGCTGTCACGCATGACACAATTCAAGGACAAAGCCGGTAAAAACTCTGAACGGGTTTCGGTTGGTCTTTATGCTTATCCTGTACTTCAAGCTGCAGATATTTTAGCGTTTAAGGCCACACATGTACCCGTAGGTGAAGACCAGAAACAGCATTTGGAATTGTCGCGAGATATCGCGCAAAAATTCAACAATGATTTTAATGTCCCTGGGTTTTTCCCGTTGCCGGAACCTTTGATCAAGGGCCCTGGTGCACGAATTATGTCCCTGCGCGATGGCAACAAAAAAATGTCCAAATCCGACCCGTCTGACAATTCACGAATAAACCTTACTGATAGCCCAGATAAGATTGCCAAGAAATTTCGAAAAGCCCGTACAGATGCCGGCATGGTGCCTGATAATTTGGATGAGCTTGAGAACAGGCCTGAGGTAAAAAATCTCGTCGGAATTTATGCGGCTTTGGCGCGTCTTTCCGATCAGGACGTCTTGGATGAATATGCGGGGCAAGGCTTTGGCACGTTCAAACCTGCGCTCGCTGATTTGGCGGTAGAACATCTGCGACCAATTAGCGCAAAGCTGAATGATTATCTTGCAAACCCAGGAGATGTCGACAAAGTGCTGAAGCGCGGCTCTGACAAGGCTGCCGAAATTTCAATGCCCATTATGGATGATATTCGTAAGATAATGGGCTTTTGGGGAGCCTAAAAATAAATGAATACGAATAAATTGAACCTGGGTAAAATTTTGGGATATCCGGCCATTGTGCTGTTATTGTTGACGGCAATAGCATCTGCATATCTCATTTTTTCAGATAAAAGCACAGCCTATTCAGTTATCCGTGTCAATAACGTTACACTGCGCCCACCTGCCCCTGGGCAATCCACTGCGGCTGCATATTTTGATGTTATTAACGACGGCGGTGCGAATGAGCTTCTATCTGTCTCAACACCGATAAGTTCCAAAGTAGAATTGCATACCCACCTCCATGAAGACGGTATGATGAAAATGCGTATGGTCAATAGCGTCAAGATTTTGCCAAAACAAACCACTCATTTTAAACCCATGGGTTTTCATGTTATGATTTTCAATGTTGATATGGCTGATAACACCGAGCAAATATCTCTGACCTTAACATTTGCGCGCCCACCCGTTCATGGGAAAACGAAAAAGGATGCTGGGGGCAAAAAAATAGACGCCCCAAAAATTTATACAATAACCGTTCTTGCTGAAATTGAAAATTAAGGGAGCAAGCAATGTGCCAATTCACCACCATCATTTGTTTTTTTGTAATAGACTTTGCTACATATTGTTAAGGTAATAACACCATCAAATGCCGAGACTAAACATCTTGCTAGCGTCTTCGTTTAGCTGCATAACTCGAGAGAGCTATCAATAACCGCCCAAGCAGTGCCTCCACCGGCGCACCTGTAGATTTCATCTGCTTTTCTGTTTCCATGCTTTGGTTGATAGCCCGGGCGAGCGCTGTTTCCGGCCAGATACGCAGGGCGGCACCAAAAGCATTTTTACGCATAACGAATACGGGCGGTCGCAAAGCGCGCATGGCTTCATCGGTGCTATTACCGGTGGACATAGATGCGGATGCTTGGTGCAAGCGAACTATGTGGCGCTGTAAGGCGGCCAATACGGAGTGGGGGTTTATCTTACCTGCAAGCGCTCGGCGCAAACTGGCATCCATAGTTTTCAAATTGCCGGCCATGGCGTCAAAAACAATGTCGTCAAGCCCCGCCGCGCCTGCGCCGCCGATTAGGGTTTTGATGTCCTCTAAAGTCACTTTGGCACCATCTTCTTTGCCGAAACCTTTATATAATGCCAGCTTCTCGATTTCGGAACGTGCCATACGGCGGTCGCCCTCTAGGAGTGGTACCAATGCATCTAAGGCATCTGCATCGACACCTATTTTTAAATCTCGCAAGCTTGAACGTACCATGCCCGCAATATCAGCTTGGCTGTCAGCATAGCAGGCAATGGAAGCAAAGTTTTTGGCAGTTTCGAAAGCGTTGCGTATAGCAGAGCGCGGGGTCATATCACCGGCTTCTACGATAAGTTTTGCTGCGCATGTTTCGGGCTTTGCATCCAGGGCTTTGATTGTTTTGGCAATAGAAGCGGCTCCGCGTTCATGGGACAGTCGCAAATGAATGAGCCGCGCATCCCCTAGCAAACTTTGTGCAACCATTTCGTCTGCTAGGCGTGCAGGATCGCCCGTCAGATCATCAGCACTTAAAATGGTTGTTGAAAATGGATCGTCAGGATTAGGACTAAATTGTTTGGCAACGGTTTTTGCGCGTTCCGAACATAATCCGGCGTCCGGACCAAACAAGAGAACGCCAGGGCAATTTGCGGGCGGGGATTTTATCCAGCTACGGGCGCGTGCACCCGTCAGTTTCATTTGCTGGTGGATCTGGCTTGATAGATGGCCAGTTTGGCAATGATTTGGTCCGCAGCTTCTGCGGCAACTTGTTCATCGGCGTTGGCCTGCGCTGCAACCGTTCCGTAAGGGTCGCGCGGTGCGCCGTAAGTAGAAATAGAACGTACTTTGTTACGAAATACAATATCACCCGTCTTGGCATCGACCAATTCAATTTTCGTGTTCATAACCAGATCATAACGCGTCGCAACATCGTCTGCACCAATACCCAAACTAGCGCGGTTGCTTTTTGGGGTGACGCGTAGAATATACGGCGTAGCACTATTGTCACCCATTCGGTCACGCAATGCCTGCGCCAATAGAAAATCAATTTTTTCATTGGCCTGCATTTCTACGGTGATATTTTTCAAGCTAACATTGCTGCCGCCAAATGCGTTTGGTGCGTGCATAGGCTTGAAACCGCAAGCGGCTAGAATAAGTGCAGTGGCCAAAATAAATCCGGTGCGTGTTTTCATTGGTATCTCCTAATTGGCTACTATATTGATTATCCGACCCGGGACAACGATGATTTTTCGCACAGTTTTATCAGATAAAAACTGAGCAATGTGGGGATGTGCCAGTGCTAGCTTCTCGACCGCGTCTTTATCGGCCGCCTTGGCCACAGAGATTTCAGCACGGCGTTTACCATTGACCTGTATGGGCATAGTGATTTCGTCTTGGGCCAACATGGCAGGGTCGGCTTCTGGCCAAGGCGCGTCACAAACCAAACCATCCCCACCAAGGTGAGCCCAGCATTCTTCGGCCAGGTGCGGCATGAACGGGGCAATGACGCGAACCAATATGCTCATGCCTTCAATCTTAGCGTCGTCGTTCTCCGTATGCTTTTTCAGTGCATTGACCAACTCATATATTTGCGCCACCGAAGTATTGAAGCGAAAATTGTCAATACCGTCAGTAATTTTAGCCACAGCTTTGTGTGCGGTGCGGCGTAAGTCGAGGGCATCTCCAGATACATCATCCGTAGAACCCATAGACTGCAAGCTGTCTTTGGGTGTTTCAGAGATGGTCGCCCAAACCTTGCCCGCAAACCGCCATGCACCGAGTGCGCCTGCGTCCGTCCATTCTACGTCCCGATCCGGCGGGCTATCGGACAGCATAAACCAGCGCGCCACGTCCGCACCATAACCCTCGATAATGTCGTGAGGGTCAATGACGTTTTTCTTGGACTTGGACATTTTTTCCACTGCGCCCTTGGTGATTTCTGCACCGGTTTCAAGATGGATAAGCTGACCGTCTTTTTCGCCCACATCAGCAGGGACGACGAATTTGCCGCCCACGTCCGTATAAACCGCGTGGTTAACCATGCCTTGGGTAAACAGGCCTTTGAACGGTTCGCCGCTCGGCAAGTCCAACAGATCACAATCACGCAGGGCGCGGGCGAAAAACCGCGCATAAAGCAAATGCAAAATCGCGTGCTCGACACCGCCAATATATTGGTCAACGGGGAGCCACTGGCTGGCAATATTATTATCAAACGGTCTGTCCGGTGTATTGCCGCCTGCAAAGCGGGCAAAATACCAACTGGAATCAACAAAGGTATCGAGCGTATCCGTCTCGCGGGTCGCAGGACTGTCGCAGTTCGGGCAATCTACATGTTTCCACGTAGCATGACGGTCAAGTGGATTGCCGGGAATATCAAAGCTGACATCATCCGGTAGCTCGACGGGGAGGTCAGCTACCGGTACTGGTACCGCCCCGCAACTACCGCAATGAATAATAGGAATAGGGCAGCCCCAATAGCGTTGCCGCGATACACCCCAATCTCTTAATCGGTATGTGACTTGTCCACTGCCAGCGCCCAATTTTTCTAACTCGGCAATCGCCGCAGAAATACCGTCCTCAACACCCATGTCGTTAAGGAAGCGTGAATTGAATAATTTACCCGGGCCGATATAGGCCTCATCACCAACTTCATAACTATCCGGGTTTTCACCCTCAGGTAAAACCACGGCAGGTACAGGCAAACCATATTTGCGTGCAAAATCTAAATCCCGTTGGTCATGGGCGGGGCAACCGAAAATAGCCCCCGTACCGTACCCCATCAATACGAAATTCGCCGCATAAACGGGTAGGGTGATGCTATCATCAAATGGATGTTTAACCCGCAAGCCCGTATCAACGCCGAGTTTTTCGGCCTTTTCAACCGCTTCAGCGGTGCTACCCATAAGGGTGCAGGCTTTGGCTAGTTCTTTGAGTGCAGGATTTTCTGGTGTCAATGATTTGATTAAGGGATGGTCATAGGCGAGGGCTACAAAGCTTGCGCCGAATAATGTATCGGGACGGGTTGTGTAAACCTCTATGTTTTTTATATCGCTCACGGCAGTTGAGCTTTGCTCAACACCTCCGCGAGGGCGTGCCACTGGGCGCGACGGGTGGTCGCCCTTGCCTCGCTTATGCTCGGTATCCGGCGATCCGTTGACTATAGTAAAACTAAACTGCGCGCCCTCACTGCGCCCAATCCAGTTTTTCTGCATGGTGCGGACTTTGTCTGGCCAGTCTGTGAGTGTGTCCAGCGCTACGTCCAAATCCTCCGCGTATTTAGTGATTTTGAAAAACCACTGGTTTAGCTCTTTGGTTTCGACCTCTGCGCCAGAGCGCCAGCCCTTACCGTCGATGACTTGTTCATTGGCGAGCACAGTCATATCGACCGGATCCCAATTAACCTTGGCGGTCTTTCTATAGACCAAGTCGTTTTCCATGAATTTCAGGAAAATCGCTTGTTGTTGTTTGTAATACTCCACATCGCAAGTGGCAAATTCGCGGCTCCAGTCAAGCGCAAAACCGAGACGTTGCAAAGGCGCTTTCATGGCGTCGATATTGGCGTAAGTCCACGCTTTTGGATGTCCCCCGTTTTGCATGGCCGCGTTCTCGGCGGGCATGCCAAATGCATCCCAACCCATAGGGTGCAGGACTTCAAATCCGTTCGCTCTCTTATAGCGCGCAATCACATCGCCCATAGCATAGTTGCGAACATGCCCCATATGAATGCGCCCGCTTGGGTAGGGGAACATTTCTAGGGCATAATATTTCGGCTTAGGGGAATTATCATCCGCCTCAAAGACACGACCTGCGTCCCATGCGGCCTGCCACCTAGGCTCTACTTCCGCCGCATTATATCGGGACATAAATTATCCTACATAGATTTTTTGTCGGCCTACTCGCCAACTTATTCGTCCGCTTATTCGTCCACTTATTCGTCCACAGTGGCAATATAAAGCTGGCGCGCGCGGGTCAGGATTGAGTTTTCGATAGACCGCGCGGTGTCGCCGTCAACAGATGCGTCACTCCAACTCGCTTCGCTACGCACCTGTTTGAAAATTGAAACTTTAAGCGCATCCGCACGTAGATTCGTATCAAGAATATAGACATTTGCTTTGAACCGCTCATTTGGTGCTTGTGGGCTGGCATACCAATCCGTGATAATCACGCCGCCAAACGGGTCAATTTCAGAAAGCGGCATAAATTCCAGAGTTTCCAGAGACGCACGCCATAAAAACTGATTGACGCCCATGCGTGGTGCCGCGCGTTTAACTTTGGAATAGCTTCCCGTTTCAGATTTATTTGATCCACCAACGCCCGGTATAATACTCGTGGCTTTTTTCACGGTTTGGCAGCCAGACAAACTAACAACAAGGACAGTTCCCAATACAACTTTAGTCAAAGTAGACGACATATACATTCTCCAATTGGCACGATATTAACCATCAATGCCCAAATTTAGCCCGCGTTATAACACGTAAGTTTCACAGCGATAGTCCCTATACAACAAAATTTACACTTCAAGCTATAATTTATCGTAAGGTGACGGCATTTATACAAGCGTATAAACAATACGACCCTTAAAACCGCTCTAGCAATCTTTCAAGATATTCGCGCTCTGTTTTGTCGCGTTCCCGCTCACCGGAGCGGCGGCGCAATTCTTCTAGCAGTTCTCTGGCGCGTTGTTGGTCAGATTTTTCAGGAATGTTCGCATCGCCCTCACCCATGCTATCGCCCTCTTCGCGGCCAAAGGGGTCGGCACCAGTTAGGCCGTTTTCGCTTGCGCTTCTATTGCCGTCTTCACCTTGTTCGGCTTTAAGCCTTTCTGCTTCTTGTTCTAGCAAACCTTCTCCTGCTTTACGTAAGGCGTTTATGGCATCAGATTGTGCTCGGCCCGCATTATAAAATTCTCCGTCTTCAAGCGCTTGTTCGCTTTGCCCCATCGCGTCTTTGGCATCGTCTAATGCTTGCTTGATATCACCGCTGCCTATGCCTTTTTCTTCACCGTCTTTTCCGTCCTCAACACTTCCATCTGTAGTGCCTTCTTGTTGTTCACGGTCGCCCCCTTGTCCGTTAGCAGCATCTTCAAGTTTTTCGAGCATGTCTGCGATTTGACCTTGTTGACCGGCAAGAGCTTTGCCGGAAGGTTGATCTCCTTTTTGCTGGTTTTCTGCTTCTTGCTGACCATCCCATAATTCTGATTCGGCATCAGATTCCGCGCGGCCAGCATCTTGCGTTTCGTCGCGCAAGCGGCGTTGCTCACCGAGGATGTCGTTTAAGTCTTCCAAGGCTTCTTTCAATTCCTCGCTCATAGACTCGCCAACTCCACTGCCACCGCCGCCACCGCCTTGCGCCAATTGTATTTTCATGTTTTCCAATAATTGTGCCAGTTTTGCCAAGGCTTTACGGGCGGCAACAGTATCGCCCAACCGGTTGGCTTCTTCGATAGCGTCTAATAATGCCTGAATTTCATCGGTGTTGAAATCTGCGCCATCACCACTGGCACTATCTGCTGATTGCTCTTGCGCGTTTTTAGCCGCTTCTAACATTAAGAATTCCATATACCGGTCAACGGCTTCATTGTAGCGATCAAACAGGGCGTCAACTTCGCGCTGGGGAGCACGCCTTGCCATAGCATTGTTAAGCGCCCTTTCGGCCCGCTGCATATCTTCCAGAGCATTGCCAAGTCGGCCAAATTCTGCCCGTAGGGCAATAGCCCATAAATCTTCGGGGATACCGCCAAGCTCATCTCCCCCCCTGGCCGTTTGCAGGCGGCGGTAAATATTGCGAAGCCCCATATAGACACTTGGGTCTTCAAATACACCGATGGGTTTGTCTGTTATAGCTTCTATCAGTAAGGCCGTGCGTTTTACGTCTTTTGGCGCTCGGTCTATAGCTAGATCTGGCCTGTCGGTCGCAAATAACGGTTTGTTTTTGGGGTCGATTTTTTCGGCTTTAGGATAAGGTGCATAATCATGTGTATCGTCTATCATGAGTTGGCGTTGTTCTGCGACAGCTTTGGCGAGAGGTTCGACGAATATTTTATCAGGGACGACAAAACCGTGCATGGCGGTAGAGCCGATCTGGTGTTTGCCGTCTATGGCTAGCAAACGTCCAATTACCTTTTTCCCAGCCCATTTATGTTTGGTCAGATCAACACCGCCTGGCTCTTTGTTGGCCGTACGCACGGATGAGCCGGGCAAGGCAATGCTGATTTGTTCGGTGTTTTGCAAATCATTTTCCAGAGCCATAGATAATAACAAGGTTTCCACACCGTAATCATCTTCAAGAGAATAGCTAAAGATCAAACGGTCACGTTTGCCCGCATCCGGTGCTTCGTCAAACCTAACCAAAGGATGCCGATCTTTATCCACATTTAAAGCCCATATTTTTTCATTCTGGCCAATACGGTAACTGGCGAGCGAGCCTTTGTTGATAATGGCTCTGGCTTCAAAACTTTGCGGGCCGAGCCGTTTAGCGGTGATCCGACGCGTTCGGTTGCCCTCGCGTAAGATGAGGCGGGGTGCGGTTTTTATACCTGATATACGGGCAACAAATTCAGAACCTTCCGGCGCATACATGCTTTGCTGTTCCTTGAAGTAACTGGGTGGCCGACCCGTATATTCGGGAGGATCAATCCAGGCCTCATAGTGGGCGTTTTTGGCTGACATACCGTAAATCCAACCCGGTGTAAGGCTGGCCCGCAAACGTTCGTAATTATCACCAGCCCCAACCATAAGAGCCAGCATCAACAATATCGGCGTTGCTATGCGCAAGAAATATTTATCCATGGGCGCAAGGGTCGGGCGCAAAGTTGATGTTCCGGCGCGCTGTATTTGAGCTTGCGCAGTGGTAAGATGATTTTTCCAAGCGCGATCAGACGCATCATTTAGGGCAGGTGTGTCGACCAGTGTGTCTAAAGGCCGGTGCGACAAGCCACTGTCGCGCTCAACCCTACGCCGCGCCTGCGATTGTGTTGGAAACATTTTTTGTCGTGCGGCCAGTGCATTTTTTACGACAAAATAAACAGCAATACTTAAACCAATTAAGCGCCACGGATCACCAATTCTCTGCCACAATCCAAATGCCGCAGCCGTGGTAAACAGCAAAACAAATAATGCACCAAGCGCCAAGGTAGGCGCATAGGTTTCCCACAATAAATGACGGTAAGCGCGCTTGGTCAAACTGACGGCACGTTTTGTCGTAATATCCTGTGTTGGGTGCGGGTTCATAACGCCTTTATAAGACATGTTTCCAAATAAGGTGCAATAAAATCATTAAAATTTCGCGAGGTTACGCAAATGCGGCTTAAACAATCCCCTTCTACGTAATTTCCAGCGCAATGGCCGTCGCTTCGCCGCCGCCGATACAAAGGGATGCGACCCCTTTTTTGGCACCGCGTTTTTCCATGGCTGCAATCAAGGTTGCCATAATCCGCGCACCAGATGCGCCGATAGGATGACCTAGAACGCAGGCGCCGCCGTTGACATTGACCTTATCATGCTCAAGCCCCATATCGCGCATGGCAATCATCGGAACAACGGCAAAGGCTTCGTTGATTTCCCATAAATCAACATCGTCCGCGCTCCAACCTGTTTTGGTTAGGCATTTTTCCATCGCTTTGACGGGTGCGGTGGTGAAGTACTTTGGCTCATGGGCGTGGGCGGCATGGGCTTTTATCTCTGCCAGTACTTTCAGTCCGCGTTTTTCAGCTTCGGATTTTTTCATCATCACAAGCGCCGCCGCGCCGTCATTAATAGAACTGGCATTGGCCGCAGTCACCGTCCCGTCTTTGCTAAAGACGGGACGCAGGTTTGGGATTTTCTCGGGACGTGCGCCCTCTGGTCCTGCATCGGTGGAGACAACAATATCGCCCTTGCGGTTTGGAACTGTGACCGGCGTAATTTCGCGGTCAAAATCGCCGCTGTCCGCCGCGCGTCTGGCGCGAGCAACGCTTTCGATAGCGTATGCATCCTGTTCTTCGCGGGTGATTTGGTATTCTTGGGCTATCATATCAGCGAACACACCCATTGGTTTGTGATCATAGGCATCGGTCAAGCCGTCGTGCATCATTGTGTCGATCATGACGCCATTGCCCATACGGTAGCCGCCGCGTGCCTTTGGTAGCACATAGGGCGCACCAGTCATGCTTTCCATGCCGCCCGCCACGATGATATCTGCTGAACCGGCTTTTATCGTATCGTGGGCCAGTATAGCCGCTTGCATGGCCGACCCGCACATTTTGTTAATTGTTGTGGCTTCGCATGTCAGGGTGAGCCCCGCTTTCAGACCAGCTTGCCTGGCGGGCGCTTGCCCTTGCCCTGCCGGCAAAACGCAGCCCATAATGACTTGCTCGACGTCACCAGCTTCAACACTGCTTTCGTTAAGCGCCGCACCGATTGCCGCCGCACCGAGCTCGGGGGCAGTTAATGTGCTAAACGCACCTTGAAAAGCCGCCATTGGAGTGCGAGCAAGACCTACGATGACGACAGGGTCAGAAGAAGAGGACATAGTGTTTTCCATTTATGTTTAATTTAGCAAGTTTAAATTTCGCACCAATATATTCCAGTGACCCAAGATTGCAATGCGGCGTTTAGTATATGCCATAATTATTTTGATGAAATGGCAAGAGCCTGAAACATATTTAATTATTTGATTTTAATCTCGCTCTCACTTTCAGCAAAGCGCTCAATATTCATTCTTGCATCACGGAGTTTATTTATCGTAAGCTCGAAAGCCTGATCTTGCAGGCTTTTTCCTAATTCGCGGTCGTTAAAACCGCCTAGTCCAGTGTAATAGATTTTCCCAAGCGTTAGCATGGACAAGTTATCACCTTTGTCGGCAGCTTTCTGTAGAGCCGTGATAGCCGCTTCTACGTCTTGCTCAGTATCTTGGTAACAATATATTTGAGCGGCACCAATCTCGTTGAGTGCCTCCACACTGCCGCGTTTGCTCGCGAGCCAGATTAAATGAGTAACTATATTGTCTTGGAATTCATCAATAGAATCATATTGACTATCTTCCATATTAAGCACCTTAAATTCTTCTGTAAGCTCTTCTGAAGACATCGCCGCTACAAGCAATAGGAAATCAAATACTTTATCGCCAGTCATTCCGTTTATTTTGTTTTTTATAACTTTCACAATTTCAGAAGGTAATTGTCGTCGAAGATAGTAAGATTGTAGGTTGTCTCTTTCGCAAGCTAGAAAATCGTCAAAATCAAAAGTGTAGATTCCTAAGTCACTAAGATTGTCCAAAGAATCTTGGTAGTGTGAGTTACGAAGTAATTTAGACTTGTTTAGAAAATTACCAAAAATTGTCTGAATTTCTGAACTAGAAATATCTTCATTCTTGTTAGATACGACTTCATTACTACAGCTAAGTAGCAAAGTATAACCAAGAAGTGTAATGCCTGTGAAAATTGTTTTAATATTCAAGATAATTTTCTCCACCTTTTTATACCTTACGCCGCCGATACAATCCAGCCACCGCCTAGAACTCTGCTTGGTGTGTCTGCGTCGTAGAACACGCAGGCTTGGCCGGGGGCTATGCCTTCCTCTGGCATTTCTAGGTCTAGGACTATATCGTTGTCGAGGGCTGTGAATGTTGCGGGGACTGGTGGGCGCATGGAGCGGGTTTTTACCAATATGCTGCGACCGTCTAATGCGTGTTCAAACAGACCTGTGCCGAGCCAATTGACGTCTTTGAAATATATGCGGGTCTTTTTGAGCTGTTTCCTTGGCCCGACAATGACTTGTTTTTTGTGTGCGTCCAGTCTGAGCACATAGAGCGGGTCTTGGCCGCTGCCGTCTGGTATGTTCAGCCCGCGTCTTTGTCCGATCGTATAGTGCATGATACCTTCGTGGGTACCAAGAACAGTGCCGTCAACATGCAAAACCTCGCCTGGGTCAGCGGCGTCTGGGCGCAGTTTTTTGATAACATCAGTATATTTCCCTGTAGGGACAAAGCAAATATCTTGACTGTCAGGCTTGGCGGCGATGGAGAGATCAAGCTCTACCGCTAAGGCGCGGGTTTCAGTTTTATCATACCCACCTAAAGGAAATCGCAGAAAATCCAATTGTTCTTGCGTGGTGGTGAACAGAAAGTATGATTGGTCTTTGGTACTATCTACGGCGCGGTGTAGTTCTGACCCGAATTTCCCATCTTCTCTGCGCACATAATGCCCGGTTGCCATGCAATCCGCGCCCAGATCCTTGGCGACTTGTAACAAATCACGAAACTTAACCGTCTGGTTACACCGCACACAGGGTATGGGCGTCGCGCCCTTAAGATAGGTGTCAGCAAAATCATCCATGACCGCGTCTGAAAATTTGCTTTCATAGTCGAGTACATAATGAGGGAAGCCGCAGAGTTCCGCCACGCGTTTGGCGTCATAGATATCTTGACCCGAGCAACAGGCTTTGGCCTTTTGAATAGCGGCACCGTGATCGTAGAGCTGTAATGTGATGCCGATGACCTCATAACCTTGTTTGGCGAGCATGGCCGCGCAAACAGAGCTATCCACGCCGCCAGACATTGCGACAACCACGCGGGTATCTGCGCAGGATTTGGCGAATCCCAATGTATTTAAGTCTTGGGTTGTATTTTTGCGTTGGGTTTTGCTCATAAAGTCTTAAATAGGGAGCATCTTGTCATAAGTCGAGACATCCCAGAAGATTTATTTGACGCAAATGTTAAGAAGTAGGCTTGGAAAAATTCAATAGAATCAAAACCTTATGAAAATCGCAAGTATTTCTTAACACTATTTGTTGGCGTTAACCTTTGTAAACATATGTTTTTATTGCGTTTTTTTCTCTCTTGTTAGGGTGTTTTTAATAAACGGGCGCTACAACGGCATCATAAGAATACACGGGGGCCTACGTAATTACACAAAGGGTCAAAAACAGTGGTGAGTTAGAATGATAAGAGAGAATGTTGTAATTGGACCAGAAGGAACGCCGCTTACGCTGGCCGATCTTCCTAAACCCGATACAGTCAGGTGGGTAATACGGCGCAAAGCCGAAGTGGTTGCTGCAGTGCGCGGTGGCCTGTTGACATTAGACGGCGCTTGTGATCGTTACGGTTTGTCTTCAGAGGAATTTTTATCTTGGCAACGGTCAATAGAATCTCACGGGATTTCAGGCCTGCGCACGACACGGATACAAGCTTACCGTTAAACCGGCTTGATCAAACAATTAGGACCACCGCCTAAGCGAAAGCGAGCGGTGGTTTTTTGTTATTAAATAATTGATTTATTTGACTGTTTTCTTTAATTTTAGGGTTTTTTTAAAGTTTTAAAACTAAAGTAATTCCATAACAAAAGCACAAAAAGTGCTTGATAATTAGGTGTAAATATATGTCCAATACAAGCAATCGGCCAGACGGTCGGCTGATACCTGTCTATGCAGTTGATGATGGTTTGTGGAGCGCGGAATTAACCCTTGCGCTTTCAAAAACCGCTGCCGCATGCGGAGAAACCGTTTTGATGCTCGATCTAATGGGAGGCCGCGTGATGGACAAGGCCGGCATCGTTGTTGGTGTTACGCTGGGCGATGTTTTGGGCGGAACGGCTCGGATGTCCGACGCGAAATATATTGACCAAAATGAACATTTCACCGCAGTCAGTACAGGCGGTGCCGATCTTGATGTGTTATTGGGTTCATTAGCGGCATTGTCCTTGAGCTATGACTGGGTCTTTATTGGGGCTAGACCTGGGTGCACGCCGGCCCATATCAGGTTGGCGAGTGCAGCCGATGCGTCGCTAATTATGTATGATTGTGGCGGCGATAATTTCATGCGGGCTTATTGGATGCTTGATGCTGTACGGGCGCGCGTACCAAAATTTGATCCATTAATGATTGCGCAAACAAGCAGTGATGGCGGCGAAAGTGAAGGTTTTGAAACCTTTGATCTTTTGGCGGGGACTGTACGTGATTTTCTAGGTGCTGCACCAGCGCTCGGCGGCATTTTAGAACATCCTAGCTGTGCGGGCAAACTGGCACCAGCTTTGCTTGAGGCTTTGCGTCAAGACAGTAATTTTACGAAAAAACGCGCCAGCGCCTAAGCTCCAGTCTCAGTCTCAGTCTCAGCCCCAGTCTCAGTCTCAGCCTCAGTCTCAGCCTCAGCCTCAGCCTCAGCCTCAGCCTCAGCCTCAGCCTAAGCTTACGAATTTGTAATCATAAAAAGCGACGGATTTTGCTCCTTGCGGCGTTTAACCTATATAAACACCGCAATAGGAGATTTTAATGTCAAAATTATTTACACAAATACTGGCTACAACCGCCATTGTTTCAACGCTTAGCGTATCGGCATTTGCTGGTAGCCCTATGTTGAAAAGGGTTGATAGTAATAATGACGGGCTAATTCAGCTGTCTGAATTTAAGGCTCAGGCGGATCAAAAATTCGCAAAAATGGACGCAGATGGCAATGGTCTGGTGACCAAAGAGGAAAGACAGGCGTTAAAGAAGCAAAAACGCGAAACGCGCGCTTTGAAAAAATTTGCCAAAGCGGACAGTAATAGTGACGGTTCCTTGTCTGAAGAAGAATTTATGGCTGCCCGTGCTGCCCGCGCGGAGCGTATGAAACAAAAGCGCGATGTAAACGGGGATGGCCAATTAAACCAAGACGATAGGGATGCCCGCAAAAAAATGCGGAAAAAAATGCGTAAAAAAAGGAAAGCGTACAAAGAAAAGCATGCTGCTAAGCGCATAAAAGTTGATGCAAATGATGATGGTGTGGTTGACATAGCGGAACACCAAGCCGCCGTATTAGCTCGCTTTGAGCGTTTGGATAAAAACGCCGATAGGGTACTAAGTGCAGACGAACAAAAAGCCATAAAGCGCAAGCGTAGTAAACGTCACGGTAAAAAACATCATGGAATGCGCCAGTAAATAGTGTAACCTTGGGCACTTATGGCAGACCCCCTCCCATCCCTTGCTCAAAGGGTTTGCCCATCAGGATATGTTATGAACGGCACACATTCTGCATCCGGGTCTCGTGATCCTCATTCCCCCGATAGGTTGGATCCGGATGCAGATATTTTATTAGACTTAGCGCACGGTAAACCCGCCGCGCTCGGTGTTTTGATGGCGCGCCACTTAAAGGCTGTCAAATCAACGGCACACTATATGCTAGGGGACGAGATGATGGCGGAAGATATAGCACAAGAAGTGTTTATTAAAGCATGGAAGAACGCCCCCAAATGGCAAGCTGGACCCGCCAAATTTTCCACTTGGCTACATCGGGTCACACGGAATTTATGTTATGACCGCTTGCGTAAAATAAAGGAAATTTATCCTAAGACCGTCCCAGACATGGTGTCGGATAGTCCTGAGGCTTCACAGCTTATGCAAATGCGTCAAAACCATAGTGCGCAAAAATCAAAGATTGAATATGCGCTGGTAAAGCTTCCTAAACGCCAACGTATGGCGATTATATTGTGCCATTACCAAGACATGTCGCAGGTCGAAGCGGCTGCTATTATGGAGGTTGGGGTGCGTGCCTATGAAAGCTTATTGGCGCGCGCACGAAAAAATTTGAAAATGCAATTACAAAGTCATAAATCAGAGTTGTTGGAGAACTGATATGTCAAAATTAAACAAATCAAGAGTGCAAGAACTCATCCAAGCATATGGGGCAAACCCCAAGCGTTGGCCGCAACAAGAACGGCAAGCGGGGCAGGCATGGCTCGAAGAAAACCCAATTGATACTGGAATATTACTGACAGATGCTCATTCGCTAGAACAAGCATTAAATACGATACATTCACCTAGCGGCGATATATCATTATTGCAGGCGCGTATTTTAAAACTGGCCACAAAAACGGCTCAGGATAGCGCTTCGTATGAAAACGCTGGATATGAGACGGCGCCGCGCGTGATAGCTGCATGGAAAACTGTTGCAGCGGTATTGGTGCTGAGCACAGGTATGGGGTTTGGCATTGGACAAGTAGCTGCGGCGGATACATCTTATACTGACGCTGAGACACTGTTTTCCGTCAGCATGCAAAGTGAATATAGCGAGACGGATTTATACGGAGAAGGGTTATGAATACGAAACCGGAAAGTCTCAAAACGAGAAACTCGTGGATAATTGCTTTGTTTATATCCATTGCTTTGAACGGATTATTGGTTGGGCTATTAATATCCAAGCAAGCCAACCAGAGCCCGCTAGGCTATACTGTGCCACAAGCACAAAACGCCTTGCAAATTACTCCAAATAATCCGCGCCATCTTGTCCGTTCGCTGTCCCCAAAACGCCATAAACAGGTCATGACAACGGCTTTGAAAAACTTGAAACTAGAGGGGGGCAACCGTCCTCATAAATTGTTCAAGCAATTGCGACAAGCAAAATTAGAGACAATGCGTCTTTTGCGTGCCGATGAGCCTGATATGGTGGCTATCGAAACCTCACTGGCAAAGAGCCGCGCAATCAAACAAAAAATTGCTGTGTCCGGCGACGCGCTGATGATAGAAGTGCTCGTTCAAATGACACCAGAAGAACGCGCAGCGGCACAAAAAGCTATGCAAGAACGCAAATTCAAGCGGCTAAGAAAATTTAAACGCCAAAGAAAACCCAATCGTCACTAAACCTATTTGTTATCATGCTTTTCCAAAAAGGCCCAAACGGCTGCCCATGTTGGTGTCACATCGCCTTTGGCACGGGACGGGTCTAGCATGGACGAACCATGTACCCCGTCTTTTGCGATATAATAATCGTGCCCGCTTTCTTCGAACAAGGCTTGTTCCTCGGTTCCAACAAATGCTATTTCACCGTCTGGTCTAAAGGCTATGGTTGGAATGGTTACGGCAGCAGTAAATAATTTTGCGCTACAAGCACCCATAGCGGCTCCGGATGCAGGTGAAAATGACAAAGTGCCAGCAATATCGCTTCCGTGTTCCGAAGCTAGTTTTAGCACCATTGCCGCACTATAGGACGAACCCCAAACAAAAATTGGCCCGCTGGTTTTTGTCTGCGCATAAATTAAAGCCGCTTCCATATCTGGGTAGGCTGAACAATAATCAGTTTTTTCACCGCGTGCGGCAACTGTACGGTTTTCACCGCCAAACTGTTTGCCTCCAGAACGTTGATCGACGACCAACAGACCGTAGCCTTTTGCGGTTAATTTGGGTATGATATTTGCGTATTCCGCGCGTCCATTGGCCCCTGCCTGATGAAACAAGATAATGAGGGGCGTATTTGTTTGTTGGTCACTTAAATGTAAATCTGCATAAACAAGACCTTCGTCATGTGCAGTAAAAGTTATTTCTGTGTGTTGGACGGTTTCGTTCGTTTTATTGTCGATGCTCTCTTGAACAGTTTCGTTTGTTTGAACATTTTGTGCACTACATGACATAAAACCAAGTGCAAGCACTGCGTATAATAATCCGGTTTTTGTCATTTCTATTCCCCTTTTGATTTTGGTCTATTATTGTTATTTTGTTTCATCATGACGATAACTTGAGACTTCGTCAATTCACAATTATGTGCAACGAAAAACCAAGCCTTGGCGCTTTCAACTGTTGATACTCTATAAAAGCGGTCCTATAAGACGGGCTGGTCATAGGTGGAAAATAATCAAGAGGCGCAGGCTGAGCGTAGTGAACAACAGGGAAGCATAATGAATATACACGAATATCAAGGTAAGGCAGTTCTTAAATCAATAGGGGCACCGGTTTCCGAAGGTGTGGCTATATTTAATGCAGGCGAGGCAGAAGCCGCCGCCAAACAACTCGGCGGGCCGCTTTGGGTGGTCAAATCACAAATCCATGCAGGCGGGCGCGGTAAAGGTAAATTCGTCGAGGACAGTGCGGGAGAAGCGGGCGGGGTGCGTTTGTCTTGGTCGGTTGATGAGGTCGTTGAAAATGCCAAGCAGATGCTCGGCGCACATTTGGTCACGGCGCAGACCGGGGACGGCGGTAAGCAGGTCAACCGACTATATATTGAGCATGGTTCGGACATCGAAAAAGAATTTTATCTATCTCTCTTGATTAACCGAGAAACCTCGCGCGTTTCATTTGTTGCCTCCACCGAAGGCGGTATGGACATTGAAGCCGTGGCCCACGATACGCCTGAGAAAATCATCACATTTGATATTGATCCGGCCACAGGCTTTATGCCCCACCACGGACGGACATTAGCACGGGCGCTGCACCTATCCGGCGACCTTGCTAAGCAGGCGAACAAACTTGGTCGCACACTTTATAACGGCTTTTTGGCCAAAGACATGGCCATGCTAGAGATTAACCCGCTCATCGTGACCAAAGACGCCAAGCTGCACTGTCTAGACGCCAAGATTAGTTTTGACGGCAATGCCTTGTTTAGGCATCCTGATATCAAGGATTTACGAGACACCACGGAAGAAGACGAAAAAGAAGTTGCGGCCGCAAATTACGGGCTTTCCTATATCGCATTGGACGGTACAATCGGGTGTATGGTCAATGGGGCAGGACTGGCCATGTCGACCATGGATATTATCAAATTATACGGCGAAGAACCGGCTAATTTTCTGGATGTTGGCGGCGGTGCTACCACTGAAAATATCATTCAGGCTTTCAAAATCATTACATCAGACGAAAACGTCAAAGGCATTCTTGTCAATATTTTTGGCGGCATCATGAAATGCGATGTCATTGCCGAAGGTGTGGTGACGGCGGTCGGCGAAGTTGGCCTAAAAGTGCCACTTGTTGTTCGCTTGGAAGGCACCAATGTCGCTAAGGGCAAAGCCATCATTAACGAAAGCGATGTTGATGCAATCGCGGCGGACGATTTGGACGATGCCGCACAAAAAATTGTAGCGGCGGTTCGGAGATAACAAGTGCGTAAGCTTGTTGTTATAATCACAATTATCGCGACCGCATTCTTTTGTTCAAATGTCATGGCCAGTTCTAAAAATGTCATGGCCAGCTCAAAAAATGTCATGGCCAGCTCTAAATCAGAACCTACTCTTGCGGGTACATGGCAACTTAATTGCTTAAACGCCTACCAAGACATTGTTTCAACCATGAACCCGGACTGGATACCGGATCAGCTTAAAAACGGGTTTGAGGTCATGGAAGCCACGAAAGAAGTTCGTTTGGGCGGTTCGCCGACCGTGCCTTGGCTGACCATATACAATAATGACCTCAAGCCTATTTACCATGCGGTTGGCTTTAACAGCCGTTCGGACGCGCTTTGGCAATTGGTTATCGATCAAAATTTACCAACAAGTTTTGCACCAAAACTCTATGAAATCGAGCCTTATACGGGTGTTCGCGCCGTGGACTTAGCGGACGCTGATTTTACCTTTGTTGAATACGAGGCGAAATGGTGTACCAATTGCAAATTGGTGCAAGGCGCACTGGTAGATTTCATCACCTCTCACCCAAAGCTAAAAATAAACCACGTCCAAATCGAAACCGATACGGCTAAAATGCAAAAGAAAAAATATAAAAATCAGGCTTGTCAGGTTGGGGTTGGGTCATGAGAATACCAAGCTTTCAGCCTTGCATTTATACACAGTTACACATATACTGTGTATAAATGGAGCATGGTTATGAATAAAAATATTACATTGGCGGTGGACGAAGATGAGTTAAAGTCTGCACGTGTTTTTGCCTCTAAACAAGACACAACTATCAATCAATTAGTTCGGGACTATATTTGTCACTTGGCACGAATGGAATTTGACATTGTTGATTGGCGGGGGCGCGCCAAGGATATGCTGGCTAAGTCACAGTTGGAATTTCCCGAAAATTATAGATTTAACAGGGAAGAAATGTATGAAGAGCGAATGTTTCCTAGACACGAACATACTTCTGTACGCGGCGTCAAGAAGGCCAAATGAATTTAGTAAAAAACAAACGGCAGAGGGTTTGTTTTTGTTTCGTGACTATGCGTTGTCTGCACAGGTTCTACAAGAATTCTATGTTAATGCGCGGCGTGTAGCAAACATTGATCATCGCCGCGTTATTGGGTGGGTGGAACTGTTTATGGAAAGGCGTATTATGCCAATAGATTTATATACTGTAGGGCAAGCCATCGATATTTCTCAGCAATACAAAACATCCTATTGGGATGGCGCGATTATCGCAGCTGCTCAAAACTCAGGAGCCTCTGTCCTGTATTCCGAAGACCTAAACCACGGCCAGATGTACGGCTCCGTACGTATCTGTAACCCGTTCAAAGAAGATTTTTTAGCATTTCAATAGAAAGAAATCCAATAGAGAGAAATTATGTCAATACTTATCAACAAACACACCAAGGTCATTACCCAAGGCATGACCGGAAAAACCGGAACGTTTCACACGGAGCAAGCGCTTGAATACGGCTCCCAAATGGTTGCGGGTGTGACGCCGGGTAAGGGCGGAACGACCCATATTGGGCTGCCTAATTTTAACACGGTCGCCGAGGCAAAGGCGGCTACTGGAGCTACGGCCAGTGTGGTATATGTGCCGCCGCCTTTTGCTGCGGACGGTATTCTTGAGGCCATTGATGCTGAGATGGAGCTTATTGTTGCCATCACAGAAGGTGTGCCTGTGCGCGATATGGTTGCGGTCAAGCGGGCATTGTGTGGGTCCAAATCGCGTCTTATCGGCCCAAATTGTCCGGGGGTTTTAACGCCGGATGAATGCAAGATCGGCATTATGCCTGGGAAGATATTTAAAAAAGGGTCGGTCGGCGTTGTTTCGCGTTCGGGCACTTTGACCTATGAAGCCGTCTACCAAACCACCCAAGTTGGCCTTGGCCAAACAACGGCTGTTGGCATTGGCGGTGATCCGGTCAATGGTACTAATTTTATTGATGTGCTCGATTTATTTTTGAGTGATGATGCGACAAAATCCATTATCATGATTGGAGAAATCGGCGGCTCCGCTGAAGAAGAAGCTGCGGAATATCTGACGCAGCAGGCGAAAAAAGGCCGCTCTAAACCAGTGGTCGGATTTATCGCAGGGCGTACAGCGCCTGCAGGACGAACCATGGGTCATGCGGGCGCCATTGTATCGGGCGGCAAAGGCGGCGCGGAAGATAAAATCGCGGCGCTGGAAAAAGCCGGTGTGCGGGTGTCGCCATCACCAGCCAAACTTGGTGTTACGCTAATGGATGTGTTAAACGGATAAATTTGAACGGACGATAATATGAGCGACAAGCAACGTTCACAACAAAATCAAGACTTTCTAGATACGTGCTATTTGGACGGTGCCAATGCGGCTTATCTTGAACAGATGCAGGCCAAATATATGGCCGATCCACATTCTGTTGATGAGAGCTGGCGCACTTATTTCGGGACGCTTAGTGAAGACGCGGGTAATGCAAAAGCTAATGCGGCAGGCCCAACTTGGGAACGAGGCGATTGGCCGGTGGATGATACTAGTGATTGGGTCGAAGCCCTTGGTGGCTTAGCGGGTGAAAAAACAAGTGAAGCGCTAAAATCTGAAATCAAGAAAGCAAAGCCAACTGCGAGCACTGACGAGATTGAACAGGCCGCACGAGATAGTATCCGCGCTCTGATGTTGATCCGTGCCTACCGTATTCGCGGGCATTTGGTCGCCGACCTTGATCCGCTCAGCCTAATGAAACGGGTGCCACCCGAAGATTTGGATCCGGCATTGCTTGGCTTTGGCCCGGATGATTTAGACCGTCCGATTTATATTGGTGGCGTGCTCGGCATGGAGAGCGCGACGATTAACGAAATGATGCCTATCCTAAAGCGCACCTATTGCAGTACATTTGGTGTGCAATTTATGCACGTCAGCGATCCGGACGAACGCAGTTGGTTGCAAAAACGTATTGAAGGCCCGGACAAGGAAATTCAATTCACTAAGATTGGTCGCAAGGGCATTTTGCAAAAACTAATAGAGGCGCAGGCCTTTGAAGATATTTTGCAGCGCCGTTACCCAGGCACCAAACGCTTTGGCCTAGACGGCGGCGAGAGCCTTGTCCCTGCATTAGAGCAAATCATCAAACGCGGTGGATCGCTGGGCTTGAAAGATATCAATTTTGGCATGCCGCACCGGGGGCGTCTCAATGTTTTGGCTGCAGTTTTAGCCAAACCCTATAGCGCCATATTTTTTGAATTTCTAGGTGGTGTTAGCTCTGGGGTGCAGGACTTCGGCTCTGGAGACGTCAAATATCATTTGGGCGCATCATCTGACCGTGAATTTGACGGCAATGAAGTGCATTTGTCGCTTGCACCCAACCCTTCTCATCTAGAGGCTGTCAATCCGGTGGTCATTGGTAAAACCCGCGCCAAGCAGCAAATGTTTTCCAAAAGCCACGACAATCCAAAATACCAAGAGGGCGCGGCGGTGCTCTTGCACGGCGATGCGGCCTTTGCGGGCCAAGGCGTTGTCACAGAATGTTTTGGCATGTCGGCGCTGGACGGCTACGGCATTGGCGGCACTATTCATGTTATTGTCAACAACCAAATCGGTTTTACCACCGCACCCAATTATTCACGCTCAACGCCTTACCCAACCGACGTTGCAATGATGGTCGAAACGCCGATTTTTCATGTCAATGGCGACGACCCCGAAGCGGTGGTGTTCGCAGCGCGCGTGGCTACAGAATACCGCCAGAAATTTGGCCGCGATATAGTTATCGATATGATTTGCTATCGCCGCTACGGCCATAATGAGGGCGACGATCCAAGCTTCACCCAGCCCATAATGTATAAAGTCATCAAGAAAAAGAAATCCACACGCGATGTTTACGGCGAGCGGCTCATTTCGAACGGAACCATTACAGCCGACGAGTTTGAAAAAATGAAAGCGGATTTTCGCGCACATATTGAAGATGAATTTGATAAGGCGGAAAGCTATACCACCAAAACTCCCGACTGGCTCGACGGTGTTTGGTCTGGGATTAAATTGCCAGATGATGATGTTAAACGGCGCGGCAAAGCCAAAATTTCCGTAGATGCACTTCGCAAAATCGGCATGAAAATTACCGAAGCTCCAGACGATATTGCCGTCCACCGCACACTCAAAAAACTCATCGCGGCTCGGCGGGAAAAAATCGAAAGCGGGGAGGGTATCGATTGGGCTTTGGGCGAACATTTAGCATTTGGTTCATTGGTCACTGAAGGGTTTCCGGTACGGCTGTCAGGACAGGACTGCGGGCGCGGCACATTCTCTCAACGCCATTCCCACATCATCGACCAAGAAACAGAAGAGCGTTATACACCGCTGAATAATATCAGCGACGACCAAGCCTGTTATCAAGTGCTCGATAGCATGCTGTCGGAATATGCTGTGCTCGGTTTTGAATATGGGTTTTCGCTGACCCGCCCGAACACGCTCACAATTTGGGAAGCACAATTTGGCGATTTTGCCAATGGTGCGCAAGTGATGATGGACCAATTTATTTCTAGTGCTGAACAAAAATGGCTACGGATGTCTGGGTTGGTCATGTTACTGCCTCACGGCTATGAAGGCCAAGGACCAGAGCATAGTTCGGCAAGGTTAGAGCGATATCTGCAACTGTGCGGCGAAGACAATATGCAGGTGGTCAATATCACCACGCCCGCCAATTATTTCCATGTTTTGCGCCGCCAAATTCACCGCGATTTTAGAAAACCTTTGATCATTATGACACCAAAATCTTTGCTCCGGCATAAACGCTGTGTCTCGAAAATTGAAGAATTTGGAGAAGAATCGTGCTTCCACAGACTTCTTTGGGATGATGCGAGTTTTGATCCGCAGCCAGGCGAGATTAAGCTTGCTCCTGACGACAAAATAAAACGTGTGCTCTTGTGCTCAGGCAAGGTCTATTACGATTTGTTTGAAGCACGGGAAAAAACCGGACGGGATGATGTTTATCTCATGCGGGTAGAACAGTTATTCCCTTATCCGGGCGACGCGTTAGAAGAAGAGCTCTTGCGCTTTAAAAACGCCGAATTTATCTGGTGCCAGGAAGAACCGCGTAATATGGGGGCTTGGCAATATATCGAGGATTTCTTGGAGAAAACTTTGATAAAAATAGGCGCTAAGGCAACACGTCCGCGTTATATTGGCCGGGCACTCTCTGCCTCTACGGCCACAGGCATTGCCGCCAAACACAAGGCCGAACAACAGGCGATTTTAGATGAAGCATTTGAGAAATAGGACAAAAACATGATAGATATTAAAGTACCAAATGTCGGCGAAAGTGTCACCGAAGTGACCGTTGCCATATGGATGAAACAGGTTGGAGACGCGGTCAAAAAAGACGATCCGATTGTCGAGCTTGAAACCGACAAAGCGGCGCAAGAATTGGTATCACCCGAAGACGGTGTGCTGGCTGAAATCCTTGTGGCCGAAGGCGAAAACGCCGAGGTCGGTGTTGTTATCGCCAAGCTAAAACCGGGCAAAGTTGAAAATGGTGCGAAAACCGCGCCCGCGCCAGAGATAAAAACTGAAACCCCCAAGGATGCGACGACCAAAGAGCCAATGCCGGCCGCCAAGCGCGTCATAGCCGAAAAAGGATTGGACGCAAACACGATTACGGGCACAGGCAAAGGTGGCCGTATTACCAAAGGCGATGCCCTGAAAGCAGAGAAGCCTGCACCTGCCGGTGCCACCTCACCAACTGCACCGCGTCTCACAGAAGCAAGAGAAGAGCGCGTGCGGATGTCGCGCCTACGCCAAACTATTGCAAGGCGCCTAAAAGATGCGCAAAACACCGCCGCCATGTTGACCACTTATAATGAGGTGGACATGACAGAGATCATGGAAATGCGCAAAAAGTACAAACAAGTATTCATTGACAAACATGATGTAAAACTCGGTTTTATGAGCTTTTTCATCAAAGCGTGTGTGACGGCGTTAAAGGATGTGCCAAGTGTAAACGCCGAAATTGATGGCACTGATATTATTTATAAAAACTTCTACGATATGTCCGTTGCTGTTGGTACGGAAAAAGGCCTCGTGGTGCCTGTCCTGCGAGATGCAGATCAGTTGTCTATGGCGGGCATAGAAAAAGGTCTTGGCGCGTTGGCCAAAAAAGCCCGCGATGGTGATCTGTCCATGGACGAAATGAGCGGTGGTACATTCACGTTGTCTAACGGTGGTGTTTACGGCTCACTGATGTCCTCACCTATACTGAACCCGCCGCAATCGGGTATACTCGGCATGCACAAAATCGAAAAACGCGCAGTCGTCATAAATGATGAAATCGTCATCCGCCCAATGATGTATTTGGCACTTAGCTATGACCACCGTATTGTGGACGGCAAAGGCGCCGTTACATTTTTAGTGCGCGTAAAAGAATGCCTGGAAGACCCAGAACGCATGTTGCTTGAATTGTAGGTGTAATTCCTTCCCCTATAAATGGGGAAGAATATTAACCCATCAACAGCGCTTTAACCACCGCGCCCGCTTTACCCATGTCCATGCGGCCTGCATATTCTGATTTGAGTTGGCCCATGACTTTACCCATGTCTTTTAGACACGTTGCATCGATGTCGTTGACGGCTTTTTTTACGGCTATTTGCACTTCTTCATCGGTGAGCGAGGTTGGCATATAGGCTTTGATCACTTCGATTTCGCCGCGTTCGCGTGTTGCTAGTTCAGGGCGACCATTATCATCGTAAATTTCGGCACTTTCAGTGCGTTGTTTGACCATTTTGGCCAATAGGGACAAAATTTCACCATCTTTTATACCGCTAGGATTATCACTAGCCCGTGCGACAATATCCCGATCTTTAATGGCCGCGCTGACCAAACGTAAAGTCGATAAAGTCAACTTATCTTGGGCTTTCATGGCCGTTTTTATGCCGTCCGTAATGTCTGTCCTTAAACTCATACTTATATCCGTGTTCTTTGAATTGGGGTTTATAGCCTTAAAAATGTGTTTGTGCACCTAAAAATTCTTGACCCTAACTGTTCACCTGCCTAACTAGCGAGTGCATAGATTCTGTGCTCAGAGCCAAAGCAGCGAGTATGTATGGACGACCAAACGGAAAATCAAGCTAAAAGCACGCATAAACCCACAGGTGTATTGGTGTTGGCCAGCGGCGAAGTGTTTTACGGAAATGGTGCGGGCGTTGTTGGGGATGCGCGCGGAGAGGTTTGCTTTAACACGGCTATGACCGGATATCAGGAAATTTTGACAGACCCGTCATATGCACAACAAATTATTTTGTTCACATTCCCTCATATTGGAAACACGGGCACCAATCCCGATGATGAAGAAGCTGCTTGTAAATCAGCAAAAAAGGCGGCACGCGGGGCGGTCTTTCGTGAAAATATCACCAAACCGTCTAATTATCGCTCACAAAGCCATTTACAAGACTGGCTCGTTGCTCGCGATATTATTGGATTGAGTGGTATAGACACCCGTGCTCTTACATCTCATATTCGTGAGACCGGCATGCCGAACGGGGTCATCGCCCATGCGCCAGATGGTGTATTTGATATAAACGCCCTGCGCGCCAAAGCCTGTGGCTGGAACGGCTTGGAAAACACAGATTTGGCAAAAGACGTCGGCATTAAAGACGAATTACAGTGGAGCGAGACAGGATGGAAATGGCCAGGAGGGTTTGGAAAATTGGACAAACCTGAAAAACATGTTGTGGTGATAGATTATGGAACCAAACGCAATATTTTGCGTTGCTTGGCGAGTGCGGGTGTGCGCTCTACGGTGGTGCCTGCAAATATGTCTGCTGCAGATATTCTCGCCTATCATCCAAACGGCATTGTCTTGTCTAACGGCCCTGGAGATCCTGCGGCAACAGGGGAATATGCCATTCCCATCGTTAAAGAATTAATTGATAGCGAGCTACCCGTATTTGGAATTTGCCTGGGGCACCAAATTATGGCTTTGGCACTGGGCGCAAATACCATTAAAATGGCACAAGGTCATCATGGGGCTAATCATCCGGTTATGGATTATGAAACTAAAAAAGTTGAAATTGTTTCCATGAACCACGGTTTCGCCGTTGATGGTGACAGCTTGCCAGAGGGTGTCATAGAGACACACAAATCATTGTTTGATGGTAGCAATTGCGGATTGCGCCTAGAAGACCGCCCTGTTTTCTCCGTGCAGCACCATCCCGAAGCCAGTCCAGGCCCAAGAGATAGTTTTTATATATTCGAACGTTTTGCCAACCAATTATAGGCTAATGCTGGACAATATTAATGTTTCTGAGTTTGACAACAGCATGGAAAAAGCTGATTTTGTAAGTCATTTTTACAGGTATATACAAACCAACATCATCATTCTTTGTTAAATATACTTTTACCGGTGCGCTCGCTTCTTCTTCGCTTGGGAGATCTTCTGGATCAAAACCTGAGACTGGAACATAGAATATTTTGCAGATTATGGTTTCGCCCTTAAAGCCTTTTTGTTTGATTTTTTTAGTGCCCCCTCTTTCCATCCTTAGCAAATAATGCTGCTTAGAATCAAACACGGGTACATTGCCGGTACATGGTTCGTCGGTAAATTTAAAGCCGCCCATTGCCATGTGTAAAACGGCCGTAAGGACATCGTCGCTTTCAAATCTTTGCTGGCTCGTGGCAGGTGGTTTACCTTGCGATCCAAGGGGCGGTACAATGGAAATATCAAGACTGTCAGAACCGTAATTCATTTCAACCCTGCGATTTTTTTTATCCAAGTTTTGTTGGATATGCAAAATGGGCCGCAATTTATCTTCATGGATGCTGCCAGTGGTGGTGGACCATATTTGAAATTTTTTCAAAAATGCGCCAACGCCGGATGTAAATAAATCAGCGCGTATCGAATATTCTTCGTCGGTTAATGTGCCTTCGACATTGATTGTAGCTATACGCAGTCCAAATACAGAGCCTTTTAAATTCGCTGTAATTGCCGTTGTGCCCGACGTTAGGGCATCATATTGTGTTTCACTTTGCTGTGCTGTTGTGGCCATAGGCATGCCCAAGGCCAAACAAACGAATCCCACCGTAATGGTTTTCGTCAACAGGTTTTTCGTTTTCAACAATTTCATACTGGTTCTTTCTGGTCATTTCTTTGTCGTATAAGACAATAATTATAAGTAAATAGTGATGATAAACACATGAACATGTCAGTAAATCACATGAAATCTTGGTAAGATAAAATATAGGTTCCGGTTCTAGAGCAAAAGAGGTGATAAAAGTCTGCTAGGTTTATTTATTGCCCCATACGCACTAACCGTCCGGGCCTTGCATCAGTTATTTCGCCGTTATTGACAACAACCTGTCCTGCAACCAAGGTTTTTCTGTAACCGGTCACGGGTTGTAATAAACGTTGGCCGCCGGCAGGCAAGTCCTTAACCATAGTTGGGACTTTAAGCTCTAATTTATCATAATCAATAATATTTAAATCAGCCTTTAGTCCAATTTTGATACGGCCTCTATCCTTAAGTCCTAAAAAATCGGCGGCGTCAGCACTAAGCATTTGTACGGCGCGGGCAACACTTATTTTTTTGCTCGTGCGGTCCCGTGTCCAATATGACAACAAATATGTAGGAAAGCTTGCATCACAAATATAACCAACATGTGCGCCCCCGTCCGTAAGGCCGGGCAAGGCAAGCGGGTGTGTCATCATTGTATGTACGGCATCATAATTCATATCCGTATAATTATAGATTGGAAAATAGATTAAAGACTTGCCATCTTGCTCTAGCATCCAATCGTAAAGCACTGACCAGACGGTTTCGCCCAAGCGGTCTGCTTCGGCGGCGGCTGAGCTCTCATAGCTTTGTTCGTAGTCTACTTTGCCAGATTCTACTTTGCCAGTTTCTACTTTGCCAAAACCACTTGGGGTTAATTTGAACATTTTACCGGCAATTTGCTCGGTCATGGCAATCATAATGTCGGTCATTGGCGGTACGGATGTACCTGTGCCTGCCAGCTTGACGGGGGTTTCTGCGAGCATTTTTATCTTAAAAGCAGGATTGCGCATTTTCTCAACCCGGTCTTCTAACGACAAATCTGCAATTTCAATATAGCTAGGGAAAGCCATTAAGGGATGAAAAGTGGATTGCAAACCGAGAAACAAGCCAATGCCGCGCGGGGCGGTTTGCAGACGTAAATCAACGCCGTCTTTTTGCAAGTCTTCGGCACGGGCAATTATTTTGCGCCAATGATCCGGTACAAGGTCTCGTTGCATCAATGTCATGCTGGCTTTGTGGCCTGGTGCAGCACGGAAATAAGTTTCCAGAATATCAAATTCTTGATCAAATTGATCCCCAGGCCTTTCTTGGTCAAAATCATTAACTGCATGCAAAACGCCATAATCAAGCCCGTTAAAAGCATCGGCGATACCAGCTAGTTCTGATGGGTGCGCTTCACTGGTTGGTGTCCAATCCCCATCAGAGCTTCGGTGCGCATCAGAGCGTCCAGTAGAAAATCCAACCGCCCCGGCCTCCAAAGCATTACGGGTCAATTTACGCATTTCGGCTATGTCTGCATCCGTTGCGCGTTGGTTAAAAACGGCGCGGTCGCCCATGACAAACACACGTAAGGGGTCATGGGGCATCATGGCCAAAAAATCGATTGTGTGCGGTAGAGCATCCAAAGCATCCATATATTCAGGGAAACTTTCCCAGTCCCAAGTCAGACCTTCTGCCAAAGCAGTCCCAGGTATGTCCTCTACGCCTTCCATCAAGCGGATTAATTTGTCATGATCGTGTTTTCGGCACGGTGCAAAACCAACACCGCAATTGCCCATAACAATGGTTGTGACACCGTGATTGACAGAAGGTTTTAATTCTTCATCCCAAGAGATTTGCCCGTCGTAATGGGTGTGTAAATCTATATAACCGGGCGTGACGATTGTACCATTTGCATCAATAGTTTCTTTTGCTGCACCAAGATTGCTACCGATGTCTGCAATGACACCGTCTGAAATGCCGATGTCTGCCGTATAGGGTTCGCCAGAATTTCCGTCGTAAATCAAGCCGCCCTTTATTTTTACATCAAACATTAATGTGTCTCCGATTTTTATTTTTTTGGATTTTGTCTACATGCCTGAATGCGCCGACCATGGTCCAGCCACTGACCAGATGCCATAAACCCCACATACCGGTAATAACCGCCGCTCCGCCCAAGCCCTCTAACTGTGTTATGAGGATCACAAAACCAAGGGCTGAGTTTTGTATCCCGACTTCAAAAGTTAAAGCGCGCCGTGTCGGTATATCTGCACGGGTCAACAAACCAATGAAATAACCAAGTGACAAGCCCAAAGCATTATGTATGACCACCAAGGGGATGACAAATTTAGCGGTAAGCGGGATAATTTCTCGGTATTTGTAAAACCCTATTATTATCATAAACATGATGATTATAATGGCAATCATAGCAAGCGGTTTTCGGATTTTTGCCGCAAATCCTGGTGCTTTTTGCGCCACAACCATTCCCAGTACAATTGGTAAAGCCAAGATAAAAAGAGTTTGCAGTAAAAATGCAACAACATCAAAGTTGATGGTTGTTAAGAGTGCTTGGGTCGGCGGGTAGAGGGACAACCAAAAAAGGATAGATAAAGGCGTAATAAATGCGGCTGCGAGGCTTGAGGTTGCAGTCATTGATACGGACAAAGCCGTATTCGCACGCCCAAACATCGACATAATGTTGGAGATATTTCCACCGGGGCAACAAGCGATAAGTATCATACCTAGCGCAAGACTGGGGAGAGGGTTTAGCACATACACTAATCCGAGTGTGAGGAGGGGCAGGCCAATAATTTGCGCCAATACACCGGCTAGATAATGTTTCGGGTCAGTTTTAAAAAACGCAAATTGTGATGGTTTTAAACCGAGAGCAACGGCAAACATCATCAAAGCCAACATGGCCGCTAGTACGGCTTCCCATGGTCCGCCCATATCGAGATTTAGGTTGTTCAGACCTTCTATATCCATGTTTGCCCTTCAAAAGAGAAAGCATAGAAGCTGCGTACAAAAAGGGAAGCTTATTTAATAATTATTTGCGCGCGCGGCGCCTTTCATAGCGAAAAGGTTCTGTGGCAGTCTTGTCTTCAGCCTGCAAATCACACCAATTCCTGACATGCGTGTGCACGGATCTTGTGTAGCGGCTTTTGGGTTTCAAAGTCCCTGCAGGCTTGCCTGTATTTATGGCAATGCGCAGCGTTTCGTCGTCGACACAAATTTGCGCACAAGTTTCACGGCCTAACACTTTGTGGACATCGCGCAAACTCAAACTACCGTTCAAAGAACGCCGTTCATATTTGTTCAAAACGACATCAGGTAGTTCTTCAAAGGACATGGCTTCACGAATTTCTTCAGCCATTTTCTTCGCAAGATGTAGGGCCGGCACTCTGGCTTCGCTCACCAGTGCAAATTTATCAGCGGCACCAATAACGGCTTGTGTCCAAGCACGCCACATTGGTGGCACATCTAACACAATAAAATCAAATTGACCGCTAACCACATCCAATAATGACAATAATGCACTGGTAGAGAGCAAGTCGTTACCGCCCAGTTGAGAGTTTGCACTGAGTATAGACAAATTTGGGTTTATTGGCCGCATAAAAGTCTCAGCCAAGTTTTCGTCCATACGACCTTCGGTTTCGTTTAATTCAGTTAGATTTATACTTGGTTCCGTATCTAGATAAGCGGCACAATCGCCGCGCTCAAAATCCAAATCAACCAATAGAACTTTGGTCGTTTGGTCAACGGATGCCATAGTTGATAATTCCCAAGCAGTTTGGACGGCCAAACTCGTAACGCCAGCGCCGCCAACAACACCCAAATAGGCCCAAATTTTCGCCTCTTTTATTGGCTCGCACCCACTTGTTTTGGGGGGCGTAGCAGGCGTCGGGATTTCCATCTCACCATTTACAACGCGTAGCAAGTCCAAAACATTATTTTCAGGTGTGTCGTCCATTTTATTTTTTGCTTTTTTTCTGATTGATCGCAACAGGCTCTTCAACCGTGTTTTCACGGTAATTTTTACGGGCTAATGTTGCCCGGTACGGGTCAGAAGGAATATAAGTATTGGTTTTTTGGGCTTGCGTCGGGGCGACGGCATGGGCTTGAGAATTTGCCTTAACCGCGTCCCCAAAATTCGGATCAAGACGGCCATGGAGCGCTGGTTTTGCAGTTGTGCACCCTGCTAAAATGAAGAGGCTTAACCCTACGCAGGCTATTGTTTTTATACTTAAATTCATTTTCATTCCTCAATTAATGACATGGCCATAACGTGCGGATAATCCACCAGATGCCTTGGTCTTTGCGGGTTTGTCACCCAAGGTGATTTTGCCGTCTTGTGCGTGATTATCTATATTTACAGTGTCGTCCGTTTGGCCGTTCAAGAAAAAACCTGCATCACCGGGACTGTATTTATGATCAAGCGGTGTAGACAATTGGCTAATATCAGAAACGGGTTGCACAAGTTTTGGCGTCACAATAATGACCAGTTCGGTTTCATTGTTTTTAAACCGAGAAGATCTAAACAGTGTGCCCAGTATGGGTATTTCCCCGAGCCAAGGCACTTGTGCTTTTCGGTCTGTTTCTGTGTTTTGCAAAAGTCCGGCTATGGCAAAGCTTTGAGAATTACGCAGTTCAACCGTAGTATCAGCACGGCGAATAGTTAGCCCCGGGACTTCAACACCACCAACCCTAACAGAATTAGTTGGGTCAAGCTGGCTAACTTCTGGTTTAACCTTTAAATTAATAAGGCCGTCGTCAAGGACTGTTGGCGTAAAGGCCAGACCAACACCAAATTGACGGTAAGTAATCGTAACCTCACCGTTTTGTCCTGATATTGGGATAGGGAATTCGCCGCCCGCCAAAAAACTTGCCGTTTCGCCGGACATGGAAATGAGATTTGGCTCAGCCAAGGTGCGAATGGTACCGTTTTCTTCCAAAGCATCGATTTTAACATCAATATTTGTCGGGCCTATTGTATCTTGCAATAAAGCAGTTGCAGCAGAACTACCGCCGATACTGTCAACACCACTGGCGAACGAAAACTGGCCTGCTTGCTGTATCAATAACCCAACACCAAGCTCTTTAATAGCCGAGCGGGTGGCTTCGACAAAACGGACTTCCAGCATGACCTGATGTGAGTCGCGGATTACCAATCCGTTGGTGACATCGCTTTCTTTGCCAGCAAAGGCGCCTGCGATTTTTTCTGCCTGTTCTGCAACACGAGAAGTGGTTACATCGCCGGACAAGTATATTTTACCAGCAAGGCGCCGTACTTCTATTTTTTCTTTTGGAAAGGTCTCAAACAAACTTTTCTTTAGACCTTGGACATCCAAATCGACATTGATATTGATAACATCCAAGAGACGCTTGTTCGTGTCATAGATCATGACACTTGTTTTGCCGCGGGTTTTTCCTGTGACTAAAAACGAACGGTTCGTTAAAATGACCACATCGGCAATACTGCTTTCGGAAACCCGTACTTCGGAAAAAGGAACGTCGGATTTAAGGGTAATATTGCCGTCTTTTACAACGCTGGCTTCTATGGCTGTGGTTTCAACATTTGCTTCTACCCATGCTTTGGCATTGGCCGCAATATGTGCAGACATAAAAACGGATAAAAGCACGGATGACAATAAAAACTTGCTTGAAGAATATCTCATTAATGTGTTCCTCATTGTGCACCTCCAGCGAGTTTCTGTAATTGAGGTTTTTCGCGGTAAACATTTACCAAGCGTGGTTCACCATCGCGGACGACGACAACTTGAGCTGTCTGATTTTTTGGCTTTGACTTAACCGTCCGAACGGAACGGCGCGGTTTTGGCTTGCTGGTAAGCTTAGCGCTCTGTGTTAAGTCTTTTTCCTGTAGTGTTCTAGCAACAAGCATGTCGTTGGTGCCAGCAGAGCGCAGCGCAAGAGAAAGTGTACCAACAGATTTACCCAGAGCCAGCTTTTGCGCTTGCTGGGGGTTTACTTCCAATGTGATGGTTTTTGCTATTTTTGCTGCATCACTGCCTGTGCCGGATATTAGGCCAGAAACCTGATCTGCGCCGAGCACTTTGATGTCCTGCATTAAAATCTCAGATGCGAATGCGGACTTGTTGCCGCCCCCTGATTTTTGTTTGGCGTAGCGTTTAATATTGGCGGGCTCTATTTCACGGGTCAATAAGACATCAACATAATCGTTAGGCCTAACAAAGCCAGCTACGCCCGATACATCATTGACGCGAATAGATACGGCCCGCATGTTTTTGCTCAGTTTTGCAGAAAGGGAGGCGCGGCCACCCGGTGCGCTGAGTTTAAAGGCGAGGATTGGCTCACCTTGTGTTATTTTTGTTAATACCACGGATGGATTGTTTGGATCCAAAAACAAAGCTTCATAAGATTGATAGCTTCCCTCAGGCACTGATTTAGCGGGAAAATCTACAATATTGACAGTTTGTTCTGTTAAAGGTGTACCCGGCATTAACTGCATATCAGCTACCATTACGGGGACTGTTTTCATTTTTGCGGCTTGTTTAGGCTTAGACACAACATTGTCCCGAGCCTGTTCGTATTGTGTGTTGACGGCAGTGTTTATAAAACCACGGGCTAACACGATTGCCAAAACACCAAAAGCGGCGGAAGCGCCTAACGTGATTATTGTACCTTTTCTCACACTCATCCCCTATATTCATGACGAAGCTAAATATCTAAACCAAACAGCTAATAACGCCAAAAGAACACAGCCATATGAAAACGCAGTGAAAATACGCCGTTAATAATTAGTCGAAAATAAAGGTTAGCAAAAAGCTAAATAGGTGATACTTGGCGCTAGACAAATCGGATATATATAATGGCACGACGTAGAAAAGGTAATCCGGTACATGGCTGGGTGAATTTTGATAAACCACTGGGTATGACTTCGACCCAGGCGGTGGGGAAGGTGCGCTGGATATTTGGGGCTGGGAAGGCCGGTCACGGGGGAACATTGGACCCGTTAGCGACAGGGATATTGCCAATTGCACTGGGCGATGCCACTAAAACCATGCCGTATCTGGTGGAAGCCAAGAAAACCTATGAGGTCGAGATCAAATGGGGGGAACGCACCGATACATTGGACGCGGAGGGTGAAATTATTGCCGTTTCGGATGTGCGCCCAAGCAAGCAGGGTATTGCTGATATATTACCCGAGTTTATAGGTGAAATCAGCCAAATCCCGCCCCAATATTCCGCCATAAAAATAGACGGTAAGCGGGCTTATGATTTAGCGCGGGCAGGAGATGACCCCAAAATGAAGCCGCGTTTGGTGCAAATAGATGATTTGAACATTTTAGCAGTGCATGAAATGAGCGCGATACTTCGGGTTGATTGCGGTAAAGGTACATATATAAGGTCATTGGCACGCGACATGGCTTTTGCGCTCGGCACTGAAGGATCGGTCAAAACCTTACGCCGGACAGGTGTTGGGATGTTTCAACAAGATACGTCTTTTTCACTAGACGCGCTGGAAGATTTGCGCCATAAGGCGCGCGCAACGGACGGATTGCTTCCGCTTGCGACCGCACTGGACGACATCCCGGTGCTGGCCGTAAACGAAAATCAGCAATTTAGTTTGAAGCAAGGACGAGCAATTGTCCTTCACCCTTCAATTTTTGCAAGCTTGAAGGCCGCATGTCGTCCTCGCTCGCTCGGAGATGTAGATGTAAGCCGCATTGTGCTCGCGAAACACGAGGGTGTAGAAATTGCTCTATGTGAGGCGCGGGCCGGGCAGTTAAGTCCGAAACGCGTATTTAATTTGTAGTCGTTTTATAGGAGAATACGATGTCGATTACACCAAAGCGCAAAGCTGCGCTCGTTAAAAAATATGCCCGTTCTGCGGGCGACACTGGTTCGCCAGAAGTTCAAATTGCTATCCTTTCGGAGCGCATTGTTAACCTGACCGAGCATTTTAAAACCAACAAAAAAGATAATCATTCCCGTCGGGGGTTACTGGCTATGGTTAGCCTACGCCGGACGCAACTTGATTACCTCAAGAAAAAAGATGAGGGTCGCTATAATGACCTTATCAAAAGTCTGGGGCTGCGCCGTTAAGCGCATCGCCAAAAACGAAAAGGCCGCCATGAGGGCGGCCTTAACTATGTAAGGGCTCAAATGAATGAGCCCGAATAACGGGTCACATCAGAAAAGAAGAAAGATGTGCCCTGATGTATGTGAAAGAAAAATATTATGTTTAATAAACAATCTGTAGAAATTGAATGGGCGGGAAAAACGCTCAAACTTGAAACTGGCGGTATGGCCCGCCAAGCCGACGGCGCAGTACTTGCGACTTACGGCGACACTGTATTGCTCGCAACAATTTGCGCGGCACGCTCAGCCAAACCTGGTCAAAGTTTTTTCCCTTTGACCGTGAACTACCAAGAAAAATTCTATGCATCTGGTAAAATACCAGGTGGATATTTCAAACGCGAGGGGCGTCCTACCGAACGCGAAACACTTATCTCTCGCCTTATTGACCGTCCGTTCAGGCCTTTGTTTGTCAAAGGTTTCATGAGCGAAACACAAGTTATTATTACCGTGCTTCAGCACGACCTTGAAACAGAGCCAGATGTGCTTGGTATGATTGCAGGTTCTGCAGCCATTACCTTGTCTGGTGTTCCGTTCATGGGCCCAATAGGTGCGGCGCGAGTTGGTTTCATAGACGGCGAATATGTCCTGCAGCCAACCATCCAAGAAATGGAAGAAAGCGCGCTTGACCTTGTTGTTGCCGGTACGTCCGGTGCCGTCATGATGGTAGAAAGTGAAGCCAAAGAGCTTACCGAAGATGAAATGCTCGGCGCTCTTGAATATGCCCACGAAGGATATCAACCTGTCATTGACGCGATTATCGAACTGGCAGAAAAGGCTGCCAAAGAGCCTTGGGACTTTGAAGCACCTGATTATTCTGCTGAAAAGGCAGAGGTTGTCAAGCTTCTCGAAAAAGACATAGCCAAAGCTTATAAGAAAACCGATAAAATGGAACGCCAAGCGGCCCTTTCGGAAGCGCGGGATAAAGGCGCAAAACTGATTGCATCTGAAGAAAACCCAGACGGGATAGACGGCGGCGTATTTTCTGATGCGTTCAAATCTGTCGAATCCACAGTCGTGCGCTCTAGTGTTATAAAAACCAAAAAACGTATTGATGGTCGTAAACTTGACCAAGTACGCCCGATCGTGTCCGAAACAGGCATTTTACCACGCACACATGGTTCCGCCCTGTTTACGCGCGGCGAAACACAAGCACTTTGTGTGGCGACTTTAGGAACATCTGAGGACGAACAATTTGTTGATCAGCTTACGGGCACGATTAAAAACAAATTCATGCTCCACTATAATTTCCCACCATATTCGGTTGGTGAAGCTCGTTTCTTGCGCGGCACATCGCGCAGAGAATACGGTCACGGTAAATTGGCACAACGTGCATTAACTGCCGTTCTGCCAAGCGACGAAGAATTTCCGTATACGATCCGTCTGGTTTCTGAAATCATGGAATCTAACGGTTCATCCTCCATGGCGACCGTATGTGGGTGTTCTCTTGCTATGATGGACGCAGGCGTACCGATCTCCAAACCGGTTTCCGGTATTGCTATGGGCTTGATCAAGGACGGGGATGATGTTGCTATTCTTTCAGATATTCTAGGTGATGAAGATCATCTTGGTGATATGGACTTTAAAGTCGCCGGCACCAAGGACGGTATCACATCATTGCAAATGGATATCAAAATTAACGGTATCACTATGGACATTATGAAAGATGCTCTTTCACAAGCCCACGGTGGCCGTACCCATATCCTGGGTGAAATGAACAAAGCCATGGATGAGGCCAACGAAGATGTTGGTGAATTTGCCCCGCGTATTGTTACAATGAAAATCCCGGTTGATAAAATCCGCGACGTCATTGGTACGGGTGGTAAGGTTATTCGCGAAATCGTTGAAGTGACCGGCGCACGTGTGTCGGTTGAAGACGACGGTACTATCAAACTAGCTTCTAATGACGCTGCATCTATCGAAGCGGCGCGTGAGTGGATTGACGGGCTTACAGCTGAGCCGGAAGTAGGCGTGATTTACAAAGGTAAAGTGGTCAAGGTTATGGACTTCGGTGCATTTGTAAACTTCTTTGGCAAGCGCGACGGTTTGGTTCATGTCAGCCAAATCCTTAATGAGCGTGTTGAACATCCAAAAGATCACCTCGCCGAAGGCGACGAAGTATATGTCAAGCTTATGGGCTTTGATAAGCGCGGCAAGACCCGCCTGTCCATGAAGGTTGTCGACCAAAAAACGGGAGAAGAAATTTCCTCCGACGAAGATTAGGGTCGGTGGACATTTAGATTCCTAATACATTTTTACTCACGACGGCTCGCTCATTTAGCGGGCCGTTTTTGTTTCACTTTTCGTTAGCTGCGTTAGATGAAACTTCGTAATTTCCCATGGCCTTGACTGCGGGCTGCCAATTCGGTCTTATTGTCAACGCCTTTTTGAGATCTGCATAAGCTTCGTTATACTGGTCTAAATTGTCATAGGCCATAGCGCGGTTAAACAAAGCTTCTGGCATTTTATTGGTGCCTAGCTCTATACCTTTGTTGGACGCTTGAAGGGCTTGATCAAAATCACCAAGATAAATTAAATTTGCCGCGTAATTGATATAGGCCTCAGATAATTTAGGCTGCATATCAATGGCCAGCTTGTAGTTCTTGTGCGCATTATCGTATTCTTTTGCGCGCATTAAAAGTATGCCGAGGTTTACATGGGTTGCAGCTTCGTCCTTTTTTGATAAATTCGGATCCCGCAAAGCTAGCTCACAATTTGTTATCGTTGACGCTCTGCCAGGATCGCCATGTTTGACACTGTAATAGCATTCCTGAGCCCCGCCGTCGCCAATTACAAGTGATTGAGCAAATGCTGAACTTGAAAAGCATATGGCTACACCTAAGCTAAGTGCAATTTTTTTTAACATCAGTTTCTCCAAAAGCCATGCCGCCAAAATATAGAGATATGAGTGTAACATAAAATACAGTAAGTTTACAGATATAATTAGTTGAAGCCAATACGGGCGTTTATAGGGCGCCATTACCTTGAAATTGTGTCGCTATCGGTAACTGTTGTGACGTTTCTTCATCTGCAGGATTTGGCACCGGAGACAAAAATGGATTTTCTGCCATTTTTCCCCGTTTTTTGAAACAGCCTGCAGCAATGGGTACGGGGTCAAACCAAAAATTGGCGGTATCAAGGCTTTCATTGCACCCCAACATTAAATAGCCATGGGCACAAACGAGCCTGCTTAGGCTGCGCAGGATACGCTTTTTGGCGGGCTTTGTTATCTGGTTTAAATGACCCCTGAACATAACAATTTGATATGTGCCAAGGTCACTAATATCGCTGAGAAGGTTATGATCTATAAATGAAATTTTATTGCGCAGACTATCCTTCACAACCCAGTCTTCACCGTCTTGCGTAAAATATTTTATGAGGTGGCGAATGGGTAAGCCGCGCTGAACTTCAAAATGGGTAAACCTACCTTTTTTGGCGCGCTCAAGCGCTTGGGATGGATAATCTACACCTATCAGTTCAATTTTCATATTGGGTAAAATTTCCGCTATTTTATCAACAAGGATTGCGGCGGAATATATTTCTTGGCCACTAGAACAACCATAGGACAATATTCGTACCGTACCGCCACGGTAAAGCTTATGCAAATTAGGCAGGAGCACATCACCAATGGTTTCAAAACCGTTACGACCTTCAAAAAAGCTGGTCGCGCGCTCTAAAAGTGCAGTCACCACATGAATAGCCAGCCTTGTCTGGCCGCGCGAAAACAATTCGTCAATCATTTGGTTCAGACTTTCAAACCCTTCCTTGCGTGCAAGGGCGAGCAACCGTGTTTCCACTAAAAACTCGTGTTCCGCCCCAATTTTTACGCCAACAAGTTCGATTGTTAGGCGTTTTAATGCTTCATAATAGCTAGGTTTTAAGGAAAGTGTACCGCTCATAATGTGCTCTGGGCGTAACGATCTTGACCAAGTAATCCAACCTCGGTAAATTTAGAGCCCAGTATATCTGAATCAAATGGTTTCATAATATATTCATCAGCACCGGCATCCAGAGCCTCTGCGATTTTTATGATATCCCGTTCAGCCGTGCAAAAAACGACAACCGGTTTGGAACCGCCGCTAGAGTTTCGCAAGGTTTTTAAAAAAGATAACCCGTCCATGACCGGCATGTTCCAATCTAGCAAAATTGCATCTGGCATTGAAGCTTTGCATATATCTAGGGCTTCACGTCCATTGCCAGCCTCGGAAGGTTCAAATTTGAGTTCCCGTAAAATTCTTGTTGCAACCCGCCGGATCATTTTCGAATCGTCAACAATTAAGCAGGTTTTTGTCGCAGTCTTCATATCATGCTTCTCTAGCTTGTGTTTGCAGGGCATTCGCTTGAGCGCAATTTATGTTTTCGGGTTTACGCGCGGGGCAAAGAAGTTCTAAAATATGCCCATCAAGTTTTCTTTGTTTACCATCAATAATTCGAACCTTTATCTTGCCGTTCAAGCTTTGTAGCGTTTCTTTGTTTTTGCTGCTCTTGCCAAAGTCCAATAATTGCTGCCCTTGCCAGCTTAAAGTTATATGTAATTTGTCGCCTTGCGTTTCGCCGGATAAGGATATTTGCCATGTACGATTTATGCTAGCCGCTAAATCACCATTGATTACCAGTCCGTTTCTGATGATTTCCAAGCATATGGACTGTAAATATTTCTCTAGGTTGGAAGAAATGCTCGTATCAATTTTTTCAAAATCTGCGGCGTAAGAGATGCTTATGTTTTTTGCAAGCGCCCGAGCTTCGCGAAGGGTGTAATTTGTTATGCGCCGCATAAGGTTGTCAAATCTTACCGAAGAAGGTTGGTTGGAAGCTTGCGGCAATTCAGCTTTATCTAATTGGCTATCGATACCTGCCAAAAAATAGAGTGCACCTGCTTGTTTTTTATCTTTGACGAAATGCATGAGAGGCTTGAGCACGCTAACGGCTGTTTCGTTTTCCGTTTTTATCTTGCTAGGCCGTGTTTTGTCCAGTTTTTCTAAAGCCGGTTTTTTAAGGCCGTCTTGATTTATTTTGGGGTGCGCCGATGAAGCTTCGACGACAAGATAGCTTGGGTCAATTTCATACAAGCCGTCTGCATACAGCTCGACCAGGTTTTTTAAACGCCTTAAAGAAGTTTGAAAATTAACATGTGCAACATTTTCGCAACGTTTTAACACGTCCTCGCACAATAAAGCTGCGCGGTAAATTGCCCTTGCCTTAACGGCACTAGCTGCGGTTTTTATTTGACAGACGGCATCTTCAAAAATTTGATGTGGGAGTGCAGTATCTTGCTCCATTAGGCGCAATTGTCCATGGGCTGTAGTTACAAATTGTCGTTCGGCAGAATACATAAATTACCCAGTCTGTAAAAGCGAATTTCACAGTGCAGGGAATTGGTTAAAAACGGCTAAACAAAAAGTGTGATGGGTAAATATATAATCAGGTATTTGGGATTTTGGCCTTAAAGACCACACATGTGCCCTCGCTCACCTCATCTGCGGATATTTCCCCGCCGGTTTCGCGGGCTATCATACCTGTATAAAAAGGCTGAATTGTACGTCCGCTAAAGCCGTCTTGTGGCGCGCCGCCGGCCAGCGTCTTAGAAATAGCAGGGTCGAGCCTTGCTTTATTGCCGGTACATGTCAGTGTTATTTCTACACTTTCCTCGACCGTTTTGGCTAAGATTGCAACTGTACCACCAAGAGGGACAGCCTGAACGCTTAACATGACTAGGTTTAAAAGTACGCGGGCTGCAGGTTTGCTCAAACCGTCAATTCCCATTTGCCAGTCATACACAACTTTGCCGTCAGGATATACACCTCTGCCCAGGCGTTCCAGCTCATCACATGCCATAATAGCGGGCGCGGAACCTCCAGCACCAAAGGCAATACGTAAAAACTTTAACTTGGCACTCGCTTGTCCGGCGCCGGTTTTAATCAACTCAATAGCATCATCGTGCATGTCGAGATTGTCATCATCATTCAAGAGGTCCAACCCTGTCTCTAGAGCGCCAACCGGCCCGACGAGATCATGACAAATGCGTGCACATAATAATGCAGCTAGATCAGCAGCGGTTAATTTGGTGATGTTTGCGGACATAGGGTGCCTTCCGAGTGCGTAAATACAGGTGATTCGATTTCACGAGCCAAGCTTAACTGACTAAGGGAAGGCTCGCTATCATAATTATGGGATTGTCGGTGAGGAAAGAAAAACTTGTTTTTCGCGGCTTAGGAATTTTTAAGACCCTCTATGATCCTTTAAGATCCTGCCACGTGCCATTGATTGTCGCCGAGCATAACCATTTCACCTGGTTTAGCTTTGGCAATGAGTTTTTCGCCCGCAAGACCTGCCACTTCGCCAACGCCTACATTTTGTTCGCGGGCCAAAGCAGTATAAATCGACTTGCGTTTTATATTAATTTCATTCGCTGCCGCACGAATATCATCGCTGACATCTTGTGCAACGAAACCCAAATATCCATTTAGTTTTTCACCAACAAGCTTATCGGTCTTCGCTTGATCTACGATTGTTTTGGCACTGATTATTTCTTTTGTTTGCGCAAGTGCATTTGTAGACCAGAAGGGAGATATGCTCACAACAGAAAAGGCCACCGTAACGGTAAATACAAAACTGAGTATTTGCTTACAATATTTCATATCACTCTCTCTAGAAAACGTCTGGGTTATTAGTCAATATATCTTCGATGTCTTTATCGAGACGCACCCGAATTTCTTGTTGGATATTAAGGTTGATATTAATAACAATTGGCTTGTCAGATGGTTCAACTTTAATCGTATGCGTGCAAGCAACCAATGAGGACATTGCCATTATACCTGCTATTAATGCATTCCAATTTGTTTTCATGAGCACACCTTATAATTTGTAAGCTGAACTTGCCATTAACGATATATTTATTCAATACATATCCGCAGTCTGGTAGATACTGACCTTAACTGTACACCTAGGCATCATAATTGTGCCGCTCGGCGGGAATATCAGACAAATATTGTGTAAATTCAAATTCAAGCCCGGATGGGTCTATAAAATAGACGTTTTTGCGCGCAAGCTCTTCGGTTGGTCCTTGGGATGGCGCAATGCCCTGTAAATGGTACCGTTTAATAACGCCGTCCAAGTCATCAACAACAAAACCGATATGTGCCAATCCAGGGTCGTGTTTGGTTAAGTCGCGGTTTTTTCCTTCACCGTTATTGCTCAGTGCAATATAAAAATCGTCTTCGCCGAAATGCAACCATGTACGTGGCTTACCATACCAATGGGAATCGCCTTGCCCGCGTATTTTCCAATGGGGAAAAGCAATTTTGAGAAATGCCATCGTTGGCTCTATTTCGGTAACAACTAAATTTATATGTTCAATACGCATATTTTTCTCCATTAAATAAAGCAAAAACTATATATAATATTTGATTTAATAAAGCAAGTCCTTTATATAATAAAAATGTCGAACCAAGCAAAACACAATCGCAATGCAACTCAGAAAACCAGAGAAGCCATTTTGGACCGCTTAAAGCAAAGAGGCGCTCAAACCGCACCTTCGCTTGCACAGTATTTAGGCGTGACCTCTATGGCCGTGCGCTTGCATCTCTATGATCTTGAAGCGGAAGGGGTGCTATCCTTTAGCGAAAAAAAACAATCTCGGGGTCGACCCGCTAAATTTTGGCATTTGACCGAGAAGGCACAGGATATTTTTCCTGATGCCCACCAAGCGTTGGCAGTTGATTTAATCACATCTGTTAAGCAGGCGTTTGGTCAAAAGGGCTTGGATAGTGTGGTTGTTGCTCATAGTAATAGTCAGCTTGATAACTATAAAAACCTGTTATCTGATAAAAAAACTTTGGCGGAGCGATTAAAAGGACTGGCGAGCCTCAGAACAAGTGAAGGCTATATGGCCAGCATCCAAGAAGATGCCCACGGCTGGCTTTTTAGCGAAAATCATTGCCCGATTTGTTCGGCTGCCAAGGTTTGCACTAAGCTGTGCGCCAATGAGCTTTGGGTGTTTAGTGAAGTCTTGGGTCCGGATGTTCTTGTTACACGCGAAGAGCATATTTTATCGGGCGCACGCCGTTGTTTATACCGGATTACGCCTAAAACCCGTTAAGGATTTGTCGCGTCTTTATCTGTTTGCGCTTCAATTATGCGCGATAGATTTTCTTCATTGCTAAATGCTCCGGCAAGGTTACGAGCGATATTGGTCAGTTCGCCTGTTATTGTTGTGTTAAAAAGAAATGGCTGTCCGGCGAGGACGTCAGGGTTCTTTCCGTCAAACACAATTTTAAGCTCTAACGCACCGTCAAGAGGGCCATCAATTTTGGCTTCCAAGTGTTTATAATGAAAATTTTCCAAAGCCTTGAAAGCGTTATCCGCATTTTCATTGTTTGCAGATGCAGCATCTGTAGCCGTGTTTTTATATTGGATAATGCCTCCATCTTTAATCAATAAAAGACCTGCGTCAATTAAGATATCAACCCCGTTTATTTTTGTTGGGAGTGTGCCAAAAACTTGCCCCGTTGCTTTGAATTTGTCTTTGCCAACGCCAGCCAGTACGGTTTCCAGCCCTACATTTTCTACGTTAATTGTCATAAGGTTTTCAACATTTCCGACACGCCATAAAGTGGGTGAGATAAAAATATTTCCCATTGGGCCTTCTGTGTTTGCGATGGGCCATTGTGCCTGGTGCAATTTTATACCCTCTGGGACAATTTCAAATTTAATGGTTCCATCTTTAAGTGGAAAACTTGGATCAAACCCATCAAGAGTAGAAATTTGAATACCATCTGTTTTAAGTGGAAAAATTGATGCGAATTTTAGTTGACAATTCACCCCGCTTAATGGGCCAACCAATGTACCAATATCAAGACCCTTTAAATCTGCCCAACCGCTAGACTGTACCGGTTTGCCACCGCCGAAAACAAAATCAAACTCTGCCGATACCTCACCGGAAACTTCTGCAATTTTCCCGCGTAATAGGGGCACTAAAGATTGCGGCTGGAGACCTTTGGTATCAAAAATAATTTTTGGTATTACAATTTTTGCACTGCCTAACCCGTCCTTTGAACGATAATATATATCAATGGGTGTATCTTTTGTGTGCGGCAAATTTGTGAAGGCGTGGCCGTTTAATGCGCCAGATTTAAGCTGAGCCGAGCCGTGCATCGGCAAGACAGGAATAGCACCGCCGACCATTGTGACGCTGCTTGCTTCATACGCCAATGTCATATCATCAGGACTGCCACTTAGATTTATTTGCAAGTCGCCTATGGTGGCATTGTCCGTAACAACATGGGTCACAGGACTTGAAATATCGAATGTAATCTTACCGTCATTGCTTTGCAGTACATCCAAATTTGCGCGCGCTGTGACAATATGTGTCCCAGGCGCGGGAAAATCTTCGGATTTTATATCGCCGCCGCTGACTTGAATTTGCCACTGTTTGGGCGATTTCGCAAAATTAGCAATAACATCTAGGCGCTCAAATCGTGCCTCTAAATGTCTTTTGTCTTCAGGTCCAATGAAGTTTGAACGGACATTGCTCAGTGTTGCGCGCAAAACATTGGCTTGCGCCGTTTTTTGTAAGAGGCTTTTTTGAGGCTCTAAGGCAAATGTAAGAGATTTTGTTGTCCAGCCAGATGCATTTGTAAATGCACCAATGCGCAAACGAGAAAACGGGGTAAAATCCAAGTCAAATTCACGGCCTCGTATATGTACATTCATCTCCCCACCTGCTTTTAAACCGCGCACAAATCCGCCCGGTACAAAGCCGTCATAATCAATAGGCCCGCTTAATCTTAATATACGCCGCGCCGATCCATAATCATCATAGGAAAAATCAATGTCAAAAGGCGCCAAGCGCATTTGTGTGTCCTTGCCCAATGCGTGCCACGTATTTAGGCTCCGTATATGTGCATTTAGATGTTTGACTGCATCTATCCGCATTCCAGAATTACTTTCCGCTTTAAGCACAAAATTATTTAATTTAAGCGCCTTTTCACCTGACCAATATATATGTTCAGCCAGCACAGTTATTAATTGGTTTTTATTGTTATATTGCACAAAGGCATCGGTCGGTTGCTTGAAGGTGACGGTTTGATTTGGTGATGCTAAGTTCAAGGGTTGATCTAAATTTATGATATACCCTGTGGGGTTATAAGTAATTTTACCGCTTCCTTGTAACGCAAAGCCGTTCAACATTTGTTTCGTTTTTACGTAGTGGGTTTCGGTAAAATATTGTGCGATAGGTGTGTTGGTCATAACATTATGAGCTGTCGCTCTGTTGGCTAATCCTGTGCGCATATCTTCATTGCTAATCCGTGTCCCCTTGGATTTTATTTGCCAGTTCGCAGCAATCAACTCATTTGCAACAAAATGAATATTTTCGATTTTGAGATCAATATTTTCAGAGGCGTAATTTGGTGATATTAGCCCAGCAATATGCACTTCGCTCCAGCCTTTTATTGCGAAGCTATCAGTCTTATTACTGCGCTCAACATTTAGATTAAATGCACCCATTACGGTTTCAGTTTGCAAGCTCTTTAGCGGTAATAATTCAGTCCGTAGCTTTTGTCCGCTCAAGGAGCCAAAAACGTCAATTGTTTTACCGTCCTTGGTTTTTACAAAAATGTCATGCTGTAGGCTAGCGCTTAAAATTTGCGACTTAAAAGCGGCGTTATGGCCTAAAATATTGGCGGTCCAATTTGTTCTCGATAATATTTGGGCAGTGACATTTGCGCGACCCGCACCGATGTGTACGCCGCCGGTTTGTACAATGCGCCAATCTATATTTGCGTCCTCGATGTTGATGCCGTCGGGCGGGAGGGTAAGGTTTTGGTTGTTACCAGTGTTAGGGTTTAGCCAGGATGAATTTATATGTCCTTGCGTGTCAATTTCCACATTTAGATAAGGTTTAATCAATTCGGCGCGCAAGACTTTGCGAGCGTTTAAATCATAATCCACAACCATTTTGGCAGCTTTAAAAAAATCCGAACTATTTTTGTTAGCTGTGCTGGCTTTACGGACTTTGATATTGGTAATTGTGATTTGCTCTTTAGACAGCTTTGTAACATCAAGGCTTGCTTCATATCCGTTCTGCGCCATGAATTTGCGAATTTGATTTTCTGCCAAATTTGTCCGGTTGTGCCAAAGAAAAGCAGCAACAAGGCTCAACGCAACAAGCAATAAGACAAATAACAAGGCGATTCGGCGCAGCGCCTTTCCCCCTTTGGGGTGTCTCCAATTGCCACTCTTACCAAATTGTGACATTTTGGCTTTTAGTGATTTCTTTGTTTGCGTATTCATTATGGTGTTTATATAAACATAATTCGCAAAATGTATCCGCAATTTGTGCAGTGTTAATAAATAATAAGGTATAAAAATTGCATTATGAGCGAAGAAGTCTGTTTTGGGCGCGCTCACGATTGGATTTGTACAGAGATGCGAGACAGAGATGCGAGACAGGGACGCGAAATAGGGAATATGAACACATGGGTGTTTTAAAAAACAAATTAATTTGGCTTTTTTCAGCCCTGCGCAATGATGCAAAAATCTTGATAAGCGACAAGATGAGTAATAAACAAATAAATGCCAATGTCATAATTATTGGTCTCGGCGTGTTATTTGGCGGCGCATTGGCATTAAGTTCATTTGCCAGCAATCCAGTAGAGGTAAAGCCCGTGCCGCCCGTTGAAGTGATACCCGAACCGCCCACATTAACTGCGGCCGAATTATACGATTTCAGATCATTAAGTGAACAAGAACTTTTAGGCCGCTCAACCAAAAGCTTGACATTAAAATCCGGACAATCTTTAGGGCCGTTATTACAAAAAAACGGGATTGACCCCAATACCGCCTATGCGGTTACGCAAGCGTTTTCCAATGTCCATAATCCGCGTGATTTACGGGTCGGCCAAAAAATAAATTTATATTTTGACGAAAATGGAGGCCGCTTCAGTGGAATATCCTTAAAACCAAATACGCAAAACACAATTTTTGTAAACCGCATTCATGACGGTCAATTTACCGGTAAAAAAATAGCGGCAGAGTTCTCTAAAACACTTGTAAGGGTTGACGCAGCTATCGAAAATAGCTTGTATCTTGATGCACAAAAATTAGGTGCGCCTGATAAAGTTATCGTCCAATTTTCTCATATCTATGCACATTCCGTAGATTTTCAACGTGATATTCGCCCAGGGGATAAATTTGAAATGATGTTTGAGGTTTACCGTGACCACCGCGGGCAAACCGTTAAGGCTGGTGATTTGATTTATACCAGCTTTTCTCCGCGCAAGAAGCAATCCGAATTTTATCTTTTTGAAAATGCCAAAGGCCGAGAAGGTTATTACGACGAAAATGGTAAGGGTGCCAAGCGGATGTTGATGCGTACACCCGTTAACGGTGCGCGGTTGTCATCCCGTTTTGGTCGGCGTAAGCATCCTGTTCTTGGTTACCGTAAAAATCATACGGGAGTTGATTTTGCGGCGCCGCGCGGTACGCCAATTATGGCGGCGGGTACAGGGACTATTATCCGCGCCAACAGGTTTAGCACTTACGGTAATTATGTCAGTATTCGCCATTCAGACGGTTATGTTACGGCCTATGCTCATATGAAGCGTTTCGCCCGCGGCATTAAAAAAGGGCGCCGTGTTGTCCAAGGTCAAACCATTGGTTATGTGGGTACGACGGGCCGCTCAACCGGGCCGCATTTGCATTATGAGGTGCATAAAAAAGGGCGAAAAATCAACCCAATGACACTATCGACATTATCTGGTAAGCCATTGTTAAAAGCAGACCGCCCAGCGTTTAAAATACGTATGGAAGAAATCATTGCTGAGAAGAAATTAACGCATTTAGCGGCCCAACCATTGCCTGCGCAAATGGTAGATATTACCAAAGATATTGAAACTAGGTTGGATGACCAGTAACAATATTTTGACCAAATGGACAATTTGGTTTTGAACCTGAAAAAACTTCTTAGCCATAATCTCTTCGCTACCATAACCTCTTGCGCTTTTCATTATCGGGTTTATGTTGAAGGTATAATTCTTACAGGAGGCAGCCGTGCTCGATTTATTTAAACAATTCCTTTCTTTCCAAAAACTGATGAAAGACAAACTTGTCGCTACATTTTTTTTCTTGGGCCTTGTTGTAATTGCATTTGGTTTTTTGGGTAATCTATGGCACGCGTTTGAAAATCTTTTTGGTGGTGCACCACTGAGTGCATTTGTATTATTTTTTGCGGCATTTTTCCAAATTCTATTTTTGTTTGTACTCTTGCGCTTGGTCAGCGAATTGATGATTGCCATTTTCCATATTAATGACAATTTATCACCAGATGGTGGCAAAGGCGACACAGCAGAAATCGACGTTTTTGAAACCACCCGCGAGGCAGCAACCAAAGCAGCCAAGTCTGCTGGCGAAGTAACTAAATCCGCATATGAGAAAACCAAAACAAAAATTGCTGAACGTAATAAAGACGACGATGATTATCCAGATTATGAAGATGTCACTCCACCAAAATCTAAAACAAAGCGAAAACCAGCAGCTAAGAAACCAGCTGCCAAAAAAACTGCCGCGAAGAAAGCGCCGGTGAAGAAAACTGTGGCTAAAAAACCACCAATAAAGAAAAAGCCAGCAGCCAAAAAGCCAGTAGCAAAGAAACCTACCGCTAAAAAGACAACAACCCGCAAGCGGACATCAAAAAAATAGCCGAAAGTATAACCTGCAATAAAATTGCACAAATAAAAAACCCCGCTCCGATTAGCTCAAGGCGGGGTTTTTCTTGCTCTATTAAAGTTCGGCTCGTGCTAATTCTTAATATCCAGCCTTGGCCAATTCTGCTTCTAGTTCTGGAACCGCATTGAACAAATCTGCGACCCAGCCATAGTCTGCGATTTGGAAAATAGGCGCGTCTTCGTCTTTGTTAATGGCGACGATAATTTTACTGTCCTTCATTCCGGCCAGATGTTGAATGGCACCTGAAATACCGACAGCGATGTAAAGTTCGGGCGCTACGACTTTGCCCGTTTGCCCGACTTGATAGTCATTAGGGACATAGCCCGCATCAACGGCGGCACGCGAAGCACCGACTGCGGCACCGAGTTTATCTGCCACTTTTTCGATGATAGCAAAGTTTTCACCCGAACCCATACCGCGTCCACCGGATATAACAATCTTGGCGGCGGTCAGCTCTGGGCGATCAGATTTGGACAATTCTTCGCTGACAAATTCTGAAATTGATGGCGTTGCCGGATCAGAAATAGTTTCAATGTCCGCAGACCCGCCTTCTTCTGCAGGCGCAAATGCTGTTGGACGAATGGTGATGACCTTTTTGGCATCGGATGATTTGACCGTTGCCATAGCATTGCCTGCATATATCGGGCGGACGAAAGTATCGGCTGCTTCCACACCACTGATAGAACTAATTTGCATAACATCAAGCACGGCGGCAATACGCGGCATGAAATTTTTCCCTGTAGTCGTATCAGGCGCAAGCACGGCGTCATAACCATCCATCAACGGCACAATTACATCTTGCATGGCTTCGGCCAACTGACGCTTCAAAGACACATGGTCACAAGCGAGCACCTTGCGGACACCAGTAATTTTCGCAGCGGCGGCTGCGACGTCTTTGACGCCTTTCCCAGCCACTAAAATATCGATATCACCCCCCATCGCGGCGGCTGCCGTAACGGTTTTATGGGTGGCATCTTTTAGATCTTCGTTGTCGTGTTCAGCAATAACAAGAATAGCCATTAGATCACTCCTTCGGATTTAAGTTTAGCGACGAGTTCGGCGGCATCTTCCACTTTGACACCGGCAGTGCGACCTGCGGGTTCCGCAACTTTTACAGTGGTCAAACGCTGTGAAATATCCACACCGTAATCATCGGTTGTCTTGGCATCAATAGGTTTGCGTTTGGCTTTCATAATGTTCGGAAGACTGGCATAGCGCGGTTCGTTCAAACGCAAATCCGTTGTGATAACTGCGGGCAGTGTAACTTTGATCGTTTGGATGCCGCCGTCAACTTCGCGGGCAACCGTTAGGCTGTCGCCGTCTTTGTCCATAGAATTGGCAAAGGTGGCTTGTGGCCAGCCCAATAGCGCCGCCAACATTTGCCCCGTTTGGTTGCTGTCATCATCGATGGCTTGCTTGCCAAGGATAACCAAATCAGGCTTTTCTTCTTCTACGATGGCCTTCAATATTTTTGCCACTGCAAGTGGCTCTACCTCTGCGTCGGTGTTTACATGAATGCCTCTGTCAATTCCCATTGCGAGGGATGTGCGGATGGTTTCCTGGGCTTTATCAGGGCCAATGGAAACGGCAATGGTTTCTGTTGCAGTGCCAGCTTCTTGCATGCGCACGGCTTGCTCTACCGATATTTCATCGAACGGGTTCATAGACATTTTAACATTGGCTAAATCGACGCCGCTTTCATCAGATTTAACCCGGACTTTGACATTAAAATCAAGCACGCGTTTAACAGGTACTAGGACTTTCATATAGGGATCTCCCACTTAGTTTACTCAATGGTTATACAATTTGTTGCGTATGCTATAAATTTGTCGCTTACGCAAGCAATGTTAGAATTTGGCACCTAATTTCCCCTTTCCAATTTGTAATGAAGATTGACCCTTTCTTTTATTGACTACATCCGTAATCTTAAATAGGACTACATTCGTAATCTGATATTGGAATGAATGTGAATAAATTATCTCCGACAATAAAATCCCCGCCTAAAATATCTCAGGCCGAGTTGAACGTGATGGAAGTGTTGTGGGCGAAGAGCCCGCTCCCAGCCAGTGATATAGCGGAAGCTTTGGCGGCGCAAAAAAAATGGAATATCAAAACCATCAAGACATTGCTTTCGCGCCTTGTGGATAAACAAGCCTTATCAACGACCAAGGACGGACGGCGCTTTTTATATACGCCTTTGATAAGCCGAGAAAGGTATGCGGCTAAGGCGGCGCGTTCACTTTCAGATCGTTTGTTCGGCGGCCGTGCGGCACCTTTGGTGGCGCATTTGGCCGAAGGAGATGGGTTGAGCGCTGAAGATATCGCCGAGCTTGAGGCGATTTTGGCGGAGTTAAAACATGAGCATTGAGATTGTTATGAATTGGGCAGTGCAGACGGGGCTGGATATCAGCATTCTGATTGTACTGGTCTTGCTGTGTAGGCGGCCATTCGTTAAACTGTTCGGGGCGAGGGCCGCCTATACACTTTGGATGTTGCCTTTAATGCGGCTTATACTCCCCGAAACACCCATTACAATACCACGACCAGATTGGATGCAATCAGTCTCACTATCACCGACAGAAATTATTACATATACGAATGTAAGCACTGTAATTACCAGCCCAGCCTCAACACCAATAAACTGGCAATTGCCTGTACTGGGAATATGGCTCGGCGTTGCGCTGATTTGGTTTTCCGCCCAGCTTTTGCGTCAAAATAAATATATCAATAGAGTTAGGGCGAGTATCACCCCCGTATCTGAGGGTGTTGCCCTTAAACAAAACCAAGTCTGTAAATCACTGGCTCTAAAACGGGAGCCTCAAATATATATGGCCTCGTCTAATGTTGGCCCGTTTGTCACAGGCATTATCAAGCCAGTAATCATCTTGCCGTGTAATTTTGAAAAACAATTTACAGAACGTCAGCAGTTTTTTGCTTTGATGCATGAACTAGCCCATATCAAACGTGGTGATCTTTGGGCGGCTTTGGGGGTGCTGTTATTTCGCGCTTTAAATTGGCCTAACCCTTTGGTGCATTTTGCGGCCTTAAAATTTCGCACGGACCAAGAAGCCGCCTGCGATGCTTATGTACTCAATATGATTGGCGGCGGCAAAAAAACCACGCAAAACTATGCAGCCACTTTACTCCATTCGGCAAAAATTGCCACACAATCAACAACAAACTCGACCCGAACATCGACGAACCGGTTAGTGCTCGCAAATCCGCTTTGCCTGACCATCTATCACCCTCTAAAGGAGAGACTTATGACACTGAAAATGTCTAAAAACAATTCGACCATTTTATCACGAATTGGTGTTGGTGCTTTTTTTGTTGCTGCCTTGGCTGCAACTGCACCCATCACCATTGCCGCAGATGGCCCAAAAGCCGAAGAACCCAAGATAACAACCGAAAGTAAAAAGGTTATGAAATGGGTTGAAAAGAAAGACGGTACGGAAACCACAAAACATATTGAAGTCACGGTTAAAGACGGTGTGACGACGGCTTATCGTATTGATGAAGATGGCAATAAAACTGAAATTGAAGCTTCTGCGTTAGACTTGGCCGGTGATTTTGAGGGTTATGAAGGCTTAGCTGGTTTAGAGGAGCTGGAAGGATTAAGTGATATGAATGTGTTTGTCACAGATGATAAACATGGTGAAAAACATATCAAAATACTAGATGGCTCTGGTGAAAACCATAAAATTATTATCAAAGAAATGAAAGGCAAGGGTGGCAAACATGAATGGATTATGGACAACGGCAGCCATTCTAAAGTATTTATCAAACGTATGTCCAAAGGTGATGATGGCACAACCATTAACCTAGACAATGACGTCATGGTTTTTTCTGGCGAAGGCAATCATGCCGCGTCCATGGTCGGGGCTGCCCAACGCTTGCTTGAACGAGCAGAAACAATGACAGGGGAAAAAGAGTTAAGCACTAAAGCTCGCAAAAAACTCGACAAAGCACGAAAAGCTCTCAAAGAAGCCCAAGCTGCTTTAGAGGCGGAACAGTAAACACAAGGGCTTAACGACAAACGGGCATTAATGATAAATGCCTTACCGAACGGGTATGCCAAGACGCATGGATGCCCGTTCGCGTATTGTTAACAGATTATTTCTAACGCGTCGCGCCAACCGCATGAAGCTGGTCGGCGTGTTTACGAAGCCAGGCCTTGGCAGGCTTTACCGTATCCACCATATCATTACACAGTCTCCAAAAGTTCTTTGAGTGGTCCGCATGAACTAAATGCGCACATTCATGGGCCGCCACATAATCTAGTACAAAGGGCGGCGCGCAAATGAGCCGCCATGAATACGAAATATGGTTTCCAGTTTTGCGGCTGACACAGGATCCCCATCGTGTACTGGTGTCGCGGACACTGATTTTATCTACACGCTTACCAAGTGCCCCTGCATGCACATATGTGCAATTGGTCAAAGCTTCTCGGGCCTCACGAATGAGAAATCTCTTAGTGCGTCCAGACAGGGTATCAGGGTGGGCCGGAACGATAAGCCGTTTGCTTTGTTCATCATAACTTGGATGTCCTCTTTCGGACGGGCTATGGAGCTTGTAAGTTTCGCCGCGAAACAAGATGTTACCACCTTGTATAAATGGTTGTGCTGCTGGCAGGGCTTCCAGTTGTACCAAAATCCAGTCATATTTTTCACGGACAAATTTTTGCGCGGATTTTAGCCGCCTTTGATGTCCTGGTACCGTTACAGCTATGGTGCGCCCAGCGGTGTCCATTTTTATACTTATTCTGCGTGCGCGGGGTCTTAAATGATAAATTATACGTGGGTCACTTTCTTCAACCCAACTGGTATTTTTACTTGTACTGTTTGGTATAATCCTATTGGGTGTGGTTAAATTCAATTTTGATAGGAAGTTCGCCATGCGTAAATTAAAATCCTCAGTTTTGGCCCTGACATTAGGCGCCGTTCTATCCACATCTCTTATTTTGGGGGGTTGTAATGAAAAGAACAAGGGAAACACAGTAAAAATCGAAAAAATAACGAAACGCACCGTGAATGCAAATGAAGCCGAGCAAGCGCTTAAACTCATGGCTTTATTCCAGTCCGGTCAGGGTGATGTGTCTTGGACGGAACGCAAAGGCGAAAATGGAAATTATACATTCTATAATTTTGTAAATGAAAGCAAAAAAGTGGATAAGGGCAGATTTGCTTCCGTCGAGTTGAAAGGCGTTCATATGGAAGCCGAAAAACCAGCCTTCGATCAGATGATCTTCAATGATTTTTCTGGTACTGGTGAGAATGACATCAAGGTTAGTTTGTCAAATATTACACTGACACAGCCGTCTGTTGCATTATCAGATGCAATTGCCCGTTCATTTAACGGTGTGGACGATGCATTTGACAATATTGAGGGAGAACTCAGCTTCAGAGCGTTGTCATTTGACGGCCTAACTGTAAATGACAAAGACGGCGTGTTTTCCCTCGATCAACTAAAACTTGGAAAAAGTAAAGACGAGACCGGCTATTTCAGCATGCAAGACCTGGATATGGATATGCAAAGCGAAGGCAAAAAAATAGTCATGAAACTTGGTTCCGTTAACGTGACCGGTGTTAATTTGAGCAAATACCAAAGTTTAATACAAGCTGCAATGGACGAAGACGGGGATATGCGCACAGATGATGTCAAAAACCTGTTGAACGGAGCGAAATCAAGCAATCCTGACTATAGAAATTTTAGCGTAAATAATTTTAATATGAACGCTGCGGGTCTAAAGATAAATCTGGATTCCATGACAGGTGAGGCGAAGAAAAAAGGCGGTAAAATAATCATGAACCAAACCATGTCACCATTGACCATTACCCCGCCAAAAGGAACCAAAGATAAAGACTTACAAAAATTTGTCGACGGTCTAGCCTCTTTCGGGTACGATGAATTGGAAATTATCATGGAGCAAAACTCTGTAATTGACGATAAAAGCGACACTATGGTTGTCAGTGACAGCTATATTCAGTTAAAAGACGGCTTCAAATTTTCCTATGACTATGACATTGCCGGTTTTAAAGCTGTGGCTGAAAAAGCAATGTCACTCAACGGCGGCAACAGTGCAAATCCCTTGGCAATTTTGGGCATGATGAGTGAACTTAAATTTAATCATCTTCGCGTTGCACTGAAGGACGAATCAATTGTTGATCGGGGCTTTAAATTTGCCGCAGAGCAACAAGGCGGAACGCCACAAGCGCTGCGCATGCAAGCAAAACTAGGTTTGGCGTTTTTGCCAATGATGGCAAAAAATGAAGGTCAACAAACATTAGCCGATGATTTAAGTAAGGCTTTGGGTACATTACTTGATGACGGGGGCACATTGGTCATAGAGTTGAGCCCAAAGGAAGCCGTCGATTTCAATACGATTTTACAAGGCGGCATGGGTGGAGACATAGATGTTGAAGCCCTTGGCTTGACCATTGCAACAAAATAAACTTATCGCAAAATGCTCTAGCGACCCGTTTTTTTATAGGAGATTAACCGGTCTGCTATGCTGCGGGGCGTTGAGGCGTGGGTGAAAACATCTACAAATTGACCCTTTGCATCCATAAAATATATTATACTGGAGTGATTATAAGTATAATCGGTAGCGCTGTCCGGGTCTTCTACTTTTTGGCCAATGACCTTGAAAGCACTCATGGCTTGTTTGATTTGCTTAGGTGAGCCTGTAAGGCCAATAAGACCATCTGGAAAACCGTTATTGGTGACATATTGTGCCATTTTCTCAGGTGTATCTCGCTCAGAATCTATTGTTATAAATATTGGCTGGTAATAATCAGCGGCACTGCCGCTCATGGACAGTGCTGCGCCCATTTGTTGTAACGCAGTTGGGCAAACATCCGGACAATACGCATAGCCAAAATAAATCAAGTGGGCTTTTCCGTGCAAGTCTTGGTCGGTTACCGTTTTTCCATTATGATCAACAAGCGTATAAGCGCCGCCTATTGCGGCTTTGCCGGATACTACAGTAACTTGCCCGCTTTGGGCTTTCGGTTTGTTGTTGTTCTGCGAGCATGCGCTCAAGAGAGCCACAGCCATAACCAAGCTTAAAATATGGTTTGATTGTGTGACGATACGTCTTAAAATAATCCGTGACATTATTGGTTCCTTTATTACCCTAGGTCCTGAGCCAAGTCTGATTTAGAGACTTATGACTTTAAGAGGCACAAAAAGCAATGGAACCATATAGCTTATTTGATACACGAATGCGCGGTGATTTTTATAATACGGGGCAATTGCGGCGTTCAACCTTAATATCATTACGCTGGATGGCCGTTAGTGGGCAATTGGCTGCATTAATTATTGTATATTTCGTAATGAAATTCAATTTGCCGCTCTTAGCTTGTTTAGCCGTATTACTCATCAGTGTTGTTCTCAATACATTCATAACTTTTCTTGTCCCATTGGACAGGCGTGTAAGCAGCGCAGAAGCGGGGGCGCAACTTTTCTTTGATATTGCCGCCCTGTCTGCCCTTTTGTTTTTGACCGGCGGCATGCTGAACCCTTTTGCTCTCTTGTTGTTGGCACCTGTAGTTGTTTCTGCCAAAATTCTGGATATTGGTGTTTTTGTTTGCATGTTTGTTGCGGTAGCGGTTTTATCCTTGTTTTTATTGTTTTTTCATCTGCCTTTGCCTTGGTTTTCTGACGTGACCATTACCTTGCCTGAACTGTACCAATATGGCGCGTGGCTTGCTTTACAAGTCGGTATGTTGTTTACGTCAATATATACAAGGCGTGCAACAGCTCAGACGAAACGCATAACCCAGGCTTTGGCTGTCACGGACGCCATATTAGCTCACGAGAAAAAACTATCAGCCTTGGGCGGTTTGGCTGCGGCGGCGGCGCATAAGCTTGGGACACCATTGTCTACAATCCAACTGGTTGCGAAGGAAATTTCCAATGTTGCAGACAAAGATAGCGAACTTGCCGAAGACGCAAAGCTGTTATTGTCACAGGCTGAGCAATGCCGCGAAATTTTACAAGAATTGGCCACGCGCGGGGATAAAGGGGATATCGTTCATGACACCATAAATTTGACGGCTCTGTTACAGGAAATTACGGATCCTTATGTTGGTTTTGGTGCACAGCTTTTCACGCAAATCATTCATCCCGAGACGGGCGAGACGTTGCCTATATTAACGCGAAGGCCGGAATTTGTATATGGGTTGACCAATATAGTGGAAAACGCGGTCGACTTTGCCAAATCCGAAGTCAATGTTATTGGGACTTGGAATGATAAAACCGTATCCATAGAGGTCATAGACGATGGTCCGGGGTTTGCGTCTTCCGTCTTGGCAAAAGTCGGAGAGCCTTATATTTCTCACAGGCCAGAAAACCAAAAAACCGCGGGTGGTATGGGGTTAGGCGTTTTTATTGCTACAACTCTTGTTGGTCGGGCTGGCGGAAAAATCATTTTTTCCAATCGTAAAACAACCAATGGCGCCCGCGTGAAAATGTGCTGGCCTTTAGATAAATAAGTCGAATAAAAATGGCTTGCGCTTGCCTTAAAATAACCCTTTATTCACTAGTGAGAGTTTTATACACTTTACCTGTAAAAATATTTAAAGGGGAGCAGCGTGCAAGCAGCCTACGACATTCCTGACGATAATATCCTGATGGTTTTAGAGGACAATCAGACGTTTCGCATCCGCCTAGGACGAGCGCTAACGGCTCGTGGTTTTGATGTTGTCCTTGCGGAAAGTGTGGCCGAAGCAACGGCAATCGTAAAATCCAAGCCGCCTGCATTTGCTGTGATTGACATGCGCCTAAATGATGGGAGCGGTTTGGATATTGTTGGGATGTTGCATGAAGAGCGCCCTGATTGTAAAATGGTAATGTTGACCGGTTACGGTAATCTAACAACGGCAGTTGCTGCGATTAAGAGCGGCGCGGTGGATTATCTTGCCAAGCCAGCGGATGCTGATGATGTCACAAAAGCCCTTTTGGCGCAAAATGACGCGCACCCCGCTCCGCCAGAAAACCCAATGTCCGCAGACCGCGTGCGGTGGGAGCATATTCAGCGTGTCTATGAGCTGTGCGATAAAAACGTATCGGAAACCGCTAGGCGTCTCAATATGCACCGCAGGACATTACAAAGGATCATGGCCAAACGCGCTCCAAAATAAGCTGGCTCTAAAAGCTTAATTCGGGTTCTGCGCCTTCCAATATAGCTTCTCTTGGAAGGTGGCAGATTATATGTGTCCCTGTGCCTTCTTCGCTCTCTAGTTCAATCCAGCCTCCGTGGCGCGTTACGAAGCGTTCAACTAAAGCTAATCCGAGGCCAGCCCCTCCGCGCGAAGATTGGAAACTTTCAAAGACTTGTGGCTGCTTTTCAGGCGGAATGCCTACACCGTTGTCTATAACCCAAATGGCAATACTATTTCCTTCATTTGATGCGCCCAATTCTACGCGGCCACCAGGTTTGGTGAACCTAAGGCCGTTTGAAAGTAAATTATAGATGATCTGCACAATACGCGTCTCGTCGGCGCGAATTACACCGATGTCCTCAGGGCAGGCGAAAACCAATTCAATATTGTTTTCTTCTGCTTTACCAGCAACAAATGAAAGCGCATCTTCAAGCAAATCATAAACCTCTACGTCGCCAAGCTCCAAATCAATGGTGTCGGCTTCGATAGCTGAAAAATCTAAAATGTCGCTAATCGTACGCGTCAGGTCTTCGGCAGCACTTTGAATGGCAAATACATATTCCGCTTGTTTATCGTCGAGTTCCCCAGCGGCGCCAGATTGTAACAGCTCGCTATAGCCAGAAATCGTGGTGAGCGGTGTGCGTAATTGATAACTGACATGACTGACGAATTCTGTTTTTAAACGGTCAGCTGCTTCCATGGCCTCAGCGCGTTCACGAAGCGCGGCTTCGGTGTGCCTTGAACTGGTGACGTCCTCCCAGGCGATCATGGTCGCACCGTCCGGCAGAGGTCTGGATAAAAATGTCAATATGGTGTCATCGCTCCGGTTGATCTCTCCATGGACATGGCGGCGCGCTTCTGGGGAAGGATCCGTTGTGCGTGAATGCATGTTCTGCCAAAACTCGCGGTCATGATAAAGTCCAAGGAACAAAGGTGTTAAATCACGAAAACGCGGTTCGTCCTTCAGTGCCTTTTCAGGTAATTTCCACATGTCCTCAAAAGCTGCATTGTACATCTTCAAGCGCCCGTCTGGGCCAAATACGGCAACGCCTTCTGTTAATTTGTCCAAAGTTGCCGTTTGTACGTTGATTTGGGTGTTAAAACGACTTTGCATGATCATTTGATCGGTAATGTCACCGAACAACAAGCTGATGCCGCCTTGCGGATCGCGCATGCGAACTAACCGCAGTTCGCGACCATCTGGCATACTCCAAAGCTCGTCTGGCATTTCGTCCGGCCAATCTGTATAATAAGCTATTTCTGCTTCTTGCCATTCTCGGAAGTCCGGTTGTTCTGGCAAACGGCGTTTTTCGCGAAGATGATTTAACCATTCTTTATGAGACGGCCTTTCACGAAACCAGTTTTCGTCAAGGGCAAACATTTTGGCAAAAGCATGATTGTGAAAATTCATACGCTTGTCGGCGCCAAAAATCACCACGGCTTCACCCATATTATTCAATGTCTCATCGTGAGCGCGAATATGTCGTTTTAACGCGGCACGTAAATTTTCTGCTTCCGAAGCGTCAATCGCCATGCCAGCAACGCCGCCAGATACCGGAAACATAGAGATCAAAGAAGATGTGTGGGTGCCACTTAAAACAAGCGGGCGCACATCTTTAATATTGGCATTTTTCTCGATAGCCCTTTTAGCTTGTTTTTCGCATTGGTCATCTAGAAAAATTTGTCCATCGATTATTTCGTGCAGCCCGCCAGCACCTACGGCATCAATATAGGTAGTATTGGCCCAAACAATGCGGCCACCACCGCTCAACCGCCACATTGGGAAAGGCGCCTTGCCCATGATCTCCGCGATTGCAATTGGGTCAGATAAGGCCGTTAGCTTTTCTTTGTCAAATTTTGTAATCGCCGCTTTTTCGTCGCCCGCTTGAATGGAGGCATCCTCTAGCCATAGGACAACTTGGGCACCAGCAACATTGCCGTCGGCTTCGATTAATTTATTTCCAGGCAAGGCAATTGAAGCGGAAAATGCAACACCATGTGTTCGCAACTTACCAATCAATTTGCGTAATGTACTGTTCGTTCCATCGCTAGAAATAGTATTATGGTCGGCAAGCCCAGCGAGTAAATTGCGGGCAAATGCTTTGGGTTTGCCAGGCTCTGCAAACCTGACCAATGAAGCCAGTGCCGCGGTTGAGCCGTAAACCGTAGGTTCGCCCCAATCATCGTTTGGGCCTGTTACAGGGTTGGGCATTTTTTCTGACCATACTAAAACAAGGCCAGTATATGCCGCAAATACGGTTTCCATCCGCGCGAGCTTTTGGTCAAGTTCTGATGCCCGTTTGCGCCAACGGGCTATGGCAACGTGCCGGCCTGCACTGGAACGCATAAATGCAAACGCAATGATGATTGCAAATGCCACTGAACCACCTGTTACAATCAGTGCCAACATATCCAAATTTGCCGAATTCAATTTGAGATCTACTTCCTTGAGTTGCTTACAAGTATGACATAGCCCGACAGAACAGGCTTGGCTATTAGAAATGAGCGCTCTCTAAAATCAATAAGTTTGAAAGGACAAACTTGATAGGGTTAACCCATTTTACCCATACCCAGAACAAATCCTGAAATATATGAAATCATCCAGACACTCCAGACAAATAAAGACAATTTATGAAAGTTGATCAAGGCGTGTTCTTGTGCGCGTTTAATGACATGTACCGCCCAAACGAAATGGATTGTCATAAGACCCAAGCTGAGAAAACCCATAATAGAGTGGGGTGTCCAGACCAGGCCGCCGACTTCAATATATGTTAAAACGGTAGCAAGTGCATCTACGCTAACGCCGCAAGCGAACATATAAACATGCCAGTGTTTTAGTCGCCGCGCAGCTTTTTCCGCCCAAATACCCCATGTGTAAAACACCATCGCAATCGTAAATAAAATTACAGCAGTAAGTAAGAGTGGGCTCATATGTGTAGATATAGGCACTTTTTTACCAGTTGCATCCGCTAAATCGTCGCAGGGATGTAACTGGGACAACCCCTTTCTTTTTAACAAACGTAAGCTTGCTTTCACCTCATTACTCTTTAGACAGCCGGTAGATAAATCTAACGGTGATCAGAATGAATGCATATGATGTCATTATCATTGGTGCTGGTGCGGCGGGCATGATGTGCGGCGCAAATGCGGGTGCACGGGGTCGCTCCGTATTGCTGATTGATAGTGCCGTTTCTGCGGGCGAGAAAATTCGGATATCGGGCGGCGGACGGTGTAACTTTACCAATCTTCATTGTGGCCCTGAAAATTTTGTTTCTCAAAACAAGCATTTTTGCAAATCAGCTTTGGCCAGCTACACACCAGACAATTTTATTAAACTGGTGAAAAAATATAAAATCAAATTTCACGAAAAAGAAAAAGGTCAGTTGTTTTGTGATGAAAGTGCCAACAAAATAATAGGCATGCTGCGCAGTGAATGCCAAAAGGTAGGCAATCAATTCAAATTCGAGACCGATGTCTTGGATATAAAAAAAGAGGACACCGGATTTATCATCACCACTTCCAAAGCTTCTTGGCGTTGTGCCAAACTTGTTATTGCCACAGGCGGGCCCAGTATCCCTAAAATGGGCGCGACGGGTTACGGCTATAAAGTGGCGAAGCAATTTGGCTTGAGTATCATTGAACCAATACCAGCACTCGTTCCGCTTACCTTCACTGACGGGTTTAAAGCAGATCTAAAAGAATTATCTGGAACGAGTATAAATGTATTCGTCAAACACGGAAAAACCGTATTTGAAGATGCGCTATTATTTACGCACAGAGGCTTGTCAGGCCCTGCGATTTTGCAAATATCGACCTATTGGCAAGCAGGCGACGATATAATGATTAACCTTGTTACCCATACCGATATGTTTGCGCGGCTTAAGCAAGCGCGAACGGAAAACCCGAAACAAAGCCCCGCCGTTTTTCTATCACAATTTATGCCGAGAAATTTGGCCGATTATCTGACTAAAAATATTTCGCAGAAACGGCTTGCTGATATGAGCGATAAAACAATTGCCGCGCTCAGCCACAACATACACCAATGGCAAATGAAACCTGCTGGTAGCGAAGGATTTCGCAAGGCAGAAGTAACAAGAGGGGGTGTAGATACCAAAGAATTGTCCTCTAAGACATTTGAAGTGCGGTCCGTGCCAGGTCTGTATTTTATAGGTGAAGTGGTAGATGTGACGGGGCATTTGGGGGGCCATAATTTTCAGTGGGCGTGGGCCAGCGGTTTTGCCTGCGGAGCCGATTGTTAAGCGGGACAAATTGTGAAGTGGAGTAAATTGTAGAAACGTGTTTTGCGTAAATCAACATGACTGCATTTTAACGGTAGCAGTGGTTGCGCTTGCGCCTGCAGAGTACTAAATAGCTTTTGTGAATAACATATTGATGATAAGCGCGGTGTTTGTCGCAGGCTATTCGTACACTGCTAATGCTGCGAATATGGACTTTGATGTCAAGCATGAAAGCTGTCTTGAAAAAATATCAGTAGATGCAGAAGAGGCCTATGAAGACGCCATGGTTTGGCAATCCGAAGGCGGTGGACGTCGTGCCCGACACTGTGTTGCTATCGCTTTAGCGACTTTAGGGCATCCTGGCGAAGCAGCGTCACGGCTTGAAAAAATTGCCACGTCGCCGGACGGCGGGACGCCTGAAATGCGTGCCGGGTTTTATGCGCAGGCCGCTGATTTATGGTTAAAAGCAGACGAGCCGACCAAAGCGCATGATGCCGCCAGTGCTGGTTTGGAGAAAGCACGTAGTCATCTTGATTTACGTATTGTCCGCGCGCGTGTCTATGGGGCAATGGGGCATTGGGATTACGCGTTAACGGAGCTCACTTCAGCATTGGCATTTCATCCAGATAATGCCAATGCCTTGCGCGCGCGGGCCGGTGTGTATTTACAGCAAAACGAGTTGGACTTGGCAAAGAAGGATATCGAAGACGCGGTGAAGGCAGACGGTACAAATATAGAGACATTGTTGTTACGCGGAAAAATCAACGAAACCATTCGTATTGGTGCGCCGCTCGCCATAGAAATTGAAAATTAACTAGGTCCTGACCCTTGAGCATTTCTTCATAAGAAAAATGCTCTAGCGCATCGAGACTTTATTTAGACGGTGCAGTGCCCACTGTGCAGCATCGGAGATTACAGGGTTTTCATCTGTAGTATGAGATTGCGCAGCACTGATTAATGTTGTGTCTGCGGAATTACCAATTGCATATAAAACATTGCGAATAAACTGGTCGCGGCCTATGCGTTTTATTGCAGAGCCAGAAAACCTGCTGCGGAATTCTTGGTCGTTTAGCGTGGCAAGTTCAGCCAAAGCCGGCGCGTTTAAATCGTCTCGGGCTTGTAGTTTTGCTTCGCGCGCCGTTTGTGCAAATTTATTCCACGGACAGACGGCCAGGCAATCATCACACCCATAAATCCGGTTACCAAGTTTTGCGCGTAATTCCAAGTCAACCTTGCCTTTAAATTCAATGGTTAAATAGGAAATACATTTACGGGCATCAATCTGGTAAGGGTTCGGAAATGCATCCGTTGGACAAATATCCAGGCAAAGCTGGCAAGAACCGCAATCTCCTGTATGGAGTGGTGTAGGCGTAAGTTCTTCTGCGCTTAAGATAACACCTAAAAACAACCATGAGCCAAACTCTCTACTGACAAGGTTAGTATGTTTGCCTTGCCAACCAAGTCCTGCTGCCGCTGCCAATGGTTTTTCCATTAAAGGGGTTGTGTCGACAAATACTTTTACGTCTTTGCCAGTATCGCGGGCCAACAACCCCGCCAGTTCCTTAAGGCGTCCTTTAATAAGGCCGTGATAATCCTTATTGCGGGCATAGACGGAAATCGTAGCCTTATCTTTGTGTGCGAGAGATTTGAGTGGGTCACTGTCCGGCCCGTAATTCATACCTAATACAAGTGCAGATTTGGCGTCGGGCCAAAGATTATGCGGATGTGAACGCCGCGGCGCCGTCTGTTCTAACCAAGCCATTGTTCCGTGGTGTTTATGCTTGATATATTTAAAAAACCGGTCACCGTGATGCGTGCTAAAATCATCTATATCAACGATATTGTAGGTGGAAAAGCCAAGAGAAGATATGCGCGCGACTATGGATTTTGAAAGTGTAGTCACACATATGTCCTTATTTGGCTAAAAATCTAAATCAGCATAATGTTGCGGTGGACGCAAGCCTGGAATTCTCTCTTTCAAAAGTGGTCGAAAAGAGGGGCGGGATTTAAGTTTTTGGTACCATTCTTTCAAAACACTCCATTTGCGCCATTTTATTTCGTCCAAATAATCGAGACAGGAAATATGTGCCCCTGCCGCCAAATCGGCCAAACTCATTTGATTGCAGGCCAGCCAACTGCGGCTTTCGAGTAACCATTCCAAATATTCAAGATGAAATTTTAGATGCCCCCGACCAATTCGCAACTCGGAAGGGTCTGGTGAACCTGTGCCTGACAAACTTTTCTCCAGCCGTTCGGTTAATATATAAGCATTGACGTCACTGGCAAATTTCATATCGAACCAATGACACAAGCGCCGCGTTTCTGCGCGCTCTGTGGCGGTATTTGGCAACAACGATGTGCGACCACTCCCGTCGTCGGCAACATATTCGCAGATTGCCCGCGCCGTGCTGATGACAGATTTTCCGCCGTCAGTGTCTTCGACCAAACAGGGCGGCACACCCTCGACACAAATATTCAAGAATGCCTCCGATGGGTCCCAAGGGACAACGGGCATGAGTTTAAACGTCAATTTTTTTTCAGCTAATGTGAGCCGCGCTTGACGCGAATTCGGATCCAATGGCCAATGGTAAAGTGTTCTCATTTTACCTAACTATTACCCAAGCCTTAACCAATGATTATTCTTGGCATTTACAATACGTGATTATGCTTTGTGATTATGGTCTTTTTTGTGATTATGGTCTTGGCATTGGTCTTGTCGAAACACCGAATTTCCGTGCAGCTGCTGACAGCCACTTGGGTGGGGATGTATCATAATATCGGCGGCAGGGTAAGCCTCCATCATCCTATCTTCCGCAGCAATAATAATTTCGTGGGCTTGGTGCAAGGATAATTCGTCGTCCAGGTCGAGTTGCATTTGAATATGCACGTGCGGGCCACTGGCGCGTGTACGAAGGTCATGTACGCCATTTATGCGTTTGTCCTTAAGGGCAAGGTCACGGATTAATGCCCGTTCGTTTTCGGGCAATTCTTGGTCCATCAATTGGCTCCAGGCCAGCCTTCCTACTTTGAAAGCGGTATAGAACAACCACAAAGCTATGCCAAACCCGACGAAGGCGTCAGCCCATAGGAAGGTCGTATAACTTGCCAACAAGATACCGCCGATAACCGCAATATTGGCTGACATGTCTGCAATGTAATGGGCACGGTCACCGCGAACAGCCAAAGAACCCGTTGCGCGAATTGCCCAGCTCTGGGCGATTAAAAGCCAAGTGGTCAAGGCAATGGCAAATGCCATAACGGCAATTGCATAGCCTTCGTGCGTAATGGCTTGCGGATTGAGCAAACGGCTTACGGCTTCTTCAAGCAAGTGAACGGCGCCCAATACTATGAGGCAAACCTGTAAAATTGCAGAAAACCCTTCGGCTTTACCACGTCCGAAACGAAATGTGGCATCAGGGGGACGGGCTGCATATCGCACAGCAACAAAGCTAGAAAGCGCGGCAACAAAATCCAACGCTGAATGTACAAGTGAAGACAATATACCAATAGAACCAGATTCGCGAAACACGATTAATTTCGTGCTGATAAGTATAATCCCAACAACAATAGAAAATGCCGTTATACGTCTTGTGATACGCGAGCTATCTTGCGCAGGCAGCCGTCCTGGCCGGCCCCTGCGGTTCGGATCATTGTCTATTTGAAGATCGTTTTGAACCTGTTTTGTCATGTAATGATACATACCTTTTTATGCGCTTTTAAGCGTGTGTTGTTATAGCATAACTTTGGGGGCGTCTAACAAAAATCAAGTACTATTTTGAAATATGCCCAACCACTTGTCGTTGGCAGCTATGAGAACGATGCTCAAATAAATAAATTCCCTGCCATGTACCAAGGACGGGGCGGGTATCAGATATTGGTATTGAAAGTGACACGGGGGTAAGCGCGGCCTTGATATGAGCAGGCATATCATCAGGACCTTCACAGACATGTCGAAGCCAAGCCATATTGGCATCATTCCCATCCGGTACAAGCCGTGCAAAAAATTCCTGCATGTCAAGTTTCACATCTGGGTCAGCATTCTCGCTAATAAGGAGTGAGCAGGACGTATGACGCACAAACAATGTCAGTAGTCCAGTCTCAACCCTTGCGTTCGCAACAAAGCGAAGTACGTCATCCGTTAATTCGGTAAGACCGGAGCCTGTGGTTGCTATTTCAAATAGTTTTTGAATAATTAATTCCTATGGCATGGTGCGACATTATGCGGCGTGTCAAATATAAGAGCAAGCCCGTTCGTTATCGTCTATGGCTTAAACTCAAACAAAAGGCGGACAAAATAGTTGATGCAAAAAATAAGAAATACAATTGCGCCTTCTTTGAAAACACATAAAAGGAGCAGAATTGATGTGTTTAATATATCCTGACCCTAGTAACCTTCAATCTATACGCAAGAGGATCATGCAGATAACTATAATAGCCTATTATACACCATGAAAACCTTGCAAAACATAGCTTGGATTCTCTCTTGCACTCGTGAGCAAATCACATAGGCTCTTACCATGCCTGATTTACGCCCCGTTTTCTTTGTTGTTGGTCTCATGCTTGCGGGCTTGGGGGCGACCATGTTTATACCTATGGCTGTGGACTTGGGTTACGGAAGTGATAGTTGGCAAGCATTCGGTGTTTCAGGCTTTGTTACTTCACTTTTAGGTGCCATTATGGCACTGACCAGCTATTCCCCGAGATTAAGGTTACGAGCGCGCGGCGCATTTTTGTTGACCACATTGTCGTGGATATCTTTAGCCGTATTTGCGGCCATGCCTCTGTTTATGGCGAATATAGGCCTTAACCTTACCGACGCTTTATTTGAAGCCGTTTCTGGGATCACCACGACTGGCTCAACGGTAATGACAGGACTTGATGATGCCAATAAAGGAATTTTATTGTGGCGGGCAATTTTACAATGGGTAGGCGGTGTCGGGATAATCGTAACCGCCATGGCAATTTTACCCATGCTCAAAATTGGGGGCATGCAGTTATTTCGTATGGAAAGCTCTGAGATGGGTGAAAAAATATTACCGAAGACGGGGCAGCTGGCCGCAGCTATCGGCGCAATTTATATGGTTCTAACAATATTGTGTATGGTTGGCTATATGATGACGGGTATGGGCGGCTTTGATGCCGTTGCCCATGCAATGACCACTATTGCAACAGGTGGATATTCTACGTCTGATGCTTCACTTGGGGGCTTTATGGATAATGGCGCGGATTTAGTGGCCATTACTTTTATGCTTGCTGGTGCTTTGCCCTTTGGTGTTTATTTACTCGTGGCCCGTGGTTCGCTGAAGCCGGCTTTATCGGATCCGCAAATGCGCGGATTTCTATTGGTCATGAGCTTACTCATTTTTTTGGTGACCTTTTATCTGTTGGTGAGTGATGTCTATATAGGCAAGCAAGCATTACGGCTGTCGGCGTTCAATGTTATTTCTGTGGTAACGGGAACAGGTTATGCCACAGCGGATTATAATGCGTGGGGCCCATTTGCTGTATCCGCATTTTTTGCCTTTATGTTTATAGGTGGCTGTGCGGGGTCAACGGCATGTTCCATCAAAATTTTTCGTTATCAGGTCGCCTTCGAAGCGATGCGGGCTTATATGTTTAAAATGCCGCGTCGTCATGCCGTTGCCCCTATGCGCTATGGGGGCAAGCCATTGCCCAATTCGGTTGTTTATTCTGTATTAGGGTTTTTCTTTTTGTTTTTTACAAGTTTTGCTGTGTTGGCGATCTTACTCTCTATAATTGGGTTAGACCCGATAACGGCTTGGTCTGGGGCCGCCAGTGCTATTGCCAATGTAGGTCCTGGACTTGGGGATATAATTGGCCCAACAGGGACGTATCAAAGTCTGCCAAGTTCAGCCAAATGGGTTCTGATGGTTGGTATGTTAATTGGTCGATTGGAAATTGTAACGGCCTTGGTCTTGTTAACACCGTCATTTTGGCGGGCTTAGGGACAGAACAGGTCTTGACCCTAGTCAGTTAAATCTTGAGGTATAAACACATAATCTGTAGCACAAAACTCACAAGAAGCCGTAATTTTGCCGTCCTTGAACATTTCCTCTCGCTGATCCGCTGCAAAGGTTTTTATACTTGATAGCAGGCGTTTGCGCGAACATGAGCATTTTGCCAGTACATCCATAGGAATATCCATGCGCACACCCTGTTCATGGAACAAGCGATAGAGCAAATGTTCACTTCCCAAATCAGGGTCCAGTAATTCTTCATCTTTTAATGTTGCCAGCAAGGCTTTGCTCATATCCCATGCCTCATTCGCATCACCACGCGTTGCATCCTCTGCCATACGTTGTATCAAAATTCCACCGCCGCGCCATTCCTGAACGGCGCCTGGCAAATGCAACCGACCTACGGCTAATTTTATGCGTGTCGGGATTTGCTCGCTTTGCTTAAAAAAATGCTCAGCACAAGCCGCCAGGCTTGCGCCTTCTATTGCCGAAATGCCTTGATATCTATCCTTGCCAGAACCTGGGTCAATTGTCATGGCAAATGAACCACCTCCGGTTAATGTTTTTGCATCTGGTCTGGGGTTTTCGGCGATAATACGTTCAAGAGAACTTTCATCAAACCGTGCGTAAGCGCGCATATGACCATTTGTCGTACACTCCGCAGCAAGCAATGATACGGCACCTTCATTTCTACCGTGAGCTTGTACTAATAAACGCCCTTTAAATTTAAGCGAGCTTGCCACCAAGGCACTAATCATGACGGCTTCACCAAGTAAAGTGGCCACAGCATCAGGATAGCGGTTTGCTCCTAAGACTTGATCCAGAGAAGAGCCAAGCCGTAAAATACGTCCACGAACTTCGCCGTCGCCGATTTGCACAGCAGAAATTTGATCATCCATTAGTTTGGCAGGTGGGGCTTTGGTCGTCATAGTAATCTCACTAGGTAGTTTGACCCATAAGTGGGGCCGCATAAAGCTCACTTCAAGAGCTAGAGAGCTTTTAACGCGGCTTCTAAGGTTAACATATCTTTGGGCAAATTGCTATTAAACGACATGGCTTCTTTGGTAATTGGGTGGATAAAACCAAGCGTTTTTGCATGGAGTGCTTGACGGTTTAACCCCTCAAGTGCCGTCCGAAGGATAATTTCAGATTCCGTATTTGCAGTTTTAAATGCGCCCGTTTTTCCGTATGTGCTGTCCCCTAGAATAGGACAGGCGATGTGGGACATATGTACACGGATTTGATGGGTGCGGCCTGTTTCCAATCTGCATTCTATTATAGAGACTAAAGGTGTACTGAGCGAAGCGCCTTTCATACGGCCATATCCTTTGATGAATTTATAATTGGTTATGGCTATCTTACCGTGGGGCGGCTTCCCGCTGGCTATGCTACGGGCATCTTGTTTTTTTACCACACCCATCTTCTTGCGGTCATGGGCTGAACGGGCCAAGCGTGTTTCAATTCGTCCGTCCCGAGGGTTAGGGGCACCGCGTGTCATACAGACATAAACGCGCTCAACCGTGTGTTTGGCAAATTGCTTGGACAAACCTTGGTGGGTTTTATCATCTTTTGCGATGACCAATAGACCCGTAGTATTTTTGTCTATGCGGTGAACAATCCCCGGTCGCAAGACACCACCTATTCCCGACAAGCTATCTTCGCAGTGATATAAAAGCGCATTAACCAATGTCCCTGACCAATTCCCTACGGCCGGGTGTACGGTGAGCCCAGCCGGTTTATTCACAACAATCAAATTTGCATCCTCATAAACAATCTCAAGGGGAATTTTCTCCGGCTGCGGGTCTGCGGCAATTGGTGCTGGGACAATAATTTCATACAGTGTATTGGCTGTGATTTTGGTCGTTGGTTTTCTCGTAGCATTGCCAGCAGCAAACACTTGCCCGTCTAATATAAGTGCTTTTATTCGTGAGCGCGATAAGTCCGCCCACTCGGTTAGCCACTTATCAAGACGTTTGCCGGCATCCTTCTCCTCAGCAGTATTTTGCAGCGTATCTATCACAGTGTCATTCATGACGCATGTCTTAAGACCAATGCGCGAAAGATGAAACTATTTTGTTGCGCCGATTTCTATAACGCGAACATTGAGCGCCCGTGTGTTTTGCTTAAACAAGGGAGATGCTTGGCCCAAGACGTGTATTACAGGTGTGCCTAGCCGGGAAACTTTAGAAAAAGCCTCAATCGTTGGTGCGATTTCTTGCGTCCATTTAAGATAATCAACCGCAAACGGAAATATCAATGTGCCGTCAGTGCCAACGGCCACAGCCGAGGGCAAATCTGCAACAAAGGCTTTGATTTTTCCCCTATCGGTAAGTTCTGCTAAATACTGATAAACCCGTAGGCGGCTTTCAGCGACGAACCTAGTTTTAGAGCTTGCCGCTTCTTTAATCATTCTGATTTTGTATTCATCAGTGCCAAATGTAGAGACGGCTTTGGTCAATCTTGAGCGGGTTATGCGCGTGAATGCCTCGCTTTTGTAAAGGTTGTTGATAACATTTTCACTAACACCCCATTCGCGCATTTGTTTCTTTTCCAATTGTTGATATTTACGGGCATCTTCATAACTTGCAACAAATTCTCCGTTATTGTAATAACCAACACCAGTAGCAAGCGGGTCAAGAATGCGTACGCCTGACCATGTATAACCAACCTTTACCGCACTAGAAATATAGGCATCTGTATAAGCAAGACGATCGACTTCGCGTTGCAGGACTTTATTTTGAGTGTATGGGTCGGTGCCAAGCTCGGCATGAATTTCTTTTGCGGCTATGTGTTTGCCCGCCAATGAATTAACGCCCGACCAGACATCTTCGCTGGCTTTGGATACACAACCGTCAATGCCCTGGCACCGCGTACCGGCTGCGCCCGTCGTGATACGCCAACCTGTTACCCCTAATTCTTTTATGCCATTCCCTAAATTCCCGACAATTTCCGCTGTGCCTGATGGTACAACCATCAAAGCATCGCCGGTGTTTTCTACGTCGCCTATGCGTTCTGCAAGCCCGCCCAAAGCACGAACTGGTGTCGCAACAAGATTGACAGTGCGTTCGACCACGGCTTTTCCTGCTTCAAGACCTGTGCTTTTGTGGCGTAATTTTTCGGTGGCTTCGATTTCTCGAAGACGGGTGATGGCCAGTCCAGTTCCTTGTACAACATATAGATGCTTAGGGGTCTGGATTTTATAGGTATTGGCATAACCGTCATTCCAAGCTTGTGGCTGGACAGTGTATAAATCGCTAGACATATTGTCCGTGCCTAAGAATTTTTCTGCATCCACTATGCCTGCATTTTCAAACCCTGCTACTGTTTTTACTAATTCAGGGGCATTATCCCTTTCCCCTTGATTGGCATCCAAACTTTGGCATGCGCCAAGGCTTGCGGAAATTGCTAACAAGCCGCTCCAAAAAACCAAAAATTTCCTACCAATTTGCATTATACCTCTTATGTAAGGTGAAAATGGTAATATCCAATTACTTTTTACAGAATAATTGCAATAAATATGCTACTTTTATGGCAGCTAATAGAGGTTATGATGGAACTAACATTATACAATTCACTTCACCGTGAAAAAAACGTGTTCACACCGATGAACCCTAAGCGGGTGACCATGTATAATTGTGGGCCGACCGTCTATTCCTACGCCCATATTGGCAATGCCCGCGCCGCAGTGGTTGCGGATATATTGTTTCGGGTGTTGCGCCATATTTACGGCGAAGATCATGTGGTTTACGCGCGAAATATTACGGATGTAGATGACAAGATTATTGCTGCCGCCAAAGAGCAAGGTGTGCCAATATCTGAAATCACCAAAAAATACGCAAAAATTTACCAAGACGATTTGGCCGCTCTTAATTGCTTGCCGCCAACAACTGAGCCCAAAGCCACCGAGCACATTGGCGGCATGATTGCCCTGATCGAAACCTTGATTAAGGATGGTTATGCTTATGAAAGCGATGGCCATGTATTTTTCGATGTATCAAAATACGATGAATACGGGAAATTGTCCGGCAACACATTGGACGCACTGAAAAAGGGCGACCGTGTCGGCGAGGGCGAAGTCGCCCGCAAGAAACGGGCTGCTGATTTTGTGTTGTGGAAACCGGAACTTGATGGTGTGGGGTGGGATGCACCATTTGGTAAAGGTCGCCCGGGTTGGCATATTGAATGTTCCGCTATGGCCAAATCAGAGCTAGGCGAGACCATAGACATTCACTGCGGCGGTGTAGACCTAAAATTCCCCCACCACGAAAACGAAATAGCCCAATCAAATTGCGCCCACGGCAAACCCATGGCCAATTACTGGGTGCACAACGAATTCCTAAACATGGCCAAAAGGGATGGTTCAAGTGATAAGATGAGTAAATCCCTCGGCAATGTCGTGCTCATACGTGATTTGCTGGAGGAGTGGGACGGAGAGGTGATACGCTTGGCGTTATTAAAAGCGCATTACCGGAGCGAGTTGGTATGGTCTGAGGAGTTGCTGAAAGAAAGTAAGGCGCAATTGGATGGGTGGTATCGAGAAATCAAAAAATATAGAGATGTTGAATTTGAACCGCTAGCTTATAATCATCCGATATTTAATGATTTGAATACAATAGAATCTCTTGTTATTTTTAATGATTTTGATTTCCTTACAGGCGCAGCAAAGCAGACCGCAAACCTCTTGGGCCTCTTGCAAAAAAAACCAGAAGAGTGGTTTCGGGGGAAGGGCAAGGCTGGGGGTCTTACGGACGCTGAAATCGACGAGCTAATCGCAGAACGCTCCACCGCCCGCACCGATAAAAATTGGGCAAGGTCAGACGAAATCCGCGATATCTTCAAAGCAGAAAACATAGTCCTAGAAGACAGTAAAGACGGCACAACTTGGCGGCGGGGGTGAGAAAAATACACAATTCTCCTTCCCCCATTTATGGGGGAAGTGGGCGCCTCTTGGCGCTCGATGGGGGGCGTGCCTCTTGCGCGCTAAGGGACCATCGTATTTTTCTGCACCATCGTTCCGCCGCAAGAGCGGCGGCCCCCATCCCCCCTGCGGGGTACTTCCCCCATAAATGGGGGAAGGAGAATTATTATGCGTGAGGTGCGTAGAGGCGAAAGAAAATCCCGGAGATTCACGAAAGAACTCCGCGCAAACATGACGGAGGCCGAACATAAACTGTGGTACTTCTTGCGAAAAAAGCAATTGGGGAATTGCCGCTTTCGCCGCCAACATCCTGTCGGTAAATATATTACGGACTTTGCCTGCCTCTCTGAAAAACGCATCATCGAAGTCGACGGTGCGACCCACGGCGATGTGCACGAAATCATCTATGATGCGGAGCGTACAGACTTCCTTAAATCCCAAGGCTGGCGCATTGTTCGTTACGGCAATGAAGACATATATAAGAATATCGAGGATGTGCTCGATGATATTTACGCGCATTTGAAAGGCTTGAAATGATGGGTGATGAAATGAGCAGTAAAAATACCCTCATCTGCATAGCCTCCTGCTCCGGCGCCTTTGGCGTGCGCGGTGAAGTTAAGATTAAATCTTTCACCGAAAAGTCCGAAGATTGTTTTGCATATGGGCCGTTACGAGACGGAGACGGCAATGTTTTTTTGAACGTCACATCAAAACGTGCCGTCAAGAACGGGTTTGCCGTCATCTGCGAGCAGGTCGAGACCCGTGAACAAGCGCAAGCACTTTCTGGCACCAAATTATATGTTTTTCGCAAAGATATGCCGACACCAGAGGCGGACGAGTTTTACTTCGAAGACCTCATTGGCTGTGAAGTGAAAACCTCGGACGGTAAGCGCATGGGCAAAATTCTCGCCGTACATAATTTTGGCGCAGGTGATATGTTGGAAATTTCAGGCACTCGGGATGTACCAGCATTTTATCACCCATTTACGAAAAAAAATGTGCCAAAAGTGGATATCAAAGCAAGGCGGGTCGTGATTTTAATTGAAGAGGTAATAAGCGCTCAAAACAATAATGCTAACGAAGATTAGGAAACGGTCACCAACTTATTACCCCATATGTTCAGCCATCCGTACAGCCATTTGTTCTGCTAGTGCCATAAGCCCGCTCATGGGGCGGATTAGGACTTCAAACTCTGTAATTTTACCGTTTTCGTCAAAGGTGATGAGGTCGAGACCTTTCAGGGTTTTGTCGCCTATATTTGCTGTGAACTCTAGAAAAGCGGACCTTTCGTCTTCGCTGATCATCTCGCGGTGATAGGTAAAATTTTCAAAAATCTCTATAACTTGCGAGAGTACAAACACCATTGTACCGCGCCCGTGATAAGGTTTGTAAACCATGGGCGAACGAAACACCGCATCAGGGTGGATGATGTTGGCCAATTTGGACATCTCTTTATTCGCAACAATCTCGTGCCAAATTTTCAAGGGTGTGGGGGTGGACATTATTCAAGCACACTCATTCTGGAATCTTCATCGATTGCCCATTCCAGTTTTTCAAACAGGTCTTTGCGGGATTTCCTTTTGGTGCCTTTGAAGGCGCGCATGTTGAGCATGGACATCATTTTGGCTGTCGTGCGTGCCGTCTCCATGACCATTTCCGCCGTGACCAATTTATCATAATAGCCTGCGTCTTTGGCGTCGCTCGGCGTGAAAATTTCGCCGTTAACTAGAGAACGGTTTAGGTAATGCTTGGGTATAAAAGCTCGCGCCATTTCTATGCCCCAATGGTGCATGGTCATGCCGATTTGGGTTTCGTTAAGACCCGTTTTGGTGCCGCCCTCTGGCCCGATACGGTAATCACAGGCCAATAGCGTAAAGGCACCCATGGCGATGGCGTGCCCTGCCGTCGCCGCAATCACTGGAAACGGGTGCGCGAGAATACGGTTGGCAAAGCGAGACCCTTTACAGGTCAAGGCAATAGCCGCTTCGGGGCCGGACATCATGACGGATAAATCAAAGCCGCCGGAAAACACACCGCCGTCCCGCCCAGTTAAAATCACTACGGCTCCATCAGTTTCAGCTTTGTCGAAAGCTGCATCTAACTGGTCGAGCATATTAGGTGAAAGCACATTGGCTTTGCCGTCGTCCATCTGGATTGTGGCAATACCGTCTTCGCATGTATAGGTAACAAGGTTACTCATATTCGGTTCCTTTAAGCGATGTGTAATTTGAAGTTTTTACGGGTCAAACGCGGTGTAATATCCAGGTCAATAAGGGCGCCTGCCCCGATGGATAGTAGCAGGGCTTTCGCCGCTTTATTGTCATCACCCGTTAAACTGGCAAGATGATCTGTGACCCTTTGCAACATCCAAACAGGGTAAGGGACGATGCCTCGGTTGTCCGTTACACCGCCTATGGTATATTCGTGCATACCAATAGCGCGAGGCACTTCGGTTTCGTTCGGGTTGGTTTTGTGCCACGTTTTCATATGCTCTATGGTGGAAAGCAAAATCGGCAATTGCTCACGGGCGAACATTTTCAGGATTGGGATTAGCGTATCGGGTATCGCGTCCCCCGCCAAAAAACCGCCCACGAGTGGGTGTTGTGGCGCATGGGTATATTGACACCAATTGGCCACACGCGGCGCGGTTTTTTTCATATGTGCGCCGGACGCAGGATCGCGGTAATTATGTGCATATAAAGGGCCGAGCAGGCCGTAATCGCCTATGCTAGGGCGTGCGCCAAATAGGAAACCGTGCTTCGATAAATGTGTATCAAACGCCCGCAAAAATTCTTCATAGGTTGCTTCGATGGCGGGGGCGGTTTTTTCTGTGATACCCAGTAGCGGTAAAAAAGCCTTAAATCGTGCGCCGTCCTCGCGCCCTTTTGCGGCCCTTTCTTCGGAGGGCAGCTCTGCGTAAAGGGCATTACCAAACTCGCTATAGGCAAATTCTTCATTGAAAGTCCAACGATAATACATGGCCGCAATCAGTAGCCATTCGTCACCAAATAATTCTAGTATCAACGCCGCCAGTTTTTGCTTTGGTCCTTCTGGATAAATAGACGGGCCATCTTCGGCATTTTCCACATAATCAATAATGTCCGTGGTGTCCTGAACCGTCGTATCATCCGGCGCCACGAGCACAGGCATAACGGGCCAACCAACACGCGGGAGTATTTCTTTGGCGTAAACCGCGCGTGTCGCTAAGACTTCACGATACGCTACATTTTTCCACCGCAAATACCCACGGGCTTTGCCCGAATAAAGCGAAAGCGGTGCGGCGAATAGGGTATATGCTTTGGACATTATGCCGCTTTCTTACTAAAGCGGCCATACAAAGTTTCGCCCGCGCTTGCCATATCGCGCAGGAGTTCCGGCACTTCAAATTGTTCGCCGTAGGCCGCGCGAAGTTCATCTGCGCGTGTCACGAATTTCCGGGTACCCGTCATGTCGATAAAGCTAATAGCGCCGCCGGTATAGGGCGCAAAGCCCCAACCGAAAATGGAACCAAGATCAGCTTCACGTGGATCGTGAATAATCCCTTCGGCCAACGTCCTTGCCGCTTCTATGGCTTGTGCATAAAGAATGCGGTCTTTAACTTCACGTGCACTTGGTTGGTTGTCCAAAATTCCGTCCACGGCAAATTGCCCTAGCTCGGGCCAAAGAGATTTTTCCCTGCCGTTATAATCGTAAAACCCTTTCTCGTTTTTACGGCCTTTGCGATCATATTTCTCGATCATAGCTGTGATGATGGGGTCAATTTTTCCTGCCACATATTGATTGCCCATGTCGGCCTTGGTTTGTCCAAGAATTTTATAGGCCAGATCAATCGCGACTTCATCTTGCAAGGAGAGAGGGCCAACCGGCATGCCGGCCATGCGAGCGCCTTGCTCGATAAGAGCAGGCTTCACGCCTTCTGAGAGCATGTTCATACCTTCATTTATATAACGCATGACGCAGCGGTTTGCATAAAATCCGCGCGTATCCTCAACCACAATCGGGGTTTTGCGAATGCGGGTTGCAAAATCAAGCGCACGCGATATTGCGTAATCAGATGTTTCTTTGCCTTTAATGATTTCCACCAAAGCCATTTTGTGCACGGGGCTAAAGAAGTGAATGCCGATAAAGTTATCGGCGCGGCTGGAAGCCTTTGCCAAATCAGTAATCGGAATGGTCGAGGTGTTGGAGCCAAACACGGCATCTTTTGGTATGACATCTTCCGCCATTTTTGTGATTTTGGCTTTTAGCTCAGAATTTTCAAACACGGCTTCGACGATCAAATCGACATCAGAAAGCAGACTGTAATCCGTAGTCGGGGTAATCCTTGCTAAAATTGCATCCATTTTCTCTTGTGTGGTTTTTCCGCGCTTGACCCGTTTGGCTTGCTCGGTTTCGCTAAGGGCTTTGCCTTTATCTGCACCTTCTTGGTCACGGTCGATGAGCACAACTTCTATGCCGGCCATGGCGGAGACATAGGCCACGCCTGCGCCCATAAAGCCCGCGCCAATGACACCTATTTTATTGACAGCGCCCGGTTTTTGCGAAGCCGGACGGGCGCCGCCTTTATCAATCACTTGCTTGGAGATAAAGAGCGAGCGGATCATGTTTTGAGTTTTGGGGCTTAATAGAAGCTCGCAGAAATACCGGGTTTCAATCCTAAGCGCCGCGTCCATAGGGACTTGCGAGCCTTCATAAACCGCCCTTAAAATATTGGGCATAGCCGGATAATTACCGTAGCTTTCCTTACGCACCATAGCGGGCGCACCTGCGAACATCGGGAAGCCTTTGGGCGTCCACGGATCGCCGCCTGGAAATCTAAATCTATCCGCATCCCATGGTTGCTTGGCTTTCGGATTTTCTAAAACCCATGCCTTGGCCGCGTCAATAAGTTCATCCCCAGGTACGGCCGCATTGACAAGGCCCATACCGACGGCTTCCCCAGCTTTAATCTTTTTGGCCTGTAATAGGAGAGGCGCGGAATTCATTAAACCAATCATGCGCGGTACACGTTGGGTGCCGCCTGCCCCAGGCAAAAGCCCAACCATGACCTCAGGGAAACCAAGGCGGAGCTTCGGGTCATCATTAGCCGCAAAGCGCGCATGACAAGCCAGCGCCAATTCAAAACCACCGCCCAGCGCTAGACCGTTAATGGCCGCCGCTACGGGCTTGCCGCACGTTTCAAGTGCGCGGAACACCGTGTTGAGACGAAACACCATATCGAACAATTTGCGCTTACCAGCCTGTTCGTCCTTGGCGATTTCGCCAAATACGGCGCCGAATTGACCGCCCAGTTCTTCTAGGTTTGCACCTGCGCAGAAGGCTTTCTTGCCAGATGTAACCACCGCACCTTTAATAGATACATCGTCGGTGATTGTGGCGACCCATTCCTGGATTTCAGTAATCACGTCCTGGGACAGCACATTCATTGATCGTCCCGGACTATCAAATGTAATCAGTGCAACGCCGTCTTTATCGATATCAAGTTTAAAATGTTTCATGTCTTCTCTCTTTCTTATAAATAATTTCATACTCATCCTCACCCCACTTTAGTGGGGGAGGTGGCCGCGAAGCGGTCGGAGGGGGGAAATCTATCGTCTTATCTGTTAGTCTAGTTTGTATCCATTTCGTTTAGTCGATCCAGTTCATATCCTTACATGTATTGTCTCTTTAGAGATAGTTCCCCCTCCGCCCCCGAGATGGTGCACCTCCCCCATAAATGGGGTGAGGATGAGTTTTGTGTCTCCATCTTCATTCTGGTAAATACCTGTCAATTGTATCCAAAACGTCTGGCAGTCCCGCATAAATATCTTCATTTACAAATCGTATGACTGTCCATCCTTGTTTTTCTAAATATAGTGTCCGTCTTTTGTCATAATCTCTCTCGTCTTGTTCGCCGTGCGTTCCGCCATCTATTTCAACAATCAGCTTGGCCATTATGCAGGCGAAGTCAGTGATAAATGGTCCGACCGGGTGTTGCCTTCTAAACGCATATCCACGCATAAGTTTCCTGCGTAAATACTGCCAAAGTATAACTTCGGCAATCGGCATGTCTTTGCGCATTTCTTTAGCACATTTTCGCGCCTTCTTGTTCTTCCTTCTCATCTATTTCTCGCAATCATCCTCACCCCGCGAGGCGGGGTGAGAATCATACTCTCTCAATAATAATTGCGCTGCCCATACCGCCGCCTACGCAGAGTGTGATAAGTGCAGTTTTCTTATTGGAACGCTCTAGCTCGTCGACCATGGTGCCGATAATCATCGCGCCAGTGGCCCCAAGGGGATGACCCATGGCAATGGCGCCGCCGTTGACGTTCATTTTTTCGTGGGGCACATCCAAGGCTTGCATAGCGCGCAGCACTACGGACGCGAAGGCTTCATTTATCTCCCATATATCAATATCATCGACACTCATGCCTGCTTTATCTAGAACTTTGCGCGATACAAATTCAGGGCCGGTCAGCATGATGGTTGGCTCGGAGCCTATTTCTGCGAAGGCGCGAATTTTGGCGCGGGGTTTCAAGCCTAAGTCTTTACCGATTTGTTCGTTACCGACCAAAACCAGTGAAGCACCGTCAACAATGCCGGATGAATTACCGGCATGATGGACATGGTTGATGGTCTCTATTTCAGGGTATTTTTGCAAAGCCACAAAATCAAAACCGGGCATCATCTGACCCATAGCCGCAAAGCTCGGGTTTAAGGAACCAAGTGACTGCATATCTGTACTGGGGCGCATATGTTCGTCTTTGGACAATATATTTACGCCCATCTGGTCTTTGACCGGCACGATTGATTTTTCAAACCGACCTTCGTCCCATGATGTCGCCGTGCGCTTTTGGCTCTCGACCGCATAGGCATCACAATCATCACGAGAGAAGCCATATTTAGTGGCGATCAAATCAGCCGAAATCCCTTGGGGGATAATATTGTGATCAAAGGCAATGGCAGGGTCAACGCCCATAGCCCCACCGTCACTGCCCATGGGAATGCGCGACAGGCTTTCGACCCCGCCGCCGACAACCATATCGGACATGCCGGACATAACCTTGGCTGCCGCAATATTAACGGCTTCAAGGCCGGAGGCGCAAAACCGGTTGATGGATACGCCCGCACAGGACTGATCCCAATCGGCCGTAATCACCGCAGAACGGGCTATGTCTGCACCTTGGCCTTTAACCTGATGCACACATCCCAGAATGACATCATCAACTTTCGATGTATCAAGATCATTACGGTCACGCAGAGCTTCAAGTTGTTGCGCCGCGAGAGAAAGCGCCGTTATCTCGTGCAAACTCCCGTTCTTCTTGCCCTTACCACGCGGTGTGCGAAGTGCGTCATAAATATATGCTGTTGTCATTTTTTTGTCCTTACTATTTTCTTCTTCCCGTTTACGGGTATGGTTGTTTACAAACTCCGCGAAATAACGAGTTTCATAATCTCGTTGGTGCCGCCGTAAATGCGTTGGACGCGGGCGTCGCGCCACATACGGGCTATGGGGTATTCATTCATATAGCCGTAGCCACCGAACAATTGCAGACAGCGGTCAATGACAATGCATTGCTGGTCTGTAACCCATAATTTGGCCATAGATGCGGTGGTTGTATCCAAAGCACCGCGCAAGTGTTTTTCTGCGCAATCATAGGTGAACGACTTGGCAATGGTGACGAGCGTTTTAATCTCAGCCAGCTCGAACTGCGTATTTTGAAAATCCATAATGCGTTTGCCAAAAGCTTTGCGCTCTTTGACATATTCAACGGTAATTTCGAGGGCTTTCTCCATCGTCGCGGACGCTTGCACGGCAATATTTAGGCGTTCTTGCGGCAGCTCTTGCATGAGCTGAATAAACCCGCCACCAGTTTCAGGTCCCAAGAGGGCGTCTGCCGGAACCTGCATGTCGTCAAAGAAAAGCTCAGCTGTATCTTGGGCGTCAAGTCCGACTTTATCGAGAACACGCCCACGTCTAAATCCCTCTAAGTCGTCGGTTTCAACGACGAATAAGGATTTAGAATGTTTACCCTCGCCGCCAGTATCGGCAACAATAATTACGAGGTTAGCCGTGCCGCCGTTCGTGATGAAGGTTTTAGAGCCGTTAATCACCCAACCATTTCCGGATTGTTTGGCGCTTGTACGCACGCTTTGCAAATCGGATCCTGTCCCCGGCTCGCTCATAGCAATCGCACCAACAAGTTCGCCGCTCGCCATACGTGGCAACCATTTTTGCTTTTGCTCTTCGGTGCCGTAATGCAATATATAAGGCGCAACAATCGCGTTGTGCAAGGACAAGCCAAAGCCCTCGACGCCCGCATGTTCCAGCTCTTCCATAATGATCATTTCGTGGCGATAATCACCGTCACCGCCGCCGTACTGGGCTGGAATTGCACAATTCAGCAAGCCCATTGCCCCGGCTTCATTCCAAAACTTCCGGTCAACCTTTTTATTTTTGCGGAAACGCTCCGAATGGGGTGCCATTTCGCGCGCATAAAACCCGTGTACGGCCTCTCGAAAAATATTGATATCTTCTTCGTCGTACCAATCGGGGTTTTTAAAGTTTAATGCGCTCATCTTTCGTGCCTAAAACCGATCCGCAGCCAAGGCCATAACGGGTTCAGCGCCTGTTTGGACTTTAGCCAAATGTGCATCTATATTTGGCAAAATGCGTGCAAGGAAATATTTGCCGGTGATCAGTTTGTCGGCGTAGAACGGATCGTCATTTCCGGCATCAATGGCCGCTTGAGCCACTTTGGCCATGCGCGCCCACATATAACTCAACATAGCAATGCCCATCATATGCATATAATCGACCGAGCCAGCACCCGCATTATCGGGGTTGCTCATGCCGTTTTGCATGAGCCACATTGTGCCAGCCTGCAATTTGTTTTTAGCACTTAAAAGGCCATCCATGAACGGTTTTAAGTCCTCATTCCCTTCGTTTTCTTTGACGAATGCATCTATTTCTGCCGATATACTCATGAGCGCACGACCGCCTTTGCGGGCAAGTTTTCGTCCAACGAGGTCAAGCGCCTGAATGCCGTTGGCACCTTCATAGATTTGCGCGATACGTGCATCACGGACAAATTGGCTCATGCCCCATTCTTCAATAAAACCATGCCCGCCGTAAACCTGCTGTGCATTAACACAGTTATTGAAACCTATATCCGTGATATAACCTTTAATCACAGGGGTCATCAGGCCGAGATAATCATCGGCACGTTCACGCACTTTTTCATCTGGCGAGACTTTTTCCAAGTCTTCTTGTAAAGCTAGCCAGTAAATAAACGCTCGTGCACCTTCGTTGAATGCACGGCTGTCCATAAGCATTCTGCGCACATCGGGATGGACAATGATCGGGTCTGCAGGCCCGTTTTCGTTTTTAGCGCCCGTCAGTGAACGACCTTGAATGCGGTCATTGGCATAAATGGCCGCATTTTGGTAAGAGACCTCGCTTTGGCAAAGCCCCTGCATACCAACGCCGAGCCGCGCCTCGTTCATCATCACAAACATAACCTTAAGGCCTTTGTGGGCTTCACCGATCAATTCGCCGACGGCGTCATCAAACACCATGACACAAGTAGAATTACCGTGAATGCCCATTTTTTCTTCTATAGAGCCACAAGATACACCGTTATTGTCACCAACAGTGCCGTCTTTATCAACCTTGTTCTTTGGGACGATAAAGAGGGAAATGCCTTTTACGCCTTCTGGCCCATCTTCAATACGCGCCAAAACCAAATGAATAATATTGTCGGACATACCGTGCTCGCCAGCAGAGATAAAGATTTTCTCGCCGGTAATTTTATAGGTGCCGTCAGCTTGTGGGACGGCTTTGGTCTTAAGCAGTCCCAAATCTGTACCGCAATGACTTTCGGTTAAATTCATCGTGCCTGTCCATTCGCCCGTATACATTTTTGGCAGGTAGAAGTCTTTTTGGGCATCAGACCCGCCAATAGAAATGGCTTTGGAGGCACCGCCCGTCAGACCCGGATACATGCCAAAGGCCATATTTGCCGAACTGGTCATTTCTCCGCATGCAAGTCCCAATACCCCCGGAAGACCTTGACCGCCGTATTTTGTATCCGCCGATAAACCCATCCAGCCATTTTGCCGCAATTGGTCAAAGGCCTCATGAAAGCCCGGCGGTGTGGTGACAGAGCCGTCAGCGTTACGCACACAGCCATGCTCGTCGCCGACACGGTTAAGCGGGGTCAACACTTCTTCTGCAAACTTTGCGCTTTCTTCTAGGATAGCATCGATCATCTCTGGATCTGCATCTTGGAAGCTTTTAAGTTCTGCAAAGCGCGAAAGTTCAAGAACTTCGTGTAGTAAAAATTTTTGGTCCCGTGTGGGTGCTTTATATGTAGGCATGGTGTCCTCCCTTTACTGTAATATTGGCCTTTAAGTTATACTGGTATAAAATCTTCATCCATTCTCGCGCGAAACATAGCGTCATAGGCTTCGGCGAATTGAAACACACCACCAGTTGGTGCGTTTTTAATATGGTTGTCAATTATTTCACACAAATCCTGCATATCTTTTGCGATGACTTCAATGTCTTCGCGCTTACGGCGTAGGCGGGCAATTACGGCTTCGAAGCTCGTTTTGCGCCTTAATAATTCATCGGTAACCGTAACGCTCCCATCTGTAACATCAAGAAATTGCTTAATATCTTCAAGTGAAAAACCAATGCGTTTAGCGCGCAGAATTTTCTCTAAGCGTTCGCGGTCTTGGACATTGAACACACGGCGCCCATTTGCGCGGCGCGGCGATAACAGACCCTTGTCCTCATAAAACCGAATGGCGCGTGTTGTAATTTCAAAAAGCTCCGCCGTGTCAGCAATACCCCAATTCCCCTGCTCTTTGGGGGAGCTTATTGTAGCGCTGGCTTTGTGGTTTGAATACATGCGTGTTATTTAATTGACGTTAACGTTAACGTCAATAGCTAAATTTGCTGTATTAGCATCTTGACCCAATAGGATTTCGCGCACAAAAGCCTGATTATGAGATACCTCCAATTATTACTTATACTTTTCGCGATGTTCGTGCCCTCTGCTGCTGCCCAGGAGGACAGCAAAAAAACACCAAGAGAGCAAATCTTACAAGATTTGAACCTCGTTGATAATGTTCTCAGCGAGCCTGAACAAAGGCCAAATAAAAAAACAGAAACCATTAAAGGCTTACGGGGAAGCACACCTGAAAAATCCAGTTTAAAAATTTTGCTTGACGCAATTTCTGCCGAAATCGCCAAACCCAAAAAACCCATTAAAATTGAACGCACAATCGCGCCATTTTATTTAAGTGCTCAGGATTATCTTACTATGAGAGGTCATGAGGCAAGCGATCAAATGGTGCTGCATTATGAAGTTACAAATGGCGCCGCGACGGGAAAAGGTCTTGGTACGGTCAAACAAGTTCAGCTTATCCTAGGTAAAAAATTTGCAGCAATGCAAGTTGATAAAAACCTGACCATTTATGATTTTAAATTGGACCGAATTTTAACTGTAAACCCTGAATATAATATGGACGGAAAGACGACTGGAAAATTGCTATTTGAGAACACATCTCTTTACGCAAAAGTATACCGGGATATTACGGCGGTGCGCAGTGTTACAAATAATGGGCAATTAAAAACACTGGACTTAGGACAAGGTACGTCATTGGATGCGTTTTGGGTTGAAAGTTCAATGAGTTGGGCTGGCAAGAAAGCGCAAACGGCACTCGCTATTAAAAAGACGGGCAATTCACTGAAAATCAAACGTGAAGACGAAATAATTTTAAGTGCCGAGTTTTCGGATGAAAAATATAAAGACGACAATACCAAAAACAGCCTATTTGCTTTTGCGCATCATGAATGGCCTTTGCACCCATCCGTTTTACGTGAACTTTATACACAGGCCGCACCGCCCACAAAATTTGAGATGCTTGCTTACGGCCCTTCTGCACCAAAAGGGCAAAAACAAGTTTGGACACTAATTGAACGCAAACACATAAACGCAGAATTTCCACTTCCCTCGAAAGCCATCAGTTCCTCACAAAGGCAACAGGTTTCGCCCCTTGTGTTTTTAATTGATGAAGCCGTCCACAATAGAGCCTTGGCGGGTATTCAGTCAGTAAATGAGATGACGCAAATATTTAATACCAACATGGATAAAGCGGCATTTGGACAGGCATGGGTTCTTGGCCAAAAATATATGGCATATTCTGGAAACTGTAAAAACCCTGATGATTTGACTATTTGCGACGCAGTTGCCAATCTGGAGCAATCACAAAAGGATGCGTTTCCAAAGCCCATACAAGATTATATAAAGGCCATGTCTTTGGTGCGCAGTAAAGGTAAGAACGCAGAGGCCGTTGCAATCCTTGCGCCCTATCTCGATAAAAAGGAAACACCGGCATTTATTATCCGTACAGCGGCAATGGCGCGTGCGAAAATGAAAAAAATGAACGCCCGTAAAGCTGGTGTCGAAACGCTCAACGCTGAAAGTCTATTGCAAATCTCTCTCGCGAAAGATCCTTACGACCCCAACACATATGTAGGTTTGGGACAAGTTTTGGCAGCCAATGGCGCATTGGAGCAATCTTGGGACATATATGATGCTCTTCGTGCAGGTATTCCAACCTCGGATTCGCTCGAAGTTAAAATCACGCGGCTTGAAGATAATTTAAGAAGAACTGCCCCAGGTTATTTTTTACAACAATAATTACACCAAAATAACCAGTAACATTGACAAATATGGGCATTTGTTAACGCCATTTTAACTATAAATAACGCAATTCTTATTCAAACTGATTTGCTTAGCGTGGGGTTATTCGACACAGGTAGCAGTTATAGGGATAAGCATTCATGGCGACACCATTGAAATCTTCGGTAAAACGACCAAGAAAAAATGTTGCAAAGCCGTTGAGGGCGACCAAAAAACCGAGCCTGAATAAAACGCCAGAAAAAGGAAATTCTCCTCAGCTTAAAGTCATGGCAAAAAAAGCAAATGTAAAAACCACTTCTAAAAAAACCACATCTAGTAAGCAAAAAAGCAGAGATACATTGGCTTCATTAAGGCGTCATGTTGACGACATAGAGAAGCGCTTAAAGCGGGCAAACAGCCTTACAAAAACGTCAGTGCGTGCTTTGAAAACATCCTATGAAGCTCTTGAAGGCGATACGCGGACAACTGAGTTAACCGAACATATCGAAAACCTTTCAACACGCTTGTCGGGAATGATTGAACAAACCCGCCAAGATGTCGGACATGACCTCAGGATTGTCTTAAACGACCCTCGACTGGAAACTTTGTCTGATGCTTTGACCAAGGCAAATCAACGTTTGACGGCTGCGGAACACAAACAGGCCGAAGCCATAAACGGTATCAATTCTCATATCGCAAAACTTGCTACAGTTGTTGATGCACGTATGCAGCGCGAGGAGCGTCAAAGACAAAAAAGCGAGGCGGTAATCGTCAACCGAATGGACAGCATTGAGCGTGAAAGCGCCAATGCTATAAAATCCATAGGCGAAAACATTGTTCGTGTTTCAGAAGATGTAGCAGAAAAAACCCAGTTTTTAAAAGGCGAGCTCGCCGAGAAGGCCCTAGAGCATCAGCAGGATTATGATGACCATAAGCACGAAATAGCGCGGCGTATTGAAGCTATTGAGGATGAGCAGCGCAATCAAACACCCGCCTTAGAGCGTAAAATTGTCAAATTGAGCACACGCCTTGAAGCATTAGAATACAATATCACTAATTCTGAAGCGCCAAATGTAGATAATACAAGTGCGCCAGAGCCTGAAGATGCGCCGCAAATTCTAGAGCAAATTACGGACGGCGCGCAAAGCCACGAAGATGCCTTGGTGCAAGAATACGGCGTATATGATGCCGTGCTAGAAGACTTGGCAATTGCGCCTCCATCGGTAGAAGCCGTGCAGCCAGGCAAACCTTTTGTGCCTGTTGAATATGTAGCCAATACTCAAGACAATCAAAATGAGGAAACATTCTCTCCGCGTTCTTTAGTAGCAGGAGGCTCGGATAACAATGCTGAGCTACACGATGAAAACGTGCAGAGGGAACCTATCGCTGAAAACGAACCTCAGGTCTATGTCGCGCCGAGCTCGGAAGATCAGGGCATAGCGCAACAAAATAATGTTGATCCATCTACATATGAACAAACACCGCCGCCAATGCCACATGTTGAGCTTAACGCAATGCCAACTGCGCCTCTCAATGCCGCCCCGCCGCCCATTCCGACGCGAGACGAAGCACCATCAACACAGTCTTTAGAGCCTTCGATGGAAAGCGCTCGGCCTGGGGCAGAGCCAATAAAAGGTAAGAAACGCAAAAAGAACAAACGGGCTAAAAAAAGCGGCACTGATGGCGGTTCTGATGGTGGAAGTTCTGATGGTGGAAGTTTTGGCGGTCATGGGTTGATACGCAAAGTCGCGTTATTAGGCGGCGTCGCAATAATAGCTTTATTTGCGTATAACACAATTGTTCCGAAAATTTTTGGGCCGGACAATGATTATCCGCAAACAGCCAAAGATGCACTTGCCCAAAGGCAAGCTCTAAGTGCTAACGATACGCCGATAAATCTAAGCATTGGCGATGGAAAAATTGTTGAAACAACCAAACCAGTGGGTGATTATTCACAAACAATGGCAGCACCTGACCTTGGTAAAGAAGGCACGAAAGCACAAGCAGCACAGAAACAGAGTTTGGAAACTGCCGCCGCCAACGGGAATGCCATTGCGCAATTTCAGCTTGGCTTGTCGCATCTCGAAGCGGGGCGCAATGCTGATGCGGTTCGCTTAATACGCCTATCGGCCAATCAAGGCCAACCAGCGGCACAATACCGGTTAGCAAAATTATACGAAACTGGTATAGGTGTTAAGGTCAATAGTAAAACGGCCAAAGATTTATTATCAAAATCAGCCAATGCTGGGAACCGTATTGCCATGCATGATTTAGGGCATTATTATGTTACGGGTGCCGACGGTTCGTCCCCTGATTTACAACAAGCGGTCAAGTGGTTTTCCATGGCAGCTAATCGCGGTGTTCTCGATTCTCAATTTAATTTAGCCGTTTTATATCAAGGCGGTTCAGGGGTCGTTCAGAGCCTAGAAGAAGCATATATATGGTATGCAATCGCAGGATCCCAAGGCGATGAAGCCGCAGCGCAGCGCATGGGGGCAGTTGCTCTCGAACTATCCGAAGATGAACTCACCAGTGCAAAATCTCGGGTCAAAGCATTCGCGCCTAAGCCCGTAAATAACACAGCAAATGGTATATTTAGAAACTTGCCATGGATTACTCAAAAAAGAGGAATTACTCAAAAACGGGGGATTACTCATAAAAGAGGGACCCCCCAAAAACAAACTGCCGCCATCCCAACGGGCTTATCAAATATAAAAGGCGCCCAGCAAATGCTTGCGTCCCTTGGTTATGCAGTAGGAAAACCCGATGGTAATCTCGGCCCCAATACGCGCAATGCCATTATCAGATTTGAGCGCGCCCAAGGCATGCCAGAAACAGGACGCGTCAACGCCGTGTTGATAAAGCGGTTGCAATTGGCGGTTGGTGTATAACCGATTTATTCTCTTAGAGTTTTGTATTATTAATTATTAGGAAAGATTCTATGGACGTTTTATTGGAAAAGCTCGGGCAATTGCCTGACCTATTAATAGGCTTTGCACCAAAATTATTGCTGGCTTTGCTTATATTTTTCATCGGGAAATTTATACTGCGCAAAGTGATGAAAACCGTCCATGAATTAGCGCTAAAAATCCCCAATATTGACCAAACACTGGCCGGATTTTTTGTCTCTATCATTCAATTTGCCGGCATGGGTATTCTGATTGTGGCGGCTTTGACGGCGCTGTCTATTGATTTAGGTTTTTTGGCGACAATAGTTACCGCTTTGGTGTTAGCGCTCGGCTTTGCCCTACAAGGAACATTGGGCGACTTGGCCTCGGGTATTTTAATTGTTGTTTTTCGCCCCTTTAGTATTGGCGACCTTGTTGAATTGAATGGTTCAAAAGGATTTGTCACCCATCTATCTTTGTTTTCGACTCGGATGAGAACTTCGGACAATGTTGAAATTATCGTGGCGAATGGGGATGCAATTGGCAATACGATCAAAAACTATTTTGCATATGATAAAGGTCGCCTCGACATGGATTTTGGTGTCAGCTATGATGCGGATATTGATAAATCGATTGCCACTATTCTAACGGCGACAAACGGGGACGATCGTATATTCCAAAATCCGCCACCTTGGGCCAAAGTTGTAAATTTGGGCGACAGCACGGTTGATATTCAACTGCGCGTCTGGTGCGATCCAGATAATGTGCGTAAAGTCAAAATGGATATCCCTTACCGCGTGAAAAATGCCCTTGATAAAGCAGGTATAGAAATCCCTTATCCCCACGCCGTTATCATTCAAAGAGAGGCATAAGCCATGGACAATGCTATGGAAAATTTATCAGAAACGGCGACGCAATATTGGGATAAATATAGCGATTTAGCTCTTGGCAATGTCATCACATTTGCGCCAAAGCTTATTGGTGCTTTATTTATTTTATGGCTGGGTACAGCCATTGCTGGTCGCCTCCAGCGCCGGATATTAAACCATACGGAAAAAAGCCCGCGCATGGATACCACCCTCGGTAACTTTTTGGCTTCTATCATAAAATATGCCATAATATTTGCGGCGTTTCTAGGTGCGGCCAGCTTGGTCGGTATTGAGATCGCCGCTATTTTCACAGTATTTGCCGCCATGACTTTGGCAATTGGTTTGGCCTTGCAAGGCACAATGGGCAATGTTGCGGCGGGCATTTTATTGATGGTATTTCGGCCTTACAGGGTCGGCGATTATGTAGAAGCGGACGGCGTTGAAGGCCATGTCGACGAGATAAATGTATTTACTTCAACATTGCGCACCCTAGATAATGTCAAACTTATTTTATCTAATGGCGGTGCTTGGCGTTCGACCATCAAAAATTATTCATCCCTAGGCGTGCGCCGTCTCGACATGGTTTTTGGTATTGATTACGGAGATGATATGGACAAGGCCATCAAAATTATCAAAGACACGTCCGCAAAGCACGCAGATGTTATGACAAAGCCTGCCGCTCCGTGGGCAAAGGTGGAAAATCTAGGGGAAAGTTCCGTGGATATCCAGTTGCGGGTTTGGTGCAAACCTGAGCATTATTGGGACACGAAATTTGATTTAACCAAATCCATCAAGGAAGCCTTTGATAAAAACGGTATCACAATACCCTATCCACATCAGGTTGAAATAGGGGGTTGAGGTGCAGGTAAATTAGGCGGTAAGTGCTACAGATGACGCCGCCGTCAGCACATTGTTTTTTAGAATATCATGGCGTTGTCAACTGTACCCATTATGAACTTGCTGTGTGTCTCTATCGGGATATAGCCAATCCCCAGAGGTTTTTGGTTGTTGGCTTGAGGTTATTGGCTTGAGGGTATTGCCGCTATTCTTAATTTTCAAAACAAATTTTTTCATAAATAAGCTCTTATTATGCAATAACTAAATGACTAAATTAGTTTAGTCATTTAGTTATATCACTCTGTGAGCGAGGTCTGCGGGGCAGTTCATGAAGAAAAATTCAGAGCGTTATTTTTTGCCTGTTTTTGCCGCCGCCAGTTTGGCTTCCAGTGCAGCAATTTGGCGCTTGCATCTTTCTATAGCTTCGATGCCGCGCGCGATTTCTTTGTCCATGTAATCTCTGTTGGCTTTAATTTTTATCATTTCGGCTTCAACCGCTCGGGCATCTGTGCCGTCATCAGTATGAGCGAAATTGTTTTCGCTCAACCAGTCGCGCAATTCTTGACCGCCTGAATCTCCATGGGCTTTGGTACCGGGAATAAGCTGGCTTTGACGAATGACGGCTAAACCATAAGCTGCCTGCATGACGCCAAGCAACATTCCAGTCCCGGCAGGCGCCCCTGGAGCTCCGCTTGCAGTCTGTACGGTATCGACGAAAACATTATAACCATGTTCTAGATATTGATCAAAAAGACTTGTGGGTGTGGGCGGATTTTTTGCCGCGTTTTTCTGAGATCTAAAATAACCGTTTTGTTTATAGGCATTAAAAGCACCCGTCATTTGGCGCATTTTTTCTTTCCATTGTTTTTCCAAATTTTTACAGGCTTTGCGTTTCTTCTTAAGCTCCTTTTCCAAATTTCGGACACCTTGAGCAATGGCTTCTTTGCGGGCTTTGTCTGCCTTCTTTTTGGCCTCACCTTCTTCGTAATTGGCAATACCGACCGCGTGGGCAGCCGCTTTTTTAGCGTTGTCCAGTTTCTTTTGTGCGTCCGTTAGCGCCGCAGTTGCCCCTTTGCACTCAAGTGCTTTGGCGTTATATTTATTTGTTGCGGCATTGGCATCGGTTTGGGCTTGCCTGGCATTTGCTTGGGCCGCCTTAGCCGCTCGCTGCGCTTCTTCTGCGGCTTGTTTGCGGGCGGCATAAGAATTGGTAATTTTTTTATACGCGGCCTTGGCTTCGTCCCATTCCTTTTTAAACTTATCGACCTGCTCTTTGGCACTTTGAGCCCTTAGTCCGCCACTCCCGCCGTCCTGACCCAGTACTATTTTAAAATATTTTATAGCGACCCTAGCTTGCGTGTCAGCCTTATCTATGGCCTTTTGTGCATCCGCCTTGTCTTTCTCGAAGTCGGCAAGTTCTTTTGCTGCCGCGTTCGCTGCACCTTGTGCATTTGCAGCGTCTTGGGCTGCGATGGCCGCCTTACGTTTGGCGGCTTCCATGGCCGCTTTAAGCCGTGCCAATTCTCGTTCACAATCACTTTTTTTCAACCGAGCCGCTCGCACATCATCTCTGGCTTTCTCGCCTCTTGTTTGGGCGGATTTAACAGCATTTCGAACGATATAAAGCCGGTTCCTTTGCTCAGCCGTCAATAAGTTTTCATCTGTCGTACTGATAGATGGTTCAAGAGCAATATTTGACGGTTGATATGGTTGTAGGCCAGCATAGGGGTTTGTTGGCTCGGGGATGTTGGCGCCGTTGTTTGGGTCTGCTGGATCCGCTACCTTCACTTTCAAAACAATGTCCTGTCCGTGTTCAATACAGGACGCAAAAATAAACCAACCGCATGATGTGCACCGTGCCGTTAGGTGGCTGTAATAGATTCCCGCCTGCGTATAGGTAAAATCTAGCTGTGCCTGTATTGATTTTTTTTGCCCGGGACCTAGTCCTGGAACACTGGTGCCGCCGGGCGTGAGCAGCCACGGCGTACTGTCAATTTCAAATTCAAAATTTTGCGCCGTATCGCAGTCTACATTCACTGCGGTTAATTTAAGAGGATAAACCTGCCCCTGTTCGCGGGTTCCAAGATCGCTGATTGGGATTTGGCTTTCTTGGGCATTTGCCATTGATTGGCTGAACAATGCAAACGGGAAGCACAAAAGTGCGTACCAAAAAATGTGTCTAAATACGGTCATAAGCTGCCCCTGAACCGTTAATGTTTACCAAAATTGGCAATCAGGTAAAACCACTTAGCACAAAAGAGCAGATTTGTAAAATCACTGTAGCAGGTGAGTGAATTGCATATGCAAAAGGCAAGCGATTAGGCTTGCCTGCTGATAATTCGTATTTGTTTTATAATAGAAAGAGTTTAGAAGAAAAAAGCGTTGAGGTTCTGACCCTAGTAACGCCGTTTCTTTTTCTTCATCGGTAACAAGCCTTCAAGTTGGGCACGCTTACGAGCCAATTTGCGGACACGGCGAACGGCTTCTGCCTTTTCGCGTACGCGTTTTTCAGACGGTTTTTCGTAGTGTTTACGAGCTTTCATTTCGCGCAAAACGCCTTCGTTTTGCAATTTTTTCTTTAGAGCCCTGAGTGCCTGATCAACATTGTTCTGGCGTACGTAAATTTCAACCATGTATTCGTCTGCTTTCTAGTATGTGAGCCGCGCGTGTCTATGCACAGGCGAGCTGCGTAAAATCTGATGTGGCGGGTATGTAGCGGAGCAAATGCAGGGCGTCTAGGAAAAAAGCCATTAAATGACAGGAAAATCTTCCATTTGTGGCTGATATGAGACAGTTTGTGCAAAATAGCTAGAAAATGAAAGATGATATGGGTTTCCCAAAAGCAAATATAGTCGATGCGGGTGAAGTGAGAATCGCCACTTATGAACGGGGTGTCCCCCACGCTATGAAGGATGCGCCGCCCGTACTTTTGATACATGGGTGGCCTGAAATTGCCTATTCGTGGAAGCATCAGTTGCCAGCCCTAGCAGACGCTGGCTACCGCGCCGTAGCCATGGATGTGCGCGGTTTTGGTCATTCCGATGCGCCTCGGGATGTCGGTGCTTACACTATCGAAAAACTGGTTGGAGATATAGAAGGCGTGCTCGGTGCCCTGGGTATCCGCGAAGTCGTGCTCTGCGGCCATGATTGGGGCGGCATTATTGTTTGGCATGCGGCGCGAATGTTAGAAAACCGGGTGAGGGGCGTGATTTCCGTCTGTACGCCCCATATGAAACACCCGCCCGCGGACCCCATAGAAATTTTTAAACGCCGCCACGGAGACAAACATTATTTCGTCGCATTTCAAGAAGAGGGTGCCCCTGAAGCTATTTTTGAGCAAGACCCACTGGCCGTGTTTAAAATGTTGTTTCGTAAAACACCGCCGGGCACAAAATTAACATCTGAAATGTTTTATCTGGTTGAACATTACAAAGCCTATCTGGCTGCGGGTACGCCTGACTTGCCCGGACAAGTGATGAGCGATGCAGACTTGCAAGTATATGCTGGTGCGTATCTAAATTCCGGTTTTCACGGCGGGGTGAACCTTTACCGAAACACGACACATAACTGGCATCATGATAAAAAACTAAGTGATGATATTAACCAGCCAAGCCTGATGATTAGTACGGCGGACGATCTGTTTTTACCACCAGAACATACGCAGCCAATGGTGCAGATGATACCAGACTTGGAACGTGTCGTTGTACCGGATTGCGGGCACTGGGCTATGTGGGAGAAGCCGGACGCCATCAATACACATATGATTGAATGGCTAGAGCGTAAAATGGGACTTAGATACTTTTAGGGGTGTTTTAAATTGGTGTTATTTTTAAAGACATTTATATAATACGTCTATCAACCGCAAAGGCCGTGCGTCGCCGAGCAAAGAATGGCTTTGTTTGTTCATGACATAGGCGCAGGTTACGCCTGCCTTCCGGTCAGCAAATGCGCATGATCCGCCCCAGCCTGAATGGCCAAGTGTTTCTGCGTTTGGGCCGTAGAAATGGTTGGGCGTGTTGCGCATGAGGCCTGCTGCAAATGATAAATTAAATGGTAAAACTAGGTCAGGCCCTGAGATCCTTTCTTTTAAGAGAGCATCCAATGTAGTTTCAGAGAAATAACGTGTAGTGCCAATATGTCCGTCCAGCGCCAGCCGCATCAGGCGTGCCAGTGATTTAGCCGTACCGTGCCCATTTGCGCCCGCAAATTCTGCTTCGCGCCAGGCGGTAGCGCCGCGCCCACCCGGTGATGACCATTTTTGTAAGAAGGCCGCTTTGGTCGCTGGATTAATTTCGCCGAAATCCGACAGGGCGCGGGGTTTGTGCAATGCGGCGATACGGTCGTGTTCGCTTTGCGGAGTGCCTAAATGAAAATCTATGTTTTCTTGTGCGCAAATATCTTCGCGTAAGATTGTGCCGAGCGTTCTGTTTTGCGCATCCGCCCGCCTTGCAATCTCACCTGCTAAAAATCCAAATGAAAGGGGATGATACCCGCTCCTCGTGCCGGGCGGCCAAATAGGTTTTTGGGCGGCCAAGCATGCACATATCTCGTCCCAGTCGAACCAGTCTTCAGCTTGCATTGGCTCGGTAATGCCAGATAGACCAGCCTGATGAGAAAGCACTTGAGCAATAGTTAAATCGCCTTTGCCGTGGGCTGAAAATTCTGGCCACAGACTAGCGACAGTTTGTTCGTAATCCACACGGTCTTGCTCAACCAACCAAGCAATGACAATCGCCGCCACGGCTTTGGTAGTAGAAAACACTGGCACCACTGTATTGATCTCCCACGGTGTATCGCCGCGCCGGTCTTTTATCCCGCCTATTAAATCAATAACAAGTTTGCCGCCTTTATAAACACAAAAACCTGCGCCAGCTTCCAAGCCGTCTGCAAAATTAGCCACAAATGCTTCTTGAACAGGCTCAAAAGTAGTCTCTACATAACCGGCGACATTATAAGTATCAGAATATTTTTTCATTTCAGTTTTCATAAGAAGAAATATGCTTATAAGGTGTGTTAAATCAATGCGTAAAAAGAGAAAGTTTCATGCCAAATAAAATGACTGCAAAAATTTATCATAACCCACGGTGTTCTAAATCCCGTCAAACCCTTGCTTTGTTGACGGACAGGGGCGTGACGCCACAAATTATCGAATATCTGAAGGTTGCGCCAACAGAAACAGAAATTCGCGAATTGGCTAAAATGCTCGGTATTTCATCAGTGCGCGACATGATGCGGACTGGCGAAAGCATATATAAAGAGTTGAATTTGAAAAATGTGGACGATGAAAACAAACTTATCAATGCAATGGTCGAAAACCCAAAGCTGTTAGAAAGACCAATTGTGATAAATGGCGGAAAAGCTAAAATCGGGCGTCCACCAGAAGGCGTATTGTCCTTATTTTAGTTTATTGTCCTTATTTTAGTTTGTTAGCCCTAAAAACCTACAAAAAATACTTCTGATAAACGAGTTGTTAAGCATAACGGTTCATCAAGTCATTAACCATAGTGCATGTTTGCACTGAACCCGTATTGGGAAATGACGATGAGAAGAGTTATGCAAGTAAGTACGTGTACTAAGATTATAGTTTTATCTAGTACTACAATCTTGTTATCAGGGTGTTCTTGGCTAGGCATTGGCGGTGGCAACGCGTCTTATCAAGCACAAAACCTTCGTTATGAGGGTAGTGCAAACACTCAGCAAGGTCACCAAGTAGGTCAAAGAGCTTTGGGGCGTTGCCAAATTACGTCGCCAACACAACGCATCCCGCAGGGGTGCCGACCCGAAGAAGTAACGCTTGCCATAAATTCACCGGCAACAGGGTATCCGCAACAAGCCCAATATACCAATAATGGTTATGGTTCCCATGTAGGTGCTGCGCAAACGGCACAAGCAGGGTATGCACCACAAGTAAAAGCAAAACGCCCAAGATTGCGCGGCCAATTTGGTCTTGAAATTGACCGTAGTGTTGGCGGAGAATTATATGCAACCGAAATCACGCCGCTTGTTGCCGCATATGATAGACCGACCTTTGAAGAAGGCTCTGTTACAGGCACTGTAGCTGATGGTACGGTAACACGGCAAATATATACCAGCAGTCCGGCCCGTATAGGTGAGATACTTACGCCTAAAATTAGTTTTGCTGACGTATACTCAGCGCCGCTAAGAATAAGTGGTGGATTTGAGTATATAATGGGCGATCATGCAACCGTATATGCCAATGCGGGATACACCCGTGCAGAAGGAAAAAAAGGCGGGAGTGTAGCCATAAATGAAGAATTGCTACATATTACCGAGGTAGAGACTTATATAACAGATCCGGCAGATGGCGTCGTCGGCACATCCCTTGGTACAACGTCAGGCGCAATATTCTTGCCAAATGAAAATGCCGCATTATTTGACTATGATTTCAATGAGCTGAGCAAATACGATTTTGAAGTTGGTGGACGGTATTATTTCAATCCAATTTTAGCAAATTCATTGCAACGCCCGTTAACACCATTCGTCAGTGCTTCAGGTGGTGCCGCACATTATAATGCAACAACGGTTAGCGAGAACCAACGACAACGTTTTCTAGTCAGAGCCTTTGACGGCACCCAAGTTAATCCGTCTGGTGATTTTTATGATGTTAGCTTTGGTGCACCAACACAGATATATGATGCGCAATGGGTGCCATACGGCGCCGTAAAAGCAGGTCTGGAATGGCAAATGACGCCAAAAACCGCTTTGGCATTTGAAGCGGGCGTAAAATATGAAGCTGCTAGAGATTTTTCAAATGGCACACAGGGGGATGATCTTGTTTCCATTCCTGTGACCATTCGCGGTAGTTACAATTTTTAACACTAAGTCTTTGAAATATATGTAAAATTAATCATTTGGTAAGACAAAAAAAAAGATTTGTTAAGCATATCATGGTTAATTATTAGGAAATGATTTTTAGAGGAGGCAAGTATGCGTCTTGCAGTTTGCACGTTATCAGCAGTTCTATTATCAGGATGTTCTTGGTTTGGCTCGGGCGGAAACAGTGGTAGTTTTAGCAACTATAACAACGGCGTAAGTTGTAGCAATGCTGGGAACTACGGCGGTCAATATGGATATGGTAATCAATACGGACAGGGTCATAATACTGGCGGCGGATATGGTACAGTCGTGTGCGGCGGCGCAAAAACTTATGCTACTAACGGATACGCTGCACAACCTGGATACGCCGCACAGGGCACACAAGCTGTGATGAACTTACGCGGCGCACAAGGTCTGCACGGATATAATGCCCAGGCTGGGTATCAAGCAGCGGGTTATCCAGGGGGATATGGTGCTCAATTGAGCAATGGTCAGTGGGGTGCGGGTTCTTCTGCGGTTGGCACGGTTCTAGGAAGCTCGGCACCATACGGAAATGCCGTGGGTGGGCAATATGCCAATTTGAACAATCAATGGTCAACTGGTACAACGGCAAATATAGCAGGCGGATACGGGTATAACGCGTCTGGAAATGTAAGGACTGTACAAGGTTCGCCAATTTATGTTCCCCAGCCTTACCCAGCATATTATGGTGGTGGTGTTGCGTCGGGCGGATGTGCCAGCAACATGTCCTATGTGTGCGGCGGTGGATTGCGCGGTGGTTCTGCGGCCCTTCCCTTTGGTATAGAAGCAGGAATAGGAACTGAAATTGCAATAGGGGGCGATATAATAGGTGCTAAGCCAGCTGGTCCAGCACTTGGTGGCGCGCCTGGAGCAACCCTGAATGTTTCAGCGTTAAATGCCATAAGCTATGGTGATGCCTACAATACTGCAGTAAGCTATGATCTCGGCGCGAGCTATGACATAAATCCTTCTACGACAATCATATCGCGGCTGGGCTATTCGAATGCGAAAGGCGAGCGCCTGAGGATCGGTACGATCGATGATAGTGCATTCGTCCCTGCGCCCGCCGTGGTAACAACTGAAGATTTATATGCTCGGTGGAGCGATCTTGAACAATTTACGTTAGAGGGTGGTGTCCGTAAATATATGGGTGGTTGGAATAATGCTATGGGCGGGTTACGACCATATGCACAGGCTACTGCCGGATTTACTCATAATAATGCCGTTTCGTTGTCTCAGGATTCGGCTACACTTATGCCCATAGGGTCTAATGTTCAGACCTATGCTGATGCGGGTTGGACACCCACTGCAAGTGGTGCCATCGGCGCAGAAATGCAGCTTGGTCCACGTACAGCTCTTGGGGTTGAAGCCGGTGTGCGGTGGAGAGACGATTTAAACGCGATATTCGAATCAGAGGATAGATGGTCCGTGCCCATTAAACTTCGTGGCCGCATCTCTTTCTAAAACCGCTAATAATAGCATGTCTTTCGATCGCAAACGCAAATATTAAGTCTTAATGCAAGGTAAATAAACGGCACAAAACGCCATATTTTTTGCATTGAGAGGCTGAAAACACGATAATTTAACCAAATAAAAACCATGTTCTTTGACCATATTGATACACATGGCGCGTATATTGCAAGCTAATCAAAGGTGCAGTGGAATGTATCGTGTCGTTACAAAAAGATAAGGAATAAGGTATGCGTATTTTGTTATGTGGAGTTGCCGCAGTCGCACTGTCAGGTTGTTCATGGATGGGGTTTGGCAATAGTCAAGCAAACAATAGCAGTACATATTCATATGCAAAAAACAATCAAGGGTGTTGCATAGGTGGTAAGAAATTAAGCCGCTGGAATTTTGAAGGCGGTGTAGGCGCAGAATACCTGGTCGGCGGTGACGCTATTACTGGCAGTGAAGCGCATACTGGGTTTATTAATCCAACAACGACATTGTCCGACGTAAAAATGAAAAACGCATATGGTGTTGGATATCGCGCAGAACTTGGTGGTTCTTATGCACTTAACCCAAATAGAAAATTGACTTTACAAGGCAGCTATACGCAAGCTGACGGCAATGAAGTTAGCTGGGGCACTCAAGATACAGCAACACTGCGCGGAACGATGTCTGATTATGAGAGCTATGGTGTTGAAGCAGGTATTCGGCAATATATAAACCCAGTACGGGTGCCACTGTTTAAGTCTGTCCGTCCTTATATAGAGGGCAAAGTTGGCGCAGCGTACCAAGATGAGATTAGCCTTGAGAATATCAATGAGGTCGGCGGCCCTGCTAATGTTGGAACGCCAACACGTCTTGCAATGTATGAAAGTAGTTGGGTGCCTACGGGCGCTGGTACGATTGGCCTGGAAACACCTATATTTAACCGTTTCACAATGGGTGTTGAAACAGGTATTCGTTATTCAGGTAAACCTAAATCGGACAATTCAGATAAAGCGACCGGTACATTTAATTCACGGTATGTCGGTGCTAATAACGGTGGCGAGCGTTGGACAATTCCATTGACCATCCGCGGACGTTACCGCTTTTAGAGCACTAAAATAATTGTGGGGGGAATGAGAACCTGAAAGGCTTAACTGCCTTTCGGGTTTTTCTCGCATTGTTATTTGGGACAGACCCAAAGATATTTATTCAACAAGTAATTGTTTCTCAATCCATGTATTGATCCGATCTTCCAAAATATTGAGCGGAATGCCGCCGGCGCCTAAAACTTCGTCGTGAAAACTACGAATATCAAAATCTTCTCCAAGCTTTGCTTCGGCGCGACCACGCAACTCAAGTATTTTAAGTTCACCAATTTTGTAAGCCAGCGCCTGGCCTGGCCAAGAGATATAACGGTCAACTTCGGTACGGATATTATGCGGAGCAAGTGCTGAATTGTCCAAAAAACAGGCCTCCGCTTGGTCGCGCGTCCATCCCTTCCAGTGCATACCTGTGTCGACAACCAGACGACAAGCACGCCACATTTCATAGGTTAGGCGACCAAATTGCTCATAGGGTGTGCGGTAGATGCCCATTTCCACACCAAGCTTTTCCGCATAGAGCCCCCAACCTTCTCCAAATGCATTCGGATAAAGGCTTTGGCGAAATTCAGGAACGTCCGTCATCTCCTGTGCCAATGAAATTTGGTGATGATGGCCAGGCACACCTTCATGCAAGGTCAAAGAGGGAAGATTGTATAGGGGGCGTTGCGATAAATCGTACGTATTGACGACGTAATTACCAGCCAAACCTTGAGACAGATTACCACCCCAATACCGTCCTGTCGTATAATTTGGCGCAATCTCATCTGGAACAGCCATTACACCGTAAGGCAAACTGGGTAATTTTCCAAAATATTTTGGCATTTGCCCGTCTATACGCTTTGCAATCCAGGCTGCCTCTTTTAATAAATCCTCAGAAGTCTTTGCATAGAATTGCGCATCAGTACGCAAAAATACAAGAAAATCTTTGAAGCTCCCCTCAAACTCTGTGCTGGCGATTATTTCGTCCATTTCGCTACGAATTCGTTTCACTTCTGAAAGGCCTAATTCGTGAACCTCATCAGGGGTAATATCAAGGGTCGTGAAATATTTGACCAAAGCCTTGTAATGTTGTCGGCCTGCTTCTGTCGTACCGATACCTACAATTTGACGAGCGGCTGGGGCGTATTCATTGCGCATAAACGATAGCAGCTTGTTATAGGCGGGAAGCACATCCTTGTTCATGGCTTCTAGCCCAAGACTTTTAAGCCGGTTTTGTTCATCTTTTGGAATTGTATTGGGGAAGCTTGTGAATGGTTTGAAAAAAACATGGCTTTCAGCCCTGCCTGTCGCCAGGCCTTTTATCCCGTCGATAATGCCTGGCAAAATTTGCTCGGACGCCGTATATTCTGTCGCCATCCCTCTGTGCATATTAGCCATATGTTGGTCAAAAAATCGAGGGAGTTCTGTTAAACGTGCCGCATAGGCAACGTAATCATCAGCCGTTTTAAATTTGGTTTGACGCGATACATAACTCATCATGTTGAAGAAACCACTGTCATTGGTAAATGGCATCCGGGCCGTATCATAATCGACCAGCATTAACCGCTGCCCAAGAATAAAACCGAGCAAGCGATGATTTAGTAAATTTTCACCTTGCAATGTGCGTGCGTCGAGGGCTTTATAGCGCTCCATTAATTTACGCACTTCATTGGTTTCCAGCAAATTTGCAGATGCACTTACATCTGGTAAATGGCGCAAGGCCTCACGGTCACCTTCGTTCCCAGCCTGAATGGGGTCATATTTGAGATTGCCCCTTTGCATGTCAGCAATGATTTTTTCCAAAGTATCAAAAGTAGCAGGTTTGCAGACAATCTCTTTCTCAGTTTTGACAATGACCAGATTTTTGCATTGCTCATGAATGCTCGCAGCGGATGTTCCGATAGGAAAGATGATTTCACCTAACCCATCGCTATTCATAGATGTTTTCTGATTGAGGCTTTGGGACAATGCCGCCGTGCCAACCATCGACATGCCAACCATCAATATAATAGCGACAATGGCCGTAGTTTTTGTAAATTTTTTCATGTCTCTGTCTTAAGCCCAATATCGACAATTCGCCAAGCCAAAAAAGCATTTGTGATGAATTCTTCAAGATTACGCGTTGACTTCGTTTCTCTTGGCTTTAGGTTTGCCCGCATGTGCCCCTGCAGTATACAAGCGCACCAATAACGGAGAGTTTTCATGGCAAAAGGCTGGACAGATAAACGACCAATGTCCCCTCATCTTAGCATTTGGAAATGGCACCCAACAATGCTTTCTTCGATCTTGCACCGTGCAACAGGTGTTGTCTTGTATTTTGGACTATTAAAACTATCTGTTGTTCTCGCTTTTTTAGCGGCTGGACCGCAATGGTTCGCCAAAGTTGAGCCGCTTGTCTATTCGCCGATCGGTGCATTTGCTTTCTTTTTTGTAGTTGGTGTTTTGCTGTATCATTTCCTAAACGGTATTCGACATTTGGTCTGGGATATTGGGGCGGGGTTTGACCCTAAACTTGCTAATATGGTTTCGCTCGTGACAATTTTAGTCTCGGCAATTTCTGCCGCCTATCTGACTTGGCTTCTAGCGGGAACGCTTCATGGAGCAGTGGCATGAGCGATTTTAGAACAGACTTAGGGAAAGTTCGCGGTATTGGCGCTGCCAAGGGCGGTGTGCACGAATTTATTACCCACCGTGTTAGCGCAGTGGTTTTGGCTCTCTTGCTCCCGTTTTTCATTTACGGACTGCTGAAGGCTCTTCCGCAAGGCTATGATGGTTTAATAGGATGGGTCGGGTCCCCTGTGGGTGCATTTGTTTTACTTGGGTTTTTAACGGCCGGAATTTACCACGGCAGACTCGGCATTAACGAGGTGATATCCGATTATATTCAAAGTACAGGCATGCGATCATTTAGCATGATATTAAACGCCCTTGTGTCTGTCTCGGCATGGTTGATAGGTGTGCTGGCAATTCTCAAAATCTGGCTGGGAGCCTAGCATATGTCTGATGTGAAATGGATAGATCATACTTATGATGTTGTTGTGGTTGGCGCTGGTGGTGCTGGTCTACGGGCAACTTTGGGCGCGGCGCAGGCTGGGCTTAAAACGGCCTGCGTAACCAAGGTTTTCCCAACCCGTTCCCATACGGTGGCCGCGCAAGGCGGAATTGCTGCGTCCCTTGGTAATATGGGCGACGATAATTGGCGTTGGCATATGTATGATACGGTCAAGGGCTCTGATTGGCTCGGCGACCAAGACAGCATTGAGTATCTTTGCCGCGAAGCACCAAAGGCCGTCTACGAGCTAGAGCATTGGGGTATGCCGTTTTCGCGTACTGAAGACGGAAAAATCTATCAACGACCCTTTGGCGGCATGATGCAAAATATGGGTAAAGGCCCGCCCGCCCAGCGCACTTGCGCGGCGGCTGACCGTACGGGTCATGCTATGTTGCATACGCTTTACGGGCAATCCTTGCGCCGCTCTGCCGAGTTTTTCATCGAGTATTTCGTGCTTGATTTAATCATGGAAGACGGGGCTTGCCGTGGGATTACCGCTTGGAAATTGGACGACGGAACCCTGCACCGTTTTCGCGCCAAAACGGTTATTTTGGCGACAGGCGGTTATGGCCGTACTTATTTTTCTTGTACATCCGCCCACACTTGTACGGGCGACGGCGGCGGCATGGTTTTGCGGGCTGGTTTGCCTTTACAGGACCCTGAATTTGTGCAGTTCCATCCAACTGGAATTTACGGCGCAGGTTGTCTCATCACCGAAGGGTGTCGAGGTGAAGGCGGTTATTTGACCAACTCCGAAGGTGAACGTTTTATGGAGCGTTATGCGCCGTCCGCCAAAGATTTGGCGTCGCGCGACGTTGTTTCGCGCGCCATGACAATTGAAATTCGTGAAGGTCGCGGCGTTGGTAAAGACAAAGACCATATCTATTTGCATTTGGATCATCTTGATCCGGAAGTTCTGGCGGACAGGTTGCCAGGTATTTCTGAAAGCGCCAAAATTTTTGCGGGCGTTGATGTCACCAAAGAACCAATTCCGGTATTGCCGACCTGTCACTATAATATGGGCGGTATACCGACTAATTTCCACGGCGAAGTCGTGACCAAAAAAGGTAGAGACCCTGACGCAGTTGTCCCCGGTCTAATGGCCGTAGGCGAAGCGGCCTGTGTCTCCGTCCACGGCGGCAATCGTCTTGGTTCTAACTCATTGATTGACCTTGTGGTGTTTGGGCGTGCGGCGGGATTGCGCTGCGGTGAACTTTTGGATGCAAGTGAGAGCCAACCGGAATTGACGGAGGATGCAGGCGCGGATAGCTATGCACGTTTAGAAAAATTCCGTACCGCAGACGGCAAAAAGAGCACAGCTAGTATACGCCTTGATATGCAAAAAACTATGCAAGATCATTGTGCGGTATTTCGCACAGACGAAAGCCTAGCCGAAGGCGTCAAGAAAATGACCAAGGTTGCAGCCACCATGAAAGATATAGGTGTTACGGACAGGACGTTAGTGTGGAACACAGACTTGGTGGAAACGCTAGAGCTTGATAATCTCATGGGCAATGCGCAGGTCACCATGTCCGCCGCCTCAGCCCGCAAAGAAAGCCGCGGCGCCCACGCGTCAGAAGACCATCCGGACCGCAACGACAAAACCTGGATGAAGCATACGCTCGCATGGGTCAAAAACGGCAAAGTAAAACTAGGCGCCCGCCCCGTTCACGACTACACAATGACCGACGATATCGAATACATCAAACCAGCCAAGCGGGTATATTGAGGGTATGAAACGCAATCCGGTCATTCCAAGTCTTTTTGCACCGGATATAGAGGCGACTTTACGTTTTTATGTGGATGTGCTGGGGTTCGAGAAAACTGGCGAATGGCTTGATAAGCAGGATATATCTTGGGCAGAGGTGACACTTGGCTCCAGCCAAATTTGGTTTTTCAAACATGCGCTGGATGAACATCCTGAGCCCAAGTTTAGCGGTTTAATATATATTTTCGTTGAAAATGTAGATGATGTCGCTGCCCGTATCAAAACCAAAACCGAAATCAGATGGGGGCCCGAAGACCAAGAATATGGTTTACGGGAAGTTGGGATTAAAGATAACAATGGATATTTTCTCGTTTTTGCCAAAGAAATTAAATAAGGACACCCTATGACCAATTCTACACCCAGTGCAATCAATCGCCGCCTTGCTCTTACGGGCTTGCTGGCTCTGCCTTTATCAGCCTGTGAAACCATGGATATTGGGGCACTTGAGGGGATATTGGGGAGCGGGGTGTTATCCCAAGCCGAAGCGGCGCGGGGTATTCGGGCGGCGCTTGATAACGGAATTTTATCGGCGCTTGGCATTGTCGGACGCGTCGGCGGATTTTTTGACGATAGTCAAATTCATATTCCTTTGCCGAAAGTCTTAAATGATGTGCAGTCGGTACTGTCAAAAGTCGGGGCGGGCGGCGTTTTGAGCGAACTTGAAACCCAACTAAATAGGGGTGCAGAAAAGGCCGCACCTGTTGCAAAGGATATTTTCTTTGACGCGATTGCGGGCCTTAGTATTTCGGACGCTATTGGCATTGTGCGCGGGCCGCAAAATGCCGCGACCAATTATCTGCAAGAGAAAACCACACCGCGATTAACGGCGCTGTTTTCGCCGATAATGGAAAATGCTTTGGGGCAGACGGGGGCACTGCGCTTGCTCGACCAAGTCACGGGTGATTTGCGCAATATACCCTTCGCGCCGCAATTAGGCGCAGATGCACGCTCCGACCTCATCGGACACGGCGTTAAATACGGGCTTGATGGTGTCTTCCATTATGTTGCCGCCGAAGAAGCCGCCATCCGCCGCGACCCCGCAAAACGCACATCAGAAATCCTGCGCCGGGTGTTTGGTTCGGTTTAAGCCAAACGCTATATTTAGCCGTATAGTTCCGGTCGCCATAATTTTACCCTTTAGTGATGTGGTTTAGCCGGATTTGTATATTCAACATTTCTTTGATTTGAAAACTTCTCCTTAATGGAATGCTGTTAGACCTCTATCTGAATGGTAAAAAACCGAATGGTTATAAAACAAGCCAAAAGGCTATTAGAAGGGGCGTGATGGCACTGTCACCACAAATAAAGCTAAAGCAAGGCCAGCAACTGGCAATGACGCCGCAATTACAGCAGGCGATCAAGCTGTTGACATTAACCAATATTGAACTGGCTGCATTTGTTGAAGAACAACTTGAGAGCAATCCATTGTTGGAGCGCGGGACGGGCACAGAAAATAGGCGTGAGGACGGTGTTGACGTTGTCCCGCCAAGTGAAGTTGATTTGACGGAACTGGATTTAAATACACCCTCAAAAGCCGCCGCAGACGCACTGGATGCATCAGAGGGACAGTTAAATGTTGATGCAACAATGGCTGACATGGCACCAAGCGCTGCATCTGTTGGCGGGGACATTGATTGGAGTAAGGCGGGCTCTGGGGGTACATTTAGCGGTAGTAATGATTACGACCCTGCTGCAAATACGGCGCAGGAAATTTCTCTATCTGAGCATCTATCGGCACAATTGGCCATGGCCGTGTCTGATGAACGTGCGCGTATGATCGGTGCTTATCTCATCGACCAGGTAGACGAAAACGGATATTTACGTGCGGATTTGAAGGATTTGGCCGAACGTTTGGGTGTAAGCCTAACGCGCGTCCAATCTGTGCTGACAACATTACAAACCTTTGAGCCCACCGGCGTTATGGCGCGGGATTTACGCGAGTGTATGGCCTTACAGCTAAAAGAACGCGGTGAATTTGATGCTCCGATGGGTTTGATGCTGGATAATCTGGATATGTTGGCGAACCATGATTTATCAGGTCTCGCCAAAGTATGTGGTGTCAGCACTGATGAACTTAGTGATTACACCGCGCGCCTGCGGGCATTATCACCAAAGCCAGGACTAGCGTATGGTACGGATATGGCCAGTGTTGTTGAACCGGATGTGTTTGTGCAAGAGCGTCCGGACGGTAGCTGGGCCGTTGAACTGAATTCAGACACTTTGCCGCGCGTTTTGATGAATTCTCGATATTACGCAGAAGTTTTGGGCGGCAGTAAAGACGATAAAGTCAAATCTTATATGTCAGAATGTGCGCAAAATGCGAGTTGGCTCGTTAAAAGCCTGGACCAAAGAGCCCGCACTATTTTAAAGGTTTCCAGCGAAATTGTTAAAATGCAAGATGGATTTTTTGCCTATGGTATTGATCGTTTACGCCCCTTGAATTTAAGAACGATTGCCGATGCCATAGACATGCACGAAAGCACTGTAAGTCGGGTAACTTCAAATAAATATATAGCCACGACGCGCGGTACATTTGAACTTAAATATTTTTTCACGGCGGCTATTGCTTCTAACGACGGCGGAGAAGCCTATTCTTCGCAGGCCGTTCGCCATAAAATAAAGATACTGATCGATGAAGAACGGGATGCCAAGTCCGTATTGTCCGATGATAAATTGGTTAAGCTTTTGCAAAATCAAGGTGTCGATATAGCAAGACGCACAGTGGCTAAATATCGTGAGAGTTTAAACATTCCTTCGTCTGTTCAAAGACGGCGCATAATGAAAAATAAACAATAATCATTATTTTTCACCTGACCTTGGTGGCAAACAATGTTATAGTGAATTACACTCAAACAGGAGAACCCCCCTATGCAAATCCATATTGTTTCCAAAGGCATCGATGTTTCAACAGCGCTTTCAGAAAGAATTAATGACCGACTTGAGGAAATGATGGACAAATATATCCACCGCGATGGGGAAGCGCATATTTCCATATCCAAAGAAGGGTCTGGGTTTAACACGTCAATATCTGTGCATTTGCCATCAGGCGCGACAATGGCAGCTCACGGCAATGCGAAGGACGCGTACGGGGCCTCAGACGAGGCATTAGAGCATTTAGAGAAACGTCTGCGCCGCTATAAACGTCGCCTTAGCGACCACCGCGCAGAAGACAAGGCGGAGGCTTTGGCAGTATATGTTCTGCAAAACCCGGTCGGGGCAGACGACGACGGAACAGATGACCACCCCCCGGCAGAACCAATGGTCATATCTGAGCAAAAATCCGAAATTCGCACCATGACGGTCAGTATGGCATCTCTCGAATTGGGCCTAACGGATTCTTCCGCCGTTATGTTTCGCAATGCAGCCCACGGCGGTTTAAATGTCGTGTTCAAGCGCGCAGACGGCAATGTAGGGTGGATTGACCCGCAACGATAGTTAGGCTATGAGCCGCCCGAAAATCTAATTTTGTATGACCAGACCCAATTTGTAGTGCCAATGTGTACGCAAAAAGGTTTAGAAAAGTTATAGGAAGCCTAAACCCATGAATGTTGAAAAATTATTTGCGCAAAAATGTGTAGCGCAAAATTTGCATGCTGCTAGTAAAAAACAGCTTTTCCAAGAAATGGCAGAGCTCGCGTCGAAATGTGAAGATGTATCTGGAGAGACAGTAAATGTCCGCGATATCGTAGCTGCCGTCGCAGAACGCGAACGGCTTGGTAGCACGGGCGTTGGTTATGGGGTTGCTATTCCTCATGCACGACTTGAAGGTATTGGCAAGGTTCGGGCAATATTTGCGCGGCTTGAAACCCCGTTGGAATACGATTCTATTGATGACCGTCCTGTGGATTTGGTGGTGCTGTTGCTGGCACCTGCAAATGCCAGTAGTTTGCATCTAAAGGCTTTGGCTCAGGTTTCACGCCTTTTACGCCGTGAAGATTTACGAGATCGGTTGCGCAGCGCACCAAATAGTGAAGCCTTGCATTTGTTGTTAACCGAGGACCGAACAATTAATGCTGCTTAATCTACAAGTGAGATTAGGTCACAAAGTATGACCTTTTCATCTCAAACCAGTTTGCCAAACTATAAGCGAATTGGTGTTATTGATATCGGTTCTAATTCTGTCCGTTTTGTTGTTTATTCAATTTCAGGCGCCGCATTTGCACCTATATATGATGAAAAAGTGCTTGCTGGTTTGGGGCGCGATTTACGCAAAACAGGGAAATTAAACCCAAATGGACGCATTCAGGCTCAAAATGCGTTAAAACGGTTTGCCGCTTTGGCCAAGGCGCAAAACCTTGATGACATACTCATCGCTGCAACGGCGGCTATGCGCGATGCGCATGATGCGCCAGAATTTATCATTCAGGTTAAAATGCAAACCGGATTGGACATCACACCATTAAGCGGGGAGAAAGAAGCGCTCATGTCAGCACTTGGCGTTATTGCAGGCGAACCACGTGCACAAGGCTTGGCGGCCGATTTAGGCGGTGCCAGTTTGGAATTGGTTGAAATAAATGCGGGTGCAACGACGGGCGGCGTGTCTTATCCTTTGGGGCCATTTTCTATGTTTGATGGCATTTTTGACCCCGCGGATTTGAAACCACGCATTGCGCGTATTTTAGGGGATAATTTTGCACACCAATTTTCATCCATTGAAACATTGTATCTAATTGGTGGTGCGTGGCGAAAATTGGCTATCATTGATCAAAAGCGGAATAATTACCCTTTGCGGGTGGCACATAATTACAGCTTAGGTGTAAAACATGCGCAAGAATTAGCGGATTGGGCGTGTTCACATGCAGGCAGTGCAGAGCTTTTATGCTGGCCAAATATATCCAAGCGTCGTGCCGACACATTACCCTATAGCGGCCTTTTGCTCAGCATTCTCTTGAACGAACTCAACCCAAAACATGTTGTAATTGCGCCCGGCGGTTTGCGCGACGGGCTTGTGTATCAGAAATTTTCTGCGGATGTAAAAAAACGCGACGCCTTGTTTGATGCTTGCGCAAGTATAGCAAGCCAAAGCACGGACGGAACAAAAATGGGTGCCGCAATTTATGAATTTTTATCAGGTATTCATCCATCCATGCCGCGTAGTTTTTGTCTGAATACAGAAAACCGTATCCGTAAAGCAGCAAGCCTTCTTATAGGTACGGGCGCGGGATTACACCCAGATCACAGGGCGAAAATTGTCTATGAAATCGCCTTGTATGGGCCACTGCCAGGTCTGACACATAAAGAGAGAGCCTACTTGGCATTGACATTATTTAGAGCATATCGCAGCCGTAAAACGCCACCTGATAGTGCGGTCATTTGGCATTTGTTGAGCGAAACCGAACAATTATCCGCTCAAATTTACGGCGAGGCTATGCGGGCAGCTGTGGTTTTGAGCGGGAGAAGCCCTGCGGTTTTGGGTAAAATTTCTCTTGCTATCAACGAAGGCGCACTTGTTTTATCTGTTCGTCAAGATATGGCGGCGCTGATTGTAACACGTAGCCGCACGCATTTCGACGACCTAGCCAATTTGATCAAAACGCCATTGCAAATAAAAATAAGAAACGATTAGTCCAAATACACGAGTGTCAAACTATTAAATACGTCATGAACCTAGATGTTTTATTGACAGGCGAGGCACTCGTCATAATCGGTAGGCGCGGCGGCTTGCATGGCTGCCTCCATATCATTGGCGGGCTTATTATCGTCTATAGTGCCGGCAAAGGCGGCGCGCTGAACTGATTTAGAGCGGCAATAATAAAGTGACTTGATACCTTTTTCCCACGCGTTCCAATGCAACATATGCAAATCCCATTTATCGACATCTCCAGGGATAAAAATGTTGAGGCTTTGCGCCTGACAGATGAGCGGCGCTCGATCGGCTGCCAGTTCAATGACCCAGCGTTGGTCGAGCTCGAACGCCGTTCTAAACACGGCTTTTTCGTCTTCGGATAATTCATTAATATGGGCAACGGACCCTTCGTGTTCCAGTATAGACGTCCAAATTTCTGGTGTATTGATACCTTTTTTCTCAAATAAATCCTCTAGGAATTTATTGCGAACAGTGAATGAGCCTGACAAGGTTTTATGTGTGTAGATGTTAGCCGGAATTGGTTCAATTCCAGCAGAGGTGCCACCACAAATAATAGAGATGGATGCGGTTGGTGCGACGGCTAGTTTATGAGAGAACCGTGCCATCATGCCAGCATCTGCTGCGTCTGGGCAAGCACCCCGTTCGTGGGCTAGTTTGACACTCGCAGCATCGGCTTGACTGCGGATATATTTGAACAAGCGGTTGTTTAACGCCTTTGCCATACCGCTTTCAAACGGAACGCCTTTGGATTGTAACAAAGAATGAAAACCCATTAAACCAAGGCCGACGGAGCGTTCGCGCATTGCAGAATAAACCGCGTCTGACATTTTGGCGGGGGCATTTTCAATATAATCCTGCAGTACATTATCAAGGAAGCGCATAATGTCTTCAACAAAATTTTCGTTGTCTTTCCATTCGTCAAATTTTTCGGCGTTGAGCGAGGACAGGCAGCAAACGGCTGTGCGTTGGCGCCCGGCCTTATCTTTACCAGTGGCCAACATAATTTCGGCACATAAATTGGATTGTTGCACCCGAAGGCCTTGCTCTTTTTGGTGCTTTGCCAAAGCTTCGTTAACCGTATCGGAAAACACCATATACGGCTCGCCCGTTTGCAGGCGCATTTCCAATATTTTTTGCCAGAGTTTACGGGCATCGATTTTTTTAATAATGTCCCCAGTTTTAGGAGATCTAAGACCAAATTCCTCGCCGTCGCGCACGGCTTCCATAAATTCATCCGTAATATTAAGACCGTGGTGTAAATTTAAACTTTTTCTGTTAAAATCACCACTCGGCTTACGAATTTCGAGAAACTCTTCAATTTCAGGGTGGTGTATATCAAGATATACTGCGGCGGAACCTCTGCGCAGCGAACCTTGAGAAATTGCCAAGGTCAGGCTGTCCATAACACGAATAAACGGAATAATGCCCGAAGTCTTACCGGCACGACCAATTTTCTCACCTATAGAGCGAACATTCCCCCAATAGGTACCTATGCCGCCGCCGTTAGAGGCAAGCCAGACATTTTCGTTCCAGACATCGACAATACTATCGAGGCTATCATCAACTGCGTTTAAGAAACAAGAAATCGGCAAGCCGCGTTTAGCCCCGCCATTGGAAAGTATCGGCGTTGCTGGCATGAACCAGAGCTTGGACATATAATCATATAAGCGTTGCGCGTGTGCAGGGTCGTCTTTGTCGGCGTAATGCTCAGCCACGCGGACAAACATGTCTTGATAGCTTTCCTCGGGCAATAAATAACGGTCAACCAATGTGGTTTTACCAAAATCAGTAAGAAGTTCGTCGCGGGCGTTGTCAATTTTGACGCGGGTGACGACTTTCAAATTTGAAGGTTTTTTGGCGTCTGTTTGGGTGTTTTCAAAAGTGGTTGTAACAGGCGTGTCTATATAGAGATCATCATTGCTATTATTAGCGGTTGCTGTACCCGTGTTTATGTCTTTTGACATATATTCCCCCTCTAGCGGCTCAACTGCCTAACCCGACCCTAGTGTCGGTAATTTCTTTGGTATTCTCAATATTTTTTCAGCGACGAATGCCGTTCAAGTACAAGCTTGTACCTGCAATCTGCTCAATAATAATCGGAACCCCTTACGGTCTTCTTACTACATATAGTGTTCATTTCCGCCATTCCGTCAATACCTAGTATGCTACTTTGGCAAAATTATTGTTAATAAGCCCTTAATAAGAGTGGTTAACACAGGGTGGATTTTAAAAAATTCTATTATTCCATAGGTTTGCATAAAAAAATAAAGTTGGTACTGTTTTAATTATGTTTTGAAAATTTCGGCGAATTTGCGCTCTGTAATGATTCCAATTTTCAAGTACATAGAACATAAGGTGATTTACGCTGATATTAGCAAGAATTATCCCCACATTTTTGAGATTTACAATCTTAAGAAGTTTCGAATCGGAAAGCAATCACTGGTAATTTAAGGGCAGTTTTTACTAATAATTTAATCTAGGACAATGACCCTAGGACAATGAGGGCTAGGTATTGGTTATGTTCAAAACATAATTTTCATGCTATAGTATTTTCGAAACGAAAGGGCGCGTCATGGCATTTGTGTATAATTACCGATTATTTGTATCAATGTGTGCAATTTTATTTGCGGGGTTCCTGTCTTACCCTTCTTACGCCGATGACCCAGATGCAAATGACACCGCCGTAAAGCAAGATGCTATACTCATACTTGATGCATCTGGCTCGATGTGGGGACAAATAGAGGGCACCGCAAAAATAGAAATTGCCAAAACGGTTTTGGGCGAACTGTTGGATGATTTACCAGCCAAAAACCGTCTGGGCTTAATGGCCTATGGACACAACAAAAAAGGCGACTGTTCGGACATTGAAATGCTGTCTAAAGTCGGTGCGAGCAGAACGGATATTAAGGCAGCTATTAAAAACATAAATCCCAAAGGCAAGACACCAATTTCAGCGTCTGTAAAGTTGGCCGCAGACAAATTAAAATATACAGAAAACAAGGCCACGGTTGTTTTAATCAGTGACGGTATCGAGACGTGTAATCTTGACCCTTGTGCCTTGGGGAAACAATTAGAACAAGACGGTATAGATTTTACAGCCCATGTGGTTGGCTTTGATATTGTCGATCAAAAAACCGAAGACCAATTGCAATGTCTTGCAAGCAGCACAGGCGGTCGTTATTTAACTGCCGCCAGCGCAGGCGATCTCTCATTGGCTCTGGGGACAACAATACTTAAAAAGGCGGACACTGGCCCAGCAACTTTGACCCTAGAGGCAACAGTGCTCGAAGGTGGCCCAACGATTACAACGGGTCTGAATTGGCAGGTCAGGCAATCTGGAGGTGGTGATATTGTCTATGAGGCCAACAACAAAGGCACTGTAACCGAAAGTGTATTGTCAGGTGTTTATGATATTAGTGTCACCCGCAGTTCTGACGGTCTTAAGGGTGTGGCAAAGTTGGTGGAAACTCTACCGGGTGCGCGCAAAACCGTCACAATAGCCCTCAGCCCAGAATTTCCAGCACGTGTTGTACCAGACAGTAATGCAGTAAACGCAGGCACTGAGTTTTCGGTCACTTGGGAAGGGCCGAACCGTAAATCTGATTTTATTACGATCACAGAACCGGATGCGTCCGCGCGGAGTTATACCAGTTATGCTTATACCGGCAATGGCAACCCTCTTAAACTGACGGCACCTACGAGCGCAGGAGATTATGAAGTCCGCTATGTATTGGCAAATCCTTATAAAGTGCTCGCACGTACACCGATTAAAGTAACAGAATCAAATTCTTTTATTGAAGCCAAAGACACAGCACAGGCAGGGGAGCATATAGAGGTTGCCTGGAAAGGCCCAAATACCAAAAGTGATTTTATCACGGTGACAAATCCAGACGCCAATGATCGCAAATATCTGGATTATGTTTACACACAAAATAATCCATCGCCGCAAAAGCTAATCATGCCGGTAGCCCCTGGTGACTATGAACTTCGTTATGTGTTTGTTGGCCCAGCGAAGAATACTGCTTCTAATTCCCATAAAGTTGTTGCCCGTAAAGCCATTACAATCACAAAGGCCGTTGTGACTTTACAAGGGCCAAAGCAGGCAGAAACTGGCGAAATTTTACAAATAAACTGGACGGGGCCTGGGCGAGAACGGGATTTTATCACAGTCACAACACCAGACGCAGCCGCGCGTAGTTATACAAATTATAGTTATGGTCATCAGGGCAGTCCAGCCGAAATCCGTATGCCTGTAAACCCCGGAGATTATGAGCTTAGATATGTGCAGCAAGGTGTCAACGAACCTGATAAAGTTGCGGCGCGCCGTCCCATTAAAATTGTACAGTCTGTTGCAACCATATCCGGCCCTAAAACAGCAAATGTTGGCAGTGAAATCAGTGTAAAGTGGAGCGGGCCAACGCCGGCGTCAGGAGATTTTATTACAATCACTGCGCCAGATGCCTCCGAACGCGCCTATCAGGATTACGCTTACACCAAGAACGGTTCACCTTCCAAGATTGAAGTGCCCGTTGCGCCTGGGACTTACGAACTTAGATTTGTGCAAAACAACAATAAGGTCATTGCACGTCAGAGCATAAAAATTGAAGACATATCAATGAGCCTTGATGCCCCTAAGGTAGGTAAAACTGGCGAAACAATCTCCGTAAGTTTTACGGGGCCGACGGCAAAAGGTGATTGGGTAACGGTTGTCTTGCCAGATGCAGGTGCAAGAAAATACAATGATTATTTTTATCCGCGCAACGGTAGTCCAGGTGCATTAAAACTGCCAAAGCAAGCGGGTGAGTACGAAATACGATATGTGCTGGAGGGGGAGCGTGTTATCGCCCGCCAACCGATAACTATTAGCGAATAAATGCAGGAATAAAATGGCGAAAGTTTTAATGATTCTCCCAAATGAGGAGTTTGACCCAACCGAGGCTTGCGTGCCTTGGCAAGTGTTACAGCAAAAAGGACATGAGATATATTTTGCCACGGGTGATGGCACACAGGCAATTTGTGACCAAAACACCCTAAGCGGCGCAGGTCTGGACGGGATGTTAAAATCTCTGGCGGCCAAACCTGAGAATGCAAAAATTTATAGGAAGATGGAAAAGGATAATAATTTTCAAAATCCCCTCTTATGGCAAAATGTCAAGCCTGGCGATTTTGATGCTCTTGTGTTGCCAGGTGGGCATGCGCCGGGGATGAAGCCCTATCTGGAATCAGATTATGTATTCTCTATTTGCCGGAATTTTTTTGAACGAAAAGCACCCGTCGCCAGTATTTGCCACGGAATACTGGCTTTGGCGCGTACAAAGAGCGCAGACGAAAAGTCCGTTTTGCACGGTTATCAGGTTACCAGTCTGAATAATTTTCAAGAAAAAATAGCCTATAAAATGACCAAAAAAACTATGGGCACACATTACCAAACTTACCCCGAAACCGTACAGGACGAGGTGAGCCGCCTGCTTGAAAAAGCTGCGGACTTCAAACCTGGCTCGATTTACCCAACATTTGGCTCGGCAAAACACCCAAACAAAGGGTTTACAGTCAAAGACCGCAATCTAATATCCGCCCGTTGGCCTGGAGATGCCTATAAATTGGCCTATGAGTTTGCTCAGATGTTGGAAGCTATTTAGCGATATTTTTATAGGCCCGCGATTTGTCGACCATGAAAGCTAAGACGGCGAAGACTGTATAAATAAACCATGCGGATAAATTAAATTCCAACATTGCTTTAGGCGGCGGCCCGTAATTGCCAAATACCTGTAACAAAATCATGAACCCAATGAGTATGAGCGGCCAAATGCGCCCTGATTTTCCGTTGGCGACCGTGCTCTTTAAATAATACATCATTGCCAGCACGAAGATACCAACCTCCAAAGAGAAGCTTAACGACCGGTTATTCCATAATCCAAAGCCGTATTTATCGGTGCCAAACCAAAGTGTTAAATCTGGCACATGAACAATCAAATCCATGAACCAATGGGACAGGACAACAAGGCCAAAAACGATGGCCCCTGCCTTGGCCTGTTTTCTAAAGATAGCGGCGAATATAAGTGCGCCGACAACCGCCCAGACAATTGCCATACCCAGGGAATGGGTGTAGGGCATATGATATAAATCAAGCGCATTTGCTTGCGTAAAACCAGGCGTGATGCGGGCTTTTTCAATGCCAGCCATGACCAACCCTGCCCAAGCATAGTCAACCAGTTGCGCGCCCACAAAGGCTTGCCAAAGCTTTATCCGTCCCGTGCTTGCACCTATTGCTGCCGGTGCGTAATGACCTATAAACATAGTGACCTCTTAAATGTGTGTTTATTTTTTCGCGTACATTTGGAAATAGGCATAACTCATATCGTCTGGTATGCTTTCTGCTCTGCGCCAATAACCTGCACTGTCTTCGTTCAGAACAGTGCCGTCAGGTGTAGAAATAAAGACGGTTGGCGTACCTGCAATCGCTTTTACGCCAAAGCGTTTCGAGACGTCCTTATTTTGATCTTTTTGTCCCGGATCGGTTCCAGCGCTAACATAAACCAGTTCATAGTTGTCTTCGATCAGGGATTGAAATTCGGGCTTAGAAAATCGTGCAGCAAGACCGCGACTGTCGTGGCACCAATTGGCCCCCATGACCACCATGACTTTCGTACCGCGCACCCGTGCCCGCGCTAGGGCTTTGTCAATATCAACCATGGAATGTGCGTCCGCATTATATGGTTTGTATTGTGCATTGGTTTGAACATGTGGTTTTGCATCGACATGTTGGTTATCAAGTGCACTGGCGTGACCCTCTTGCGCATAGGCGTATCCGCTGAACATTATTGCGGCAAAACCAAACAATAAAATTTTATTCATGATATTTCCCCTTTCTTGCTTGTGTAGCACGGTCTATGAACAAAGGCCAAATACAAATACGATATTCGGGGTAGTACGATATGAAGTTTAGGTTTGTGAAAATTGTTTCGATTGTTATAGCGTTTTTACTGCATGCACCTGTTGTGAGCGCTGCAGAAGATATTGACTGGCAGTTTGGTAGTGAACCCATACATGAAAAGGGCGTTGATAGCCCTGTGATCGGTACGTTTTGGGCACTTGGCGCCCGCAAAGACGATATACAAATTACATTTAGCCTTGAAACCTCAACCGATATGAAAAGGGGTGGGTGGGTTGGTGATATTCGTGCACCTGAAAAGTTTTACGTTAAAGTCTATTTAATTGATGACATTGGTGAGAAACGATTTTTTAATCTTAAAAATGGTCGCGCCGTGGGTCCAGATACGGAATATGGGAATTGGAAAAAAGGCCCATCCACTGCAACTGAGCAAATGCTGCAATTTGACTTTAGCTGGGAAGAAATTCTCATGGTCAAAAATTCCAAGACCATTGTTCTTGGTTATGCGCACTATGATACTCCTGAAAACAGCAAAGACATTACAATCCCCCTTGAAAATTTCAATGCGTGGCTGAACGAGTTGACGAACGCGGTAAACAATATGGAGGGCGGTGCCAGATTTGTAATGACTAAAGAAGAGATTTACACGACCCCCTTGAACGATTTGCCCAAGGCTTTACGCAACTCTTCGTTAAAAGATGTAAAACAGATATCTAAGGAGATATCTGTGCCAGTGGTTGAACTCTTAGCTCTTTCAAAAAATGAAATACAAAAGCTTCGAATTGACCACGCCAAAGCGACCAAAGATGCAAAGCAAGCCCTGACTAAAAAAGCGCATCAAGCTATTTATGATCAGGAACCAAAGTGGTTTGATATAAATGTCTGCCCAAAGCCTGATGTTAGCTATTGTAACGATATTGGCAAAACGGCCTATCATGATGGGAGTGTTGCTACGGTCGAAGGGGAGCGACTTGTTACGGCAATGGCCGTAAAATACGGAAAAATTTTCGGCGTGGTGTGGCGCTCCAAAGGCTCCATCATCAAGATTTACCCAGGTGATATAAAGTGGGACCGTGATCCTACGATTTTGCGCGCACCTAAGGCGGAGTATTATCACATCATTAAATATGGTGACTATGTTCAGGTAAAGCCCAGCGCTAAAATTTATGCAAAAAACTGAATAAAAGTATTGCCACAATTAGGCAGTGTACTCATAAACTCAGTCCGAAATGGAGCTAAATATGCGAAAATATGCTAGGAAAAGTACGTGGGGAGGGCTTATTGCCCGGCCAAGTGCTTTGACGACGCAGATTGAAGCAGATTTAGCTCCGCGCTTAAGTCACGTTTAGCATGGCCACTTTGCTCATTGGCGTCGTTTTAAAACCTTGCCCCTAAAGGGATATAAAAAAATGCTAGCATTTCCTGCGGTTTTACGCCTAGCCAGTGAACAAATTGCAACATGCCATTTCGACCTGAGTTTATGAGTACACTGCCTAGGTCTGCCCAAATATTTTGCGCAATAGCCTTTGGCTTTTGAGAATATTTTCTTGCTATATGTGCATTTGTGTGCATATATACGCATATGAACAATGAAAACCGAAATTTATCTCCTGAACATATGGATTTGGCGCAGACGGCTTTGGACGTATTTGACACTAAATTTTTCAAGGCTCTCTGTGAGCCAACGCGCGTGGCAATTATTCGCAAGCTGGTTTTGTCAGGTGGCTGCGACGTCGGCACAATTGCAGAGGGTCTCACGCAAGATCGCTCCGTAATTTCGCGCCATTTGGTGGTTTTAGAACAGGCCGGCATTTGCCAGACCCGCAAAATTGGCAGACGGGTTTTCTACGATCTTGATGGGCCGCACAATGTTGAAAAGGTGCAATTTATATTGGAAGCTATCGCGCCGATGGCCTATCTTTGTAAGCCCTTCGAAGAATTTTCAGAGCAAAGCCACAAAAGCAATAAACAAAATAAAGGGGCAGCATAATGGCCACATTCACAGGCAAGGCCGCAGACGGCAGCGTCATTACTTATGTCGATAAAAAGCGCCATCTTTGGTGGCTCGGCTTCGTTGGGACATTTGTTTATGTTCTCACATTCTGGGGGTATTTTGCACTTGGGAACAACCCAATAATCCTGTGGTTCCCCGCAATTTATGTATATATCATCACGGCGATTATTGATAGAGTACTTGGTGAGGACACGCATAACCCGCCCGAAGAAGTTGTCGAAGATATGATGAAAGACAACTATTATCGCTGGCATGTCATCATGCATATTCCCATATATTTTATTGTCTTTGCAGCATTTGTCTGGCTTGTTGGCACACAAGATTTACCCTGGTGGGCTGTTGTTGGTTTGATAATTGGTGTGGGCGCGGGCAGTGGGTCTATGCTTGCTTATACCCATGAGCTTGGCCATAAAAACAGGTCTTTTGACCGTGGTCTCGCGCGGATTGGCAACACGCTCATGGGCTATGGGCATTTCAATATTGAACATAATATGGGTCATCATGTTTGGGTTTCAACGCCGGAAGACCCGGCAAGTTCGCGTATGGGCGAAAGCATATACCGCTTTATGCTGCGCGAAATACCCGGTACCATAAAGCGTGGACTGGAACAGGAAAAACGCAGACTGGCGGCAAAAGGACACGGCTTTTGGTCCGTTCGTAATGAAGTCTTGCAAGTTTATGTTGGTACACTTTCAATAGTTGTCGGCCTAGCATTTATTTTTGGCCCGAACATATTATGGTTCGTCGTTCCGCATCATATGTTTGGCTGGTATGGTTTGACACAAGCTAATTATGTCGAGCATTACGGCCTGATGCGCGGCAAAAAGCCAAATGGAAAATACGAAAAATGTCAACCTAAGCACAGTTGGAACACCAATCATTTGTGGTCAAATATGGGTCTTTTGCATCTACAGCGTCATTCGGACCATCATGCCAATCCAATGCGCCCATTTCATGTATTACGTGATTATGACGACGTACCGTCTTTGCCGACGGGATACGGCGGATGTTTCTTCATGGCTGCGTTTCCGCCTTGGTGGTTCAGTGTTATGGATAAGAAAGTCATGCAATGGGCTGACGGTGATATTACGAAAGTTAATATTGACCCTAAGCGCAAAGAAAAGCTTTACCGTAAATGGGGCGGTGCCGATTTGGTTGCAGCTGAATAGCTTTTTATCACAGAATTATTATTTTTTATCTGGGCTGGTCAGGCGGGCCCGCATAAGCCCGCGCACAGAATTTCCGATATATATTTCATCAGCGCGGCGTAGGTCGTCCTGTGTCAAAATTTTCTCGTGCACATCTCCGCTTTCAAGTAAAGCCTGGCGAAGAACGCCAGGTAATAATCCGCACGTTATTGGCGGGGTAAACATCTTGCCATCTTTGCTGATAAATACATTGGTATAGCTACCCTCACACACTTGCCCTTGTTCGTTAAAAAATAAAACTTCGGTACAGCCCGTATCGTCACCAAGACGTAATAGCTCTGCTTCGATGAAATCTCGCCTTGTGGTTTTGTGCGCCAATAAAGCATTGCCTGAAGAAAGGGGTGAATTGCTGAGGGTTACGGGCATGGCTTTTGCTGGATTGCTGATGTGCAGGACGTGCGCCGCGACCATAAACTTACCGGATTTGGATAATTCCAACCGTATTTTTTGCGGCCCAGAAAGACGCGTTACGCAGTCTTGCAACGCTTCTAATATTTTTCCTTTACGGTATAAATATCCAAGCGCTGCCGCAGATTTTTCTAACCGTTCCATATGTAAATCCAACCACATAAACCCAGTTTGCTCGTGCCAAGCAATCGTCTCGATAAGGCCAAATTCATTTTTTAAGAAAGCAGATTTCAACAAACACTCTGCGTATTCATCGTTGGCGTTCGAATCTGCGACAATACCGCTGCCAACTGAGTATTTACAGTGCCCATTATTTTGTAACTCCAGTGTGCGTATGGCAACATTAAACCGCGAATACCCATCAGGATCAACCAGCCCCACAGCCCCACAATAAGCGCCACGCGGAACGGTTTCCAAGCCATGAATAATCTCTTGCGCTCGGATTTTTGGTGCACCTGTCACGGATCCACACGGAAATAAAGCCTGTATGATTTTCACGAGCGGCACATCTTTGATCCGCGCTTCTATACCAGAGGTCATTGTGTGCAGGCTTGGATATGTTTCCAAGGTATACAGATCTGTAACTGCCACAGACCCTGGCCGTGCTATCCGTGATAAATCATTGCGCAGCAAATCCACAATCATCAAGTTTTCGGCTCGGTTTTTTGTGTCCGCTTGTAAAGCCTGTGCCAATGCTGTGTCGGACACACGATTATGTCCGCGTTTTACCGTGCCCTTCATGGGACGCATGGATATAGTCTCTTGGTCCAATTCATAAAAAAGTTCTGGCGATAAGGAAACAATATCGTTTGCACCCAAACTTACGATGCCGCCGTAACGAACCGGCTGTGCGGATTTGAGCATTGTGTAAATTGCGAATGCGTTGCCGCTATATTGACCGCGCATCGGGAAAGTTAAATTGACCTGATAGACATCACCAGATTTTATCCACGTCATGATTTTGTCAAAACGCTTTTGGTAAGCATTCTGGCTCCAATCGGGTTTAAAATACCCTAGGGTGCTCTTGCTATTACCCCAGTTACTACCCCTGTTACTACCCATGCTATTATTTGGTAATTCTGTACCGCTAAACGTATCGAACACGCCAAATTGCAATAATGGAGAATGGCTTTTTTGGGGCAGTAAAGAGCGGAGTGTTTCCTCGAATAAATAGCCAAGTTCATAAGCAAAATACCCAGCGAGATATTTACCTTGTTTTGTGCGCATTTCCATGCGTGCCAAAGCACGCTTGACCTCTTGTTGTGTATGCGCCGTGATGATTTCACTCGGGTTTTGATAGTGCCTGCGCCGCCTTGTCAGTTGGTCTTCGAAAAAAACATAAGAACTCTTTATCATAGTAATTCCCTATACGCGCAGTGTTTGCTAAGCTAGACTGAATCGCACAAAAGAGAGGTTTTATGCAAAAGATATTGCGTTCATTTTTATTTGTTCCGGCAGATAGTGAAAAGAAATTGAAAAAAGCTACTAATTTAGGGGCTGATGCCTTGATATTGGATTTAGAAGACGCAGTTTTGCCAGTCAACAAAGCTTTGGGTCGAAAATTAGCATGTGCTTTCTTGCGCGACGCCAAAACCAATGCACAGATTTGGGTACGGGTTAATCCGCTTGATAGCGAATATATTGCCGAAGATCTGGAAGCTGTCGTCCCTCTCGCTCCTGACGGTATCATGCTGCCTAAACCTGACGGTCCAGTGGATATTGAGACTTTGAGCAGAAGGCTTGAACGCCTTGAACATAAATACGAACTGCCCTTAGGCGGCATTAAAATACTGCCTGTGGCAACTGAAACAGCCCGCGCCGTCATGAGCCTTGGCCTTTACCCCCGTACACATTTGCCCCGGTTGCTGGGTTTAACTTGGGGCGCAGAAGATTTGGCGACTGACATAGGGGCTTTGACCAATAAGGGGCCAGATGGCAATTTTGCGTTTACTTACCAGGTTGTGAGGAGCCACACATTAATAGCTGCCAAAGCAGCCGGCATTCAGGCAGTTGATACACTTTATGATAATTTTCGTGATAAAGAAGGCCTGCGAGCCAGAGCCGGTTGTGCATTTGCAGAAGGCTTTACAGGCATGTTGGCAATTCATCCCGCTCAAGTGCCGATCATCAATAAAAGCTTTACGCCAACCGAGGCACAAGTGCGCCAAGCTGAAGCCGTCATTCAGGCTTTTAAAGACGACCCGGGTGCCGGTGCCGTACAGGTCGGGGGAAAAATGATAGACATGCCGCATCTTAAACAAGCGCAAAATATTTTGTCTTTATATAAAAGTACTAAGTCCTGACCCTCAGTCCTGTCCCTCAGTCCTGAACCTAAATTTTAGGCGTCGTCTCGGTCATAGGTCAGAGCCATAAACACATCTTCTAAGTCAGGCTCTTCGGTGCGTAGGTCGCTGATGGTGATGTTTGCAGAATGCATACGTTCTAAAAGTTCTGGAATTTTTGTCTTGGTCGTACGGTAGGTAATGGCCAGTGAACCATCACTTCGAATTTGAGTTGCAAAATCGTTTAATGTTTTGGGGACCGATTTTATTTTCCTGCTCGGCGATACGACCAGGGTTTTCTGGTCGAGCCTTCCCATAAGTGTATTTTTGTCTTCATTGGCCGTTATTTCGCCGTTATGAATAATGGCGATTTTATCACACAAAGCTTCAGCCTCTTCAAGATAATGGGTGGTGAGGATAACCGTCGTTCCATTTTTGTGTAATTCGCGCACATAAGCCCATAGTTGGCGGCGTAGTTCTATATCAACGCCCGCCGTTGGTTCATCGAGGATCAACACTGGAGGCGTATGGACAAGGGCCTTAGCGACCAACAATCTGCGTTTCATACCGCCAGATAATTGCCGAACATATGAATCGCGTTTGTCTGCGAGGCCAAGAACAGCCAAAATCTCTTCGGTGCGCCGTTCGCTCTTCGGTACGCCATAATATCCGGCCTGGTTTTCCAATGCCTGAAAGGGGGTGAAAAACACATCCATGGAGATTTCTTGGAGAACGACACCAATAGACGCTCTTGCTTGGCGGGTTTTGGTCTCGATGTCATAGCCGTTAATCTTGGCCGTGCCGGCCGATTTTACCACAAGTCCGGCCAGTATATTTATGATTGTTGATTTGCCCGCACCATTTGGCCCAAGCAGGCCAAAAATAGACCCGCGCGGCACGACAAGATCAATGCCTTTTAGGGCTTCTTTGGCAGGAGACTTACGGGTTTTTTTGTAGGTTTTTTTGAGGCCGGAAATTTCGATAGCTGGGGACAGTTTGTTCATCTTGTCTTTCTTGGATTATATTTCGCTTTGCCATCAATGTGTGCATTGACCTAAGTGGTCGTCTCAAATAGATAGGGAATACACAAACACTCTGCAACATCAATTGGAGCCGTCATGACTAAAAAATCAATATTATTGAGTGAGCCAGTAGCGGAGAAAGTCAATACCCGTAGCGTATCTTGTGACGGCGGCGCCAAACACGGGAGCGCGAATGGGCATCCAAAAGTGTTTATGGATATGGGCCAAGCGGACAGTGTTGATTGTAAATATTGTGGCAAGCGTTTCGCCTTTAAGAGATAATTTTACCCCGCTCATTACACTGCTCATTACTCTGTAGTGAAAGTGTATTTGCGTAGATAATTGCTTGTGGCGACGGCTTTTTCGCCAACCGTTTTTGGATGAAATTTTGAAGCCCTAGCCGCGCGTTTAGATGCGCGGACGAAACTATTTCTATATTTAGCAGCTTCAACACTTACGATTTCTGTGCGGGCAACATTACCTCGCTCATCAACACTAAGGGAGAGAACGACAACAGCCTCTACGCCGTTACGGCGAGCTTTTCTAGGATATTTTGGGCGTTTGGCGAATTTCAAGCGGACATTTTTGACTTCGTATTTATTTGGTTTTTCTTGTGCATCCAGTGTTTCGACTATTGCTGGTTGCGTTACTTTATCACCTGCTAAAGCCGTATTTTTATCACCCTGAGCAAATCGGGATCGGCCTGCATTTGGTGCAAAATGTAAATCGGCTGATGAGATAAGGACGGCACCACTTGCTTGCAGCAATGCGGGCAGTTCAGATTGACGGTTCCATACACCCCAAGTAGATTTATAGACAGCTACGGCTTTGGTGTTTTGCATGTCCGTACTATTAAGACTGTAAAGAGTTTGTGTGAGCGTTGCCCATGCGTTTTGCTCATGCCTTGATAAAACATCACGCGCCTTTTGTGCCCGAAGCGTGTCTTCATTAAACGCATAATTTTTCGCAAAATCATGAAGCCGTGCCAGCCTTAAACCTGTGTGCGTTTCGCCAATAATCCTAAGATAGGCTTGGCGCGGTGTTTCAGGCTTAAAGTAATTAATTTTTGGGCCATTTTCGGCGAAGAGCAAAACGATACCTACGCATAAGAATATAAAGCCGAACATGATAAAAAACATAGGTTTTTGGTTCAATGCGCCTTCGTTTTCGCTATTATCCGTACTGTCTCGCTGCATTTGGCATTGTGCTCCCTTGTTATCCCGAGTGCTTCTGAGTGCTTTCTAGTGCTTATCAGGCTTACCCTATAAGATATGACTATAAAAAGGCAAAAATGCGGCAAGCCTTTAAACATTACTTGCAAAGCTATTCTGGAAACATTACTTGCAAAGCTATTCTGGCGTGGGCAATGTCGGCTTATGATATATGCAAAACCTATCGATTCCAACTCTCATGTCGTACTTGTAGACGGATCAGGATATATTTTTCGTGCCTATTATGCTTTACCGGCCCTCACGCGCCGTACGGATGGTTTGATCATCGGGGCCGTTGCCGGCTTCTCCAATATGTTGTTTAAATTGTTGCGTGAGCAACACGGCGACGAAAGGCCGAGCCATTTTGCTGTGATATTTGACAGTAAAGGAAAGACTTTTCGTTCCGATATTTACGACGACTATAAAGCCAACCGCCCGCCGCCGCCTGAAGACTTAATTCCGCAATTTCCGCTCACCCGGGATGCGACCCGGGCTTTCGGTGCGCTGGCAATCGAAACGCCAGGCTACGAAGCTGACGATATTATAGCCTCATATGCGGATCAAGCAGAGAAAAAGGGGGCACGCGTTACGATTATATCTAGTGACAAGGACCTTATGCAATTGGTGAGCGACCGTATCTGCATGGTGGATACGATGAAAAACAAAACCATTTGCGCACCGCAGGTACATGAAAAATTTGGTGTCGGGCCTGACAAGGTTGTCGATATACAAGCCTTGGCGGGGGACAGTGTTGACAATGTACCGGGCGTTCCGGGAATAGGTGTTAAGACGGCGGCATTGCTGATTAATGAATTTGGTGATTTGGATACATTGTTGGAACGCGCAGGCGAAATTCCGCAAAAAGGCCGGCGCGAAAAATTGATTGAGTTTGCAGACTTGGCGCGTATTTCGCGAGAATTGGTGACATTAAAACGCGATATGGTTTTAGAAACGCCACTGGAAGAACTGGCCGTACAAGACCCTGACCGCGATATCTTACTGGATTTCCTTGAGGACATGACATTTCGCACTCTGACCAAACGTGTGGTTGCTGCACTGGGCGAAGGCGATACGGACGGTCTGCGTAAAGACGATACAAAAGAACAAATTGCGGCTGGACTGCCTGTATTTGATAAGGAAAAATACGAATGTGTTCAATCGGTCGAGCGCCTTAAACATTGGGCGGCACGCTGCACGGAAGTTGGCGTGTGCGCCGTGGATTTGGAAACCGACAGCCTTGACAGTGCGGCTGCCAATCTGGTTGGTGTCTGTTTGGCTGTGGCCGATAATGAAGCCTGTTATATTCCGCTTGGCCATGTCGGCGAAGGCGATTTGTTCGGTGCCATGGAGGGGAAAAGCGCTCCTAAGCAAATACCCATGCAGCAGGCCTTGGATATTTTAAAGCCAATGTTGCACGACCAAGCCGTTCTTAAAATCGGCCAAAATTTCAAATATGATCTTGGTGTATTTTCTCGTTATGGTCTTAATCCGGCTCCATTTGATGATACTATGTTGATTTCCTATGCGCTGGATTGCGGTCTGCACGGGCACGGGATGGATGCGCTTTCCCAGATGCATTTTGAACATGAACAAATTCCGTTTAAGCAAGTTGCAGGCACCGGTAAAAACCAAAAAACCTTTGATCAATTAGATTTGGAAACCGCAACACCTTACGGCGCCGAAGATGCGGATGTGACATTGCGCCTGTGGAAATATCTAAAGCCGGAACTGGCCAAGAAACAAGTGGCTACGGTTTACGAAACCTTGGAACGCCCTATGCCGGTTGTTCTTGCGGAGATGGAAAACGCAGGCATCAAAGTAGACAAAGTGGTGTTGGCGCGGTTGTCTGCGGATTTTGAGCAAAAAAAATGTGCTCTTGAAGCCGAAGCCCACGCGCTTGCAAACCGGCCATTTAATCTGGCTAGCCCAAAGCAGTTGGGCGAAATCCTGTTTGATGATTTGGATTTGCCAGGAGGTAAGAAAACCAAAACCGGGGCTTGGCAAACGGGTGCTGGGGTGCTGGAAAAACTGCAAGAAAAGCATGCTTTGCCTAAAATAGTGCTCGACTGGCGCCACTATGCCAAACTGAAATCTACCTATACGGATACGCTTCCCAAAGAGATAAACCCGCGTACCGGGCGGGTTCATACGAGTTATGCTTTGGCGTCTACAACGACAGGGCGCTTGTCATCCAGTGATCCGAATTTGCAAAATATTCCCATTCGAACGGAAGATGGGCGAAAAATACGCACAGCCTTTATCGCGGAGCCTGGACATATATTGGTTGCGGCAGATTACTCCCAAGTGGAGCTTAGGGTGCTGGCGCATATGGCCGATTTGCCGTCAATGAAACAAGCATTTGCCGATGGTGTTGATATTCATGCCATGACCGCCAGCGAAATGTTCGCCGTCCCAATCAAGGGTATGGACCGCGCAACGCGCCGCCGGGCAAAAGCCATTAACTTTGGGATTATCTACGGTATTTCAGCCTTTGGTCTCGCGAACAATCTCGGTATTTCGCGCACTGAAGCCAAAGAATATATCGATGCATATTTTGAAAAATTTCCCGGGATCAAAGCCTATATGGAAGCCGCCAAAGATGAAGCCCGTGAATTTGGTTATGTTAAAACCCTCTTTGGCCGCAAATGCCACGTCAAATCTATCAACGAGAAAAATCCAATGTACCGTGCAGGTGCTGAACGCCAGGCTATCAATGCGCCCATCCAAGGCACCGCCGCCGATATTATTCGCCGTGCCATGATCCGCATGCCAGACGCACTCAAGGCCGTAGACGGTGCGCGAATGTTGTTACAAGTTCACGACGAGCTCATTTTTGAAGTGCCCGAAAGTTCAGCAGATGCATTGATTTGTGTCGTAAAACCGGTTATGGAAAACGCGAGTGCACCTGCGGTCAACTTAAGTGTACCTTTAGTCGTAGACGCCAAAGCGGCCAATAACTGGAACGATGCACATTAAAGCATAGAGAATTGTCTTTACAAATAGTCCCCTGTGAGTTACATTTATTAAATGTATGAAATTGACTTTACGGATATATTTGACCATTGGCTTGACAAATTGAAGGACGGAAAGGCTCGTGCAAAAATAACGGCAAGAATTGACAGATTAAGAGATGGAAATTTTGGAGATGTAAAACCTGTTGGTGCAGGGATTAGCGAAATGCGAATTCACTATGGCTCTGGCTACAGGGTTTATTTTACTAGGCGGGGCATGAAAATCATTTTGGTTTTATATGGCGGCTCAAAGAAAACCCAAGCAAAGGACAAAATTTAGCCAAAACATTGGCACAACAAATAAAAGAGTAAAATACATAAAGGCAATGAAGCCTATTAGCCAATGTGATCGTGGCTTTGGCAAAAGGAGAAAACGATGACCGTAAGAACTATTCCATTTGATCCGGCGAAATATCTGAAAGATGATGAAGAAATAGCTTTCTATTTGTCCGAGGCGTTTGAGACGGGCGAGCCAGAATATATAAATCATGCTCTTGGTGTGGCAGCCCGTGCGCGCGGCATGACCCAAGTCGCCAAAGATAGCGGTCTTAAACGTGAAGCTCTATACCGTTCGCTGAGCGAGACCGGCAATCCGCAGTTCACAACAATACTTGCAGTGATGAAAGCATTAGGGCTAAGCTTGAAAGCCGAAGTCCGCAAGTCGGACGATCATGAAGCTCACAACGCACTTTAGTCAAAATACAAGTAAGTCATAACCCAAAAGACATTTATCAGAGGAAATTATTATGAAGCATTTTTTATTCGCAAGCGCCGCAGCCTTTATTTTTGCAGGCTGCCAACAATCGGTAACACCGGAAGCGGAAACGGCTGCTCCTATACAGGCAAAAAAAATCGTAAAAAAGGCGTCAGCCGAAGACATCGGTAATCGCGGCGAGGTTATGATGGCGATACAATCCCACGACCGCCCAGAGGCCGACAAGACAGACGACGAAATCCGCAAAGCGGCGGAGGTTTTGCAGTTCACAGGCGTATGGCCAGGAATGACAGTGGTAGAGTTGGAGGCGGGCAGTGGTTATTATACTGAACTGTTTTCACGAATAGTCGGCAAGGACGGTAAGGTATATATGCAAAACCCACACGGTTTTGACAAGTTTATCACCCCTGAAGTATTTGCGGCTCGGCTTGGCGAAAATGGTGAACGTCTCGCCAATGTCACGCACATGCGTGGTCTGTTTGACAAATTGGATGTAGAGGCAGGTTCGGCTGATATTGTTACCTGGATATTGGGGCCGCACGAAATGTTTTGCGCGCCCAAGGACTGCGGCGCGCTAGGCGACGTGGACGGAGCCTATGCAGAAATCGCGCGAGTGCTAAAGCCAGGCGGCAAATTTATTGCGCTTGACCATGCAGCTATAGGTGAAGATGAAGCCGTAGGCGGGACACTGCACCGCATACAGCCTGATAAAGTGAGGCAGCGCGCCGAAGCCGTTGGGCTTGTGTTTGTAAAAGACAGTGACGTATTGGCAAATAAAACGGACGACCACACGAAAAATGTGTTTGATCCCGAAGTCCGCCGTAAGACCGACCGGTTTTTACATATGTATGAAAAGCCCGCAAAATAATACACACAAAACTGTGCGCCCATATTTGTGAATACCCATATTCAAAATTCCATATGGCTTATTAAGACCCTATAAAGGAATGTCCTAAAAAACATGCTTAAATAATTTTTGGTAGTAAAGCGTGAGGCAAGTGGGGGTCTAATATGAAAATCGTGTTATTTGTTGGTGCAGGCTTACTAAGCATAACAGCAATGGCAGGCTTGTTGGGAATATCGAGTAGGCTGGATAAAAATTCTGCATACAAATTAAATGCGTCTATGCAAATTAGCGAATATATCTCCGCCGCGCAGGATAAAAGTGACCCGCCTCTGTCGGTAGATTTAATAGAAACGGACCGCGTTTTGGCAGCCATGGTGCATCCTGATCGTACGTCTGCGGATGTCAGTGATGATGGGCTTCGTAAGGTTTTGGATGTGCTCCGTTTTACGGGTATTGGCGCCGGTAATACTGTCCTTGAGATGGAAGCAGGCAGTGGATATTACACAGAGCTTCTCTCATTTATTGTTGGTAAGCAAGGCACAGTCATCATGCAAAACCCGCCAGAATTTGGCGATTTCGTTACACCCGATGTGCTTGCGGCTCGGCTTGGCGAGGAGGGGGGGCGTCTCTCTAATGTCCGTGTGAGCACAACCAGTTTTGATGCTTTGGATGCCCCGGACGCGAGCGTCGATTTGGTAACATGGTTTCTTGGTCCTCATGAATTATGGATGACAAATGCGGCAGGTGAAATGACCTTGGGTGATCCTGAAAAAACATACGGCGAAATATTTCGTGTGCTCAAACCTGGCGGACGTTTTGTTGCCCTGGATAAATCATCTCCTGATTATACTTTTGAGCACGAAAGTAGCGTCTCTCATAAGATTAGCCCCAAGCACGTCATTGCGCGGGCCGAAGCTGCTGGATTTACGTTGACAAAAACCAGCGATATCTTGTCAATAAAAATTGATCCCGACAGTCAGGATTCTTTTGGCAAAAAACTGGGCAAAAAATACGACCTGAATGTGGTCGATCCGAGCAAACGGGTCTCGACAGACCGCTTCTTGCACATGTATACAAAGCCCGAATAAATAGGGAATCGCGACATGACGCAATTGGTATTGGTACGCCACGGCCAAAGTGAATGGAATTTACAAAACCGCTTTACCGGCTGGGTAGATGTCGATTTGACCGAAAAGGGCGTTGCCGAAGCTACGCTCGGCGGTAAATTACTAGCGGCAGAAGGCATCCGGTTCAATGAAGCCTATACGTCTTATTTGACCCGAGCAATCCGCACCCTTTGGATGAGCCTTGAAGGCCTTGACCAATGCTATATTCCCGTCACCAAAGACTGGCATCTGAATGAGCGTCATTACGGCGGTTTGACCGGGCTTAACAAACAAGAAACTCGCGACAAGCACGGCGCGGAACAAGTGCATATCTGGCGCCGTTCATTTGATGTGCCACCGCCAATTATTGGGCCAGAGCATAAATACCACCCGGCCAATGATCCACGTTATGCAGATATAGAAGCCGCCAAATTACCTGGCGGTGAGAGCCTAAAGCTCACCTTGGATCGCGTACTCCCGTATTTCAACGCGGAAATTGCACCTAAAATAAAAGCCGGAAAAACTTTGCTGATTTCCGCCCACGGTAATTCTTTGCGCGCGCTTTTAAAAGAGCTTTTCAAAGTCTCCGACGCCGATATCCCAGGCTATGAAGTACCCACTGGCAACCCGCTGCTCATCGACCTAGACGACGGCACGCTAAACGTAACCGCCGCCAGATATCTAGACGCAAGCCGCGCGAAGCCTATTCCGCCTTTAAATTAGCTCTATCCCAAGCCAACCGCCAGAACCTATAGCTGAGGAATATGGATGCGAGTATTAAACCGAGCAACAGTCCATACCAGACCCCAACCGCACCGAGCGGGGTGTAAATTGCTAGGTAAAAAGCCGTTGGGAAACCGACAATCCAATAGCTGAAGCCCGTTGCGACCATAGGCCACCGCACATCCTTTAGCCCGCGCAAAATTTGATTGGCGGCAACTTGCACTGCATCAAAAAACATGAATGCCGCTGCGATTGGCAAAAATGTCACCACAAATGAAATGACTTGATGGTTATCCGGTTGACCTGGCTCCATATACAATTGTGCGACCTGCTCCGGCACTAATGCGACGGGGACGGCAAAGACCATAATACCGACAACGGACGTGATGATTGTCAATATCCCAGCCCGTTTGACGGCCGCCGGGTTTTCTGCCCCCTTAGCCAAGCCGACCCGCACGGCTCCCGCCATAGACAGACCCCAAGGTAACATAAAGGCTAACGACGCCACATTGAGCGCAATTTGGTAGGCGGCGACTTCAAGAACACCAATAAGCCCGACAATCAGCACACAGGCATTAAACAACATGCCTTCGAACAATGTGGTCAAGCTTATGGGCCAGCCAAGCTTAAACACTTCACGTAAGCGGTTCCAATGGGGACGCCAAAAATGGTGAAACACTCTAAATTCAGCCGACTTCTTGTCAATTTGAATGAAGGCAACAAATAAGAAAAACCCGACCGTATAGGATATTGAAGAGGCTATACCCGCGCCGACTAAACCAAGCTCTGGAAAACCGAATATGCCGAATATCAAAAGAGCATTGAGCCCGGCGTTAAGGGCGACGGTCGCCATAACCAATAGGAACGGCACCATTGTCTTGCCAATCGCCGCCAAATAATTGCGCAATATCATGGTTCCGAGTGCAAAGGGCCACCCTGCTGCGAGAGCGAGGATATAGCTGCCCGCCTTGGCGGATTGCTCCGGGTCTTGCCGTGCCATGAGGGCAAGCGGTTCGGCTAAAAATGCAAACAGCAACATGACGGGCGTCATGAAACCGACGCACCACAGCGCCATACGCACAGACACGCGCGCATCATGACGGTCGGCTACGTCCGCACCAAGAGCCTGAGAGACCATAGGCGAAACCGCCATAACCGGCCCTGCGCCGAGCATCCACAGCATGAAATAAATGACCGTGCCAAGAGAGGCCGCCGCAACTTCGGCCGCACCGACCCGTCCGATCATAAGAATATCGATAGTGTAAATAGAAAACTGCGCCAATTGGGTCAGTGCCATTGGTATGCCCAATAGCAGTAAAACTTTCAGCTCGCCCTGCCATGTTTTTGGCAGTTCAGCTTTGTGGTGTTCGTTAAGTTCAAGTGTATCAGTCATTGAGTATCCGTTTGTATTATTATATTTGGGGAAACGGAGACATAAAAAAACCTCCGTGGCTGTGGCCCGGAGGTGCGGTCATTATGCTGGTTCAGCTAAGACATCACAAGTCGCGGGCAGGGATAGGTGCGAGACGCGTAATTATCGCCCGTATTACCATATCTAAAAAACACAATGTTCATTGTTCCGCTCACTTTTGTTGAGCCGTGGGTAGTCGGGGCAATTCGCTTTGTCAATGAGATATTTATTTGTGCTGCCTAATTAGTGTCGGGCATTTTTGGATATTTCGCTTAAAATTTCGTCTATGATACCAAGCAATCTTACATCTGAATCGATGATTGTAACGTGTAACATGTACAGGGTTTCATACCTGTTTTCGAAGCGCCGCAGTCCGTCTAAATCATAGGACCTAATCACGTTATTTGCTTGTTTATTGTCTTGGGCGGTATCAATGGCAGCCCCATTTCGTGTTATGTTTCGGATATTATAATCCCGATAAGAATTAGTAGAAATTTCCTGAGTAACGAGTTCCATTAATGTTGGATGGAGAAATTCGTCGCGTTCCAATAAAGCTGCATAGCGGATTAGCGCCTTTTGCAAGCCATCATTTGTGAGGGTTGTCAAACCCCCATCAGCCATCAATTGTAAATAGGCGGCCGATTGCGCAGGGCGGCGCCCGGTGTTAGTGGCATTTTCCAAAGCCGTCTTTATGGTTGCATCATTTGCAGGTGGACCGGATCCTTCCAAAGTCGTGATTAAAGCACCTATGGTTTCTACATATTCTTTACGGATTGTGATCTGCTTTGCGAGCGTTGATCTAATAACTGAAAATTCTTCTTCGAGTTGCAACAAAACAGCAGTTTCGCGTGTTTTGGCTTGTCGGGCTTCATTCCAATTTGTAATCTGAAATGCGATTAAAATCCCCGCTACGACAATGAAAAAATCGAGCGCTACCGCAAACCAGTTTTGTTCTTTGACGTGTTTGGATATATTTCTTAGTAGCACGATAACTCCTTTTTATCAGAGGTTATCACACTGTTTCAAAATGTCATTATGAAGTTTGGGGCAATTTAACATCTGCCTTATACACATTAAAATCGATGTCCGCCATTTTCGTAAATTCACGGTACTTTCCTTCCCCCGTAAACGGAGGAAGGAAGACATATGTGTTCTGCGCGTTATATGCTAATTTAAACCGCCACCCTAAACCAATTTCGCATTTTCCTTATACACATCAAAATCTATGTCCTCTATTTTGAACAAGCGCAGGACTTGTCCGATGCCGAATATGATGACGACTTGAAAATAAAGGCTCATGGCAATGGGCTCAAACCTGTCCCAGCCATTTTGGTTGATGGCATCAAAGACAATTAACTGCAAACTCATCAAGATACTGGCCATTGCAAACACATGCATCATTGTTTTGATGAACTGCCTTTGATCCTTGTAGGATTGATGTGGGTCCAGTTTCTGTCCGCGAAGATATTTATAGCCAAAGCCAATAAAGACCAAGTTCATAGCTGTCATTGTGCCGAAAGTTACATATGCCCGCCAGTCCCAAGCCGTCGTAAAGCCCTTGTTATAAAAATAATACACGCCCCAGGCAATGAACGCCAGCACGGCAACAACGATATAAAGCGGGGAGATGAAATCAAACAATTTTCGCGGCTTTAAATCAGCTGTGCGTGTGTTGTTTTTAACCGCACCCCGCATTCCTTTTAGCCAATTATGTGTTGAAAGTTCCAACAGCATATGCGGCAAGGCCTGTAACATAAAGAACAACACAACCAACATAATGTGTTTGTTTTCTTTGATACCGCTAGGCGCATAACCGCTTGCGGCCATTGCTAACAATACCCCAATGCCAAACAGCGCGACGGCTATATTCCCGAGCATATATTTGCGAATGGAACTGTTCATGGCTTTACTTGGGTCTGCATACCTTGAGTGTTGATAAAGCTTGGGGTATATTGCGGGCGGATAATTGCGCAGAACAAACATATTCCTGTCATAGGTTTTCTTGGGGTAATAATAAGAAATAAGAAAAATCTGGCTGATAAAAACGGCGTAAAAAATAATATCAATAATTGTCATGTTAGTTTCCTTTTGAATTGGTGTTGTTCATCACATCTGTAAACGCAATGCGGATTTCCGAATCCGTTACATCGGCATTTCTAAATGCAGTTATGGTTTTGGTTAGCTCGGTGTTGACCCAAGCGTTTATGTCTGTTGTGCAATTTTCAATGGCATCTGGGTGGACGTAAGTCCCTCTATAGCCTTTGGTCTGAATAATGTTGTCGCGCTCCAACAGGCGGTAGGCCTTGGCAACAGTTTTGTTGTTAATATCCAGATCATTCGCGAGTTGGCGAATAGATGGCAGCGGCTCACCTGCTCCCAATGCCCCACAGCTTACGGCGTGTTTTACCTGCTTCATCACCTGAGTGAACAAGGGGTCATTCCCGTCAATATCGATGTGTATTTCCATATATTTGTCTCCAATCATCTGTGCGAATTGTACCATCCGTAGTAAGGGTACAGCAGGTAAACAAGAAATGCAAGGTAAATTTGCATTTATTTTAAATGTAAAACAAATTGGGGCTTATATACGAAACTAGACAGAGCGGGAGACCGTGATGTTTAGGTTAATGACCTTGACGCTTTGGTTTGTCTGTTTCAGTAGTGGAATATGTAGAGCCAACGAGCATGCTGGCAAACCCGTCTTTGAAATCAAGGTT
>JAJFFN010000036.1 GCA_021776635.1 Robiginitomaculum sp.
TTGCACCCGCAGGGCACAAGACCCCGTGAATGTGTCGCTGTCTCCTAACGGTCCCGAAAGCAAAAATGGGGCACCGCGTCGGAAACACCTCCTGTTCACGGAACAAACTCGGGCGCTCAAAGTGATTCCATATTAAAGTGGAGTGCTCTATCTTAAAATTCACGACTATTCATATTGCGCCGATGTTTGTTCACACGAAAATGTGAGACATTTGGGTTTTACCTGTTCTATAAGAGTGAAAATAGGAGAGAACTATGTACACATTAATAGGTTCACCGCAGACGCGCGCATTTCGGGTTATTTGGTGTTTGGAAGAATTGGGCTTGGAGCAGGGTAAGGATTACGAAATTGTTCCGGATGCACCAGGCGGCGACGGTATTAAAAATGTTAATCCGTCGGGGAAAGTTCCTGCACTTGTTGTCGGAGATGATGTCATCATCGATTCTGTGGCTATTTGCCAATTTCTCGCTGACAAACACGGTGGCCTAACCTTCCCTGTGGGTAGTATTGAGCGGGCCAAAATGGACAGTTTTATTCATCTAGCCGTCGATGAATTTGACCATGCCTGCTGGGTCTGGGCTAAACATGATTGGATATATCCCGAAGGCCTTAAAGCCGAAAACGTTAAGCCTGCCTGCGCACTTGAGTTCAAAAAAGCTATGCAACATTTGGAAGTTCGCCTCGGAGAAAATAAATATGTTATGGGCGACACATTCACTATACCGGATATATTGTTGGGGCAGTGCGCGGGCTGGGCGGAACGTATGTGTAAATTTGAAATCCCTGACGGTAAGGTCGCTGATTATTTTAAGCGTACCGCACGCCGGAAGGGTTTTGTGAAAGCTATGCGAATTAGGAATGCATAGTATTCTTCCCCCATGAAAAATGGGGGGAGTAGAGAGCCATATTAACCCATTGACACTCCAAATTCGCCCCCCTATAAGCCCGCAATCCTATGCGCAATTTGTTTTTGCGCTCTGACTTATGCGACACCATTTTAGATGGACGATATAAGCAGGGTCCTCCGGTCGACATCATATGTTCATCGGAGCTATATTTGTATGGAAAAATGAATGTGTATGGGAAAACGGAGTAATAAATGTTTGAAGCATTAAGCGACCGCTTAGGCGGCGTATTTGACACACTGACCGGACGCGGTGCCCTTAGCGATAAGGATGTCGGTACCGCTATGCGCGAAATCCGTATTGCGTTGCTCGAGGCGGATGTGGCGCTTCCCGTTGTCAAAGATTTCATTTCCCAGATCAAAAAAGAAGCGGTCGGCGAAAAAGTTATCCGCTCGGTTAAGCCCGGCGAACAAATCATTAAAATTGTCCATGACGGTTTGGTGGACATGCTCGGCGGTGAAGTTGTTGAAGGGGAAGAGCCACCTGCTTCATCACATCTAAATTTGAAAACGAAACCGCCTGCTTTTATTTTGATGGCTGGTCTGCAAGGCTCTGGTAAGACCACAACAGCGGGTAAATTAGGGCTGTTTTTACGTTCAAAAGCCAAAAAGAAAGTATTGTTGGCTTCTTTAGATACACGCCGCCCGGCGGCAATGGAGCAACTCGGCATTTTGGCGGAGCAAGCGGGCGTAGGTTTTTTGCCTATTGTCAAAGGCGAAGATGTTACTGCTATTACCAAGCGGGCAATGAAAGAGGGCAAGCTTGGCGGATACGACGTCGTATTTTTGGACACGGCAGGCCGTACAACCCTAGACGATACGTTAATGGACGAAGTAGCAAGTGTGGCAAAGCTGGCGGAGCCCGTTGAAACTCTTTTGATTGCCGATAGCCTTACCGGGCAAGACGCCGTTGAAACGGCAAGGCGGTTTAATGATCGTTTGCCTTTAACTGGTTTGATACTGACAAGGATTGACGGAGATGGTCGTGGTGGCGCGGCGCTTTCCATGCGTGCAGTTACGGGATTGCCTATTAAGTTCCTAGGCACTGGCGAAAAACTTGACGGGCTAGAAATTTTTGATGCGGAGCGTATTGCTGGGCGCATTCTTGGGCAGGGTGATATTGTAGCTTTGGTCGAAAAGGCCACCGAAATTATCGACGAAAAAGAAGCGGCAAAGCTGCAAAAGAAAATGGAAAAAGGTTCGTTCGATTTGGACGACCTAGCCAAACAACTTGGACAGATCAACAAAATGGGCGGTATGGGCGGTTTGATGAAGCTCATGCCGGGCATGGGAAAAATGCACAAAGCCGTTGATCAAATGGGCGGTGTTGATAATAAGCTCTTGGTGCGACAACAGGCCATAATTTTCTCTATGACACCCTATGAACGTTCTCATCCAAAATTAATCAAGGCGTCGCGCAAAAAACGTATCGCCGCAGGTTCAGGGATGAGCGTTGCGGATGTAAACAAGCTCTTGAAAATGCACCGCGGCATGTCCGATATGATGAAAAAAATGGGTAAAGGCGGCATGAAATCTATGATGGGTGCCATGGGCGGAATGCCTGGAATGCCCAAAGGCGGTATGGGCGGCGGTGTTCCAGATATGGATCCGAAAATGCTAAAAGATATGCAAAACAAAATGGGCGGAAACGCGCCTAAAGGATTACCCGGACTTGGCGGCAAGGGGTTGCCGGGTCTTGGTGGCGGTCTACCCGGATTGGGCGGCCCTCCAAAGAAGAAATAGAAATTAACTGATAAGCTAACCAAAGGAAAAATCATGGCACTTAAAATCAGACTGGCCCGTCACGGGTCAAAAAAACGTCCTTATTACCGCGTAGTTGTGGCTGACGCCCGTTCGCCGCGCGATGGTCGTTATATTGACCACATTGGTCACTACAATCCATTGCTCGCAAAAACTGACGAAAACCGCGTTAAGATTGACCCGGAAAAAGCAAAATCATGGCTAGCCAAAGGTGCGCGCCCAACAGAACGTGTTGCAAGATTTTTGGGTGCTGCTGGTTTGTGGGAATGGAAGCATGGCAACAATCCGATTAAAGGTAAGCCAGGCGCTAAAGCTCTAGAACTTATTGAGGCACGAAAAGATAAAGAAGAAGCGCGCAAGGTTGCCGAAGAGGAAGCCAAGGAAGCGGCCAAAGAAGCTGCTGCGGCCGCTAAGGCTGCTGCAGCTGAAGAAAAAGAAGCCGCCAAAAATGTACCTACTGAAGAAGCTGCACCTACTGAAGAAGCTGCACCTACTGAAGAAGCTGCACCGACTGAAGAAGCTGCACCGACTGAAGAAGCTGCACCGACTGAAGAAGCTGCACCTACTGAAGAAGCTGCACCGGTTGAAGAAGCTGCACCGGTTGAAGAAGCTGCAGATTAGTTACTGTATTCAATAATTAGTATTTTGAAATAAACGGCCAGGAGAAACCCTGGCCGTTTTAGTTTGCTAGAAATTATTTTTTCATTATGGTGTTTTCATTCGAGGAGATAACGATGCGTAAAATTTTACTTTTATCAATGACGGCTTTCACGCTTGCAGCTTGCGGTGGAAACGAAACAACAGCCAAGCTAAATTCTGCCTGCGAAAACATGGCAAAAATAGCGGGTGAAACACCGGACAAAGGTGCCTGTGCGTGCATGAGCAGCACGCTTGTAGAAAACCTGTCTACGGAAGATGCACAGAAAGTGGCAAATGCCTTTTCTGCAATGGATAAGCCAGAAGATGCGATGATACAAATGATGCCGCTTCTGGCTAATGGTGACATTATGAAAGCATTGGGCGAAGTTGAAAAGAAATGCGATATTAAATAACAGGATTTAGCCTTTTAGGTTAGGTTTCATAGTCCCGAGGTAACAGCAAATCTGCTAGGCGCCAACTCTTTCGCTCTAACCAATCGGTTTTTTCATTAATACGTGTAAATACGGCACAAGCCCCTGTCGGCATTCGCCGTGACAAGCCTGAAAAATGAAACAATAAATCTTCCCAACCTGGGTTATGACCAAGTAGCATCAATATGCCTGTTTGTGGTTCTCCATTTTCTGCGCACAGGTATAGAACCTGATTTGCAGATGCATGGTAAAAACCTTCATGCCAAATAGGTTTATTATCTGTATTTGCAAAGCACCGCTCATATGTTTCGCGGGTGCGTTGGCTATCTGATGACCATATATGATTAGGAACAAGCGCTCTTGCGCGTAACACTGCGCCAATTTTCTTTGCGGCGCGGCGGCCCCGTCCGTTGAGCGGTCTTTCGTGGTCAGTTAAACCATCATGATTCCAAGAAGATTTTGCATGTCGCATCAAGAGTAAATGTTGGGTTGCCATTCGTGCATGATAGTGGATACAAGTGCCTAAAACAATGCCAAAACAGAGATGGACAAAAGAATAAAATTATGAATTTCCAACCTACAGTCACCGCCGTGCTCGGTGGCACAAATACTGGGAAAACCCATTATGCGGTTGAGCGCATGCTTGCACGGTCCAGCGGTGTTATCGGCCTGCCGTTACGACTATTAGCTCGCGAGGTTTATGAGCGCGCCGTACGAGAAAAAGGTGCAACGTCTTGCGCATTAATCACGGGAGAGGAAAAAATAGTCCCGCAATATGCGCGCTACCTTATTTGCACGGTAGAGGCCATGCCAATGGTTGATATTCGGGCAGGTAAATTCGCCAGTGTTGTCGTCGACGAAGTGCAAATGCTTGCGCACAAAGAACGTGGCCACGTTTTCACAGATCGGATGTTACATGCGCGTGGTTCGGAAGAAACTCTCTTGCTTGGTGCCAATACGGCGCGGCCACTCGTAGAAGCTCTTATACCAGATGCGCGTTTCATAACACGAGAGCGATTTTCGGTCCTATCTTACGCGGGCCATACGAAGTTATCCCGCCTCCCTAAACGGACAGTGGTCGTCGCGTTTTCTGCTGGGGAAGTGTATGCTTTGGCTGAATTGATGCGCCGAAATTACGGCGGTTCAGCTTTGGTAATGGGAAGCTTAAGCCCGCGTACACGCAATGCCCAGGCGGCTTTGTACCAGTCTGGTGAAGTAGATTATATGGTGGCTACTGACGCCATAGGTATGGGGCTAAATTTGGATGCCGATCACGTTGCTTTCGCTTCATTGCGCAAGTTTGACGGCGAACGACGGCGTTATTTAACAGCGGCTGAAACGGCGCAAATTGCTGGTCGAGCAGGACGGTTTCGCAATGATGGTAGTTTTGGGACAACGGGCTCATGTTTACCCCTTGATGATGAAATGATTTCGCGGATAGAAAATAATGCATTTATGCCTGAACAATATGCGCAGTGGCGTTCAACAACGCTTGATTATTCTTCTATAGGGGCATTAAAAAATAGTCTTGCTGCGTCGCCGAAACTAAAAGGTTTGCGCCGAATTTCACCAGCGCCAGATGAGATGGCGTTATCTCGACTTTGTGAAACACACGATATTGAGGGCAAAATAAAAAATGCCAATGATGTAAAACGATTGTGGGATGTGTGCCAAATTCCAGATTTCCCAGATTTGGGCCCGGAAGCACATGCTCGTTTATTGGACGACATTTACAACAACTTATATAAAAACGATGGTGTAATATCCAATTCATATATGCGACGCAATATTTCCCGCCTTGATGAAATTGGCGGTTCGGTTGAAATGCTATCTTCCAGATTGGCAAATATTCGCACGTGGACATATATTGCTCATAAAACGAATTGGCATCCAAGAGCTATTTCAGATGAAAAAGACTGGATAAAATATGCACAAACTGTTGAACATAGGTTATCGGATGCGCTACATGTAAAACTCGTAGATAAATTTGTCGACCGGCGAACAAGTGTTTTATTAAAAGGAATAGGGGAAGAGTTGGACATGGATGTTATTGTCACACCAACAGGACAAGTGACGGTTGCTGGTCAAATTCTTGGTGAGCTAAATGGCTTGCAATTTTCCCCTGTCATTACACAGAGCGATATTGAAACCAAAGCCATTCTGCAAGCGGCGCAAAAAGCTTTAACCCCAGAAATTGATAGGCGTTTGATGGCCATAGCCGGATCTGAGCATGGTGCGATCACTTTATCAGATAATGGTGAGTTTTTGTGGAATGGTGCTGCTATTAGTAAGCTCGTCGCAAGTGATACACTGCTCAAGCCCCAAGTGGAATTGTTATGCGGAACGTTGGGTGCAAACGTATTACGTGATGGTGCGCTTGGGCGTTTAGCTGATTTTATTCGTCTTGAGGTGGAGCAAAAGTTAGGGTGTATATTTGCACTTCGTGATTTTACACAAAGCCCGACTTCTTATAAGGATGCCCGTGCTTTGGCCCATGTCATGTTTGAAAACAATGGAACGCTTGACGGTAGAAAACACCATAAATTGATAAAAGATACGGGCAATATTGCTAGGGGGCATATTGTTGGATTGGGCGGTGCTTTTGGATTTTACTATGCATATATGCGCGATTTAATGAAACCGGCACCTGCGCGATTGCTCAGTATTTTGTATTCACATGCATGGGCAAAAAAAGAAGAAGGAGAAATATCTACGCAGCCTTTTTTTCCTGCAAATGGTATAACTTCATTACCGGTTATTGATGGGTATGCAGAACAAGCCTTGAACATGGCAGGATATACGCGCCGAGGCCCGCGCATCATTCGCTTTGATATACTCAATCGGCTTGGGAATTTGTTATTCCAAGCCCGAAGAGAACGTAAAGATGGACGTTTTGTTATTAAAAAAGAGATGTTATCTTTGCTTGGATGTTCATTTGATGATTTTGAAAAAATTTTAGTAGCTCTGAACTACCGTAAGACATCCCAAAAATACACAACCAAAGAAGCTGCCAATCATAAAGAATATGTCTTGGCTTACTTCGCACGTCGAGATGCTATTCGTAAAGCCAAAGAGCTGGGCGAAATAAATCCCAACGACTTCCCGCCAGTTTTGCCAAAAAAGCCTGAGCCTGTCGTGGATAAAACAAACTCAGATTATGTTCCTAAAAGACAACGGGTTGCACCATTGAATGATCATATTCTCCGACCTGATGAAGACGAAAGCGGAAAACCTGTGTTTCGGACACATCTCGAGTTATGGGGGTTTGGGCGTCAGAAAAAATCACCTGCGCGTTATAAAGCATCTGTGCAAGCAAACCCTGACCCAGATAAAGACGAGGGCGTTTCAAAGAGACAAAATACTGCGCGGCAAAAAAATGTCATGAGTTATGATGCTATGGCAGCAGCCAGTATGCAAAAGGCAAAACAGGCTAATCAAGTCAAACACACCAAGTCTAGGCGACATGAAAAACGCCAAAACTCTTCTAAGAAACCTTCAGGTATAGCTGTGAAAACAAGTTGGGCGCCGCCCAAAAAAGTAGGTGCAAATGCCCAATCTAACTCCCCATTCGCTGCATTGGCTGGATTAAATTTTGAAGAAACCAAAAAAGAAAGACCCAAGAAACCAAAGACAAAGCCAAAAACAAAAAACAAAGATGAGAAAACTTGACAATTGATAGTATTCGATTGGATGTCTGGCTTTGGCGTGCGCGGTTTTTTAAAAAGCGGGATTTATCTGCTCGGTGTATAAAGCGCGGACAGGTACGCATAATTCGTGGCGACCAAATTTTTCGCGTTTGTAAACCTCATAGTGAAATATATATTGGTGACCTACTGACTTTCAATGCACATAATAATTTGTGGGAAATCGAAGTGCTATCACTTGGACAAAGGCGAGGGCCGGCAACAGAAGCCCGTACGCTTTATTCTCATATCAGTTCCGATACGACCTGCGACTTCTAGGGTCAAATGCAGATAAGGCGGTTGACAAAATATCCCACCCACGCCAATTGGATGCAAGGCAATCTTAAGGAAGAAAAGGCTGACAATGACATATATTGTTAAAGACGAATGCATCAAATGTAAATTTATGGACTGTGTAGAAGTGTGCCCTGTAGATTGTTTTTATGAGGGTGCAAATATGTTGGTGATCCATCCAGATGAATGCATTGATTGCGGTGTTTGTGAGCCTGAATGCCCAATAGATGCCATTGTACCGGACACTGAGGACGATAAAGACGGTAAGTGGTTAGCGATAAATACAAAATATGCGGACATCTGGCCGAACATAACTATTATGGGTACTCCCCCTGACGACGGCGAAAGTTTTGAAGAAGAAACAGGAAAATTTGAAAAATACTTTGATCCAGCGCCAGGTAAGGGCGATCCTTAGTAAATTTTAAAAGTGCATGATTTATAAAATGCGTGTTTTTTTGAAAAAATGTTGACCATGGACTGGTTTTTTGACAATTTTTATGTTATAGTAATGAAATTGAAACGGCGCGGGTTCAAACGTCCCCGCGTCGTTTTTATATGAATGATGAGCGGCATTAGTTTCAGGGCCGCTTGCACAAAAGGAAAATCCATTTATGGCTACGAAGAAAAAAAAGGCGACCAAGAACAGTACGTCAAAAAAAACTAAACTAGAATTCAAAGCAGGTGACTTTATTGTTTATCCTGCTCACGGTATGGGCAAGGTCGTTGCTGTGGACACAGAAACCATTGCCGAGATGGAATTAGAAGTTTATGTAATTTTGTTTGAGCAAGACAAAATGACGCTGCGTGTTCCAACTTTGAAGACAGAAAGCTCAGGTATGCGTGGTCTCGCCAATGACATGGTGCTAAAAGATGCGTTTACGACCCTAAAAGGCCGTCCTCGCATTAAAAGAACAATGTGGAGCCGCCGTGCACAAGAATATGAAGGCAAAATCAATTCTGGTGATTTACTACTCTTAACCGAAGTTGTTCGTGATTTATACAGAACCGAAGAACAGCCCGAGCAGTCTTATTCGGAACGGCAATTATATGAACGAGCAATTGACAGAATGGTTCGCGAAGTCTCTGCAATAATGAATTTAGACCACGGGCAAACAATGGACAAAATTATAGGTACCTTGTCGGCTGCGCGCGCCAAAGCGGCCGCTAAGGCGGCAGCGAAATTTGCTGCTGAAAACCCTGAATTGGCTGCAGCAGAAGCGCAGGCTGCAAAAGATGCCGCAGAAGAATAATTTGCCAAAATGTTTTTTAGTTGAGTGCGGAGGCATTAGTTAAGGTAGTTTTAGCAATGCACCGCGCGAAGGCATGAGTAAAACCTTTATTCTCGTATTTTTTGTCTCTGTCGCATTAATATAAATTGCCGATAAAAACGCTTTGGTATTGTGCAGTTTTGCCAAACCTGCTTGGTTGCTATATGCGTCCCCCCAAGTGGTCAAGGGTGTGGGATCAGCTACTTGCTCAAACCATTCCTGCCAATCATCTGCCGAAATCACATCCCGGTTGGCAATATAAAGTATTGCTCTTGCCAAGCGTTCCGGCTCGCCGTGTATATAGGCGTGGTCGCTGGTTGGTGCGATTTGAGAGCCGAGCGCAATTAGAAGTGTCCGCAATTGTGTCTTGGTCACTTTTTCGTTCAGGCATAGCTGTAAAATTATATCTGCCGTATGTGCAACACTGTGCCGCCAGCCTTCATTATTGATAAAACCTCGGTAATCTGTGATTTCAGTCATATAGGAGGCCGTTGTCTGTACGAGTATTTCTCTTTGCTCGTCTGACAGGTACGGCAATACCCTATCGGCTCTTGCAAGTTCGGACATGTTAAGGGCTGCAAAAGGCTTTGTGTATCCTGGTTCAATACGCGGGCCGTTTAATAGGCCGAGTATAGTCTCGAACAATGCAAGCTTTGTTGTGTCTGTAAGCTGTTCGTTTCGCAAGAAACCAGATAGGCTTTCATAAACGAGCCCGTCGCGGATTGCGGGGTCTGGATGCCCGATACAAGTGCGCAAGTCCAAGGCGATTTTGTTTATCGTCTCATTATTTATATTGTGAAATTTTTCGGATTTTTTTGAGCGTATCTCAGCTTGAGAAAATTGCCCCGCAGTGCACTGTGTACTTACAACATTTTCAATATTTGCTGTGGGTTGTTTGCAAGCTGGCAGCCCAATAACAAATATTGTGGTTAATAAAAATGTACGCATAACTTGCTCCCGAAAAATAAGTACAAAAAAGGCTGGGATTTCCCAGCCTTTTTATTTTACATGGAATTGGACAGAAGCCTAGGATTTTGTCCTAGAACTTTACTTTGCCTTGCACGGTAATCGTCCGTCCTTGGCCAAAGAAGCTGTAATTGGTTTTACGGCCAAATGAGCTAAAAGCAAGCGGGGCGTCGCCTGTATAGGTGCGGACGATTTCATTACCGAGGTTTTTGCCCAGGATAGCGACTTCCCAAGGCCCGTCTTGTGGCGCAAAAGCCAAGCGGGCATTGAATTTAGCATATCCGTCTTGACGACCTAATGGGTCATGTGTGGGTGCAGCGTCATAGGCACTTGCATAAAACATACTGGCTAGTCCCGTTATTTCGAAATCCCCAATTTGGTGGTCGAAATCTATAGCAATATTTCCAGAAAAATCAGACACCAATTGGTTGGACAGGCCTGTATAGCTACACAAATTCGGCGTTGCAGGATCATTACTATTTGGCGTTTGACCTGCATAGCACTGGCCATTTTCAAAATCAGTAAATTCAAAATCCATAATGGACAAACCACCATTTAAGCGCACGTGTTCAGTGAGTGCCCAACGTCCATCAACTTCGATACCTTTCACTTCGGATGTCGCAGCATTGCCTACATTGAAACCAAGAGTACCGTCAAATATGGAAATTTGTAAATCATCAAATTTGGTAAAATAAGCCGTAGCATTTATTTCGGCAGAAGCGCCAAGTTTAAATTTACCACCAACCTCATAATTTGTTGCCTGTTCGTCATCAAATTCAAATGCATCACTAGATGTAGCAGATGCACCCCGATTGTTGGCACGAAAATCAAAACTGCCAGATTTAAATCCGCGCGCCCAACTTGCATAGAGCATAGCATTGTCATTCGCATCCCAAACCAATTTCACATCTGGGGAAAATTTAGTAACGTTGCGCTCACCAGTAACTTGTGGCTGCCCTAATGCGCCCAAAAGAAATATTGATGTTGGGTCACCAAGACCAGCCAGACCCGCTAGATTTGTGGAGCTTATTGAAAACCCACCAGCATAGACAACTGCTGCACCTGCTTGGGCGGCTGGTAATGCGCCGCCGCCTGCTGCTTGAATATCCATTACCCGATTACCTTCACGGTCGTCATTGGTAATGCGGCCACCGAGTTGCAAAGTAAAAGCATCATTGAAATGCCAATTTACTTGCGCGAATGCAGATAACACTGTCGCATCAACATTTGCAATCCTTGCGGCTTGTGTGCCTGACAACAGCGGTCCAGGTGCGCCCAAGGCAAGGATTAAAATTGAGTTTGGGTTGATAATAATCTGGTCATTATAAACATGATCAGAAGTCTGGAAATAAGCGCCCAGAATATAGTCGAATTTATCACCAAGCGGTGAGGTTATACGGAATTCCTGAGAGAACTGCTCATACTCTTCTTGCAAAGCTGCCAAAAATACATTTGCGCCTGTGAAATCACAATCGCAAACTTCATCATAATCCAGTTTTTCAAATGCAGTTATTGTTTGCACATCATGATCACCCCATTGCCAGTCCAGTGTCATTTGAGCCGTTTGCATCTTGTTGTTGGAGAAGTCGCCATTTGAAGAACGAATGCCGTCGCGGGTTTCATTAAGGACGCTCGGGTCTGCACCAAACAATCCTGCCAAAACCTGACCATATGTTAGGCCACCAAGAGCTTGGGCATTTTCAATTTCCATATTGCGGCCAAGACTATCAAAGTCGCTATGTTCATATTTAAATGTTGCCATAAGGTCGTCAGTTACGTCTAATTCGACGGTGCCGCGAACGGTTAATTCTTCACGGTTTGGTTCGTCCCGGCCAAGCGTGGCATTAGTAATCCAACCGTCTAGGTCACGGTAACGACCGGCAACACGAAACCGCACACGGTCGCTAATAGGGCCAGAAAGCATGGTTTCGACAATGGTTTCGCCGTCTTCGATTTCCTGCGAGGTCATGATGGAGCCTTCAAAAGTATCGGTTGGCTTGGCAGTGGTAATGTTCATGGCACCAGCAACCGAGTTTTTACCGAACAAAATAGACTGAGGGCCACGCAGAACTTCTACACGCTCCAAATCAAGAAAGGGCGCACGTACTTGTTGACCGCGTGGGTAATGAACTCCGTCAACATAAACACCAACGGACTGTTCAAAGCCTTGATTAATCCCAGAACCAACACCACGAATAAAGAAGTTAGTTGAAATACCCGTTTCTGTGTAAGTGAAATTTGGTACAAAGGTTGTTAAATCTTCAATTTTAACAACGCTTTGCTCTTCGATAATCTTTGCATCCACTGCAGAAACGGAAAGGGGTACATCTTGCAACCCTTGCTCTCGGAATTGCGACGTGACAATGACTTCGTCGAGCGTCGGCCCATTTTGCGCAAAGACTGGCATGGCCACAAGAAGAGAGAGCGAAGATGCGCCTAGGATATATTTTTTTAACATGAGAGTTCCCCTAAAATTTGATGTCGTTTAACATCATTATGTTGGGAGAAATTTTACAGTATTTGCAGGTAAAAACAAGTTTATTAAAATACCAAACGAAATTTTTAGTACATTGTGGTATTATTAATACAGTCTGACTAACCAGTTACTATTTTCCATAAACTGGCAGCACCATATCAATAATGAAATCCGCATCCTGTGCATCCATAGGCAGATTCATGATTAACATGCGAAAAAGTATGGGGCCGTTAAGAGCATCCAGTGCGCGTTCTATATCTAAATCTGGTGCAAATTGCCCTCTTGCTATCCCCTGCTCCAACAAACCGCGCAAAACAATACCGCGGCGGTTTAATATATATTTCCGCAATTGACTAAGGGGCTCGGAGTAATTGGCTACCGCAACAAGCGAAGACAAAACTTTGGCAACACCTGGCTCACTAATCATTTCGATAAGGCCTGATAAAACTACCCTTATCTTCTCGCGAGCATCGCCGTGACCGTCAGCACCCAAATCGCGGGCGTGTGTTCGTTCATCAAACAGTTTTTCCACAACAGCGATAGACAAATCTTCTTTGCTGGCCCAGCGTAGACGGATTGTTGGGCGGGCTACGCCAGACAAAGCCGCAACCTTCGCAATCGAAAAATTTTCAAAGCCGACCTCTTTAAGAAGTTGCAATGCAGCATCTAAAACCAGAGCTTCCTTAGCCGGATCCCGCGGCCTGCCTATAATTTTGCTGGGAGATTTACGCGGCGGTTTGTGCGCGGCTTTTTGTGAACTTGAACGATTGTTCATTATTGGGTCCCATTCTCACTTGATATTACTATACAAGCCTGTATAGTAATAGATGTAAAGTATAAAATCTGTTCTGCAATAGCACAGGTTTGAAATTCACAAGAAGGAAATTACTAAAAGGGATTATCATGAAAATGAAAAATACGCTAACTGCGCTCGGCGGTTTATTAGTCACAACTGCACTCACTGGTTTGATGGCAGGCCCCAATGCTACGGCGCAAACCAAAGACGAAATTATTGTTACCGCCACAAAGCGGGCCGAAAAATTGACCGAAGTCCCCATTGCCATATCTGTACTCGGCGCAGACGATATTGACCAAACCAGTATTCGCGAGCTTTCTCAGATAGACGAATATATTCCCAATGTTCAAATCTCCAACGGCACTGATTTTCGTTCGGTAATTACAATCCGTGGGGTTGGCTCAAGCAGTCGTAATATTGGCTTTGATAGCCGTGTAGGTGTTTATGTTGACGGTGTTTATATGGGACAGTCTCCATCATCCAACCAAGAACTACTTGATTTGGAGCGTGTCGAAGTTCTGCGCGGGCCACAAGGTATGTTGTTTGGTAAAAACACGGTGGCGGGCGCCATTAGTCTGGTGACAAAAAAACCGAGCAAGGAATTTTACGGTCAGGCTAGCGCCGATCTTGGTAATTTTAATTACCGGGAATTTAAAGGCATGGTGAATGTGCCGCTTAGCGAAAATACGGCGGCAAAATTTTCTGTCTCTAAAACCGACCGCGACGGCTATGTACAGAACATAACAACCGGGAATGATCTGGCTGATAGGGACGTGCTTGCCTACAGAGCTCAGCTTAGATTTGCGTCCTCCGACAACTTTGAAATCAATCTTTCTTATGACGGATTAAAATCAGAAAACACGGCGCTTATTGGCGAGCCTTTATCCGATTTCCTCGCTATATTCCCAGTGGCTATTGCCCCCGAGCCCCGGCGCGTTGCCTTTAACATAGATCCAAACGACGAGCGCGAGGTTAAAGGCGGGACTATTGATTTAGAATATGAAATGCAAAACGGATTTACCCTTAAATCCATATCTGCATTTCGCGACACCGAAGGGTTTTCCACAAATGCCACAGACTATTCTGATACCGATATTTTTTCTATCGATTACACGGATACTTTCAAACAATACACTCAAGAGTTCCAAATTCTATCGCCCGGCGACAAGCGATTGACTTATATGGCGGGGCTTTATTATTACAAGCAAGACGCCACGACCAATCGCGATGCTATTATTGGTCTGGATTTTTACGAAGGGTTTATTGGCCCATTTGTGGCGCCTGCATTTGGATTTAACCCTGCAACAATTACGCAAGCCCAATTGGCCTTCGTGGCTAATTTTGTCGGCTTTGGTGCTGAAGGTTCGAGCGTGTTTAACGGCGGTCAAGTCGATACAAAAAGTATTGCCGGATATGTCAATGGCAGTTTAGATTTCACCGATCGCTTAACGATTGGTTTTGGTGGTCGATACAGTGTGGAAGACAAAGACGCCAACTGGTTGCTCGATGGGCGAAACTCAGGAATATTTGCAATTGGGTCTACCGGCGTTGATCCTACGGACCCGAATCCACCTGCACCCTCGCCACTAATTAATGCACGGCAGGATAAGTTTTTCTCGCCCGCTCTAAGCTTGACATTTGCCTTGTCAGATGATGCAAATGTATATGCTAAATATTCATCCGGTTATAAAAGCGGCGGTTTTAATCTCGACTTTATTAATGCTGTGGAACTAGCCGCAAACAACGGATTGGAATTTGATAAAGAGACGGTAGATAGTTTTGAGGTTGGCATGAAGGGCAATTTCGTGGATGGCCGCCTCAGGTTAAATCTTGCTGCTTTCTTAGCCAATTATGATGATTACCAAGTGAACCAATTTGTTGACCTTGGCGGCGGTAGAACATCCATCCGCATCACCAATGCTGCGAAAGTGAAAACGCAAGGTTTGGAAGCGGAGTTCCAATTGCAAGCCACAGACAATCTAGAGGTTCAAGGTTCCGTTGGCGTTTTAAGTGCCAAATTTGATTCCTTTATTGGCGGCGGTACAGCCGGAGCTGACGCAACGGGCAATAAATTACCTAATGCGCCAGAGTTCACGGCATCGCTGGCCACAGTATATACCCATGATTTACCATCCTTGAACAGCTCGTTATTGATACGCGCAGATGTCACCCATACGGGCGGATTTTTCACGGGGGTTAATGAGGAGAAAACCACCCAACTTGCAGGCGGCGCAACTGTGCCGTTCGGATTTATCGACTCGCTCACCCAAATAAATGGTCGTATCGGAATTTTGCCAAATAATGAAAAGTTCGAGTTTTATGTCTGGGGACGCAATCTCAATGATGCAGATGGATTAGAAGATAGTGGACGCGATTTCTTTGGCACCATCACCAGCAAACCAAATATTGGCCGCACATATGGGGTTGGCGTGGTCGCGAATTTCTAGAAAACGTAACACAAATAGTAGGAGCATTTGCGCCCCATTGCTTTTACTTAAGAGCCGCCCATCACAGGGCGGCTCTTTTTATATCTGTATCTTGATAATTCAAAAAATTGACAAGCGGCCTCTCCCTATGCAAGTTTATTCATATTAATTGTGTGGAGTGTGAGCGAGATATGAAATTTGTAAGCCAGATGGTTTTCATAACAGTCCTATGCCTAATGACCGCTTGCACCAAACCTGTACCAGAGCATACAGATGTCACCATATATACGGCTAAAACCATACTCACATCTAACGCGGAAAAACCCACTGCTGAAGCTGTAGCCGTACGCGGTGATAAAATTATTGGCGTTGGCAAAAGCAAAAAACTTGCCCGGGATTTTAACGGTGCGACGATTGATAGTAATTTTTCTGTACAAACCATAGTCCCTGGCCTCATCGATCCACATGTGCATATGATTTTGGGTGCCATGATGTATGCCAAGCCATTTGCACCGCCTTGGGATGTCGAGACACCTGCTGGCACAATGAAAGGATTGCCTGACAGAGCTTCGTTCTTGGCACGTATTACGCAAATCAATGAAAATACAGAAGGGAATGAACCCTTGGTGATATACGGCTATCACAACTTGGTTCACGGTAACCTTAATAGACACGATCTTGATGCTATCACAACGGATCGCCCACTGATTATTTGGCATTATTCAGGTCATGATTTTTACCTCAATTCCAAAGCCCTTGCCTATGCCAAAGTTGATGTCAGTTGGGCGGAGAAACACAAAGGCGTGCCGCTCGGTGAAGACGGGCAACCAACCGGACGTGTTTATGAAGATGCCGTATTTGATTTTCTTACAAATGTTGGGCATTTATTTTTAGCCCCTAAGGATATTGGGTCTGGCTTCAAGGGCCTGGAATCCATGTTTGCAGACAATGGTGTAACAAGTGTCGCCGAGCTGGGTTATGGTCTATTTGGTCTTGGTTTGGAGGATAATTACTACAAGGCTTTGATAAATGCGCAGAGCAAAACCAAAGTTTATTTGGTTCCAGAACACAGAGCTTTCGCCCAAGCTTTTGGAAACGAACGCATTGCAAAAATGAATGCTATGGTCGAAACGACTAAAGACACTTGGCCGCGCGTTCTGCCACAAGTGAAACTGTTCACAGACGCTGCTTTTTATTCACAAACCATGCGTGTATCGCCGCCGGGATATACGGGGGGGCAAAATAAAGGTGAGGAAGGCTTGTGGGTTTCGGGTCCTGATATACTCACTGAAACCATGAAACCTTATTGGGATGCAGGTCTTGATATTCGCATCCATTCTAATGGTGATGCCGCTCAGGATGCGACCTTGGACGCGCTTGAAACTGTACGAAAAAACGAAACTGCAGATGGGCAAAGATTAGTGCTGGAGCATGTCGGCCTGATAAGACCTGAACAAATCGCCAAGGCTAAAGAACTGGGTGCCGGTGTTTCTGTTGCGTCACATTATGTACATTATATGGGGGAAGCATATGTGCAAGCCATTGGCGAACGCGTGAAGTTTATGACACCACTGGCTTCGACGATAAAAGCCGGATTGCCAACGACATTACATTCTGACGCGCCTTTGGCGCCGCCTTCGCCGCTCACAGCCGCTTCGGTGCATATGTTACGTTCAACGCGCGAAGGTGGCGTTTCGACACCGTCTGAGAAACTAAGCGCAGAGCAAGCTCTGCGGACAATTACGATTGATGCAGCGTGGGCCATGGGATTGGAGAGCGAAATTGGCTCTATCGAAGTTGGAAAAAAAGTAGACTTTACAATATTGAACGCAAACCCTCTAACAACCAAAGCCGAAAATTGGCCAAAGATTGCTATTTGGGGCGTTGTGTTAGACGGTGTAAAAAAACCATTGAGAGGTGACGTTGAAGAGTTTTGATTATGTTATTGTTGGCGGTGGTTCTGCCGGCTGTACTTTGGCAGGAAGGTTATCCGAAGACCCGAATATATCAGTGTGCCTGCTGGAAGCGGGGCCAAAGGATGATAGTTTTCTAATTAATGTCCCAGCAGGATCCGCTGCAATAATGCCCAAACCAGGGAAGCTGAATTGGGGCTTTGAAACCGTGCCGCAAAAAGGGTTGAACGGGCGGTGCGGATATCAACCACGCGGTAAAACACTCGGTGGTTCGTCCGCAATAAATGCTATGATTTATATACGCGGGCATAAATCTGATTATGACAACTGGGTAAAAATGGGCGCTAAAGGCTGGGGATGGGATGATGTGCTTCCGTATTTCAAAAAATCCGAAAATTGTGAAGCGGGTGCTACAAAATTGCGTGCAAGGGGTGGGCCATTAAATGTCACAAATTTGCAATCGCCAAACCCAACGGCGCAGCATTATCTCGACGCGTGTGATCAAATCCAGCTTCCTAAAACTAAGGATTTCAATGGAGCAAAGTTTGAAGGCACAGGGCGTTACGAAGTCACGCAAAAAGACGGGCAACGTTTCAGCGCGGCGAAAGCATATCTTACCCCCAATCTAGATCGTTCCAATTTGACGGTAATCACAGATGCGTTCACGACCAAGGTGAATATAAAAAACAAGCGTGCGACAGGTGTAGAATGCCAGATCGAGGGAAAAGCCGAAACGATAAATGCGGCTCGCGAAGTCATCCTGTGCGGTGGGGCATTTGGTTCACCGCAAATGCTTTTGCTGTCTGGTATTGGTGATAAGGCCGAACTTGCCAAACACAAAATTGATTGTGTACACCATTTACCAGGCGTCGGGAAAAATCTGCACGATCATATTGATTATATTATTTCCTACAAATCCAAAAGCACAGATACATTGGGATATTCGCTCGTCGGTATTTACAAAGCCGTTAAAGCCGTATTTGAATATAGAAAGCACAAGACCGGGATTTTCACATCTAATTTTGCAGAAGTTGGCGGGTTTTATAAATCCAGTCCCGAGGTAAAAGTCCCGGATTTGCAAACGCATTTCGTCGTCGGTATTGTTGATGACCATGCTCGTAAAACCCATTGGGGGCATGGTTATTCTTGCCATATTTGTGTGCTGCGCCCAACATCGCGTGGCTCGGTTATACTCGCGAGCGCAGACCCAATTGCAGCCCCGCTTATTGATCCGGCATTTTTAGAAGACGATGAAGACATGGACGTCCTGCTCAAAGGCGTAAAGCTCGTCGACCAAATCGTCAAAGCTCCTGCGTTCAACAGTATTCGCGGCAAACGTTTGTACAGCTCAGAAAATATGAGCGATGATGAATGGCGCGAAGAAATCCGCAATCGCGCCGATACTGTTTATCACCCAGTCGGAACGTGTAAAATGGGCGTGGATAAAATGGCCGTAGTTGACCCGAAATTAAAGGTGCACGGTATTAAAGGCCTGCGTGTGGTTGATGCGTCAATTATGCCGCAATTAAACTCCGGAAATACCAATGCACCAACAATAATGATCGCAGAAAAAGCTGCGGATATGATAAAAACAGCTCATGAATAATCGTTTGACGACTGCATTGAGGAGACAAATTAACTTGCACAATACTTTTACAGGTGTATAGAAAGCTCAGATTTTGAATTCTGGTAGTCGTGAGTATATAAATATTGTTTTTCTAAGTGCCTAATTAAGCGTACCTTTTTAAGGTGTAGATCTCACGGTCTTCCAAACGTTTCCAAGTCCTAAGTCCTTCAATTTTCCAGCTTTTAATTTCTATTTGTCTCTTGCAGCTTTGCCAAAGTTGTGAGGGTTTTATACATACTCAAATTAGGAGAGTAAACATGGCAACTGGAACAGTTAAATGGTTTAACGGAACTAAAGGTTACGGATTTATCGAGCCTGATGATGGCGGCAAAGACGTGTTTGTACACGTAAGTGCTGTTGAAGCAGCTGGCCTCTCTGGCCTACAAGAAGACCAAAAAGTCAGCTACGAAATCGTAGAAAACCGCGGTAAAGAAGCGGCTGGCGAATTGACTCTTGTTGAAGGCTAAGCTTTCGATAGGGCATAATTGCCCAAGCTAAAACAGAAAAGCGGAGCCTTTTAGGTTCCGCTTTTTTTATACCCTCTTGCTCACACAAAATCCGGCAAATTTTTTCAAATTACGGTTTTACATTTAGCTTTTAACAACTGTCACCAAAATATAGGACGTCTGCAATACAAGGCTACTTCTTCACTACGTACAGTCGTATCCAAAGAGTATCCGTTTTGGTCAAGCTGTAATATTGTGCCATTTTCTGCCGTCCCTCATCAAGATTTGTGCGGTTTGGGTTTTATCAAAGCGGTTTCAATGATTGTTCTGGTCATTATCGCCGTAAAAAATGCAACCCAAATCCCTTTGCCTATGGTGTAGGCCAAAGGTGTGAATTCTGTAATACTGAATGCCGCTAATACTCCAATCGTTAATGGCGCAAAAACCAAGAGAGCGAACAGTCCAAACCCCAACGCTAATACCCACACAGAATAGGGTAATCGGCCAAACAATTTGTGGCGCCAATGTTGCGAATTTATGTAAAATTCAGGAAGTTTATTTGCTTTTTGCAATGCGCGATGAATACTCATCACAATTAGGCTCATTAAAAAAAACAATAGGAACGCAGTTGCCAAGATATCTACACGAAACCCTTCATCCCCAAAGGCGGAAACCGTATCCTTGTGCCGATTGAGAAACCAAATTATTGTGCAATTAATAACAACATTAATCACGACATTAATAATGGTCTCTTTGCGGACATGTTGATCAAATGTGTGCGTAGTCATATGTTTTTGCTCTCTTTTAATACTCTTCGCCTTCGTCCCATAGTTTTCTGAGGCGGTGGTCCAGGTCAGTGCCTATGTTGAACCATGCGGGTTTTCCGGCTTTGCTGTTCAGAATAAAGAGCCTGTCTTGTTGGTTAAGAGTTTGCGACAGGATATTGCGGATATGCTCAACTGAATGGGTTGTTTTCACCAACCAGACAGTATCGCCAACACGTTCGGCTTGGCCAAAGGCTTGCAATGCCTTTAAGAAATCCATTTCACCATTTGAACTGATTTCTGCCAGAACAAGGAATATGCAAGATTGTGTTCTCTCAATTATTTGTTTTTTTTCTGATCCGCTTTTTGGCCGCGCCGTAGGTTGAACAACGGGTTCATAGTCGGTAGATATCGACGCGTAGGTCTGGCTTGGTTCCAATTCTATCGGTTCAAGCTGTGTTGAAGGTTCTTGTGCCTGTTGTGGTGCGAATTGTTGTATGTTTTGCTGTATAGCTTGCTCTTTTGCAGGTTGGACAGGCTGAATAGGTGCGTAGTTACGCGTTGTTGCTTGTACTGCAACATTGCCAGTCGCGGCAACTGACATTAGCATATCTTGCTGGGCTTGGTGGGTCCATAGATTGTAAGCATCAAATTCTGTGGCCCCAAAGAAACCTGATTGCGGGGCATTGGAAATCAATGAACTGGGTGTTATGCGACCTTCTGCGACAAACCCGCGCATTTGATCATCAGAGTAAGGGCCGTAAGATTGACTTTCTACATATACATACCAGTGCATGACCGACCCTAAAACACGAAACCCATTAACGCAAGAACGAGGCGTTTTGAAATTATTATTGATTCTAGTCAGAATTTAGGCGGTTTTACAGTTATGTCGAGAGATAATCTTACGCAAGCAAGAATAGGTTAATGCCTATCCAGAGTAATCCGGAGAAAACACAAAGGGCAATTGAACGTTTTATTCTAAAGTCAATAGCCAAAAGCATTTGCAGTGACCAAAGAGCAGGAAACAGCCAAACGAAGTCAGATATTTGTGTATTCATAAAAACATAACTGCTCCAACCGATCATCAAAAACATAGAAAAATGCAAGAGAAATGGCGTGCGCCATAGCTTGGCTAAAACTAAACTCGTGGCTGCCAACCCCATAACGATTAACTCTAGCGAAGACATAATACCAGATTGGGCACTGAAATATTGCCAGGCTAACCCAGATATACTCATGGATGTGCCAGCTATACCAAGGCTGTGGCTAATTTTGGCGTCGCGCCTTCGTGACAATGAGGCAAGCCAAAGAGACGTTAAACCAAACCCGCATACAGCTATAATAAGACCGTTCCCTGTGAGCAAATTACCTTCTTCGCTTCCGGCAAACCGCGCAATTGTTGCTGCGAAAATAAGCCAGAGCAATACTAATGCTAAAACGGGAATCCGCCCCCCCGTTTTACGGCGCTTTGGCGGATTACCGTTTTGTACCGCGCTTTCGTAATTGCGCTTCGTGTATTTTGTTGATAACACCATAGGTGCTGGAGCATGCCGCTCAAGGACTGCACCTTCAGGCGTATTGTGCCCCGAGGGTATATTGTCATTCGCGCTTGCTTGTTTCATTTGCATCCACACAAATTAGCCGGAAACTGTTTTGGTTAAATGTAATTCGCCTGAAAAGGGCATAATCCGAAGCTGGGCACATTAATTGACCTAGGTGTTAACTTTAGCCGTTAACTTTAGTTGTGAAACTTTAATTGCTGTAAACAAGATAAATATCTGGTAATTTAGCACCTTATCTTGTAAAGCGCGGCAAAAGTGGCCATATGGCCAGTTGAACGGATTTAAAGATTTAGATTAGAGACCCCTATGGCCAATGTGTTACTTGTTGTATTGCTCATCATCAGCATAATTTTAATCGGACTAATTCTGATCCAGCGTTCCGAAGGCGGTGCGCTTGGTATTGGCGGCGGTGGCGGTGGTGGCGGACTTATGTCTGGGCGCGGTACGGCTGATCTTGTAACACGCATGACCGCTATATTTGGCTGCGCATTTTTAGTAGTTAGCCTGTTGATTTCTATCTCATTTAATTATCAAAACCAAGACAGCGGTCCCTTTAATACTGAAACTGCACAAGAAGAAATGGCGACTGAAACTGGTAACGGTGAAATTAGTCAAAATAATGACTTGAATACGCCGGTCGTTTCAGACAAAGATACGACCCCGTTGGTAGAAGATTCTCAAGCCTTAGAATCGACTGCAGACACTCAGGAAAATGCAGAAGCAAAACCTGAGGAAACACCACAGGACTAACGGAATAACGCCATCCTTTATTAGATAGCCGTTTGCCCGTTTTCTGATTTTAGGAACGGGCAATGGCCAGAAGAACTAAACCAAGATATATATTTATTACAGGCGGTGTTGTCTCGTCTTTGGGTAAAGGCTTAGCCTCTGCGGCGCTTGGCGCACTGCTACAGGCGCGCGGCTATAAAGTCCGCCTGCGTAAACTGGATCCCTATTTAAATGTAGACCCTGGTACTATGTCACCTTATCAGCACGGTGAGTGTTATGTGACAGACGACGGGGCGGAAACAGACCTTGATCTTGGTCATTATGAGCGCTTTACGGGCGTATCTGCCCATCAGAGTGATAATATCACAACAGGACGTATCTATTCCAACATCATCGAAAAAGAAAGACGCGGCGATTATCTGGGTGCTACAGTGCAAGTCATCCCTCATGTAACGGACGAGCTAAAAAATTTCGTTCTTTCAGATGCGGGCGAGAATGTGGACTTTGTATTATGTGAAGTCGGCGGCACGGTAGGCGATATTGAAGGCCTACCATTTTTCGAAGCTCTGCGACAGCTTGGGCAAGAGTTAGGTCGTGCACAGGTGTTGTTTATGCATGTAACTCTGCTGCCTTATATAGCGGCAGCGGGCGAAGTAAAAACCAAACCGACCCAACATAGCGTAAAGGAGCTACGCTCTATTGGTATTCAGCCGGACATCCTGTTGTGTCGTGCTGACAGAGAAATCTCCAAAGGAGATATCCGCAAAATTGCTCTGTTTTGTAATGTGCGCGAAAGTGCTGTTATTCAAGGGCTTGATGCACGTTCGATTTATGATGTGCCGCTTGCTTATCACGCCGAAGGGTTGGACAGGGAAGTGCTTTTTCATTTCAATATGGAAACACGAAAACGGATTAATTTGCGTCGTTGGCGGGCCATTTCAGAAACACTTCACAATCCAGATGGTGAGGTTAATATTGCTGTGGTCGGTAAATACACCGTATTGCCTGACGCCTATAAGTCCATAACCGAAGCCCTTGTGCACGGCGGCATTGCAAACAAAGTCAAGGTCAACATCAAATGGGTCGAAAGTGAAGAATTTAGTAAAGATGGTTCGGGTATATTAACAGGTATGGACGGTATTTTAGTCCCAGGTGGTTTTGGAGAACGCGGTTCGGAAGGTAAAATACAGGCCGTAACTTATGCGCGTGAAAACAATGTACCGTATTTCGGAATTTGTTTTGGCATGCAGATGGCTGTCATTGAAGCCGCACGAAATTTAGCCGGTATTGACGCGGCCAGCTCTACGGAATTTGGTTTAACAGATGAACCGATTGTTGGTCTGATGACGGAATGGCTCAAGGGTAACGAAAAACTTACCCGTGATGAAAGTACGGATTTGGGTGGTACGATGCGGCTCGGTGCTTATCCGGCTGTATTGAACAAGGAGAGTCTGGTTGCGAAATTGTACGGCCAAACAATTATTGAAGAACGTCACCGCCACCGTTTTGAAGTCAACAATGCCTATATCGACCGTTTGGAAGATGTAGGCGTTAAATTTTCCGGTATGTCACCTGACGGCGTCCTGCCAGAAATTGTAGAAATTCCAGATCATCCATGGTTCATAGGTGTACAATATCATCCAGAACTAAAATCCAGGCCCTTCGCGCCGCACCCTCTTTTCGCAGGCTTTGTAGCGGCGGCGCTCAATCAAAGTCGTTTGGTTTAGATTACAAAAAATTCATTATTATCATTGTGGACAAGTCCGCATCTGTGTCGCACTTTAGGACAATTGTCGTTTAAGGGGATACAAATGCGTTTAGGAAATTTATTCATTGGAGTTATTGCGGCCTATGGTTTGGCTGCCTGTACAGGTGATACTGTAGACACTGTTGCTACTAATGTTACTACTGAGGTAACGAAAAAATCAACGGAAGTTCAGTTTGAAAAATATACTTTGGAAAACGGGCTTGATGTGGTTCTTCATGTCGACCGTTCCGACCCAATAGTTGCCATTAATCTAGCCGTTCATGTAGGTTCAAGTCGGGAGCTTCGTGGTCGGACAGGCTTTGCACATTTGTTCGAACATTTACTCTTCCTCGATTCTGAAAACTTGGGATTTGGTGGGCTTGATTTGATGAACACGCGCATTGGCGGGGAAGGCACGAACGGCTTTACCACCAATGATATGACCCAGTATTTTCAAGCTGTGCCCAAGGATGCACTAGAGAAAGTCATCTGGGCTGAGGCTGATAAAATCGGGTATTTTATCAATACAGTTACGACGACTGTGCTCGATAAAGAAAAACAAGTGGTGAAAAACGAAAAACGCCAACGGGTTGATAACCAGCCTTATGGGCATCGCTGGTATATTATAGGCAAAGCTCTCTACGGTGCAGACCATCCATATAACTGGCAGGTTATTGGCTCACTCGCTGATTTGGAAGCAGCGGAACTTGCGGATGTACAAAAATTTTACCAAAAATGGTATGTACCCAATAATGTCACCGTAACCCTGACAGGGGATTTTGATGTTGCGCAAGCCAAAATGTGGATTGAAAAGTATTTTGCAGAAATTCCGCGCGGCGAGACGGTTGAAAACATTGAACCACGTGCATCTGGTATAACTGAAACATCTTCGCTTTATTACGAAGATAATTTTGCGACCGTACCTGAATTTAGTATGGCTTGGCCAACAGTGCCAGAATATCATAAAGATTCTTATGCACTTAATGTCCTGTCTACGTATCTGGGCAATGGCAAACGCGCACCATTTAACGAGGTGATGGTCGATGAGGAAAAAGTTACTTCATCAGTGCAACTGTTCACTAATTTTGCGGAAGTCGCGGGCGAATTTTATCTCTTGGTTGATGCCAAAGAAGGCGAAGACATAGACGGTTTACAATCTGGTATTCAGAAAGCCTTTGCACGCTTTGAAGAAAACGGAATTTCGCAAGCTGATCTTGATATGATTAAGACGGCACAAGAAGTTGATTTTTATGACAACCTTCAAAGTGCTCTGGGTAAAGCTATCCAACTTGGTCAATATAATGTGTTCACGGACGATCCGGGTTTTATCAATACGGATCTTAAAAACATGCAGGCAGTTACGACGGTGGACGTGATGCGTGTTTATAATACATATATCAAAGATAAACCGCGTGTTATGACATCCATCGTACCAAAAAATGCCGTTGATTTAACATTGGACGGAGCCAAACTCGCCAGCATAATTGAAGAAAAAGTTGTTCAAGGTGCAGAAAAAGTGGTCGCGGAAATAGAAGATAAACGCGATTTTCCGCGAACTCCATCCAGCTTTGACCGCACAGTTGAGCCAGAATTCGGCGCAGCATATGATCTGCCTACCCCTGATATATGGAGAACCAGCCTTGATAACGGGATTGAGGCCTACGGTATCGAAAGCAACGAAACACAATTGGTCTATTTCTCTTTGGCCATAGATGCAGGGCGCGAGCGCGGCGATGTTGCTAAACCGGCCGTAACCAATATGACTGCTGATATGCTCGAAAAAGGCACAGTGAATAAATCTACGGCGGAACTTGAAGATGCCATAAATGCATTAGGCTCGACCATTACCGTTAGCGCTGATTCAGAAAAGACAATTATTTCCGGCAATACATTATCACGTAATTTTGACGCGACCATCGCTTTGGTGGAAGAAATGTTGCTAGAACCGCGTTGGGACGCTGAAGAATTTGCCTTGCTAAAGGCGGAGCGCATTGACGCGACTATACAAGCCGAGGGTAATCCCAATGCTATCGCCGCTCGTGAAGCCTTGAAACTACGCTACCCGTCAGATCACATGTTCAGCTACACGGCCTACGGTTCTAAATCCGGTTTGGAAGCCGTGGAACTTGCTGATTTAAAAGCGTTTTACGCGGCAAATTATGCGCCTGCGCGTGCTAAATTACGGGTAGTTGGCGCAGTTAATAGTGGCGCCGTCAAGCAAGCGTTTTCCGGCATTGCAGAGCGTTGGACAGGTGCGGAAACCGACGACATAACTTTGCCCCAGTCTGATGATATATCGGAGTCGAAAATATATTTCTACGATGTGCCGGGTTCCAAGCAATCCGTCCTTCGTGTCGAACGACCATCATTAGCGGCAACCCATGCGGATTATCCTTTAGCGCGGGCGATTAATTTCCCGCTTGGCGGCATTTATACGTCGGAGCTTATGACCGAACTTCGTGTTAATAAGGGCTATACATACGGGGTGCGTTCGTCCTTTAACGGCGGCGAAGAACGCGGCACATTTGCCGTGCGCTCCAGTGTTCGCTCTAATGTTACACTGGAATCGTTTGTCCTCATCCGCGACATTGTCAAAAACTACGGCCCGGGTTTCTCGGACGAAGATTTGGAAACTATGAAAGAAGCCCTCTTACGTGGACAGGCTCTTAAAAATGAAACCCTAAGCGATAAGCTGGGGATGGTGTCTGAAATCAGCTCATTTGGTTTTGCAAATGACTACCGCACCCAAAATGCTAAGCGTATAGATGCTATGACGTTGGCGGACTTTAAGTCGCTGGCGGATAATTATCTGCGACCAGATGCAATGTTTTATCTGGTGGTCGGCGATGCGAAGACTCAACTTGGTAGGTTAAAAGATTTGGGTTACGGCGAACCTGTGTTATTAAATGCAGATGCTAAGGATAAATGATTATACGCAAATACCGATGTCTGAGATAGAATTGACCGCCGTGCGCGCCCAGGGGCCGGGCGGTCAACATGTCAACAAAACTAATTCCGCAGTGCATTTGCGTTTTGATGTGAGGGCTTCAAGCCTCAATGATGCGGCCAAGCAAAGAATCATGGCCATCTCCGACCACCGCTTAACGGAGGCGGGAGTTATCATTATAAAGTCGCAATCCACGTCCAGCCAGCACCGCAATAAGCAAGCCGCACTGGCTCGGCTGACCGAAATGTTGGCAGAAGCCCTTAAACCCGTAAAACGCCGCCGCCCGACAAAACCGTCAAAGGGAGCGGTGAAGCGCCGCCTCAAAGCGAAAACTCTCCGTGGTGGTGTCAAAAAAACTAGACGAAGACCATCAGGGCAAGAAGACTGATTGCAGGTTTTATTTCACTGCTGAACAAGGCATGATAATACAAATTGAGAGAGCTCATAATGAAGTATATTGTCCGAGAAACTGAACTGTTTGATTTAGACTATCTCCCACTTATTGAAAAGTCAGCGGGAAATGCTTTTATATCCATGCCAAACTTAGCTTGGATTGCCGATAATAGCGTAATGTCACGTGATGAACACGAACGCTTATTAACTTTGGGGTTTAGTTGGGTTGCTTTTGAAGAAATCTCTCAAAATGTTGCAGGGTTTCTCACTGCTGAAATAATTGAAAATGACTTTTATATTGGTGAAATTTCAGTAAGTGAAAATCATCAACAACAAGGTATAGGTTCAAAGTTATTTGACACCGCCTTAGTAAAAGCGAAGTCAATGGACGTAACAACTGCAACACTAACAACGTTCATAGATGTGCCCTGGAATGCACCATACTACGAACGATTAGGTTTCGTTGTTTTGAAAGAAAAAACCTTGCCATTATATTTACAGATAAAATTGCAAGAAGAAATAAACGCTGGCTTTCCCATAGAACGTAGATGCGCAATGAGCAAAACACTTTAAACAATCATATCCACTAATGGTGGTTTATAGTCATTAATGCTCTGCTTTTTCTTACGATTCAACACTTGCGCCAATGTTGGGTTTAGGTTAAAGCCTGCGCACATTTCCGGCGAAGTCAGTCGGGAGCTAGAATTTCAGTTAATAGGAGGCTGTGATGGCTGTTCCAAAGAGTAAAATTTCCAATTCACGCCGCGGTATGCGCCGTGCCCATGATGCTTTGTCTGCTGCGAATTATGTGGAAGATAAATCATCCGGTGAATTGCGTCGTCAGCACCATATCGACCTAAAGACCGGCATGTATAATGGCCGTCAGGTTCTACCTGCTCAAGAAGACTAATACCTCACATACATACCGCATATCGAAGAGAATCTCATGACCGAAATAGACGATATTTTTGCCATAAGGGATATCTTCGCAAGGGAAATCCTCGATAGCCGGGGCAATCCCACTCTTGAAGTTGACGTCCTCCTTATTGGCGGCGCATTTGGTCGTGCCGCAGTCCCTTCCGGTGCCTCTACGGGTGTCCACGAAGCGGTAGAGCTTCGGGACGGCGATAAGAAACGTTACGGTGGTAAAGGCGTGCGTAAAGCCGTCCTCAATGTAAATACCGAAATAGCTGATGCGCTTTGCGGCCTCGACGCCACAGAGCAAGTGCGCATTGACCAAATAATGATAGACCTTGACGGTACACCTAACAAAGGTCGCCTAGGGGCAAATGCTATATTGGGCGTATCGCTCGCGGTGGCCAAAGCTGCCGCCGAGGCTCAAGGCACACCACTTTACCGTTATGTTGGCGGCGTTAGTGCAGTGACCTTGCCCGTACCAATGATGAATATTATCAACGGCGGTGCCCACGCAGACAACCCTATTGATATCCAAGAATTTATGGTCATGCCGGTTGGTGCGGCAACATTTGCTGAGGCCTTACAAATGGGCGCGGAAATATTCCATGCCCTGAAAGCCAAACTCAGCGCAGATGGGCACAATACCAATGTCGGCGACGAAGGTGGTTTTGCACCGGGTCTTGCCTCTAGCCGTGCCGCACTAGACTATATCATGAGCGCCATCGGTTCCGCTGGATACAAAGCTGGCAAAGATGTTTATTTGGCACTCGATGTAGCGGCCAGTGAGATTTATAAAGCCGAAAATGGAGAAAGCAAATATCATCTGGACGGTGAGGACAAAGTTCTTTCCTCAGAAGAATTCGCAGACTACTTGGCAGAACTGGCCGCAGACTTCCCTATTGCCTCTATTGAGGACGGGATGGACGAGGACGACTGGGACGGCTGGAAGTTACTGACTGATAAAATCGGCGCGACGTGTCAATTGGTCGGGGATGATGTGTTTGTTACCAATCCTATTCGTTTGGGGCGCGGCATAGATGAAGGCGTCGCCAATTCTATTTTGATAAAAGTCAACCAAATCGGGACGCTGACAGAAACCCTAGAGGCCGTATCCATGGCCAAAAAAGCAAGCTACACATCCGTCATGTCTCACAGATCAGGTGAGACCGAAGACTACACAATCGCCGACTTAGCCGTAGCCACAAATTGCGGGCAAATAAAAACCGGCTCCCTAGCCCGTTCAGACCGCCTAGCCAAATACAACCAACTCCTGCGCATAGAAGAAGAGCTCGGCAGCCAAGCAGTTTACGCAGGGCGGAGTGTATTGCGAGTGTAGCCTAGTCACCACCCACACAACCTAATTAGCTTAGATAATGAAATTAGTTTTCATCAACTAAGGTATGAGAAGGCTTTAGCATATGCGGCAACGCCCTCTTTTTGTAAACTGCCCTTTATAAGTTCGATCGCTCCAAAATGAGGGCCCGCATAAGGTGATGAATAAGGTTTCGCTGTGTTTTCCTTAAAGCCGAACTTAGAGTAATAGTTTAGATCACCTAATACAAAAATGGACTCCCATTGTGATTGTTTGGCTTGTGCAATAGCTGTAACTATTAGTGCACTACCTATGCCTTTTCCTTGGTGTGTAGGGGAAACAGACACTGGCGCTAGTCCAAGCGACCTTATTGGAGAGCACATTTTTGATAACATAATATGACCAACGATAACGCCTTTCATTACTGCTACCAGTTCAACAATAACATCATCATCATGCCTGAGTTTAGCTACTAGTTCAGCTTCATCAATTTGCCCGAAAGCCTCATCAATTAAGTGATGTACATTCTTTATATCAGAAAATGTTATAGTACGAATTTCCATAAATAAAATTTCTTACAAAAGTTGATGCTTCGTGCTCTTCAATGGGAGTTAATCAGTATATCTCTACACTCTATGCCCAAGCTAAAATATCCTTTAATGCTCTTGCGGCTAATTTGCTTTTGCGGAAACGGGTTTTGAACTTTCCGCGTAGACGTTGCCCGTCTTCGTCTTTGTAAACGAGGTCAATAGGCGGGAATAAGCCGAAATTGATGTTCATGGGTTGAAATTTGGCTTTCGGGCCTGTCATGTAACCTCCCGTGACATGCTCTACCAGTGCGCCTAATGCAGTAGTAAGGGGTGGTGCGGAAACGACATTACCGAGCGCTTGAGCTGCGGCCATACGGCCTGCGATTAGGCCGAGGGCTGCACTTTCCACATAGCCTTCGACACCCATGATTTGTCCGGCAAAGCGGAGTTGTGGCCGTACGTTCATTTGCAGTTGATTGTTCAGGAGTTTGGGCGAATTGATAAATGTGTTGCGATGAATGCCGCCGAGCCTTGCGAATACGGCTTTCTCCAAGCCGGGAATTGTCTTAAATATTTCCGCTTGTGCGGCGTATTTCATTTTGGTTTGAAACCCGACCATATTGTAAATTGTCCCCAGTGCATTGTCTTGGCGTAGCTGGACTATGGCGTGGGATTTTATATCCGGGCTGTTGGGATTGGTGAGACCTACCGGCTTCATAGGCCCCCAGCGCAAAGTCTCTGGCCCGCGTGCTGCCATGACTTCTATAGGCAGACAGCTCTCAAAATAGGGTGTATTTTTTTCCCAGTCTTTAAACTCGGTCTGGTCACTATCAATAAGCGCCTGAATAAATGTTTCGTATTGGTCTTTGTTGAGCGGGCAGTTGATATAGTCGGCTCCGTCACCTCCCAATTCTTCTGCAAAAGGCCCTTTTTTATCGTAGCGGGATTGCATCCAGGCAATATCAAAATCGATACTGTCTTTGTAAATAATGGGCGCGATCGCATCAAAGAATGAGAGCGCATCTTCGCCGCTGGCTTTTAAGATGGCTTCGGCCAATGCGGGTGTCGTCAATGGCCCAGTCGCGATAATGACATTACCCCATTCTTTGGGTGGCAAGCCTTTAATCTCGCCGTATTCTACGGTGACGTTGTGATGTTCACGTAATGCTTTGCTGACGGCATCTGAGAACAATTCTCTATCCACGGCAAGTGCACCGCCAGCAGGTAGTTTGTGGGCATCTGCACAGGCCATAATTAAGGAACCACAAAGGCGCATTTCTTCGTGGAGCACGCCAACGGCGTTGTTTTTTTTATCATCAGAACGAAAAGAATTAGAGCAGACAAGTTCTGCAAAACCGCCGCCTTGATGCACCGCCGTTTGTACCTCTGGTCGCATTTCGTGCAAGATTACAGGTACGCCGGCTTGCGCCACTTGCCAAGCCGCTTCGCTACCCGCAAGCCCTGCGCCAATAATGTGAACAGGGTTGTGTTCTAGTTTGATTTTATCAGCCATGAGGTGGGTTTAAGGCTCTGCCGCCCTAGATAAAAGCAAAATCGCTATTTCAGTTGATTTTTTTAGCAGTTGTAGCAAACTATGTGCGAACAGGAGAGCCATTATGAGTAATTTACCAATGCAACCTAAGCAGCCATATGGTTTTGCAAGGGCAATTTTTCTTCCCTTTCAAAGCGGGCCGGGTAGCACAGCATTTGTCCTTAAATCTGCTTTGTTTTATGCACTGGCATTGACAATGTTATTCGTTTTATTTGGACGTATGCTCCTCGGGCCAATGGAAGATTTTATTGTCGTCATGATGGAAATAGAAACGGCTTCTGAAGAAGAAGAGCTTGCTTTGGTGGGAAAAATGTTTGGCGCTATGGGGCGAATGATTTTGCCTTATTTACTTATTATGCTTGGGGGTTGGGCCATTTGGACAATGGTCGAAGCTGCCTTACACCGCCGTGTCCTTTTGGATGAAAAAGCAACTGGTTTGTTTTTATGGCGTTTTGGCACAGATGAATGGCGGACTATGCTTGCACATTTAATTTTATTTATGTGTTATCAAGGTCTATATTTTGTTGTCTATCTGGTATTTATTATTGGTATCATGCTGGCAGTATTGATGGGTTCTGCATCTGTCATTTTGGGCGTGATTGGCGGAATTGTTGCCTTTGCGTTAATCGTTGTCGGCATTGGTTTGATGGTTTGGGTGTTAGTGCGCTTGGCGCCCACGGCGGCGTTATCGGTGGCCAACGGCGAATTTGCTATTGGTGAAGCTTGGCAGGTTGTAAGGGGACGGATTTGGCCAACCGTTGGTGCCTACGCTTTTCATTATATCATCAGTTCCATCGTTTATTATATTGTCTTGGCCATTGTCGGCGTCGCATTTTTTGGAAGCATAATAGGAAAATTCACAAACCTTGGCGACAACACGAGCGGTGAAGAAGTTTGGAACCTCGTAAAATCAGTGTTTGCCGAGCCTTCAACATTGGTAGGTTTGACCATATCTGGCTTTATCTTGTTCTTTATAGCTGCCATATGGATGATGCTCATAGCAGGTATTTCTACCTATGTAACCGACCTTTATAAACAGGATATGGACACCGAAAGTGTAGACGTATTTGACTAGGGTCTGTTTTGAACCATAATATCCAGGACAAGCCCTCGCACCCAATCATGTGTACAGCACACTTGTAACGCGTAAATTTTCCTATGACATATTATTACTTGTGAAGGGGGTTTGGCTATGCGTCATCAATTAATTTTCTTTATTGTTTTGTGTTTGTCGTCAAGAATACATACAAAAGCTTTTGCAGACCCGATACCTGATGCAATTCTGATACCCTACCAGGCCTCCCAAACAGAAATGGCCAACAAAAATTTTAAGGCATCAGCAAAGCACGCTAAAATCGCATGGGAAAAATCTGAGGAGCTATTAGGTGATAGCGAAACAACCAGCAATCTAGCATATAATTATGCATTATTGGCAGTAAACCAAAAGCAACTGAAACTAGCTGCCACTGCACTAGAGCGCAGCGCTGACCTTGCTATAGTTAAAGATAAAGCCTCAGGATTAATCAGGCTCCGGCGCGAAGAGACTTTGGCCACTTTATTTATCGCTCTGGATAAACGAAATGAAGCAAATACACGTATTAACAAGGCCTTAAAGGATACGGACGCATATGATGTCGGGGATTCCTTGCCTCTTGCTAAATTGTACGTGCATAAAGCTAGGTTGAAAGCGAAAAAGGCAAATTCGATTGCAAAGACCGCAGTTTTTCAAACTATTACCAAGGCAAGCCAAACCGGAAAACGTTCAGCTACAAATCGAATACAATGGCGTAGCGCGAATTATGCCCAAAACGCATTACAGATATTCAAACAATACCCAGAGGCCAAAACGGATGAATACCGTGTATTAGCACATAAGATGATAGGTTTTGCTCATGAGCGTGATAAAGATTGGTTAGAGGCAACTTTGTCTTACCAAAGAGCCATAAACATTCAAAAAGCGTATAGGAAATTTGAAGATGAAGCCTTTCTTACAACCATTGGACGGTGGTCAAATGCAAGGATGCATGTTTTGGCGAATATGGGCGAAGCTGAGGCTATCAGTAAAGGACTTGCTAAAGGTTGGCCGCATGACGAAACCCGTGTAGACTATATTGCTAAACCGATTAAACGCGTGCCACCAGCAATGCCTACTAGAGCAAGGTCGTCTGGATTTTCGTTTATGCAATTTGATTTGGACGATGCTGGCAAGCCAATTAACATCGAGGTTATGCATTCATGGCCTAAGAAAGTGTTTGATAAAAGTTCCGTTAGGGCCGTAAAAAAATGGCAATATACACCTCGTGTAAGTGAGGAAACCGACGAGCAGAGACAAGGTCTTAGAACAGTAATTACGTATGTTTTAACAGGGTCTTATGGTGGAGCTCCAATTTAGATGTCTTTGATTAATGCAGGCTTCAAATAACGCCCCGTCCAGCTTGCTTTTGCATTGGCTACGTCTTCGGGGGTGCCGACGGCTACGATTTCGCCGCCGCCGTCTCCGCCCTCAGGGCCAAGATCAACTATCCAGTCCGCGGTTTTAATGACGTCTAGATTATGTTCAATGACGATCATGGTATTGCCGCCCTCAACCAGTTCATTAAGCACACCAAGGAGTTTGTTAACGTCCTCGAAATGCAGTCCGGTGGTTGGTTCATCAAGAATATAAAGTGTGCGGCCTGTAGCGCGCTTCGAGAGTTCCTTGGCCAATTTAACCCGTTGCGCTTCGCCGCCTGATAATGTGGTGGCTTGCTGCCCGACTTGTAGATAACCAAGTCCGACCCGTTGCAAGGTCACCATTTTATCGCGGATGCTGGGGACAGCCTTAAAGAAAATCGCCGCTTCGTCGATGCTCATGGCCAGAACATCGGCTATGGTCTTGCCTTTGAATTTTATTTCCAGAGTTTCGCGGTTATAACGTTTGCCGCGACAAGTTTCGCATTCCACATAGACGTCCGGTAAGAAGTGCATTTCGATTTTGATAACCCCGCCGCCTCGGCACGCCTCACAGCGTCCACCTTTGACATTAAAGCTAAATCGTCCCGGTTTATAGCCGCGGGTTTTGGCTTCGGGCAGGCCAGCAAACCAATCACGGATCGGCGTGAACGCACCGGTGTAGGTCGCCGGATTTGAACGCGGTGTGCGCCCAATAGGCGATTGGTCAATATCAATGACTTTATCGAGATATTCAAACCCTTCTATGTTTTCGTGGGGCATGACCGCAACACTGGAATTGTTGAGCTTTCTTGCCGCCGCTTTGTAGAGTGTTTCAACGGTTAAAGTTGATTTTCCGCCGCCTGAAACACCTGTCACGCATATAAATAGGCCAAGAGGAAATTCTACATCTATTGCCTTTAGATTATTACCGCTAGCACCATTGATTTTGAGAAATTTATGTCCTGCTTGGCGTCGTTCTTGTGGAATTGCGATTTGCTTTTTGCCCGTTAAATACTGCCCCGTTAAGGATTTTTTGTTGGCTTTTATTTTCGCAGGTGTCCCTTCAGCAACGACTTCGCCGCCTTCAATACCGGCAAGTGGCCCCATATCGACCACATAATCGGCGCTTAGAATAGCGTCTTCGTCGTGTTCAACAACGATGACAGTATTCCCAAGGTCACGTAGACCGCGCAGAGTTTCCAAGAGCCGCGCATTATCACGTTGATGTAGGCCAATGCTTGGCTCGTCTAGTACATATAGAACGCCCGTAAGGCCGGAGCCAATTTGAGAGGCAAGGCGAATACGCTGGCTTTCACCGCCAGATAAAGACCCAGAACCCCGCCCAAGTGTCAAATAATCCAGACCGACAGCATTTAGAAAAGAAAGACGGTCGGATATTTCCTTAAGGACAGGCCTCGCAATTTCCAAGCTTTGCCCTGAAAGTTCAACGGCCAATTTTTCAAAACGAGTTTTTGCTTGGCTGATGGACATTTCACCAGTTTCGGTTATGTCCATACCTTCGATTTTAACGGCGAGGGCTTCGGGGCGTAGGCGTTTACCCTCGCAGGTTTCGCAGCGGGAACTGGATTGGAATTTAGCGAGAAAATCTCTCGCCCAGCTGCTTTCCGTGTCGCGAAAACGGCGGTCTAGGTTGGGAATGATGCCTTCAAAAGGTTTTTTGGTTTCGTATTTTTGGCCTGCCTCGGAATAAACAAACTCAACCATTTCGCCATTTGTGCCGTGCAACAGAATGTCCTGATGTTTGGCCTTGAGCTTTTGCCACGGCGTTTCGAGATCAAAGCCGTAATGGTTTGCCAGTGCTTCCAGTGTCTGGCGGTACATGCGGCTCGGTGTCTTTGACCAAGGTGAGATTGCCCCAGAAGCAAGTGTTTTGCTCGTGTCAGGGACAACCAATTTACCGTCAAATTTAAGCTCATGTCCCAGCCCGTCACATGCAGGACACGCACCGTGGGGCGAGTTGAATGAAAACAAGCGGGGCTCAATTTCCGAGATAGTAAATCCGGAAACAGGGCAGGCGAATTTCTGCGAGAACAATATGCGCTCATTTTCACCGTTTTTGGCATCTGCATTTTCAGCAATAGCAAGCCCGTCTGCCAAGCGCAGTGCGGTTTCAAAACTATCAGCTAACCGCGTTTCTAGCCCTTCGCGCACGACGACACGGTCGACGACAACATCAATATCGTGTTTGAATTTTTTATCCAACGCAGGTGCGTCTTCTATGCGGACAAGCTCACCGTCAATTTTTGCCCGCTGGAAGCCTTGCTTCATCAAATCTGCAAATTCTTTGCGGTATTCGCCTTTACGTCCGCGCACGATAGGGGCAAGGATATAGAGTTTTGTTTTCTCGGGCAGAGCCATGACACGGTCAACCATTTGCGCTACGCTTTGGCTTTCGATTGGTAAGCCCGTGGCTGGCGAAAAGGGCACGCCAACCCGCGCCCACAATAGGCGCATATAATCATAAATCTCTGTAACTGTGCCAACAGTTGAACGCGGGTTTTTAGATGTGGTTTTTTGCTCAATTGAAATGGCAGGGGACAGGCCTTCAATACTGTCCACATCCGGTTTATCTTGCAGCTCTAAAAATTGCCGTGCATAGGCAGACAGGCTTTCCACATAGCGGCGCTGTCCTTCGGCGTATATAGTATCGAAAGCTAGGGACGACTTACCTGAACCGGATAGCCCGGTAATAACAATTAGCTTATCGCGCGGTAAGTCCACATTGACGTTTTTAAGATTATGCGTCCGCGCTCCGCGCACTCTGATATGTGTAAGACTAGTCATGCGGCGATACATAACATGAACATTACGGAATGAAAGTGGAAAGTGTAGACGACAACCAAAATTAAGTCACGAAATGGTAAACCTCGGCGCTGCCGCTGGATGGACAATACCATCCTGCTCTATATGCGTCTTACGCGCCTTGTTATGCGGGTGGTCTTTGGCCTCTTTATAGGTGAGAACGGGGGTGACGCAGGCGTCTGTATTTTCGAATAATTTTTCCCAATGTGCGCGGGTTTTACTGGCGAAAATATGGGTCAGAAGTTGGGATTGTTCCGTCCACAAAGCAGGGTTCTCTTGGTCACCGTAGGTTTGCGGATTAAGACCCAGAACACTGAGCATTTCTTGAAAAAATTTTGGCTCCAGGCAACCGACTGCCATGAAGCCGTCTTCCGCCGTTGCGTAACATCGATAAAACGGTCTTGACCCATCAAGTAGATTCCTGCCACGTTTTTCAGACCACATACTCATATGATCCAGTGAATGAACAATGCCCATCATGGAAAATGTACCGTCGATTATGGCAGCGTCGATTACACAGCCTTTTCCAGTTTTTTCCGCTTCTAACAAGGCAGCTAAAATGCCGATAACTAAAAATTGGCTACCACCACCATAATCTCCGATAACATTGAGCGGCGGTGTCGGTGGGCGGTCTGTGTCTCCCATAGCGTGAAGCGCGCCCGTTAGGCCGATATAATTGATGTCGTGGCCAGCTTTCCCCGCCCAAGGCCCATATTGGCCCCAGCCTGTCATACGCCCATATATGAGCGCCGGATTGATTTTGTGGCAATCTTGGGGGCCAAGCCCTAATTTCTCCATTACACCTGGGCGGTTGCCTTCAAATATTGCATGCGATGAGGGGATCATATCAATGACTGTTTGGCGATCTTTATCGGATTTTAAATCTAGCTCTAGGCAAGTTTTACCTCTGTTTTCTATAGGTAATTTGATAGCACCTGGCCGTTCAATACGTATTACGTCCGCACCTAAATCGGCCAATAATTGCCCAGCATACGGGGTGGGGCCAATGCCCGAGAGTTCAATAACTGTGATATTTTTAAGTGGTTGGGTGTTCATAGCCATTACGGGTGATAACGAAAAGTTTATTACCATTACAAAAAACTAACTTTGCACGGCGAAATACTAACGATAGGTTAAGAATATGCGTGTACTATACACATAGGGCGATTCGTTTGTCGGGGAATTAAAACGGGTCACAACAATGTCTGGAGGGCAAAGACACAAATCATGAGATATCTATGGAGATGCACCATGGAACGTAAAAATTGTCAACAGTCCATCAAGGGGCTTAAGGAAAGCCTTAAACGTCTGGAAAGTGTTTTAAGAAGTAAGCATGTACGGCCTGCTGATTATGCAACACGAGATAGATTGGCGCGAAAATTGCGTGAAGCCAAAAAGCTTAGAGCCTAGATAGAGCCTAGATAGCTTAAGAGATATTACTTACTTTGTATCCTTGCACTGTTGAGGAAAGTCTTTAGTATGCAAAAAAATGCATATGAGAGGATTTTGTAATGAGCGTATTAGAGAGCTTACAAGCGAAAATAGGGCAAGAATTGGGTGTTTCGGAATGGACCGAAATGACCCAGGATAGGATATCCCAATTTGCAGATGTCACAGAAGACCACCAATTTATTCACATCGACGCGGAAAAGGCCAAAATGTTCACACCTTTTGGTGGAACAATTGCACATGGTTTTTTGACATTGTCGATGTTGTCTCGGTTTGCTGAAACCGGCTTGCCCAACGTTGAAGGGGCAAAGATGGGCATGAATTATGGTCTTAACAAGGTTAGGTTTTTATCACCTGTACCGAGCGGTGCAAAAATCCGAGGCCGGTTTACACTCTCGTCTGCCGAAGAAAAAAACCCTGGGCAATTGCTTCTTTGTCATACCATAACTGTTGAAATCGATGGTGCGCCAAAACCGGCTGCTATCGCAGAATGGTTATCGCTTATCTTTATTTAGGTCTTTTTTTAAACCGCTTTAGGAACACATCACATGAAAATTGAATTTAACAACCGCGTGGCAATTGTCACAGGAGCTGGCGCAGGCTTGGGTCGTTCACACGCATTGGAGCTTGCTAAACGAGGCGCAAAAGTCGTGGTCAATGATCTCGGCGGAGCCGCTGATGGTACGGGTGGTTCCATGACACCTGCTCAAGAGGTCGTAGACACAATCATTAAAGCTGGCGGTGAAGCTATTGTTAGTGGAGCTAATGTTGCAGAATATGCACAGGTCGAAACTATGGTCAGTGAGGCTATGGATAAATGGGGCCGTGTTGATGTTTTGGTTAATAATGCTGGCATTCTTCGTGATAAGTCTTTTGTAAAAATGGAACTTATAGATTTTCAGCTTGTCTTAGATGTGCATTTAACAGGTAGTGTGAATTGTACCAAAGCCGTTTGGGAAATAATGCGCGATCAAGGTTATGGTCGTATTGCCATGACCACATCTTCTTCGGGCATGTATGGTAATTTTGGTCAGGCAAATTATGGTGCGGCAAAGGCTGGATTGGTTGGCTTGATGAATACACTCTGCATTGAAGGTGCTAAATATGATATTCGCGTTAATGCGCTATCCCCTGTTGCACATACCCGCATGACTGAAGGGCTCATTCCAGAGGCGGCATTGTCGTTACTAACACCCGAATCAGTGACGGCAGGTTTGGTTACATTGGTCGCGGAAAACTCTCCAAACAGGACGGTGTTATGTGCAGGTGCCGGCGGTTACGCCCGTACTGTGATTACAGAAACTGACGGTATTTATTTAGCTCCAGAAGACCAAACGCCAGAAAATGTTCTGGCGGCAATGGATAAAATAAACGATATGGCGGGAGCGCAAGAATTTACACAAGGTTTCCAACAATCCGAAAAATTTGTCGGCAAGGCCATGCAAGGTTAAAATCTAAATGGATAAAGCAGCAATATACGAACAAGTTGCCAAGGAAATATCTGCTGTTAATGACGGTGAAACTTCGCACATTGCACGTTATGCCACGGCTTGTTGTTTGTTAAATCAAGCCTTTGTGCAATTTTATTGGACCGGATTTTATTTAGTCGATCCATTAAAGCCAAATGAGTTGGTCGTAGGACCGTATCAAGGTACGCTTGGCTGTTTGCGTATTCCGTTTGGTAAAGGTGTCTGCGGAGCGGTTGCTGCATCAGGCAAGGCTGCGGTTGTAGACAATGTGCATGAGTTCCCTGGCCATATTGCATGCGATAGTAAAACCAATTCCGAAATAGTCGTCCCGGTTTTTGATGCCCAAGGCAAGCTTGCTTCAGTTCTTGATATAGATTCGACAGAAATTTCGACATTCAGTGCAGTTGACCAAATCGCACTAGAAGCAATTTGTAAAACTCTTTTGCTCTAATAAATAAGGTCGGGAAAAAGGTTTACTTAACTTTGCGGAGGAAATGTGCCAGTTTACCGTTTGATATATTATAAAAATGTCAAATGGGGGAAATCATGAAGCCGACAGATGATAGTCAGACAACAAGCCTTAAAGATGTAAAACAACTGGGGATTTTTGCATCAATTGCAAGCCTGTCTTATGTGTTCTGGATTTGCGGCGGCATGGAAATGGTCGAGCGGTTAGCCTATTATGGTGCCCGCATGGTATCAGGCTTATATGCCACAGATGCGAAATCCAACGGCGGGTTAGGTATTACAGAAACGCAATTGGGGACTATATTTTTAGTCTGGGCTCTTGTGCAAACTTGGGTACCTGTCGTTAGCGGCGGCATATCCGACCGGATTGGCTATAAAGAAACAATATTTGCTTCAACGGTTTTTAAAATTATTGGTTATTTGTTCATGGCGTTCTTCCCGAGTTATGGGGGATTTATGTTAGGAGCCATAACACTGGCATTTGGAACGGGCATATTTAAACCTGGCATTCAAGGTACAATCGTTAAGTCTACGAACCGGGAAAACAGTTCAATGGCATGGGGGGTTTTCTATCAAACCGTTAACATTGGAGGCTGGATTGGCCCTCTAATAGCGGTGCGCTTGCAGGTTTTAGGTTGGGACCAAATCTTTTTTGCCTGTGCCGCAATCATCTCTATCAATTTTTTGTTGCTGCTTATGTATAAAGAGCCCGACAAAAAACAGCGCCTTGCACGCCGCGCAGATATAAAGTCAGGTAAAACGAAAGAAACGGCGCTTTGGAGAGAAAGCTTACGTGAACTCTCAAATCCTATCATGCTTTGGTATATCATGCTCTTTTCTGGGTTCTGGTTTATGCTGATGATATTTTGGGATGTTGGCCCATTGTATTTTAGAGACTGGGTCGACACAGCGCCGCTTGTTGTTAGTTGGTTTGGGGAAAATGGTACGGATAATCCTGCAGCAATTTTCATGCTTGGATTGTCAGAAGACGGAAAGACCATTACACCCGTTGGATTGCTTAGTTATAACTCACTGTTGATTATGACAATTTGTTTTCTTGTAGCAGGATTGTCTGCAAAACTTAAAGCAACCAATAGCATGGCCATTGGGACATTTTTGGCATCTGCGGCGTTAATTTGTTTGGGAATGTTCAATGTCGCATGGATTATTGTTTTAGGTATCGTGATTTTTTCATTTGGCGAGATGCTATCGTCTCCTAAAAGTAGCGAATATTTAGGTAATATTGCGCCCCACGACAAAAAAGCCATGTATCTTGGTTTTTCCCAATTACCAATCGGTATTGGCTGGACGTTGGAAAGTTTTATTGGGCCTTATTTATACGGCCAATGGGCATCCAAAGAACAAATTTCGCGCCAAACTTTGGCTGAGCTCGGTATGCCTGCTCAACAAATTGACGCAATACCTGGCGGCGAAGCTTTTGTGAAATTATTAGAGTCTTCCGGGAAATCTTCAGATGCCATGACCATTCAATTGTATGCGTCGCATAATATAGGTTCATTATGGTATCTAATGGCATTGGTTGGAATTATTTCAGCCGTAGGCATGTATATTTTTGGGAAGTGGACTTATCGCCGTACACTGGCACTGCAAAATGCCTGAGAAGATTTTAGATGCAAATCAAATATTCACGCCTAATATTTACGCCTAATATTTACGAATGAGGCCAACCAACACGCCTTGGACTTCCACTTGATCAGGCCCGTATGTACGGGCTGGAAAATCTGGATTTTCTGCAATAAGTTCAACTCCGTTCGCGGTTTTATATATCCGTTTTAAAGTGGCTTCTTCATTGTCGACCACATAAGCAACGACGATTTGATTGTTGCGTGCCGTATTGGCTTCACGAATAACGGCGATATCACCGTCCAATATTCCTGCGTCAATCATGGATTCGCCCTCGACCTCCAATGCGAAATGATCACCACGGCCAATCATACCGTCGGGAATACTGACGCGCGGGCCAGACTGTTCAAGGGCTGCAATCGGTACACCCGCCGCAATTTTACCCACAAGCGGTACAGATACACTGTCATTTGCCGGTTCTGGCGTGCTTTTACCTGCGACGGCTTCCTGTCCGGGGAGACGTAGTATTTCCAATGCCCGCGCGCGGTGTGGCAGGCGCGCTATGAACCCGCGTTCTTCAAGAGCTGTTATGAGGCGGTGAATACCGGATTTAGAGGCGAGACCAAGGGCGTCTTTCATCTCGTCGTAAGACGGCGAAATACTGTTTTTCTTCAAACGCTTATCAATAAAAATCAAAAGGTCGTGTTGTTTTTGGGTCAGCATAATGGATTCCTTTAACTAGTCTCGAATCAATGTTCACTTTATGTTTGTTCTAGTCCTGTTCTAGCGCCGCGTCAAGAACAAATCATGCACTCGACAAATTACTGGTAACTGCTAGACAATTAATGGAAAGGGAAAAGATGTTGACAACTATCTATATTGATGCAGATGCATGCCCTGTTCGAGAGGAAACTTATAAGATTGCCCTGCGTCATAATGTGTCGGTTGTGGTGGTAAGCAACTCGTTTTTAAGGGTCATGCAACACCCGTTAATCTCGCGCTTCATTGTTAATGATAGCTTTGATGCGGCGGATGATTATATTGCCGAGCGCGCCAATGAAAATAGTATTGTCATTACCGCAGACATATTACTAGCGGAGCGTTGTTTGAAAGCAGGTGCGGTTGCTATAGCCCCAAACGGCAAAGCCTTCACCAATGACAATATTGGTTCCGCTATAGCAGTGCGGGCTATTATGGTCGATTTGCGTGCAGGTGCAGGCAGTGAAAACATCGGTGGCCCTAGGCCCTTTACAGCCGCAGATAGGTCAAAATATTTGCAGGTCTTACACGAAACTGTAGTGCGTCTTGAGCGCGGTTAGGGTGGGAAATATGCCCGAAACTTTTGCAATTGATGGCCGGTTTTATCCTATTGCCTCAATAATTTGCGGGTAGCCAATTTCACATCATCTTGACACATAAGGCTTTCGCCTACGAGGAAAGCCTGAGCACCGTGGGCTGTGAGGTCAAGGATATCACCTGGCGTAGAGATGCCGCTTTCCGCGACGAGGAATGTATCTGCGGGGGCTTGTGGCGCTAATTTATTAAATGTTTCTAGGCTGGTTTTGAAGGTTTTTAAATCGCGGTTATTGATACCGATGAGGGGAGCGCCGAGTTTTACGGCACGTTTAAGTTCGTTTGCCGTGTGGGTTTCCACGAGAGCGTCCATACCGAGACGTCTTGTTTCTGCTAGTAACGCGCCCGCTAAATCATCACTGACCATGGCCATAATGATCAAGATAGCATCAGCACCATAGGCGCGGCTTTCTATGATTTGGATGGGGTCAACCATAAAATCTTTGCGAAGGACCGGTAGGGGCGAGATAGCACGGGCTTGTTTGAGATAAAGCAGTGAGCCTTGGAAACTCGGCTCGTCCGTAAGTACAGAAAGGCATGCCGCCCCGCCGTCTGTATAGGCGCGGGCGATTTTTGTTGGTTGAAAATCTTCACGAATAAGCCCTTTGGAAGGGCTCGCCTTTTTAATTTCGGCGATCAAGGCAGGGCCAGAAGCAGCAGAAAATTTTAGTTTATTTGCAAAACCTCGTGGTTCCGATTGGGTTGCCGCCAAAACTTCTAATTGACTTTGCGTTTGGTGCAGGGCGGCCACTTCGTTTTTTTTATAGGCAGAAATTTTTTGTAGAACATCAACCATTGGAAATCTCGATCAGACGTGACAGAGCATTGAGCGCTGCGCCAGTTCCAATTGACTGGCGGGCGAGATTTATGCCTTGCTCAATAGATGGCGCCTTTTTTGATGCATAGAGTGCGGCACCGGCATTTAGGGCTACAATATCGCTATAAGCATTCTGCTTCCCGTATAGAACGTCTTTCAGGGCTTTGGCATTTTCACTGGCGTTTCCGCCTTCTAAATCGGATAGGGCGACGCGCGACAGACCAAATTTCTCAGGGGTTATTCTATGTTGGTAGATGGTCTTACCACTGATTTCAGTGATCATGGTTGCTCTGGTCGTGGTTATTTCGTCCATGCCGTCGCAGCCACGAACAATCAATGCGTGTTTAACGCCAAGACCAATCAAGGCTTTTGCATAGACATCCCGAAGGCTATCATCATAAACACCGAGCAAACAATGCTGCACAGAAGCTGGGTTGCATAAAGGCCCAAGACGGTTGAAAATGCTGCGTGTACCCAGTCTTGTTCTTGCTGCTGCTACATTCCCCATGGCCTTATGGTGATTGGGTGCAAATAAAAACCCGACCCCTGCTTGTCGTATACATTCTTCTGTAAGGTCAGGAGAAATGTCGAGCTTGACCCCGAGTTCCCCCAGCACATCTGATGCACCAGATTTTGAAGAAACCGCACGGTTTCCGTGTTTGGCTACGGGAACACCAGCCCCTGCGACCACAAAGGCTACGGTGGTAGAAATATTATAGGTTTTAAGGCCATCACCGCCAGTCCCTACAATATCCATAGCGCCCTTGGGCGCATTGATAGGCGTCATGCGCAGGCGTAAAACTCTGGCAGCGGCTTCCAGTTGTTCGCCCGTAATACCTTTTTTTTCCCATGCCTTAAGATAGAAGCAAATATCGTCATCAGACATACGACCGCTAATCATAGTCTCAAATGTTGATTTGAAAGCTTGTGTCATTTTATGCCTGCGATGTGTAGGAAGTTATTGATAATCTCGTGACCATGTTCAGAGGCGATAGATTCAGGATGAAACTGTACGCCGTGAATAGGCCTTGATGTATGAAAGGCACTCATAATTTCGCCGTCGGTGGTCCTGCCGTTCACTGTCATACACTCTGGTAGGCTGTTGTTATCCAGTGCCAAGGAGTGATACCGCGTTGCATTAAATGGTGAGGGTATTTGCGCGAGTACACCCGTACCGTCGTGCATAACGGGAGAAACTTTCCCGTGCATGATTTTCTTGGCGCGAATAACTTTTCCGCCATATGCCTGTCCAATCGCTTGCAAGCCAAGACAAACGCCAAAAATAGGAAGGCTTTGCGGGGCTTTTTTTAAAAATTCCAGACACATTCCGGCTTCATTAGGTGTTTTGGGACCGGGAGAAATTATTACGCCATCAGGTTTTAATGCCAAAGCTTCGCTAGCACGCATTACGTCATTACGGATAACACGGGTATCGGCACCTAATTCCTGCGCGTAATGCACTAGATTATAGGTAAAGCTGTCATAATTATCGATGATTAGTAACATACTAATTCCTATTAAAATACGCGGCGTGATTTGCAGCCGAGAACAAAGCCATGGCTTTGTTGCGGCATTCTTCAAACTCGGATTTTGGATTGCTGTCAAGAACAATACCGGCGCCGGCGCGGACATGCATGACGCCGTCTTTTACCACTGCGGTGCGCAAGGCAATGGCCGTATCCATATCGCCACTTGCAGAAATATAGCCAACGGCACCCGCATAGATGCCGCGCTTTTCGTTTTCTAATTCATCTATGATTTCCATAGCGCGGACTTTAGGTGCCCCGCTGACTGTGCCAGCAGGGAAACCTGCGAACAGGCAATCAATTGCATCCAAATCATCTCTAACTTGGCCTTCTACATTGGATACAATATGCATGACATGGGAATAGCGCTCGACAATTGAACGTTCAGTTACTTTAATCGTACCAGCTTTGGCTACGCGGCCCATATCATTCCGCCCTAAATCGAGTAACATTAAATGCTCGGCCATTTCTTTTTTGTCGGCAAGTAAATCTAGCTCTAGTGCTTTGTCCTCCAAGGGTGTTTTGCCGCGCGGCCTTGTGCCTGCGATAGGGCGAATAGTAACTGTTTTGTCCCTGAGCCTGACCAATATTTCTGGGCTAGAGCCGACAACTGCATGGTTTTTGAAATTTAGATAATAAAGAAATGGTGACGGGTTAAGACGGCGTAGAGCACGGTAAAGTGCGAATGGCGGTTCTGGTAAAGGGGCCTCAAAACGTTGACCGAGTACGACCTGAAAAATATCTCCAGCCTTAATGTAATCCTGAGCCACCTTTACTTTTTTAGAAAAGTTTGCTTGTGATATGCCGTCCGTTGGCGTTTGAACTTCCCGAGAAACATTTTGGTGCCGTAGTGCCAAGGTGCCACTTTCTAGGGCAATTGAAGCTTTGGTTAAACGGGCTTTGGCTACTGTATATCCATCTTCTGCAGTCTGTTTTGAGCTTGGTCGAACCGTTGTTGTCAGTATGACCTCTTGCGCGATTTGGTCGAAAATCGCAATGATTGTTGGACGGGTCATAATCGCGTCAGGCGTATCGATTGGATCTGGGTTATCGCACGGGAGATGCTCAACTTGTCGGATCATGTCATACCCTAGATATCCAAACAGTCCTGCTGCCATTGGCGGGATTTCATCTGGAATATCAACTTTGGTTTCGGCTTGAATTTTTCGTAAACTTTCAATCGGTTTTTCGCCTAGCTTTTCAAAAGGCTTGCCATTTTTTGATATTTCGCAATCATTCCCGCGTACGCGCCATATTAAATCCGGCGCATAACCGAGCACGGAATATCGGCCGCGTTGCTCTCCACCTTGAACGGATTCGAATAAAAAAGCATAGGGTTTATTTGTTGCGAGTTTTAGGTAGGCCGACACAGGTGTGTCGAGATCGTTAACCAAACGCATCCAAACAATTTGCGGCAAGCCTTTGTTGTAGGTTTTCGCAAAAGTGCCAATGCAGGGGTTTGTTTCAGGGCTCACAATTTTTGCTTAAATCTATTGGTCAACACCGAGAGTTCTCTCGATGTTAGCCGTCAAGGTCTGCGCTGGGTTTTCAGCTAAAATCGCAGCATGGTAAGCTTGTTGAATATCTGAGTTTATCGCATCTTTGGCCTGCTCATTCAGCGTTCCAGATATACCTTCGATTATAGGATCTGTATTTGGTTTCACACGCACGATTTGCCCGATAATCCGGTCAAGACCTTTATCAGCGGTTCCGCGTACGGTTTGTCCAATGCGGGCTTCAAACAGACGTACACTTACCTGATTGCCAAGCCCGGCTGTTGGCGCGGCCCGTATCATTTCAATCTCAGAAATATCTGCACCCTTTTCAATTTCTGCGGCTAAATCATCTAGGTTTTCACCGGCAGTGGCGCGAGCGACCAAATCATTTGACAATTTTCCCAAAGCTTCATTGGCATTGGTAAGATGCCATGCGGCAAGGGCTTGTTCGCGAACATCTGCGAATGGGCGTGGTGCGCTTTCCTTGATTTGGTCAACACGAATGGCCGCAATACCGCCTAGTGTCGTTTCTAAAACATCCCCGTCAAACCCAGGATCTGCAAGGAAAATTTCTTTTAGCAACAGATCGTCCGTAGCAACACCTTTTATGAACGATAAACCTTCAAGCTTTTGTCCGTCCTCAGTTTCACCGAGCCGAGACATAAAATCGAAACTGGCAACAGAAACACCACTTGCCAAGCCAGCCTCTTCCAAAGTCAGGCTTTCTTCGGAAATACCGTCTTGTACAACTTTGGAGGCATCGTAAAGAACTTGCTTGGCTTTATTGGTTTGCAGTTCGTCGATTAAATTTGCACGCTCGGCTTCTATATCGGGTATAGTTTGCGGCGTGATATCAGTGAGGATAATGCTGAACCAACCACCAAAACTGTTTTCAATAGTTTGCGCAGAAAAACCGTTATTCCCTATATCCATATCATAAGCAGCTTCCCCTGCAGTTGGATCACTACTCGCTCCAGGCAGAACATTTTCATACACGAGTGGTTGTTCTAGGGAAAATTCCGAGACGACCTCTTCGATAGTTTTGCCATTTTTGATAGCTTTTGTAATCTCATCAGCTTGAGATTTGTCGCGTGCGACCAATTGTTGATAGGATCGTGTTTCAGGGGTGCCCAATTGTCCGGCTTTAATTTTGTAATCAAATTGGGTTTTAATTTCGTCTTCACTAACGTCTATATCGGGCAGAACACTTTCAATTTCCATGCGCAATATAGTGAAGCGGCGATATTCTGGTGCAATATAACCTGTTGGACTGGCTTTTATAAAAGCTTGTAACTCTTCGTCACTCGGGTCTGCTGGCGGCGTAACGGCGTCTCGGCTCAAGCGGAGAATTTTTACTGTGCGTTGTTCAGTCATGAATTTGTATTGCTGTTCAGCAAATAAATTTGGAGCTACAAGCCCGGCCTGTATGCTCGCCATTGTTTGGTCGCGGCGGATTTGGTCGTGGACATCTTCTTCTAATTCGCGCGGGGATTTATTACGGTCAATACGCGATAGTACTTGCAAAATTTTACTCCGGTCTAATTTACCGGTGATTTCATTGTTGAAGACTTCCAAGCCTTCTATCAACTCTATTGAATCGCGGTTATTAACGGCAAGACCAAGGCTTTTTGCATCAATTTGTATGAGCTTTTCAGTGATTAAAGTGTTGAGTACCTGACCGTGTAAACCGCGCCAATAAGCTTGCTTGGTTGTTATGCGTTCGGGGGCTTCGTTATTTATTTCGCTTAGCTGGCGCTGGAAGAAACTATCAAACTCTCTTAATGTGACTTTTTCTTTACCCACTGTGGCGGCGGCGTCTTTGGATTGTGAAGTGAAGGCATCCGTTACACCAAACATAGACAAGCCGATCAACAACATTCCTACAAGGACTGCGAAGAAAAACCCGACAAACATTTTTTTGAAAGATCCAAAAACTGACTGCGACATAATTTACCTTATTTTTTTAGCACCAAATTGCTTTCATACAGCAATACCTATATAGGGGCTAGGCGTAAACTCTTAAACACTCTATCATTTAATAAAAATGATACAGGTTACAAGTATGAAAACATTGATAGCGGCAAATTGGAAAATGCATGGGAATTTGTCATGGTTGCAAAAGCCAGCTGATTTTCGCAGACTTTTTCCTGCAAAAAACACTAACATTGACATATTATTATGCCCGCCCGCCCATATGCTCCAAGCAATGGTACGTGCATGTGATGGGCAGGATATAGCAATTGGCGCACAAAATTGCCATGATCAAATAAAGGGAGCTTTTACGGGGGAATTAAGTGCTGACATGATAGCGGAAACTGGTGCTAAATATGTTATTATAGGCCATTCGGAACGCCGGGCAATTTTTGGCGATAATGATGCTTGGGTAGCCGCTAAAACAAGTGCTGCACAAAAAGCCTGCTTAAAACCAATTGTTTGTGTTGGCGAAAGCCGAGAAGAGCGCGAAGCCGGTAAGGCAGAGGAAGTTGTCGGAACACAGTTGGCGGGTTCAATACCTGCGAACGCAGATGGTGAAAATTTGGTCATTGCCTATGAGCCCGTTTGGGCGATCGGAACAGGTCTCACGCCGACCATAGAGGACATCGCCACTATACATGACCATATACGCGGATGTCTCACGATCCGTTTTGGCAACAAGATAGCCAGTAAAATACAAATACTATATGGCGGTTCTGTAAAACCGGAAAACGCCATAGAGATTTTGGCCCTAAAAGACGTAGCGGGTGCCCTTATTGGAGGTGCGGGTTTGGAAATGCAAAGCTTGGCGGCAATTGCTTCGGAGGTTTAATTTGTGATGAGGGTAATATGCAAAAATTATTGATGACAACATTGGGTATAAGCGCTTTGGCCCTTGCAGGATGTACAGCGCACAAAGGATATAACGAAGCGGCTATCAAAACAGACATAACCCAAATGTTGCATGCTCAAGATGCTGCTTGGAATAATGGTGATATTGACGGATTTATGGCGCATTATTTGGCATCAAAACAGCTGCGTTTTGCGTCCGGCGGGAAAGTAAACCGGGGTTGGCAGGCAACGCTTGAAGGCTATAAAAAACGCTATCCCGATAAAGCGGCAATGGGGACACTGGATTTCCAAAACCTTGAAGTAAAAGTATTGTCCGCAGATTATGCGCAGGTTTTTGGCAGATGGGAGCTGACCCGAGAACACGACAAACCAGGCGGCTTGTTCACGCTCCTCCTCAATAAACAAGATGGTGAATGGGTTATTATTTCAGACCATACTTCATCAGATGATAGCATTGAACCAGTTATAACGGACCCGAGCTCAATTGACGAAAAATTTCCGCCAAGCGCAGTTGAACTGGATTTTGAAAGCAGTCGTAGTGCACTCAATGGGCATTTTTATCTCGCAAATGGCGCAGGGCCACACCCAACAGTTATTTTACTGAACGGTTTTCCGGGGTATGAGAAAAACCTTGATATAGCGCAGGCCATTCGCCGCTCTGGCTTTAATGTATTGTTCTTCCACTATAGAGGTGCATGGGGAAGCGAAGGTGACTTTTCTTTGGCAAATGTGGTGCAAGATACGTTGGCAGCGAGTGCCTTTGTCCGCAGTGAAGACAGTGTTGCCAAATACCGGATTGATCCAAAACACATCACATTTATCGGACATTCAATGGGGGGATTTGCCGCCCTAGCGGCAGGGGCGCAGGACACCAATGTCGGGTGTATAGCGGGACTTTCGCCTGCCGATTATGGCATTCGCGCAGGCTTGTTTGTTGGCAAAGAAGCAGAGCAAGCGCGTGCAAGCTTTTCGGCTTATGTTGACGGTGAACATTTGTTAGGGCGAGGCCCCCTTAAGGGGACGAGTGGGAAACGCTTACTCAAGGAACTTGAAAACAATACGCAAGCGTTCGCAGTGACAAAGAAAGCCGGTAAATTTGTAGGCCGCTCTGTTTATTTAAGCGCAGCCAAAGACGACACTGTATTGCCTCTAAGTATTTACCACGAAGCTTTGATAACGGCATTCGCGGCGCAACCTAATGTCAATCTGACCCATAAGATTTTTGAAGGGGATCATTCCTATTCATGGACAAGACTGGCGCTAACGAGGGATGTTGTTAAATGGTTGGGTGCGAATTGTCGCTAAGCTGAGCCTAATTGTCCACAGCCCCTAGAGCGACAACGCTCTAGGGCGTGAGATCTTCCTTGAGTTCACCCGATATATAACGGTGAATCACAGAGGTAAGCAAAGTCTGATATGGGATGCCTTGGCGCAAGGCAATCGCTTTCAGTTTTTGAATGTCCCGTGTGTACGCCCGAAAGGTGACAGGCTTGCGCTTAAGAGTGTTGCGAGCGATTAGGGCGAGGTGTTCTGTTCTCGTATCTATATCTTTAACAGGTATAAATTCACCATGCTCTGCCGCAAGGTAGAGCTCGTATTCTTCCTTAGTATCAAAGTCTTTACGCTTTAAGATCGGAGGCAATTTTGATGTTTTGGTCATAATATTACTCGGTTAGGTATTTCTTTTGAAAGGCGCGGCTGCGATAAATAGTTTTTAAAAATAAATGATCTTCGTTTTCGATATAGGGAACGCCGCAGGCATACCCATCAATTTCAACGACCATGAGTTTTTGGTTGGCAAATTTTTCAATGTTAGGATGCTCCATATCGTCCAGTAACCTTCCATCGTTTAAAGCGATCACGACCATTTCAAAACTTAAGCCGCGTTCGGCGAGAAGTTTTTGGTTTTTTACGTTTTCCCATTCAAAGCTCATTTTATTTCATTGTAATCATTGTACATCAAATGTCAATACAATCAAAACTTATCAGCAACGTAAACTGCGAACGCGTATTCGAGCGCAATTTCTTTTAGGCTATCATAACGGCCAGGTTCGCCTTGGTGTCCTGCGTCCATATTGGTTTTAAGCAAAATGGGAGAACTTCCTTTTTGGTGTTCCCTTAGTTTTGCCGCCCATTTAGCGGGCTCCCAATACGTAACGCGTGGGTCGGTCAATCCTGCGGTAATGAGGACGGGTGGGTAATGTGCGTCCACTGTATTTGTATATGGGCAATAACTAGCAATTGTATCGTAAGCGGTTTCTTCCTCTAAAGGATTGCCCCATTCCGGCCATTCGGGTGGAGTCAAAGGTAAACTTTCATCACTCATGGTGTTAAGAACATCTACAAACGGTACGGCGGCAATTATTGCTCCAAACAATTCTGGCGCTTGGTTCAGCGCCGCACCAACCAAAAGCCCACCAGCAGAGCCACCATGGGCAGTAATGTGGCCTTTACTGGTATAATTTTCCGCCACCAGTCCGCGCGCTACATCTACGAAATCATCGAATGTGGCTTGTTTCGCCGCAAGCTTTCCTTTGTTATACCAATCATATCCCTTGGCTTTGCTGCCGCGAACATGTGCAATAGCGTAGACAAAACCTCTATCAACGAGGGACAAGATATTGGTGCGAAAGCTAGCCGGAATTGTAATACCATAAGACCCGTATCCATAGAGCAGGCACGGGGCTTTTCCGTTTCGTTTGAAGCTGGCTCCCATTATTAGTGTAACGGGAATGCTTTCGCCGTCGCGAGCCTTTATCTGGATACGCTTCGTGATATAATCCATTGGATTATGGCCAGAAGGGATTTGCGTGGTTTTACGTAAAACTCTTTCTCCGGTTTCCATATTGTAATCGATAATTTGACGCGGTGTCGTTGGCGAGGAATAGGAAAAACGAAGCCATTTTGTATTAAATTCATATCCACCAACAAGGCCAAGCGCATAAGCATCTTCATCGAAGCTTATCGTTTTTTCTGTATCCGACTTAAGGTCACGAATGATAATGCGGGGTAAGGCATTGACGCGCTCTAGCCTCACCAAATATCCCCTATATGTTTCCAGGCCCAAAATGAGCGTACCAGGTTTGTGCGGGACGACATCTTGCCAATATTTTGCCTGTGTACGGGATTGCTGCGTTCGCATGATTTTAAAATCAGTAGCCCCGTTTGCATTGGTTAAAATATAAAAATCATCTGCATGGTCATGCAGGTCATATTCCCGTTCGGCTTTGCGCTGTTCAGCACAAATTGGCGATGTTTCTGGTAATTTTGCAGGGATTATCCAGGTTTCCGAACTGGTATGGTCGTGGCAGTTAATTTCGACAAAACCACCTGTATCGCTACGGCTGATTGAGAGGAAAAAACCAGCATCAGGTTCTTCGTAGACCATGACAGGTGGTGCGTTTTCATCTAAAATATTTTTGCGCCAAACTTTGCTGGGGCGATTGTTTTCGTCCCGTTCCACCCAAAATAAAGTTTGGTTGCCTTTAGCGGCATCATTAGCCCAAATTAAATCCCCAGCCGTATTTTCAATAGGACTTCCAATAGGCAAGCCAGTTTTTATATCAATTACGGTAATTTCGTAACGCTCTGCGCCGTGCATATCAACGCTGTAGGCTAGGTATTTATGATTGTCTGCATGGCTAAGGTCACCGATATTAAAAAATGCAAAGCCTTGTTCTTTTGTTTTTAATGCTAATGCATCTGCGTCGAGTAATGTTTCACCCTTTGCGTTTACGTCGTCTTTACTGGTTCGGTAATATTCGCCGTGTTGGTCGCCGCTGCGGTAGCGGTGTGCATAGGCCCACGGACCGTCAGGGGAAGGTACGGTGCTATCATTATCTTTTATACGGCCTTTCATATCCGCAAAGATTTGATTTTGCAGGTCTTTTGTGTCTGCCATCATAGTTTCGCAATACGCATTTTCTGCTTCAAGATAGGCTCTTATATCCGTACCTAGCAAATTTGGATCATCCATGACTTTGCGCCAGTTTTTATCCTTCAGCCATGCGTAATTATCGTGTCGTTTGCGCCCTAATTGTGTGGTGAATTTTGACTTTTTTGTAGCTTGTGGCGGCGTTGAAATACTGCGTGAAAAAGGCATAACGTTCTTTCAGGTAATTTCTAAACAAGTGTCTGCCCATAAACACTTAGTTATTAGCCATATACACTTAGTTAATAGAATGTCACTAGGTTTTGGGCTAATCTATGTTCACCAAAGGCCAATTATGTCAACGGCATCACCGCAACTCGAATATATGCAAGCTCCGGCGCTTGAACTAACACAGGAAGCTACAGTTCAAAGTCAACCCGCGAATTCCGTGCGCCGCTCATTGGCTAAACGGTTGTCAGATGTAATATGTATACCTGCCAGTCAACTCTCGCCCCAAGAACGCCATATGGCAGGCGATGTTCTGGTGGAAATGTTACGGAATGCAGATTTGGAATTGCGTGCCAGTGTTGCCAAGCGCCTTGTTATGCTCAATGAAGCGCCAAGAACTATTTTGATAATTCTTGCTAAAGATGAAATTGAAGTCGCCAAACATGTTTTGGAAAATAGTAAAAGTCTAACTGATTCCGATCTTATCCAAATTGCAAGGAGAGTTAAAACGGAACACCGTCATATGATAGCGCAACGTAGACATATTTCGGACGCCGTTGTTGATGTGCTGGCAGAGTTTAATGAAGAGGCAGTTGTTGAGACATTATTGAAAAACAAAGGTGCAAATTTCTCAGAAACAGCGCTGCAAAGGATTTTGACAGTTTCGCGTCAACATCAACCTTATGTAAAATTACTCATACAGCGCGAAGAAACGCGGCCTTCGCATGGCCTGACCATGTTTTGGTGGGCAGATGCAAGCAACAGAAAAGCCATTTTACATCGGTTTGGCGTTTCACGTGCCGTTTTACAGCAAACCTGTGCGGATTTATACCCACAAGCATCTGCGGAAGGTTGGAACGACCCCGCTGCACGGCAAGCCTTGCAATTTATTGAGCGGCGCCAAAGAAATAGAGCAGCTTTAGCTCAGTCGAAATACGCATCATTGGAGGAAGCAATAGATGACGCCGAACAAGTCGGCATGAGTAGAGAAATCGCCGATGAAATATCCTATATTGCCGGCATAAAGCCTGCGACGGGTGCGCAAATACTTTCAGATAAATCCGGAGAAGCTTTGGCTATTTTATGCAAGGCTCCAGGCTTGCGTCGCAAACACATCAAAAAATTATGGCGAGCCTTGAGACGGCCTGAAACTATGCACGACGGTACGATAAATTCTTTACTGGAGGAGGCGATTAAAGCCTATGATGAAATTTCTACAGATAATGCGCAGACCGTTCTAAGATATTGGAACTGGTCACTCACATCTTCACTTACACCTGAAGTACTGCAATACATCAAACGGGGTGTTGTACCAGGCGAAGAAGAATTTGGCGCTGCTGCTGTTACCGCTGCTCTTGTATTTGGGAATCGCAATTAAATATTGTTTAAAAAGTCAAGAAGTAAATTTAAAAAAATATTTCCGGTAATGCTTGGCGTACCTGAATATTGCCGCTATGCTTCCTCTATAAAATGGGGAAGGAATAAAAAACATGCTCAAGTCGGCGCTTGTATTGCTGGTTATTATGATTGCCTATTGGCTCATGTTATCTGGCTATTTGCATAACCCTGTTCTTTTAATTATGGGCTCTATATCCATTTTAATAGTATTAGGTCTGTCCGTCCGTATGAAAATTTTGGATAGTGAAACCGCGCCGTATTTTCATATTAAGGCTCTTGGTTATTTCGTTTGGTTATTTGTTGAAATTATTAAGGCAAATATGGCTGTGGTCAAAGCCGTTTTGAGTCCGAATATGGAAATTTCTCCCAAAACAACCAAGGTCCCTTTGAAGCAATCTAAGGATTTGGGGCGCGTGACATTTGCAAACTCTATAACATTGACGCCAGGTACGATAGCGGTTGAGATGTGTGAAGATACTATACTCGTGCATGCTTTGTTAGCCGAAATGACGGCCAAAAGCGGGTTCGCGGAAATGGGTGAGCGTGCAGGGCGTGCCGTCAGTGATCCTATGCATGATAATATAGGGCATGATAATAGAGGGCAAAGTAAAGATAGGCAAAACAACAATAAGCAAGGAAAGGCATAGATGGAACTTGCTTTGTATTATTTGAATGTCGGTTCGGCAATGTTTTTGCTCGTTGGCATGGCTTTGTTGTTAGGTCGGTTGTTAAGCGGGCCTACACTTTATGACCGTGTTTTAGCCGTCAATTCTTTTGGTACCAAAACCGTATTATTTTTAGCCGTATTTTCACTAATTATCGGACGGCAAGACGGCATTGATATTGCCATACTTTATGCATTGATGAATTTTATTGCGACGATCGCTGTTTTGAAATTCTTTCGGTATAGTGCTCTGGATATTTCTATGGAACGCGGAGACAAAACAGGAGAGAAGTCGTCGTGAGTACCGAATTCTTTAATTTGTTACAATTTTCTCTAAGTGCATTCTTTATGTTAGGCGGTGTATTTTTTGTCATCGCCGGTGCGGTTGGTGTCTTAAGGTTCCCGGATTTTTACACCCGCATGCATGCGGCTGGTATGACGGATACCTTGGGCGCTGAGATGATTATTCTCGGGCTTATGGTGCAGGCGGGTTTTTCGCAAACTAGCTTGAAATTGATTTTAATCGCATTCTTATTGTTTTTAACGAGCCCGACTGCAACCCACGCCGTTGTCGGAGCAGCGTATCATGCTAAGCTAAAGCCAAAACTTGGAAAATACCGCGCCCCAATTCCAGGTGAGGCGGCCAAACCTCTTGCTAAGGCAATACCAAAAGAAAAAGCTAAACCAAAAGCTAAGCCAAAAGCTAAGCCAAAGACAAGAAGAAAGGCAACCTAATGAGTAATGTGCCGCCAACATTAATTCTTGATATCGGCTTGATGGCTATGCTTGTGGTTGTTGCATTTTCTGTCGTTCGTTTGCGCTCATTGTTTGCAATTGTCATGTTGCAGGGTGTGTATTCCTTACTTTCTGCCGCATGGTTTGTATCGCTAGATGCCGTAGATGTTGCTTTTACAGAGGCAGCAGTGGGTGCTGGAATATCAACGGTTCTTATGCTAGGCGCCATGCTGTTGACGGAACGCGAAGCCAAGCCTGTACCCCTGCAAAAACAATTAGGTTCGTTATTTATCGTGACCGTTACCGGTATGGCTCTTTTTTATGCAATTGGCGATATGCCCGCATTTGGTGATGCGCATTCTGCGGCAAATGCCTATTTAGGGACTGATTATATTGCGGCGACTAAGACCGATATTATTTTACCCAATGTCGTAACTGCCGTATTGGCGAGCTATCGTGGTTTTGATACATTTGGGGAAACGGTTGTCATTTTTATGGCAGGATTGGGGATTGTGCTTTTACTTGGGCTTAACGGACATGCGGGGAAATGGCGTGCGCAGCCAAAAGGCCAGGATGTCAGTAATAGCCGTGGAGATAAGTCATGAGCCCCCATGTCATACTACGGGTTGTCTCAAAACTGTTGATTCCGCTGATCGCTCTCTTTGCGCTTTATGTTCAATTCCATGGAGATTTTGGGCCAGGCGGTGGGTTTCAAGCGGGTGTTATTTTTGCATCTGCCATCATATTATACGCGCTGATTTTTGGTCTTGATGAAGCAAAACGCGCAATACCACCTTCTTGGGTGCGCATAGGAATGAGTACAGGCGTAATAATTTACGGCGGCACTGGCGTCGCTACATGGTTGCTCGGGGGCGAGTTTTTAAACTACACGTTTTTCGCACCAGATAGCACCCATGCAGCTGGTCAGCATTGGGGTATATTTGCAGTTGAGCTTGGTGTTTTATGCACTGTGGCCAGTGCCATGGTCGCTATTTTTTATGCTTTTGGATCCCGAACAACAGAATTGACGGACGAGGATTGGTGATGAACGGTTTGCTCGAACATTTTAACTATGCTGTCGTCATTTTCTTGATGATGCTTGGACTATATGTGGTTTTTGCCTCAAATAATATGATCAAAAAACTTGTTGGACTATCAGTTTTTCAAACGTCGGTTTTTTTGCTATATATCAGTTTGGGTAAGGTTACCGGTGGGCAACCGCCAATTATCGCAGAAGAAGATTTACACGCTGCAACAGATGGTGGCCATGATGTTGTTGCCGAGGGCGCACATCAAGCTGCAGACATTATATATTCAAATCCGTTGCCACATGTTTTGATCCTCACGGCTATCGTCGTTGGTGTGGCGACATTGGCAATAGGTTTGGCTTTGGTTGTCCGTATCCGCGAGGTCTACGGTACAATAGAAGAAGACGAAATTGATGCTCTTGACTATGAGAGAAATTTGGAAGGGGCGGCCAAGTAATGCAAGTTATGTTTCTTCTTATGACCATGTTTCCAGAATGGATATTATCGCACGGTGCCGCGTCTCTTGTCGTCATACCTCTGATTTTGGCTGTGCTGACGGCACTAAATCCGAACGCAAAACTAGCCTGGGCAACAGTACTGGGCGTTACGGTTCTTTGCGTGTTTACATCATTGGGTTTGCTATTGCAGATTACAGCCCACGGGCCAATACATTACAACATGGGGGGGTGGAAGCCCCCGTTAGGTATCGGGTATTATGTAGACGGGTTGAATGCACCGATTTTGCTTTTGATATCATTGGTAGCATTTTTATGCACAATTTATGCGCTCCCAAGTGTAGCAGCAGAAGTTGAACCCAAGAAAAAAGGGCCGTTTTATGCGGCTTTCTTAATAAGCTTTGCTGGCCTATTGGGCATGGTCGTAACTGCTGATGCGTTTAACGTTTTTGTCTTTCTAGAAGTTTCCAGTATATCGACTTATGTCTTGGTGGGCATGGGGGCAAGCCGTGACCGCCGTGCGCTGACCTCCAGTTTTAACTATCTGATTATGGGCAGTATTGGCGCGACGTTTTTCGTAATCGGTATTGGTTTCCTTTATATGCAAACGGGAACCCTCAACATGATGGATATTGCCCGTGTCCTTCAAGATATCGGGTCGCAAGACCGCGTTGTACGATTGGCATTCGCATTTATCGTGATTGGGCTTGGCCTAAAACTGGCTATGTTTCCGTTGCATATGTGGTTGCCTGGTGCCTATGCTTATGCACCAAGTTTCTTTACGACATTCTTGGCCGCTACGGCGACCAAGGCTGCGCTGTATTTACTCCTGCGTTTTACTTTTACCGTATTTGACCCAAGTTGGGATTTTGTTGCAACGGCTATAATGATATTACTCGCAGGTTTAGGGATTTTGGGCATGTTGGCGGCCAGCTTGCAGGCTATTTTTCAAAACGATTTACGTCGCGTTCTGGCCTATTCGTCTGTTGCACAAGTCGGATATATGTTACTTGGCATTGGCATGGCGACAACTCTAGGCTTAACGGCTGGATATTTGCACATGCTTAATCATGCAATTATGAAAGGCGCTTTATTTATAGCTGCAGGTGCGTTCTGGTACCGATTTGGTATTACCCAAGTAACAGATATGCGCGGTCTGGGTAAGACAATGCCGTGGACAATGGCTGGGTTTACGGTTGCAGGCATATCTTTGATTGGTGTTCCTGGAACAGCTGGCTTTGTGTCCAAGCTGACTTTGGTACGCGCGGCGGCGGAAAATGGATGGTGGTGGGCTATTGGTGTAATCGTCGTGACCTCTATTCTCGCAATTATTTATATTGGACGTATTATTGAACAAGCTTATTTCCAACCAGTACCAGAACTCAAAGGTAAACCTGTAGCACGCAATGAAGCACCATATACGATGCTTATACCGTTATGGATTCTGGCGTTGTCTACATTAGTATTTGGCGTCAATGCAGAATGGACGACGTCTTTAGCGCAATCGGCAGCTCATGTTCTAGACGCCGGACCAAACACGAATATACCGGGCGCTCACGAAGTTATGCCTGTCGTGACAGGAGGGCATTAACATGACGGCGCAACTGGCTCTACTCCTGATAATGCTCATTCCTGCCTGTGCTGCTGTGCTTATTCCTTTTGTAGGGCGTTGGCAAAATATACGCGAAGGTGTTTCAATTGTGGCCGCAATATCTTTGCTGGCCGTCGTGATTTGGTTGGTTTGTTATGTGGGTAAATCACCTTATAACCGACCGGAATTATTTCTCATAGAGTTTGCAGGCAGCTTCGAACTTAAATTAAAATTAGAACCACTGGGTGCAATATTTGCGGCTATTGCCAGTTCACTCTGGTTGGTTAATACGGTCTTTACCATAGGCTATATGCGCGGCAATAAAGAGAAAAACCAAACCAGGTTCTATACCTGTGTCGCAATAGCCATATCAGCCGTAATGGGTATTGCCAGTGCGGCTAACCTCATAACATTGTTCGTATTTTACGAAATCTTGACCCTATCCACATTCCCACTAGTGACCCACAAAGGGGACGCCAAAGCCAAAAAAGGCGGGCGGATATATCTATTGGTTTTGATGGCGACTTCCCTTGGCTTGTTGCTGCCTGCTGTCATGGGGACGCATGTTCTTGCGGGCACGACGGATTTTCAAGTCGGGGGTATTTTCCCAGCAGGTTTTTCAACTGCTGCCGCCAGTATTTTGCTATTCCTGTTTGCATTTGGTATCGGCAAGGCGGCCTTAATGCCAATCCATCCTTGGTTGCCCAATGCCATGGTCGCGCCTACACCTGTCAGTGCATTGTTGCACGCTGTGGCTGTCGTCAAAGCCGGTGTGTTTACAATGCTTAAGGTCACCGTTTATATATTTGGCCCCGACCTGATGAGCAAAATGCCTGCCAGTACGGTTCTTGTCTGGATTGCTGCTATCTCCATTGTGTTGGCCTCGGTCATTGCTTTGCGCAAAGATAATCTCAAAGCGCGCCTTGCTTATTCCACAATTAGTCAACTCGCCTATATAACCCTAGGCGCTATGCTTGCCACATCCTTTGCAGTTATTGGCGGCGGTATCCAAATCGTCATGCATGCATGGGGTAAAATAACTTTGTTTATGTGTGCCGGTGCAATTTATACAGTGGCCCACCGAACAGAAATAAGCGCACTGAATGGTTTGGGGCGAACGATGCCGTGGGTCTTTGGTGCGTTTTTGGTTGGCTCTTTGTCAATCATAGGTATTCCGCCTATGGGAGGTTCTTGGCCTAAATTCTTTTTAATGGCAGGCGCATTGGATGCGGGACAAAAATTCTTGCTTGCGGCATTGATACTCTCGTCCATTCTGAATGTTGCGTATTTAGTCCCTGTAGCTATGCGTGGGTTTTTGTTGCCGCCAGATAGCCCAAAATCAGATGCCCATGTAGCGAAGATAATGAGCCAACACAGATTTGTTCGTTTTGCGCCAGTCCTTACTGCCGCAGGGGCCTTTGCTTTATTCTTTGCCATTGGTCCTTTGGTTGAATATCTAAAACCAATCCTGCCGGTGCATATGACGGGAGGTCTGTAATGGCTAAATTAGACAAACCTAAATTAAGCGCCAAAGAGATTAAAGAACGCGCTGAAGCGCATCCCATGGCCGTACCGTTTTTATGGCTAGGCAAAGCCAATGTGCAAAGGAATTTTATCTTTGTTCCTCTATTTGGCATGATTTTGTTTTCTATTCTAGGGTATGTGTACCCGTTGCACCACCCTGCGCCTTGGGATGTCTTTGGGTTCTCCTATGCTGTCATCGGATTTGTTTCGTATAGCTTTGTAGTGTTGGCCGCATGGCCATTGTTCAAACTGCTATCCCGGCCAGAAAATTATTACGGTGAAGACGGCGATGAGGGAGAGCAATAATGTTTGATTTCCTAACCTCGTTCAGCCCTGCCTTTATTCTTATTGCCGCAGGAATTATTTCGGCGTTTATGCCGTCTTCGCGCGTGCGCAAAGTATTGTTAATTGGTGCGCCGGCGTTGGCATTGGTGCTCATTAATATAATTTTTTACGGTCAAGATACGAATGCGTATCTCGGCGGTAAAATGTCGTTTGCGGGCATTGAGCTTACAACCATGCGTATCGATATTCTTAGTATTATTTGGGGGTATATTTTCTGTCTGGCAGGGGTTTTGAATGGTATTTTTGGGCTGCACGAGAAGTGTAAAATAACAGACACCAGTGCGCTCATTTATACGGGTGCTGGTATTGGCGCCGTGTTTGCAGGTGATCTTATTACCCTATTTATGTTCTGGGAGCTTCTTGCATTGTCATCCGTCTTTATTGTCTGGCGCGGTGGTCCAAAGTCTTACCCAGCCGGCATGCGATATCTGGCCATGCACATTTTGTCAGGCGTATTATTATTAGCGGGGCTGATTATTTACGGGCGGGCAACTGGTTCCTACACCTTTAATAATATTGGTATAGATGCACCGGGCGGCAAATTAATGCTTTTGGCCTTTGGGATAAAAGCCGGGTTTCCGCTTTTGCATAACTGGATACAAGATGCTTATCCGCGCTCCAGTGTGACGGGCACAGTTATCCTGTCCGTCTTTACAACTAAACTAGCGATTTATGCATTGGCCAGAGGGTTTGCCGGGACAGAAATACTGATTTATATCGGCGCAATTATGACTGTATTTCCTGTATTCTTTGCGGTGCTAGAAAATGATTTGCGTAAAGTTTTATCATATAGTCTTAACAACCAACTTGGGTTTATGGTTTGTGGTGTTGGTATAGGATCACAGTTAGCCCTAAACGGGGTCGCCGCTCACGTTGTTGTTGATATTCTGTTTAAAGGGCTCTTATTCATGAGCATGGGTGCCGTATTGCACCGTGTAGGTACGGCCAAAGCATCTGAGCTGGGCGGTCTCTTTCGTTCTATGCCGTATACAGCTTTTTTCTGCCTAATCGGGGCGGCGGCTATCTCGGCAGTACCGTTCTTTGGCGGGTTTGTTTCTAAATCCATGATAATTGCTGCGGTGTTTGAGGAACATCACTGGGTTGTGTTTTTGATGTTGCTCTTTGCTTCTGCAGGCGTGTTAGAGCATAGCGGGATCAAAGTGCCGTACTTTGCTTTCTTTGCACATGATAGTGGCAAGCGGGTCAAAGAAGCCCCATGGAATATGTTGGCTGCAATGGGGATTGCTGCATTTTTATGTATTTATTTAGCCATGCCTGGACCTTTTGGCGGGTTGCGACATTTATATGGTTTATTGCCAAATGAAGTTGCGGGTGAAGCAGCATTTCATCCCTATACGGGTGATCATATGGTGTTTCAGATGCAGCTTATCATGGCGGCTATGTTTGCATTTACATTATTAAAACGCTTTGGGCTTTATCCGCCAGAACGCCGCGCACAAATCTTGGATTTTGACTGGGTGTACAGGCGCTTAGGCCTATCATTATTGCAATGGGGCCATGCTATGTGGACACGTCTAGGTGCGGTGATAATTTATGCTATGGGCAGAATATTTGGAGATATCAGCAAGCGTCTTTATCAAGTGTTCAGCCCGGCAGGTGCCCTTAGTCAAGATGCACCAAGCGGGATCTCTGCCGTCCTGATTGCTGGTTTGCTAACCGCAGCCTTGTTTGTTGTTTATTTTTTATAATGGCAGATAAAGAATATATTCTGGAACTCGCGACTGAAATAACAACTGCATATGTCAGTAATAATTCTGTAGAAGTTGAAACCTTACCGGCGTTAATAAAATCTATCTATAAGGCTATGGAAGAAACGCTGAGCGGGGAAGAAAAAGCAAAGCGTGAAAAACTGAGCCCCGCCGTAGCGCCAGAAAATTCTGTGACAGATAATTATATAATTTGTCTTGAGGACGGGAAAAAATATAAATCGTTGAAACGACATCTGCGTACCAGTCATGAAATGACCCCCAAAGCCTATATAGATAAATGGAGCCTACCTGTAGACTTTCCAATGGTTGCACCAAATTATTCCAAACAACGTTCTCGTTTGGCCAAGCGGACAGGTTTGGGAAAATCATAACGGCACCAAAATAAATGTATTCCGACTTTTGGAGGAAATTATGTCACGCGTTTTTATTACAGGGACAAATCAAGGTATTGGGCTTGAACTCGCAAAACAATATACGGCTCGCGGCGATGAAGTGCTTGCGACATGCCGAAAGCCGAGCGAAGCGTTGCAGGCGGCCGGGTGTGAAATAATTGAAAATGTTGATGTTGCTGACGACATAAGTATTTTAAAAATGGCAAAACAGGTCGGTAATCGCTCCTTAGATATTGTGATTAATAACGCCGGTGTTTTAACCAGTGAGGGATTTGACAGTTTGGATTACGCCAATATGCGGGCACAATACGAAGTCAATGCACTCGGACCTTTGCGTGTGACCCATGCACTTAAACGTAATTTAGCGAAGGATGCCAAAGTAGGAATTATTACGTCTCGGGTTGGCTCACTGGATGATAATTCATCTGGTGGCAATTACGGATATCGTATGTCCAAGGCCGCCGCCAATATGGCGGGCGTTAATCTATCACATGATTTGAGGCCTCGCGGTGTCGCCGTTGCGCTCTTGCATCCAGGCTATGTTCGAACAAATATGACAGGCGGTACTGGTATGACAGATGCGCTCTCAGCTGCCTTCGGTCTCATCCAATGTATGGACGCTCTGACACTGGACACCTCGGGTACATTCTGGCATGCAGAAGGATATGAATTACCATGGTAAACTAATGGGACCTTATGGAGCATGTTGATGTAATTATCATTGGTGCCGGTATATCCGGTATTGGTGCTGGATGTCACTTAACCATGAAGTCTCCAGAGCGAAGTTTTGCTATATTAGAAGGACGGGAAACCTTAGGCGGGACTTGGGACTTGTTTAAATATCCTGGCATACGCTCTGACTCGGACATGTACACATTTGGCTATGCTTTTCGGCCGTGGACGGAGGGAAAGGATATCGCTAGCGCCGAATCTATTATTCGCTATCTCAAACAAACATCCGAAGAATATGGTGTTGATAAGAAAATCCGTTATGGACACCAGGTCACCAAAGTAAATTGGTCTACACCTGATAAGCATTGGGTTGTCGACATAACCAACGAAACTGGACATTTTCAGATGAGCTGCAGATTCCTGCTCACCTGTACGGGTTATTATGACTACAAGAATAGCTATTTGCCAAAATTTGACGGCTATGAAGCCTATCAAGGCACAATTGCAGTGCCGCAATTCTGGCCTGAAGATTTAGACTATAAGGATAAGACAGTATTGGTAATTGGCAGTGGTGCGACGGCCATTACACTTGTCCCGTCCATGGCCGGTGAGACAAAGCATATAACTATGTTGCAGCGCTCTCCGAGCTATATTTTCACGCGCCCCGCCAAAGACAAAATTGCGAATGTTTTGCGTAAAATATTCCCCTCTATGATGGCCTACCGATTGGCGCGGGCAAAAAATGTCTTGCTTAATATATATTCGTTCAACAAAGCCCGCACAAAGCCAAAAAAAATTCGCGAATTTTTGCGAAATATGGCGAAGCAAGAATTAGGTGATAGTGTTGATGTGGATGTACACTTTAACCCAAGTTATGACCCGTGGGACCAAAGGGTATGTCTTGTACCGGATAGTGATTTATTCAATGTACTCAAGGATGGTTCGGCATCAATTGTCACAGATCATATTGACCATTTTACCAAGACGGGTGTGAAGCTTAAATCAGGAGGTGCGCTAGACGCTGATATTGTCGTCCCAGCCACAGGGCTAAATCTGCAATTTTTAGGCGGCATAAAGGCGAGTGTTGACGGCAAGCCGATGGACGTTAAAAACATGCTCAATTACCGCGGGATGATGTTTGGTGGAGTGCCGAATTTGGCTGCCGTATTTGGATATACCAATGCATCCTGGACGCTAAAGGCGGATTTGACCTGTGGTTATGTGGCGCGGTTGCTTATATATATGGATAAGCACGGTTATGTCAGTGCAACGCCTACGCTGCCTGAAACCATAAATACAGAACCATTGGTCAATCTCCAGTCGGGTTATTTTTTGCGCTCACTTGATACACTGCCAAAGCAAGGCACAGAAACTCCTTGGCGCAACCCTGAAAACTACCTCAAAGATTTTAAGACCATCCGTTGGGGTAAGTTTAATGACGGCGTCATGGCATTTGAGTAGAGAGCCTCGGCTTCGCTAAGCGAAAAGTTCTTGATATGTTCTATTTTATTTGCTATTCATGGTTAACAAAATCGGCAAACTATTGAGATAGCTTTATATTGATTCGAGATACGGGGGTTAGGTAAATGAGTAAAGTTGTCCACATTAGGTCAGGTAAAAGTAATTCCCCTTTCAGGTACGCGGGTGGTAAGTTTTATGCTCGGAAACTGATATTACCCCATATCCCTATCACTAAAGTATATTGTGAACCGTTTGCGGGTGGTGCATCTATATTTTTTGCCAAAGAACCATCGGAAGTTTCAATCCTCAACGATTTGGACGTCGACGTTATAAACACATTAACGCAAATTCGCGATAACCTAGATAATTTGCTGGATTTGCTTGATGGTATTCCTGCAACCAAGAAGTTGCACGCTTTTTATAAAAATGAATACAAACCCGGAAATGAGTTGGAGCAGGCATTTCGTTGGTATTATTTGAACCGTACATCATATTCCGGTATCATGAAAAAGGAAAATTGTTATTGGGGTTATGGCGAAAAATATTCAATGCGTCCGGAAAATTGGCCAAAACATCTCCGTACTGTGTCTGATAGACTTAAAGGTGTCACCCTCACATCGGTTGATTTTGAAACTTGTGTCGACACGGCTCCCGATGGCTCTTTTCTTTTCATTGATCCTCCATATTTTAATGCGGATCAGAAAAAGTTTTATCCGTGTCATTTCGAAATGGCAGACCATGTCCGCTTGCGTGATTGTCTGGCGCGTAATGTTGACCGTTTAATGTTTTTAATTACTTATGATAATTCTCAAGGCGTGAGAGAGTTATACGATTGGTGCGACGTTATGGAGGAAAAGGAATGGCAATATACTATTAACCGTACAGATGACCAGAAAAATGGTAAAAAATTATCTGACGGCCATAAAAGTAAGCGCAGTAACGGCCGTGAATTGTTTATCAAAAATTACGACAAAAGCATAGTGGAAATTTGCCAGCCTGTTAGGCTACCAAACACAATTGCTAAAAAGTAAAATGGTATCAATATGAATATTGTTAGTCGTGTGCAGATTTATGATGATATAAAAGACTATTGTGAACGCTTTAATATTCCTATCGAAAACTTAATGGATATTCTTGAAGATCAAAAAGTATTACCCATGATACGGGGTAAGGCTACCGAATATATTGCAACCGCTGTATTAAAAAACATGTTGGGTAGAAACTGGCAGGTACAGAAGCTTAATCTTAATGCTCAACCCGGTACTTATGACGAAGATATCAGCATAACACATTCCAAGACAGGATATAGACTAAAAGTGGAAGCAAAGAGTGCGGTTCGAGGAAGTTTTAAACTCGGAACACCAAGAACTATCATAAAAGAGCCACACTTTAGAGTAAAATGCCATAAATCGCGCAGCAATATTAGCAAAAGTAAGACTACAAATGATCGTTATATTGTGGGAGATTTTGACTTGATTGTGTGCAATGTTTCCAACTCTATTTTTCAAGGGAAGACACTTGGCGATAATTTGGAACTTTTGCATGACGCAAAGGCGATAAAGTATTTGAAAAAACATTATGATGTTGAGATAAATCGGGAACTTATACGAGATTCATATGATGATTGGCGATGTTGTTTCCCGCGAACCATCGCACAGAGTGACAATTCTATACCTAGAAATCCAGCAGTAAAACTTGCAGGCGATTTAAATTGGTTTTTACTTTCTGACCTCGAATCAAAATTGCTACCAGCACTTCAAGAAATTTGGAAAAACAAGTAATCGGAGCACCTCGTTGGCTAAATTGTATTTTAATTACTCTGCTATGAATGCAGGTAAATCAACGGTGCTTTTGCAGGCGAGCCATAACTATTATGAGCAAGGCATGCACGCATTATTGATGACGGCGGCTCTTGATGATCGTGCTGGTGTTGGGAAAATTGCTTCGCGCATTGGCTTGGACAAAAAAGCAGATTTGTTTGCACATGATACGGATGTTTATGCCGCTATTTCCGCAAGGCACAGTGAAAAGCCCATTGATTGCGTTATGATAGACGAAGCGCAGTTTTTAAATACCGAACAGGTATGGCAATTATCCCGTGTCGCAGATGAACTGCGTATTCCGGTTTTGTGCTATGGTTTGCGCACCGATTTTATGGGCGAGCTGTTCCCAGGTAGTGCGACATTACTAGCCGTCGCCGACCATTTGCGTGAAATTCGAACGATATGTTGGTGTGGCAGCAAAGCTTCTATGGTATTGCGAATGGATAGTGCTGGTAATGCTGTGAAAGCGGGAACGCAGGTCGTGATTGGCGGCAATGATGTTTATGCATCTGTATGCCGAAAACACTGGAAGTCAGGCGAACCTCAGTATAAAAAGTAGGTAGTACAATCGTGTTTAATACACACACAAGTGCGTAAACCCAAATGAAAGCGTTGCTTATGCCCGCTCGTCCTTTGGCGATTCCATGACAACATAAGATGTAATCGCTGTCACTTGGGGTAAGCTGCCTAATACATTTGTATGAAAATGTTTATAGGCATTCATATCCGAAACTTCTACGCGGAGCAAATATTCCACTGCACCCGTAATATTGTGGCATTCACGTACTTCTGGGGACAGAGATATGGAGCGTTCAAAAGCTTTTTGTGCTGCTTTGGAATGTTCTGATAAGCCAACAGTAACATAAGCCACAAAACCCACGCCTTGTAATTCTCGGTCTAGGACGGCGCGGTAGCCTTTTATGATTCCGCTTCGCTCTAAATCTTGTACACGCCGCAAACAAGTTGATGGGGACATTCCGGCTTGCTCCGCTAGCTCAGAATTGCTTATTCTTCCATTACGTGACAATATTTGCAATATTGTGTCATATTTAGCGTTATTATACTTCATATACGTCAAAAAATAGATAAAACTTCGAAAAAAGCAAGATAATTCTGAAAATAATAGCATAATATACCACAATGACTTTAGATGTATTTCTTGCCTTTGCGGCCTTTTGTTTCGTGTCTTCGGCAACGCCGGGGCCTAATAATTTGATGTTGATGGCATCAGGTGCAAATTTTGGTGTGCAAAGGACTATCCCACATTGGCTAGGGATAGGGTTTGGATTTACGGCGATGGTCATTGTCGTTGGTCTTGGGCTTATGAATGTGTTCGAGATGTTTCCACTCATTTACACAGCATTAAAATTAGTCAGCGTAGCTTTCTTGTTATACTTGGCTTGGAAGATCGCCAACGCGGCGCCGCTGGGCGATACGAAGACCGTTGGCAAGCCAATGACTTTCCTGCAAGCGGTGGCATTCCAATGGGTGAACCCAAAAGCCTGGGCGATGGCATTAACGGCAATTACAGTTTATTCGCCTTCACAAAACATGATAGCGATTATGACCACTGCTTTTATTTTTGGGCTTATTAATCTCCCCTCATGCAGCATTTGGATGTTTATCGGGCGGCAAATTCACCGATTTTTAAAGGCACCAAGGCGTATGCGCGTTTTCAATATAGCAATGTCATTGCTCTTACTAACATCATTATATCCATTGCTGTTTTCAGCACACTAAATTAGGTTCAGGACCTATTAAGATATTTTCTTCTACTGTTAATTTTTGAACTATAAGACCTCAATGAGTAAGCACCAAAATCCTTGTCAAATATATTTGATAACACCGCCCAAGATTGACGATTTAGAAGAGTTTTCGTCATTACTAAACCGGGTTTTATCCTCTGCACCTATCAGCAGTTTGCAATTAAGACTAAAGGAAACGCCGCGCGCACGTATTGTCGAAATAGCGAGAACCTTGCTTCCCATAACACAAACCTTTAATACGGCATTGATTATCAATGATGACCCCCTGATAACACATGAAGTCAAAGCGGACGGCGTGCATTTGGGGCAAATGGATATGGATATTAAATCTGCGCAAGAAATGCTTTTGGCGGGTTCCATCATTGGTGTAACCTGCCATAATTCAAAGGACCTGGCGTTCAAGGCAGGTTCAGACGGGGCGCATTATGTAGCCTTTGGGTCATTTTTTGAAAGTAAAACAAAACCGGAAGCAAACCCGGCAGATTTGGAGCTCCTGACATGGTGGCACGAAACAATGGAAATACCAAGTGTAGCAATAGGCGGCATTACAGTGGACAATGCCCAAAAAGTCATAGAAGCGGGCGCAGACTTTATCGCAATTTCTTCGGGCGTTTGGGATTATCCAGATGGGCCAGTCTTGGCCGTAAAACGGCTTTCGGAATTATGTGTGCGCTTTACGCGGCCACAGCCAGTATAAGTGGTTATGCTTTTGCACAAGAAACACCGAGCAGTTACGAAACTGCACTTTCTGCATTTGAAACTGGTGATTATGCCAATGCTTTGATTTTTGGAAAACTTGCTGGTACAGGCGGAAATGCAGACGCACAAGTATTGGTTGCCCATATTTTATCGAAAGGCCTAAATGGTTCGGCAAATAAAAATGATGCGGTGGTTTGGTACCTCAAAGCAGCTAAAAATGGCAATACTGATGCAATGGTGGCGCTTGGTGAATTGGCCATAAATACGCACGGTGGATTGTCAGCAGCAGACGCCGTGAATTGGTTGGCGCAGGCCGCTAACAATGGGAGGCCTGATGCCATGCGCGCTCTGGCTGACATTTATTTGCTCGGCAAAGGCACAGCGCCAGACCAAGCAAAGGGGCGTGAATGGTTAGTCAAAGCCTCAAATTACGGTGATGTAAGCGCCGCCCATAAACTTGGGGATCAATATTTTGAGACCGATCCAAACAAAGCCCTCATTTGGTACGAAAAAGCGGCGGTTGGCGGCGATGCGCATGCAGCTTATATTGCTGCCATAATGTATGCGGAAAATTATGAAATACAACCTGATGCCGTAAAAGTTGCGCAATTGTTACGCCAAGCCGCAGAAGCCAACATCCCGGCCGCGCAAGCCGATTTTGGGTTGGTTGTTTACCAAGGCAATGGTGTTGAACGTTCTATCGAAGACGCGGCGGCATGGTTTAAAAAATCCGCAGAAAGTGGAGATGCAGAAGGGCAATTTTTATACGCATTTACTTTGGCCAAAGGGGAGGGTGTGCAGCAATCTTACGAAGATGCGTATTATTGGCTATTACATGCAGAAACAACCAAAGGTGCTTCGGATATAATAGAATACGATCAATCCCGCACCGAACTTAAAAAACGGTTAGAGGATAATGTCGATCCGGCGGTTTTAGCGCGTGCGCGTGCGCGCTTGGTAGCAAACAAATAATGACGCGAATACCCCATAGCGCCGATGAAGTCATTGCAAAATTAAAAGCATTGGCTAAACCTGAAAATCTGAAGGCAAAAGCCCATTTCGGTATTCAATTGGCAAACGCCTGGGGTTTAACAATGCCGGACATTCGTGGTGTCGCTAAAACCATTACCAAAGACCATGACCTAGCTGAAGCCCTGTGGCTAGAGGGCGTCCACGAAACTCGTCTCATCGCCAGTATGCTCGACAACCCCAAATGGGTCACCGAAGACCAAATGGATAGATGGGTAGAAGGATTTGAGACTTGGGATTTGTGCGACCAGACTTGCGGCGATTTGTTTGACCGTACACCCTACTGTACAGCGAAAGTTTTTGAGTGGGCAGAGCGCGACGAAGAGTTCGTCAAGCGCGCCGCATTCGCCATGATTGCTTATCAATCAGTACACGATAAAAAATGCAACGATGAGGATTTCTTGGTTTATTTGCCACTGATTGAAAAGCACTCCGATGACCCGCGCAATTTTGTCAAAAAAGCGGTCAATTGGGCGTTGCGTCAAATTGGAAAACGCTCGGCATATCTCCACCCGCATGCAATAGAACTGGCTAATAAATTGGCGGCTTCCGGCGATAATTCCGCCAACTGGATCGGTAAAGGCGCTGTGCGCGAACTGGACGGGGTTAAAGTACGCACACGACTTGGCTTAGATAAAGCCTGTCAGCAGCAACAAATATATGTTTCCTACAGCCAGGGCGGAGCTGGTGTATCCAAAGCCAGCATTAGCGGCAAAGCAATGCCGCGTAAAAAATGACCAAAAGCACTTTCATTGGTGATTTGATCCGTAACAGCAAATGTTTCGCGAATAGTTTTTCTTGCGACAGGCAAACGAAAGCCAGAGTATTCAAGTGCTCTATTTTCAGATATCAGCCAAGCCAACCAAGCCGCATCTTCAATCCCGAGATTCATTCCGCGACCCCCAGCCGGCGAATGAATATGCGCCGCATCACCGGCAAGATAAACGCTGTGCATCTAAAAACTTTCTACCACTCTGTACGAAATGCTAAATGTGGATTGCCAGGGTATTGATTTGATGTCTTCTTTGTTCGGTAATAAGTCTAAAATATTAGGGCTTGAACTAGGCAGTGTACTCATAAACTCAGGCCGAAATGGAGCTAAATATGCGAAAATATGCTAGGAAAAGTACGTGGGGAGGGCTTATTGCCCGGCCAAGTGCTTTGACGACGCAGATTGAAGCAGATTTAGCTCCGAGTTTAAGTCACGTTTTGC
>JAJFFN010000037.1 GCA_021776635.1 Robiginitomaculum sp.
GCAGTACCCCATAGCCAAGCTGGATAACATGCAAGGACACACCGCTTAAACATGCGGTTTTTAGTTGGGGTTTATATGTAGAAACAAAATTCATAAGGTGAATATACCCACAGGCGTAAAATCGTGGATACGTTTTTTTGAGGTGGGTGGGAAAAATGTTGTAGCACCCCACACCCCGCTTTTATCCTTTAGGGCATCCCGCGCCTTCTTAGAAGTGCCCTTGGGGTGCGCCCTCTTCTGGCAATAATATCTCGCGTTTACCGCCTGCCCCGGCTTCGCTAATCATGCCTTCGGCTTCCATGCGTTCAACGATGTTAGCGGCGCGGTTATACCCGATGGAGAGGCGGCGTTGGATATAGCTTGTAGAGCATTTTCGGTCGTGAGCTATGATGGCAACGGCTTTATCAAAGGTTTCGTCGCCGGAGTTTATGTTGCCGCCCCCTGAACCTGAAGCGCCGCCAGCTGCGGCCTCCTCTTCGGTGTCAACTGTAATATCCTCTAGATAAGATGGGGCGCCTTGGGCTTTGACAAAATTGGCAATTTTCTCGACCTCGTCGTCACTGACAAATGGGCCGTGCAAGCGGTGTGGTTTACGGCCTGAGGCCATATAGAGCATATCGCCCATGCCGAGCAGTTGTTCTGCGCCTTGCTCGCCGAGGATTGTGCGGCTGTCTATTTTAGAACTAACCGAGAAGGAAATCCTGGTCGGGAAGTTGGCTTTGATCGTCCCTGTAATCACATCTACGGATGGGCGTTGTGTCGCCATTATCAAGTGAATACCCGCCGCCCGCGCCATTTGCGCCAGGCGCTGTACTGTGCCTTCGATGTCTTTACCGGCTACCATCATTAGGTCAGCCATTTCGTCAATAACCACAACAATGAACGGCATGAACTCCATTTCCAACGCTTGGGTTTCGTACATGGCTTCGCCGGTTTGTTTGTCAAATCCGGTCATGACGGTGCGGGTTACTGGTGACCCTGATTTAGCGGCTTCGCGTACTTTCTCGTTATAACCACCGATAGAACGCACGCCAACTTTTGACATATTTCGGTAACGGTTTTCCATTTCGCGCACAGTCCATTTAAGGGCAACAACGGCTTTTTTCGGCTCGGTCACGACGGGGGTAAGCAAGTGCGGTGCGCCGTCATAAATGGAAAGCTCCAACATTTTTGGATCAATCATGATGAATTTGCATTGCTCTGGTGGCAAGGAATACATCAAGGACAATATCATGGCATTGATACCGACGGATTTACCAGAACCCGTCGTGCCTGCCACAAGTAAATGCGGCATTTTTGCTAGGTCAGCAAAATACGGCTTGCCGCCAATGTCTTCGCCCAACGCAATAGGAAGTGCAGCGCCGGAGTTTATAAAATCACGGCTCTTGAGCATATCGCGCAAAAACACGGTTTCACGGCGACGGTTTGGAAGCTCAATACCGATGGCATTGCGACCACGAACAACGGCAACACGCGCAGAACGGGCAGCCATAGAGCGGGCAATATCGTCCGCCAAATTAATCACGCGCGCAGACTTCACGCCAGGCGCAGGTTCAAATTCATAGAGGGTAACAACGGGGCCCGGGCGCACCCGTCCGATCTCGCCCTTAACACCGAAATCAACCAAGACATTGCCGAGCTCTTCAGCGGAGGCTTTTAAGGCCCCCTCATCAACGACAGCGATGCGCGGCGGCGGGGTTTTTAGAAGATCAATTTTTGGTAAGACAAATCTGCCGTTTTTGGGGAAATTATATTGCGGGGCTTTTCCGCGGTGTTTTGGCTTTGCCTGGCTGGATACCGCCTGATTGGGCACTGCCTGATCTATGGCTGCATGCAAAAACTCAGAGGCTGATTGCTCAGATGAAGCGGCACGTGGTGGTGTTGGCACTGCCTTGTATTGTTCTTCTTGCGCTGTCGTCGGTTCTTGTGCTGGTTCTGCTCCCGGTGTTTCCAGCCAGACATGTTTGTCCGTATAGCCTGCGGTTTCACCCGAATACTCATCTGAGAATTCTAAAGGGTCGACATATGATTTTTGAAAGCGCCGACGCAAGAAACGAATAAACTGGTCAAGCCGTACCCTAAATATAGCCCAAACCAAACCGGCTGCATCTAGTACTTCTGCAACATCACGACTCACGATTCCAATAAAACGACCAAAGCAATAGCCAAGACCAATAAAAGCCAAGACAGCCACGAGACCACCTGCAATACCCGAAGATATGCCAAGTTTGAGGAGGCCGCCTTTGAGGCCTAAAAATACGACATCGCCAATCCAGCCCCCAAGACCTGCCCCCATAGGCCAGCTTTGCGGTATAGGGAAGGCTGCTAGGAATACGGCCAAAAAGAACACCGTCATCACCAATAATGAACTGCGCCGCGCGACGGCCCATTTGGTAATATTCAAACGTGGTTCTAGAATAGCGCGCGACGCCGCGAATACCATGAGCAAGCCCAAGGGAAAAGCGGCCCAGCCTAATAGCTGTAGGAAAAAGTTGGAAACCTGAGCACCGGGACGGCCCAAAACATTGGAAATTTCGCCCCCAAGACCAGCCGTGTCGCCAGTACCGTCAAAGGCTGAAAACGTGAGTATGGTCGCCAGTAAAATGACACCAAGCCCGCCAACAACACAGGCCGAGGCTGCACGGCGCAACGCCCCCGTAGAGGTCAGCATTTCGTCCATCATACCGTCGTGCTGTCTCGGATCAAATCTCGGTTCATCATAACTATTGGTGGCCGTGTTCACTGACTTCTCCCTTAAATCTTAATCGAGGGTAAAGCTTGCAGGTAAATGATGGGTAAATATCGGCGGAAAGTTTAGCCGATATTTGTTCGGTTACGTGGCCGTTATTTCTTGGTTTCCTGTTTTCAACCCAAGGCTAAGAAACAGACCGCAGGATGTCGCAATCAAGACTACAAAACGCATCAAAATTGCAGCGGAAAGCCCAACAGCGGGCGCAATACCGAACAGGCTGGTAATGCCAACATAGGCACCCTCCCTAACCCCTATACCGCCAAACACAGGCAGTAATGCCGTCAGTGTTGCACTGACACTGGCGAGCAAGGGCACAAAAATTTCGGCGCGAATACCAAGTCCGTAGAGAACACAGGCAAAGGAGGCGCCGCGTAATATAGTCATAGCAAAGCTCAGCAACCATATACGTAATGTTATAGTTTTCATGGCTGTGCGGGATTCATCTACCCAGCGCGGCAAAGTCCTCCCACGAAATGACAACCATGTTATAAGAAGAAATGCCAAGGCAAAAAGTCCAGCCGTGGCAACGGACACAATAATAGATTTCCCTGTATCCAGAAACTCGGTCTCACCCACAAATATCAACAACAGAGATATCAGTGCCGCCGTCATGGCTACAGTGGAAAACCCGGCTATGCGCGACGCCACCAGATGGGCTGTCGGTTTAAACACTTTACCGGATTTAAGGGCATAGCCTGCGACCCTGTAGCCATCGCCGCTAAACACGCCAAAACCAAATTGCATAACAAATGCGCTTTGCAAGGCTAAACTTAGGTGCGTGCGGTAAGGCAGACCGTCAATGGGGGTCATCCAGTGCAGGCGCAGGGCATCCAAACTCCAAACCAAAAGCACTATGATGCCGCCGAGCGCCAACCAGCCGAGATGTGCCGTTTTAATCGTCGCGAAGGCTTCGCGCCAATCCACCCACACAAAAAGCAAAACAAGCGCAGCAACCCCCACCGCTATTTTCAGCAAGGTGACGAGCACGGATTTTTGTTTGTTATTCTCTGCTTTTTTTACTTTTTTTTCTTGAGCGGTCATGTCGCCTGTTAACCCGATTGAAAGCTAGCTTCAACCTTACTTTTTGCAAAAGCTACCCGTTCGGGTCGAACTGAAACACATCTTCGAATGCAGCGTCAAATGCCTGCACGATACGAAAGGCGAGCTCCATTGACGGGGCGTATTTGCCCGCTTCAATGGCAATGATGGTTTGGCGGGTAGCACCGACCCGTTTGCCAAGCTCTTCTTGGGTCAAGCTCGTTTGGGTCGTGCGCATGGCTTTAATTTTGTTGGTGACTTTGCCTTTCGATTTTTTTGCGGTTTTCATGATCGATAAGCTCTAATCATGGTAATACGCTTTATAATATCTGCCACCAATACTGCCCCCATGAGCGCAAAGAACATGCCCGACGCCGACAATACAGAAATCGGCGGCACATATTCGCCCGGATAGGCGTTTTCAAATAAGAGCATGAAAATGACCACCTCAACTATTGCAGCGAGTGTCCATAACCCTGCGCGGTCGCCCCTTCTTTCTATGGCCATATCTCGTTCATCACGTTCTATAACCTCGCCGTCTTTCGAATTTGCACCACTTTTAATTGACATTATTACGGCAACAAAAATGTGCAAAACTATAAAAACAATTATCAGGCGCAAATATAGCCCCAGTAAATCACCTGGTGATTTTTCGACAAGCGCAAACCCGTCTGTTATTCGGTTTAAAAATGAAAACAGTACGACACCCGTCACCCATAAACTGGCCCAAGCATAGCGCTCTCCCCTCGATAAATTTTCTTTCCATTTCATATCTCTCTCCAATAGTGTGTAAAATATCTTTGACATATATGCACACAAAAAATTATCAATGTCAAACACTTTTTACGTATAATTTGTTGGGGATTATATACATAACTAGACAAGATTTTGTTCTTTATCTGTAAGGAATTGCCGCCACATATCAACTAAGGTAGTTTTTTAGTGCTTGCCGCTAAATATCCGCAGAACACTCCGAATAAGAAGAACAATAATTTTTCTA
>JAJFFN010000038.1 GCA_021776635.1 Robiginitomaculum sp.
CTCAAATCTTCACTTGCCTATTCACCTGAAGAGAACTTGCTTAAAATCATTCATGGATTGCTTGATAAGAATATATCACCAGTATCGATTAAAGACATTACCCGCATCTATCAACAAAGACACGGTGCTGACCATACCGCACCTGTTAGCAATAAATGGGTTGGTGGCATTGTTCGCAACCGACTGCACCTGAGCACAGTTAAACGTAATGGTATCTATGTATTGCCAGAAACTGAACTACCTCGATTGAAAGCTTTGTTTCAACGCTACGGGATTGGCACTGCAAAATAAGAATTAATCCAAGCCTTAAACCAGTAGCAATTTTTGCCTGTACGGATTACGTTCGCTCACCTAGCCACTGGCCGCGCCGTCAGGCAAGCGCGGCATTCTTCCGCATAGTTGTGAATATCAAATAGCAGGTAGATTGCTGAACAAGCAATATGGCTAGCACATATGCTGATAAAACCAAACATATCTTCCCAATAACATGTCCCCAATGTCCCTGACGTCTTGCGAACGGCAGGTTCGACGAGCGGAGCGAGTCGAAAATATATTAAATAGATATAATCCGGCCCCGTCATCAAACCGTGAGTTTTGGTTAGGATAAGTAGCTATGCAATTGGGCCAGCTTAGTTTTGCTCAGGTGCAACTAACACCAATACTAATGTTCAACTACATCAAAGCACATAGAAGAAACTGGGGGCTAACGCAAAAGGAGCTTGGCTACATTCTAGGGTTTGATAACAATGTTCGGATTTGCCAATTGGAGCTTGGAAAGAAACTGCCGACATTTAGCGAAGCCATTATATTTGAACTGTTGTTTGATAAGGCACCTAGCCGCATGTTTCCAGATCTCTATCATGAGACTACCGAGGCACTGAACCAGCGTCTAAAACCACTGGAAGATCACTTTAATGAGCAAAAGCAAACGCAACATACGGAAACGATCAAACGCCGCCTTTATAAAGTCAGAAAAGAACTCACAAAAATAAACTCTCACCGTATATGACGGCCATACTGGCCCGTATAAGACCGCCCTGTATTATCGGGATTGCGGTAAGCGGAAAACGGCTGGGATATTGCGTGCTTGAACCACAGGGTTTCCTGCTCGACTGGGGCGTGAAAGACTTTCCGAACCGGAAGATAGAAACTATTGAAAAGATTACAGAGCATCTTTTTATTTTTTATCGCCCGGAATTGCTAATTTTGGAAGATGTCGCTCATAAAACATGCAAGCTCTCATATCAGAATACCCAGATGATACAGAAAATTGAAAATCTAGCCACCGGCAGACTTATAGTGGTACAGGCCTTATCTTGGTCTGAGACCAAGTCACATCTTTGTTCGAACAGAGCGGCTAATTCTGCAGACGCTGCAAAGCTAGTTGGTCGCAAGTATCCTGTGTTGTGTGATCGTATGCCATCTACCCGTAAAACATGGCAAGGTGAACACAGAAATATGGTGTTATTAAAAGCGAGTGCTTTTGTGTCATTCCCACCGAGATAAAAGGTGGGATATTGCGGGGATAATTGATAGATCACGAAAGCGTAATTTTATCCCCATAGCGGACATTACCAAAAACCATGATAAACTACTCAAATCGTTCGGCGCTTGCTTTGGCTTCAGCATCTTCGCGAACCTGCTCTCTTGCAATTTTCTTATCAAGATAAGCAAGCGCATGTTCCATACCTTGCGATGTTTCAATTCTTTCATCCAAGTCCAAATTGTCAAAAAAACTGCGCCGAATCCGTATATGGTTGGCCCTACTGCCGCTCCATGACGTTCCGATTACGCGGTCTGCGAATATGCCCAGTATAGCAGTGGGGTCTACCGCCAATTTAGCCAGCTCTGATGCCAATTCACGAAAACCTTTTGTCTCTCTCATGCCGCCTGTATCGCGGTCAACTAGGCGACAGGTGCGGGCCAAAAATTCGACACGGGCCTGTCTATCCTTTTCATCCGAAACATCCGCCCAACTTAGTAAAATGTCATCGGGAACAACCTCGATAAACCCCTCTCTATACTTTGAAACCGTTCCACATAATTCAGAAGCGGATTTATAACTTCCGTCTGCATCGGCGACACAGAAACGAGCCATAGACGCAAAAGGAAAATGACGAAACATTTCGCGTAATGCCTTTTTTCTAGGATCGTTAAAATAATACCTATTTGGGTCGTCTGGTTGCATGGCAAAAACACTAATTAACGCAAAGGCATCTGCTTCATTACAATCAGCGGCAATGTGCTTGAAAATTACGCCAATCCCATAATCCATGTGGTCGTTACCATCCCCAATACCTCCCCAAGGAAATTTTATAAGAAAATCTAGCATCTCATCTTTGTAAGCCTGCTCTACTGGGTCAGCCCCATGAACACGCATCTTTATTTGGTCTAACGCATTATTTGCTCCCTCTGCACCTGCTCCCACAAGTGCATCATAGAGACGACGCTGATCGCTTAGAGACAGACCTTCAGTTAATTGCCTAAAGGTATGATATCCGAAAGAATGGATTGGCGGATTGTCTTGTTCCAGCAAATCAACCAAGCGACTTAGCTGCACATCATCCATACCAACAATTGTTACAATCCAAGGTATTGCTACACGCCATACAGGGTCTCCTTCATTCTCATCCACCCATTTAAGCACCGCATCGCTATCTTGCTCATGCCATGCTTTTATTAGCCCCAGAGGGTAATTATAACTTGCGTAGCCGCCTCCTGCCACGCTGATTATTATTTTTGCCTTCTCTAGTTCGTCAGAAATAGAAGGTATTGTCCGTCCTACCCCGAGACCAAATTCTTCAGTCAAACCTCCACTAGTTTTGGATATTACAGCTTCTCTTATTGGTTCCAATATTTCCGCATCTACACCAGCCTCCTCCCCCAAATTGGTGGCAGTTTCCATGCGTTGGGTCATGGACACATCATGTGGCAAAGGTGTTCCATCTTCAGCGATTATTTCGCTCCAGTTATTCGCCACAATGACATTGGATTGAATTTGAGTTATCAAGTCTTGCGGCGCCAACGTTAAAATTAGATCGCGTAAAGGCGTGGAATTGGGAACATCGGATTTGTCGCCATCAAAGCGCAAAGTTTTTTGCGCCTCATGGTAGCCTTCAGGCCACGGCATAGCGGCAAGAAGTCTATTGATCGCGTCTACTAAATGTGGACGCACAAGCGCAAAAGACCAAAGGCCTCGAAAGCGATTTGCCAATATCTCGCGAGCTTGCTGAGAAAGGTCGGGCTGCTGAATTGCAATATCAACAAGTCGGTTAATCCATACTGAGAATTGCTCTGCTACTTCACCCCATGTTCGTGGCATCCATCCATATGATCGTGAACGACTACCGAACTCAAAGATGTTGCTAGATGAAAAATGACCATTTTTTAGACCGCAATCCAAACATTCAAGGGCAATATCACTGCGATCCAACTCGTTCGTGTCCAACAGTCTATTTAAAAAATTTAACTTCTGTTCAGTTTGCGCCATTGTACCTGAAAAATGAAGCTGAAACATAATTTGGAGGAGTTGGTGTGGGTCGCTGCTATTGTTCCCACCGAGACTAGGCGGCGAAATTCGCGTTAAAATTTCGGCTGTTCGATCAAAGGTTCCTTCATCATATGCAAGGTTGAACAACAATCGACCTATGTCATCACTGACTACCTCCCCGTTCGTGACAGCTTGTTCTATCGTATCCAAGGCCGCTTCGGGGGTAGTTGAAGCTAAATAGCGGAATAGTCGAGACGATTCTCGATTTAATGCCGTTATGTCAGAACATATGCCATTAGCATTAAAAGCGATATTGGAAATATCGACTGCTTCTATACAGGTGTGGAGGTATGACAGGCGATGTGCAAATGACATAGCAAACCTATCTATACCTGCACCGAAGATATCATCATACAGTTCTTGTGGTGTAAATGATGACACTGCGTCGCGAGCTACCCGATTGGCAAGAGCATGAGGTAGTAAGGCGCGAAAACTTCCCCTTCTTTGTATTAAGCCTCGTCGTTCAAGGGTAGAGATATTTCGCAGAAATGAGCGCCGCGACAATTCAGCATAATCAGCAAGCCGTTGACATTCACCGGACTCCTCACTGATGTCAAAACTGTAAACTAGACCTGCGACTTCCGCTGTCCTGCGGAGTTCTTCTGAGTCACCTGCATTACGCTGGGAAAATAAACGGTCGAATAGCTGGGTGTCACGTAGCTCGCCAACATTGTCTGTTTCTTTTATTTGGTCGGCAATCGCAATAGCGATGCGCGCGTTTCCGTCAGACAGACTGGCTATTCGATCTGAGTCAGTCTGGCTGATTTGTGGATAACGATCGCGTAAAAGTGAGGCTAATAAATCTACTGAGGCAGCCTCCATTTGGTAACATTTTGTTCCGATGGGTAGATCGTCTTGAATGTCAAACTCAACGGTAAGTAAGCTAATTTTGGGGTTGCTAGTTTTCGCAAGCTCGACAAGCTGGCTATGAGTTTCTGAGCCGCAATTATCTACAATGACAATTGCTGATTCGCCTCGCATGCCAAGCTCAGTAATCATTTCATGCGGGGTAGGTTCAGACCCCAAGCCAGCATCCGTATAAATCACCTTTTCTTTGCTTGGTATAACCCCGCCTAAAATCCTTTCGTCAAAAAGTGCTTGCACAAGACGCGTTTTTCCTACTCCTGATAACCCCACCAATCGTAAGTAACTAGCCTCACTATTTTGAGTGGCAAGAGCATCACGTATATGTTCAATTGTGGCCCCTAAACTTAGAAGGTCATCCGAGGATTTACCACCTGGCGGCATGACGCGAGGCGTATCATCCATACGAAACTCTGCCTGAATATCCGTTTCACCATGTGCCCAAGGCCCATAAGGCTCCCAGCCCCGCATCGGGCGACCCAAAATTCTTCGTATCCAAACCTGAACACCGATGTGGCTTTCAACCCAATCTGCCAGCCGCCTAATATCTAAGAAATCAACTTTAACATCCGGCAATCCTTCAACTTTTAAGACATCCGCCATCTTGGATATTCTGGACTGCAACATCGGATGCGAACAATCATCACGGGTGCTGGCAATAAAATACACACCTGTCGTATCATTTAGTGTCGTGAAAAATGGCCGTATTGTTCCTTTAGGCTTCATTTCGGCTTCAATTTTTGCTGGTCCAAATTTTTCGGCTTTGACTTGGATGATACTACCTCCACTGCTTAGGTGGGCGATTTTCGCAAACGGCGCATCTATCGAGTCTACATTAACATCAATTCCACCATCGATAGCACGTTGATCGCCTCCCCATGTTACCAGAGCTGGGGATTTACCACTTCGCACAAGCTCAGCACGACAAAGCCTTGCCAAGAGTTCTCTCGACTGTTCATCATCGAGGTCAGCTATCCAATTTCTGTCAATCGTAAAACGTGTCATAACTATTTACGCTCAAGGCGAGTTCGTAGCTTTGCGTCCTCATCGTTTCTTTTGGCCTCACGGATGTAACTTTCAGCGATTTCACTCAATATCCGAGCAGTAAGCGAACTTAATGAAGATACCCCTTTTGCCCAGTTATTGTACTTTTCAGCAAGAACGCGCTCTTGATCGCCGCCCTCATAAGCAGAACTGGTGCGAACACCGCGACCATTGCGAACTCCGACAATGAAGCCTTCTCGAAATTGTTCATTATTGACCAACTCGATGGCGTCCCGCACCAATTCATGCGGCCAAATACCGTCTGTACCATCTGGCGATTTCGAAAAAAACTCACCCAATTTTGAGTCGCAAATCTTTAATCTGGAAACGGCTTTTGCTTGCTTTCGAGCTTGTTCAATCCATAAGCGACACGCTTGCCTTTGATTATCAAGATTATCTTCTTTATGTAATCCCGGAAGAATATCGACTTGACCAAGCAGATCGTAGCTACGCTCAGCAAGGGAGTTTCGTACTTTATCTGTGATCTCCGTGAACCTAGACTCGTCAGGGTGATCGTCTCTTCGCTTAAAAGCCCAAATCAATGATTCAACAAATAAGGCTGGGTCTGACGCGAAGCTTTTCTTGAGCGCGGGGAAAGCATGCTCAGAAAACCGCAAGAGTTTCAGATATGCATATTCAAGCCCAATCATTTGGTCGTCTGTAAAGTCGTCTCGTGTACTCAATTCAGAGAGAGAAGATGCTATTTGATGAGACTGCAATTTCCCATCCGTGTCAGGCTGATCATGATTATAGGCAACATCGTAAAGTATCTGTGCGATTAGCTCGCTGCTCACGCGACCCCATTCATGTGAAGCTGCATTCATCGCCATTATGGGTCTGTTTGCTTTGAGCAGTTCACTAAGTGCTGTGTTCAACTCATCGTCATCGAGTCTGTTCCAACTGATATTGATAGTTTGCCAATAATCTTTTTGGATTTCATCATTTTGAAATGGCTTGAGTGACCATGTGGCGTTGCCGATAGGCAAGCAGCGAAGAAAATCAATCTTGTCGTCTTGGGATATTTCAGCGAACACATTTTCAACGAGAGCTTTAACTTCATAATCCTCACGTAGGCCACAAACGAGACCGTAGACATATTGACTTGCCAGACCTTCGGGTGCTTCTCGAAAAATGTTCGGAATCAGGTCGTATATTTTTCCGATATTTAGCGAACTAACCAAGCTCTGTGTAACGATTGATGGGGAGTCACTGTCGCTCGTTACTTCGTATAACGCCTGCAAGCCACCGTCATCATACAGCTCTGATGCTGCGGCCTCTCTCGCTTGCTTTGTTCGCTCATCCCGTTCTCGCCAATCCATGCGTTCATCATGCATCTCGTCCATAGACTCGGGCAACCATTGTCCCTCGAAAAGCCATCTGTGACGTTCGACAAGCGAATCCGGTGTTAGGTAATCCATAGCTCGCCATGCGCTTTCTCCACAAATTTTGGTCTTACTATTTTTGCGCAAACCATCCATATGCAGATGGCGACGAAGCTTCTCCTTTAATTTTGCCTTCTCCATATCGCCCGTTAAAGCTGCCCAATTCTCAATTTTCTTCCATACAACTACCTGTTGCTCTTGCGGCCATCTTTGAGAATTTTCGGCAAGCTCCGCTAGCATCTCCCATGAATTATCTGGCTGGGCCAAAACCAAATCCAATGCATGAAGTGCCATTTCATCGCTTTCGGCATATGTAACAGGTTCGCCAGCGCCGTGTGAATCTGTACGCCATTTAGGACGAGCATTATAACCACCTGACCGCATACCCCCTCTGAGTTGACCCATAGCTACATCCCAGCCAATCTTTGGATATTCCGCAATGAGCTTACTGAGTGCATTCTTTCGTCTGTCCAGCAACGCTGCTGTTTGCGGCATCCAACATCTAAATAAGGATTCGAGCGAATTTGTGGGTTTATTCACCCAGTTATCCTCGATTTTCACCGTCGACATTTGCGCAAATATCAAGACCACGCGGTCATAATAAACCGGGTTCCACGCTATGATTTCTAATGCCCACAATAAGCCCGTTCTTGAAGGACTGCTAAAAGGTCCAGGACTGGTAGGCTTAAGTAATCCAAACAATTGCGGTGTCTCGTTTGAAAGATCTTCCTCAAGAAGTGTAAGAAAGGTCTCGGGGGCTGCCTCTGCGTAGTGCGTTAGGTCATCATCATGCGCTTGCAACAAACGAGTTGTCAGGGGCGTAAGTAAATTTAGAATCAAGTCCTGTACCCGTCGCCGAAGATTGGTAGTTAAATGCGAAAACCAAGTGTCCGAATACATATCTAGCAAGGTGAGTGTTTCGCGTATGGAGCGGCGTAAAACGGGCGAATGCTGTCTTACCTTATTGTGAATACCGGCAAGCCATCGTTCATCCTCGGGAAGATCAAGACTAGGATCATCTTCTTCCAACACCGCGTAGGCCACCTCAAAAAAGCGATCCATGATGGGGTCAGTTACAAGATGCGCCGTTGCTGCGAGTGCATCAATCTTGGACGAAACACCTCGGATTTGTGAAATACGCCAAAGAGGCGAGTCTTCCATTTCGGTTAAGAATGCAACGTCTTGCTCAATTTGATCATAGTCATCAACCTTAGCGAAATATGAGAGGATGAATTTATCCGCATCATTTACGGCATTCCAAGCACCAAGTAATGCTACACTAGCTATCACTCGAGCAGCATCTATTTGTGTAACCCAATGTGGGCGTTTAATTTGAGGAACCGTTGCCCACTCTCTGCGTAAGACTGTGAGTGAGCCTCCTGAGGTCGTGCTCAATCGATCAATTTCTGCTGTGTCAAAGCCTATCGCTCGTAAGGCATCAGAAAATTCAATACTATTGAGAATATCGACAGCATAGTCAGGCTCATCATGCATGAGTGATTTATTTCGAGCGATTATTGTGTGATGATGTTGCGGTAAATCAGCGAGCTTCATCTCAATATCAGGGCTCCCTATGATGACGATCATAGGCGTCGTTGTTTTTCTAAGGGTGTTTATTCCAGTCGCATCGACGATGTGTATAGCACAATCTAGATTGTCCTTCACACCATCTCGGCTCATGAACATTGATGCGATACAAGCAAGTGCTTCATCCGTTGTGTTTGCTTGCACAACGAAGGGTGAATTCGGCTGATTTTTAAGCCACGGAATTAATTTAGACGCTAGGCTCGCACTTGAAACCTTGAAAAGTGAGTGCGGGAATATAGGGTCACAAATATCAGCCCATTCACTCCATACAGTCTCCAAACTGCTTATAGCTTCATGGTTTCGATCAAGACATTCCAATAAAAAAGTTTGAGCTTGAAGAGAGTACTCAACCCAGTTCTCAAGATTTGCTGCATCTAAAGCTACAATATCTTTCCATTCGTTCTTGTTCTTTTGAGTTTTTACCCAATCATCTTTACCTTCCCAATCATGCGGCGTCACAAAAACATATGTTTTCGTCTGTCGCTCTTTGAGCGGCGTATCTTTTGTGCGTTTTTTGTAGTCGCTATTTGCCTTGTCTTGCGGGATTTTATTACACCCAAACTCCCATACAGAGTGCCCTAATGGCACCCAAGGAGATGCCTTAGAAGTTTCAAGCCGGCCATCCCAACCCGGCTTTTGGCTCTGATCATATGCTGGGAAGTCAATACTTATAATACCGTCACCCAAGGGCGCTATGAGTTTGCGCAGCAATGCAGGAAATAATGCTCTCGAATCGAGTGCAGACCCCCATCGCGAAATTTCCATCGCAGTTATTTTACCTAAGTGTGGGACTTGTCTGGCGACAGCTAGTTTGTCCGTGGTTTCTGCAAGGCTCTCGGTATCTAATTTCGACTGGAGCGCCAATAATTGATTTGCGTTAGCGCCGAAAGCACGCTCCAATCTGGCGGCCATCTCGGGCGATAATGAAGCGTTGTCATTCAAGAGGTTTGAAAATGCCGGACGGCTGACTCCAACTTTTTTAGCGGCAGCGGAAACTGTCATGCCACGTGGGACGATATTTTCACGGATATGCTGTCCTATTGTCATGTGATTGTCTCAAAAGCAACTATTTGTGTAATGTGTTACGTTACACTATACACCACGATTCTCTGTTTGTCAAATTGGCGCCCAAGCGGGCTTCCGCGAACCGACCGAAGGGATGAATTTGACGTACAATCGATAGAGTAAACCTAAATGCTGTAGTGGCGATAAATCTACCTATTACCTACAGCAACAGATACAGAGCGTCCTAAACCGCACTCACTTAAGTACACTCGCTATGTCCGCTAAGCCCCCCTTAGAAGTCATCCTAAGGTCACTGTTTAGCGTGTTCCTACTAAAAGCTCTCTTTTAGCACAGGCCTAAATTTGCACCACAAGCGTTGACATCAAAAAACCAGTAAAAAAGGTATATAATTCATAGGTTTGAACACTATAGGACATAATGTTTATCGGTTTATATCCGCGCGTCAAGAAAAAAGTGGTGATTCGCCACTTTAGGATGAGGCGCCAACATGAGTATGATTTACGGCAATAAAGGCCAAAGAAAATATCTAACACCATCGGAGCGGGATCGGTTTTGCCGTGCTGCATTGAAATTACCTCTTGATGAACAGACCTTTTGCCTAACCATAGCTTTTTCAGGATGCCGACTATCAGAAGCACTTAGGTTGACTGGCGGACAAATTGATGGGGAAGAGCGGGCATTTGTCATTCGCACTCTTAAGAAACGAAGAAATGATGTTTATCGCGTAATCCCCATACCAGTATGGTTATTGGAACGGGTGCAATTGCATTACCAGCCCACGATCGCGTACCCGGAACGACAATTATGGCCATGGAGCAGAACAAAGGGCTGGATGGTAATTAAACGGGTTATGGCAGATGCTGGTATAACTGGCGACCATGCCTGTCCCAAAGGCCTTCGCCATGCATTCGGTATTGCAGCTATTCAAAAGGGGATACCGCTAAACTTGATCCAAAAATGGCTTGGGCATTCAAAGATAGAAACCACTGCTATTTATGCCAATGCAATGGGTGCAGAAGAACGCCAAATTGCACAAAAAATGTGGACATCACTGACATCATTAAAGCCCTGAATGGAGCCATATTTTCCACACTTTGTCCTATAGTGTTTAATTTTTGGAGGCTCCTATGAATACCCGTTTAATTAACTTGCGCCGTAAGTGGCGTACCCTCGTTGTTTGCTTATTCGCAATTCCTTTAACTGCCTGTGTAACTGCTGCAGTACCAGTCATGATGGCAGCGTCAGCAGCGTTCATTGGGTTTTCTGGTTATAAAATTTACCAGACAACTTCTGGCTCGAAAGTTGGGACCGAGTTTATAAATGAGCAGATCAGTCCTGAAGCCAGCAAGGTGCTTGGCCCCACAATGCAGCTTGCATTTTGGGCATCTCCAGACCGAACGCTTGTTGAGGCGGCTGAACAGGTTGAGCAGTCCATGTCGTTTAAAAAGATAATGTCCCCAGCACAAAGCACACAAGTCATAGAAGAACTTGGTTTACCAAGCAATGTTAAGGCCGTGATGACAAGTGAGAGGAGGGCGGCTTTTAAAAAATTTGCACATGCTACCGGTAGTGATGCGGTGGTAGCAATTGTTGAACACGGCATGCGCTCAAAGATGAGCGTTATGTCACTGTCTCGCTCAAAGCTTACATACCAGTCTCAAGTGTTTTTATACAGCAAAGAATTTGACAAAGAGGTTTGGGTCACCAGCCTTGATCTGGTCATTGGTATGGGCAGCAACACGCCAAATCCAGCCGAGTTAGAAGGTGTTATGGGCAAAGCCATAGCAGAGCGTCTCAATGATATTTCAAACGGCTCTGCTTTCAGTGAAAACTAGCATTTGCTGAAAGGTAAATTCATGGGTTTTCCTATCAATTCATCTAGACAATAAAAGGTATAAAATGCAAAATAATTTAAATATATCAAATGTCTTCTATGGCGTCGGCGCGATTCTCTGTGTCGCGGCCATAATATGGTGGGCCAGTTTTTACAAACAGGTAGAAGGAGATGGCTCTTTAGATAAGTATGTTCCTTGCCTCTTTAATCCAGGTGGTGAATGTGGACAAATTTCTGGCTATGTTCAAATGCTCGGCGGCCCCACACCTTATTCACCTTACCTTCTATGGGCAGGCATATTGCTTTTTGTAATTGGATTTGTGGTCGAACAATCGTCGAAGCCATCAGAGTAATGAATTCCCAATTTTCGCCATGTACTTTGCGTGGGTAGAAACCTTCTCTCCATACGTTTATCATTAGAGTGACGAATATCATTTTATAAGACAATTTGTAGATACCAGCTTACAAAATACAATTGTTGTTGCTAATTATTATCACTCGTGTTACGAGTAATTAATTCATACTCTACTAATAAGAAAAATGGCCTCCTGTCATATGGTAAGCGTTTCTAGATAAAACAAGTTGTGTCAAATGGAGAAGTAGCGCGTGTAAATAATAGCTAAAAGGACCGCAATATGACCATATTTATCAAAATCAACCGGATCACAACGTCAATATTCTTAGGAATGTGTATCGGCACAGTAGCTCTCGCTGATACACTCATTTACACTTACGATGCACTTGGGCGGCTTACCATCACCAGTCATAAGAATGATGATGATCGTTTGTATACCTACGACGATGCTGGTAACCGCACCCAGGTTACAGTTTATGAAAACGGACTAACAGGCAATTTTCCGCCAGAATGCATTGGGATGGCAGCCGTGGTCGCTAACCCAGTCACTGTGTCTTGGACTGATGTTGTCACCAGTAATTGCACCGACCCCGAGGGACATATATTGACTTTGAGTGCCGTTACACAACCCGGTAATGGTGCAAATGCTTTCGTATCCGGAACCACCGATGTTTATGTGGAAAATCTACCCGTAGGTACTTCGACTATTACATTTACAGTATCTGACGGAAATGGCGGAACTGATAGTGCCGCATTGACTGTGTTGCGACAGTCCGAAGAATGCTCCGGCCTGTTTTGTTTTTAGACTGCGGTATTTCAAGCCTGTTTATTGATATCGAGCACCAATTTCTAACTAATCATAAAATTAAGGATCTATTATGCCAAAACGATTTCTCTCAAGAGTGAATTATTTTCTGATTATGGCGATAGTGGGTTTACTATCAAATTTTGTACCTATTATTGCGAGCGCTCAGACAGTGCCAGCTCCAGCGCCTTATGTTGGAGGTTATTTCGATGCGAACGGTGTCGACCTGCTAACAGGTGCCGAGAAAATTACGACAGGTATGGTGTCAATTGGCTCTGGGGCAGACGGATTATCTGCCTCCGTTACGTCTGATTTTAGTTTAGAAAACCCTGAGCACCGTGATAGCTTATTTGGCGCGATTAATTATTATTCAGGCAGGGGGTATGTTGTTAGCTTTGGTGAGGCTGCTGAAGAGTTCACTTTATCTGGCAGCGTTTATACTCCAAAGCGGGCCAACGGCACCACACTGAGTTTGAGCGGTGGTATATACACATATACCCTTTCTGACGGTACCATTGCCCTGTTTGATACGGCAATAAAAACAATTAATATCACCGAAGGGATTGAGGCTAACACAGCAATGGTTACATCGATTACTTCACCAAGTGGTAAGACATTGACATATGAATATGATGTCGATGTAAATGGCTCAAGTACAGCCATACATTTGCGCTCCGTGCAAAATAATCTAGGCTATCAACTAAAATACACAAACCTTGGTAAAAGTGTAACTGCTATTAATAACTATATTGATTACTGTAGCCCAACTGCACCAACATGTAGTTTACCTATAGGTCGCTGGGCAGATGCAAATTTTGCCCCCCCTTCCGGAAGTGTTGGCGAAATACAAGAATTTACAAATGCTTCTGGAGAAATTAGGGTGGTCGACATCCCACAAATTACCGAGACTTCCGGTGAAACTACAACATATACACATTCTACGGTACAGCAAGGAAGCGTGCTCTTAAGGCGGGTTATTACCGCCAGAAATGGCGGCGGCACTTGGACTTATGGATATTCAGAAGCAAATGGTATTCGCACCGTCACAGTCACCGCACCTGACGGCGGCACCCGTGTAGTCACATCGAATATTGCTGAGCGTACGGTTATATCTGATAAGGACGCTCTTAACCGGACAACCAGTTTTGAATATGATAGCAATCAACGGGTTACAAAGATTACTGAGCCGTACACAACATCCACAGAATATACTTATGATAGCCGTGGCAATGTTACGCAGATAAAACAAAACCCAAAGGCCGGTAGCAGCAATGTTTCAATTATTACCACAGCCTCTTACCCGGCTACTTGTACCAACTCTAAAACTTGTAATAAACCAATTTGGACAAAAGATGCGCGCGGCAAGCAAACCGATTATACCTATAGCGGTACCCACGGCGGAGTATTGACGGTTACGGGCCCGGCACCGAGTTCAGGGGCTACGCGCCCTCAAATCCGCTATACTTACGCGCAACGGATAGCCAAGGCCAAAAATAGTGCGGGGACACTTGTAAATCTTTCACCCGTATGGCGGATGACGGCCGCATCAACATGTGGGGTGGGCAGTTCATGTAATGGTACCGCCTCTGAAACCGATATTTTTCAATCCTATTCCGTTCGCAATTTGATGCCATATTTTAGAACAACAAGGTCAGGGGATTTATCCATAGTTTCTATTACTAAATCCTGGCAAGATTGGTATGGTAATCCAGAATATGTTGACGGGCCTTTGGCAGGAACAGACGATCGTGTTTTTTACAGATATGACAATTCAAGACGTTTGCTTGGTATGATTGGCCCCGATCCGGACGGTACGGGTCCGCGTTTGCGTCAGGCAGTTCGTTATACTTATTCTGATGGTCAAATAACTGTTACAGAAAGCGGTACGACCAACGGAACATCAACCTCTGCCTGGAATGCATTTGTGCCATTGCAAGCCACAGAAACGGAATATGACAGTGTTGGCCGTCCTATTAAAAATATGCTGACAGTTGGCGGTAATATTTATTCCGTGAGTCAAACTTCATATGATACAAAAAGTCGCCCAACCTGTAGTGCTCTGCGTATGAACCCCAATACCTTTACTTCTTTGCCAGCAGATGCCTGTACCCATGCAACTGCAGGGGTGTTTGGTGCGGACAGAATAGCTAAATTGGAATATAACCTAACAGACCAAGTGCTTAAATCCACAGCCGGATATGGCACCAGTGAGGCATCTACAGAAGAAAACGTTTATTACTCGAACGGCAATGTGCAATACCGTGATGACGGCAATGACAACCGGACTAAATATAGTTATGATCCATTTAACCGCTTACAATTCCAGTATTACCCCAACACTACTGGATCGGGGCATAATGCATCTGATTATCAGCGTTATTATTATGACCAATACGGCCGCGCCTATCAAACCCGCCAACGGGACGGGAGTTTGATTTTAAGCAGTTTTGATGATCTTGGCCGCACCACTTTGATTGATGCGCCGGGTACGGCTGATGATGTTAGCTTTACTTATGACAATTTAGGACGGGTGCTGACAACTACTCAGGACGGTGACACCATTACCAATGTCTATGATGCCTTATCACGCCGCCTATCTGAAACCACAGCGAACGGTACCGTATCCTATGAATATGACTTAGCCGGACGCGGTACTAAAATTATTTATCCGGGCTCTGGTCTGTATGTGAATTATGATTATAACGTGGCCGGACAGGTGACGGCCATACGAGAGAACGGGGCGACCTCAGGCATAGGCCTATTAGCCGAGTATACTTATAACGACCAAGGACGACGCACCAATATTACGCGGGGTAATGGTGTTGATACCAATCTCGGCTTTGATGTGCTATCGCGCCTGACCAGCCTTGAAAATGATGTGGCGGGTACTGCGGATGACCAGACCTTGACCTTCACCCATATCGCCTCGAACCAGATTGCTACTCGTGCCAATTCTAACTCGGCCTATGATTGGGATGGCTCAAGCATTCTGTCCGAGAGCTTTAATATTAACGGACTCAATCAAGTGCTGTCTGCCGCTATTGGGAATATCACCTATGATGCACGAGGCAACACAGTCGCAGCGGGCTCTAAAACCTATGGCTATGATATTTTCAACCAGCTAACATCTGCTGTTGGCTCTGGTGTCAATGCATCTATGGATTATGATCCGGTTGGGCGGTTGTCAGAGGTCACTGGCTCTGGTGTTACCACAAAATTCGTCTATAGTGGTTCCCAGATGATCGCAGAAACCAACAGCTCTGGCGCGACCTTGCGCCGTTATGTCCACGGTCCTGGTGTTGATGAGCCTATTGTCTGGTACGAAGGATCGGGCACGACAGACCGCCGCTGGCTGATGTCTGACAATCAAGGCAGTATCACGGCCATCACCAATGCGAGCGGCACTGTGACGTCCAAGAACCGTTATAATGAATACGGTGTTCCTGACCTTAATAACACAGGCCGTTTCCAATACACGGGTCAGGTTTGGCTGGCTGAAGCCGATATCTATCACTACAAAGCCCGCGCCTATGACCCTTATCTAGGCCGGTTCTTGCAAACCGACCCCATAGGCTACGCCGCCGGCATGAATATGTACGCATATGTAGGTGGCGATCCGGTAAACCGGATTGATCCAACTGGGTTGAAAGACGAGGTAATTTCCACGGGGACCAGAAGAATATGTCAGGGCACATGTATAACGGACCCATTCGACATACAGCGCTTCATGAGAGAGAACAGTACGCTGCTGGGAAGCCTTACGGGTGCTATGGAAAGCATGATGACAGGTATAGGGTCTGCAATTGGTGATTTTGTTGAAAACCAGAAATGCGCAGATATTATAGCGGCTATGGTTGCACATTTGAATGAGCAAGTACCTAAAAGGGGCGCGACAGACCCGTTTGTTCATGTCCAAATTGCTCCAAGCTGGGATGATCTTCCGCAAGACATACAAGATTATGGCTGGTCACAATCCTATTATAATGCGAGGGGAGATTTCAGGGCTGCGCAACCTCACCCTATAATTAATGCAGGGCACCATGATAGAAACGCAAGGCTGCCTGGTTCTCCAGGAGGCTTTCATATCACTGTAGATAATGGTCGACAAGGAGTTTGGGCTCACTGGGATGCTGAAAGCCCTGTCAATGGAGTGGGTTCTCTATGGAATCATGGTAGAGAGGTAGACTTTCCTACGGGGAAAAATGCACCACCAAGTATTTGGACAAATGCTGATGGAAATTTAAACGAAGCTTCTCAATCTTTCGATCAATATTGTGGAAAATAATATGACACAGCATAAGAAAAAAATATTTTTAATTTGTGGTTTGCCAGTGCTCTTAATTATACTTTTATTTGTAATACTGGGGTATGATAAATGGATACCAATTTACGAAGATTTTTATTCCTCAAGCCCTAAATCGAGGACACCTATAATATTAGATATCCCTGTAGGCTCGCTTGCTGGTTCTCACGAGGAAATTTTTAAAATGCCATTGCGTAGGGATTACGTATTAGACGCCCGTTTAATCGTGGAGAATGGTTTAACTATCTACGACCCTAATACAAGATTAAGCGGGCATATTAAAATTTTATCAAAAAAAGGCGATATCATCAGGGACGTTGTAATCCCAAAAGACTACCCTATCAATCATAATGAGGTCCCATTGATTGTGATGTCATACAAGGATATTGGCGGAACACGAAAACCTGCACGATTATTAATAACTGATTTAGCTTTAGAAATGAGTGAAGATTTAAGGCTAGGCAACCTAGATAACATAAACATTTCAAAATTTCTTGAAGATAAAACTTTGGAAAGCTTAAGTGTTAGATTTGTCCTTAAATCAAGAGCCGCCTTTTTTGAATAAGGGCTATTGCGGGGGCATTGTTAGAGGAAAATTCATGATCAGTAAATAGAGGCTGGATTTCGTGACGGCCAAGAACCGTTATAACGAATACGGTGTCCCTGACCTTAATAACACTGGCCGTTCCAGTACACGGGCCAAGTCTGGCTGGCCGAAGCCGACATTTATCACTACAAAGCCCGCGCCTATGACCCTTATCTAGGCTCAGGACCTATTAAATTTAGGGATTCCCTTTTTGTTTAAAATGTGATTCACCATGGCAAAGGAGATTTGTTATGAGTGATTTATTTTGGCTGTCAGAAGAGCAGATGTCGCGGATTGAACCGTTTTTTCCTCTGCCTCACGGCGTACCGCGTGTGGACGACCGCAAGGTTGTCTCCGGGATTGTTTTCGTTATCAAAAACGGCCTGCGCTGGCGCGATGCGCCGTCCGAATATGGGCCGCACAAGACCCTGTATAATCGCTTCATGCGTTGGAGCAAATTGGGTGTTTTTGACAATATATTCCGTAACTTAACTTGCGAAGAGCAGCCGCCAGACACGTTGATGATTGATGCCACACACCTGAAAGCTCACCGCACGGCCTCCAGCCTGCTTAAAAAGGGGATGTTCCGCGCCGTATTGGCCGCACAAAGGGCGGGTTGAACTCCAAACTCCACGCCATTGTCGATGGCCAAGGACGACCGGTCATCATGTGCCTGACCGAAGGCCAAACCAGTGACCATATTGGTGCCAAGACACTTTATCCGGCCATGCCTGACAGTGCAAAAACGCTCATCGGCGACAAAGGTTATGACAGCGATGAATATCGCGCCGCCCTTAGGGCCAAAGGGATTACGCCGTGTATTCCGCCGCGCAAAGGGCGAAAGTCACCGGCCACGTATTGTAAAACCCTGTATAAACAACGACATAAGGTCGAGAATATGTTCGGGCGTCTCAAAGATTGGCGGCGTGTCGCAACTAGATACGACCGATGCGCACACACATTCTTCTCGGCAATCCTAATCGCAACTATAGTAATATACTGGATTTAATGAGTCCTGAGCCTAGGCAGGTTCTTGCAAACCGACCCTATAGGCTATGCAGCAGGCATGAATATGTACGCCTATGTAGGCGGTGATCCGGTGAATTATACGGATCCGACTGGGTTGAAAGATGAGGTAATTTCCACGGGTACCAGAAGAATATGTCAGGGCACATGTATAACGGACCCATTCGACATACAGCGCTTCATGAGAGAGAACAGTACGCTGCTGGGAAGCCTTACGGGTGCTATGGAAAGCATGATGGCAGGTATAGGGACTGCAGTTGGTGACTTTGTTGAAGAACAGCAATGCCGTTTAGATAATTTAGCAGTTAAGGCAGCTCGAGGCCTGAGGAACTTACAAGCTCTCACAGGCAATGAACATGGATATCTTTTTGGACTTAAACCTGGTGAAAGAAATCTTGGGTTCATTACAAATTCATTTACTAGTGGTTTGTCAAGTAGAATTAATGATCGAGAAATTCATGCAGCCTTGGGATCTTTCAAGGTATTATATTTGGTGCAATCCATAATCATCCTCCTCAAGTTTATAGCCTTTTGACTCCAAATCCTGGTTTCAATAATGATATGAATAGATTTATGAGTTCGGGCGACCTTTCATCGGATAATGACCTCGCAAGTGCAGGTTACAATATTTCAACCGGTTTTACACATTATGTTGTAGGTACGGACGGTGTTTTACGAGCCTTTAATGAAGGCGACGGAAAACCGTACAAAAATTCTAGGGAGGTTAAAAGAAGGAAATGTCGCTAGGTATAAGTAGCAAACCTGTAATAGAGCTTAGCAAATGAGTTTTTAAAACTAAGTGCGAAGATTGAAAATAATGATAATAATGGAGTCAATTATGACATCTATATTTAAATATAAAATAATTATTGCTTTGGTAATAACATTTTTAGCGGTCGCAATAATTTCTGCAGGGCTATTTTTTAAGAAACATACTTACAACCATAGTCAAAATAATCTTGTCGACGTATTAGATGGGCGCCCACAGAGTACAGAGCAGGTTTATGCTTTTACTTGCGGTATTAATAAATTTATGATTAATTTTGCCACGTTCGCAGATCTGGAAAAACCACCAACTTCTGAACTATTATCTATAAAAGTAAATAACTTCAAACCTAGCAATCATAACGCGCTCCAAGAACTCTATGGTATCTTCCCTAAGCTGACTGGGTTAGAATTACCGCCTATGGCATTGTGTGAGGGATCTAGTGCTAGATTAGGAATCAAGTCTTATTGGAGTGGCGCGGTAGAGCCACAACGAGTTTACTTGTTGTTATATTTTCATGAAGACGGAAAAATAACATATATTTTTGACAAAGAGTTCAGAGAAACTCCTAATTAACTTGATTTAGGGAAAATTAGAATGGAGGAGACATTGTCAAAGGAAAGTTCATAATTGATGAATAGCTGATTGCTAACATCTGTAACAGCCTGAACCAGGTGCTGTCTGCGGCTATTGGTAATATCACCTATGATGCACGAGGCAACACAGTCGCAGCGGGCTCTAAAACCTATGGTTATGATATCTTCAATCAGCTAACCTCTGCGGTTGGCTCTGGTGTCAATGCATCCATGGATTATGATCCGGTTGGGCGGTTGTCAGAGGTCACTGGCTCTGGTGTTACGACTAAATTTGTCTATAGTGGTTCCCAGATGATAGCAGAAACTAACACATCTGGCACGACACTACGCCGCTATGTACACGGCCCCGGTGTTGATGAACCGATAGTATGGTACGAAGGTGCAGGTACGACTGACCGTCGCTGGTTGATGTCTGATAATCAAGGGTCCATTACGGCCATCACAGATGATACAGGCGCAGTGACGTCCAAGAACCGTTATAATGAATACGGGGTTCCTGATCTTAATAACACAGGCCGTTTCCAATACACGGGTCAGGTTTGGCTGGCTGAAGCCGATATCTATCACTACAAAGCCCGCGCCTATGACCCCTATCTAGGTCGATTCCTACAGACCGACCCCATAGGCTACGTTGCGGGCATGAATATGTATGCATATGTGGGCGGTGATCCGGTGAACTATACTGATCCAACAGGGTTAAAAGACGAGGTGATTTCCACGGGGACCAGAAGAACATTGTGTGAGGGCAGATGTATCACAGATCCAGACGAAATACGGCGCTTAATAATGGATATGCAATCAATCATGATGTTGGATTTTGAAGCAACACGTGATCGTGCGCTCGCCGAAATCTTTATAGAACTAGTTAGGCAAGGTATTACTTCAGTTGATAAATCTGTAAACGATAAGGATCCTTCATTGCCTACTCGTTGTCAGCTGGCTCAACAAGTTGTAGATCTTCACTCATCAAAAGTGTCAGGCAATATATCAGGTGGTGATGATAACATAGGAGCTATAGGTGTTTGGGGCTTGTATAAGGATGCAAAGTTTCTGGATGAAGTTATTGCGCAAAGAGATGCTGTTTGCAATGAGTGAATATATTCAATAAAGTAGTTATTTTTATTATAGTGCTGGCTTTATAGTGGCTCAATAATGCATTGAAGTAGATATTTTGAAATGGTGTTAATATTTATTATGTTCCAAATATTAGCATCAAAACTTTGTATTTCCAACATTTGTTCTTATAGTTTAAAATTAGTTATATGTGGGTTCATATTTTCTTGTTCAGCTTGTTCACCGCGCAACGCGAGTACTGATAAACTAATTGAACTAGAAGAGCCGAGCTATAACGAAATAACTCAACTAATATTGTCAGCTAACAAAGATAATACCCCTTTAGTATTTAATTCTAAGGGGGGCATGACAGGGTTTAGTCTGAGAATTGCAAAACTACTTAATCTCTATCAAGTGTCAATCAAGATTACAAGAGAATGCACCTCAGGTTGTGCAGAGATTTTATTACCTGCAGCACATAGTATATATTTTGAAAACAGACCTATAATTGGGTATCATGGCAATATTTTATCTTACAGATATTATGTTGATAACTTTGCTGTTCGCGACACCAACAAATGCGGCTGGCGTTATGCGGAAGAAACGGAGACATTATTAGAAGAAAAATCGTTAAACCAATTTTTCTGGAAAGAACAAATGAAACGCCTTAATCCGGATGTTACGTTTAATTACCAAAAATTTGCTTGTCCGGAGATGGTTGATAATTTTGAAAATTACATGTGGCTACCTACTAGCAAGCAACTAAAAGAACTTTATGGCTTGAAATTTTCAGGTGAAGTGTGTGCAGACCAACTAAAATCATGTTCAAAAAGAATCGACGAACGCTGGCCAAAGGGGAAACGTATTGTTGTTGGTGATACTGTATATATTTCCAAGGGTTGATGTGCCCCTAGATTTGTAGACACCTTGTTTGTTATAATTGGAAGCAAGGAGATAAGCAGATGGGTAAAGGAATACGATATACGGACGAGTTCAAACGGGACGCTGTGGCGCAGGTTAAAGAGCGCGGCTATTCGGTCAAGGATGTGTCGGAGCGGCTGGGGATTTGCACCAAGTCACTGTATGACTGGATTGGCAAGTTTTATCACGAGGAGCCAAAACCGAAGAGCGAGGATGCGGGCGAGATCCGCCGCCTAAAGGCCGAACTTCGCCGCGTTACCGAGGAGCGCGACATTCTAAAAAAGGCCACGGTGTACTTCGCAAAAGAAGCCAAGTGAAGTACGCCTTTATCAAAGCGCACCGCATGGAGTTTTCCGTGCGGGCCATGTGCCGCGTTTTGCGTGTTCACCCGAGCGGGTTTTACGCATGGCTCAAGTCTGGTTTGAGCCAGATGGCCAAGCGCCAACGGCGTTTAACAGGCCTCATCAAACAATCATGGCTGGAGAGCGGCGGCGTTTATGGCTACCGCAAGGTCCATCATGACTTGCTTGATCTGGGCGAGAGCTGCGCGCCTAATACGGTCGCTAGGCTTATGCAGAAGTGCGGCCTTAGGGCGCAAATTGGCTACAAGCGCCGCCCTGGTAAGTATGGCACCAAGCCGTCGATTGTGGCCGCTAATCAGTTAAAGCAAAACTTTAATGTGGCAGCGCCCGACAGAGTTTGGGTGACGGACATCACCTATATCAAAACCCATGAAGGTTGGTTGTTTCTGGCCGTCGTTATCGACTTGTACTCACGCCGGGTTATCGGTTGGTCAATGGACGGACGGATGCAAACAAGCCTTGCTCTGAATGCTTTATTGATGGCCGTGTGGCGGCGTAAACCAAAGGCCAAAGTGATTGTGCACTCCGACCAAGGTAGTCAATTTACTAGCATGGAGTGGCAATCGTTTTTAGCTGCGCACAATCTGGATGCTAGCATGAGCCGGCGCGGAAATTGTTACGATAACGCGGTCGCTGAAAGCTTCTTCCATCTGCTCAAAACCGAGCGGATCAGACGCAAGACCTATAAAACGCGTCAGCTCGCACGCCAAGACGTATTCGATTATATCGAAATGTTCTAGGAGCTGCCCTTGGGGTATAATTCTAAGCGAAAGCATGGTAAGTGCGGGATGTTGTCACCCGCTCAGTTTGAGAAGGCAACAAAATGAAGGTACAAGGTGTCTACAAATCTAGGGGCACATCATACGTCGGATCCTTCTATTAGTATACCGGGTCTTGCAGTTTACCATCGAGGGACTGTTTATAACGGAAGAGGAGTAGAGTTTGTCTTTGCAGGTAAAAATCCATTTGAATAATGAACCTATCTACACCTTTAAGAGTATTGGTGAGGTTCAAACATTAATAAATTTGCTGACTCATGCTAAAGTTGGTGAAGGTATGCGGTGGGAATTTATGTTAAGCGACACTGCTACAGATTTAATTTCTGTACTTTCTGAAGTTATGAAAACTGCTTATTCTGATCATCCTAGTTTGAGCGCTTTATTTAAAGGGGCAAGTGCCAGTACTATTGATGACAATGGTGAGTTGGAACGTAAAGTTACGGAGATTGTCGTTGCGGCGTTTCCTGATAAAACTGATGAAGAATTAAAGCAGTTAGTTAGTAAAGGTATGTACCCATGGAAACCCTGAACTTTACCTTGTTGCCATGAAAAGTGAAGTGGCCGTCAATTGAAACAAAATGTATCGATCCGCGTATGTTGGAGGCGGTTGAAAAGGAGATATGAGGATGAATTTTAAGATAAGCTCATTTTTGTTTACCGTAGCTATATTTTTAGCGCCCACAGCCCAAGCTGAATGCTACACTTATGACGCACTCAACCGCCTAGAAAAACTTGCCTATAAAGACGGTGCGGCTATGGAATATTCGCTAGATAAGCATGGTAATAGAGAGCAGGTAGACACCAATATCAGCGCCGGAGAAGCATGCGCGCAACCAGCCACGCCAGTTTCCAATACACAAACCGCCCCTGTCTTATCTGCAAGCATAGTGGACCTAGATGTCCCTAATCGCGCACCCGTAGTAAATGATAAGACCGTATATGCCAGTGTAGATGACTACATTGTCAATAGTTCGAATGCGACTTCCCCACTAACGGTTTATGATCTGGATGCAGATGTATTAAGTGTTGCAAGCTTTACTGCCAACAACCCCAGTATTGTCACTGCAGGCTGGGTTGAGGTGAATACGACTGGCACACAAACAACCAGCCGCTTTCAAGTCAAAGCCATTTCACTAGGCACAGGCACAGTCACATTCGTATACCAAGACGAGCATGGTCTGCAGACATCAGGCATGCTCACCGTGATAGTGGGGCAAGGCAGTACGAGTACAGGAGACGGTGGCTCCAGTGGCTCCGGTGGCGGTGATGGGTTCCAACGGACGACTGTAGCCTATTCGGTATTGGTTGTCCGGGTGACATCACCAGAGAATTTGAGATCGAATAGCATATGCGTAATGCTTTACTTATAATTGGATTAATTGCGGTTATAATTGCAACGGTGCTTTTTGTAAACAATAAGCCAAGCCAATCCTCCGAGCAGGCTCCGCCTAGCTCTAAGCAGTCAGACAACATACACAAAAGAAATACTGATGCAAAAACCACAAAGCCAATTGATATGGCGAGAGATGAAGAAATTCTTTTACAAGGTATCGATGACGAAATTTCAATGGAAGCGCAAATGAATGCGAGTATAAGCGATGACATGCTCGTAGCAGAAATAACTGCAAATATGGGATTGTCTGATATGCAAAAATTTATGCAACTAAGACAAAACCCAAAAGTCCGCACAAGTGGCGGTTTATTGGTACAACCTTATCAAGAAATCAAAGCTTGTGAGGAAGCAGTTTCTCAAAACTGCGAAATCACAATCAAAAACACTAGCACTGGAATAACAGTATGGGACGGAAAATGGCTGGCGCATTACATTGAAACAGGCGTAGGTCAAGAAGTTGTTTTCGTTCGAGAAAAATAAACGCACCTTATTGATAGCTTCCTAAGCTTGAAATTGTCTCTGTTTAATCATCACTGGTAATATCTCTGTTTTCACCATCTCCGCCGACTTGCGCGTCTTTACCGAGTGACGTTACCAAGATAGTTTCCCCGTCTGGTGAGAGGGTGTAGGTAAAAGGTTTTTTCCACGGGTCTAGAGGTACTTTACCGCGGCGTAAATATGGGCCTGCCCATAAATCAAAACCCACCTCAGTATCTGCCGGTTTTGTGATAAGTGCATCAAGACCCTGTTTTGTGCTTGGGTATTCGCCCATATCAAGTTGGTAAATGTCCAGAGCGCTAATCAGGTTTTCTATCTGGGTGCGGGCTGTTGTAGATTTGGCTTTGCCAATACGGCCAATCAGGCGAGGGGCCACAATCGCAGTCAGCAAAGATATAATAACCAACACAACAAGAAGCTCGGTCAGTGTGTAGCCTTCCCTATTATCTAGCTGTCTGCGTTTCTTACTGACCATAATATACTCTCCATACCTGATATACCCAAAGGCATGCAATGCCTAAACTAAGTCCCGGCCCAAATGCAATTTTTTCTGGAGCATTTTGTGACGCGTTTCGCTTTAAAACCTGAACCCACAACAAACTAACGGCAGCCCCTAACGCAATAGCATAACTAACATAGGTAGGGCCGAGCAGGGCGCCGCCTGCGGCCATGAGCTTCACATCCCCAAACCCCAAGCCATAAATACCGTGAGTTCGTTTATGCAGGAGCCTTAAACCCCATAACATCCCCCCGCCGAGAATAGCACCTGATAACATGAGCACCCATGATTGCTCCTTAAAAACAAACGTCCAAATGAGTGCCAAAAGGACCAACAAAACACTCGCCGAATTGGGTATAATCCCCTTTTTGGCGTCCACAAATGTGACAACACCTAAGACAAGAAACAGCGTACCTGCAAAAGCAATATATTTGATATCATACATTATTGTTTGCTCCCGGACGGGCAGGAGATTGGTAAAGTTTCTTCGGATGTATTTTGCTTTAGAGGAACAACATCACGTGTAATGCGATGACGCCAGACGGGATCGGACGGATTGCCGGTAAAGCGAATGATAGCGGTCATCCGTGCGGCAGAATGTTGGCTTATTGGTGCCAAAGATTGCACTTCAAAAACCTGGCCCGCCAAACTTGTACGGCGCACGCTTGGGAGTGTGGGCGGCGGTGTATCTCCAAGTCCAGCGGCGCGGCGTACGACCCCGCGTGCTAAATATGGGTCAACTCGTCCACTTGGCGCATAGATGGTTAGGAAAGGTGCGGCACAAGCCATAATATTTGCATCTACACCTAACACACGGCTTAGCTCTGCTACGTTTTTAAAAGGCGCATTACTTGGACCATATTTAAGACCTGCCTCTAGGTACGCACGGGACTCAGCGCCGTTTAAATGGATAAGCTCGTCCGCATCCCGCCAATCAGCTATTCTGTCGCCGAGTTGATCTGCCAGCTCCTGCTCATAACCGAGTTCACGAAACAGGCTAGCCAGTAATACTGGTGGGGCTCCGTTGAGATCTATCTGCGCCTGCGGACTATAGACGTAGATAGTCAGCTCTTCATCACCTAGTTCTGCCGCATAACTTTCTGTACGCGCGCGCCAAGGGTCGCGGGCATCTGCGATATGGTAAGTTGCAATAGCAACACCGCCTTCTGCTAACACCCACGCTTTATCGAGGCGCATTTGGACTTTGGTTTCAAGTACAGTGGATTTAACCAGCGAGATCGCAGCAATGCCGAGCAATGCAAGAATAAGTGATAACCACAGCGCAGCTACTAGAGCCGTGCCTTCTTCAGAGCCCAAATAGAGACCAGGTTTATGGCTGCGTCGTTGGTTCATCAGTAAACTTTGACACCTTCAGGTTCTGTAGGCGGCTACGAATATGATCATTAGCACGTCTCGCGTCTTCTCGTGATCTGATTATATGTGGTGTCATAAAAATTACCAACTCCGTACGGCCACGACTGTCTGATTTACCGCTGAATGCATTACCAACTAGAGGAATATCTTTGAGAACAGGAATACCTGTATCCCCCACTGTCCGGCTCGTGCGGATTAAACCTCCTAGAGCTAAAGTATCACCGTCAGCAATAGTAACAACCGTATCGAACCTTCTTTGCTGAATGGTCGGAGCATCTATGCCCGATGTAAGGGTTGGTACTGCATTACTAACCTCTTGTGCGACTTCCAGGAATACCATTTCACCGTCATTCACTCTTGGTGTAACTGTCAGTAGAATGCCTGTATCCCTGAACTGTACGGAATTGACGATAGGGGCATTGGGATTGTCAACACTGACGGCTGACTGGGTGACCACAGGAACCTGGTCCCCGACCTGTAAAGTAGCGGTCTGGTTATCCAGGGTCATGATTTGCGGGGACGCCACGATTTCTATATCGGTAACCGCCGCCAATGCATTCATAGCAACCTGCACATAGTTGCCGGAGAACGCATAGGCAAACCCCGGAAAACGGGAAGACACCGCCCCGCTACTCGCATCGGAGAATGTCGCCGTACCGCCGGTCCGGCTATCAAAGAACCATTGTACGCCGTAACGTAATTCATCATTCAATGTAACTTCGGCAATGACGGCTTCAATCAAAACCTGGTCAGGCAATACATCCAGCATTTGAACAAGGTTGGCAATTTGGCGATATTCTTCATCTGTGCCGTAAATGATCAGAGAGTTGGTGGCCAGGTCGGCACGTATGCGAAGTTTGTTATTTGTTCCATTGCTAACTTGTGTGGGGCGGTTTTCTTGGCTGTCGGAGTTGTTTTGACCAGAAGTATTTTCACCACTGGAGCCGCTACTCTCGCCTACGAGATCGGATATGGTATCAGCCAGTTCTTCCGCATCAGCATTTACGATCGACAGGAATTGAAACCTGCGGCCTTCTCCGCCAACATTGCGGTCAAGCTTGCGTATCCACTCTTCCGCCTGGGCAATTCTATGTGATCTTTTGGCAATCACCAATATAGAGCCAAGGCGCGGCATAGGGATAAATTCAACTTGCGAGCCAATGGGGCCGTTAGCCCCGCCAAATATTTTCTCCAATTCTTCTATGAGAGTTTCTGGTGGGGCATATTGCGTTTCAAAAACACCGAATGACATTTGTGCGAGCCAGTCAACATCGAACATTTCCATAGTATCAAGCAGCACATTGATCTGGGCTGGCTCACCAGATAAAATGAGTATTTCTCGCTTGCTATCCACTTGCACGGTGCTGCCCTGAGGGGTGAACGGTTGTAAGACACGCGCCATTTCCGAGGCGGATATATATTCCAGAGGTGCAATTACCATTCCGCCTGCCACATTGTTTCCGGCAAGGCTAGGGGCGCGAGCAAACCGTCTGGCTTGCGATGAAGGGATAACGGTAAATGTATTTGGCGCGGTTTCAATGAGTGAAACATTGACGAGATTGAGCGCCTGATCAAGAATAGATGGGAGGTCAGATTTCTTTACAGGCTTAGCTGTGCGTAAGGTCACTTCACCTTTAACCGCCGGGTCAATGATAAAGTCGGCGCCTAATATATTGCCAAGCACAGCATTGACGATTTGCTCTACAGGCGCTTTGTCAAATGCAAGTTCTACACTGCCTGAGCGTTCCGTGATAAAGTCTTTTTGTTGCGGTCCGGATTTGACATATTGTCCCGAACCCAGATGGATGTCCTGCAAGAGGGATGGCGCGGTCTTTGTGAGTGTGGTTTGGTTGAGTACAGGGTTAGTATCATCCGGTGTAATCTTTGCGTCCGGGTGCAATATACCTTCAAGTACATCATTGCCAACAACTCTATTGGGCAATGATTTGCCATCCGTGGTCTGGCAGCCAATAAATGCACATGCGGCTATGCCACACAGGAACAGGTTCAATACCCGTTTGTTATTCTGCAAAACCATTAAACTTGGCTTACCCATTCTGTTTCCCATATATATCACCATTCGAGCCCGCACTTTAGCGCGGTTCTTCTCCATGAAACAACTTTAAACTTTCGGTTTTATTTTTTGAGGTCAGTCTTGCCTCGGTCCCCGATAAATAATCAAGTGTCCAGTTCCCAAGCTGCATGCCCCGACGACTTGATACAAGTTCACCCGTTTCAATATGTCTAAACCATCCGGTTGTTAAATTTGCAGCACGACTAACCCCGATCAACTGATAGTCGAGGGGTGACCAGTCTTCGACAATGCCCGGCAGTACTTCACCCTGGATGTCAGCAGCATTTTCCAGACTGGAAGTGAATAATGGGCGTGATCTGTATTGTTGCAATAAATCATTTACATTGACTTTGGGTTTGGGTGTTGAGGTGGTTGTTTCAGATTGTTTTACTTCTTCAAGAGATGCGATTGTTATTTGTTTGTGCGGGGCAATCTTTGCCGTGGCACCAATTAGGATACATATTATGATGAAACCTAATGCTTTTGTGTGCGTCTTCATGGACGGGCCTCCAATTCAGCAAGTGACGGATCTTGCCAAAGAGCGGAACATTGCATGCGAATATCAAGTAAGCTTGCAGTGCCCTGACGACGTCTGATCAATAAACTATCGATTTTCAGGTTTTGGCCCTGCGCAGAGCTCTTTGCTAGAAATTGAGCTAGTCCATCTTCATTCACGCTCCAACGAACACTCGCAGAAATCGGGCGAAATGGCACGGTCGTATCCGCCATGTTGTCTGACTGAATGTTTACTTGTGAACTGGTTTCTACATTTCCTCCAGCGGACACAATGAGTGTGCGCAGATGTGTCTGTAATTCAGCACTTGCTTGTGAGGTGCTGCCACTAAGGGGCTTAAGGTTAGTGTGTAGAGCTGACATATTTTCTTGATGTATTCGTAAGTCCTGGCTCAATATTTGTTGTTGCGATAGTAATTTTTCAACCTGGAACCGCACATCATGTAATTCTGTATAAGCTCGTATTGTCTTAGCGCCTATTACAAATAATGGGAGGCAGAGGATTAACACCAGTACAATGGCTATGCCTTGGGCAATCCGACTGGGGTTTGCATTGATCACGTTCATGGTGAAGTCTCCGGCATTATGAGTGTCAGAGTAAAGCGCTGAAGGCCACTGGGGCGATCTACTGATATTGCTCCCAACTGCACTTGCATAATATAAGGCTGGGCTTCCATTTGTGTTGCTAGCTTTGCCGGATCGTCAGTTATACCGCTCAACCTAATTTGATTTCCAGATAAATTCATCTCTCGTATCCACCCACCATCTGGTAAACTTGTGGTCGTGTCTGCAAGCATGTCCAAGACATTTGTACCGAGCGCATTTTCCTTGAATTGCGCACCTAAGGCTATGCTGGTTTGTATGTTCTGTAATTCAGTGCGGTCCTCTTGATTGGATAGGCGGACCAATCGCGCCTGATCTTGCCAATTTTCAGCAATCAAGGCGGGGCGGTTAGCCCATTGAGATGCTCCCCAGATGAGCCCAAAATAACAGCCAATAATGGCTAAACTAAATAAGAGAGTTTGTTTGCGCCTTGTTTGGCGGTAAAGCGAGCTGGTGAATGTATATACGCCGCCGTATCGCCCTTTGGTTTGAAGAGAAGAATACCTCTCTTGCTGATTACTCCACTCTTCCAGGTCTTTTTTACGGACAATGCCAAGAGTAAATTTACTTTGTATGTTTCTAAATTTCTCACCTTCTTGAGTATCGCCTTGCTTATTGGATTGAATGTCTGAGGTGCTATGTGGTCCAGTAATATCCCATTCAATTTGTGTTTCCGGTAGCGGTGATAAACGAGTTAACATGAGCTTCGCGGCTCTTTTTGCACTGGACCTCGTCGTGACGTTCAAAAGCAGATTTTGTTCCAACACATCTATGGGTGGGGATTTATAGATGTCTTCTTGAGCCTTGTGGTTGGTCACCCTAAAAGCCGTCGATAGATATGTACCAAAATTTGCAATAATATCCAGGCCGTCGCCGAGTAAGGTGCCGCTGCCGAGAAACCGGCTCCAGCCTGACTTTGGCGGTGCGGAAATGTCTAGTTCTTTTTTTAGCGACATTGACGCCCCACAATATCAAACCGGCAAGCTGGATTTACGTCTACTTTAAGGGCAGTTGATATTACAACCTGCCAGTCACTTTCCAAGCCGCCCTCCAAATTATTCTGCGAATTAGCCAGCTGTTCTAAAACAAGCGTATGATAGTCATAAGGTGTCGTCCGGTTTACGCCCGTTTTACGCCGTTTGCCTAAGGCTCTGAAACGTAGCTCTGACCTGCTTGTTAAAATCTCCGTTTTATCAATCTGATCACTGACGGCAGACAGCACCCAAATTTCACTATTATTACCTTCAATAACCAGCTTGCTGAAATAAGGACCGTCCACGGAGATTTCATCGAGTGTTTTTTCTTTAGTTTTACCGTTTGCCAGCCAGGTGCGCCCGGAAACTTCGGCCATAACCTTATTCAGCTTGGAGCGTTCTCTTAAATCGGAAGAACTACTCTCGAGCCTTTCGTAAGATTTGAATGCCGTCCCCATTGTTGTGCTCATTGTACCTGCCGTTGCACCCAAGACCATGAGTGCAACCAATATTTCTGTTAATGTGAAACCTGCATTCATTCTAACGACCGACCCATTTTGCACTGGTGAGTTTTAACTTATTGGCATCGTCATTCCAGACCTCAACCGTAATGGTTTTTATATTAGGCTGTTCATAGGATTGTGATTGTCTCTCCTTCTCCTGCCTAACAACCACGCGCCAACTTAAGTTGGACTTTTCATCAAAACCTTCACCATTTTCTTTGTCATACAAATCCCGCTCGGTAGCATCTTCCATAAGCGAGAGCGCCAACAGCGTTTGTGCGTTGCCAGTTTTAGCTGCGTGTATTCGGCTGGCTGCATATTGTACGGTTTGCAAAAAACCTATGGCGGCAATGGCCATAACAATCATAGCCACAAGAATTTCACTGAGGATAAATCCGCCCTCTTGTTTGTCATCCACACACTTATCGGACATATATTTATCTGTCATGCAAACTCCCTATTTCAGAAGTGCCAAATACAGGGTTGATTTGGATTTGTTTTCTGCGTTCCCCCCGTTGAAGTACCAGCGCCGCACCAGTAAGCCTACCACCGGCATCTGCCATAACTACGAGGCTTTCATCCTCATATTCTTGACCATTTGCACTAAGGACACGAACCGCATTTCCCAATAAGCGGCGTTTGATTTTTTTCTCTTCCACAAACAATGTATAACTTCTTCCATCGCTCTCAATGTGTAGCTCTCCTTGGCTGCCAGATGTTAAGGCGCGCGTACGTAAGGTTTGTAAATCTGCTTGTAAAGTTTGTGCGGCGCTATTGATGGCTACATTCGGCAACAGCCGTTGAACAGCCACAGGGCCAATTGCCGTAACAAGGCTAAGGAGCAACAATACAACGAGTAACTCCGTCAACGTGTACCCTGCTTGGCCCTGACATATATTTTTGCTTTTCTGCCTCACACATCAATCTCTGTTAAACTTGCTAGACCTAAAAACAATGCCCCGACGACAAGTGCAACAATGATGCCCAACACAATAGTCACAGCTGGAGTTAATGCTGCCATCAAACGTTCCATGCGCGTCCGCGCTGAACGTTCCAATATACCTGCGGCATCGGTAAGGGCTGGTCCAAGTTTGCCTGAACGCTCCCCGATCACTGCCATGCGCACCAATAACTCTGGTGCCCCCGGTAAATTTCCTAATAAATCGGACAGGTTCTTACCGCCGCGCAGCGGGGCACTCAGTTCTTCAAATTTTTCACAAAGTACGATGTTTGCCACTGCACCTGCAGCTACAGAGTTGGCGGCGGGTAAAGGAACACCTGAGTTGACTAACAGTCCGAGCGTGCGCGCATAAGCAGAAAAGCCCGCCAGTTTTGGGCCACCCATGCCCAACCGCCCCAGGAGCAATCGATCAAAAAATTGCTTTACTTTATGTTTCAGTGCAGGGCGTGCCCGCATGCCGATGAGCAATACGAGCAATCCTAATGCAAGCCACGGCCCCCAAACTTCACAAAGCTGCCCAAATCCGAGTAGGGCTTTGGTCATAACCGGGAGCCTATCACCCACATCATCAAATAAGGGGCGTAAGCGCGGTAAGACCATGGTGAAAAACACCAATAGTGTCAGGGAAATCATAAACAGGATAATCGCAGGATATACCAAAGCTGAGCCCAGCTTTTCTTTAAACGCGGCACTGGCCCCAAAACTGCTGGATGCATCCTGCAAGACTTTCTCCAAATGTCCCGCTGTTTCACCTGCTTGCACTAATCCGGCTAGAGCTAGAGCGGGGCCGGAAGTTTCTGTGGCCAATACACTATGCAGACTACCACCTTTTTGGACTTGCTCTGCACATCTTTCTGCCAAATCCCGGGCAGGTTTTGACCCAGCGGAAACGGCTGTCATTTGCAAAGCCTGATGGAGAGAAAAGCCCGAGTCTAATAGCCTTGCCAAGTCCCCTGAAAACTCAGCAGCGTCCTTTACACTAAATTCCTTGGGTGCAGGTTTAAACCAGTTTCGAAGTTCTGTTTTATCACCAGCAGGGTGCAATTTTAACGGCGTTTGCCCGCGAGCTATTAATACTTCTAAGGCTCCAGATTTGTTCGCCGCTTCGACAATGCCCGTTTGTACATGTCCATCTGTTCCTTGAACTTTATAGCTGAACCTAGGCATTAATTTTGCCCTGCTGCTACATAGACATCATCAAGATTTACCTTGTCCGCTTTGGCCTTGGCTTCACCGTCTTGGCGCAAAGACACCATGCCTTGCTTGCGCGCAAGCTTGACGATGTCTCCCTCAGACGCACCTGACCTAATGGCTTTAGCAATTTTAGGGGCACATAGAAAACTTTCGGCTATCACTGTCCGGCCTTTGCCGTCCTTCTTGCGTACCAAACGTTGTGCCGTTACGCCGCTTAGTGTTGCGGCGATTAAATAATCTTCAATGCCCATGTCTTTGAGGCGGGCTATGGATGAGATGGCATCATTAGTGTGCAAGGTTGATAAAACTAAGTGTCCGGTGAGGGCAGCCTGTACGGCGATGCGTGCCGTCTCTGCGTCGCGGATTTCGCCGACCATGAGAATGTCCGGGTCCTGGCGCAGAAAAGAGCGAAGCGTGGTTGCAAAAGTGACCCCCGCAGCTTCATTAACTTGCACCTGATTTATATCTTCAAAGAAATATTCAATCGGATCTTCAACAGTAAGGATTTTACGCTGGGTTTGTCTGAGCTTGTTAAGAGCCGCATACAATGTAGTTGTTTTACCAGAGCCCGTCGGCCCCGTGACCAGGAAAATACCTTTGGGGGTCTTTAAGACTGTCTCTATTAGCTCTTTATCGTAATCAGAAAATCCGAGAGTACTTAAATCCAGCATGGAGGCTGCCCGGTCCAATATCCGAATAGCCATACTTTCCCCGTACGCTGTTGGTACTGTAGATACCCGCAAATCAATCGGGCGGCCACGAACGGCAACAGACGTTCTGCCATCTTGAGGGCGGCGTCTATCTGCTACGTCCATATCACATAATACCTTAACACGCGATACTAGGAGTGCGGCTACTTCCGGTGACTCGTCAGGCAAAGTTTGCAATGCGCCGTCTATGCGAATGCGAATACGGGTAATATTGGGCGCAGGTTCCACATGGATATCCGTAGCGCCCTTATCCACAGCTTCCGTCAGCAATCTGTCAACCTTACGAACTATCGGTGCTTCATTGGATAAATCCTTCAACCGCTGGGCATCGTCAGCCCAACCAGCCCCAAACCGAGCTGCGCTATCTGCATCTTCTTCCGTTTCCGAGCTGTAAGCTCTATCAAAAGCCGTTTGCCAATCGGTTAGTGCTATTACAGCAGGTTCTATGTTAAGCCCTGTAGCAAAACCTATTCCAATTAAAGCATCAGTGTCTAATGGATCTACCATCGCTACAGATAATTTGTCTCCGACTTGCTCGAATGGAAATATTTTACGTGTACGCAAATAGGCTATGCTCATGCCTTCAACTGGTTGCTCTATATCAGGCAGGTTGGTTAAGGTAATGCTACCCAAGCCCAGCGCATTTTGGTATGCTTTGACTACTGTGCTGTCAGGAGACAAACCCAATTGAGCTATCACAACTGGCAAGCTTGCTCCCGTCTCTGCACAAACACGTTCTACCCGAGTTCGAGCCGATGCCTCTAAGCCTTCGCTTAATAGAGCACCCCAAAAGCTATCAAGTGATTTTTGTTCATCTAAAGTTGAAAACATTGCTATACATAACAAGACATATACTCTTTGGCGATTGATAATTGGCTATTTATCGGTCTTTATATAAAATTAGTGCCATAAATTTCTTACATTACCTAGGAACACTGTCTAGGCATGATAATGCCGTGGCGAGGGTTGTACGATACCACTTTTAAAACAGGTGTTTATTGAGAGCTATAATCAACCCGTGCTTACTATGTGCTTACTGGCGAAATAAGTAAAAATAGCTTGATTTTTGTTTGCATCTAAGTTATTGAAATAACTATGGAAACTGGTGCCGCAAGGGAGAATTGAACTCCCGACCTCATCATTACCAATGATGCGCTCTACCACTGAGCTACTGCGGCCAAAATCATAGCTTTTTCGCTAAGGGCACGCATATAACCTAGACTATCTATGCCCGCAAGACTGAATTGACATTTGGGTGCTTGGCACTGTACTTAGCGTGTATGATTAGTGACAAATGCGGCGACAAAACCGAAAAACAAAAGCAACAAGAACTTCGCGGTGCAAGGGTGGCCAAAGCGCTTCGTGATAACTTACGACGTAGAAAGCAAGCTACCAAGAAATCCAAAACACCAAAATAAGTGTATATTCATTAAAGATTTTAATGAGTGCAAGTTGTCATAATCTCGCCTAACATTTTGCTGATAGATGATTCCATATTCTTGGTATGGCTACACTATTTGGAGAAAATAAATGGATAAAATTGTAATTGAAGGCGGGACACCATTGTCGGGTCAAATTTCAATCAGCGGTGCCAAGAACTCAGCCCTTAAATTGATGGTTGCCTGCTTACTAACAGATGCTCCATTTGAATTAACCAATATGCCTAATCTGCGCGATACGCGGTTTTTAGGGCAGTTACTGGAAAATTTTGGCGTACAGGTAAATGATGGGGTAGGGCGCTTATCTCTTCATGCTAAGAATTTAACTTCTACGACAGCGCCCTATGATTTGGTGCGTAAAATGCGCGCTAGCTTTAATGTACTTGGGCCATTACTTGCGCGTACACACAAAGCAAAGGTGTCTTTGCCAGGTGGCTGTGCCATTGGCGCGCGGCCTGTGGACTTACATTTGAGCGCTCTGAAGTCCATGGGCGCAAATATTGAATTAGATGAAGGCTATGTCATTGCATCTGCAAAGGGAGGTCTTAGGGGCGCGGAAATTACATTTCCGTTCATAAGTGTCGGCGCTACGGAACATGCAATGCTGGCCGCAGTATTAGCTAAGGGTGAGACTGTATTGAACAATGCAGCACGCGAACCAGAGATTGTAGACTTGGCTAATTGCTTAAATGCCATGGGGGCTAATATAAGTGGGGCAGGGCGCTCCGAGGTGATAATCGAAGGCGTCGAAAAATTAGGCGGCACCAGTTATGCCGTTGTCCCTGATAGGATTGAAGCGGGAACCTATGCATTGGCAACTGCGACAGTTGGCGGGGCGGTGCGACTTTTGAATGTACGCTCTGACCATTTGGGATCATTGTGGCCTCTCATTGCTCAGGCTGGTGCCAAGGTGACTATGGATGAGAATTCGGTACTGGTAGAGCGCCACGGCACACCTATTCTGCCTGTAGATGTTGAGACACAGGCTTATCCAGGCTTTCCAACGGATTTACAGGCGCAGTTTATGGCGATGATGTGTTTGGCGGACGGTGTGTCTATTATCCGTGAAAATATTTTCGAAAACAGATTTATGCATTGTCCTGAATTATCACGCATGGGGGCGAATATTACGGTGAGTGGCCGTGAAGCCATTATTAGAGGAGTTCCCACATTAAAAGGCGCACAAGTTATGGCGACGGATTTGCGAGCCTCAGCAAGTTTGGTGGCAGCAGGCATGGCGGCTGAAGATATAACCGAAGTTGGCCGTGTATATCATTTAGATCGTGGTTTTGAACAAATAGAAGTTAAGCTTGGCAATTGCGGAGCGCGTATTAAACGGGTATCAGAATAAACATGAGCACTGGACTAAAATTATTAGCTGAAACGGACAAGGGTTTAACTGTACTGTCAGCCGCATTACAAGATGCTATCATCCGAGTTGGGGATATCCATTTTGATAGCGGTGGGCATTCAATGGTATTAATCGCAAGTCGTTTTTGTCATGAAACAGAAACTCCGAGGCGCGTGAGGGCTGGGCTTGGCCTGCACAATGTATTATCAGTACGAACGCAGGGTATTAACAGATCTGATCCTGACGCATTTTTAGTTTTACTATCCATAAATTTTACACCCAACAATAAACCTCCTGGAGGTATCATTAGCCTTATCTTTGCTGGAGGTGGTGAAATTTGCATCGAAGCCGAATGTCTCGAAGTTAGGTTAGTGGATATTCAAAACGAACGTCCAACACAAAGCGTTCCAATTCATCCATCTGAGGACTAAAGTGAGAGATGAGTGAAGATCACTATATAAGTGAATTGCACATTGATGCGCAAAGCCTGGCGGTGACAAGTCCTGAAATGGAGCATGAACGGCGTGTCGCGATTTTTGATTTATTGGAAGAAAATAACTTTAAACCTAAAGAGTCCCAGTCTGGCCCTTATATTGTGAATGTGTCTTTGCTGGAAGATCGGTTATTGTTAAATGTTTTGCGAACAAACGGAGTTGCGCGTGGAGATTTTTCCTTTTCTATCAAACCTTTTCGCCGGATTATTAAAGATTATTTTATGATTTGTGAAGCCTATCACGATGCAATACGAACTGCGACGACCGCGAAAATTGAAGCCATCGATATGGGCAGACGTGGGCTGCACAATGAAGGGTCAAGGCTGCTAGAAGATAGTCTGCGAAACTCTGTAGAGTTGGATTTTAACACATCAAGGCGAATGTTTACGCTCATTTGCGCATTGCATAGAAGACCATAGGGGCATTATGAAAGTGAGTAACAATAATGAACTGCCTGCGTCTGTACTTTTTGTGTGTACGCTCAATTCCATCCGCTCACCGATGGCGGAAGGCATGATGAAGGCACAGTTCGGAAATGATGTTTATGTGCAGTCCTGTGGTCTTGAGGCCGGAGAACTCAATGACCTTATGATCGCAGTCATGCGCGAAAAAAACATTGATATGTCCCGCCACAAATCAAAAACTTTGGCAGGAATAGCTGATACAAGCTTTGACGTTGCAATAGCCTTTAACAAAGATGCTGAGGCTGCTGTTCACGCCGTATTTGATGATAGCGATACGGTTATAGAAGTTTGGCCAACGCCGGATCCGACGCAAAGTGCCATGGATGTTCGTGCGATGATGGACAATTTTAGGGCCGTACGAGATGTAATTGAGATGCGAATTGAAAGAAAGTTTAATTAATAATAAGGTGAAAATGTGTGTTTTTATAAAAAACACCTATATATTCATGTGTAGACGTGGTTAAACGCCCTGCATCGCTAAGAAGAATCGTTATCGATTGTTTTTATGAATTTAAAAAGACTTTGGAAGGAATCCAATTGGCTAAAGAAGAACTATTAGAATTTGATGGTGAAGTCATCGAGCTTTTACCAAACGCGACATTTCGCGTCAAACTAGATGGCAATGACCATGAAATAATTGCCCACACTGCAGGTAGGATGCGTAAAAACCGTATTCGTGTTCTGGCCGGTGATAAAGTGACCGTTGAGATGACACCCTATGATCTGACTAAAGGTCGGATTACCTACCGCTTTAAGTAATTATTGCTCTTATGAGCAGTTCCGTAAAATCCAAACTTATTTTAGCGAGCGCATCACCGCGTAGGCGTGAGCTATTAGCTCGTATCGGCGTTGTTCCCGATGCTATTCTGCCTGCGGATATTAATGAAACTCCACATAAGGATGAACTTCCCAAACCCCATGCCTTGAGGCTCGCAATTGAGAAAGCCGAAGCCATCTCTCCTGAGCATAAGGATGCTTATATTTTAGCTGCAGATACCGTTGTCGGGGTCGGGCGACGTATATTGCCAAAGGCGGAAGATAAAGGTACGGCAAAATACTGCCTAGAGCTTTTGTCAGGTCGTGCACACCGTGTGTTTACAGGGGTTTGCCTGTTGACGCCCGGTGGACGTCAAATCGAACGTGTTGTAGAAACTAGGCTAAAAATGAAACGGCTTTCGGACATTGAAATGCTCATGTATCTGGATAGTAAGGAATGGGACGGTAAAGCTGGTGGCTACGGAATTCAAGGACTGGCTGGCGCATTTATTTCGCATATTAGTGGTTCCTATAGCAATGTAGTTGGTCTGCCGGTTTTTGAGACCCGTAATATGTTTATTGGCGCAGGTTTTTTTACTGATTAAAAGGGTTTTTAAATGGCTAAATTATGCCGAATAGAGCAAGCAATTGGTGAAGAAAGGGCAGCCATTATCCACCACAAGCGCGATATAGAATACTATGTCCGCCGATGGAGCGACCGGAATATTGCGCGAAAAGGTGAGGTCTATAGTGCCCGTGTAATACGTATAGACAAGGATTTAATGGCGGCATTTGTTGACATGGGCTCTGGTGCTAACGGCTTATTGCGTTTTGCAATGGCGCACAACGCCCCGCGTTTAATCGAAGGCGAAATGGTCCGCGTCGAAGTCTTGCGCCAAATGGAAGCGGGCAAAGGGCCTTTGGTCAGGTTTCTAGAGCCAAGTAATGCCAGTAAACCAAGCAAAGAAAAAGCTATTAATTTACGCGAAGCGCTCATCGCACGTTATCCCGATATTCAGTTTGAAGATGGGCATGTGAATGGTGTCGAAGAGGCCGCAGAGACGGAAATAGCTCTGCAAGGTGGTGGCTATATATATATAGAACACACCCGCGCCGGCACAATGATTGATGTGGATACAGGTACAGGGCAAAAGAGTGCAGTGGGAATTGCTGCAGCCCGAGAAATTGCCCGCCAAATTCGCAAGCGCGGCATTGGTGGATTGATCCTTGCTGATTTTCCAAATTTTCGCAAAAAGAAAGTGCAAGCGGATGTCTGGCAAACGTTTAAGGATGGGTTTAATAATGATCCTGATATGCCGAAAATTGCACCTTACTCACGTTTTGGCACTATAGAAATGACCCGTACACGTAGGGGCCCTTCTATAGCGCAAATTCTAATGGGAAAGGACGGCGAACCTACAACCGAGACGACCGCTCTTAGAGGCTTACGTCGTTTATCCGCCGAAGCAAATATCGAAGGCGGTTCACGGCTTGTATTGCAGGTACCTAAGCCCGCCTTTCAGTGGCTGGAAGCAGATACTATTGGGTGGCGCAATGCTCTGGTTGAACGTATGGGAAAACGCTTTAGGGTCGTATCTGGGACGAACATTGATGTGTATAAGGATGATAAATGAGCAAGAAATGCAAGATATGCAAAAAACCTGCAGCGCCCGATTTTGCACCGTTTTGTGGGGAGCGTTGTGCCGACGTTGATTTAGGCCGCTGGCTGAAGGGAGGTTACGCCATCCCTGGCCCGGACGGTGAAGCAAGTATTCCAGCGAACGATAATCCAGATGCGGATCCAGAATTAATTTAATTCATCAAAAACTTGTTTATTATCAATGAAGTATAAGTCGATATTTAATGTAGATTTATGTGTGTTAATTAATGGCCAATCCGTGTAGGAAAATGTTGATATAAACAATTCATGGCTGTGGTAATAATCACTAAGTTCACGGGTCAATAACATTTGCGGGACACAAATGCCGCCGTTTGATGATTTTAAAATATCTAAAATGTCACCAGTTAGAGCGTGCTTTGATGCCCATCCATAGCGCACGCCAATCATATATTCATCGTGTTGGCGGGGTATAATACCGTCCACACTCACTTGCATGTCGTGGTTGGCAGCGACATGCTCATTGACATCACCGCACCAATGACTAAGGCAAAGCGGAATATCTGGGGCAAGGTCATGTAAGCGGTACAGGACTTCCGGAACCCAGGATACATAAATAGTGCGGGTTTGTAGACGGTAATACATGACCAAAGCATGGATTTCTTGCTCAAATCCCAAATCTTTAATGTCTATCAGCAATTTTGCAGTACGGTTTTTGTGAACTTTGACGGTGCTGAACAAAGCGTCTAGTGTTGGCATTCGGGCAAATGTACCGCCGAGCCGTGCATATTCGCAAAGCTTGTAATCACACAGATTGTGTTTGTTACCATCCCTATCCATAGCAAATTCATCATGGTAGACCATGGGTGTTCCACATTTGGTCATGCGCACATCAAATTCGAGGTTTTGTACGCCAAAATCCAGTGCAGCAGACAACCCCTTTAGAGTATTTTCATAAGGCGCAAAACCACGAAACCGGTGCGATATTAATGCACCGATTCCTATAGCCTGACTTTGCAGAGCATGATTACTCTTTATCGGCAAAGCCGCGGTCCCGCATTAAGGCATCGACTTTCACATCGCGGCCACGAAATGCACGAAACCCATCTGCCGTATCAATCGTATTACCAACGGACATGATGTTATCGTGGAAGGATTTGGCAGTTGCTTTGTCATAGAAACCACCCGCTTCGACAAAGGCCTCGGAGGCGTCCGCAGACAATGAATCCGCCCAAAGATAAGCGTAATAACCGGCATGGTAACCACCAGAAAAGATATGGTTGAAATGCGGTGTGCGGTGGCGCATGACGATTTCGGACGGCATGCCCAGACCTTCTAGGGTCTCACGTTCGAACGTGTCTGGATCAATCGGCTCGCCGCCGGCCATGTGCAGTTTCATGTCTATCAGAGCTGATGCCAAGTATTCAGTCGTATCAAACCCTTGTCTGAACGTTGAGGCTTTTTTGATTTTGTCCACCAGTTCTTGCGGAATTGGCTCACCGGTTTCGTAATGAACGGCATAGTTGTTCAAAACTTCTGGGGTCATTAGCCACCGTTCATGGATTTGTGATGGAAATTCTACATAATCCCGAGAAACGGCTGTACCGGATAAGGTCGGGTAGGTGACTTTGGAGTTTAGACCGTGCAGAGCATGGCCAAATTCGTGGAACAGGGTCTCGGCATCATCCCAGGAAATCAAAACTGGTTCGCCCGGATTGCCTTTGACGAAATTTGAGTTGTTGGAGACAATCACCGTTGTCGGCTTGCCGTCCAGTTTTTGCTGGGTTCGGTATGCGTTCATCCAGGCACCGGAACGTTTTCCTGTTCGGGCATAAGGGTCGAAATACCACAAGCCTATGTGGTCTCCTGCTTTATTGGTGACCTCCCAAACCCGCACATCTTCGTGGAAAACCGGAACGTCCTCAAGCAGTTTGAAATCAAAGCCGTAAACTTCGCCAGCAGCCCACATCATGCCTTCACGTAGTTTTTCCATTTGCATATAAGGTTTTACTTCGTTGAGGTCGAGGTCGTATTTATCCTTACGTACTTTCTCGGCGTAATAACGATAATCCCATGGTGCAATCTTGATAAAGACGCCTTCACCGTCCGCAATAGCTTGCATTTCTGCAACTTCCTCTTTGGCGCGTCCAATCGCGTGTGGCCATACTTTTTCCATTAACGCAATAGCGTTTTTTGGGTTTTTAGCCATTTGATTTTCTAGTTTCCAGTGGGCATGGGTTTCGTACCCTAAAAGCTTAGCTCTTTGATCGCGTAGCTGTAAAATCTCAGTGATAATGGCATTATTGTCCCATTCATCACCATTGTCGCCGCGGTTATAATATGTATTCCAGACCTTTTCACGCATGGCACGGTTGTCTGAATAAGTCAGGAAAGGATCCATGCTAGAGCGCGTATTTGTAATCGCCCATTGGCCTTCCTTATCGTTGGCTTTGGCAGCAGAAGCCATAGAGGTTTTTAGCCAATCAGGCAGACCGGACAACCCAGTTTCATCTTCGATATAGGTGATGTAGCTTTCTTCATCGTGAAGAACATTTTGGCCAAAACTATTTGTCAGTGTCGCGAGCCGTGAATTAATTTTGCTCATGGCCGCTTTGTCTTCATCGTTTAAAGTTGCGCCTTGGCGAACAAACCCGTCATAGTAATTTTTCACAAGCCGTTTTTGCTCTGTATTAAGCTCTTCCATGTTTTCATAAATGGTTTTAACACGTGCGAACAAAGCTGGATTTTGATTGATTTCATCGTTAAATTGCGAAAACTTTGGTGACATTTCTCTAAGAATGTTTGGAATTTCTCCTTTGTTGAGATTGCCCGCATGGACAAAAAAGACTGTCGCTACACGGTTAAGAGCCGCGCCAGATTTTTCCAAAGCAACAATTGTATTGTCAAAGTTAGGAGCGGATGCATTATCTGCGATTTTAGCAATTTCTGTTCTTGCCATATCAAAGCCAGTGCTTAGCGATGCGCTCATAGTGCTGACATCGGCTTTATCCCAAGGTGGTACACCTCCATATGGACCCGTCCATTTGTCCAGCAAGACATTACCCGTTTCGATTTCTTGAATGAGCATTTGGCTTTCGGACTGTGTTGGGGTTTTTACCCCGCAAGAGGTAACACCAAAAGCCATTACGGCTGCGATTGCGGTTGTGAGAGTGAGTTGGGACATGGTTGACATAAATTGCTCCTGAAAAAGTTTGGCCTTTTATAACCGGATTTCAGGAGAATGCGAGTATATTTTTATTGTAAATCGATACGTGTGACAATATGGGCACGGTCACCGGAATGTAATTGATCGCTGTCCTTTGGCCGAAGTTCAGCCATCCCCTGTAATTGTGCGTGGGTTAGGCTAAATGTATCTGCAATCGCCATTTGTGTGAATTGGTCTGCGGGGCCGCTAAGCGCGATAGTATAGGTAGTTGCTCCTGGCCCGCGCAGATTAAATGGTCGCCAGTATTTTTTACTGCGGTAATCAGCAGCTAATTGGCCATTTACGGTTATGGTATCCGGTACACTGCTATCTAAAAAGGCGAGCGTAAGCTCATAACCTTGGCTGCTTGAGGTGGCTTCTAATGTGACAACACGTTTTTTATTGCTGTCAATTTTGTTAGAAATAACCGTGAAATCAACTGCAGAAATGTTCAGGTTTTCGGTTGGTTTGCTGACGCTGTGTCCACCTGCTAATCTGTATATTGGTTTGGCTTTTACGGTATTTTCAAAACCGGCTGCTTTTAAGAATTTTGCATCTTGGCCGCCAGCGGTTTCAGATACCCAAACGGCACTGCCCGTATCATTGTTTTGAATATAGACAAGGTTTTGGCCGCGCGGATGAGTTTGGTTGAAACCGGGCAAAAAGATACTGATAAAGGCTGTTGCAACCATGATGGATAGCATGAAAACCCCGAGAATTTTACTGGGTTTACTGGCCTGTATTTGGGCGCGGTGAAAGATTGGCAGTAAAGTTAGACCCATAAGGGCAAGCGGCAAAATCCGAAAGTGTGAAAGTTTGTAGTGTAAAATGACTTCGATTGCGATGAAGTGGTAAAACGCCATATATGTGGCTACAAATAAGCCCATATGTGCCGCCCAAGTATAACGTTCATGTTTGCGCCAAATGTCGATGGCTACCCCCATAGCCATAGCAAGGGCTGGTATGAGAAATAAGTATGAAGCTCCGCTCATTAGGATAGCAACAACAAGTGACAAAACGGAAAATAAAACGCCCACAGAACAAACCAGAGAATTATAGCTAATCGACTTAAACCGTTTTGCTAGTCTTGCTATACTCCAAGACGCGAGAGCCGCACCAAACAATAAAGCAAGCCGTCCAAACCACGGACGCGGATGGTCAAGATAAAACAATTGTGGCCAACGCCCAAGCGGGAAGGACAACATCCAGCCGAATGCCGTTGTCAACAGAAGCAAACCAAGCACAAGACCTACCGAAAGAACATCCGTCTTCCATTCAATGCGCCCCTTGAAAGTAGCCAATACCATTACGAATACCGCAAACAAGGAAAGCGGGAGGTTTAAACTAGAGGGCCAGTTGAGTAAAACACGCCCAAATACATCAATATAAGTCGCATTGGTATGACCATTTAATGTGCTTAAATCATAATTTCCAAATGCGCGGACTGCATCCAGAGCATTTTCGCCGTGGTGTTGTAGGCTCGCTTGGTCCAAATGTGCCAAATCATCTCGTGCAGAATGATAAAGAGCTACATCACCCGTAAAGGCGTAGTTAAGCCCTGCTACGCCCATTGGTTTGTAAATCGAATAATCCGTGTCATTGGGCAGGCGTTTATAAATCTCGAACGACAATGAGTTGGCTACAGGGTATTTTGTGCTCTTTGCGTATTGCTTTATCAAAGAACGATTTCCATCACTGGTCTCAAACATTGTACTGGGGCCCGAAGCCCCGCGCGCTTCCAAATTTATTACTAATTTGATGTTTTTCATCAAAGAATGCTCTTTGGCAAAACCCTGCGCCCCGCGTAATCCGCCTTCTTCGCCGTCGGTAATCAGGAATATGACATCATTTTTAAACTCTGATTCGGATTTAAGAATACGTGCAATCTCAACTAAAGCCACCACACCAGCACCTGCGTCGCCTGCGCCAGGACCGGCCGGAACGCTGTCATAATGGGTTGTTAGCATGATGGCATCACCATTGCCGCTACCTTTTAGCACAGCAATAAAATTTTCAACCTGTGTGCAGCCAGGGTAATGTAAAGTGCAGGCAAGCGTTTTATGTACTTCGGGAATGTATCCCAATGCACTGAATTTATTGCTTATTATTTTCAAATTTTCTTTGTTCTTCGCGGATGCACTTGCGTGAGCCTTATCGTCATTAATCAGATCAGATAAATGTACAAAGGCGCGTTCAGCAGAGAATTGATCCAGTGGTATACTTGTATCTCTAGGTTTTGGGCCGTGGGACATCGAGGAGAGCCCAGCAAGAATGAGTGCAAAAAGTGCAAACAAGACGAGAAAATAACGAGGATAGGATAAATTTTTCATACCCATTTATAGGCGATAAATTATGACATTGATAGTCAGCCATATAATTTGACTTAATAATAAAGAAAAAATGGTGGCCGCACCTAGATTTGAACTAGGGACACACGGATTTTCAATCCGTTGCTCTACCAACTGAGCTATGCGGCCACACCGTTTTGTACATGAAAATGCACTACCGAAGCGGGCTTATAAGCAACTGATAAACATATGTCTATGGGGAAGTTTTCTTGTTCTGTAATTATTTTCCTCACTCTTTAGTCAGATAATTTGCCTGTGACAAAATAGCCCGAATTTTTACTTTGCAATTGCGAGTAATTCGCATATACAGCAAAAATGACAAAACAAAAACATCTTGAGACATCACTTTTTAATTTGGAAAAGCACAGGCCAGCGCGTATTTGCGGCTTTAAGACGATAAACGAGCATGATCAAATAAGGCTACGGGAAATTGGGTTTGCTGAAGGAGACTTAGTTGAAATCCTACATGTAGGCTTGTTTGGGCGTTCACCACTAAATGTGAAGCTACACGGCACTGCCATTGCAATGCGACCGAATGAAGCCAAAATGATTGACGTGATACCTGCGGACTTGCATCGGGATAAGGAAGAGCCAGTCATTCATGCAAATGTGGATATTTGTGATGTGCACGGCCTTCCGACCAGCCATGAGAAGCCGTGTTGTGGGGCTTGTGGTGTCGCTACAAGCGGAGCTGCACGCGAATGACAACGAATAAACCGACGACGATTGCTCTTTTGGGAGCCCCTAATTGTGGCAAATCTTCACTGTTTAATGCTTTAACGGGCGGTAAGGTAAAAATAGCTAATTATCCGGGTGTAACTGTTGAATATGCGGTTGGTAATTTTGAGACACATTCGGGACAAAACATCAGACTTATGGATTTGCCTGGGATTTACGGCGATTGTGGGCACAGTGCTGATGAGCGAGTTACCCTTGATGCTATCCATGGTCGTCTCGAAGGTGAAACGACGCCTAAAGCACTGATCGTGGTTATGGATGCTTCGCAAATTCGCACACATCTTCACAATGTATTGCAAGCAAAAAACTACGGCTTGCCGATGATAGTTGTGCTCAATATGATGGATATGGCCGCCCGCGATGGTGTAGAAATTGATTTAGCCCAAATTGAAAAAGAAATCGGAGTGCCTGTAATAGCGTGTGTTGCTGTCCGCACAGCAGGGCGACAAACTTTGGTTGAAAAGCTAAATGACTGGGTGCAAGAGATCGTTAGTGGTACAGCACCAACCCCAAATTCTGACGGCGTAGATTTACGAATATTACAAAAAAGCGCACGGGCAATTACACGTGCCAATGTGACATCGCCGACAACCCAAAATATTACAACCCGAATAGATAATATAGTGCTTCACCCAATTTTAGGGCCAATCGTCTTGCTCGCAATATTGTTTGTCATGTTTCAGGCTGTTTATGCGTGGTCTGCACCATTTATAGGTATGTTAGAAAACTTGACGGCCTATACGGGTGAATTAGCTGGTTCGTTTTTGACGGACGGATGGTTTAAATCTTTATTGGTTAACGGTGTCATAGACGGCGTTGGGGCGGTGCTGGTTTTTCTACCACAAATTATTATACTTTTTATGTTTATATTGGCTCTTGAAAGTTCTGGCTATATGACTAGGGCTGCATTTTTAATTGACACTTTAATGGCTAAAGTAGGGCTTAATGGTCGCGCATTTATCCCGCTTTTATCAAGCTTTGCCTGTGCAATTCCCGGCATAATGGCCGCGCGTTCCATTGAGAATGAACGAGACAGATTAACGACGATTATGATTGCACCACTCATGACATGTTCAGCACGTTGGCCTGTATATTTTTTACTAGTGGGTGCATTCATTCCAGCATCAAAAGTCGGAATTTTCAATGTACAAGGTCTGTTGATGTTCGGTTTAGTTATCATTGGTATTGTTTTTGCATTCTTGGCGGCTTTTGTTCTCAAAATGACAGTACTAAAGGGCACCATGTCATCATTGCTGTTGGAAATGCCGAGCTATAAAATCCCGTCTTTGAAAGGTTATTTGCTTGGACTTTGGCAAAGAGCTATGATTTTTATCAAAAGGGCAGGGCGGATTATCCTGCCTGCATCTATGATTATTTGGTTTTTAACAACCTACCCTAACAGTGATGGTGTTATTCGTAATAGTTTTGCTGGTATGATTGGGCGGGTATTAGAGCCACTTTTTGCTCCGATTGGATTTAACCTTGAAATGATTATAGCGCTTATTCCTGCTATGGCTGCACGAGAAGTCGCAGTGTCGTCTCTTGAAATTACATATGGTATTGAAAATGCAGGCGAGGGTGCAAATGTCCTGCAAACGGTTATCGCGACAGATTGGACAATGCCTATGGGTTTGGCATTTATTGCCTGGTTCATTTTTGCTCCACAATGTTTGTCGACCTTGGCAATTACCAGAAAAGAAACAAATAGCTGGAAGTGGCCACTCATAATGTTTGGATATTTGTTTGCACTTGCTTATGTGGCGTCAGGATTAACATTTTGGGGCGCAAATGCTTTGGGTTTTTAAAGCGTAACTTGCTCAAAGAACTAATAACTTGGCAATTGGTATCGAAGTCTTTTATATTAGGTGTAGCCAATATATCTAATAGGGAAATATGAAAATGACGCAGCTAAAAAAACTATCTGATAATGTATCTGTTTGCCTGCAATTGTTTCCTGAACAGATTGATTTTATTAAGCAATCTGGCTTCAAAACTATCATCAATAACCGACCGGATATGGAAAAACCTGATCAGCCTTTAGCGACTGATATCGAAAAATTAACGCAAGAAGCCGGGTTAAACTATGTGCACTTACCCATGCGGCCAGGACAAATCACGCCTGAATTACTTGCTTCCATGGCGGATACTTTTAATAATTCAGATGGCCCTGTGCTCGCACACTGCGCAACAGGTATGCGGTCAACCATTCTTTGGTGCTTTGTTAATGTCAAAGAAATGGGCGTTGAAGGCGTTATATCTGCTGCCACAGATGCCGGTATGGACATTGAAAAAATAAGACCAGCCTTAACGGGGTATGCTGCTTCTTAAATATTTCTATTTAGTGCTTCATTTATTACGCGTGTAGGGCTATCCTGCGCGGGAATAGGTGATGCGTGCGCAATTTTTGCGACCAGCCAGAAAGTTGTAGTCGATATGCCGGAAGAATTGGAATCCGGCTCTAAGGGAGCAGGCCGTACACCTGCGGCCAATAAGAGTCTAAAAAATGCGGGGACGAGTCTAGAGATTTTAGGGCAAGGCAATACTTCGCGTCCCAAAAAATCACGACAGCACCGTCGCCGTCGCAAACCGCAATATTTTGGAGCTATTGATCTTGGTACCAATAACTGCCGTTTGCTCATTGCCAAATCCATGCCGGACGGTTTTAAAGTCGTAGACTCTTACTCCAAGGTCGTTCGCCTTGGTGCAGGTTTGTCAAGCACCGGTATGTTATCTGACAAAAGTATGAATATGGCAGTTGATGCCATTGGTGTTTGTGCTGCCAAAATGAAAAGAAAATCAGTGCGGCGTTGGCGATGTATTGCTACACAGGCTTGTCGTGCCGCTGAAAACGGTGATGCGTTTCTTTCACGCGTGAAAAAAGAAACAGGTTTAGCGTTTGAAACCATATCGCCACGGGTTGAGGCCCGGCTTTCCGTAATGGGCGTTCTCAACATTATTGATATGAATAAAGATGTTGCTTTAGTCATCGATATAGGCGGAGGTTCAACTGAATTATCATGGGTTGATGTACGCAAATTGTGTGCAAACAAGGAAACAGCACGTTTACACCGCCCACCTATTTCGGCCTGGGTTTCTTTGCCAATTGGTGTGGTCAACCTGAGTGAAATGTATCCAGAGAATAATGAAGATCGGGCGGCTTGGTATAGCGCGATGAAAGCGCATGTATTGGCTGAAATTAAAAAACAAGACCGCGACAAACAGTTCACCAACACGTTTAAAGAGGGTCGAGGGCATATGGTTGGGACATCCGGTACGGTTACCAGTCTTGCCAGCGTTTTGATGGAACTGCCTTTTTACCAACGCGATAAAATAGACGGTATTTGGGTCGACGGCCCGGCATTATTAGAAACGGCGAGCAATCTTGCTATGATGAGCTATAGGGAACGACAATTAGTACCGTGTATCGGAGAAGACCGTGCCTCTATGATTACGGCGGGATGTGCTATTCTTGAAGTGGTGACGGAATTGTGGCCTACGCAAAAAATACGGGTCGCAGATAGAGGCTTACGCGAAGGTCTACTTATGGGGCTCATGAATAAGTCCCAAATCAGGCATCACAAAAGAGGTGACAATCATGGCTAAAAATAAGGGAGCGAAGAACAAACCGCCAAAGAAAGGCAAGCGTTCAAAAAATCTTCAAAGCAGTGACCAGAAGATGAGCGGCGGTGTATCAAAAAGCCCTGCGCGTACATGGAAGAAGCCAGAGAAAAAGGCAGGTGAAGCTGATATGCGTATGATGGACGAGCGGGTGAAAACGGCGCGTGGTCGGAAAATATCCTCTACCCTTTGGTTGCGCCGGCAACTGAACGACCCCTATGTAAAAAAAGCAAGGGCACTTGGCTATCGTAGTCGTGCAGCCTTTAAACTTATCGAGTTAGATGAGAAGTTCGCGCTTCTTAAACCCGGTATGGTCATTGTGGATTTGGGTGCAGCACCGGGGAGTTGGACGCAAATCGCTCTAAAGTCAAAGCCCTCTCGGATAATCGGGATTGATATCCTGCCTGTCGAACCCTTTCCAGGTGCCGAGATAATCGAAATGGACTTCATGGATGAGCATGCACCCGAAGTTCTCATAAAAATGTTGGAAAGTGAGAAGGGTATGCTTAGACCCGATTTGGTTATGTCGGACCTAGCGGCCAATACGACCGGACATCGACAAACCGATCATTTGCGAACTGTGGCCTTGGTCGAAGCTGCGGCTGATTTTGCCGTACAAATCCTCATGCCAGGTGGGGCCTTTATTTCCAAGGTGTTTCAAGGGGGCGCTGAATTAAACCTTCTCAATATGCTCAATGATAAATTTGATATGGTTCGACATGCCAAACCCAAATCCTCCAGAGATGGTAGCCCTGAAATGTATTTGGTTGCTAAAGGTTTTCGGGGTTAGTGGCACTGGTAATGTGTATACGAAAACTTGAAACAATTAGGCGCAAAATCATCTGTCATCCCGATAATGAATGGGCAAAAAACAAAGGATGGGAACCAATTTATACGGCTCACCCAGGTGCTAGAATAAACATAATTGGTCAAGCGCCTGGTCGATTGGCACAAGAAAGTGGTATTCCTTGGGATGATCCGAGCGGACGTAATTTGCGTTTTTGGATGGGGATTGATAATAAGACTTTTTACGACCCTACAAAAATTTCCCTTATGCCTATGGATTTTTATTTTCCAGGCAATGCTACGCACGGTGACCTGCCACCGCGCAAAGGTTTTGCTGATATGTGGCACGCGATGATTTTAGCGCAAATGCCAAAAATTGCATTGACCATTGTTATTGGTGCCTATGCGCAGGCGCACATACTGGGTAGTAGGCGCAAAAACAATCTTACAAAAACGGTACAGTCTTATGAAGACTATCTTCCAAATTTATTTCCTTTGGTTCACCCATCACCGCGTAATAATATCTGGCAAAAGAAAAACCCGTGGTTTGCCAAACAGGTACTACCAGATTTACGTGAACAGGTAAAAACAGTACTCGCAAAATAACGCTTTATCATTGGCATTTCATTTAGCCGTGCTAAAACATTTTTGAAGTGAGGTAACTTATGAGTAATAAAGTATTTAAGACGGCTGTCGAAGCTCTTGAAGGCTTGACCTTTGACGGTATGGTCGTGATGGCCGGTGGATTTGGCCTGTGCGGTATTCCTGAAAATTTGATTGGTGCCTTGCGCGATAGCGGTGCGCAAAATATAACCGCGATTTCCAACAATGCTGGCGTTGACGGGTTTGGACTTGGTTTGCTTTTGGAAACCCGTCAGATTAAGAAAATGGTCTCAAGTTATGTAGGCGAGAACAAAGAATTTGAACGACAATTTTTGGCGGGCGAGCTTGATCTTGAATTTAATCCTCAAGGTACATTGTCCGAACGCATTCGCGCAGGCGGAGCTGGTATACCAGGGTTTTACACAAAAACTGGTGTTGGCACAGTCATAGCTGAAGGCAAACCAACCATGGATTTTGACGACGAAGAATATATCATGGAAACGGGCCTGAAAGCCGATGTGGCTTTGGTCAAAGCATGGCGCGGTGACACGCAGGGCAATCTACAATTCAAGAAAACCGCTCGTAATTTCAACCCAATGATGGCAACGGCGGGCAAGGTGACCGTGGTCGAGGTCGACGAACTGGTCGAAGTCGGCAGTTTTGATGCCAATTACATCCACACACCGGGCATATATGTGCAGCGCATCATAGAAGCCAAATGCGAAAAGCGGATTGAACAACTGACTATTAGGGAGCGCGCATAATGGCCCAAGGTAAAGGATGGAGTAGAGACGATATGGCGAAACGCGCCGCGCAGGAACTGAAAGATGGGTTTTATGTCAATCTGGGCATTGGTATTCCGACCTTGGTCGCCAATCATATCCCAGACGGGGTTGATGTGACGCTCCAGAGCGAAAACGGTATGCTCGGCATGGGGCCGTTTCCATACCCCGATGAAGTTGACCCTGACCTGATTAACGCAGGCAAGCAAACCATCACCGAACTGCGCCGTTCAAGCTATTTTAATTCCGCAGAGAGCTTCGCTATGATACGCGGCGGCCACATAGATATTTCAATTCTGGGCGCAATGGAAATCAGTGAAGGCGGCGATATTGCCAATTGGATGATACCGGGTAAAATGGTCAAAGGCATGGGCGGTGCTATGGATTTGGTGGCAGGCGTAAAACGCTGCGTAGCCGTCATGGACCACACCAACCGCGCAGGCGCGAGTAAATTCCTACCGCAGTGCACCCTGCCGCTGACCGGGCGAAACTGTATTGATATGGTGATAACGGATTTGGGGGTGTTCTCAAGAGGTGAGGGCGAGGCAAGGTTCCGCGTGACGGAGCTAGCTCCTGATATTGAGATGGATGAGGTCAAGGCGAAGACCGAGGCGGATTTGGATTGGAGTGTGTTATGAATGAAGCCGTCATCACCGTTGCTGTAATTTTGTTTCCAGGTATACTGGCCACACTAATGGTGGAAAATTTTCTAAATTATTCTCCAAAATGGGGATCGTTTAAATTTAGTGTTTACTCATTCGTTCTTGGTGTGATGACATATATAGCATTGCAATTAATAATAATGATAATTGGCATATTTCCGTCAAAGATTACTATTTTGCCACAGTTAACAGGAACATTAGATATATGGACATTTGCAGGTAATAGGGAAGGAGTCATAAACCTTTACGAGCTTTTTGCTGCCATTATTATCTCTCCATTTTTTGGTATTATTGTAGCAAGGCTTACGAATGATAAAAAATGGATTGGTTTAAATAAACTTGCAGGCTCTAAAAAATATGGAAAGGAAAATTTATTTTCACATTTTTTGGCTGCAGAGGGGTTAGACCACGTCTATATCCGTGATTACGAACAGGATATTATGTATGAAGGTTCTGTGGCATCATTTTCTGAAAATGATGATATTCAAGAAATAGTCCTAGAAAATGTGAGGGTTTTTAGGAATCATGATAGTGAGCTACTTGAATCTTTACCAAGTATCTATATATCTAGACCAGTAGGTAAGTTCTTGATTGAGGATGCGCCGGAGGAAATTAAGGAGCAATCGGATGACACAAAAGACAAGACAGCTAGCTAATGATGGTAATTTTGGCGTAAGCAAGAGGGGTATTACCCTCGGTGGCAATCAAAAACCTGCACCTACAAATACTAAACCTCCCACTAAACCTGCGCCTAGACCAGTTGGCCAATTCTCTCCCAAAAAATAACCCGCTCACCCCGTTGGAAAACGGGGTATAGCGTATAAAGGGTGAGCGCTGCTCGCACAAGCTTGATTTACAGGATGCCGTGCCCTTTTTCATGAAATATGGGCACGGTATGCCCTAAAGGATAAAAGCGGTAAATGTAGGGAACTAGCAAAATAATGCAGCAACTCTTTCCTTCCTCCATTTTTTATGGGGGAAGTACCCCGTAGGGGGGATGGGGGCGGCGCGAAGCGCCTGTTGTGGTTTGGTTGGCAGGCCTATGGCCTGCGCCCCCATCGCCTCCGCTTTGCTCCGGCACTTCCCCCATAAATAGGGGAAGGAGAAGAGGTGAACCATTGCCCTTTAGTGCACTGCACTCTATAACGCCCTCAAATCTACCAACATCTAAGGAACCCCATGAAAATACTTGTTCGAAATTTGGCGCGGGCTACGACCGAGGAAAACCTTGGGGCGTTGTTTGAACCTTTTGGAGATGCGCAGTCTTGTAATTTGGTTATGGATAAGGCCAGCGGCGCATCCAAAGGGTTCGGTTTTGTTGAAATTCCCAAAGCAGGCGCGGCCAAGGCCGCTATTAAAGCGCTCAACAACACCATGGTCGACGGCGCGAAAATCCGTGTGAAACTGGCGCAAGCTAAACCTGCCCTCAAATAATATATTCACTATGTTTGCCTACAGTATTTAAAGTAAATCCACACCTCCAGTTTAATCCACCACCAAATTTACCACATCCTTTCGGACTGACGGATTATGTTCTAGTTTCGGTCATACCCCACAAGAGATGGGACGTCCGTGTGTGCTTGCTCCTCACTGGAGCACCAGATTAGAGCGCTTGGTTTAAGTTTCGTGAAGTTTAAAACCACACGCTTTAGAGTTGGTTTGCGCAGCAAAACATTTTAATCCGATGGATTAAATGTAACGGAAAAGGCCATGGCAATGGCGCCGGCGTCCAACATCACAAGTGATGTTGCCACTACGTTGCAATCGATAAAATCGATTACGGTCACTTTGTACATAGGGGTCCGTAGGTCAGTCGTGGACACAAGGACCTCGCCCGTATGTGCCGTCAAAATCATCGCCGCCGTCGCGAACAACAATAACCCCATAATTATGTTTAAAACAATAGCTGAGCGGCCTTGTGACATGAGGCGGTTTAGGGCGCTGCCGGCGACAGCCCATGTTGAGGCCGAGGATACACCCATAATGAAAAACGTGCCGCAGATGAGCAGGGTTCTAAGCTTGAAGTCGCTCGATATGCCAACATAGGCACCTGCAGCAGCCAGGGCCATGATTAAACCTTTTGGGTTAACCCATTGAAACAGCACGGCTTCGTAAAACTTGAATGGGCGCGATCTTTTACTCTTTTCGGGTTTTTCGACAGATTTAACTTCAGATGTGGGTGACTTGTCTTGCTTGTGCGCTATGGCAGCATTGAAAAACTTAACGCCCAACCATGCGAGCCAAGCTGCGCCTGCTACTTTAACAAAGATCAGCAACCAAGGAAAAGCTTCGATGACTACGCCCATACCAAGAAGCGCGGCCAGCATGACAAAGTTAAAGCCCACGGCAACGCCCATGACATGGGGTATGGTTTTTTTAAACCCAAACAGGGCACCGGACGACATGAGCATAAAGTTATTTGGCCCCGGCGTAAACGCAGACGTAAAGGCAAAGGCCACAAAGGCAACAAACAATGTCCAGTCTACCATGTTGTAACAACATTCATATTTAATGCTGACCAGTAACTTTGAACGGCGGGCGTTCGTAGCCCCAAAGAGAAGCTGCAGATTTAATTAAATCTGATTCGTCCACATGATATTCCTTATCAGAAATTGAAATAGCCAACATGGCATCATACATGGCTTCGATTGCGATATCGTCGTTCTTAAATCGGTTTAGCGTGGTCAGGACGAATGTATTTTTGCGCGCGTTCGTAATACGTTTGGTTAAATCAGTTTCGTTATCTTTGAACCAAACTATCATATCGCTACTATTTATGCTACCTCCCTCTATCAACAAATCCAACAGACCTTCAGCCTGAACTACAAATTCAGTTAGCTCTGGATCACGGACTTTCGTGTCTATAATAACGGTCAACGCTAGAGGTGTTAATATATCTTGGGTGGTATAATTATTAGACATGGCGTTTTCGAAAATCCTCACATTGGTCTTGCAACCTTGCGCTTGTTACAGCGGCATACTTTTGCGCATAGACGTTAGTTGATTATAAATTGGTCATTGTAGAGAAATCAAGCTATAGCTTTGTGCCTAGACATAAAATTGACATTAACGCGGAGAAAAAAATGATAGGCTACCAAATGGTGGGAACCAATAAATTCAAAGAATCAGCTGCTTTTTATGATGCATTGCTTGGGGAGCTCGGTGCTAAGCGCATGATGGAAGACGACGGTAAGTTCATTGCATGGGCGGTTCAACCAGGACAACCGGCATTTTCAATCTGTCGTCCTCACGACGGCAAAGATGCAACCATTGGCAATGGTGGTATGACAGCATTTATGGCGCCTGACACGGCAACTGTTGATAAAATGTACGCCAAAGCAATAGAGCTTGGTGCTACATGTGAAGGCCCTGCTGGGCCACGCGGTACAGGTGGGTTTTACGCCGGGTATTTTCGTGACCCGGATGGCAATAAATGTAATTTCTTTAGTATGTCTGCGCCTACGGACTAAATTCTGTCTATAAGCAAGCTGTTATATAACTGTATTGTGTTTTTTACATTTAAGCGGTTTGGTGTATACTGAGCTAATATCAAACTGCTTAATAAGGGTGAAGACATGAAAAAACGTATTTTAACCATTGCCGTAACTGCTGTATTAACGACTGGCTTGTTGGGGTGTACGACAGGGCCGACGGCTTATGGGCCTTCGCAAAATAGCGGGTTAGGTTTTGCGAGCCAGAAAATTGAAAGCGACCGCTTTCATGTGAGCTTCACAGGGCGAAATGTTGATGAGGCACGCAATTTAGCACTCTTGCGGGCTGCAGAATTGACCAAAGGCGCCGGATACAGTCATTTTCGCGTTATTGGGAGCGGCGTTAATGGTAATGGTAAGAGCGGTTCTCCTGTTTCTACCAGTGTGGGTATTGGCGTTGGCAGTGGTAGTCGCCGTGGATATTATGGCAGAGGCAGTCGCACAAATGTTGGTGTTGGTATTGGTATTAACGATTTAGGACGTGCATTACAGGGCAATAAAGTCACGGTTGGTATGGAAATTATTTTGATGAATGCCATGCCTGAGTATACTGATGATGTCTATGAAGCCAACAGCGTCATCAAATCCGTTCGTCCAGAGGTTTTCACGCACTGACAAGCGTTTAATTACGAAAAAAACTCTGTTACTCACCGCTAATTAACCCCTGAATTCGTGCGCCGTTATATTAGCTCTTGGCCTTGGTGCGTTTTCCTTTATGTTGGTGCTCCAATAGATTCTGTCTTGTTGGGACAGGTGAGATGAGATTATAGGTTTGATATGAAATTTTCGATGGAACGTTCGGCTTTGCTGGGGGCTTTGGGACATGTGCAAAATGTAGTGGAGCGTCGAAATACTATCCCGATATTGTCCAATGTTTTAATGACGGCTGAAAAAGGTGCCGTGAGCTTTGTAGCAACGGACTTGGATATCGAAGTATCAGAGCAAGCAAGTGCAGATGTGTCCGTTGCTGGCGACATGACGGCGCCAGCTCACACGCTTTATGACATTGCACGCAAATTACCAGACGGCGCCGAAGTTTCTCTGTCAATCGGCTCTGATGGCCGTTTGGAAGTTGACGCGGGTCGTTCGCACTTTGTGTTACCATTATTACCTGCAGGTGATTTTCCGAAAATGACAGCAGATGGCTTTACCAATAACTTTGTCTTGGGTGCAGTGGAGTTGACACGGTTGCTCGATAAAACCAAATTTGCGATCTCCACAGAAGAAACCCGCTATTATCTCAACGGTATTTATTTGCACGCCATTGAAGGCAAGCTGCGCTGCGTTGCGACAGATGGGCATCGTCTCGCACTTTGCGAAATGGGATTGCCGGACGGGGCAGACGGCTTGCCGGGAGTTATTATACCGCGCAAAACGATTGCTACACTGCGCCGGCTAATAGATGGTTTATCCGAAAGCATAGAAATATCCGTTTCAGAAGCCAAAATTCGGTTTAAAGTCGGTTCTGCTGTTCTAACCTCCAAGCTTATTGATGGTACGTTTCCTGATTATGATCGTGTTATTCCAAAAGCCGGTGACAAATTACTGGTTATAGATAACGGTGTATTTGCCAATGCAGTTGACCGTGTTTCGACTATTTCTGCGGAAAAATCGCGATCTATCAAATTGAGCCTTGCCGGTGACACCTTGACGCTCGCTGTCAACAATCCTGAACACGGTAATGCCGTAGAGGATTTGATGGTGGATTACGGCTCCGATGATTTAGAAATCGGATTTAATGCTAAATATTTACTGGACGTCACAACTCAGATTGAAGCGCGCGATGTGCATTTCCATCTTTCTGATCCTGCATCCCCGGCATTGGTGAAAGATCCAGAAGACTCTGGTGCCCTTTTTGTATTGATGCCTTTACGTGTATAAGTGGCCACAGAAAAACTGATTTTTGGCGAATATATTTCAAGCCTATTGCTGAGCGATTTTCGCTCTTATTCGACATTGGACGTAAAATTAAATGGGCGACCGGTCGTTCTGTACGGCGAAAATGGTGCAGGAAAAACCAATCTTTTAGAAGCCGTTTCATTGCTATCGCCAGGTCGTGGTTTGCGGCGCGCTAAGATGCTCGATTTAGCCAAAAGAGAAAACGACCAAGTTTGCGATACATGGGCCGTCTCAGCTAAATTGGGTGTTGAGGATATTAATGTTGGGACTGGCGGCGTTCTAGGCATGGCGCACCGCCGCCAAATGCGCATAGACGGCAAAACGGCTTCTGGCCCCGAGCTTGCCAAGATTATGAGTATTAACTGGCTCACGCCCGCTCAGGACAGATTGTTTGCGGGGCCTGCGTCTGAGCGCCGTAAATTTTTTGACCGGTTATGCCTCATCCATAGGCCGAGCCATGGCCGCACGTTTTTAGCCTATGAGAAATCCCGTACCGAACGTGGCCGCCTGTTTGCAGACGGCATTGATGACCCGTATTGGTTCGACGCGCTAGAAACCGATATGGCCGAGCGCGGTGCGCAAATTGCACAGGCCCGTTGGCAGGTTCTGGAAATGCTCCGCGCTGAAATTAATTCCAGAACGGAAGGTGGCTTCCCCAAAGCAGCTTTGGATTTGGACGGAGAGGCTGAAGCTCTCTATGCGGCAGGTGCTGAAGAACCGGAAGTCGCCGAATATATCAAAACCAACCTTTCTAAAGACCGAAGCTTAGATGCCCGCGCAGGCCGTACTTTGCGCGGCGTCCACAAAAGCGATTTACTGGTCACCCATATAGAAAAATCTATGGCGGCGGCCCATTGTTCAACGGGAGAGCAAAAGGCTTTGCTTATTGGTTTGGTATTGGCACATGCACGCAGTCAAACTGAACGCCCGCCAATTCTTCTACTCGATGAAGTTGCAGCACATTTGGATGAATTTCGCCGTGCAGCACTCGTAGAAGAATTACTTGAATTGGGAACGCAGGTTTTTTTGACAGGAACGGATGCAAATCTATTCTCGGCATTTGACGGTAGAGCGCAAGTGTTTGAGGTAAAAGACGGAAAATTGGCACTTCAATCTGGTTGACGTACACTAAGGGTAAGAGTAGTCACGGCGCATGAAAAACACGACAAAAGAAAATTTCAACACTATTTCGGGGCTAGGGCAAATTGCGGACGATTATGATGCTGCCTTGGTCGATATTTGGGGTGTTATTCATAATGGGAGAGAAGCACATACCGATGCCGTGCAGGCTTTGCAAAGATTTCGCGAAGAACGCGGGCCAGTTGTATTGATTTCTAACTCCCCGCGACCAAGCGTAGCTATACCTGCGCAGTTCGATGAAGTTGGCGTCCCGCATGATGTTTATGATGCTATTGTAACATCTGGCGATGCAACAATAGACGAATTGGCGCGCCGGGCTCCGGGGCCGGCATTTAAAATGGGCCCCGCCCGCGATGATAAATTGTATGAATATTTGGCCCTGAATTTTGCAGAATTAGAGCAAGCTGAATTTATAGCTTGTACCGGATTATTCGATGATGAAAATGAAACGCCGGATGATTATACGAAATTACTTGGTCAAGCCCGCACGCTCAATATTCCGATGGTTTGTGCCAATCCGGATGTTCGCGTTAAAAGAGGTGATAAGCTGATATATTGCGGTGGTGCGCTCGCGCAAGCTTATGAAGACATGGGCGGGGACGTTATTTTTGCGGGAAAGCCCTATGAGGCAATATACCGTCTTTCCAGAGCCTGGCTTAAAGAATTGGCGGGCTATGAACTTGATCGGTCCCGTGTTTTGGCAATAGGTGATAATATACATACAGATTTAATGGGCGCACAGAACCAAAATTATGATGCTTTATTTGTTGCGGATGGGCTGAGTGTTGGGAATAGTGGCGCAGTTGCAAATGTACTTGAAAAACACGACATATATGCGAAATACATGCTATCAACCTTATCTTGGTAGAAAAATTAAAGTGAGATTATGATGAGTGCGAGACGCGGATATTATCTTGATGAAATGGAAGTCGGCATGTTTGCTGAAAATCGCATGGTGGTGTCTGGCGATAAAATTAATACATTTGCAGAATTATCTGGTGATTTTAACCCTATACATATAGATGCAGACTTTGCAGCAACGACCATGTTCGGCAAACGCATTGCTCATGGTGCTCTGTCAGCGTCGCTAATCTCGGCTATTTTAGGCAATGATTTACCTGGTCCTGGGGCTATTTTTGTAGAGCTTAACATGCGGTTCCGTAGACCGGCTTTTATAGACGACGAGATTGTTGCCCGTGCGGAAGTCGCAGAGATAAATGAGCGAACAGGCCGCATAAAAATGAAGGTTTCTTGCAGCGTTTATGGTAAGCAAATTATTCGCGGCAATGCAGGCGTTATCGTTCCAAAGCGGCCAGAGGGTGACACATCTAAAATTTCTGACCAAAGTTAGCATTTATGAAAGTCATTGATTATTATGACCGTCTGAACAAGGCGGACAGGGGGGCGGTCATTGCTCTTGGCAATTTTGATGGTTTACACCGTGGCCACAAAGTTGTGATCAATACGGCAGCAGAAATAGCCCAAGAAAACAAAGCCACTCTAGCTGTGGCGTGTTTTCGACCACATCCAAGTCAGTTTTTTGACCCAAATGTCACACCTTTTCGCTTGATGAGTGCACGAGTGCGGGCACGATTATTAAAGGAAATGGGTGCAAAAACTCTGTACGAAATTCCGTTTGATAAAACCTTGACCCAAATGGACGACAAAGAGTTTGTTGAGACCGTCTTGTATACAGGTCTTGGTGTTACCCATGTTGTTGTTGGTGAAGATTTTCGCTATGGCAAAAAACGTTGCGGAGACTGTGAAACTTTAAAAAAGCACTGCGCCGTGCGCGGCATTGGCGTGACTATAGTTCCAGAGATAAGTTTGCACAAAAGCTATGGCAAATACGGGTCTACAGAAATTCGACAAGCGCTTAGAGATGGCGATGTATTTTTCGCCGCGCATATGTTATCCCGCCCGTGGATAGTCGACGGTGAGGTTGTTCACGGTGATCACCTCGGGCGTACGCTCGGGTTCCCAACGGCCAACCTTTATTTCAATGATCGCATTAGACCAAAAGCTGGCATTTATGCTGCGCAATGCCGCTTAGACGGCGAAGATAAATGGCACCACGGCGTTGCATATGTTGGTTCTCGCCCGACAGTTGACGGCAAAGACCACCGCCTTGAAATGCATATATTTGACTTTGATGCAGATATTTATGGCCGTATCATCGAAGTATCCTTTCGCGCTTTTATCAGAGACGATATTAAATTTGATGGGCTTGATGCCCTGACCCAGCAAATGAAAAAAGATGCGGACGGGGCAAGAGCTTTATTTGGGTTATAGGCGTTCATTTTTGCATAGATGGTAACTGCGTATAAACTTGACAGAACATATTATTGACGTTCCAATACCCTAAATAAATTTTAGGGAATATTATGCAACAGTTCTTGACGCCCGTTTTGGCACTTATAATTTGGACATTTGTTATGTGGGTGGTGATGTATAAACGTCGTGTCCCAGCTATGGGGAAAATCCACAAAAACCCACAGAAATTCATAGATGATCCCGAACTTTGGGCCAAGATGCCGGCAAGCGCAACCAATGCCGCCGATAATTATAACCATCTTCATGAGCAGCCGGTGATTTTTTATGCGCTGATGTTTTATATTTCACTCAGTCAGCAAGCAGACAATTTTTTCATGTATTTGGCTTGGGCCTATGTAGGTATTCGGATTGTGCATTCATTGGTGCAAATAACGACCAACAAAGTCATGCATAGATTTTCTTTATTTGCACTTAGTTCCATTGTTTTGATGGTCATGGGCGTACGGGCCGCGATTGCGTTGTTCTAGGCCCTGCTCATGGCCCTGAAATAAAAACACCTCATCCCATCAAATTGGTTCCATATTAAAGTGGAATGCTTTAAGTAGTTTTTCATGATAGCCGAGATTGGACAAATATCCCTTATACTTGCATTACTGATAGCGGTTGCGCAATCTATAATGCCTATGTGGGGCGCGTACCGTTCCGATACCAGATTAATGGCATTTGGGGACAAGGCTGCTGTCATGCAATTTATGTTAATTGTGTTGGCATTTGCAGCGTTGACGTGGGTGTTTATTCAATCTGATTTTTCGGTTCAACTGGTTGCAATAAATTCGCACACGGACAAACCGCTTTTATATAAAATTAGTGGTGTTTGGGGTAACCATGAAGGCTCCATGTTGCTTTGGGTGCTTATCCTCAGTATTTATGGTGCGCTGGTGCCTAAATTTGGCAAGAGCCTACCTGCGGGATTAAAAGCGCGCGCATTGTCAGTACAAGGCATGATAAGTGCTGGGTTTTTAGGATTTATACTGTTTACATCCAACCCGTTTTTAAGGCTCGATCCTATACCTTTAAACGGGCAGGGGCTTAATCCACTATTGCAAGATCCAGGTCTCGCATTTCATCCACCGTTTTTGTATTTGGGTTATGTAGGGTTTTCCATGGCCTTTAGCTTTTCTGTGGCAGCGCTGATTGAAGGTCGTGTTGATGCTGTGTGGGCACGCTGGTTACGGCCTTGGGTTTTGGTGGCATGGAGTTTCTTGACCATAGGTATCACTATGGGAAGTGTTTGGGCTTATTACGAACTCGGTTGGGGCGGTTGGTGGATGTGGGACCCCGTAGAAAATGTATCTTTTTTGCCTTGGTTGGTGGGGACGGCTTTGCTGCATTCTATTATGGTTTTAGGCAAAAGGCACAGCATGGCAAATTGGACGATTTTGCTAGGTATCACGGCCTTTAGTTTAAGTTTAGTCGGGACATTTGTCGTTCGCTCTGGTGTATTGACCAGCGTGCATTCCTTCGCCGTTGATCCTGCGCGCGGCGTGTTTATTTTGCTACTTTTATTATTGGCGACAGGTGGAGGTCTGACTATGTTTGCTTTGCGCGCACATACTTTGCGCGGCGGACCCAGTTTTTCATTGATATCAAAGGAGGGCGGTTTACTCCTAAATAATCTTCTTTTGGTCACGGCTACTTTCACCGTATTTCTTGGTACCTTTTATCCTCTGTTAATCGAAGCATTCACGAACGGAAAAATTTCCGTTGGCGAACCTTATTTTGACAGAACATTTGCGCCTGTGATGGTTTTGCTCATAGCATTTATGGGAGTGGGCCCTTTGGTAAAATGGCGCGATGACAGTTTGAAGAATTTACGCATTCATGTCCTGAAATCTTTATTCTTGGTCATAGTATTAGCGGGATTGATTTGGTGGTTTGGCAAGTCTTTACTGGGGGCTTTGTCTATAGGGTTTGCGGCTTATTTGGCCTATAGTACGCTCGTCGCATTTGGCCGGAAAATTAAGTTTGGTCAAGCGGGGTCTTGGAAGATGTTGAAAGCGCAACCCGCAGCCGTTTGGGGCTTTTTACTCGCACATATTGGGATTGCTATTTGTATGGCCGGGATTACCGCTATGTCTGTATGGGCCAATGATGATGCAAAGGTCATGAAACTTGGCGAGAGCATGTCAGTGAGTGGATATACATTTACACTAAAAAGCATCACGCCTGGCGTTGACAGGAATTACCAAAAAATGGTTGCCGCGGTAGACGTCACAAAGAATGAACGGTCTATAGGGACGCTGCGTTCCGCCAGACGCTTTTATCAAGTGCGACAAATGATAACGACTGAAGCAGGCATTCAAGTGCGGCCAATGCGCAATCTATATGTTGGTGTAGGGGAAGGGGACGCGCAAAAAGGTTGGGTCGTGCGGGCTTATGTGCATCCACTTGTGAATTGGATATGGTTTGGCGCTTTGTTGATTGCTCTTGCTGGGTTTGTTAGCGTCTTTGATATTGGTCGTTCGCGCAGACCAGAACACGGAAATGTATCATGAAGTTTACTTGGAAAGGTTTAATCCCGTTATTTATGTTTATGGCGCTCGGTCTTGCCTTTGGCATTGGCCTTACCAAAGATCCCAGCAAATTGCCATCCCAGTTGATTAACCAACCATTTCCTGATTTTTCGTTGCCGGATTTACTTGATACGGATGTTATTGTTGACCATGATTATTTTGATGGCCAGGTTACATTGGTCAATATATTTGGCTCTTGGTGTGTTGCGTGTGACCAAGAACATCCTTTGCTCATGCGTTTGGCAGCGAACAAGGAAGTTAATATGCTCGGTGTTGACTGGCGCGATACTGTGGAAAAGGGACGGCGTTGGTTGGAAATTCGCGGTAATCCGTATTCGCGCGTAGTTTTTGATGCAGATAGCATGTTGGCAATTGACTTAGGGGTTACAGGCGCACCGGAGAGTTTTGTTGTCGACAAAAATGGCCAAATTCGCTATAAATTTGTAGGCCCAATATCTGAAAAAGTTTGGCAAAGTGAGTTAAAGCCTCTGGTTATGGCGTTGCGCATTGAAGATATAGGTGCAGAAGAATGAAGAATTTTTCCGTGGTCATTATTGCCGTCTTTATAAGCTTTTCTGCATTTGTTTACTGTACTGCCCAAACCTCCTCTGATGCTCAAGCTTCCTCTGAGGAGCAAGCCCTCTATGAGGCGCAAGCTTATTCTGATGCGGACATAGAAGCGAGAGCTCGCATTGTTGGTCGCTCCATTCGGTGTGTGGTTTGCCAAAACCAGTCAATAGACGAATCCGATGCGAGCCTTGCACAAGATATGCGTATATTAGTGCGGGCGCGTTTACGGGCAGGTGATAGCAATGAAGACGTTATCAAGTTTTTGCAAACCCGTTATGGGGATTTTGTTCTTCTAAAACCGCCTGTGCAGGGCAACACATATTTGTTGTGGTTTGCTCCGGCAATATTGCTCGGTCTTTTGTTGCTATGGTATGTGCGACGTGTGCGCCGCAAATCAGTTGTAACTGTCACAAAATCTTTGACAGCAGATGAATTGAAGCGGTTCAAGAAATTGGCAACCGTTCAGGAGAACGACAAATGATTTGGTTGGTCATGGGCATAGTGGTGTTAGGTGTTATGCTCTATGTAACACAGCCATTATATGCCAAGACTGTATCTGTTATAAAAAATGACAATGAGGTTTCGGATTATTTACAGCAGATTGCCGACATTGAAACGCGCCTGAAGACTGCAGACAAATCCATAGATGTATCGGCACTTGAACGCGCAAAAGTCGAATTGCAGCGCCAAATTTTAGCCAAAGATATACAAGTAAAAGATGCTGGTCCCCAGACTATCCTCGCCGGTATATTGTTTATCACCATTGCGATTGGTTCTATGGGACTTTATGCGTCATTAGGGCGACCTGATCTGTCCCAAACACAAGAAAAGCATAATCCAGAACCGCAAGATATTCGTGATTTGACGCTTGAGCAGGCGGTGGCAAAACTTGAGCAAAAACTGGCACAAGGCGATCAAAGCGCGCAAGGCTGGATGCTTTATGCACGTAGCCTCATGTCATTGCGCCGGTATGATGAAGCCGTTGCGGCCTACGAAAAGGTACTCCAAGTAACAGATAACAATCCACAAGTACTCAAAGAGTTAGAAACTGCCAAAGCTTTTATTAATGAAAAGCGGGCGGGTATCAAACCCGTTTCTCCTTTGCAAAATGCACAACAAAGGCCAAGTGCGCAACAAATACAAGCTGTTGCAGAAATGTCACCTGAAGACCGACAAAATATGATTAAAAATATGGTCGAAGGCCTTTCTCAAAAATTAATAGAAAATCCAGATGACCTCGATGGTTGGACCCGCTTATTACGGGCGCGAAAGGTGCTTGGGCAGGAAACGGAAGCTCAAGCTGACATCGCACTTATGCGGGAGACTTATAAAGACAACCCAAAGGCAATTGAAAAAATATTGACCGATACGGGCTGGGCAGAAGACTAACCGCGTGTTATTTAGCTTTGGCTAGTTTATGTGTTCTCAGTTAACCATTCTGCCAGTTTCGTTTTGGTCATAGCCCCGTTATGTGCGGCAACGACTTCTCCGTCTTTGAAAATCATAAGCGCTGGCACGCCGCGCACATTATAATTTAAAGCCGTATCCATCGCATCGTCGATATTTATTTTTGCAACAACGGCCTGGCCTTCAATATCTGTAGATAATTCTTCGAGAGCCGGGCTCATAGCTTTGCAAGGTCCGCACCATTCTGCCCAAAAATCAACCAGTACCGGTTTGTCGCTCTCCAAAACATTGGCTTTGAAATTATCATCGGTCACAGTTAGTGTCGGCATGGTTGCTCCTAAAGTTTAAAAATTTTTTGCTATTGATTTCACGACGATATGTCAAGCTTGTAATATGTCATCCCATTTCACATTGTCGAGAACTGTATTTGGTATTTCCATAATGGTTGGGCCATCTGTCCATAATAAAACTGTGCGTACTTTTTTGTCGGGATATAATTCCCGCACCAAGGCTCTGTAAGCAGCCATCTGGCGGATATATAATTGTGCTACGCCTGCTACAGTTTTAGGCGGCGGACGGTTAGATTTATAGTCCACAATCCAAACGGTATCATTGGTTATACTTAAACGGTCTATTTGCCCGCTCAGGCGGACATTGTCTGGCAAGCCGGGTGCGCCGCCGGCAAGAGATACCTCTGCTTGTGAGCCAGGTGCAAATATATGTGCAAATTCAGGATGTTCTAGTACTGCGAACACCTCTTGCAACAAGATAGCGGCTGCCGTTTTATCCAAACCTTGTTTTTGCAAATAGGATTGTGCTGTACCCGTTCTTTTATCTGACGGAATTTGCGGCAAGATTTCCAATAGTTTGTGGATATAGTTTCCGCGTGCAAACCGGAGCATGTCATCCGATTTGCTTAACGGCGAGCGTATTTGTTGGTCAAATTTGTCCGCGTCTTCTGGTTTGATTAATTGTGACGGCGATAAAAATTGAGCTGAAAATGGAGACGGTTTTGCTTTGGCATATATCCATGGGGGTAGAACCGTTTTGGTTTTGGATATATGTTCTTGTTTATCTGTAGATGACGCACGGTGTCCAAATTGCAACCCATCGCCAAAAGGAGTTTGTATGGGCGTAATGTCGCTCATGCCCTCTAGCGCGTTTTGTATGCGTCGGTGCCAAGAGTTCTCATGGACTTTTCCATTGCTCTCAAACCCACATATCAAAAGCCGACTTTCCGCACGCGTTAGCGCAACATAGAGCAGACGCATGGCTTCACGGTCCGCTTCTTTCTGTTTTGCGGTATCCAATTCTTGCAAGGCTTCGGGCGTTTCATTTTTTGCAGTGCGCATCACGAAACTATCACCAAATTTGAAAAAAGTATCGCGCGATCTACTCGCAGCTTGTGTGGTGTCCGGTAAAATGACCACGGGAGATTCCAGGCCTTTTGAGCCGTGAACAGACATCACTCTGACTTCGTTTTGACCTACATCCATTTCGCGTTTAATAGTGCTTTCGCTCTTTTCAATGTCGTTGATGAAGCGTTGTAAAGATGGGGCGCCTCTGCGTTGATGGGAAAGTGCACGAGAGAGAAACACGTCAAGTGCATCTGCTGCTTCAAGGCCCAGGCGGCCATAGATATTTTGTAGTAGGCTAGAACCGCTATCTCCTGGTACGAGAGCAAGCGTACGTGCAAAAAATTCATAAGGTGCAAATTTGTTGGCCAAAGATAATATATGTGTGAGGGTTGTACGCTCCGACCCATTCGGCAATGCCGCCCAAAGTGAACTCTTGCGGTTATACGCAATTTCAAATAATTGGTCGTCATCCCATCCAAATAAAGGACTTTTCAAAACTTCGGCTAAGGATAAATCATCCGCGGGCAGAAGCGTGAATTTTGCAAGCGATAACATATCTTGCACTGCAATCGACTCGGTTAATTTTAACCTGTCCGCACCTGCGACGGGAACACCCGCTGATTTTAAATTACGGATAACCGCATCAAAAAATTTTGTGCGTTTTTGGACTAGAATCAAAACGTCCGAAGCCCGCATTGGTCGTGTGTGACCAAGCTTGCGGTCAAACACCGGTTCGTCCGTATCTAGCCAGTGTTTGAGCTGCTTGGAGATTTCTGCAGCGAGCTTCTCTCTTGAAGACCGCGCGTCAAGCTTGTCGACTGGCGTTGGATTCCATGCTATTTCGCCAGTACCTGTTTCCGGCTTTTGTGAAGCCGGCCAAAACTCAACAATACCATTGTCCTCACGATTTGCATCATGATATCCTTCATCAGAAACGAGAGGAAATGTGTCTGCATCAAATGTTTCCAATATGCCTTTGTCTTTGTAATAAATCTGGTCGACTAAATCTAAAATTTGCCGCGTTGAACGAAAGGACATGGACATTTTCACATCTTTTGTATTTGGTTGTTCCTTGGTCAGGTTTTGAATTTTTTTAAGGAACAGTTCCGGCTCCGCACCTTGAAATCCGTATATGGATTGCTTCTCGTCGCCTACGGCAAATACCGTACGGACCTTTGTGTTTGCGCCGGTCTGGAAGAATTCGTCGCTGAGCGCGTCTACAATATCCCACTGGGCACTTGATGTATCTTGGGCTTCATCAACCAATATATGATCTACGCCATTGTCTAGCTTATAACGAACCCATTCTCTGGCTTTGTTATTTGAGAGTAAATCGCGAGCAAGATAAATCATATCTCCAAAATCAATGACACGGCGTTGGCGTTTAATTTCTCGGTATCTGGCAGCAGCCAAAATGGCTAAATTATAAGCTGCGGCGTTTAGTTGGAAAAACTGCACTGCTTTAAGCTGGGTATTGGCCTCAATCATTCGCAAGGCTTCATGTTGATGCCCCGTTTTAGAATTGCCGAATAAAGAAATTGCAACTTCACCAGCCTTAGCCGTTACAATGTTTTTTAATGGCTCATTATTTTGTGTAAAAAACATTTTTACATAATGAACAAAGGCGTTTTCTGGGCTTTGTGCTTCCAGAGCGGATATAATATTTTTTGCTCTTTTCTGGTCATTCACACCGCCATCCATCATATGACGAGCAGCTATACGTAACTGTTCAATAGGGGCTGTTTCCCATGCATCTCTCATGATTTTTTCGGGTGATTGCGCTGCATCTATATTTAGTAACTTTGCTAATGTATCCGTACCGCCCGCCTCTAGCCACGCATCAATTTTATAAGAATTACCCATAGCCCATCTGTAAATACTGTCTATATCTTGATCATTTTTATGGGTTGCTAGAAGCGCAATATCCTGTGCAAGTTTTTCGTTAGGATTGGCGGTTGCTTCTGTTTCAATATCTATGGAAACCTGTTCCTGTATTGCCGCCGCCTCGCGTTCATCTATAGCCTCTGAGCCGGGGGCAATGCCGGCCTCTAAGGGGAAACGTTTTAGCACACGTTCACAAAACGCATGTATGGTTTGCACCTTTAGGCCGCCCGGTGTTTCTAGGGCGCGGGCAAATAATGAACGGGCTCTATTTATATCTTTTTTAGCGCGTTTTCCCGTTTTGTTTTCCAAAGTGTTGAGTTTGGTTGTGAGCTCCTCTTCACTCATGATAGACCAATCACCGAGTGCTGCAAACAGACGTGTTTGCATTTCAGAGGCCGCAGCTTTGGTATAGGTCAGACACAATATTTTATCTGGCAAAGTACCCGTTAACAATATTCGCGATACACGCTCAACCAAAACACGGGTTTTCCCAGAACCCGCATTTGCAGAGACAAAAATTGATTGGGCAGGCATGGCAGCCTTGCTTTGCATTTTTAATGCATTTTTATAAGCGACACTCATTTATCATCACCAGTTGTGGCCCATTCAGCCCGCCGCGCAAGGTGGTCATAATCCCCATATGTGTTCTCGAACTGTGCGCGAGGTTGGGAGAAGTATTTGCTCTCTTGCGTGTCAAAATGCGCGATTAGTTTTTGCAAATCATCCAATGCATCACTGGCATATTCGTCCGCGTCTTTTTGGAATTTATTTGGCGGCGAAGTGACCAGTGAATATTCTTTGTCGTCTGGTTTTATATAAAGATAGTCTGTTGCTTCTGCTTTGTTTCCAAGAGCGCCATAACCAACCATGACACCAAGCAACGGCATTTGTGGATCGAACCCTGCCTGCACTTCTTTATATTTGGGATATGCTCCGGTTTTGTAATCGATTATCGCCGTATCCGTGCCTTTACGTTCTATCCTATCTGCAATCCCGGTTAATATGAATGGTTCTTTGTTAGTCGGGAGTTCAAGACGTCCCTTTTTTTCAACACTAATTTTAGTCCAGCCATCTGTTTTGCGTTTTGATGCCCAATCCACACTCCACTGCGCCAAAGCATCTATACGGACATTCATACGCGCAAAATTGTGGGGTTCGTACCCTGCCTTGTTTAGTTCTTGTTTTAGCAATGTCGTCATGCGCTCAGAACTCGCATTGTCAATGTGCTCCAAAGCCGCATGAACTGCCAGCCCGTATTCACGGCCTCCCATTGCTTGGTCAAGAGGGTCGAGTACATAGAGCCCCAAGATTTTTTGCGCATAAATAGAATAAGGATCACGTATCCATTTAGATATCTGAGTGACAGATAACCCACGTTTTTTTGGCCATCGTTTTTCGAGTGGCGGGCAGGGCGCAGGGCGTTTTGCGGGCTTTGGAATATCATGATTTGCATCTATAGCTCTTGCCCATGCAAGCCATGGAGTTGTCGGCTTAAGTATTTCATCAATGGGGGTATCAAGTGCACCGCGCGCCAATGTTGTGAGGCGCCACAACCAACGAGATTGTACAGTTGGTCCATCATCTCCCCGTTCTGCGCGGGTCATTATTACATTGGGTTTTGAAGCCAAAGCTTCGAAGTCATGGGCAGCCAATCCAAACCTTCTTTCGGGGGCCGACAAGCCTATAGTTTTACGCATACCGGGGGATAGCACTGGATGCGGTGTCGGATGCGCTGGCCAAACGCCTTCATTTAGTCCGCCCAAGATAATTGTATCTGCCTCGATCATACGGGCTTCGAGTGGACCTAAGATTTGCAGACGGTCTTCTGTTCCAAAGCGCGGACGGGCGACACGACCCCGCATGAGATGTGAAACCAGGCGCATATATGTGTCGCCGTTCATGGGTGCAAGACATTCACCATGTTCAAGGATTTCTTCCATGAGTTGTGCGGATTTTTCCCCAGATTCGCCGCACCACAAGTTTTTCGCGCCACCAGCTAGTAATTCTAATAATGCCGCATGAGATTTAGCAAGCGCCGTCGCGTTCGTATTCGCCTTTAGTTGATTGTGTAAGGGCGTGAGAGCTTGTTGAATATCTTGCAATAAACGCAACGCATCTGGAAATTTGTTATCAAGGCGCAAAGCGACATCGTCTAATGATTTTGGGCGTATGCCGCGAAATGCGGCAACTTCAAGTCTATCCCAGTCTTTGCGGTGGTTATTGCGAAATCTGAAGAGAGCGTGTTTGACGAGTGCAGACAGCGCTATTGGGTCGAACGGGTTGTTTGCGGCTTCTAGGCTGAGCGAAATAAATGCACCGTGCCTTGTTTCTTCGAGAGGTTCACCAGCAGAGCTATCCACTTCGACATTCCACCGTGATAACTTGGCGCGAACACGCCTGGCAAGGCTGGGATCCGGTGTGACGAGGGCGCAAGTTTTGTCAATATGTTCAAGAGTTTCGCGCATAACAAGAGCAATGACACTCGCTTCTTCTTCGGATGTGCTTGCTTGGATAAGGGAAAGACCAGATAAGCCTTTTTGAATGGCATGTCCGTCGCCAGTGCTGTTCGCTATACGCGCAATCCGGGCAGGCCAATCAAATGTAGAATGTGCAGGAATAAGAGCGTGGGATAAAATACGCGTACGCAAAGCGGCCTTGCTCTCAGTTTTACCGCCTGGCCATGTGGGGACTTCAGAACGGCTGATTTTCAAGGTTTCCAAGAGGTTCTTCAAGGATGCTTGTGGGTGTTGGTCGTCAATTTTATTCCATACATCGACTTCATCAATATTTATGTCTAGCCCCGGTAATACAATCAAACCTTTTGGAAGATTAGCTACAGTTTTGATTAAATTGGCTGTTGCCTTAAGTGTACCTGTAGAACCGGCAATAATCACAGGGTGATTAGGTGGGTTTACTTGCCAGATTTTTGCAGCTTTTTTGAGGAGTGTGACCCGCCGCGCCATAGGTTCGGTTAAGCCGTTGTCTTTAAGAAATTGCGGCCAATATGTTGTCACAATTTTTGCAAATTTGGCTGCGTCTTGAAAATGCGCCGATAATGTGTAAAATTTTTCGTCCAATTTGGCAAATGCAGTGACGTCTATCTCTTCCGTAGCAAGGTCAATCAATAACCGAGCAAGGGGCTCTGCCATGGCAAAAGCGCTTGCGGCATCAGGCTTGGAACCTTCATACTGCATCTTGGCTGCGACCAATTTTGCAAGCTCAAATTGGTGTCTTACCGGGTCTATGGCTGGTGGTATATCAATATCTATAGTGCCAGTTGTAAATGGAGGCTCGTCTTCGTCCATATCAGCTAGCGGTCGCATGAGAGGCAATAAGGTCGCACGTCCACTAGACAGCTTGACGAATTCATCAGCCAATGCCCGTACTGCACGGCGGGTCGGGAGTAATACCAGGGCTTTGGATAAATCATCACCAAGTGCGAAGTGTAAACCTTTTGCGAGATTATGTAAGAAAGGTTCGCCGGACGGCATTGTATAGACACAAGGATCATTTAAATTGAATAAACCTTTGTATGTATTCATGATTTACCCATTTCATTTTTCTGAACTATCACGGCCTCAGCAGCTTTGTGGGCACTTGGGTCACCTACATGCATCCAGAAGCCGGGCAAGACATGGCCGTAAGCTTTGCGCTTTTTCAGTGTTTCGTCCCATATTTTGTTACGCGAAAACTTCTCGGTTGTATACGGTCGGGCCAATTTTGGCTTAAAAATCTCTACACCGGAATAAAACCAATTTGAGCCAGCTTTACCCGCGCGAGAAATTTGGCCGTTTGTTGCTAAATTGAAATCCCCGCGGCCTTCAAGCCCCAACGTTGCATGGCGCGGCGCGAGTAAAAACAATTCATCCATTTTACTTGCGTCCCATTTACGCATCATACCACCCAACACATCTTCAAAACCAATCCACATCGCATCAATATTACAAATAAAAATCGGGTCGTCACCGAGTAACGGAATGGCTTTTACAACACCACCTCCTGTTTCTAGTAGTTCTGTGCGCTCGTCGGAAATAATTATTTTAGGCCCGCCTTTTCGCTTACGCAAGTGCGCTTCTAAATCATCTGCAAACGCATGGACATTGACAATGGCCCGCTTGACGCCAACTTGTTCTAGCCTATCGAGCGTATGATCAACCAGCATTTTTCCGCCGACTTTGACCATGGCCTTGCACGTCGTATTCGTAAGTGGGCGCAAGCGTGTCCCGTGACCAGCGGCCATGACCATTGCTGTGCGAATAGGCACATCTTTTGAAGGGGTCGGAATAATCATGTGTTGGTCTTTAGAACATTTGGTGCGTAATTTGTTACCCAGTGATACAATTTAGACAGTACAGGATGAGAAATATCACGAGTGAAATGTTCTGCGACACGGGGTATCATGTCAAGATAGCGCTTTTTACCATCTCTGCGCGCCAGGCGCACGAAAACACCAAGAATTTTTGCATTTCTTTGGGCTGCTTGCACGGCATAGGCTGCACGGAAGCTTTCATCATCAGATATGCCGGCATTTGCGCAAAATTGAGAAATAAGACTGTCAACTATTTTCAAATCAACATCCCGCCGCGCATCTTCTAGCAAGGAGACCAAATCGTAGCTTGGGTGGGCAATTAAGGCGTCTTGAAAGTCAATCAGTCCGATTTTAGATGTAGCTTCGCGATTTGGCAGCCAAAAAATATTATCCGCGTGAAAATCCCGAAGTGCCAATCCGTGAGCAAGGCCATGGGCATAGGCGTCCAAATGGTCGAAGCATTCCTCCCATATGGAATACCAAGCTTCTTTGGCGTTCTGGTCTACGGTACCGCCAAATTCTGGAACATACCACTCTAAAAACAAATCGGCCTCTGTTTGCAAGGCTAGACTATCATAGTTGCGTAAATGCCATTGAGTACCGCGTGCTTGCAATTGAGCTGAAAAACTACTTCGGTATAGGGCAGCGAGACAATCAATGGCATGACCATAGAGCTGTTTCTCTTTTTCAGGCTCATTTGCCAGAATTTGGGAGAATAAATCTGCGCCTAAGTCCTCAAGCAATATAAAACCATTGTTAGGATCTGCTGCCAAGATATTTGGGGCAGAAAATCCACGTCTTGTTAATGCTGTTGCCAGACAAATAAATGCATTCGGATCAGAACCTGCCAGCTTTGCGGCTATATTATATGGTTCTTTGTGCGGCTTAAAAGGCGCGTTCATGAGAACAACTTTCTCAGGCCCTCTTGTTAACCGCTCATATGAACGGGAGGATGCGTCACCTGGAAAGGAGGATCGTTTTGCGTCTCCCCAGCCGTTTTTGTGTAAGAATTGTTCAATCAACTGCTCACGCGTCATTTAATCGAGCTTTCCATTCATCATTACCTGTAAGAATTGCGACCCGACTATCATCTTTTTTATTTAGCGCAACCGTCAATTCATTTCCCCTAAGTAATCCCTCTATGCGTTCTGGCCATTCTATCAAGCACACGCCACTCTCTAGTGCTTCTTCAATACCCAATTCCCAAACTTCATTTTCCTGCTGCAACCGATAAAGGTCAAAATGCCAAATTTCAAATTCGTCTGCATCATAAGTTTGCACAAGTGTATAGGTTGGACTTGGGACTTCGACCTTACCAAGCAATGAACAGATCAAACCGCGGGCCCAAGTTGTTTTACCAGCCCCTAAATCACCCTTTAGCAAGATTGCATCACCGGCTCGCAATTTGGGGGCAAGCCAAGCACCCAATCTCATAGTTGCCTTTTCGTCCGCCAAGTTAACTGTTTTGATGATTCTGCTCATACTACTTATTAGAATAATGCGACCATGTGGTGCAAGTGTTGCTAAGGGCTTGCATTTTGTTTTCTGCCAACTACATACGGTTTGAAAATATTTCTTACGAGAATAAATCTGGAGACACCATGGCAAAGATTACATTTATAGACGAAAGCGGCACTAAACGAGAGGTCGAGGCCAAAGCGGGGCAATCAATTATGGAAGTAGCGGTCGCCAACATGGTTCCTGGCATTGATGCAGATTGTGGTGGCGCTTGTGCCTGTGCCACATGTCATGTTTATGTTGATGAAAATTGGGCCGCTAAGATAAAAGCTAAAGATGATATGGAAGAAAGCATGCTCGATTTTGCCGAAGATGTTTGTGAACACTCCCGCCTTTCTTGTCAAATACTTGTCACAGATGAACTTGACGGTATCGTGGTTACTACTCCCGAAAGTCAGTAATCAAAATAAGTATTGTAAGCATGCAAAATTGTAGCTTTTCGTAGACTATAATATCTGTTATAGGCTCTTATTTACAAAAATTAGGGGATTATCATGGGTGCACTTTCACAAACACAAACAGCTTTGCTAGGCTATATTGGCATATTTCTAATCATTCTGTTTATTCTGGCAGTGTTGCGTACCATACTGACCTTGAAGGGTGTGAAAAAGGCCAACGATTTTGCCCCGACAGGAGAGGATGTAGGAGAGTTTTCGCGTAGATTAGTCCGTGCACACGCTAATATGTACGAATTTTTCCCCGTTTATGGCGGTGTGCTTTTATTTGCATTGGCATCGGGACAATCGGAAATTACCAATGGTTTGGCCTTGATATTCCTTGGTGCGCGGGGTGTTCAAACACTTATTCATGTTATATCGACCAGCATTCTAGCCGTACAGGCACGGTTCTTTTTCTTCTTAGTGCAATTCTTTATTGCAGGTTATTGGACTTCGCAGTTTTTAGGTATTTTCGGCTAATACACGAAATTTATCTCTGATAATGATGATTAAGTGCGTCTTCTTGCATGTGCTAAATCTTAGTTTATAAGTGTTTGAATGAATTGGTCTGTTTTTAAAGTCTTGGTGTTGCTAATCGTTATTGCTACAGTTGCAGGCGTTGCACATACATTTTTCTACATCAAAAAATGGGAAGAAGCGCATACACCAACTGGTAAATTCATCAAAGTGAATGGCCATAAAGTTCATTACCGTGATATCAATAGAGCACCGGAGTCGGACCTTGCGCCTATTGTTCTTATTCATGGGGCGAGTGCAAATTTTTTAGATATGAAAATAGCACTCGGTGACAGGTTATCTGAAAATCGTAGGATTATCCTAGTAGACCGCCCCGGGCACGGCTATTCTGAGCGGCCAAAGGATAGCCATTTATTAAATGTGCAAACACGACAAATAAATGGTCTGATAAAAAGACTAAAAGTAGATAAACCAATTGTCATTGGGCAGAGTTACGGCGGTGCAGTTGCGCTGAAATATGCGTTAAATTATCCGGATGATGTTTCGGGTTTGTTGTTGTTAGCAGGTGTAAGTCACCCTTGGCCTGGCGGCGTTGCCAAACATTATTCTATTGGTGCAGGGGAGGGTCTTGGGACATTGCTGCGGTGGACTTTATTCCCCGCGCTCGGCGAATTAAAAGGGCCAGATTTTACCGCGCAAACATTCTGGCCGTCTAAACCGCCACGTGATTACCATAACCGTGCAGCAATAGGTCTGCTATACCGACCAAACGAATTTAAGAATAATGCGAAGGATATTACACATTTACTTAAGGAAGTGAATTCGATGAAATCCCGTTACAATACTATCAATATTCCCGTGAAAATACTGGCCGGTACACATGATACGGTTGTCTCTCCGACAATTCATTCGCGCACACTGAGCCAGGAAATTCCTAATGCACATTTTGAGTTTGTCAAAGGCGAAGGGCACACATTGCAGCACAGTGCAACTAATGAAATTGACGCTATGTTGGCAGAACTTGACGCAGATTTGAGCGCTAAAGCGGCTGCGATAGCCAAAGCAGAGGGAAATGTGGGCACCGCAAATGATGCTGCGGATGAGCCAGAAGAGTTGGTTGAGGATTTAACACAAAGTAGAGAGTAAATTTTCGTTCTGCTTAACTACATCACGTATGGCACCACATTTATTTTCATCTTTTAAATTGATGTCGTTGGCCCAACCGAGAATGCGGTACATATCAAATGTAGATTCTAGTCGCGCAAAGGACAATGGGTGATTGTGCCAAAATGCAAATTGCCAGTAAATTTCATAGCCAATTTAATCTGCCATATTTGATTTTTTGTCCTCACACTAACGTGATATTCGCACATAGACAAATCGACTAACATACTTTATCTGCGAAAACGCTAATATAGCATTGTCTAATAAAGGACGATTGTGAAATAAATATTTAACCTGGAAAAATCCGAAAATTAAGGAGAATTTTATGGCTGACGTTGACATTGGGAACGCTAAAAAAATGACAATTATTTGTACTAAAGGTACATTGGATTGGGCCTACCCGCCATTTATACTTGCCACTACGGCAGCGGCTATGGATGTAGATGTAACCATGTTCTTCACTTTTTACGGCCTTGGCCTTCTTGATAAAAAACTGAATTTAAGTGTTTCTACATTAGGGAATTCGTCCATGCGTATGCCAATGGGCGGCATGCAAATGGCTATGCCAAATATGATCGGCATGTTGCCGGGTGTCACGGCAGGAACCAGCGTCATGATGAAAAATTTGATTAAGAAAAAAGGTGTTGCTTCTATAGAAGATCTACGTGAAGCCGCCGTCTTGTCTGATGTACGGATGATTGGTTGCCAGATGACCATTGATTTGTTCGAAAAGAAAGAAGAAGACATGATTGATGGTGTAGAACTTGGCGGCGCTGCGACTTGGATGGAAAGCGCATTGGCTTCTGATATTAATCTTTACATGTAATTTGTTATTTTAACCAGACGACCCAAAGGAGTATTTATGCCTGATATTACCCCCGATATAGTTCTTGATACCAAAGGCCTCAATTGTCCACTGCCAATCTTGAAAGCGAAAAAAGCGCTTACAGGCATGGAAAATGGACAACATCTTGAATTGGCTTCTACCGACCCTGGTGCCGTCAAAGATTTTCAGGCGTTTTGTAATGCGACGGGAAATAAGCTGAATGCGCACTGGATGGACGGCGATGTATTTATGTTTATGATTGAGCGCATCGTTTAAGGTTGCCCCTGATTTAAGGCATATTCGCGACAATATAAACACCAAACTTTTATTCTTACAATGGCGGCTTTCAATGCCGGCTTTCAAGGATGGCCGTCAGAGGACGCCTTCTATGGAGGTCTTGTTCTCAAGATCGCCATTGCCATAACAACTACCAAACATTTCAAAACAAAAAGGCGATATAATAATGAACAGACAGTTTAAAAATATTACAATGGGCTTGTTGCTCTCTAGCGCGGCCTCATTGACGGCTATTGACGCATTTGCAACGGAAGGCTATTTCACGCATGGTTCAGGCGCACGAAACAAAGCCATGGGCGGCGCAGGTGTTGCAGACGGTCAGGATGCTACGGCTATGATCGTTAACCCCGCCGGCATGGTTGGTATTGGTACCGAGCTTGATATAGCCGTTTCCTTCTTTAGCCCAAAACGTAAATTTACGGGTATATTTGATGGTGCAGGAGCGCCTCTAGGGGTTGGCCCATTTACACCAAATGGTGAGGTTAAATCTTCTGAAAACCTGTTTGCAATCCCAAATATAGCCTATGTAAAAGCTATTGATGATACGTCATCTTGGGGAATTTCACTGGTAGCTAATGGTGGTATGAATACAAATTACCGAAATGTAACCAACGGCACCTGCCAGTTTCTATTTGGTATGGCACCGCCTCAAGTCCCTGCGCCAAATGGTGTTTTTTGTGGAGGCACTGCTGGTGTAAATCTAAGTCAAGCGTTGATTTTGGTTGGTTATGCGAAACAAATTGATAATTTAAAAATTGGCATTGCACCGGTTTTCGGTTTCCAGATGTTTGAAGCCACAGGTTTAGCCGTATTTGGTGGTGCAACCTCAGACCCAACTGCATTGACCAATAATGGTATTGATACGTCTACAGGTTTTGGCGGTAAAATTGGTCTTGAGTATTCATTGTCGGATCAATTCCGCATTGGTGCTTCATACCAAACAAAAATCAACATGAGCAAATTTGAAAAATATTCAGGGTTGTTTGCAGATGGTGGGGATTTTGATATACCGTCCAGCTTCCAAGTTGGTGTTTCGGCTGATTTAAGTCCTGATTTCACTTTTTCTGTTGATTACAAGCACATCAAATATTCAGATGTGAGTTCAGTTTCTAATCCGTCTAATATTCGACTGCCATTTGGTTCAGTTGGTGGCCCTGGTTTTGGTTGGGATAATATTGATGTATTCAAAGTTGGCGCAGAATGGCGTGCCAATGATCAATGGAAATTGCGAGCAGGCTATGCGCACAACCAACAGCCCGTAAACGGCGCAGATATTACACTCAACATTCTGGCGCCAGGTATTGTGCAAGATCACTTTACAGCGGGTGGTGCGTATCAAATGAATGATAAACATTCATTTGAATTTGCCGTAATGTATGCACCTACAGAAGCTATTACTGGTAATGAAGTTACGCCACTTGGGCCAAATCCGTTCCATTCATTGACTGCTGAAATGAAGCAATATGAAGCGACGATTGGTTGGAAGATGAAATTTGGCCAGTAGTTTTTAACACTGTAAAATAACAGGTTCTGACCCTAGACCCGCCGGAGGTTCTCCGGCGGGTTCTTTTTATTAACTATATGTACGCATAACTTGAAAACGGTGTATAATTGTTATAGTGCCATTCAATCAAATTGCCTTAAGGGCATAAATCCTTAAGAGACCATCATGGCTTTATTTACCACACGACGATCCCGCCTCTTTCGTTTACGCGGCACCAGAAATTTACGCGGGGTAGGCTATTTTCTTCGTGAAAAACGTTGGCTTATTGTGGCTCTGATTGTCGGCATGTTGCTCCATATGGCACCAGTACCTGAGGGTTTAACTTATGCCAGCAAGACTGTGTTGGTAATATCTGTCGTTGCTGTCATTTTGTTCATATCCGAGCCCGTTCCATTGCCTGCCGTCGCATTTATGATCGTTATTTCGCAAATATTGATGCTGAAGGATATTGATTCCAAGCAGGTGGCAGAATCTTTAATGAGCGATTCCGTCTTGTTTATAATGGGTTCGTTAATGCTGGCTGTTGCGATTGTTAAACAAAAACTCGATAAGCGGCTCGCCTATCTAATAGTACGTATGACGGGGACCAAAACATTAAACGTTGCCGTGGGTATAGCGTTGGTATCCGGCCTTATGGCTTCGGTCATCGGTGAGCATACCGTGGCGGCCATGATGTTGCCCGTTGCCATCATTTTAATAACGTTAACTTCTGAGGATCAAAAGCAAGTTCAAGGGCTCGCAGCAGTATTGCTGTTCTCCATCGCTTACGGATGTTCTATCGCAGGTATTGGCACGCCTTCAGGTGGTGCGAGAAATGCAATCATGATTGGTTATTGGAAAGAGTTTTTCTATAATGGTGATGAAGCTACAAAGCGGTATTTGATTGATTATGTAAGCTGGATAAAAGTTTGCTATCCGGTTTTTCTGGCGCAATTACCTTTTGTCATCGGGATATTGTTTTTTACATTCAAGCCAGAATATAAAAATTTAAATCGGGCTGTGGTTCGTTTGCGAACACAAGTCGAAAAAGAAGGTAAAATGAAGCCCAGTGACTGGATTGCAATTTTGGTTTTCTTCCTAACGCTTTTGGGTTGGATTTTCTTTTCCAGCACCATTGGCCTTGGTACAATTGCCTTATTGGGTGCGGTTACATATATGGTCCTTGGCCTTGTGCGTTGGGAGGATTTAAATTCCGGCGTTAACTGGGGTGTTGTGTGGCTCTATGCGGCGGCAATATCGCTCGGTATACAAATGAAAGATACAGGCGCAGCGCAATGGGTTGCGGATAGCTTTATTGGTGTGCTGCCAAGTGCTATGGATAGCGGCATAGGTCTCTATGCGTCTGTTTCCGCTTTGACTACAATAGTCACCAACACAATGTCCAACGGTGCTGCAGTGGCAGTCCTTGGTCCTATATCGTTAAATATGGCGACTACCGCAGGCGAAAGCCCGCTTATACTTGGTTATATCACCGCTATTTCGTCCGCATTTGCCTATTTAACTGTCATCGGAACGCCTGCCTGTACAATTGTTTATGCATCAGGATATTTAAAAACCACAGACTTCTTGAAAGTGGGGTGGAAAATGGTGATTATGTCCACATTGGTCTTGCTGGCTTTTGCGATGTTTTACTGGCCGGCAATAGGATTGTAGGAGAGGGCTATGCGCACTGCACTATTTACCGATGATAAAGACGGCTCTGAAGGGCATGATACACGTCGCTTTAATATATTAATCTGCATTGATGGTTCTAATGAATCCAAACGAGGGCTAAAATATGCCGTAAAGATTGGGCAAGGCAACGATGCTGATATTACGCTCTTATATGTGCGACCTCTTGATAAGGGCATGAAATCAGGTGTTGATTTGGCACGGCAGAATATGGTCGATTGGGGCATAGAGCTTCCCGGAATGCGCGCTTTGAAAAAAGCCCGAGATCAATTGTTTGAATTTGGCTTTTTGGACGGTGACTGGAAAGAAGAAAACACGCGAAAACGTGTTTATGGCGATCCTGTCGGCGATATTATGAGAACGTATACTGATAAGAACGGTACGCATATTGCGCTAAAATTAATGCTCGCGCCCAATATAGCTACAGGGATTTTGGATGAATGTGAGCTCAATGATTATGATTTGACCATTCTTGCCATGCACGGCAGAGGTGCGGTGAATGTTCGTGGAAAGATTAAATGGAAAACCACGCGTACAGTTGTGACAGAACATCACGGAACGGTGCTTTTGGCCCGCGAGATAGAAGAAAACCATGGGCACTTGATTTGCGTAAACGACGAAAAATCAATCGAAGCAGCGCGTCAGGACGCTATTTTGGCCTCACGCTGCCAATGCCCAGTTTACCTGTTGTCTGTGGCTGAAACTGAAGAACAATTACCAGAAGCTAAAGAGGCAATCGTCAAAGCGCGCAACGTTATCGAAGCCGCAGGTGTAGAGGTGGTTGATACGTGGACGGATATTGGCGATCCTGCCGAGATGATAATTGAACGCGGAAAGGATTTCTCCGTCATTGTCATGGCAGATAGTTCGGTTAAAGGTTTCCGTCGGTTTTTCCAATCCAGTGTAGCTTATGATGTCCTGCAACATGCATATAATTCGGTAATGATTATCCGCTGATAACATAAACATTGCAAATTAGTTGACGAATATATGACAATTGAACGCTTGACGTTGCAGGGCAACACCGTCATTTTGCCAACAAATCTTAAGCTAGAGTAAGAGGTATTCATGTCAGAAACGTATGATGTATTAGTAATTGGCGGCGGGCCAGGCGGTTATAATTGTGCGATCCGCGCCGGACAATTGGGGTTGAAAGTTGCGTGTATTGAAGGTCGCGGCACACTTGGCGGGACGTGTTTGAACGTCGGCTGTATTCCGTCCAAAGCCTTGTTACATGCGTCTGAAATGTACGAAACCGCAGAGAAAGATTTTGCCGGATTGGGCATTAAAACAGATGTTAAGCTTGATTTACCAGCTATGATGGCAGGCAAGGACAAGACCGTATCCGCCCTGACACAAGGCATTGCTTTCCTGTTTAAGAAAAATAAAGTTGATTATATTCAAGGTTTTGGTAAAATAACTGGAAGTGAAACTGTTGATGTTGAAGGCAAAACATATACGGCTAAAAACATTGTAATTGCTACGGGTTCAGAAGTTGCGACCCTGCCTAATGTTGATATAGACGAGAAGCAAATCGTATCTTCGACGGGTGCTTTGGCGCTACCCAAAGTCCCCGCAAAAATGTTGGTTATCGGCGCTGGTGTCATCGGGTTGGAACTTGGTTCTGTCTGGCGCAGGCTCGGCGCAGAAGTAACAGTCGTCGAATATCTACCTCATATTTTGCCTGGTATGGACGGAGAGATACAAAAACAAGCCACGCGCATGTTCAAAAAACAAAAAGTCAAATTTGAGCTGGGCCGCAAAGTCACGGGAGTTACCAAATCTAAATCCGGTTTAACGGTTACAACAGAAGCCGCAGCAGGTGGTAAACCCAAAGACATAGAGACCAATGTAGTACTGGTCGCCATAGGACGTCGTCCTTATACGGACGGTCTCGGGCTTGAAACCGTTGGTGTGGCTACGGATAAGCGCGGGTTTATCGAAACTGACCACTTTAAAACCAGCAGTGAAAATATCTGGGCTATAGGGGATTGCACAACCGGCCCAATGTTGGCCCACAAAGCCGAAGAAGAAGCGGTTGCGGTCGTCGAGCTTATTGCGGGTAAGGCGGGGCATGTTAATTATGATGTTATTCCGGGCGTTATCTACACTAACCCGGAAATCGCGTGTGTCGGTCAGACAGAAGAACAGCTCAAAGAAGCAGGCATCCCCTATAAAAGCGGTAAATTCCCGTTCATGGCCAATTCGCGCGCCCGTGCAAACCACGAAACCGACGGCTTCGTTAAAATCTTGGCCCACGCGGAAACAGACGAGATATTAGGCGCACATATGATCGGGGCAGGCGTCAGCGAAATGATAGCCGAAATCGCCCTAGCTATGGAATTCAAAGCAGCAAGCGAGGACATAGCCCGCACCTGCCACGCGCACCCAACCTGCTCAGAAGCCGTCCGCCAAGCCGCAATGGACGTAGAAAACTGGGCTATGCAGATGTAGTATTGATGCTCAACTTAGGCATCCAAACCAATATCGAAATTCGGGGCTGAGTGCGTCAAGGCACCTACAGAAATCACGTCTACGCCTGTTGCTGCAATTGCCGCCACGGTGCGTATGTTGACGCCGCCTGAGGCTTCTAGGGTGGTTTTTCCCTTATTCAGGGTGACACAAGTGCGTAAATCATCCAAGCTCATATTATCGAGCAAGATTACGTCCGGGCGGTGTTTTAGGACTTTTTTGAACTGGGCGACAGTATCGACCTCGATGGAGACTTTAGCCATATGGTCGGCGCCTTTCATGACGGCTTTGACTGCTTTGTCGACCCCGCCGGCTAGTGCAATATGATTATCTTTGACCATGATGGCATCGGATAGGGAGCCTCTGTGGGTATGCCCACCGCCGTGCAGAACGGCACGTTTTTCCAAAGCCCGCAGACCCGGCGTAGTTTTGCGGGTAGCGGCAATACGTACATTATGAGCCGCGACTTTGGCAACAAATTTTGCGGTCATCGTAGCAATACCGCTCATCCGTCCCATGAAATTCAGTGCCGTGCGTTCCGCCATCAACAAGGAGCGTACAGGCCCCTCGACACTAGCGATAACCGTACCTTTGCGCACACGCGCCCCATCAGGGCAATGGACTTCAAACACGACACTCGGGTCAACCAGAGCAAAGGTCAGTACTGCGGCTTGAAGGCCTGAAACCACGCCTGTGCCTCTGGATTTGAAATACAATTTGGCGCTTGCCGTTTCGGGTATGAGCAAGTTTGCGGTTAAATCGCCGGCTGTGCCAAAGTCTTCGGCAAGCGCACGGCGCACCATAGGTTCAATGACAATACGTGGTAAGGGTGGGGTGCGGGTCATAAGTAGTTCCTTTTCAAATAATTGGCGAAGAGGGGAACAGTAAAATCTACATCACCATGTTCAGGACTGTATATCATGCCTTTATGAATAATTTTAGCTCTGCGCGGTGCCAGAGATTGTATGCTCTCTCCAACTTTTGCGGCGATATCAGAGGATTTGTAGGGCCCATCCCCCAGCTTGGCCATAGCCAGTACATATTCGCGTTCTTTGGGCGTAAGGCGGTCATAACGAACCCGGAAAAAACCTTCATCGAGACGTTTGAGCGCCCGCTTAGAGGCTTTAACAACATCCTTAATGGTAAAAGGTGATTTTTCTGCCGTGTTCCAGACTTGATACCCCCATTCTTGTAAGAAAAATGGATAACCACCGGTACGGATAATAATCTCTTCAACTGCATTCTTGTTAATGCGTTCATTTTCTTCTTTGATGGGAATACCTATAGCATTACCAGCTGCCTGTTTATCTAGTGCGCCAATCCTAGGAAATAAAAATAGTCGCTCGGCATAGGATTTTGCCTCACCACTTAGTGCGGCGACTTGCGGTAAACCAGCTCCAAAGAAAATAATTGGCAACCGGTTTTGACTCATGCGGTGTAAAGCTACAATGAGTGCGGAAAACTCATCTTTGGATAAATATTGGACTTCATCTAGCAGTAAAGTCCAGGCCCGCCCTGAAGCCTTGACAGCTTCTCCGACCGCTAAAAACAGCTCAACAAGATCGTTTTCCAAAAACCCGCTGTCCGCAATACCGGGCAGGGGATCAACCGCGATAGAGACATCTCCGTATTTGATTTCAAAGACGGATGCAAAACTGCGAAGCGTCCGCATGGCCTTATGTGCCACCCGTTTGGCTTTGTCTTGCAGGGATGCCCGGCGGATTACACTGTGCAAAGCCGGATATAAAAGCGCCGCCAATTTGCGGTCTTCTGGTGCCTCAATAAATGAGACATAGTGATCGTGCTTTTCCGCCAATTCCCGAATTTTATTGAGAAGTACGGTTTTTCCGGTGCCGCGCAGGCCTAGCAAGATTTGTGACTGTGCATGTCGACCATATATAATGCGTTGCAGGGCAATATCTGCTCTTTCAATGATTTCATCGCGTCCGGCGAGTTCAGGAGGTTGTGAACCTGCGCTCGGTTCGAAAGGGTTTCTGACTGGATCCATAACCGTTTTATAACAAATTTACTCTAATATGTCAATATTAAGATATATATCGGTAAATAATATATATAGCCTAAAACAGTTGACTATAGATGATATAAGAGGAGCGCGGCGGGGTGCTTTCTTTTGGATAGTCGTCGCGAAAATGCCCGCCTCTGGACTCGGTGCGAGCCAGGGCGCCCGCTACAATAAGACGGGCAGCAATGAGCGGGTTGGCTTCACCGACTTGCTCGGTCAAATCAGCGATTATACCGAGAAGAATATTGAGACCGTTGGCATTTCTGCGTACACCGCAATGTTCCGTCATGCCGCGCCGCAGGGTTTCGCTCACATCATTGGGCATGGCGAGCCAAGGTTGTGGACCAATATTATCTGTGCGTCGACTTACATGACTATCAGCATTAATAGCATTGGCGGCGCGATTCCCAAAGACTATGGCCTCCAGCAATGAGTTGCTTGCAAGGCGGTTGGCACCATGAATGCCTGTGGCTGCACACTCTCCGACGGCCCACAAGCCCGGTAAATTCGTTCGACCCTGGTCGTCGGTATTGATACCGCCCATATGGTAATGCACGGCGGGGGCAATTGGGATAAGGTCTGTGCGCGGGTCTATGCCTTCGCTCATACAGCTTTGAAATACGGTAGGAAATTCGTGCGGGAAGTGCGCACCTACGGCCCCCCGACAATCCAGAAACGGTGCTGCGCCCATTTGGATTTGTGCGAATACGGCACGCGAAACATCGTCGCGTGGGGCTAGTTCACCATCTGGATGATAGGCATCCATAAACCGTTTGCCGTCCTTCGTGACCAATATGGCGCCTTCACCGCGTAAGGCTTCGGTGGCCAGTGGATTGGGGTCGCGCTCTATGTCTATTGCGGTTGGATGAAACTGGACAAATTCCGGGTCGCGGATAACCGCACCGTGTACGGCGGCCATACCAATGGCATCGCCGCGCGAGGTTTTTGGGTTGGTGGTTACTTTAAACAGGCCGCCAATACCGCCTGTGGTCAGCACGGTTATGTCAGCCTCGACGGCCATGAGGGAGCCATCGTCTTTACGCGCCATAGCGCCCGCAATACCGCCTTTGCCGTCCGATAATAATGTCTCTGCCCGCCAGCCAAGGAGGGGCGTGATATGGTCTGCTTCGCGGGCACGCGCGACCATGGTTTCTATGATGGCTTTGCCGGCAAGGTCGCCTTTGACCCTTGCTACACGGGGGCGCCCGTGGGCGGCCTCTAGGGACAGGACCAAATCACCGCGCGGGTCGGTGTCAAATTCGACCCCGTATTTCATGAGGTCGCGCACACGGTCAGGCCCCTCGGATGCGAGTATCATGGCGACCCGTTCATCGACCAAGCCGTCGCCTGCATTGATAGTATCCCGCGCGTGATCTTCTGCCGTGTCGCCCGCACCTATGGCCGAAGCAATGCCGCCCTGCGCCCATGCCGAGCTTGAGCCTTCACCTTGGCGCATAGACGTAAGGACATAAACCGGACGCGGTGCCAATTTCAGCGCCATAAACAAGCCCGCAAGCCCCGCCCCTACAATTAAAACCGCACCCGCAGGCAGGCGTGTAGTCTCTAAATCACGCATTCTTGTTTCTTGGGCCATCGATCTAGGTTCCTTTTGCAGTATTCACGGAGTTATTAGCAGGCAAGGGAACAGCGGGCAAATGAAAGCTCGTTTTCCTTCCTCCATTTTTCATGGGGGCGTCGCTCTTGCGACCTTGCGTAGCAACGTAGCTGGCTAGAAATCAGAAGTGCACAAGAGGTGCGCCCCCCATCGAGCGCCAAGAGGCGCCCATTTCCCCCTGGCCCCCTTGGAAGTCCCTTTTTAGGAAAAAATGGAGGAAGGAGACAATTAAATACTCAAAATCCGCTCACCCCTGTGTATGCAGGGGTCTATCTGGTGCTGCATTTTGCCTCTTGCAGTCAGAACAAAAAAGTGTATGTTCTTTTAATGTTCTATACATACATTTGTACAAATAAACCACGTGGTACGCTTTATACGGGGCATACCGATGATTTGTCCGCACGGATGGAACAGCATAAACAGAAAATATTCGACGGCTTCACGGCAAAATACGGCTGTGATAAACTGGTCTGGTTCAACCCGTTTCCCAGTCGCAATACGGCTTATAAAAAAGAAAGGCAAATCAAGAAATGGAAACGGTCATATAAATTAAACGTCATTGAGTTGGAAAATCCGTATTGGCTAGATATTCACGAGCAACCAGTTTGGCCGCCTGTGCAAGGGCATTTACCTGTTCCTCCTTCGTGTAATCTTGCACCCCGGCGATAGACCCCTGCATACACAGGGGTGAGAGGTGTGGGGGTGTTTTTGGCCACTTACCGCCAATCCTAACCTTTCCGCTCATACCTGCGCATGCAGGTATCCATCGCAGGAGTTCGTGTTTTCAAATAACTCAAGGATAGACCCCTGTATGCACAGGGGTGAGCGGGTGTGTGATGGATTTATGGTTTGAATTTGGCAGGTTCGTTCCAAGTATATGTTTGCTCAGTGATTTCGTTTATAAAGTCAAACATTTTGTCTGGAGGGTTGAATTTTTCCGCCAGAGATTTGGAATGTTTTTTCATAAATTTTATCCCTTTTTTTGTAAGGTGATAGTCTTGATGGTCACTTGCAACTAAAAACCCATGGAAAGTCCATTCAATCAAGCCTAAACTTTCAAGACGTTTAATTCGGGAGTTGTTAGTAAGTAACCCAGCCTTCTTCCCTGGTACCTAATGTAACAGCAACATAATTGCCTGCTCACTGTCTACCAACTCTTCAACCTTTGGAAGTTTTCCTAAACTAAATTTGAAAATACGCTGTTTAGTTTTGAGAAATAAGGATAAGATCAATATGATAAGAGAAGCTAAGAAAACCAAGCGAATAATTTGCAACCAATCACTAGGTAAAGTATCCAATTTAGCTAATTTCAGCATATTTTCTGGTAGGTAAGCAAGTAATGCTGTAAATAAAGATATTCCTATCAAAAAAGGAACTGGTGGTAAAATTTTACCTATGCGATCAAATAGTTTATTTTCCATACTTTTTCTTTTTTTCCTATTCCTTAAATCACCTTAATATCCTTATGCGCTGCGTCCGGATCGAAGTGTCCCTTAACGCCAGGGGCGGGGAGGTCTATCATGCGTTGTACTGCGAGCCTTGCCTTCTTCGCTATGCGTTTGGGGACTTTAACTTCGTGTTTTTCGTCGCGTAGGCATTCGTATATATTTTGAAGCGTGATGCGTTTCATGTGGGGGCATAGGTTACACGGGCGCACAAAGTCTACATCCGGGTTGGCCATGGCGACATTATCGGACATGGAGCATTCAGTTAGGAGGACTACGTTTTTGGGTTTGTTGTCCGACACATAATCGGTCATGGCTTTCGTGGAGCCGGTAAAATCGCTCTGACGCACCACATCCGGTGGGCATTCTGGATGGGCGAGCACCACAACACCCGGCCAGCGTTCGCGCATTTCGATAATATCATCGGCGTTAAACCGTGCATGAACCTCACAGCGCCCATGCCACGCAATAACCTCGACGCCCGTCATATTGGCGACATTTTTGGCTAAGTATTCGTCCGGTGCCATGATGACTTTCGGAACCCCCAAACTCTCGACCACTTGCACGGCGTTTGAGCTGGTGCAGCAAATGTCAGTTTCGGCTTTGACGTCGGCTGTGGTATTTACATAGGTGACGACTGGAATTTTGGGGTATTTTTGCTTGATAAGTTTAACATCTTCGCCAGTTATAGAAGAGGCGAGGGAGCACCCGGCGCGCATGGACGGTATCAGGACTTTCTTGTCAGGGCACAGAATTTTGCTGGTCTCGGCCATGAAATGCACACCGGCTTGCACGATAATGTCGGCGTCTGTTTTGGTGGCTTCGATAGCAAGGCCCAAACTGTCGCCTTTGAAATCACCAACCAAAGCATAGATATCCGGTGTCATATAATTATGAGCGAGAACGACCGCGTTCTTTTCTTTTTTGAGCTTGTTTATAGCGTGGACAAGCGGCGCATAGGCGGGCCATTCAAACTTTGGGATGAAGTCTTTGACCTCTTCGTACATGTGATCAACGGCAGATTTCACCTCGTCGGTATAAGCAAGTTCTCCGCTCTCAATTTTTTGGGGAAGGGCGCAAACACCGTTCTCGACCTCAAGCGTCTGTCCGATCCAGCGACCATTTTCCCAATTGTTCAAAGCTTCCGACATTATGCTCTCCGTTATGTACCAATCCCGTAGGGTGGATTAGCCTCTTGGCGTAATCCACTATGCAGTGGAACTCTCAAGATGGAATACGCGCAAAAAACACTAATCCACCCTATAAACCACTTACTATATAAGGGTGGACGTCGGATTTCCAAAGCTATTATTGCTGTTCAGTTTGATAATGTGGGTTCAAGTTGAGCTTTGCGTACAGATTGGGATTATTAAATAGAAATAATGCCAATAAACATGTCGAGAAACCAAAGAGTGATATTGTCGCAAACAACGCAATTAATTTTTTTGACCTATTTTTTACGACGTAGCAATTGATAGCGCCGAAAACAAATGCCGGAAAGCCAAAGAAAGGTGCTGCGATGATAACGAAAAGTAATTCCCCAGTACCATAGTGAAGATTGTCAACTGGCATTTGGTTGAAGAAAACGCCGGAAACCATCATTAGAGAAAGCAAGCCAAACACAACTGTAAGAGTGAAAAACAATTGTTGTAGCTTTCGTTTCATATGGCACTCTTAGAATTAATTTACTACGCAGGTTATGACAATTCTGTAAATCTTTGCAGGTATAGTTTTTTTGCGTCAACCACAGACAGAGGCGCGATTTTAATGCGGATATCGCCCGGCGGCTTGGTAAAGAACTCATTGGCTTCGTCGACCGTAAAGCCTGCTATTTGCACGGCTTCAAAATACGCACAATATATGTCGCAAGTTTTGATAGCTTTTTTTAGCCGCTTGGAAGGATGTGGCGGCAGTCCAAACCGTAAATGCACGGCTTGTTCAATCCTATCTTCGAAGTCCGTATAGTCAATACCGAGCGCCGATTTGAAGGGTGATATCATATCACCGACCACATATTCCGCCGCGTCGTGCAACAACGCCATAAGCTTGTCTTCGCGGGATGCGTTTGGATTAAGGATGGAAAATAATTTCTCGACCACAACAGAATGCTCGGCCACAGAAAACGCATGTGGCCCGCTAGTCTGCCCATTCCACCGCGCCACTCGTGCTAGTCCGTGGGCGATATCTTCGATTTCAATGTCAAACGGGCTAGGGTCAAGCAGGTCGAGCCTGCGACCGGATAACATCCGTTGCCATGCGCGTGGAGTTGGAGTCATAGTGTTCCTGTTAATGACGACACGTAATGTATCGTTTTTCTTGACAATTGGATTTATTTTCAATATATTTCATTTAATCATTATGGAAAAGGTCACTGAAAGGGTTCGTCCTTAAGTGGCCTTTTCTTTTGTTTACTGCTATCTTTTCAATTTATGTATCATATCGGACATAAAAGATACATTGCCCTGCGCGTCTCTTTTTAAGAAGCTGGAAGTTTGACTGACATTGGCGGGAGATAGCACCGCTTTGAATTTTCCCTTTCTTTGCCAATATTGAATGATGGGGTAAAAATCTCCATCTGCAGAGACCAAAAGGGCTTGATCATAATCATCTATTGTATCTATGGCATGAAGGGTTAAATTGACATCTATATTCCCTTTGATGCTACCATCAGGTAATGTAGCAACATCTTTGAACTGCAAGATAAATCCTGCTTGTTGGATGATTGCGTATAAGTGTTGATTTCTTGGAACATATCCTATGAAATAAAATGCATCGGTCACGCCGTGCTTGTCTTTTAGATATATGCGTAATTTATTTAGGTCCAATTGCCAGCCCTGGGATTGAGTTGCTTGGAACACATTTTGGGCATCAATAAAAGCATGCACTCTTGCCCTTTTTGAATGATGTGACTTGCGTCGCATCTAAGTCTTGCGTACCACAACAACACCTGCGCTATAGCCTGCGCCGAAGGAACAGATTAACCCTGTGTCGCCAGCTTCAAAATCATCAGAGTGTTTATCAAATGCGATGATGGAGCCTGCGGAACTGGTATTGGCATATTCGTCCAAAACCACAGGTGCCATGTCCATGTCTACGTCTTTGCCCATGACTTTTTTGGCTATTAGCGTGTTCATGGATAGATTGGCCTGGTGAAGCCACATGCGTTTAATTTGATTGGTAGATATGCCTGAGTTGTCGAGTTCTTCGGTAATAAGTGATGCCACTAAAGGCACTACTTCCTTAAACACTTTTCTTCCATTTTGAATAAATAATTTGTCGTCATTACCGATACCTTCGGGTGCTGCATTGTTGAGAAAGCCGAAATTATTGCGAATATTGTTGGAGAACTGTGTGGCGAGTTTCGAGCCAAGGATTTTCCATGCGCCTGCTGGCGCGATGCTATCGGCCTCAACAAGAATTGCAGTTGCCACATCGCCGAATATGAAATGGCTATCGCGGTCTTTGAAATTTAGATGCGCAGAACACATTTCGGGGTTACACACCAATACAGATTTGGCTTGTCCACCTGCGATGAGACCCCGCGCAGTTTCGATGCCGAATGTTGCACTGGAGCAGGCGACATTCATATCAAAAGCAAAACCTCCAGTTTTTCCACCTGTGCCGAGCGCGTCTTGGACTTCGATTGCTATGGCAGGGTAAGCGCGTTGCAAATTAGAGCAGGCAACAATGACGGCATCAATGTCTTCGGGTTGACGACCGGTTTTTGCAAGCGCATCTTTGGCCGCCGCCACAGAAATTTCTGCTAAAATAGATATTTCGTCATTTGGACGTTCAGGGATGCGCGGCGCCATGATATCCGGGTTGAGAATTGGGGCTTTGGATATCACATAACGTGATTTGATACCCGACGCCTTTTCGACAAACTCAGCGGAAGAGAGGGGTTTGGCCTCTTTAGTTCCAGCCGCGATAGCATCGCTATGCTCTGCATTCCACTTGTTAGACCAAGCATTAAAGGCTACCACCAATTCTTCGTTGCTAATAGAATCTTTTGGCGTCCACAAACCTGTGGCACTAATTACAGACGTCATGCTAGGTTCCCCATGTTTTTGTATCCGGTTCTTTTAACAGGAAACGCCCCCCGTTCCAGTCAAATATTTGTGTTTATTCGCAACAATTTTTATAACAGTGACAATCTGTAGAATGGTCATTGACCATACCGACGGCTTGCATAAACGCATATATGATAACGGGGCCTACGAATTTGAAGCCGCGTTTTTTAAGGTCTTTGGCCATGGCAATGCTCTCTTTGCTCTCTACTGGCGCGTCTTTAAACTCAGCCCAACTATTTTTGATTTGTTTGCCGCCTACAAAACCCCAGAGATATTCTGAGAAATCAATATCTTCTTCGTCGCGCATTTTAATAAAGATTTGCGCGTTTGATATGGCGGCATTAATTTTAAGTTTCGAGCGGATAATGCCCGCATTGTTCATCAGACGTTCGCGGTCTTTGTCGGTGTAATGGGCGATAATATCCGGGTCGAGGCCGTCGAATGCTTCTAGAATGTCTTCGCGTTTGCGCAATATAGTAATCCAAGCCAATCCGGCCTGCATGCCGTCTTGGATGAGTTTTGAAAACAGCGACTTGCTGTCTTTATTGGGGATGCCCCATTCCGTGTCGTGGTAATGACAATATAGCTCGTCGGTGGGTGGTACCCATCCGCATCTTGGGAGGTTAGGGTTATGGCTCATAATTTCGCTCCAGTATTTCGCTCCAGTATTTCGCAAACTATATCGTTAACCAACACAGCTTCATTTGCTGCTGCCAATCGGTCAAGTCGTACCAGAGCTATTCCACTATCATTTCTGATATGGAGAAGCGTACCAACCGTCCGTCCGCCAGATTTGAGCGAATCGCCTGCTTTGGCCGTCTTTTGTGCTGTATTTGACAATTTTACGGTGCGCATACGCTTGCGGACTTCGGTCTTGCGGTGCATGCGCGAAACGACTTCTTGGCCGATGAAGCAGCCTTTTTTGTAGTCAACACCGTTTAAGATATCCATATTGGCATCGGCAGGGAACATCTGTTCAGTGCCAAAATCCCATGTACTGTCCGGGATGCCGAGGGCGAGGCGGTGCCAATCATAATCTTCGGGTGTTTGCTCTGGAGACAGGCTATCTACTTTTGTGAGTAATCTTTGCCCGAGTTTTGGGTGGCGTGGGTCCGCCCGCCCGACTTCACCATGCCCATCCCACAATACATAAACATCAAAATTATCGCTAATATCTTCAATATCTATATTGGCGCGCAATTTGTACATTTTAAGGCGCAAAGCCAAAATTTTGCCAAATTTTTCAGATGTTTCCAGCACAAAGCTATCATCAACAAGATGATGAACAAAGAAATCTGCTATAATTTTACCTTGCGGCGTTAATAGAGCTGCAAAGGTCAAGTTGCTATTTAGAGAATTGGTAATCAGGCCGTTTAGAAACCCGTGAGCATCATCGCCCTTTAGGGAAAGTATGGTGCGGTCAAGACGACAAACAGGCATAATTGCCTACTTAATTTTACCTTCTTTGAAATCCACATGCTTGCGAACTACGGGGTCGTATTTTTTCTTGACCATTTTGTCAGTCATTGTACGCGCATTTTTTTTAGTAACATAGAAAAACCCGGTTCCAGCAGTGGAGTTTAGGCGGATTTTAACGGTGGTTGGCTTCGCCATGATGTCGTCCTTAAGTATTGAAATCTGAAGCGCGGAACATACTTACGAATTTCCGGGTGTCAACGCCTAAAACGCCCTATGTTTAAACGCAGAGTTGCGACGACCAATCCTATCAATCCTAATCCTGCCATAGTCCACATAAATCCTTGTGGGCTATAGATATCCATCATTTTACCTGCAAGGGGTGGTATGATCAGTGAGCCAATACCGTAGGCGACAATAAATCCAGCGTTAGCTGCAGAAAGTTGATGCCCTTTAAAACGTTCGCCGAGTTGCACAAGGCCGACAGTATAAAGCGCAGTCGTCAGGCCGACATAAAAGAACGCCAATATAGCAAGTGCCCAAAAATTACTACCCATTAAACTCATAGCAAGTGGGCCTATAAAGGCGACACTCATCAATATTACGGTCAAAAGTTTCCGGTTCATTTTATCGGCAAGTACACCCATAGGAAATTGGAACAATGCATTGCCCACAGCTGCGATCAACAACAAGACACGCGCAGCATGCTCAGTATGACCTAGTCTCGTATCATATACCGGTAGAAAATAAATAATACTTTGCTCGATAGCACCAAAGACAACGGCGCATATCATAATCGTCGGCGCGGCAAGCATAATTTTAAACATCACACTAAACCGTGCATCTTCTTTCGTAGTCGGCTTAATGCTTTCGGCTCGCCTAAAGACGAAAAAAGGAATAACGGAGCAAAAATTTATGCTCGCACAAATAATAAATGGCCACCAACCATCTATTCCGGTAAGAACGGCTAGTCCACTTCCTATACCCATGCCGCCGGCAAGCGCAGCACCGTACAAACCCATAATACGTCCACGTAAATATTCAGGCGCAAGCTGATTTATCCAAATTTCTGAGATAACGAAAACAATGGTAAAAGCACAAGATGCTAAGAATTTTATGACAAACCAAGCTGCGGGGGACATGAAAATCTTTAGAGCAGGGATGGTTGCTGTCCCAAGGAGCAAGCAAGCTATGAGGACAGAGCGCGGGGCAAAAAGGCTCATCAATTTGGGCACAAATGGTGTTGCAAGAATGGTCGCAACTGCTGCGAGAGAAATGAGCCAGCCAAGAACTAGACCGGAAGCGGTCATGCGCTCTAGGTGTTGACTAATAAGAGGTGAAGATAGCCCCCAAGCCAAAGCAATAAGGCCGGTGCAAATAATCGCGGTGATAATGCCTTGTTTTTGCGGCCTTGTCATTTTTGTAGGTGTGGTCAGACTTCTGGTCATGATGTTTTACTGTGGTCTGGAAATCGCGAAAAACTAAATTTACCGCGCACGGCACGCGAAAAAAATATGTCAGAAGGCGGGTTGTCATACGCTAGGTAAGTTTGCAACTGCGCAATCATCATCTGGGTAGCGCGGTGCGTTTTCAGCGTTTTTATTTGCGCAAATGTAAACCAGCCAGTGTCAATCAATTCGGCACTATTTTTAAAAGGACGTGAAGCGGTTTCCTGGTTTAATCTAGCCAAAAAGAACCAGGTATCAAATCGTTTGTCGCGGTGCGGAGGTGTTATTGCGCGTCCGAATAATTCGATATTAGCAAGTGTAGGTACATAACCTTCCTTGTGAAAAGACTTCCATGATGGGTCGTTACTTGCATTTGGTTTATCATCAAATTTATTACCCAATATCAATGATGTTTCTTCGTAAGTTTCCCGCACTGCGGCCAACACACAGGCCCGTGCGCGCGCGGGTGTCATCGCGGCTTCGAGGATTTCTCGTGTCCGTGAATTAGCGTGATCAAGGGCGGGGGCGTAGCTATCACATCTGTCTACTCGCCCTCCAGGAAATACATAAACTGACGGCATAAAATCATGTCGTGCAGAGCGTTTACCCATCAATATTTGACGAACACCGTCCCGCTCGCGCAACAGCACAATGGTTGAAGCCAGTTTGGCCCGTGGGGCAACGCGCCCAGGAATAGGTTTAGGTATTGGAATCATCTTGGCGTCATAGGATGTAGACGTATTATTGTATAGCTATGATTCGTAAAACGCTACGTTATCTTGATAAAAATACTTTGTTTTATCTCTTTTAGGGAATTCTTTTAGGATGTCCCGGTGGGTATAAATATGCGCGTCCGAACGGTAAAGCTAGTTGCGGAACAAAACTACTATAACAAACATTTTGCACAGGAACGGGAACATTACCATCACATGCGGCAACACAAGCATCTCTATTACTATCATTTTGGTTGCTAGGACAGTGACCATCTGATTTATCTGCATCAGAAGTCCATTTTGAAAGTGCCGATGTTACCCAGCTATTATTGCCATGCACTCCGTCAACCAGATCGTCAATCTCCTGACGTAATTGTGAATTTTGAGCTTTTAGACTTTCAATTGCATTACGCTCATGTTGGTACAATCCACCACCTAAAGTACCAGCATAACGTAGGGGAGGGTTTGGTACAAATTTATTACCGGCATGACGGATGACCATGTCTGTATTTGTGTTGATATATATATGGATTACACGTTTCTTTGCATCTCGTTCGATTTGACCAATGCGATTATTGTTTTTTCTTATTTCCGCTTCTTTGGCTTCATAATCACTGTCTTTTAATTGTTCTGAAGTGCCGTAAATGGAGCGAATATGTTTTTGCGCCAAATCTGCTAAAGCTAACTCATGCACACCCTGTTGCCAGTTTGCTACACAGCGGTCCTGACACACGCTGATTATTGTTGGCCCTTTTTTACAAACAGCATTGAATGCAGCTAACTCCCTTGCGCAGTCTGTTCTAAATTCTTTGTTCAAAACATTGCAAACTTTTCTCGGGCTTTGACCACATGGATTTGATTGATAGATAGCGAGTGGGCTGTTTTTAGGGATTTCAGGAAAATTTGGTATTTCGGGCATTTCCGGGACATCTACATATACATCTTCCATTCCGAAACCCGAGAAGTCAGGTGTCATAAATGAACCATCAGGGTTCATTTGTGGATCTGCACCTATGCCAGGTCCGACCACTGTGCCGTCATAATCTACCTCGCTTGCATCAGGCAATTCTGCATCACCAGTTATCTTATCCATTTCCTCTTTCAATTTAGCAAATTGCCTGTCTTGCTCTGCTAGGTCAGCTTCGACCTCGTCCATAGCTTTTTGCGCAGCTAGGGCTTCTGCCAATGCCGCATCCGCTTCTTTTAATGTTGGCCCGATGATTGGCTCGTCGCAATCTTCAAATTGTGGATAATCAGCCGTTTTAAGAATGTTTTCCATTCTTTTAAGCATGTCGCCATATGCTTGGCTGTAAGCTTGTCCAAGAATATAATAGCGAGAACTGTTCGCATTTTTATTCATGATTTCAATGATACTCGGCGTTATTTCAACATTTCCAAGCGTATCGTGTACGGCAGCCCAAAATAAACTCCAGCGACGTTTACCTTGTTCTATTGGGCTGTTTTGCTCATACTCTCCGCTTGCTTGCGTGAGTGCGTCAATACTCTCCATTTTTCTTTGTAGATAGAGACTAGCCTTAACATAAGCCACGATTAAACGTTCGATTGAAGCATCATATTGAGCACGATCACAGGATGTAGCTGCGACCTGAGCCTCATCAATGCGCTTATTAACCGTTCCGACATAACCGTCAGCAACTGAGAACATACGGGCTATTAATGGTTTCAAATCTTCATTTGATGTATATTTTTCAACCAATATATCAATTGGCTCCGATGAAGGATTGCCAAAAGCATCTAAATTATCGTTATCGTAAAGCATATCTTCTGCTGCGGTAGTTGGGTTAAGTCGAGGGAAAGGTTTGGTGGCGTTTCTCGAAGTTTCATCGGCAAAACTTGATGAAGCAAGTCCTATAAAAAATACAAACAAAGAAAAATATACAGTACGCATAAGCCTTCTGCCCTCCATTGAAATAGACTTTTGTCAGTAATTTATAGCACTCCATCGCCATTTTGCCAAGAACCTTAAACTATGTGTTTGATAGCTGGTGAATAGGAACCATTTGTGGAGTGCTCTAGTTTTGCTTAGAGCTAATTCCTGCCAAAACCAGCAACCCTGCTAGAATACCCAAATTCTTGATAAAGTTTTGCAGTTCGTGAGCGGCTTCTATGCCTGTGAAATTCCAGAAATCGTGCATGAGGGCATTTATCACCATGATATAAAGCACAAAGCCGAGTGAGACCAAACGCACATAACGGTTAAGCAGGAGCAAAAACGCGCCAATGATTTGTGCCGCGCCTACAATATATAAGAGCGGCAAAGCATAAGGGATATTATGGTGCTGCATCATTTCGACCTGACTGCTGGGCACCAATAATTTAGCGATGCCAGGAAGCAGGAAATACAAGGCAAGCAGGATGCGTCCTGTGGTCACGTAAATTTTTGATGTTTTGCCTGTCATGGTAATTATCTCCGCCGTCTTTTGTGTTTGCTGCCCTTGCTGCCTTTGTTGCCCCTGTTGCCTTTGAAGCCACCGCTGCTACGGCCTCTGCGTTTTGCTAGATGTTTGGCCAAATGCTTAGGAAGTGTGCCTTTTTCCGGCTTGGAAAGAATTTCAAAAAGTAGTCCGCCTTGCAGGGGTTTGGCTTCGGAGAGCTTAACTTCTACGCGCCTCCCAAAATGATATGTAGCGCCCGTGTCCGCACCGATTAGAGATTTGGATTTTTCGTCGAATATAAACTTCTCAAATCCAATTGTGCGGGCAGGGACGAAGCCGTCTGCACCTGTCTCGTCCAGACCTATGAACAGACCCGCAGTCGTGACGCCCGTAATGCGGCCTTTGAAAGTTGCGCCGATTTTATCGGCTAGAAATGCAGCAATATAGCGGTCTTTTGCATCGCGTTCTGCCGCCATAGCACTGCGCTCCGTGCTTGAGATATGCTCGGATATTTCTTTGAGACGCGTTAGTTCTTCGGCGCTCGTTCCGCCGTCCCCAAGCCCGAACGCTTTGACCAATGCCCTATGTACCACCAAATCTGCATAGCGGCGAATAGGCGAAGTGAAGTGAGCGTAATGTGTCAGGCTTAGACCAAAATGACCTTTGTTTTGAGGCGTGTAGAAAGCTTTCATCTGTGTGCGTAAAACCGACATAGATACGGTTTCCTCGCAGTCACGACCGCGTGCTTGTTCAATCAATTTGTTGAAACGTTTTGGGGTCGCGCGTTGGCCCATTGACCATTTAAGATCAAGGGCAGGCAGAAAATCTGCTAAGCCTTGCACCTTCTCCATTTCCGGCGGTTCGTGGACGCGGTATATCACTGGCGTATCTGCCCGCTCCAAAGCTTGAGCGGCGCAAACATTGGCCTGTATCATAAATTCTTCGACCAATTTGTGTGCATCAAAACGAGCTTTGACCTCTATGCCTGTGACCCGTCCTTTTTTATCAAGCACGACCTTGCGCTCCGGCATTTCAATTTCCAGAGGCCCTCGGCGATTTCGAGCAGCGCGTACGGCTTTGTAGGCCGTATAAATATCGGTAAGAATGTCTGATACAGGTGTGGCTACTTCGCCTGGATTGCCGTCAAAAGCTTCTTGTGCTTGCGCGTATGTGAGCCGTGCATGCGAGCGCATAAGTCCGCGCATAAATGTATGGCTGATTTTATCGCCGTTCCTGTCAAAACGCATCTTTACGACCAAACAGGCTCGGTCTTCATGGGGGCGCAAGGAGCATAAATCTGCAGATATTTCTTCGGGCAACATAGGCTCAACTCGATCAGGAAGGTAAACCGAGTTGCCGCGTTTAAATGCGCCTTTATCCAGTGGAGAGCCAGGTGCGACGAATGCGCTCACATCGGCAATAGCCACCCAAACTATATGTCCACCCCGGTTCTTGGCACTATCGTCGGGCAGTGCGTAAATAGCGTCGTCAAAATCTTTGGCGTCAACGGGGTCGATGGTCAGAAGCGGTAAATCCCGCAAATCTTTGCGGTGTTTTCCTACTTGGGGCAAGGTCAGTGCTTTGGCATCTGACAATTCTTTGTCACTAAATCCGGTTGGGATATTGTGCTCAAGTAGCGAGATTAAGGACGCCGCCTTACCGTGTTTGGCATTACCAATTATTTTGATAATGCGGGCTATGCGTTCGCCTTTATGGCGGCTACCGGATAGTTCAAACTCGACGATATCTAAATCGTTAATTTTGGCACCCTTTTCAGGGATATAGTCAAAGCGGGAACCTTTTTTGGCAGGGCGAATACGCAGACCGCGGCTACCCCCACGTCCGGCTTTAACAACAAAGCCAACTTCGGCCCTTGGCCCATCGCCGAGTTTCTTGATGACGGTAGCATAGATACCACTTTCCGTAGTTTTCAAACGGCACAGAGCGCTGTCACCAACGCTAACTTGGTTAGCATTGCGGTGACCTCTGTTCTTTCGTCCCGATTTTTGTCGGATGATGACTTGCGGTTTGTCTTGGTCTTTGTCCCATTTAGCGGGCACAGCGATGACATCGCCTTGGTCGTCAATATGGTCAATATCGAGAACCATGACGTTAGGAAGGGCATCGGACATACGGTATGCTTTGTTGTCGCCCCTGACGAATGTACCGTCCTTCATCAATTCACCGATGGCAAGGCGCAGATCGCGACGTGCGTCTCCAGTAATACCAAGTGCACGGGCAATTTCCCGCTTGGTCAGTCCTGTTTTTTGGCTGTCTTTACTTGGGTTAGCGCCGCTCCTGACCGTTTCGATTAAGGTTTCGCGGGTAATTTTCATAATTTATTTTCTTTGTATAAAAGCTTAATCTTTTTTGGGAGCCGCTTTCTTCTTAGTGGGCGTTTTCTTTTTCGCTGCTGATTTTTTCTTTGAAGGGGCTTTGCGTTTTTTGGCAGGCCCTTTGGCTATTTTGGCGGCAATATATTCGACGGCCATGTCCATAGTCACATCATTTGGATCAATATCCTTGGGTATGGTCGCATTGATTTTCTCGCTTTTAACATAAGGGCCATAGCGTCCGCTCATGACGCGCACTGGTTTTTTGGTTTCTGGGTGATCGCCAAGTTCTTTAAGCGTCCCAGCCCCACCAGCGCCGCGTTTGGCTTTCTTCTCCGCCAAGAGTGTCACAGCGCGGTTTATGCCTACTTCGAACATTTCGTCTGCGCTTTGTAAATTGGCATAAACGCCTGCATGTAATATATATGGGCCAAAACGACCAATCGCACCGGTGATTTTCTTGCCGTCTTGCGGGTGGTCACCAATATGCCTGGGCAGGGAGAGGAGTTTGAGAGCCTTAAATAAATCAATGCTATCAAATGGCCAGTCTTTTGGCAGACTGGTACGTTTAGGTTTCTTCTCTTCGCCCAGTTGAACATAGGGCCCATAACGCCCGGTTTTTAGCCAAACGTCTAGGCCAGTGTCTGGGTCAGTGCCTAGAACGGTGTCTTCGGAAGGGGTATCGTCGCCGCCCTTACCAAATGAGCGTGTGTGTTTGCAATCGGGATAGTTGGTACAGCCGATGAAAGAGCCAAATCGGCTAACTTTCAGGCTTAATTGACCATTTTCACAATTTGGGCATTTGCGTGGGTCAGATCCGTCTTCTTTTTCGGGAAAAACCATTGGGCCAAGGGCGATATTTAGGGCGTCAAGGACTTGTGAAATACGGAGTTCCTTGGTGCCGTCTACGTGGGCGGAAAATCCGTCCCAAAAATTGGCCAGCAGTTTCTTCCATTCCAATTTGCCGTCCGAAACCAAATCAAGGCGTTCTTCTAGGTCTGCTGTATATTCATATTGAACATATTTTGTAAAAAATTCTTCCAAGAATGCGATGACCAAGCGGCCTTTATCAGCCGGTATGAAACGGCGTTTATCCAAGGTTACATAACCTCTGTCTTGTAAGACCTTTAAGATTGAAGCGTAAGTTGAAGGGCGGCCAATGCCGAGTTCTTCCATTTTCTTGACCAGTGAGGCTTCGCTGTAACGAGGTGGTGGTTGTGTAAAATGCTGTTCAGCGTCAATTTTTTCTGCAACGACCATATCATTAGCCGCTACTTCAGGGAGACGAACAGTTTCGGCCTCTGATTTTTTTGCGCGTTCTTGATAAAGAACCAGATATCCATCAAAACGAACGACTGTGCCGCTTGCGCGCAAACCAACCGTTTTGGCCTTGTCACCTATTTCAATTGTTGTGCGTTCCAATTGTGCCGTTGCCATTTGGCTAGCCATGGCGCGGTTCCAAATCAGTTGGTAGAGTTTTGCCTGATCACCAGAAAGCTTTAAGTCGTCAGGGGTGCGTGTGAAGCTGGTCGGTCTTATAGCTTCATGGGCTTCTTGAGCGTTCTTGGCTTTTGATTTGTATATACGGACGTTTTCAGGGAGGTATTTTTCGCCGAATTTATTGCCAATTGCAGAACGCGCTTCGGAAATGGCCTCGCCAACCATTGAGACACCATCCGTACGCATATAAGTAATTAGTCCGACGGTTTCGCCGCCAATATTAATGCCTTCATATAATTTCTGTGCCGTTTGCATGGTGCGCGTTGCTGAAAATCCAAGACGACCAGAAGCATCTTGTTGCAAGGTAGAAGTGGTATACGGAGGAAGAGGGTTGCGTTTAACTGGTTTTGCCGTCACCGATTTAATAGAGAGCGAGGCTGCTTTTACGGCATCACGGGCTGCGAGACCTGCCTTTTCATCCGCCAATGAAAACCTTGTTAGTTTCTCATCATTGAGGGCAACGAGTTTGGCGGGAAAATTTTTGCCCTTTGTACTGGCGATGTCTGCATCAACAGTCCAGTATTCCTGGTTTTGAAACTGCTCAATTTCAGTTTCGCGTTCTGTAATCAAGCGTAAGCATACAGATTGAACGCGCCCTGCAGACCGAGAACCAGGCAATTTACGCCATAATACTGGGGACAGTGTAAAACCTACCAAATAATCCAGAGCCCGACGCGCCAAATAGGCATTGACCAGCTCCATGTCTAATTCGCGCGGTGATTTAATAGCATCAGTTACGGATTTTTTAGTAATCGCGTTAAATACAACGCGCTCGACTTGTTTGTCCTTGAGGGCTTTGCGCTTGGCAAGCACTTCAAGTAAATGCCACGAAATGGCTTCACCTTCGCGGTCTGGGTCAGTTGCGAGTATAAGCTTGTCTGATGACTTTAGAGCCTTGACTATATCTGTGATCCGTTTTTTTGCACGGGTATCGACGGCCCAATCCATTGCAAAGTCTTCCTCAGGGCGCACAGAGCCATTTTTGGAGGGAAGGTCACGAATATGCCCAAAGCTCGCTAAGACTTTATAATCTTTGCCTAGGTATTTTTCTATTGTTTTGGCTTTCGCCGGCGATTCCACAATCACTAAGTTCATAAAACACCACATTATCGGAGAAAATTTTGGCGATATCTGGGGGAAGCATCTCAAATTGTCAACAGTTCGTATGAAAAAACACAAAACTATACGCGAGTAAAATAAGCGCTTTACAACCTATAAGGTAAAATGTATTAATATGTATTAAAACGGGAGCGTGTTATGAGCAAAGAATTAAATACATCTATTGAAGTTGAGAAAGGTGAGCTTGAGCAATTTCATATGCCATCTCAGGCAGTACGTAACTATATAACGGATATGTTGGCTGAACTCTGTTTGGTCGCAAAACAAGACGGACAAGAAGACCTACATGTTCTTTTGAAGCTGACATACCAAGCAGTACGAAATGCGGCTTAAAGTTATAACCTTAGGCGGTCCAAAACACCTTGTAAAATATAGCTAGCCGCCAGTTTATCAACCGCTCCGGATCTTTTTGCGCGTGATGTGTCCGCTTCTAATAATGTTCGTGTTACGGCCGCAGTGGATAGCCTCTCATCCCAGAGCAAAATGGGAATATCTCTTAATTGCAAGAGATTATGACAAAAATCCTTAACCGACTGGCTACGCGGGCCCTCAGAGCCGTCCATGTTGACCGGATTACCGACGATAATTGCTTCGCATTTCCTATCATCATAAAGTTCAAAAATTTTAGCAGCGTCTGGCGTGAATTTCTTACGCCGTATTGTTTGTATTGGTGTAGCGATTAATCGCGTAGTATCGCTAACTGCTAGCCCAAACGTTTTGGTGCCAGGATCAATCCCGAGCAGAGGGCCTTTGGTGTCGGCTAGATTTTCAATAGTGATTATACTCATGCGTTTCTATAACTTTCAGAGATGAAAATACTAGGGTCATAATTAATGTATTGAATATATCCTGAACCTAGGTTTTGCCCAGCTCTTGCGATTTTTTATAGGCTGCTTTAACGGCGTCCCCCATTAATTTTGGCAATCCGTCTTTGGCCATCAATACATCAAGTGCAGCCTCGGTTGTGCCGCCAGCTGACGTGACGGATTTTCGTAAATTTGATGCAGAATCATGAGAACGCGCCAATACCGTTCCTGATCCTATCACTGTATGGCGCGCCAATTCGTTTGCAAGTTCGGGGCTAAGGCCAAGGTTTTCCCCAGCAGCAGCCAAAATTTCGGTCAGATAAAACACATAACCCGGGCCAGAACCAGAAACGGCTGTCACCATATCAATTTCGCGTTCATTGCTAACCATCACGACTTTTCCACTTGCGCGCAAACGCGGTTCCGCAATATCACGATGTTGCTGCGTCACCCCATTGCCACAAACATAGCCTGTAATACCAGCCTTGTAAGCTGCAGGAAGATTTGGCATGGCCCGAATTATTGGTCGTTCACCAAATATTTCGGTTAATCTATATAGATCAATACCCGCCATAATTGAAACGACAAGGGTATCTTTTGGCAAAGCACCTGCCAAGGCAGGGCCGACTTGTGCAAACATTTGCGGCTTAATTGCCAACAAACACATTTTAAGTCCAGATGCCGCTCCTTTAGTTAGGGTCGCAGAGAATTTCACGCCAAGTTTCAGTGCACGTTCTGCTGCCTGTCCAGGTGCAGGATCTATAACCAAAATTTCCTGTGCTTTCAAAGCCTTGGCGCCTCGGTCCGACAACCACCCGCTCAAGAGTGCACCACCCATATTTCCAGCGCCTATGAGAGCATGGGTATTACTCGAAAGTCTTCCGTGTTTTACGACACTATTCACTACGCCCCCTAACCATGAGCCGCCAAATCCAGTAAAGCTGTATCCAGAGCATCTTCAGGTGATTTACCCGCCCAAACCACATATTGGCATGCTGGGTAGCCGCGCTCTGCGGCTTCTAAGGCTCCAGCTAAGAGTGCCATTGCTTGTTCTATTGTCAATTTTGCTCCCCCTGCCAAATTTAACGTATTGCGATATACCAGTGAATTATTTGTGGTCCAAAAGTCAAAATGCCCCGTACTTAACCTCTCATTTATTAATGTTAAAAGTCTGCAAATGTCATTACTACGCCCGCCTGGTGCACGGCTATCCAATAATAAATACAGCTCAATCTGTTCGGCTTTATTATTCCAAACCAAAGAAACATCGTGCGCACACCATAAACCAGACAATGAAATATGAATTTCACTGGCGCTGATCCGTTCAAAATCTAAATGATCCGCAACAGATAATCTTTCAAGTACATCTATGGGATTGCCACGCACTGTACGAGCAGCCGCAAGTTTTGCACTTGGCAGTGAAGCATTTTTAGCAATGATATCTTCAACAACTCGCATCAAACATCCTTAAACACATTCGATTCTTTAAGGTCACGTTAATACATCGCGCAAATTTGGCAATATATAGTAGTTAATTTGCTGTTGATAACTATATATAGATAAAGGGCTTTTATTTATGACAAAACTGTCATCTCAAGGGACTTGACGAATGCTTATTAAAACACGAGATATAAGGTATTATGACAAAAACATTTCCCCTTCCCGGTAACGGGCAAAATTTATTCCAGTCCGTGCTCAGGGCATTATTTATAATTGCAGCTACGATTGGCGGTTTTTTTATTTTTGCAGCTTCGGCAGCATTCGCCTTATTTATCGTTCTCGGTATTTTAATCTTAGGTGTCATCGCATTTGCCGTCCTATGGCTTCGTGCCAAAATTCTTGGGAAATCACTTCGCCCTGAGAGTAAAATGTGGACCTTCCAAAGCTTTGACAGCAATAAAACCACCACGAAGTCCAATAAAGACGGAACGCAGAAGAAAACCGACGGCCCTGTGCTTGATGCACACCAAACACCGGATGGTTGGAGCGTGGATACTGATTAAATTATCAATTACTCTTTTTACGCACCAAGTGTTTGGACATGGTTAGTTTGGGCCATGCTTTTTGTTTTTGTTAATACTCAGCACCGTCTTGTACGGCTTGTAAAACTCGTAGCAAATTACCACCCCATATTTTCTCTATTTCGGCCTCACTATAGCCACGCTTAAGCAATTCTTTGGTTATGTTTAGAGTTTCGCTCGCATCTTGCCAGCCAGTGATACCGCCGCCGCCATCAAAGTCAGACGCAATACCCACATGGTCAATACCTGCTATTTTTACAACATGGTCAATATGGTTTACAAAATCCACAACATTGGCCTTGGCGTCAATGTCATAAACTTCCTCTAAAGCTTTGAAATATTTACCAATTACCTCAGGGCTACTGCTAAATAATTTCGCGTCAGTTTCCAAGCCCATTTTTATCCGCACGTCAGTCTTGAATTTTTCTTGTGCAGGCGTCAGAGCTTTTACATATGAACCAAGGGCAACCATCTGTGCGACCCCGCCATTTGCCGCAATCGCTGTTAATTGTTCATCGTCTAGGTTTCGTAAGCTTTTTGCTACACCCATAACACCGGAATGCGATGCAATGACTGGAACCGAAGACATAGCTGTTGCCTGCATCATTGTTGTCTTTCCAGCATGGGATACATCTACCATAATCCCTGCTTTATTTAGCGCGATAACCAATTCCTTACCGAGCGCAGACAAGCCCCCGTACATGCTCTCTGTTTCTCCCCATTGCGTTTTTGGGTTTGAACTGTCGCCAAACTGGTTATGCCCCATATGCGTGATGCCCATATAGCGCACACCGCGTGCGGCCCACATAGGGACATCTTCTACGGAAGCACCTAGGGGAAATGCGTTTTCCATACCGATAAGAGCGACTTTCTTGCCAGATTTATGTATACGGCGCACATCATCCGCTGTCTTGGCCAATTCAATACGGTCCGCATACGTCTTGGTGAGCTTATGGATGGCAGTAAAACGTGTTTCTGCTATCTCACGGGCTTTTGCATATTTAGTGTTCTCGGCTGTCACTTCTAAAATATTTGTTTGCGGCGTATAGACAATAAAAAATGCGGCGTCTAACCCTCCGACGTCCATCTTAGCCAGATCAACTTGTGCATCCGTGCCCGTTCCAGGGTCCATAGCCTCTGTCATATAGTTCAGAGGTATATCTACATGGGTATCCAAAGTTATAACATTTTGGTGCACAGTTTCAGGTGCTACTTCTTGTTTGGTTTCTTGTTTGGCTTCTGGTGTTCCCTTTGGTGAACATGCCGTAAGCGCTAATACGCTGGCAGAAAATAAAAATAACGATGCATATTGTCTAAACTGTTTCATGGAATTCCCCTAAATTTTATGTTCTAAGTGTCGCGTAATATATTCGCCAATTACTATTTAAAACAAGTCTATGCAGATTATCAACTAATGACAAATGGAATCGAGTTTTCTATATAGATGCTTATGAGCACACTAACTGACCATGTACCTGAACAAGCACCGCGTATTGGCAATGCTTTTACCCGTTTTCTCGGGCGTCTCCTCTTAGGGCTACGCGGCTATAAGATCGAAGGCAAATTTGCCAATGAACCAAAAATGATCTTAATTGCTGCACCACACACATCTAATTGGGATTTAATTATTGCCTTGGGAACAATCTTATCACTTGGGGTGCGCATAAACTTCATGATGAAAAAAGAAGCCTTTTTCTTTCCTCTCAAAGGGTTTTTCATAGCACTTGGCGGCGTACCGCTTGACCGAAGCAGCCCCAAAAAAGCCGTTGTACAAACTATTAAACAATTTCGCAATAACGAAAAATTTTGGCTCGCTATTCTCCCCGAAGGTACACGTAAGCCTGTAGATATCTGGAAGGCAGGTTTTATCCGTATTGCCCGTAATGCCAATGTGCCTGTTTTCATGATGGGCCTGGATAGCCGCACCAAAACATTATACTTGGACAAAATTGTTCTAAACACACAAGACCTCAAAAACAAACCGGCAGGAATTGCAATTGAACAAGCAGAAAAGCTAAGAATATATGCTAAGGAAAAATACTATGGTATCAATCCCAAAAACAACTAATGATATTTCAAATTAAGCTAAGCCGCTTTAGAGCTAGTTTGGTTGCAGACACCTCAAGAGTTAATATTGTAAACTGCCCTTTAACATTGCTATGCACCAAACCACTTTTTTTCATCATTCTGATATGATGGGAAAGACTTGGATCTGCTATATTCGCCTGCTTAGCCAAACCCCCAAAAGTTAGCCCACTAGAACCAGCCGCACGTAGAGCAAGAAAGATAGCAATCCGCCGAGGATGCCCAAGTGCATCAAAAACAAGCGCCAATTCATTTATTTCCCTAGTTGATGCAGTTTTCATATATCTTTACTAAATTAGTAAACTAATTTAGTAAAGGTGTATGTTTAGCTAAGTCAAGTATCGCCTGATAGAAATCACGAAACGTACGAAGAACGTATGAAGTAGGATTTTTATAAATAATGTCTAATCGTATCAGAAAACATATGAAGAACGTATGTAATATGATGATAGCAAATAACGCCCGACTCGGATGATGACACGCATAACCCATCTTTATTACAAATGATGATTTGCTTAAACTATGGATATTAAAAACTATAGCTGTTGAGATTGGCTGTTAATTTTATCTAAGGTCAGGACCTATTCAATACCTCAATTCTGTTGTTCATAACCGTTTCTGGAGCAAGGAAAGCTTTCGCAGGACTAGCCAAGCTAATTCAAGACGGGTTTTCGCCGAACCATGGACGGTAATGACCAACCCGTAAGGCTCTTCCTAAGTGTTTCCTGAGTGCGTTGCAAACCCTTGAAAGTGACTGGCACTTCCTGCGGCCTTGCGCCTGCTCAAAAAACACTTAGGAAGAGCAGAATTAATGTATTGAATAGGTTCTGACCCTAAATCCCGCGACTAGAGCGGTAAAGTCAAGAAACATCTCAACCCTCCAAGTGGGCTTTCTGCCAGTAATAATCTACCACCATGAGCTTGGATAATGTCATTGGCAATTGATAAACCAAGCCCAACACCTTTGGTATTTTGGTTCCGCGCTGGGTCAAGGCGAATAAAAGGTTTAAGAACATCTTGTCGTAATGCCGCCGGGATACCTTGGCCATCATCATCTATGGTTATATGGATATGGGTTTTGCCGCGTCTGACGTGGATATTGGTATTTTTTGCGTATGATGCTGCATTGTTTATTATGTTTGACAAGGCACGTTTAATTGCAGTTTTTCGAATATTTATTGCCAATTCACCGACGAACGCAATCTTAATTTTTTCACTAGCGTCCCCAACTATGTCTTCTAAGAGTATTTTTATATCCGTTATTTGTCTGTCTTCTTCGGACATGTCACGGGCAAAATCTAAATAGCTATCAAGCATTTTTTCCATATCGAAAATATCATTGCGTGCCGCTTGAGTTTCTTCACTTTTGTTTTCAAGTGCCAGATGTAATTTGAGCCTAGTCAAAGGTGTGCGCAGATCGTGGCTTACACTTGCCAAAAGCGTAGTCCTTTGATCAATATGGCGGCCAATTCGGTCTCGCATTTCCAAAAAAGCATGGCCTGCCTGGCGCACTTCTGCGGCACCTGAAGGTTTAAATTTACCAATACTTCGGCCTTTACCAAAATCCTCGGCAGCTTTTGCCAATTTGACGATCGGCCTTGCTTGATTGAGGATAAACAAAATGCTGACCAAGCTGAGTAATACTGTCGCCATTACCAACCAAAACAAGAAAATAAACCCTGTTGGTGCAAATACACGGTCCCTTGGTACGACAAATTTCAATACTTTGCCGTCAACTTTGACACGGATATCTATGTAGTGAGGATAGCGCGTGGTGTCGTACCAAAACTCATCTGTTAAATTTGAGGCCAATGCTTGACGTAATGTTTTGTCCAGGGACGAAAAAAACGCCCTGCGGGTTGCTGTCTCTAACGTGTCTTTTGCATCATACACCACAGAAAGTTTCATATTAGGGCGGATCATCTGATCTAGCCGGGCTAGGCGTTCCGCATCTGGCGCTTGCTTGTAAAGCTCAACAACAACCGCGACATCAGCCGCAACGCTGTCAGAAAGACTTGCTGTTACGGTTTGCCAATGGGCCTGAAAGAAAAAATAGGCAACAATGATTTGCATCATTGCAATAGGTAACATGATGATTAACAAGGCGCGCCCAAACAGGCTTTTGGGTAGGTACGATTTTAACCACAGTCTCCTTGAAGATTTTTTTGTAACGTGTTTCTTTGATTTACTCATTCACCGGTTCCGCCTGTAGGCAATATCCACGGTTGCGTATAGTCGTCAGGAATTCTGGTTGGGATGGATTGTTTTCCAATTTGCGCCGTAACCGTGTTATTTGCACATCTATGGCACGGTCGCTCTTAGCTTTAATTTGCTCGGCTAGGTTTTTGCGACTTACTGCTTGGCCTGTACGCAGAGACAATGTCGCCAGTAATGCTGTTTCACCTGTCGTTAAATGCATACGCATGCCCGATTTTTCCAAATATTTGCGATCTAAATCAAAGAGATAATCTCCAAAACGTATTTTGTGATGGCGGGGACGCGTGGCTTGACGTTTTAAGATTGCTTTTATACGAAGGACGAGCTCTTCTGGTTCAAACGGTTTGGCAAGATAGTCATCGGCACCCAAAGATAAACCATTTATTCTGTCACTTGGTTCTCCGCGTGCTGTGAGTAATATAATCGGTATATCATCAACATCACGCAGCGATTTGGTGAGCATGAACCCATCTTCACCTGGCATCATGACATCGAGGACTAAAAGATCAAATGTTAAGCTATTCATAAACCGCCGTGCTTCAAAAGCATTTGCGGCAATGGAAACACGAAAGCCACTTTTTGACAAAAACCTTTTGAGCAAATTGCGAATACGGTCATCATCATCAACCACCAAAAGGTGGGTGTCTTGGAAATTTGTATTTGTATCTAGCTGCGTCATATTGCCATTAAAGTTTTGTTTGATATTGATTTAACACATTGTTGTTGACTTAAAGGGAAAGCTACACAATATCGAGAAGAAATAAAAGTGGAGAAAATAATGGCTGATGCTGCTTACCATGATCGGGACGGCTATATATGGATGGACGGCGCGTTTGTTGACTGGCGCGAAGCTAAAGTCCATGTTTTAACCCATTCCTTGCATTATGGTTCGGGTGTGTTTGAGGGCGACCGTGCTTATGATGGTGAGATTTATGCACTCCGTGACCACAGCCAACGGTTATTAAATTCTGCCAAACATTTAGGTTATGAAATTCCGTTTAGCGTTGAGGAAGTTGATAAGGCTTGCATGGATACACTTGCAAAGTCAGGGCTTGGTTCTGCTTATGTGCGGCCAATTGCTTGGCGCGGCAGTGAAATGATGGGCGTTGCTTCAAAAGGCAATAAAATTCATCTCGCGGTAGCCGTCTGGCATTGGGGTGATTATTTTGATGATAAAATGAAGGGTATTCGCCTTTGTATGGCTGATTGGAAACGCCCAGCACCAGACACCATACCGTGCAAGGCTAAGGGGGCAGGGCTGTATATGATTTGCACTCTGGCGAAAGACGCTTCAACTGATAAAGGGTTTGATGATGCCTTAATGCTCGACTACAAGGGCAGAATTGCGGAATGCACAGGCGCGCACATTTTTTTCGTCCGTGATGGTGAAATCCATACACCTACAAATGATATCCTCTTGGATGGTATTACGCGAAAAGCAGTACTTTTGATGGCTGAAAAACGGGGCATCAATGTCATCAAGCGCGACATTTGGCCAGATGAACTGTCGACATTTAGTGAATGTTTCATTGTCGGCACTGCGGCAGAAATTACACCGGTACGCTCAATCGAACGGCAAAAATATACGCCCGGTGAATTGTCGGTCAATATGGTCGAAGATTATGATAAATTGGTGCGCGGGAAGCTCGCATAATTTAGGTGCGAAAAGTTTCTTTTACGTAATAATACCCAGTATAAGCCGATAAGATTGCTGCTAGCCAGAGCAGGGCTATGCCTGCTTTGGATGCCAAAATTGATACATCACCAATATTTGCACTTACTGGCATGACCGAACGTGTACTCACCCCGATTAAAAACAGTAAGATAGCCAGCATTTCTGCAGCAGTTTTCCATTTTGCCAATTTGGTTGGTGATAGAACAATACCCGCATTTGCGGCATGTTCACGCGTACCGCTAATGAAAATATCGCGGAATATAACAATTACGCTCGGTATCAGGACATACCATATGGGCCCAAAACTAATATTCAAGGCAATGAGGCAACCGGCAACCAACAGCTTATCAGCTATTGGATCGAGCATACGGCCAAATGCGGAAACTAGTGCCCATTTTCTTGCCAAATAACCATCAAGAAAATCAGTAGCTCCACATAAAACAAATAACAATAACAACAGTATAGGCGCATTAGCTAAGCTGCTTATATTGCTGCCAACCGCGAGTATTCCCCACATAAGAAAAGGAATAATTATTATACGTCCGATGGTCAATGCATTGGGCAGCCAATAAAATTTGTGACGAGATATTATTGTCATGTCGAAACACCCTCATTTACATCAGTTTGGTTTTCAACAAGTTTCTTGCCCGAAAATACTGATAATATAGCAGCCAGCCAAAGCACAGCCAGCCCTATATTCCATATAATCGCGCTGGGCGCATTATAAATTTCTATACTATCTTCAACACGTCCGACTGTAAAACTATCTACAATATTTGACAACCACGGCGCTGCGACCAATAAGCAAACGGCAAACATAGCCAATGCATTTTTAATGTCCCCGAGCCGTGTTTCTTGGAATTTACTTTTGGAAAATTTCAAACTTTTAAATAAGCCGATGACAATATCACGGATAAATAAGACGAGGACTGGAACTGCAAAGCTCCAATGCAAGAGGTTGGCTTGCCCGGTAACCCAAATGAGCGACAACAATGTTCCAATAATCAATAAACTATCAGCTATATCATCAAACCAGACTAACTTACGAAAAACCGCAGTGGTATTACCTCCGATAAAATCATCTAGAATGTCCGTCATAACTGCAATTAAAAATAATATTGAAGCCAATAATACGAGTTCCAGATTTAGCGAAAAATAACCTTCTGTATCACTTGGTTTGGAAGACCAGGCTTTGATAATCACAAACATGATAACAGGTGTCAGGCATATTCGGACAAGTGTTAGCGCGTCTGCCAATGCGCCTCTAATGACTTTTAGACTACGGCTTACATATGATGGATTTTCATTGTCATTCGTTGAAATGGTCATGTATATTCTCCGCAAGTTTTTTGCTTATTCCCTCTACTTTCGCCAAATCTTCAACCGCGGCACCAGCAACAGCCTTGGCAGAACCAAACCATGACAATAAAGCCTTTTTGCGACTAGGTCCGATTCCTTCAATAGCATCTAGCGGATTAGTGTGCATCTGTTTTTTGCGTTTCGCGCGGTGGGTGCCGATAGCAAATCTGTGGGCTTCATCGCGCAATCTTTGTAGATAATATAGCACAGGCGTACGGGCAGGGAGCGTAAATTCGGGCCGACCGATCATGTGAAATGTTTCACGGCCTGCATTTCTATCTGGCCCTTTGGCAATCGCAACCAGCGTCGTGCGTTCCAATGCGCCGATCTCCTCTAAGACACCACTAACAGCCGAAAGTTGGCCTTTACCGCCGTCAATCAAGACCAAATCTGGCCAAACCAGTCCATCTTCTTTTAGTAGTCGTGAGAAGCGGCGTTGCATGACTTCACGCATCATGGCAAAATCATCCCCTGGTTTGGTGCGCGTATCTTTGATGTTAAACGTACGGTATTCACGCCGCAGAAATCCTTCGCCGCCGGCAACAATAAATGCTCCGACTGAATTCGTACCTTGTATATGACTGTTGTCATATACCTCTATACGCTCTGGAATATCTGGTAAATCAAGAGCGTCGGCTAGTCCTGATAAGAGGCGGTTTTGTGAAGCCGTTTCAGCTAATTTACGGGCAAGCGCTTCGCGGGCATTTCGCCGCGCCAATTCTACAAGATCAAATTTTTCTCCACGTTTAGGTCGATATATCCTAAAAGCTTTCCCGCGTCGTTCGCAAAGGGCAGTCTCCAGTAGTGCTTTGTTAGGTAAGTCCACATTGACGAATAACTGCTTCGGAATAGGTTTTCCCGTATAAAATTGCGCCAAAAACGCGTCGAGAATATCGGCCGTATCTTGGTCTTTGGCATGGCGTGGATAATAAGCATTTGCGCCCCAGTTTTGTCCCGCTCGGAAAAAGAAAACCTGTATACAGGCTTGCCCACCTTCTTGGTTTTCACCTTCTCTGTGAATAGCTGCAATGTCAGCTTCAGCGAAGGTTTTTGGTGCAATATGGGTTTTACCAGTCCGCACAAATGCCATTGCACGAATTCGGTCGCGAATGTCTGCAGCTTCTTCAAATTGAAGAGCTTTTGCTGCAGATTGCATGCGAGTTTGTAGCCGTTTTTGTAAAATTTGCGACCGCCCAGATAAAAAATCAGAAGCATCACGGTTTAGCTGTGCATAATCAGATATGGATATCTCGCCAGTGCAGGGGCCAGCACACCTTTTTATTTGGTGCAGCATACATGGCCGCGACCGCCCCGCATATACACTATCAGAACATGTGCGCAGGCGAAAGGCGCGCTGAAGGGTGTCGATAGTACGGTTGACCGCGCCAGCAGACGCAAATGGGCCGTAATATTGTCCTTTTTTATTTCGTTTACCTCTATGCTTCATGAGTTGAGCAGCGGGATGGTCTGTGCGCATAAGAATATATGGGAAGCTTTTATCATCACGGAGTAATATATTGTAACGTGGCTTTAAGCGTTTAATAAGGGAAGCCTCTAGCAAAAGTGCTTCGGTCTCACTATCAGTGACTACAAATTCCATGGTTTTTGTGGCGCGTATCATGCGCTGAATTCGGATCGGGTGACGGCCATATTTAGTATAGGCCGTGACACGCTTTTTTAAATGCTTGGCTTTACCAATATAAAGGAGTTCACCGTGATTGTCGATCATACGGTAAACACCTGGTTTTGCTGGTAAAGTCTTTACATAGGCGGCGATAATGTTTGTGCCGCTTCGCGCGTCCATTTGTTCCTTTTTAGCCATTTCTGCTTAAAATAAATTCTACACCTGCCGTTTCGGCGTTAATGAGGGCGTGTGGTTTTGCGATACATACTGTGCAGGATTGAACCCTTCTATCCTCTGCCAGTGCCCATTTTGCTATTCGGCCCGCGAGAGTTTCGACCAATTGAACATGGGCCTCTTGGGCAAATTCGGCTGCTTTTTGTGCCACGCGTGCATAGTCGAGAGTTTCTGCTAATATATCATCTTCAGGCATGGGCATTGTGCCCATATCCAAGCAGATATCTATGAGTATGACCTGTGTGCTTTCGTGTTCGTGGGGATGCACACCAATAGAGGCTAAAACTTCTAACCCTTCTATTTTTATTTTGGTTGATGAAGTCGTCATGTTAAAATCCTAAATGTTGACCGCCGTCAACGGCTATCATTTGACCAGTTACAGCGTTGGCTGCCAAAAGATAGCGTACAGCACCTATTATGGTTTCAGGCGGAGAACCTGCGCCTAAGAGTGTCTGTTTGGCTACACGTCTAAAGTCTGCTTCGCTTTGATAAATGCTTTGCAATGTTGGTCCAGGGCCGACAGCATTGACACGAATATTTGGGGCAAAGGCTTGCGCCAATGTTTTGGTTGCAAAAAATAATGCAGACTTAGAAACACCATATGTAAAAAAATCAGGTTTTGGGGCAAGCACACGTTGGTCAATCATATTTATGATACATCCATTCTCACCTTGTGGCAATTGCTTGGCAAATTGATGTGCCAATCTGAGCGGTGCTTTAAGATTTACGTCGAGATGGTTTTCAAATTTATCCAGGTTAAAGTCTTTGGCTGTATCAGGAACATAGGTAGATGCATTATTAACAAGGGCAGTGAGCGGACTACCAATAGCTTTTGCAGCTTTGTCAATCAGAGTTTCAACATCATTTGCGTTCGTAAGGTCAGATTGCACAAGAGCTGCGTTATTTATTTTTTTGGCCAAATCGATAGCTGCGTTTTTTGAACTGTTGTAATGGATAACCACCTGCCATCCATCCGAAGCTAATCCTTCGCTAAGCACACGACCTATTCGTGTGGCGGCACCCGTAATTAAAACTGTCTTAAGCATGCTGTCTTGGGTCATAGAGGTGCGTATATCACACACCGGCGCCTGCGCCAACAATATCCCGTGCGATTGCGGCCATATATAAGCCGTAGCCAACTAGAAATACCAAACCAGTTTTACGCCCAATGGGAGCACGGCGAAGGACATAAATGGTCAAAGCAATGGTTGCTGCAAGCATGACCCAAACATCAAATACCAAAAATTTAGGTGGAATGCTGACAGGGCCAGCGATAGCCGCTGCGCCCATTACAGCAAAAATATTGAAGATGTTAGAGCCAAGAACATTGCCAATAGCAACTTCGTTATGGCCCCGCCAAGATGCGACCATAACGGTTGCCAATTCCGGTAATGATGTACCAATCGCCACTATGGTTAAGCCGATAAGCGCTTCACTTACGCCAAAACCTTCGGCGATATAAGTAGCATTTTTGACAATGAGATCACCGCCGAATGCCAAGCCTGCTATACCAAGGACAGTAAAAAGGATCATGGTGAAATAACTTTTCGGCATGCCCTCCATACTTGCCATTTCTGACATTTCTGCCAAAGCAGGGTCTTTTGCGCCTGAACGTGCCAAACTAAACATCCAAAGCAAGTAAAGCACAATGCCGCTAAATAAAAGTGCGCCTTGCCAAAACACCAAAGGTCTATGGAGGAACATCAAAACCATCAGGACAAGAGTTGCGAGTACGACAACGGCTGAATTGCGCCCGACGCCCGCTACATTGGTAGGCAGAGCCATGATAAGGGCAGGGACACTCAAAACCAATAATATATTGGCAATATTAGAGCCAATGACATTACCAATTGCAAGTTCACTGGCACCCGTTAAGACGGATTGTACGCTGACAATCAATTCCGGTGCAGAGGTGCCAAATGCAACAATGGTAAGCCCGACGATTAACGAAGGCACTCCCCATTTATGGGCAAGAGCCGCCGCCCCGCGCACCAAAATGTCGCCAGCGATGAGCAGTAGGATAACACCAATGCAAAATAAGAGAAAAGCAAGAAGCACTTACGTATTATTCCTACCAAAATTTCTTAAATTCGAGAAGGTTAAGTCCGCCAAATAATGCGGCAGCCAAACCAAATATCAGCAAAGCTGGATCTAGGTTAAACAACCCAAAAATACTTACACCGGATTGAATGAGTTCTAGTGAGAAAGCCATAACGTGCCTTTTTTCGTGCGTTTATAAAGATTCTTTCGCTCTATACAGTGTGAATGTGAAAAGGCCAAGGCTTGTTTGTGGATGAATTTAAAGTTACATTCAAATTTATCAAGGAGGACAATATGGCTAAAATATTAGGGGTCGGCGGGGTGTTCGTCAAATGTGATGATACGAAAGCATATAAAGAATGGTGGAAAACCCATATGGGTGTTGAGCCGTCAGAATGGGGTTCCATGGAATGGAAAAATGACGGAAAGGCATTCACATTGCTCAGCGCCTTCAAAGCGGACACAGATTATTTTGCACCGACGGACAATATGTTCATGATAAATCTGCGGGTAGATGATGTCCCCGCCATGATTGAAAAGGCCAGGGCAGGCGGCGCAACAATCGTCGGTGAGGTTTCTGATGAAGGATATGGGGTATTTGGTTGGTTTATTGATCCAATTGGGATAAAGATAGAGTTATGGCAGGATAATTCCTGATTCTAACACAAAACGGAGAATATTATGTTTGGAGCAATTTCATTTGCAAAAGTTGCGGGGCGCAAACTATCGGGCATGTTTAAAGGGAAAAAGGACAAGGAAGTTCTTGAAAAAGAAGTCAGTGATATGGGCCTCGATTCAGACGGTGTAGATATTAACGTCGATGACAATGGAAAAGTTACAATTTCTGGCAATGCGGTGTCTCAAGAGATGAAAGAAAAAATTATTCTTGCAGTTGGAAATGTAAAAGGTGTAAGCGCAGTTCACGACGAAGCGAATGCAGCAGATGGCGGCGCGGCATCACAATTCCATGAAGTTGTAAGTGGCGATACGTTATGGGCAGTTTCCAAAAAATATTACGGCAAAGGTAGTCGTTATATGGAAATTTTTAAAGCCAATGAGCCGATGCTTTCGCATCCAGATAAAATTTATGTCGGGCAAATGCTCCGTATTCCAGCAGATGCGGATGCTAGCGCATAAATTTACCTCATAAAGTAATACAAGACAGGTAAAAAAAGCCAGGCTAAAAAAAGCCAGGCTAAAAAAAAGACAGGCTAAAAAAAGACAGGCTAAAAAAAAGACAGGCTAAAAAAAAAGACAGGGTGGAGAAGACCGTGAGAGAGAGAAAATCGGTCTTCATCCGCCCTGCTACGTGAACTGCCGGACTGCTTTTTTTGCGGCCAAATCGTCAAGGGGAAGACAAGGCAGCTGGGACACACGCAATTTCTTTATAGGATACAGGATTGAATGCTAGCTGAACGGTTTTGCCTTATTTCCGCCACAATTGCGCAGTCGTTTATCTGATGTTCATAAAACTGATGAAATTCAGTATTTAATAGTTCCTGACCCTAGTTTGCTCAGTGAGCTTAGTTTTTTTTGGGGTGTATGCCCTGATAGCTTACTAAAGAAACTTAGCGGTTTTCTAGCCGCTCTATATTGCCGCTCTCTACATGCTGCTTAACCATGTAATAGATGCTTCCATCATCAAAGACGGGACTATCGCCGTAAGCCGCAGTCAATTTGCAAGCCAAGTCTTTTCGGTTGGCTTCGTTTTGCACCACTGTGCTATCCATGGGCCTTAAGTTGGTTTCATATGTATCCATCTGGTGCAATAATTCGTTCAAACACATGTTAAGGACACGCATGCTTTCAGTTTGATCGTCACCGCCTTCTATCAATTCTAGCGGAGCCTCATCACCGCCCGCACAGTATTGCCGCAGATTGTTTCCCCATTCCATTAAACAGGCAGAGGTAGGTATGAAAGGTGTAACGCCGGGAGGGGTCTGGTCTAAATCAGTAGGGTCATATTCTGGTTCGGTCGGAATTTTCACAACAACTTTTTCTTGCTCCGAAATGGTTTGCTGCAAGATCAAATCACGAAGTGTATCGGTTTCTCTCTTGGCGCGTTCAGCTTTTTGGTAGCCCGTCCAGACAATAAACATGAGAGCTATACCGCCAACAATTAAGATTATAGGAAATATTTTTTTCATAATTTTACTAACTATTGTTCAACTTTCGCTTCAGCCTTGGTAAATATTGCATCAATTCTACGCTGGGCGATTGGGTGATAGCCTGGCCGTGCTTTGACATAAACTTCTTTTGCCCAAGTGCGCGCGTCCTCATTTAGGCCAGCCAAGGCACCGTACAGACGATAGATAAATTTTCCGCGCCCAACGGTCATCAGAAAGCTTTCCAACTCTTTGTCGACTTTGCTGTAATTGCCCTGAATGGCTTGCATATACCACGCGAAGGCAATTTCGGCGTTTTGATGACCGTTAAAATTGAAGTCCTCGTTCATTTTCTTTAACTGTTCTTTGCTTAGAGTTTCAGAAAAATTGTTCAAGAAATGTAACCATTCATGGGTTGACCACGAGGATGTGTCACCGACGGTGCCGTCGTCCAGCCAAGCCGTGCGCGCCGCATCCACTTTGGTGAATGCGTCTGATATAGGCGTGATAAATGTGTCAGGTAAACCGGGACCGTAAACCCAGGCTTTGAGTTCTTCGGAAGTCAAAGCGTCAGGGTTTTTCACATGCAGTTCGTCGTGCAGATATTTAATAAAATCTTCGGTTGTCACACTTTGGAAAGCGAAATGGTTGAAATAGTTTTTCAAGAATGGATCAAAATTATCACGGCCAAATCTTTGCTCAAGGAACTGCAAGAAAAATTGTCCTTTGACATATGCGACATTGGTAAATGCATCATCTGGATGCGCTAAATCTGTAGGAAGCTTAAGATGTGTCAGTTCTGGTCTGCTGGCATTTTCAATTGACCGTTTGACATCTTCAAGTCCTAATACCTGTTCCATGACTGCACGTTCGACGCCGTACAAATCCTCCATAACGCGGTTTTCTACATAAGACGTAAACCCCTCATTCAGCCAAGCATCACGCCAGCTGGAATTTGTTACGAGATTACCAGACCAAGAATGCGCAAGCTCGTGGGCGACAACATTGGTCAGGCTCTTATCGCCGGCAATCAGGGTAGGGGTCATGAACGATAATCTTGGGTTCTCCATGCCGCCAAATGGAAAGCTGGGCGGCAATACTATGAGGTCGTAACGGCCCCAGCGATATGGCCCGTATAACTTCGCGTTGGATGCTTCCATCAATGGAGTTTCAGAAAATTCATCAGCGGACGCATCCAAAATATATTGTTCTGCATAAACCCCAATATGGTCGTTAATGGCTTTGAATTTTATGTCGCCAACCGCAATGGCCAGCAAATATGACGGGATTGGTTGTGGCATTTTGAAATGGTATTCACCGTTTTTGTCTTTTTTGCTTTGCTCTGCGCTCATCAGTGGTAGCAAGCCGTCGGGAACGCGCAGCGTCGCATCATATGTTATACGCACGGCAGGTGTATCTTGCACAGGTGTCATAGTGCGGGCGTTCAGGGCTTGGGCTTGTGAGAATAGATAAGGTTTTTCTTTGCCTGCGGTTTGCTCAGGCGATAACCACTGCAACCCTTCAGCTGTTGGGCTTGTCTTATAATCAATACGGACTTTATTCATACCTTTGGAAAAAGGAATTTCTAGGCGTGTGCCCAATATTTCGTCTTCATCACTGAGTGTGTAGTCCATAGCACTCCATTCGCCGGAGCTCGCCAGACCTTGCACAGAACGGATGGTTAAATCTTTGGTGTCGAGATGTAGAGTGTGCGCGTTGTCATCTATGATTTTAAAGTCAATCGTCGCTGTTCCGTCCAAAACTTTATCTTCGAAATTTACATCAAGGTTTAACGACAAATGGGTCATACGCACTTTGTCATAATTAGCATATGTGAATTTATCATCTTTGACGATTTTAACAATTGGTGCTTGTTCGGTTGTTTTTTCCAACGGTTTGGTTGTATCTGCTGAGCAGGCGTTCAGACCAAGTGCAAGAATAAAAGGACTTGTGATGAGTGCAGTAGAGCGAAACAGGCGCATATAAATCTCCAAATTTTTTTTCGGACACTAGACGGCAAATTCTGTTGCGTAAAGGCCTGTAGTTATAAAGCTTTGCCAAATAAGCAAGGCAGTAAAGGCGCCCCTAATTTTAATGCCAGCCGTGAAATCTGCTGGGAACTCTGCCGGGAACATGCATATTATTACAAATTGATTGTTATGTATTGGACGGTCTCTTATAGGATGTGGAAAACCATACTTGGTTTACAAAATAAGGATGATGCGCATTAACTTTGGGGTCCGATGTTACAGGGAATACGAGGCAAAAATGTACGCATTTTGTAAATTATATTGTAAAGGCAGTGATGATCCTGCTTGAGTTTGCGTACTCTAGGATTCGTATGCGCCAAGCTTTCTTATATTTTATTAGGCCGTACTCGCGAAAGGCTCTTTGGTTAGTGCGTTTATGAGCGCATCTACTTTTTGTGTTAAGTTACTGATATTAAAAGTTAAAATATCAGACACAACCGTGCCATATACTTTGCCTGTATATGTGTTGACGAGTAAGGCCTTAATTTCACCGCGCGGGGATATTGTGTGCTTGTCTACTGTAAAGCCAGTTTCAGCCATAGCTTGACCGGCAAAACTACCCCATTGGGCATCGCCGCCCATGCCGTATATTAAGACATAATCCATATTTAAATCGGATGCTGTTATGCGGATTTCATCAAGCTTGTTTTCACTTTCACGCTCAATTTTTGGCCCCATTGGCACATTTTTAAACAATGCTACCGGACTAATAGGTGCGAATGTGGTATCAGATAGCTTATCAAGTGCGGCCCAATTACGTAATTCAGCCATTGGTGCGGAGATCAAACGTCCATTCTCAATGCGTGCTATGCCAATTTTACTGCTCATTTGAATAGTTGGCTGTGGGTCTGATTTTTCCTTGAACGGGACTGTAAGAGATACTTCCTTTAGGACTGTGTTGGTTTGTTGTTGCGCCTCCTGCGCATTGGAATTAGCTGCAAAGACTAAAGCCGATAATGCTGTGGCGATTAATAATTTCATCATGGGTTTACCTTCCGTATGTGTTACCGTATTGATTGTATGGAAGTGTATTGAGGCGCGGGTTTGCCAAAACTGTGCTCATTTGATGATTTTTTTGCCCAACAATGGCAATCTTTTGCGCAAATAAGGCGGTAATACGAAATAAGGCAAGCACTATGGTGAATTTTGTGGTATTGCCGTCAACTTAACGTCCGGCTCACATTCAAGTGACCGTTAGAGAGCACATCGTCACCCTATGTGATGAAAAGCTTTGTTAACAAGCTAGCAAGGCGAATGTTCGCTTTTAAATATTATTATAAATGGAGTTAAATTATGTCTTCCCCCCAAAATTTTACTAAAGCCCTGACTGTCGGTACATTATTGGCCGCATCTCTTGGCGTAGCTGCTACAGCCAAACCCAATTCACAAATCAGAATTGCTTCGTCGGCACCTGCTGGCGTTCAGCAAGCCTTTAATGGTTGGATGGCCGGTGGTCGTCTCAAAGGCAGAACAAGCAAAGAAAAATGTTTTGGTGTTGCATTGACAGGTGAAAATGATTGCAAAGCCGGCGCAGGCACCTCTTGCCAAGGCTCTTCTACATCTGATTTTCAGTCCAATGCTTGGACTTATGTTCCAAAAGGTAGTTGTGCACTAATTATTACGCCAAGAGGCAACGGTTCTCTCTCTGCTCGCTAGTCGGCATAAAAACATTTAAAGTTTAGACGATAAAAATGACTAAACTACCAAATATGGCCGGAATGGGTCTGAAGCCGGAATTTTTCCGCGAAGCTTTAGAACATCCCGGCCAAAATATGTGGTACGAAGTTCACCCTGAAAATTACATGGTGGACGGCGGGCCAAGATTGGCTTGGCTTGAGGCTATTGCCGACAAATTCCCCTTGAGCTTACACGGGGTCGGGGCGTCTCTCGGCGGGCTTGACCCATTCGATAAGACGCATCTAAAGTCACTGCGTAAATTAATAGAGCGTTTTAACCCAGCGCAGGTGTCTGAACACGCTACATGGTCTAGTTTTGAGGGTCAATATTTTGCTGACCTCCTACCGATGCCGCGAACCAAAGCGGCGCAAGATAATATGGTTGACCGAATTGACGAGTTTCAGTCGTCCATAGGACGGCGTATTTTAATAGAAAACCCGACCAATTATATGGCGACCAATTCCGAATTAGACGAGCCTGATTTTCTGGTGGAAATCGCGAGGCGGGCAGGGTGCGGATTGTTGCTTGATGTCAACAATGTTTATATTAGCGCCGTCAATGTTGGCATAGATGCAAGCGCCTACATACATGCTTTACCGACAGACTTAATCGGAGAAATCCACATTGCAGGTTTTGACGAAGATCCAAAGTACGGCAAAAAATTACTCATAGATGCCCACTCGTCGCCTGTTTCTGAGCCCGTATGGGACCTGTTGGATACGGCTTTGGCACATATTGGCCCTGTGCCCGTATTGCTAGAGAGAGACGGGAATATTCCCGAATTTTCAGAGCTGTTAAAAGAACACGGTCGCGCGGGAGCCGCATTAGATGCGCAGCTTGTTACAGAGGTGGCGGTATGAAAAACTATATGCAAACCATGGCGGGCGTGCTGAGCGGCACCCACTCAACCAGTCCAGTAGATTTAAAGTATTTTGATGCGAAATATGTCAGCGTCTACCGTAATAACTCAGTCACAGCCCATATAGACGTACTTAAGGCAAATTATAAATCTGTTTTAGAACTTGTCGGCGATGAATTTTTTGCAGGTATATGCCTAGAATACATTAAAAACTACCCCGCCCGCCAGCGTAGTCTGGTTGGTTACGGAGAGCATTTTACTACGTTTACTGAAGATAATTTAGAGCGGCATAAACTCCCGTATCTAGCAAGTTTCGCGTGTTTAGACCGTGCTTGGACATTAGCGCATATCGCTAAAGATGCCGAGGCGCTGCACATGTCAGTCCTGGAAAATATTATCCAACTTGGTGGTGATTTGGAGAAGTTTGAAATGACCCTCAAGCCAGATGTGTTTTTGGTGCGTAATATGTGGGCGGTGTTTTCAATCTGGGCGGCGCTTCGTGAAGATAAAAAGCTTACGAAAGCCGTTGAACTGGATGAACAACATGAAAATGTGTTGGTATGGCGCTACGGACTAGACGTAAGATATAGAGATTTGAACGATGCAGAATTTGCATTTTTAAATACGATTAAAGAAGGTGGAAACCTCGGTTTGGCGACCGTGAAGGCACTGGCAGTTGAGCCATCCACTGATGTCGGGCAATTATTAAGCGGCATGGTTGCTGCAGAACTTTTTAAAGCGAACAAAAATACTAAAAAAATTGATGACAAGAAACTTACAAATGGAGGCGCATATGCGTAAAATATTATCTAAATTATCTGGCTTATTGACTTTTTGGTACCCTTACACAGAAAAACTACAATTTTTGGCTTTGCTATTTGCCCGTATCGCCGTTGGTCGCGTATTTTTAAAATCTGGTCTAGTAAAGTGGAACGGTTTTTTTAAGTTTAATGCCAGTACATATGATCTGTTTGAGTATGAATTTTTCTGCCCAGAAGAAGTCCGTAAGGGTGCGCTTTATCTGTGCGACAAAGCGGAACAAGATTACACCAACGAAACTGTCCGCTTTATCATTGACCGCTTTGCCAATCTTGCGGGTATTATGGAAGTTGCATTGGGAGCCGCCATCATTGTTGGTCTCTACTCACGAGTTGCAGCCCTTGGTTTGCTCGGCATGACATTATTCATCCAACTTTTTGTCTTCCCTGACGCTGCAAGTTGGTGGGGTAGTCATGCTTGGTGGGTCGCTTGCTTGCTTGCTGTTCTGGCTTTTGGCCCAGGTAAAGCTTCTCTTGATCATATATTCAAGCTAGACGCGAAATAAAAACCCAGCCATAAAGGCGGCGTGAAACGTGTAGGATTAATTTCAGAAAATATGCCGAGGCAGGGCAGTGTCGTCAGCCGTGCTATCGGTTGGACGGTGTTGAAATTACTAGGTTGGACAGTCGTAGGGAAGTTCCCCAACGAAAAAAAGCTGATGATAATAGTAGCCCCACATACATCCAATTGGGACTATTTTTTGGCTATGGGGGCCAAATTTTATTTGGGGCTACGGGCGCGATACCTCATGAAAAGTGAGATTAACATTTGGCCGTTTCGCGGTTTATTGAAATGGACAGGTGGTGTCCCTGTGTATCGGTTCCAAAAAACGGATATTCTAGAGCAGACAATAGATTGGATTAACGGGGAGGATAATGTCTGGCTTGGTATGTCGCCCGAAGGGACACGCTCCAAAATTGATAAATGGAAAACTGGTTTTTTGCGGATTTCTCACGGAGCCGATATTCCTATCTTGGTCATCGGGTTTCATGCGCCCAACAAGACGATTGTTATTGATAGGCTCGTGCCGCTAAAGGCGTTAAAAGGTGATTTAACAGCTCAGGCAAAATACCTTCAAGACTATTGCTCCGATAAATTTATCGGGATAAAGCCGCAGAACCAGTGATTGTTGTTTACGTTTGATGATGATAGTTTTTTATTATGGATTACTATGTGTTAAATATATGAAATTATTTAATTATCATTACTTATCCTTGTTTTATGAAGGTGTAGTAGACTATGTTTGTTAGTAGACATTTTAGCAACACTAAAAATAAATGCAGTTTATGAATTATTATTAATCATTGTATTAAGGTAGTTACGTTATATATAACGCACATAAAGTTAAGGAGCAACATGTGACCAAACAGCCAAAACCACGGTCTGACCTCATGTTTCAGGAATCAAATTTGCCTAAACCTGTTGAATTCGATTATTCAAGAGACATTAAGGAAAAGCACTTTGATGTTATGGATGAAGCCATGATGCATCGTTCTGGCCTGTCTAAGGAAGAATTAGAAGAAGCATTAGCCGAAGGCATTTTAGTCGGCGGCGAAATCTGGTAGAGATTGTGCCAGTTGTACTCGGACACAACATATATAGCATATCATCATCGCCAGAAATATATGATATTGTCTGGGTGAATTTTCCATATAATGAAGTTCCATATGAGCCTGGGCCAGATAAACATCCAGGTCTAGTTCTATCAAAAAGTGTTTTTCGGGATAAGAAAACTGAACTAAATTACGCTTCACTGCAAATTGCGTATGGAACCTCACAACCACAAAATGATAGGCTTCCATGGGAAGTATTGCGAGTACATAACTACGTAGCTCTAGAGAGATGCGGGCTATGCAGAGACACATCTTTTATTTTGAGTAGAGTGCAGCGCATATTATGGTGTGAAGAATATTTTCCCATCAGTGAACACGGTACACCAATTTTGGGTAAGTTGCCTCATTCTCAAATTCTGGCTCTTAAAACATTGAAAGAAGTGAGGGATGCACTCAAAAAACAAACTGACTAAAACTGATCGTATGTCATATCAGTGACACCCCAGTAACCTTTCGTTAACGGAAAAGCTCTCGACTTGTTTACTGTGTTCGCTTAGTGTTCTTTTCATGAGCACCAAAAAACATAAAGGGATTCGCATATTGGGGATTGACCCTTCACTGGTTAAATGCGGTTGGGGTGTGGTTGACGCGGAAGGCCTGAAGATTACCCATATCGGTCACGGCGTCATTAAGCCTGCCGTCAATCAGGACATGGCTTTGCGTCTGAACCAATTATTTGATGAACTTTCGCAGTTGATAAATACATTTGCTCCAGACGAAGCGGCGGTGGAAGAGGTGTTCATGAACAATAATCCGGCATCGGCAATGAAACTCGGACATGCCCGCGCGGTTTGTTTGTTGGCGCCCGCGCAAGTCGGCTTATATGTGGGCGAATACTCAGCCAAAAAGGTCAAAAAATCTGTGGTTGGTACCGGCCAAGCTGACAAAACCCAAGTCGCCGCCATGATGAATGTCCTGCTGCCCGGCCAAAAATTAAAAGCAGGCGACGCGGCGGATGCGCTCGCGATCGCTATATGTCATGCGCACAGAGCAAGTGCTGCAGGGGCTTTGCAAAATAGATTGAATAAAGGGAATTTAGCATGAAAAATACTTTATTTAGTGCGTTTTTGGTCATTGCTTTGATTGGTATTACAGGATGTGGGGAGAAAACTAGTTCAGTAGTATCAAGTGAGGGTCTAACATGTCCATCTATAGAGAATGTTGATGTTATTATAAATGATGGCTCACCTAAAACTATAGTGTTCGGGGAAATTCATGGCACTAATCAGTCGCCAAAATTTGTAGGAGATGTTCTCTGTCATGCCCTCAAAAAAGGACTGCGGGTCACTCTGGCTCTGGAGTATCCAGATACTGAAAAAGCTGATATTAGTAACTTTCTAGAAGATAAAACAGGACAAGCTGATGCAGATTTTCTACAATCAAAAATTTGGACGAATGAGTTTACAGATGGGCGCTCTAGTCAGGCTATGTGGGATTTGTTCAAACAAATAAAGTTGTACAAACAGCAAGGCTTTGAAGTCGACATTTTGCCCATCATTCATTATTTAACTTTCGAAGAAAAAACCTTTGGCATGACGAATGCGGATTACAGCCAAATATATGAAGAGCAGATGGCGGCAAATATACTAACCGCATCGGGTGATAAAATTTTTGTGCTTGTTGGCAATTATCACGCTAAACGAGGGTGGGCAAAGTCAGGGGAAGAAAAATACCAACATATGGCAGAGCATTTGCCCAAAGATGAAAGCCTGTTGCTAAACGCCCATTCTTATAAAGGTACGAGTTGGAATTGTAGGGGGCGGACAAAGGAGGACTGTAAGGCCTGGAAGTCAGGACATAGGCCTCATGATGTTGAACCAATTACGCCGAATAAAGATAGAGATTGGAGCATCCAATTGTTCGATACCGAGTTAGATGGTTATGACGGGGTGTATGTCATCGGCTCAGTTACAGCATCGCCACCCGCTATAAGTCAGGAAAACCCCTAATGATAGGTATGCTTAAAGGGACTGTAATTGTCATTGGTACGGATGAGGCCATCATTGACGTAAATGGTGTTGGTTATTTAGTGAAGTGTTCGGGGCGAACTTTGACGACGCTTGCGGTCGGGGTCGAAGCCGTATTGCATATAGAAACCCATGTGCGTGAACAGGCGATTACGCTGTTCGGTTTTGCGGACGAAGAAGTACGGGCTTGGTTTGTAAAATTACAGTCCGTACAAAAAGTTGGACCAAAGGCGGCTTTGTCCATTTTGGATGTGTTAAGCCCAGCAGAAATTCTCTCTGCGGCATCCCTCGAAGATAAGGCGGCCTTTAGCCGTGCTAATGGCGTAGGGCCAAGTTTAGCGGCGCGTATTGTTATGGAGCTTTCTGGCAAACCCCCACCAGCGGGCAGGGGGTTTACCCCATTATCAGCCGATGCAGGCGGCGATGTCCGCGTTATTGACAGTACAGAGATGAGCGCCCAAAAAGATGCCGTGTCAGCTCTGGTTAACCTTGGGATAGACCCGTCCAAAGCTTTGCGTGCTGTGGCTACGGCAATGAAAGTTGATGCAAACCTAAATATAAATGGCCTAGTAAAGGCGGCATTGAAGGAACTTGGTAATTGAGCGGTGACGGTATCATAGACGACCGTATCATAGACGGCGCACCACAATCCGGCGACCGCAATGATAAAGCATTGCGGCCCTTGGCGTTTGAGGATTTTGTTGGCCAAAAATCATCAATCGCAAATCTAAAAGTATTTGTAAAAGCAGCAGAGCGGCGTAGCGAAGCTATGGATCATGTTTTGCTGTCAGGGCCACCTGGCTTGGGAAAGACAACCTTGGCGCAAATTATAGCGCGTGAACTGGGCGTAAATTTTCGCTCTACATCTGGCCCTGTGATTTCCAAGGCTGGAGATTTAGCTGCACTTCTGACGAATATGGAGCCGCGCGATGTTTTATTTATTGATGAAATTCACAGGTTAAATCCGACCGTTGAAGAAATACTGTACCCTGCAATGGAGGATTTTGAGCTGGACCTCATTATAGGTGAGGGACCGGCAGCGCGGAGCATCAAAATTGATTTGTCGCCCTTTACACTTATCGGCGCAACGACCCGTGCTGGATTACTCGCCACGCCGCTTAGAGACAGGTTCGGAATTCCGGTACGGCTTGAGTTTTACGACGAGGTTGAATTGACCAAGATTGTGGTACGCGGAGCAGGGCTACTCGGCGTGAATTTAAATGCAGACGGCGCGCGCGAAATAGCAAGGCGGGCACGCGGAACGCCAAGGGTCGCGGGTCGTCTCTTACGCCGTGTCCGTGATTTGGCAGAACATGCGGGCGCGACGATAATTGACGCGAAAGTCGCAGACGCGGCTTTACTCAGGCTCGGTGTGGATGACATTGGGTTGGACGCACAAGATATGCGCTATCTAAGGGCTTTGTGTGAGATGTTTTCTGGTGGTCCTGTGGGTGCTGATACGATGGCGGCGGCTTTATCCGAAGCTCGTGATGCGCTTGAGGATGTGATTGAGCCGTATCTCATACAAAAAGGTTTCTTGCAGCGTACGCCGCGCGGGCGGGTTGCAACACCACATGCCTTTGCGCACCTGGGCTTGAGTGCACCATTAAAACTAGAACAACCAACATTATTTAGTGGTAATAACAAGGGGTCCGGTGATGGACATAGCTGAACAATCCGAACCGACCATGGGATATTTTGAAGGGCGGAAGCACTATTTTCCCATCCGCGTGTTTTATGAAGATACGGATTTTACCGGTGTCGTGTTTTATGCAAATTATTTGCGGTTTTTTGAGCGGGCAAGGTCATCATTCTTCCGTTTAGCAGGCGTAAGTCATGCAGAATTATTACAACGTGATATACCGCTCGGCTTTGCCATTCGTAAAATTGATTTAGAGTACAAAAAGCCAGCGCGCATAGATGATGCATTACTAATTATGACCAGCTACGAACGCTATAAAGGCGCACGGCTTTGGGTGAGCCAAGAAGTTTGGCGAGGTGACGAGCTACTGACAACCGCCTATTCCGAAGCCGCCTGTATAGATATGAATGGCCGTCCAAGGCGGCCAACACCAAAAATGATCGAAAAATTACAACCGTATTTTTTACCGAAATAGATTGTAGGCAACCCCTAAGGCGTAGAACCATTTAACTCACAAATGTCTGTAACCTCTTTGTTGTTTTGATCTACATAAATGATTTGCTCAGGTGTGATGACTTTCGTCCATGGTTCTTTTCGTTCAATGGGTGGTATCTTAATTGTAACCCATTTTTTAGTATCTGGGTCAAAGTACATTTCGTCTTCACTTTCAATTGAAACGATAGAAAACCCAGATTTGGTTACAGCTGGGATGACGACCTTACGCACAGTATTGATCGGGATGCATTGTTGTTCAATTGTTGGTGCGATGACAACCACAGGCACTTCAGGTTCAGTCGTCGCGCAAGCCCCCAAAATAAATAAAGGGGCTAAAATTGCGGCTCTATTGTAAATAAACTTCATAATCCTACCTTTTTACATTTGCCCATGCATAATTGGAATATAGGGCGAAACTATGGCGATAGTGTAATGAATGCAAGACAATTGAACGACAACTATAACAATTGAATTAAGTATGCGCTTTACCTATGCTTTCTAATGTGATTCCATAGTTTATGACGGAACTGATAAATTACCGTCTGTTAATTGGTATTGCACACAAATTTGGCCCAAAACAAGTGCCGATACGTATATGGAGACAAAGCAAAATGAGCTTAATAAACATTTGGTCGGAAATAAGCATACAAATAATGTCTCTACCAACAATAATTGGGCAGGCTGGGGACACTTCTTTTACAATTATAGATTTATTCACGCGTGCAGATTGGATTGTTAAGAGCATTATGGTTGGGCTTGCCATAGCCTCTGTTTGGTCATGGGCAATTATCATTGATAAGACCATTAGCTTTCAATTGCTCAAAAAACGCGCCTCAAAATTTGAAGAAACGTTCTGGTCAGGACGTACGTTGGATGAATTATCAAAAGGCCTAGCAGGGGATACGCGCGATCCTATGGGGCGCGTATTTTCTGCGGCTATGCGAGAGTTTAAGGAAAGCGACAATAATCCACGCGGAAATGATGTTGGCGGTACAAGGGAACGCATCGACCGTGTCATGGGTTTGGTGGTTAACCGTGAGTTATCCAAAGCTGAGCGCGGCATGACCGTGCTCGCGACGGTTGGGTCTGCTTCCGTATTTATTGGTCTCCTTGGCACGGTTTGGGGTATTATCAACACATTCAGGGCGATTGATACGAAAGGTAATATTGACGTACTCACAATTATTCCGGGCATTATGGAGGCCTTGTTTGCGACGGCTCTTGGTTTGGTCGCGGCTATTCCAGCCGTGATTTTTTACAATAAATTTGCTGCGGATTTGGATAGATATGCGGGGCGCCTTGATGGATATACTGACGAGTTATCAGCAATTCTATCACGTAAAATTGGTAAAGGTGGCTAGGTATGGCAATGATGCAAATGGGTCGAAGCGGAGGTGGTAAGCGTGGTAGACGCAGTCGACGAAGCTTGAATTCTGAAATAAACGTTACTCCGCTTGTGGACGTGATGCTCGTGTTGATGTTGATTTTCATGGTCCTTGCGACTGTCGTTGCTGCGGGTGTGCCCATTGAACTTCCAAAAACGGATGCGAAGTCAATGCCAATGCAGCAGGAGCCTTTAACGGTTACAGTAGACCGCGCCGGGAAAATTTATCTGCAAGACCAAGAAGTGACTTTGGAAGAATTAACACCTAAACTTAAGGCGCTTGCAGGAGAGGGGTATGAAGAACGTATTTATCTGCGCGGTGATGAGGGTGGCAATTACGGGCCGGTTATGAAAGTCATGGCGAGTATTAATGCTGCGGGCTTCTCAAACATAGGGCTGGTAACGGATCCTATACAAAAGTAGGATATAATATCCTGATGAAATTCGGTCTGCCTATATCTTTTGCATTACACGTTTTGCTCGCGTCTGGCGGGCTGTGGATATGGGCATCGCGGACCCCAAATTTAATCCAAAATTCAATCATACCAGTTGAACTTGTGACGGTGTCAAGCATAACTGATATCAAACCAACACGGCGAAATGTGGACAAACCAAAAGTTACGCCTAAGCCTGAACCAATAACGCCTAAGCCTGCACCTAAAACGGCAAAACCTGTATTTGACTTAAATGCGCTCGAAGAAGCGTTTGAAAATGTACGCAAAGAAGACCCAAAGGTGGATAATCAACAAGTCCTAGTAAATGATACTCCAAACGCAATAACCGCTAATAATGCACGTATTGGAGCAGGCAACAAAGAGGAGGCTACGCTCAATGCTCTTGATTATATACGTGGGCGGTTACATAATTGCTGGATTGTCGATGAAGGGGCTGTCGATTATCAAAGCCTGATTGTTGATGTAATGTTGCTGCTGAATGTGGATGGCAGTATCAGGAAAATAACAGTTTTGAATAACGCTGAAATTATTGCCTCGCCTAACCGCGCGTGGTCAGTTGCAAAATTTAATGCGACGACTGCGCTAAGAAAATGCGCACCGTATGATGGTTTGCTAAGTATTGATTATAATGTATGGAAAGAGTTGAAACTTCATCTGGATCCAGGAGAAAATTGATGAACAACACAATAGGCTTATCGAAGGCAGTTAAACCATTGTTTGTTTTGGTAATATTCCTGATGGGCTTGATCGTTTCCGTAGGTGCGAACGCCCAGTTAGAAATAGATATTGTACGCGGTGCACCTGAACCAGTTCCCGTAGCAATTCCTAATTTTTTATCGAGCCATCCAGACACAGATAAAATTGCCAAAGATATGGCGTCTGTCATCGCAGCAGATTTGGAACGGTCAGGATTATTTCGTGTACTCGACCAAGGCAGTTATATTGAAAAACAAAGTGATATAAATTACCAGCCGCGTTTTTCTGAATGGCGATTGATTAATGCAAAAGCTTTGTTGTCTGGTCAAATAATTCGAGAAAATTCCAATCGTCTCAAAGTCGAATTTCGCCTATGGGATATTTACGGAACGGAACAATTGGACGGCAAACGCTTAGCGACAACGCCAGACAATTGGCGACGTATAGCGCACAAAATTGCTGATAATATCTATAAGCGTTTAACGGGTGAAAGTGGCTATTTTGATAGCCGAATTGTCTATATAGCAGAAAGCGGCCCCAAAACCGACCGCCGTAAACGTCTCTCTATTATGGATGCTGATGGTGCCAATGCGCAATATTTACTGACAGGTGCTGGCTTAGTGCTAACGCCAAGATTTTCGCCTTCGGCACAAACCATCACATATTTGTCTTGGGAAACGGGACGTTCACAAGTGTATCTTTTGGATATTGAAACCGGACGCCGAGAGCTTTTAGGAAATTTCACAAATATGACAATAGCACCCAGGTTTTCTCCCGATGGTGAAAAACTAATTTTTTCAATGGTTAAGCGTGGTAATAGTGATATTTATGTGTTTGATTTACGGTCGCGAACAACGACACGACTTACAACAAATCAGGGGATTGATGTCTCGCCTAGCTTTTCACCTGACGGACGTAACGTCGTGTTTAATTCCGACAGAGGAGGTTCGCCACAACTTTATATCATGAATGCAGACGGTTCTAATGTTCGCCGCTTAAGCTTTGGTAAAGGTCGTTATACTGCACCTGCGTGGTCTCCGCGTGGTGATTTGATTGCTTTTACAAAAAGCAATCAAGGTAAGTTTCACATCGGTGTCATGGATGCCAATGACGGGAGGGGGGAGCGTTTATTGACGAATTCTTATTTAGATGAAGGCCCAACATGGTCACCAAATGGGAGAGTCATTTTGTTTACGCGTGAAACAAGGGGGCTTAATGGGCGCTCAGCCATTTGGTCTGTGGATTTAACCGGACGAAATCTACAAAAGGTACCAACACCCGGAGCCGCATCTGACCCGGCTTGGTCGCCAATTTTACCTTAATAGACCATCTTATTTTGAACACTTTTATATGGAACTGCTCTAACCTGAACAATTGTCAACTTGACACAAATGCTCACAGCGTTAGCTTAAGATGACAATTGCAAAATAGTTGGGACTGGAAAGAGAAATGAAACTAAATACACTTATAGCCGTTACTTTTATCTTGATGCTTTCTGCTTGCGCATCAACGCCTGAACCTCAGCCGAAAATCGCTGAAAATACACAGCCAGCGCCGGTGATAGAACAACCAGCTCCAATAGAACGTGCACCCGTTGAAACTATTGTCCCAGAATACCAAGGGCCGCAACCTGGTACAGTGGATCACTTTAAATTTGTTTCAGGCGATGACCGCGTTTATTTCGGCTTTAATGAGTATACGCTCACAGCGCAAACACGTGAAGTTTTAAAATCCCAAGTGAGATGGTTACAAGAATATAGTGGCGCGATTGTCGTCATTGGTGGTAACGCAGATGAGCGCGGCACGCGGGAATACAATCTTGCACTTGGTGCGCGGCGAGCCGATGCAGTTAAAGATTTTTTCGTTAGCCAGGGGATATCTTCGGGACGTATTACCACAGTTTCATACGGCAAAGAGCGTCCGATTGATGGCCGCTCTAACGAAGAAGCTTGGGCTTTGAATAGAAATGCGCACTCTGCAGTATTGGTCGGCGGAAATAGTTAGGCGAATGAGCGCATAATAATTTAACTGCACATTAATACTGCACACAGTAATTTTGCTGTTAAGCTATGTCCCAAATTCAGTTGGCGGTTTCAGTTAGGTTATCTATGCGTATTTCTTCATTTTTTATTATTTGTATTACAATTATTTGTTCGGCTCATCCTGCTTTTGCAGCCAGTAAAAAGGAGCTTGAAGCAAAGATAATACAATTAGAGCAACGTCTTGGGGCCTTGGAACAAAGGATGTTGACAGGTGACCCAGCAGCGGAACGACTAATGCAACGTATGGACGCTCTTGAAACATCACAACGCACAATGACCGGCGAAATTGAACGGCTACGCTATGAAAGTGAAACACTGCACGAAGAATTACGGGCACTGGCAAGTCAAATAGTTTCGCTTCAAACAATTTCTGAGGCTATGGAGTTGCATTTAAAGGCAGTGGAAATCGTTGCGCAAGAACAAGCCAGAGAGCAATCCAGAGAACAATCCAGTCAGCAAAGAGAAGGGCAATCTCAACCGCTTGAAATGCAAGGCGGAACAAACGCCCCCATTGTGTACGGAGAGACCGGTGTTAGTCGTGCCAGTGGTATTTATTCAGGTGGATCATCTTTCCCTCCGCCGCCAAAAATTGGTGGTGATACGTCTTCTAAGCAGGGTGAGGATAGTTCGGATTTGGCTTTAATCGGGCAAGGCCGTATGAATGAAGGCGATTTCTCCGGCGCACAATCTGCCTTTTTGCAATATTTAGACTTAAAACCAGATGCTCAGGATAAAGGCGATGTCTATTTTTTGCTCGGCGAAACATATTTTGCTAATTCTGGTTTTTCGAAAGCTGCCGAAGCATATATCGCCTCTATGCGCGCAGAACCGAACGGAGATTATGCTCCAGAAGCCATGGTCAAACTAGCATCTACGGCACGTTCACTTGGAAAAACTAATATGGCATGTCAAACTTTGGCAAGTTTCCCGTCACAATATCCAAATGCAGTTGCTGCCGTTGTTGAAAAAGCCCGTGTAGAGAAAATCCGTAGCGGATGCTAAAGTGTGGGTGTTCAAAATAAAAATATTGACCAGAAAGCATTTGAACGAAAAGTTTTTGAACAATTAGATGAACTTGTGGGTAATGGGCAAAAACCTCTTGCTGTGGCTTTTTCTGGAGGCGGCGATAGTACGGCTTTATTGTCATTAACCCTGAAGTGGCGCTCGGATCATCCCGTTTATGCGCTGATTGTCGATCATGGGCTGAGAGATGGGTCGGCACAAGAAGCAAAGCTTGCGCGGTCTCGTGCAATAAAAATGGGTGCAAGCGCGCAAATTTTAAACTGTATATGGGGCAGATTTATACCCCAGACAGCAATTCAAGAAAAAGCCCGCAATATGCGCTATGGCCTGTTTGCAGATGCCTGCAAAGACATTGGTGTAAACATATTATTACTAGGCCATAATCAAGACGACCAAGCTGAAACCGTATTTATGCGCAAAGACGCGAACAGTGGTTGGCGAGGCTTGGCCGGTATTAAACCAAGGACAAGGGCGGCCATATGGCCTGCATTACAAGGAGTGACAAGTGTGCGTCCTTTGCTGTCTTGTTCTCGTGAAGACTTACGTTTATATAACAAAAGCAATAATTTGCAGTGGATTGATGATCCATCAAATAGTAACCTTTCATTTGCTCGTATTCGTGCACGGAAATTTTTATCTAGATCCGAAACGGCAAAGCACAACCTGCTTTCGGTCGCCAAAGCTGCCAGTGAAACTTTGGAGCAGGAGCAAATAGAATTATCATCATTTATTTGCGAGGGTACAAAAATAAATGATTGGGGCGGGGTATTTTTAAAGCCAAAGTTTTGTGCAAATAACGCAGGGAAGATAGCCGAGGCTCTGAAATATTTGCTACCTGCAATTTCGGGTGAATATTTGTCTCCAACATATGAAAAACGTCGTAATTTGGCGAAAAGATTAAAGGCGCCAAGTTTTACCGGAGCAACTCTTGGGGGTGTGCGTCTGGTGCCACAAAGAAATGGTATACTGTGTATGCGAGATTTAGGCGCAATTGTTGGCAGAGACAATGTGCAAGCATTGCCTGCCTTACCGCTAAAACCAAATCAATCGTGTATTTGGGATGGGCGGTTTGAAATGTCTGCATTGCAAAGCGGTGTTCATGTGGATGTACTGGCCAATTGGTTGGAAACACTAGATGTTCAGCGAAAGGCATTGCTAAGATCATTGCCGGAGCCTGTACGCGGCGGGCTTCCAGTTTTCATTCGCGATAATCAAATTGCACACATTCCATTTGTTGGTTTTTCAACAAGCGCACACGGTTGTTATGCACGCGCACTTACACGCGAGCGCTTGAAATCACTTTTAGGTGGTTTTTACAGATAAAATTCTGCTTTCACCCTTACCCTTTCGTAATTGTCGCCTATATAGTATACTTATATTGTCTGGTTGATTTGCCCAGTAAAGGTATTTTGCCAACAGAGACCTAGCCAGAAGCGATAATGAAGGAATAACATATTATGCAAATGCGCAACCTAGCCCTTTGGGGTGTCTTAATCCTTATGTTTCTTGTGATGATTTCCGTCTCGCAAAATGCTATCCGTCCAGCGGATAGCCTGGCTATGACCACTTCGGAGTTCATGGCAGCCGTAGAGGACGGAAAAATAGATGATTTCAAAGTCGATGTGCAAAGCGATACTATTTCTGGCAAAACCAAAGACGGCAAAGAGTTTAAATCTAATGTGCCTATTACCGGTGAACTTTTGCAGAAGTTCGACGAACTAAATGTTACTTATGATACCAACCCGATTAAAGGAACCAGTCTTCTGACGCAATTCCTGTTCAGCGTCTTGCCGTTCATTTTGTTTATTGGAATTGCCATCTGGTTTATGCGCTCTATGCAGGGCGGCGGAAAAGGTGGGGCAATGAGCTTTGGGAAATCCCGAGCAAAAATGTTGACCGAAGCGCAAGGTAAGGTCACCTTTGATGATGTTGCAGGTGTTGAAAACGCTAAGGAAGATTTGCAAGAAGTCATAGAATTTTTACAAGATCCGACAAAGTTCCAGCGCCTCGGTGCAAAAATTCCGACGGGTGCACTGCTTATTGGTCCTCCTGGTACCGGTAAAACTTTGCTTGCCAAAGCGGTAGCAGGTGAAGCGGGGGTGCCGTTCTTTACGATTTCCGGTTCTGATTTTGTTGAAATGTTTGTTGGTGTTGGTGCTTCGCGTGTCCGTGATATGTTTGACCAAGCTCGCAAAAACGCACCGTGTATTATCTTTATTGACGAGATTGATGCTGTTGGCCGCCACAGGGGGGTCGGCACATCCGGTGGTCACGAAGAGCGTGAGCAAACCTTGAACCAATTATTGGTCGAAATGGACGGTTTTGATGGGCAAGAGGGCGTGATTATTATTGCTGCCACTAACCGTCCTGATGTCTTGGACAAAGCCCTCCTGCGCCCTGGGCGTTTTGACCGCCAGATCGAAGTCCCTCTACCGGATATTATGGGCCGTGAGAAAATAGTTGCTGTGCATATGAAAAACATCCCGACAGCTAAAAACGTCGATATCAAATATATCGCACGCGGAACGCCTGGCATGTCTGGAGCAGATTTGGCTAACCTGGTCAATGAAGCCGCGCTTTTGGCTGCGCGCCGTAACAAGCGAAAAGTCACGATGCGGGAGTTTGAAGATGCGCGCGATAAAGTCCTGATGGGTGCAGAACGCCGTTCACTTACAATGACTGAAGAGGAGCGGGCAAATACAGCTTATCACGAAGCGGGTCATGCCATTGTCGGCATGAATATGAAGGGTGCACACCCCATTCATAAAGCAACTATTATTCCGCGCGGTCGTGCACTGGGCATGGTGCAATATCTTCCAGAGCGTGACCAAATATCTCAATCGCGTGAGCAAATGATTGCCAGCATGGCCATGGCAATGGGTGGTCGGGCTGCAGAAGAAATAAAATTCGGTTATGACAAGGTTACATCAGGCGCCAGTTCCGATATCGAACATGTGACGCGCATTGCCCGTGCTATGGTTACGGAATGGGGACTGTCGGACGAAATTGGTCCGATTGCCTACAAAAACACAGATAATGATAGTTTCATGCCAGGTATTGGTCGCGGATCTGCTATTTCACCAGAAACTGCTCGTCTTATCGAGAGTGAAATAAAACGCTTTGTTACAGAAGCTCACATATCTGCCACAGCTATTCTCAAGAAAAAGAAAAAAGACTGGATAAAACTATCTGAAGCTTTGCTTGAATACGAAACCTTGTCAGGTGATGAGATCAAAAGCTTGCTTAAGGACAATATCAAACCAAAGCGCCCAGATTTTGACAATGATAGCGGTACACCGGCTTTGTCTGCAATTCCGACAACCAAGCCTACGCCCAAAAAGAAACCAAAACCAAAAAAACCACCCTTGGGCGATAAGCCGCAGCCTGAAAGTTAACCCAAAATATGTTTTCAAAGTGTGAAGTTTCAGTGTTTCTGGCGACGACAATGCCAGAAGCTTGTTTAGAATTTTACACAAAAAATATGGGGTTGGAGTTGGTTGAAGACGGTGAATACGCTCTTGTATTTAAACTTAAGAGCTTAGAATTACGCATATCAAAAGTCCCCGCATTCAATCCGCACCCGTTCACGGTTTTGGACTGGATGGTAGAAGACTTAGATGTAGCTATGAATTTGTTAGAGAGAAAAGGCGTAACCTTCGAGATATTCAAAGGCATGGGACAAGACGAACGGGGGGTTTGGCAGGTTCCGAACGGCAAAACAAAAATAGCATGGTTCAAAGATCCGGATGGTAATGTGTTGTCAATTTCCCAACGGGCAGAGTAATAGCACTATGAAAATCAACAATCCCAAAATAATGGGTATTCTAAACGTTACACCGGATAGTTTTTCTGACGGCGGTCAGTATGATGGTGTTGAGAAGGCTGTAGCTCGCGCACACGAAATGGTGGCTGCTGGCGCGGATATTATTGATATTGGCGGCGAGAGTACACGGCCCGGCGCAGATGTTGTCGGGCAGAGCGCTGAGCTTGAGCGGGTCTTGCCTGTGATTGAGGCGCTCTTTGGTGTTGATGCAGACATCTCCATAGATTCACGAAGGCCGGAGGTTGCACAGGCGGCGTTTAAGGCTGGTGCCTGTATTTGGAACGATGTAACGGCGCTTGGGTTTGACGAAAAATCTCCCGCTATGGCGGCGAAGCTCGGCTGCAAAATCGTGCTCATGCACATGCGCGGTACGCCCGAGACTATGCAGGATAATCCCCATTATAAGAATGTGGTCGGCGAGGTGATTAGCTATTTAATAGGACGTGTAAGCGTTGCGATGAAAGCAGGCGTAAAACGCGAAAACATCATCCTTGATCCGGGCATAGGTTTCGGCAAGAGGCTTGAGGATAATCTCGACCTTCTCCAACATTTGGATGATTTCCACATTTTGGGCCGTCCCATCTTGTTAGGAGCATCGCGCAAAAGCTTTATGGGCAAGATTGACGGCAGTGTACCCAGTAACCGCTTGGGTGGCTCTATAGCCAGCGCACTTTGGGGAGCGTCTATGGGTGCTTCAATTCTCCGCGTCCATGATGTAGAAGAAACCGTGCGGGCATTGAAGGTTTGGGGTGCAATATATGGCAGATAGTTCAAATACACCCCGCGTCCTCATCGTCGCCGGTTCCGATTCGTCCGGCGGGGCGGGTATTCAGGCGGATATCAAAACCTGTGCGGCGTTCGGAGTTTATTCGGCGACGGCGATTACGGCGATTACGGCGCAAAACACAGTTGGCGTGCAGCGGGTTGAAGCCTTGCATGCGGATTTGGTCGCGGAGCAAATGCATTCAGTTTTGTCGGATATTGGTGCAGACGTTATCAAAATTGGTATGCTCGCTAATACGGAAATCATCAAAGCTGTGGCGGATGTTATCCTCAACGACGCGCAAGACTGCACCGTAGTGCTTGACCCCGTAATGGTGGCGACGTGCGGTGATAAATTGCTGGAAGACGCGGCCATTGAGGCCATGAAAGAACTATTAATGCCATTGGCTGATGTGGTGACACCGAATATTGACGAGGCGGAAATCTTAACGGGTTTACGTCCAAAGGATGCAAACGGTTTAAGCCAAGCAGGGGAACGGCTTTTGGAAATGGGCGCATTTGCAGCCTTAATGAAAGGCGGGCACCTAGCCAAAAACGGGAATGGTAAAAGTATAACTGATGTTTTGGTAGCTCCTGACGGCAATCACATTATGAGTGCACCGCGTATACATTCACGTCATACCCACGGCACCGGGTGTACGCTGGCCAGTGCCGTTGCTGCAATGTTGGCACAAGGCGCGCCCTTGGATATTGCTGTGAGAGAAGCCCGTGAATTTGTCTTCCAAGCTATCCGTACAGCCCCAAAACTCGGCCATAGCAATGGCCCGCTTAATCACGGTTTACATAAGAGTGGTGGTGAGAATGCAATTAAAAATGACAATAAAAACAATCCATTTTCCGTGCTAAAGGATCTATAATTTGTTTCGATTGCGTCCCGACCTAGCTATCAATAAACCTGCGAAAATAATCATCATGGCGTAAATAGAACGCAAGCTAATGACTTCATCTAGAAACAACATACCTGCAAATAAAGAGCAAATAGGCACTACGTAATTAATCTTGGCCACTGTGCTAGGGCCGTAGGCCTCGATGACACGCAAATATAAAATCTGCGCAAATGAATTGGTCCCAATTGCCATAACCAAAAGCACAATTATGACTGAAACGGGCGGTAATTCATATGATATTCCTGTAGGGATTGCCCACAAGGTTGAGAAAATCGCGGCACTTATTAACATCATGGCTGCACCTAAGCTGTTAGCAATTTTTGGAGCACGTTTTGCTGTAATCGCCAGCACGGAATAACAAACTGCGCTTAGAATTATCATCCCTTGCCCGCGCCAGTTATTGATGAGTTCCCATTTAAAAGGATCAGGTAAGAACAAGACTACAATGCCAAGAAAACCGATGAAAAACCCAATAGATTTTCGCCAAGTCAGTGGCTCGCCATGAATAAGAAAATGGGCAAGGACAATTGTTATTAAAGGCATAAAACCTACCAAAATAGCCGTAAGGCCACTATCAACGGTTTGTTGTCCCATTGCAGTTAAATTAAACGGCAATGCACTGCCAATTAAGCCCATAAATCCGTACCAAAGCCAGCATTTGTCACTCAGTTTGGGTAATTTATGACCCCTCACCTTTGCATATAATACCAAAATGAAGGCCGCGATTATTGTTCGAATTGATACCATCCATGCTGGTGATATATAGTCAACCGCATATCCAATGAACGTAAAAGCCGTACCCCAAACAATTATTAGCGTAAAAAATGATAGATATTTTAGTGTCTTATTGTCCTGCACGATCTTCTCCTAAACGGGCTATATATAGCCCTGCGAGAATTGTAATCAGTGCGATAATATATCGGGGTTTAAGGTCTTCTCCCAAAAACAATATGCCAGAAATTATTGCAACAATTGGAACAATGTAGTTGATTTTTGCAATAAGGCTTGGGCCGGAAATTTGCAAGAGACGCAAGTACAAAAGATTACCGAAAAACGTTGCCCCAAGGGTCAAAGCAGCAAGAGCCCCGATGATTTTTACAGGTGGGAGTGATTGCGGTATTTCCGTGCCTGCAAACATATAGGCACCGAGTAGGGCACTTATCGCCCCACCGATAAGCATTAAGGCGGCGCCGGTACTTGCGGGTTGTTCGGGTGCGCGTTTGCCGATGATGGAAGTTGCAGCATAACCAAATGCTGCGAGAATGATGAGCCCTTGTGCTTGCCAATTGTCAACTAGAGACCAGCTCAATTTATTTGGCAAGAAAAGCACGCAAACACCTGTAAAACCTATAAAAAAACCTAGTGATTTTAGTTTGGTAAGTGGTTCAGAGCGTACAAGAAAATGCGCCAATATGACTGTAAACAAAGGTGTGACGCTGATGAGAATAGAGATAAGACCGGAATCTACGCCTGCGTGATAACCTCGCGCAATTAAGTAAAACGGTATGGTCATGCCGATAAAACCCATAACGCCGTAAGCCATCCAGCTCTTATTCATCAGGTTTGGTAATTTATTCCCGCGCCAATATACAAATCCAACCATGAATATGGCGGCAAAAACCATACGAATAGCCACCTGCCAGGCTTCGCTGACGATGTTGGCATCAATGGTACCGACTAAAGTATATTCTGTTCCCCATAAAAGTAGGGTAATTGGCACCAATAGCCATAAATTTGATAAATTGATACGCGCCATCAAGAAGGCTGTTCATCTGCGCGGGCCAAGAGAAGCCCTGTAATGATAATCATGAGCGCCGCTACGGTGCGCCAACTAAAGGCTTCGCCCAAAAAACTCATGCCAAACAGAACTGCAAACACAGGTACCATGTAATTTATCCGGCCAATCATGCTAGGCCCGCTGAGTTGAATGACTTTCAGATAAAGTATATCGGACAGACCTGTTGAAACAATTGTTAAAGTAAAGAGCGCCAGCAATACGCTGTTTGAAAATCCACCTGTTGGAAACCCGCTATTTATGACGCTTATTACTGCGATTATGAGGGCCGTTAGTCCTGCTGTGATAAACATGATGGTTGCACCAATACTTGCCGGGGTCTCAGGTGCGCGTTTGGCAACAATGGCACCAAGTGCATATGACATAGCCACGAGAAGGATTAGAGATTGTCCGCGCCAACTCTTGATAAGTGTAACATCCAAATTCTCAGGCAGAAATAAAAACACGACACCAACAAAACCTGTGAAAAAACCAAAGGATTTACGTAAGCTCAGCCTTTCGCTTTTAACAAAAAAATGGGCAAGTATGATAACCAATAACGGCGTAACTCCGTTGGTTAATATAGAGGACATGCCGCTCTCAACTCCGTATTCATTGCCTTTTGCAAGCAGGAAAAACGGAGCCGTCATTCCTAAAAACCCCATTAACCCGTACCAAAGCCAGCGCGCATCGCCTAGGGGCGGCAGTTTTTCTCCTCTTAGTCGGATATAGAAAAAAATAGCAACGGCGGGTAATGCAGTGCGGGTTATCGGAATAAATTCCGGTGGGAACCCCCCTGTGTAAACGGTGTAATACATTAATTGATAAGCCGTAGCCCAGATGACCACGACGGCAGCGACATAAGCATAAAGCCTGAAGCGATTTTTGCGTCTAATTCTTTGCTCTTTCATGTCTTTCTTGCTATTGAAACGCGCCTCAACATGCAAGGGTTAAAGACGAGGGGCAGAACCTAGAAGCCAGTGATTAAACCAATCTGTATCCAAGCACTTGTGCTATTGGTTGTGATGACGGGTGCCAACCCAGTTGGAAAGCTAGCATCCGTGAAAGTTGGTTCGCTACTTAGGCTACCATAGAGACTACCAAACGCATTTATATTGTTGCCGAGGGCATGATTGTATGTTCCGCCCAATGTTAAGTAGAAGTTGTCATCTGTCCCTGCAATTGCTGCGTAACCGCCTATGACATCTAATATTAAAGTAGAGCGGTTGTTTAAATCGACACTGTTTGAGGCAGATGCTTCAAAGGTAAAATCCATTAAGTGGACATCGTAAAGGGCAGTAAGTGTTGGTGAGTAAACCTGATTAAAACTCAAGCCTGTGTAAACTTCTACGGTGGAAGCGTTTGCAAAACCTATGTTAAAAAGCCCCCCTTTGCTTGGATTATGAATGGACTGTAAAGTGACCAATCTATGGACAATCATTTGTATCTAAACCTAACCGAACTTTACTTAATGCCTCATCGACCCCGTCAAGCTTGAAAAACTTGATTGTTGCTTCAACTTTTTTCATAGTTATTCTCCAGTTATCTGTTGGAAAAGTTGCTAGCTTTAAAAATTCATCACACAAGGTCATAAATGAAACCAAAAACCAAATTGGACGTAACTAAGGCCGAGGCAGATCAAATCCGCATGCGTGTGCGCGCTGTGCGCACCATAGATGGGGATAACGGTTCATCTCGGCTGGCCGTGATTGAAGATGCCGCGGCAATGCTACAACTGCTCAGTGATGAGCGGGTGTCAGGCGATGTGTATACTCTACCCAGGCCTTTTTCCCTTGGCAGTATCCGCGCATGGATAATTGATCATCAAAAGCAGGCAAAGGACGGTGTAGGCCTGCTTATGGTTACCGACGACGACGCAGGGCAAATCATCACCATAACTGATTTTCAGTTTTGGCCAGAATACGCCGCTTGCGAATTCGGCGGCGTAATAGCCGCCCACCTGCAAAGCCGCTCTGTCGGCACTAAAGGCATTGCCCATCTCTGTGATTGGGTGTTCCAAGTGTTAGGTGTGCGCCTCATCGCTATGACCGCATCACCAGAGAATGTCCGTAGCCATAAACTGTTAGACAAATTAGGCTTTATACGAATGGGCGAAATGGACAGCGTAAGACCTGATGGTAGCGTAAGAAAATCGCTGTATTGGGAGCTTATGGGGAGGTCGCTCCATGAAAATATTGGTGAACGCCCCTGAGCACATCACAGTTTAACACTTGCCAATAAAAACTCACCACATTGTAACCCATCCCCACTTGACCGTCCGAAACGAATCTCTCATATAGCGCGTGGGTCGCGTCTTCCCACCAAGGCGTAGTTTTATGTGAGTACAAAAACGCTCACACGGAGACAAAAATGACATTACAAATGCCGACCGTTAAACCGGTCGATGGGCGATTTTCGCCGGGTCCATCACGAAAACGTCCGGGCTGGACACCGGATTTCCTCAAAAATGCGGCGCTTGGTCGCTCTCATCGAAGCCCTTTGGGTAAGCAAGTTCTTAAGGAAGTTATAGACCTTACACGCGAAGTACTTGAGGTGCCAGATACACACCGGATAGCCATCGTGCCTGCATCGGATACCGGCGCTGTTGAAATGGCCATGTGGTCGATGCTGGGGGCGTGCGGCGTTGACGTGGCGGCGTGGGAGAACTTTGGCTATGCTTGGATTACCGATGCAAAGAGCCAATTGCCGCTTAATGACCTTAGAATTTTTAAAGCCGGGTACGGCGAACTGCCTGATTTGTCGCAATATACTGGCGACAGAGATTTGGTGTTTACCTGGAACGGCACAACGGGCGGCGCACGTGTGCCCAATGCTGATTTCATTCCTGAGGACCGGGAAGGCATTACGATATGTGATGCGACTTCCGCCGCTTTTGCGCAAGAACTGCCTTGGGATAAATTGGATGTCGTAACCTATTCGTGGCAGAAAAATATGGGCGGGGAAGCTGGTCATGGCATGCTTATTTTATCGCCGCGTGCCGTAGAGCGTCTTGAGAACTATACCCCGCCTTGGCCGCTGCCTAAGATTTTTCGCATGACGAAAAATGGCAAGCTTAATGAAGCTTTGTTTGAAGGTTCGACCCTCAACACACCGTCTTTGATGTGCGCCGAAGATCATATAGAAAGCCTGAAATGGGTAAGAGAGCAAGGCGGCCAAAAAGGTGGTCTTAGCTGGATGCACGACCGTGCAGACGCCAATTTTAAAATATTGCAAGACTGGATGGACAAGACGCCTTGGATTGAAAATCTGTGTGCAGTACCAGAGCGGCGCTCTAACACGGGTGTGTGTATGAAAATTGTTGACCCGCGCTTTACGGCTTTATCGCCAGAAGAACAATCAGATTTTGCTTCAAGTATCGTAAAAATGATCAGCGCAGAAGATGCGGCCTATGATTTTGGCTCTTACCGTACCGCACCTCCAGGTTTTCGGGTATGGGCGTCTGGATTAATAGAACCAAAAGATATCGAAAATTTAATCCCGTGGCTGGAATGGGGTTTTGAGACTCAGTGCGCCGCTACGTTCTAAAGAGAATAATTACAATATATATTTTTCATGAAGCACGTCGGAAACGAAGTGACCAACTGGAAAACAAAAAAGGAGGAACGCATGCCTAGAGTTCTTATTTCTGACAAAATGTCAGATGAAGCCAGACGTGTATTTAAAAACAGAGGTGTTGATGTTGATGTCATCACCGGACTATCCAAAGAAGAACTGATTAAAATTATCCCAGAATATGACGGTTTAGCCGTCCGTTCTGCTAGCAAGCCGGACGCAGATGTGATTGCGGCTGCGACCAATTTGAAAGTCATTGGCCGTGCAGGCATTGGCACGGATAACATCGATAAAAAAGCAGCGACGGCGCACGGTGTTGTTGTGATGAACACACCATTTGGAAATGCGATTACCACCGCTGAACATGCGCTTGCATTGTTGTTGTCTTGTGCCAGGCAAATTCCTGCGGCGTCTAACCGTACGCAGTTGGGGGAATGGCCTAAATCCGATTTTAAAGGTATTGAACTCTATAATAAAACCCTTGGTATTGTTGGTTGTGGTAATATTGGTGCATTGGTCGCGGAACGTGCTTTGGCACTTAAGATGAAGGTTATTGCATTTGACCCTTATTTGACACCTGAACGCGCCGTAGATCTAGGCGTAGAAAAGGTCGAGCTGGAAGATATTTTTAAGCAAGCTGATGCCATTACATTACATACGCCGCTTACAGACGCAACACGCGGCATCGTCAACCGTGAAGCTTTGGCCATGACGAAACCGGGGTTGATATTGGTCAATGCCGCCCGTGGTGGTTTGGTTGATGAGGTTGCGCTCAAAGAATACTTGCAAAGCGGTCATATTCGCGCTGCGGCTTTGGATGTTTTTGCGGTTGAACCGGCTGTTGATAATGGTTTGTTTGGGTGCAAAAACTTCATAGCTACGCCGCATTTGGGCGCATCTACTTTGGAAGCTCAGGAAAATGTTGCCGTGCAGGTCGCCGAGCAAATGGCAGATTATTTACTGTCAGGTGCCGTTACCAACGCTCTCAATATGCCGTCAATAAGTGCGAAAGAAGCGCCGCGCCTAAAGCCGTTTGTAAGCTTGGCCGAAAAATTAGGGGCCTTGACGGGGCAACTCTTTGAAGACCCGATCAAGAGCGTTGAGTTTTGCTATATGGGTGATGTTGCCTCTCTAAGTACCAAACCAATGACCGCTGCTGCACTCGCGGGATTATTGTCCCCGATGATTAGCGAAGTGAATATGGTGTCTGCACCCGCTATTGCCGCAGACAGAGGCATTGATATAAAAGAATCAATCCGCGATAATGCGGAAAATCATGATAATTTAATCAAATTAATCATCCATCTTGAAGATCGTACTTTGGAAGTTGCCGGTACATTATACGGCGGGGAACCGCGCTTGCAAAACTTGTTCGGCGTTAAGATGGACGCAGAGTTTGCTGAAAACATGCTCTATGTCCGCAATGAAGACAAACCTGGATTTATTGGTGCGCTTGGGGCTTTGCTTGGTAATAACAGTGTGAATATCGCAACGTTTTTCTTAGGCCGCGACGAACAAGGCGGGCGCGCCCTTTGCCTGGTTTCAGTTGATGAACAGGTAAATCCGGATATTGAGCAAGCCGTCAAAAATATTGGGCAGGTGAAATTTGCTAAAGCATTGAATTTTTAAATCATTAAATTTCTTAAATTTGAAATTATGCCTACGCAATTCAAAATTCTTATGTTAGGGCGTATACGAACATATTACAGGGATTTGTTGTGAATAAATTATTATTATCAGCCGCAGTGTTTTGCGGATTGTCTGGCTTGTGCGCAATTTCGGTACAAGCCGATGAAATAAGATTGGGTATCATGGTGCATGATGCCCAGTTTTTTGAGGACATCATTTTTGGTGGCCGTCATGGTAAGGAGCAAAGTATTTCAGTAACCGCAGAATATGCTTTTGACAGTCCTGAATGGCTTTCGTGGGCAATGAGCCCTATGCCCTATGTTGGTGGTTCCTTAAATTTAGGTGGCAAGACATCGCACGGTGGGGCAGGTCTGCTATGGCGCTATGATATTTTTAATAATGTCTATTTTGATATTGGTTCGGGTTTGGTAATACATGATGGTGCCGTTCGTACGCCGGACCCGCTTAGTAGTACGGATCCTATCGTTGTGTCAGAACTGCGCCGCCGCAAATTTACGGAAATAGAATTTGGGTCTCGGGTTTTGTTTCGCAATCAATTTGCTTTAGGATATAGGCTGAATGACAAATGGTCGAGTGAGATTACCTTTGAACATCTAAGTCACGGTCAAATATTGGGTGGGCCAGAAAATGAAGGCAGTAACAATGTCGGCGTTCGTGTCGCCCGAAGATTTTAATGTAAATTTTAAAGACAATTTTATACACAGAAAATAAACAAAGGATGCTTGCGTGGCAAATGTAGTGGTTGTTGGCTCTCAATGGGGTGATGAGGGCAAGGGAAAAATTGTTGATTGGCTTTCAAGTCGTGCAGATGTTGTCGCCCGCTTTCAAGGTGGTCACAACGCCGGTCATACTCTGGTCATAGACGGTAAGGTTTATAAATTATCCCTCTTGCCATCCGGTGTCGTTCGCGGCGGAAAATTATCCGTTGTCGGTAATGGTGTTGTCGTTGATCCATGGGCGCTGATAGACGAAATGGCGCGTATCCGTGAGCAAGGCGTAAAGATTTCGCCCAAAGATTTGATGATCTCTGAAACGGCGACATTAATTCTGCCTATTCATGGGGAGTTGGATGCTATTCGCGAGAACCGCACTGACGGCATAAAAATTGGTACAACAAAGCGCGGCATAGGGCCGGCCTATGAAGACAAAGTCGCTAGGCGCGCTATCCGCGTTTGTGATTTGGCGGATGTTGAAGGCTTGACTGCACGTGTTGAAAATTTACTGCACCACCATAATGCGCTCCGTAAAGGCTTAGGTCATTCTCCTGCAAATGTCGAGGAATTGACACAAAAACTTTTGGATATTGCTCCAAAAATTTTACCATTTATGGGCCCAGTTTGGCACGAGCTTGACAAAGCGTCACGCGCGGACAAACGCATTTTATTTGAAGGTGCCCAAGGTGCCATGCTCGATATTGACCACGGAACATATCCGTTCGTCACATCATCCAACACCATTGCCGGACAGGCGGCGGGTGGTTCTGGTATGGGGCCAAAGGCGCTTTCCTATGTGCTCGGCATTACCAAAGCTTACACAACCCGGGTGGGTGAGGGGCCGTTCCCAACAGAATTATTTGATGATGTTGGCCAAGGCCTTGGTGAGCGGGGCCATGAATTTGGCACGGTTACAGGCCGTGCACGTCGCTGTGGTTGGTTTGATGCAGTGATGGTAAAACAAGCCGTCACCATTGGCGGTATTGACGGGATTGCGCTCACTAAAATAGATGTACTCGACGGCATGCCTGAGATTAAAATCTGCGTGGGCTACAAACTCGGTGATAAACGCCTGCGCCGCTTTCCGGCCAGCGCCGCCGACCAAGCCGCAGTCAAGCCGGTCTACGAGACTATGGAAGGCTGGAGCGACACAACGGTAGGTGCCCGCACCACAGCCGACCTCCCGGCCCAAGCCATAAAATATATCCGTAGGTTGGAGGAGCTGATTGGTGTTCCAGCTGCGTTGATTTCGACGTCACCGGAACGCGAAGACACGATTTTGATGCGCGACCCTTTTAAGGCTTAGGGTAACCCCTAATGCCGCTCATTCCCTGCGACCGCAGGAAGTCCCTCTTGGGGAAAGCGGGAATCCAGTCCCTTATCAAAAATGTGCGGGCTTTGCCCGCTCTTTATTCGCTGGGTACCGAGTCGTGGCTGGGTATGAGCGGCAATAAAAGGTGACTATCACAGACTCTCACAAATGAGTTAGCTCTTGTGGGTGGATTGTGGCTTGCTCATTTGTCGCCATTTGCTTAGCATATAGCAAATGTTTGAAGGTTATTATTATGGACGGATTACAGGATACACATGCTACCAATGCAGATGTGCGGGCGGATGTGCAGGAACGCTATGCGGACGGGGCTAATGCTGTTGAGGCGGCTTTGTGCTGCCCCATTGATTATGACCCACAATATTTGAAAATTATCCCCGAGGATGTGCTTGAACGCGATTATGGTTGCGGGGACCCGTCGCGATATGTTCGCGAAGGCGATACTGTGCTGGATTTGGGTTCAGGCGGCGGCAAGATTTGCTTTATCGCTTCGCAAATCGTTGGCCCTAATGGCAAGGTCATTGGTATTGATATGACCGATGATATGCTTGAACTCGCGCGCAGCAACGCACCAATTATCGCCGAGCGGGTCGGCTATGCCAATGTGGAGTTCAGACGCGGCCATATTGAGGATCTCAAGACCGATTTGGATATACTGAATACATGGCTGGCGAAAAATCCGGTTAAAAATGCAGGCGATATGGAGGCTATGGAAGCTGAAGTTTTACGCCTGCAAACAGAACTGCCGATGATTGCGGATAATTCTGTGGATGTAATCGTTTCCAATTGCGTGTTGAACCTTGTCTCTGATAGTAAAAAGAAACAATTATTCAATGAAATGTTTCGCGTTCTTAAAGTCGGAGGCAGGGTGGCTGTGTCCGATATTATTTCAGATGAAGACAGTCCCGAAAGCCTGAAGCAAGACGCACGGTTATGGTCTGGCTGTATCTCTGGTGCTCTGAGCGAGGAAGGTTTTGGCGAAGCCCTAGAACAGGCGGGATTTCACGGCATCACAATAGACAAGTTTGAAATGGAGCCATGGCAAATCGTCGAGGGTATCGAATACCGAAGTGCCACCTATTTGGCCTATAAAGGCAAGCAGGGTGAATGCCTTGAGAAAAACCAGGCGGTAATATATCTAGGTCCATGGAGCCACATCAAAGATGATGATGGCCATGTGTTTCGGCGCGGTGAGCGTTCCGCAGTGTGCGAAAAAACTTTTAAACTGCTTATGCAGGAGCCCTACGCCGGACAATTCGCCACTATTGAACCGTCAATACCCGTAACAGAACGGATAGAATGGCCAACAAATGATTGTGGTGTTCGCCGCCGCGACCCGCAAGAAACGAAAAGGGGCGCTCCAAAATTAACCACTGACCCAAGCCAAAACTCTAGCTGCTGTTAGGATAAGTTATGAAGCGCATCACCATACTCTGTTTAACAACAATATTATTAGTCACTGCATGCTCTAGTTTTGGTGTGCAGTTCCTTAATACCATAACCCCGTCTGGTAGTTATAAGCTGTCTAAAAACATATCTTATATGAACGGCGCCCGCCAAGCTCTTGATATTTATACACCAGACACGCCCAAACCAAATGCTCCAATCATTATGTATATCCACGGCGGGTCATGGGATACGGGGAGCAAAAACATATATAAGTTCATAGGGGAAAATTTTGCCACCGCAGGCTATACCACGGTCATTCCCAATTACCGGCTTTACCCAGATGTTATTTATCCAGAGTTTGTCAATGATACGGCGGCCGCAATTGCTTTTACGGCCAAGCGCTATGACAGTCCCGTAATTTTGGTCGGTCATTCCGCAGGTGCCTATAACGCGGTGACGGCAACGGTCGACCCTGGGTATCTAAAAACTCAAGGTATGGATGTGTGTAAGACTGTTGCTGGTACGGTTGGACTGGCGGGGCCTTACGGTGCATTTCCTATGACGGAAGAACCCTATATCACCATTTTCCCAGACAGACACGCCGGCGATGATGCGCCCGTGCAAATGCAGCTCGGCCCAACCCCGCCGCTATTCCTGCCCATAGGTGATAAAGACACAACGGTCAGCGATTTACATGGCCGTGAACTGGCCAAAAAGGTAACGGACCGCGGCGGTATAGCCGAATTTAAGCTCTATCCCGGTTTAAGCCACACAAGCGTGGTAAAAGTCCTATCTCGATATTTCGATGAAGACGCGACGCTAAAGGCCGATATTATTGCGTTCATCGAAGCCAATAGTGAGCGGCGGGATAATTATTGCTCGTAAGTGGTCAGTGATCTTGGAATAATTGCGTAAGAATAATTCATATAAAAGGCGTGTTTTAAATACAATTTATGTCACTTATTTTGCTAAAAACAACTGGTAATAGCGTGTGGCGTAAACACTGGGTCAATATGACGCATTTTGCACTACAAGGAGAATGCCTATGTTTAGTTATCAAAATGATTCGTTTCGATTGTTGTTTTGGAAATACAGGTGTAGGTTTAATAATTTGTCAAAAATTAGGTGAATTTTTGGCTTGTAAAAATACCAAGGAGGTATCTATGTCGCAACTAACAAAAAGAGTTGAAAATAATCAAACTAAACAAGAACAGAATAAAAAACTACAAATTTGCCTAGATGACATCTTGGATGAATATAAAATTTTATCCATGAAACTACATAAAGATGCAGATTATGTGCCGGCGGATTTGGAGGATAGCTTGCGGATTTCCAATCAACAAGACAAGCTTTTGGATCAGCAGCAAGATTTGCTTGCTTCAGCTCGATTGGTTGCTATTAAAGGGAATGAAGAGCTCGCGACCTTAATGGATTTATGGTATCTAGATGAAGTTAGCCAACGCAACAAAGATGAGCTGTCGGCTGGGACACTACTTGCCCTTCGCGTCTACGATCATCTTGATGATCGACGGATTTAAGCCAACGCATTTAAAGCCAGGCTTTTTAGACTAAGGCAAGAAACTTTTTGTCAGTGGTTTTAATTGCTACTGAGATGCCTTAATAAGGCTGTATGAGAGTACAAAACAATTTTGATGCCATCATTATTGGGGCAGGGCATAACGGGCTAGTTTGCGCGTATTATTTGGCGCGCAAAGGTCTTTCGGTTTGTGTGCTTGAGCGCAGTTCTGTAGTCGGCGGTGCGGCGATTACCGAGGAATTTCACCGGGATGCTTCAGGGGGTTTTCGTAATTCTGTGGCGTCTTATACGGTGTCGTTATTGCAGCCAAAAGTTATTCGCGATATGGAGCTTAAGAGGCACGGGCTTCGGGTCGTGCTGCGTAAAGTTGATAATTATCTGCCGCTTGGGACGAAAAAGAAGGACGGGTATTTAATAGCGGGTAGAGACGGTTTGACCCAGAGTGAGATTGCTCGTCATAGCGAGAAAGATGCGGTCGCCTATCCGCGATACGCTGCGGCTCTGGACGGGATTGTTGATTTACTGAAACAATTTTTGTTGGTATCGCCGCCCAATGCAGGCGGCGGTCTTGGCGATGTTTTATCATTGCTAAGCGCAGGCAATAAAATGCGCAAATTGTCCCTAGAGACCCAGCGTGATTTACTCGACTTCTTCACCAAATCTGCCGCAGAAATTCTCGATCAATATTTTGAAAACGATGCCGTCAAAGCCCTGTTCGGGTTTGATGCAATCGTCGGTCATTTCGCCAGTCCCAATGAGCCGGGCTCGGCCTATGTGCTCTTGCATCATGTGTTCGGCGAAGCGGCAGGCGTGCCGGGTGCGTGGGGGCATGCTATCGGTGGCATGGGTGCGATTACGGAGGCGATGCAAAGGGCATGTGAAGCGCAGGGCGTAGAAATAATCACAGAGTGTACTGTACAAAGTATCGAAACAACCAATGGCAAAATAACTGAAATAATAACCAATCAACTAAATTACAAAACTAATTTAGTAGTTTCGTCGGTTCATCCAAAAATATTGTTTGAAAATCTTGTGGATGCAGAGGATTTACCGAGCGATTTTCGCACCCGTATCAAAAATTATAAATCTCATTCTGGTACGTTTCGGATGAATGTTGCTTTGGATAAATTACCAAAATTCAGGGGTGCGCCAACCAAAAAACCAGAGAGGGAAGACTATTTAACCTCTGGCATTATCATCGCACCGAGCCTAAAATATATGGACGAAGCGTGGGTGTCTGCCAAAGTAAATGGCTGGTCAGACGCGCCCATCATAGAAATGCTGATACCCTCGACGCTCGACGACACACTCGCCCCCAATGGCAAGCACGTCGCCAGCTTGTTTTGCCAGCAATTCTCCTATGCCCTACCAAACGGGAAAACATGGGACGAATGCCGAGAGCAAGCCGCCGACCATATCATCAACACGGTGGACACATATGCGCCGGGCTTTGCGGGGTCCGTTCTTGGCCGCCAAGTCCTCTCGCCCCTAGACCTGGAACGTAAATTCGCCCTCATTGGCGGCGATATATTCCACGGTCGTATGAGCCTGGACCAATTATTTTCTGCCCGTCCGGTTCTTGGACACGGCGCCTACCGCAGCCCCATAAAAGGCCTGTATATGTGCGGCAGTGGCACCCATCCCGGCGGCGGCGTAACTGGCGCTCCGGGTCACAACGCGGCGCAAGTGATATTGAAAGATAGGCGTCTATTTTCTATCTAGGTTTGGCTTAATTCGACGAGGGCAATCTTTCCTTTGCGGTTTAATTGCCATATCCATGCGGTTCCCCATATTGCACCGAGTGCACCCATAATAAGCATGCCTGCGGCTGCTTCCGGTGTATGAATAGCATTTTGGAACCCGCCGAGTGCCGAAAGCCCTACGGCATCTCCGGCAAAATGCAAAAATACGGCAGGCCAAATAGAACCAGTGCGTAATGTCACTGCGCATAACACCATACCAGTGCCAAATGCGACTGCCATTTGTGCTAACAAGAATACTGGGTCTGCGCCAAACAAGCCGTTTACGGAATGCATCAAACCAAAAGCAAGTGAAGACACTATTGCTGCCCACATTGGCCCTTTTAGCTTGGTCAGTCCGTTCAACATCAAACCTCTGAATATCGCCTCTTCATTCAGGCCAATAAATAATGATGCCGCTATCCAGAGCACCGCATTTCCGGGTTGGTCAATGATATTGGGTAGAGCTATACCGATTGGGGTTAAAATTGCCAACCATAATGGCCCGGCAATCCATAGCCAAGAAAAACCAAAACGTTTGCGCCAGCCTGCATGGTCTGCTTTTTTTGCCATTATTATTGCCCCGAACAAAGCTGCGAATAGAACCAGTTGTTCCAGAAGTAATGCAAGATCGGTTACGTCTTTGGCATAGGGCAGGGTGCTGAGTGCTAAGAAATATAGAGTTGCACAAATTGCGGGGACAATAGTCCAGTATAAATTACGTTTACTCATCTTTACCGCCCCCAATACCAATTGCTGGAAGGCTTATACTGGTTTCTGACCAGCTATGGTGTTTAACACTCCAAATACTAATCGTAAGAATGCCAGCAAATGTTTTTGCCCAGCGGTGATAAAAATACCATTTATTGAAGAGTTGGAAATTATGATCTTGCATGATAAACCTTTCTTGTTGTTTGTTTAATAATTTTGGAGCATATATAATAATATGAACGCGAATTCACATTCACATAATGGCAATGACGGGCAAAGTCAAGGGGCGCATCCGGCTAAACAACAACGCTCGCGGGAAAACCGTGATAAAATCGTCAGAGCCTTTGCAGAATTGCTAAAAGAAAAACCGTTTGAACGGGTTTCAGTCGCCGAAATTGCTGAACGGGCAGGCGTAGCCGTAGGCACGCTGTACCGCAGATATAAAAACAAAGACGCGTTAATTCCTGTTGTGTTTGAGCTATATCTAGAGAGGCTAGAGGCGTGGACGACAGGAGAGGGTCGCATTGAACTCCCAGACGACGCGACCCTTTATGATGCAGTTAATGTTATTGTCAAAAAAGGGTGGTCACTTCTCAACAAAGAAGCCCATATATTAAGGGCAGTGCACCTTTACGCACGGCTTAGACCGGAAATGGTCGGTAATGAGGATGCATGGAAAACTTGGGAGCAAGCTGCATACCAGTCATTTCAACCATTATTGAACGCTTTTCCGGGTGAAGTCAAAAGGCGTGATATTGATATGTCTGCGAAGATGATGACTTATTTTATAAACACGTTTTTCCTTGAAAAAGGTTTATACCCAGACGAATCCCCTGCGGTAGGGTTCGAAATATCCGAAGATGATTTTTTGCGCGAATCCGTAAACATGCTGTACGGGTATCTGACAACCAAGGATAAATAATATTACTATTTGTTGTGCCAAGCTTGTGAGAATCACTGGGTTGTGTCATAGTTACTTTTCCGAGGGGCACCTTCTAGGTTGAGACGCACCCTTAGATTCCTGACGGAGTCTGGTAACTTGATCCCGATAATTCGGGCGGAAGGACGGAAAGAGGTAATGACCAAAGACGAATTTAATACATTTTGTGCGGCGCTTCCCCACACATTTCATGTGGTGCAATGGGGCGATAGCGATGTCTGGAAAGTCGGTATTGCTGGCAAGAATAAAAACAAGGTTTTTGTAGTTGGCGGGTGGAATGAAATCGACGACGGTTCACAATTTTGCATGTCCTTCAAGTGCGGGGAAATCGCCTTTGAATTCCTGCGCGACACGCCCGGTTGTCGCCCAGCACCCTATTTGGCATCGCGCGGTATGAAATGGATACAGCGGATGACGGACGAGGGTGTGAGCGACACAGACATGATAGATTATCTGCGCGAGAGCCACAGGCTCGCATCACTAAATTTAACCAAGAAATTACAAAAAGAATTAGGGCTTAATCAGGGAGGTGCAGTGTGAAGTTTTTTAGATACTTATTTTATGTGTTTTTAAGTGTGGGTTTCAGCGTGATAAATGCCAGTGCACACGACACCCATGCTGATGCGACTTATCTAGCTAATGAAGCCATAATGGTTACAAATGGCGAAGTTAAAGTATTGTTTGACCCGCTTTTCGGTGAGGGGTTTGACACTTACCCTATGGTGCCAGCAGCCATGCGCGCCAAAATCATGCAAGGCGCGGCACCATATGACGGTGTTGATGCTGTTTTTGTATCACATGTACACGGCGATCATTTTGCTGCTGAAGATATGATTATTTACATGCAGACCCATAAGAGCGTTTACCTCTATGCACCGGCTCAGGCCATCGACCGTATGCGGTCATTACAACCAAAAGATATTTCAATCTTTGATCGTGCGATAGAATTTAAAATGGAGGCAGGGGGTAAGCCAATTCACAAAAGTTCTGATAATATACAGGTGGACGCCGTACGTATCCCGCATAGCGGCAATCGTTGGCATATTGAAAATATGGTGTTTCGGGTAACGCTTGGTGCGAACGATAGTGTGACAGTTATGCATATGGGTGACGCGGCTGTGGATGATGTTCATTTTGCGCCATATGCTTCACATTGGGCCGAGCGGCAAACTGATCATGCCTTTCCTCCCTATTGGTTTTTTGGCAGTTTGAAAGGCCGCAAAATTTTAAATGAGCGCATAAATACTAAAACCAGCACAGGCATTCATGTCCCAATAAATGTGCCGCGCAATTTGCGGATAAGTAAATTTGATTACTTTTCACGACCCGGCGAAAGTCGGATCATTCCGCTACGTACAAAGGAACCCCATGAATAAACCAATAGACCAAAGCCAGTTTAAAACGCCAACCGTAACCACAGGTGCTTTACCTGCGTCCAAAAAATTCTTCACCAATCCTGCGAGTGCACCGGATATATCTGTGGCGCACCGCACGATTGCGTTGCATCCGAGCGCGAATGAGCCTGATGTTGTGGTTTATGATACTTCGGGGCCTTACTCTGACCCGACAGTCGAGATTGATCTTGAAAAAGGTCTAGCGCGTCCCCGCACCGCATGGGTGCTCGAGCGCGGCAACGCCGCCGAATATACTGGCCGCGATGTGAAGCCTGAAGATAACGGTGGGGCGAGCGGTAAATATCTCGCGCGGGAATTTCCTATTAAAAACAATCCTTTGCGCCGTAAAGATAATGAGAAACCCTTCACCCAATATGAATACGCCCATGCTGGCATCATAACCAAAGAAATGATTTATGTAGCAGAGCGCGAGAATTTAGGCCGCACCGAAGCCGTACCGGGCGCACAAGCGCGGGTGGATGCAGGCGAGAGCTTTGGCGCGGATATCCCGGCTTACGTGACCCCTGAATTTGTCCGCGAAGAAATCGCTCGTGGCCGCGCTATCATCCCGTCCAACGTCAACCATCCAGAGATCGAACCGCAAATTATTGGCCGTAATTTCCTCGTGAAAATCAACGCCAATATCGGCAATTCTGCGGTGGCCAGCTCTGTCGAAGAAGAAGTGGACAAAATGGTTTGGGCGACAAGGTGGGGGGCGGACAATGTCATGGATTTGTCCACGGGTCGCAATATCCACAACACAAGAGAATGGATTATTCGTAACTCGCCCGTGCCTATTGGCACCGTGCCCATGTACCAAGCTTTGGAGAAAGTGAACGGCGTTGCCGAAGACTTAACTTGGGAAATATTCCGCGACACGCTCATCGAGCAAGCCGAGCAAGGAGTGGATTATTTCACCATCCATGCGGGTGTGCGCCTCGCCTATATTCATCTTACTGCGCATAGGGTCACGGGTATCGTCTCGCGCGGCGGTTCTATCATGGCGAAATGGATGTTGTCCCGCCACGAAGAAAGCTTCCTCTACACAAATTTCGATGAGATTTGCGACATTATGCGCAGCTATGATGTGAGCTTTTCACTCGGAGACGGCCTGCGCCCGGGCTCTATTGCCGACGCCAATGACCGTGCCCAATTCGCCGAGCTTGAAACCTTGGGCGAACTGACCCAAATTGCCTGGGCCAAGGGTTGTCAAGTGATGATCGAAGGCCCCGGACATGTGCCTATGCACAAAATTAAAGCCAATATGGAGAAGCAATTGGATGTGTGCGGCGAAGCCCCGTTCTACACGCTCGGGCCGCTAACCACGGACATTGCTCCTGGTTATGACCATATCACAAGCGGGATTGGTGCGGCCATGATTGGCTGGTTCGGCACGTCCATGCTGTGCTATGTCACCCCCAAAGAGCATCTCGGACTACCTGACCGCGACGACGTTAAAGTCGGCGTCATCACCTACAAACTCGCTGCCCACGCCGCCGACCTCGCCAAAGGCCACCCGGCCGCGCAAATCCGCGACGATGCACTTTCACGCGCCCGTTTCGAGTTTAGATGGGAAGATCAGTTCAACCTAGCTCTTGATCCTGAGACAGCCAAAGACTATCACGACCAAACCCTACCAAAAGACGCTCACAAAGTAGCACACTTTTGCAGTATGTGCGGCCCAAAATTCTGCTCAATGAAAATAACGCAGGACGTAAGGGATTACACGGAAACTTTGAGCGACAACGAAAAAGCCGATTTGGAAGAACAAGCTAAAGAAGGGATGGCAGGTATGAGCGAAAAATTTAAGGAAATGGGCGGGGAGATTTATTTTTCGGATGATGGTTAAACTCGGGAGGATAACAATTAGCCGGAAAGTAAAAATTATATTTTTAGTGGTGGCCATTTCATCAGTATCGTTAACTGCGCTTTGGCAACTTTGGTTTAGTGAATTTATTGCTATCGACTCTTGCCTCGATAAAGGCGGGAGTTGGCATTATGATAATGAAGATTGTTCTTTCACAGAGACCTATCGCGGCCCAAGATGAGCGAGAACTACAAGGCAATTGGCGGGGAGATTTATTTGGCGGAGGATAAGGTGCAGAGCGGGGTCCACCTTTCGACTAGGTGCAATACTCACAATGGTTCCCGCCCTTCGTCGGGATGAGCGGAGGAGAGGGTGCGTTTCAAAAAAACGTATCCACGATTTTACGCCTGTGGGTATATTCACCTTATGAATTTTGTTTCTACATATAAACCCCAACTAAAAACCGCATGTTTAAGCGGTGTGTCCTTGCATGTTATCCAGCTTGGCTATGGGGTACTGC
>JAJFFN010000039.1 GCA_021776635.1 Robiginitomaculum sp.
ACCTCCCACACCCCGCTCAAACCCACACCTCACACCCCGCTCATACCGACATAGGTCGGTATCCATTGTGCGTATTGCACCAAGCTAAAAGGTGGACCCCGTTTTGTAACGGGGTGCCCTAAAGGATAAAAGCGGGTTTTATGGGTGTGTAGGGTAAATCCTGTTAGTGCGCTTATAGGAATGGGGTGGTCAGCTCTCTTGGCTAGCCAATCTGTTCGTCCAGGAAATCTTTTAGTAATGCGGCATAGGGCTCTGACTGATTGCCCCAATGGGGGGTAATTTGGGTGAGTGCAGCATAGACCCCTTCGTGGATTATTATTTTTGAATTTCCTTTTAATCCGCGAAGTTTTGCATAGGGAAGCCAATAAATAAAATGGGCGGTTAGGCGTTCTGACAAAATACTTTTTTCATCAATGCGAAAGCTAAGATGTCCACTGGTTTCGAGACCAGAAAGTAAGCGCTCAAAGGCTTGCTGTAGCAATGAGAGCAGTCTTGCAAATTTTGGCCCAAGCGCGGGAATGCGATCCAAAATCGCGGTTAAATTAAGAAAGAAAAACCGAAAATCATTGATCTCTTCAAAAATAATATAAAGATAAATCCAGTTGTCTTCCAGCGCCATAGGCTTGTTAACGGGGGCGGCTAGGACTTGCCTGAGTTCATCCTCGAAATCAGCAAATAGCTCCGCGATAATAATATCTTTGCCCTTGTAATGGTAATAAAGATTGCCAGGGCTAATGTCCATAACGGCTGCAATATCAACAGAGGTAATATTGACCTCGCCTTCGTTATTCAGCAAAGCGAGGGTCGTGCGCAATATTTTTTCTTTGGTTTTTGAGCGTGCGGCCATGTGCTCTGCAGCTTACTTTTTAGTCGCAGTTTTTTTAGGGGTCGCCTTTTTACGCGCAGCCCGTTTTTTTGGCTTTAATAGTTTTAACACGTCGTCGAGTTTGGCTTCAATGGCATTGAGACGGTCTTCTACATCCATATCCACATCATCACCCCGACGTTTCAGGCGTGCGCGCATTTTGGCAATACGGTCATCCATGTCAAAACCGTCGCCCATTTTATCGCTGACCTTATCAAAAGCTTCTTTGCTTTTGTGGGTAACAACGGTTTCCAGGACTTCGCCTTTTTGAACCAGGTCATCAAACACTTTTGATGTGCCTTTGGTCGCTTTGGAAAGCCCTTCTTGGACTTCACTGAACGCGCGGCCATAGGCACCAATACCGGCTAGCCAAATTTTACGGGCTGTATCGCTATTTTTTTTATCACTCATGATGGTCTCCTTGTAAGCAAATGTGTGTGCAGCTTAGGCGGCTGCGGGTTTCTTGCGAATTTTCTTTAATTTTGGTTTTTTGCGCGGCGGGAGTTCAACCTCTGGCTCCTCAAAGAAATGGCGAATAATATCGACACTTGCATCGCGTTTGGTCAGCAAGAACAAATGCCCTGCATCTTCAAACTCATGCAGGCGTGCGTTTTTGATCATAAATTTCAAAATCTTGGCATTGGCCATAGGCACAATATGATCGCGGTCACCAGCAATGATCAAGGTCGGCATTTTAAGAAACGGCAAAAGTGGTAGGCTTGACCAGCCAATCATACACAACAGCTGGAACCAATATCCCTTTAAGCTTGGTGCTATCATGTTTTCGGCAAACATGCCCGCACCGTCCGGGCCGTCCCCGTAAAGTGTTTCGAAATGCTGTTTAAGAAATGCCCTGTCTTTATATCGCTTTGGCGAGCCCATTTTTGAGATTGCCCGTATGTCGCCCGGCACCATTGTGACGCCTGGTGCGGTCGCGCATAGAACTAGGCGTTCGGTCATATTTGGGTATTGGAAAGCAAATTGCTGCGCCATGCCGCCGCCCCAACTGACGCCGAGCACGTCAACTTTGTCGTAGCCGTTTTCAAGTAAAATCTGTTTTGCAGCCTTTGCTGCCCACCATGGCCTATAGGGTACAGTTGGGTCAGGAGAGCCGCCAATGCCAGGCATGTCAAAAGTAATAATATCGCGGCCTGTAAATTTATCCGCAAAGGCTTGGGCTATTTCAAGGTTGGCGCCAATACCGTTGAAAAACAGCATAGGCGTACGCTTGCCCGCGCCCTTGTCTGTGCCTTTCCACACTGCGGTACGAAGCTTTTGATTACCAACCTTGCTAAAGCGGATGCGCGGAATATTGTGGTGTGTATCTGACGGAAATGTATCAGGCATAGCGGTGCTTTCTAACTAATTTGGTCCTTAAGTGAACACATATTCGCCCGGTGCTTTGCACAGGGGTGGGAATGATTTATTGCCTGGATTGCGCGGTGCATTCTTAAGTTCGCCAGAACGTTCCTTGAGCCACGCATCCCAGTGTGGCCACCAGGAACCCGCATTCTCCTCTGCGCTCTCAATCCATTCGTCGCATGTGTCTTCGATGTTTTTATTGGTAAAGAACTTTGCTTTTGGATTGCCTGGTGCGGTGAGCAGGGATTGGATATGTCCACTAGAGGCCAATACAAAATCTACAGTGCCGCCAAATAAGGCCGTATTGCGGTAGCTAGCACGCCACGGTGTGATATGGTCTGTAACCCCTGCGAGCATGAAACCGTCGACCTTGACGTTTTTCAGGTTTATCTCATTGCCCATAAATTCGACACCGCTCCCTGTCTTGCTGGTTGTAACAAAGCGTTTGTCAGAAACCATATCTAGGTAATCTGAATGGAGTTGCGCAGGCAGGTTGGTGGTATCGGCGTTCCAATACAGGATGTCAAATGCGGGTGGATCTTGGCCCAGTAAATAATTATTGACCACATAATTCCAGATCAAATCGTTTGGTCGCAACCAAGCAAACACTTTCGCTAAGTCTTCGCCTGGTAATATGCCTTTTTTGCGCGACATTTTACGCGCGGCTTCAATGCTCGCCTTGCTGGCGAACAGGCCAACTTCGCTATCGGTTTTCTTGGGATCAAGCACGCAGACCATCAATGTGTATGAATTGACGCGGGTATCGCCACGCGTCGCAAGTTCGGACAAAAACAAAGATAAAGTCGCACCGCCTGAGCAAGCGCCTGAAACATTTATTTTCTTTGAGTTTGTGATTTTCATGACCACATCCGTGCCCTCTATCAAGGACTGAACATAGTTCTCTAGGCCCCAATGAGAGTGTTGTCGGCTGGGATTGCGCCAGCTAACGGCAAACATCTGGTAGCCTTGCGCCGCAAAGTATTTAACAACGCTGTTATGGGCGGATAAATCATTGGCATAGAATTTGTTGATTTGCGGCGGAATAATCACAAGCGGGGTTTTGTAGACTTTGTCGGTCGTCGGCTTGTATTGAATGATTTCCAGCATTTCGTTTTTAAAGACAACGCTCCCTTCGGACATAGCTAGGTTCTTGCCAACTTCAAATTTGGATTTATCAACCATGGACGGCATGCCACCATTTGTGGTCAAATCCTTATAGGCATTCTGTAAGCCTTTGACGGCAGACAACCCCCCAGATTCGTATAGGCGTTTCATAGCGGCAGGATTACCCAATAATGTATTGGTGGGCGCAAAACTGTCCGCAACGATATCAAGAAGAAATTTAGAACGGGACTGGTCTTCTTCGGAAATACCACTGTCGGCTATCCAGCCTTCAAAGCCTTTTCGAGCCGCCAGCCAGTTTTGCAGGCCGGCCTTATACAGGCGGTTATAACGCCAAGTTGGGTCCATAAATCTACGGTCACGGCGTTCGGGAGCAAGTTCGCTATCGCCTTTGACGATTTTCGCAACCTCTTGGCCATATTCCTTAAGGTTTTTGGCCAAGGGCGCGGGCTGTTTGACGGCGCGCCCCAACAGGGTACCAAACGATTTCAGCAATTCGCCGCGCCTGATACCAATCATATTATTGACAGCAGTTGTGGAGCGGGCTGCGTTTTTTTCTAAATCTTCTATTTGTTTTGCCATAATGTCTCTCCCCTTAAAGGTGCCCTTACAGGCTTATATCAGGATTTTATGCCAGACTTGGCACAAAAAATCTAATGGATTCATGGGTTATTGTTGAATATTGCTACAAAAAAGGCGCTCCTATGGCCCGAATTCGGGATTTGGAGCGCCTTTTTCACTTGCGGCTACAAGATCGGGGAGAAGTTAAGCCGCTTTAGATGCTTTTTCTGCGACAGTTGTCACACGTTTTTTTGTTTTGCTGACAGCTGATTTTGCAGTGTTTGCGATTTTTTTGTTAAGCTTGGCAATCTCTGCTTCTAGTTCAACAACACGATCATTGGCAGCACCTGGTACAAATGAACGAAGTTGTGCAGAGCGTTTCTCAAAACGGGCTTTGGCAAATTCAGTTACGGTCTTGCGTGTGTCATTGGCATAGTCGCTTGCAATTGTTTCAAGCTTCTCGCCGCGCGCAGCATAGTCGTCATAGCTTTTAACGGCTTTTTCGTAGTGGGGAAGCGCGGCTTCATAAGCAGCACCAAATACGCCAACATAAGCGCGAAAACCTTTGCGAACAAGCGCAGGTGTTTTAAGGTTAGCTACGAAATTGTTTTTAACAGTCTTTGTTTTCTTAGTTGATTTAGTTTTTGTCGTTTTAGTCTTTGTCGTTTTAGTCATGGTCTTAGTCCTTTGTGTTTCGGCGCGAAATGCAACCGTTTAAATTCAATAATGAACAGATAAGCACAAAGATTAGAAACCGCACCCTAATTTGGGGAATGTTCTCCTTCCCCCATAAAAAATGGGTGGAAGGAGACGAAGCTGTTTTTCTTTGCGTGTCTTTGCCCCGCAGGTAGTTTTTGGGGGTTGAGCGTTACGGATTTTTCAGTTTTTCCATCATTTTGTCAAAAGAATACTGTTCCAATAGCGGCATATTTTTCTGCGAGATGTTTAAGCCCCACTCTGGTGCACTTTTCTTGCCAATATAATCACGGCTTACAAAGAGGGTATTCGGAGACTTCCATACCAAAGACGGAATAAAGTATAAATTTGGCTCATTGCCTTCTTGGAAAAGAACTAATGCTAAAGTCATATCTTGTGAAAGTTCAAATTTATCCTTGCGTATGAAAACATAGTTGGCCTTAAGAATCGATTTAACCTGCACAGGTAAAAAAGGTTGGGTTTCATAGCGTGTTACAAAATCGATACCACGATCATCTACTTCGGTTGAGTAAACTTGAAACCCATGCATGGTCAGCTCCATTTTAACGAAATACTCCGCGAAGGTACCGATTTGTTGGCTATTTAGATTTTCCCAATTGTAGCGCATAACTCCTCCATTGTATTTATCATCCTCTCAATATCATCCTCACCTGACAAACTGTGATCACCGTTTTTGACTAGGGTTAGTTTTACGTCTTTGCTCTCCAAAGCATCTGCGACTTTCTGCGCGTGTGTATAGGGCACACTGGTGTCTTTCATGCCGTGGATGATGCGAACGGGGCAGGTGATGTTTATGGGGGCGTCCAAGAGCAGGTTATCGCGACCGTCGAGGATAAGCTCGCGGCTTATTTCGTAAGGTTCATCGTAGTCGGACGGTTCGTAATAAATACCGTCTTCCATGATGGTTTTGCGGATGTCTTCGCTGAAATTCGCCCACATCAGTTTTTCGGTAAAGTCCGGTGCGGGGGCCAGTAGGACGAGGGCGTGGATGCGCTCTGGCCGTGCGAGAGCCGCGAGCAATGTAGTCCATCCGCCCATGCTAGAGCCGACGATGATTTGCGGGCCAAATTGTTTGGTGGGCGTTAACGCGTCGATGACTTGTACCGTATCCGCCGCCCAACGGCTAATGGTGCCGTCCCTGAACCTGCCGCTGGATTTGCCGTGACCGAAATAGTCAAACCGCGTAAAGGCTCTACCTTGTGTTTCGGCCCATGTGTGTAAGGCCGAGGCCTTGGAACCGTCCATATCAGATTTAAGGCCGCCGCACCAAATAATCCCTGGGCCTTGCCCATCACTTTGCTTATAGGCAATTTGGTTTTGTTTAAGCCCGCCGTAAGCCGAGGACGATAAATATTTTACATTATACGCATTTGTCATGATATGTGACTTTCCAAACTATACGAATCGTATTTTAAAGACAGTTATGAACATTCTACAAGTCTTACCGGAATTAAATGCAGGCGGGGTTGAGCGCACGACGATTGAAATCGCGCAGGCGCTCAGCACTGCGGGGCATATGCCCCATGTGGCCTGTAATGGTGGTCGGCTAGAGGATGAACTGCGTGCGGCAGGCGGTATTTTACACAAACTGCAGGTCGGCAGTAAAAATCCCATGTCCCTGCGCCGCAACACTAAGGCTTTGATAGACATAATTAAAACCCATAATATCGATATCATTCATGCCCGTTCCCGTGCGCCGGCTTGGCCAGCCAAGGCGGCGGCCACAGCAACCAATATTCCGTTCATCACCACCTATCACGGTATCTATAACGCAAAATCAGGGCTGAAGCGCCGTTATAATGCCGTCATGGCCAAAGGCGACATTGTTATCGCCAATTCCAAGTTCACCAAAGCCCATATCATGATGGAACACAATATTGATGCGAATGATATTGTTGTCATTCCGCGCGGTGTAGATATGTCGGTCTTTGACCCCAAGCTGGTGTCCTTAGCTGACATCAATGCCGTGCGCAAAAAATGGGGTGTTGGTGACAAGGTGAATGACAAGCCTGTAATTTTGTTGCCCGGGCGGTTGACCCGTTGGAAAGGGCAGTTGGTGGCGGTGGAAGCGCTTAAATCGCTGGGCGGCAATGCCGTTTTAGTTTTGCTCGGCGATGCCCAGGGCCGCGATGATTATGTGGCCGAGATTGAAAGCAAAGCGAAAAGCTTGGGTCTCGGAGCGCGGGTGATACTGGCCGGCCATAGCCGCTCTATGGCGACGGCATTATCGGTGGCGGATGTGGTGGTCTCGGCGTCAACCGACCCAGAGGCTTTTGGCCGGGTCATGGCGGAGGCACAGGCGATGGCGCGGCTTGTGGTCGCCAGCGACCACGGCGGTGCCCGCGAGACGGTGCTTGACGGTGCGGGTGGATATCTTGTGAAGACAAATGACAGCCAAGCCTTAGCAGAAGCTATCACCAAGGTGTTAGCTTTGCCTAAAACCCAGTACACTAAGCGGGGCCAAAGGGCGCGAAAACGCATAACAGAGGTTTATTCCGCCCGGGCTATGAAAACGGCAACATTGGCGCTTTACGAACGTGCACTGGTCAACCGAGGTGGTAAATAAACCACGCTACCAAGGTAAAATTACCAAAATGGCCGATTCAGTTCTTGAAAAACGGGCGCTAACCCGCCATATTCTCGGGCGTACCGTCTTAAGCGGTGCGAAATGCAGTTATATAGGAGACCAGCATAGCCCGAAGACCACACGCCGCGCCCGCCAAAAACAAAGGCCCGCGCATAAACGGTGAAATTACATCGTCCAAAGTTTTACTCATTACAGAAACCGGTGAAAAAAAAGGCGTCGTCACGACCGATGAAGCCTTGGCTTATGCCCGCTCCGTAAAACTAGATTTGGTTGAGGTTGCGCCTAATCCTGATTTGCCTGTGTGCAAAGTTTTGGATTACGGAAAAATGCGGTTCGATGAGCAGAAGAAGAAATCTGCCAACAAAAAACGCCAAAAGAAACAACAACTCAAAGAAATTAAAATGCGTCCAAATATCGACGTGCATGATTACAATGTCAAAACCAAAGCTATGCAAAAATTCTTTGAGCGTGGTGATAAAGTCAAGGTTACGATTAGGTTTCGCGGTCGCGAAATGGCCCATATGAATTTGGGTACAGACCTGCTCGCCCGTGTCCGCGAAGACTTTGAAGACATCGTAAAAGTAGAATTCGCCCCCAAAACCGAAGGCCGCCTAATGACAATGGTGCTCGCGCCGAAATAGGGGTGTTGGTGTACTTTATTCGGAGTAAAAATTTAAGGGACTGATATTTTCAAAGGGGGTTATTATGAATACGTCTATTAATGAGCAGGATTTGGCACGCGATCATGCACGCTTTAAACAATTAATGCGTTCGGCGATGAAAGCTTTTCTAATCAGTATAGTTGTCGGTTTGATAGGAGGGTATTTAGTTTACCGCTTCTTACCTTCCGGCAAATACCCTGCGGTAATATTATATATTCCAGGAATTTTAGCCGTTCTTGTCACATGTTTACCCATAAGAAAACGTAAAAATGAGTGGTTCCCAACACCCGAATCCTTGAAGGCGGCTTCTGAATACAATCCCAAGGCAAAATGAGAAGCTAGGTTAGACCACGCCTTCAGCACATATATTGTCATTGAATTATCCTCGACTACAATTCCGTAGTTAAACCTCCCGCTTATACATATCTTTCGGCCAGCGTCTGTGGACCCAGAACCAGTCGGTGGGATTGGCGCGGATTTGGTCTTCTATGAACCCAGTGATTTTTAGGACCGTAGCGTGAATGTCTTTGGTTCGTTTGCCAGTGTCTACGAGTTTGATTTCTTTGTGGATGGTGACACGAAAATTTGCGCCGCCTGTGCGCACGATGGACATAGGGATAAGGGGGGCACCGGTCTGCATGGCAAGACGGGTTGGGCCAGGGGCGGTCATAGCGCCGTGGCCAAAGAACGGGATTTCAATACCTTCGTTAAACTTTTGGTCGTTCAAAAGGGCAACACTGTCGCCCATGCGCAGAGCTTGGATGAGCTCTTTCGCGCCTTTGGGGCCGGATTTGGGTACCATCAAGTCTATGCCGTAAGCTTTTCTCTGGGCACGAATGCGTTTGTCAAAATACGGATTATTGGTCGGGCGGTAGGTCACACGCACCGGTAATTTTGCTTGGGAAAACACTGCTGCCATCAGCTCCCAATTGGCGAAATGACCGGAGATTAACACGGCGCCTTTTTTATCGTGTTTTAGCTTTTCAAGAATTTCTAACCCTACGACTTCGACGTTGGAATTTTTATCAAACACTTTGATGCGCCCCAGTAGGGGAAATTCACCAAATGTGCGCCCCATACGGTTCCAGCTTTCCTTAAGCCACGTCTCTATTTGTGCCGCGTCCGCATCCGGAAATGCCAGTTTCATATTGGTCTTTGCAATATGATGCTTGGATGTTTTGGGGCCAATGAAACCGACCAGCCACCCAGCAAGTCTCGAAACTTGCTCAAGAGAGAACGGGCGCATCAGCAAACGGAGTATATCATAGGCCATGACTTCGAGCCGCCAAATCAGGTGCTTGAAAAACCTTGCCATTAGTTTTGCACCGCTGCGATAATCGGGTGCAATATACGGCGCAGGGTCAGCTCGTCTTCAAACTCTACGGATACGGGCCAAACGGCGATATGTTTTTGGAAGCTTTTGGGGATGCGCACATAGTCTTTTTCTGTAGTGATCAAGATAGCCTCATCTTCGCGAGCCAAATCGATTAGGTTTTTTATATCCGTATCTTTGTAGGCATAATGATTGGAAAAGGGTTGTCCCTCAACCAGTTCTGCGCCGGCACGTATGAGCGCATCAAAAAATTTATTGGGCCGCCCAATACCGGCAAAGGCATAAAGTTTCGCTTTCTTGCCATCTTTGTTTTGGGGCAATTGCCCGGACGGAGCAAGATGCGCAGGGATTACAGGTAAGGGTTTTAACTGCGCCGTAAGCTCAGGGCTGACGGCGTACTGCGCCGTTGGCTTTATCAAAATCACGGCATCAGTGCGCGACAAGGCGGCTTTGAGAGGCTCGCGCAGGGGACCAGAGGGAAATACATGCTCATTGCCAAAGCCGGTCTCTGCATCAACAACCAGCAAAGACAGCGTTTTTTTGACCAAAGGGTTTTGGTGGCCGTCGTCCATGATGATGACTTCTGCGCCGGTTTTATTAAACCCAGAAAGCGCACCAACGGCGGCCCTTGCCCCGTCGTCGCGCCCCGCAGATACCCATATGGGGCCTTTGCGGGCGAGTAAAATCGGCTCGTCGCCGACGTCTTTGTAGGTGTGTTTGGTGTTCACCAATAAAGGCCCTTTTTCCCTGCCGCCATAACCACGGCTCAGGCCGACGGCCTTGATACCCATACGGGTTAAGCTTTCCAGCAAATACGCTGTGACAGGTGTTTTGCCAACGCCGCCGACACTGGCATTACCAACACAGATAACTGGAATTTTCGGGTCATAGGGTTCCGTCGTGGCAATGCGCCGTGCCGTAGCCTTGCCATAGACCCACCCAATTGGGCTTAGAACTGTGCGGATAAACGGCGCAGCCTCACGGCCATATTTGTGGTTCCAAAAATCTGGTGCCTGCATCACTTAATCCTTATTCGGCATTAAGGGCGCCAGGCTTGCCCATACATAATCAAGCACGGCGTCGCGGCTTTTTGCATATTTAAGTGCGGCTTGGGTTTTGGCGTTACGGGCTTTGACGTCTTGCATATATTTAAGCACGGAGGGTGCCAGTTCGTCCGGCGATAAAACCCTATCCACACCATCAAATGCTAACATGGACATATAGGTGTCCGCGAAACTTGAAATATGCGGCCCCGTTATGACGGCACAATCAAGACGCGCAGGTTCAAGTGGGTTATGGCCCGTAAGACCGTCTAGCAATGAGCCGCCAACAAATGCGATTTTTGAGAGGCTATAAACCAGTCCCATCTTACCGATACGGTCAACAAGGTACACATCTGTTGCGTCCGTAGGCATTCGGTTAGAGGAACGGCGCAGAACGTTCAATCCGGCTTTTACATATATGTCTTTTACTTCTGCTGCACGTTCTGGATGACGTGGTGCCAGTATGAGGAGGGATTTAGGTTTTTTGGCTTTTACTTCACATACTGTCTTTGCAATCAATTTTTCTTCGCCCTTGTGGGTACTTGCCGCGCACCAGACCGGGCGTCTGCCAAGTGCGGATTTTAATTTTTTAAGCGCGGCTTTATCCACAGGCAAAGCTGGTGCGGCATCCTTAAGGTTACCCGCCGCTTCTATGTCGCGGCCCATGAGCCAAGTTAATCCATTCGCCGTAGCCGTATCAGCCGCTAAAATTAAATCAAAACAGGCCAATAAAGTTTTGCCGGAGTTTTTACCGCGCCTTGCCCAACGCTCAATCGAAGCAGAGCTCATACGCGCATTGATCAAAGCCATAGGTATGTTTCGGGCATTGGTGTGCATAATCATATTGGGCCATAATTCGCTTTCGGCAAAGAGTGCCAAATTGGGTTTCCAATGATCAAGGAAAGCATTGACCGCTTTGGGATGATCTGCAGGGGCATATTGGTGCACTGCATTTTTTGGCAATTGCTCGGCCAATAACGTGGCAGATGTCACGGTGCCCGTTGTGACAACGATATGAAAGTTGGGATGCTCGGATAATATCCGTAAAATAACCGGCATAAGCATTTGCGATTCGCCGACACTGGCAGCGTGCAGCCATACCACTTTGCCGCTTGCACGTGGCTGGCTCGCAATACCTTTTCGTTCATTAAGGCGGGCCGGGTCTTCTTTGCCTTTTTTTGCGCGTATATTCAGCCAAAGGGGTAAGGCCGGTGCAACCATGCGTGTTGCTGCGCTATAGGATTTTAACAAAGGTGTTTTTTTCATGATTTTTGCCCCTTTGCTTCGGCTTTACATTCTGGCAAAATAACTTCACTTCCCATATCCCGGTCGCATTTCTGCGAAGCTTGGTTTAGCATATCTTCTAATTTTTTACGCGCCAGTTCAATTTCGCTGTTGCTGGCATCTTTGTCAACGCGTAGCGGGCCTGCAAAAATCATCTTGCCGCGCCCAAAAGGCAGCGGGAACATAAATCTGTCCCATGAATTGAACAATTTATTATTGGATACGGATACAGCATAGGCAATTATGGGGGCGCCAGATAATTTTGCTAGACGTATCGGCCCTTCACCCATTATCATTCTGGGTCCGCGCGGCCCGTCAGGTGTCATGACAACGCAATCACCCTTGTTGATGACATCTATCATGTCGCGAAGCGCACCTGCGCCGCGTTTGTTTTTATCTTTATATTTTGCACGCCGTGAGCCGCGAATGACCTGTATCCCAAAGAATTTACCAATTGTAGCCACCAGGTCCCCATCTCTGGATTTGGAGATAAGAAAATGAGGTTTTTGCACCATCTTCGTCCATCCCGCATTGGCCATTAAAAACCGAGAATGCCAGATACAAGCAATGAAACCCACGCCGCTTTCTTGCAAGGGGACGGATACATCTAAACCCTCAACCTGCCACCGCGTTGTGCGCCGCACCAGCCCCATATAGCCGCGCAAAAGCAGGGCGAGGATAACTTGCACAAATTTTAGGTTCATGAAGCGTTTGAACAAATCTTTTCTCCCTGCTATGGCGGTGCTATGAACACTGAATATTGTGTATTTAACATCATTTTACAAGGGTAGGAATGGCACTAGATCTGCGCACACCACAGGGTCGTAAACAGGCCTATAATGACCTTATTTGGGGTGACCATGGGTTCTTGCGTGTCTGGTTTAATAACCAGCACCTTATAAGGTCTGAAAGCGAAGATGAGGACGGTGATGTTATGTACCGCGCCAATCAACCTTCGCCAAAACGCATCGAACAATTGGCCAAAGACGGCATTAAAACCATTTTGAATTTGCGCGGGGAAAGCGAGAAAGGCTATTATGCTTTGGAGAAAGAGGCTTGCATAAAACACGGTATTACACTGGTGGATTTTCGCATGTATTCACGCGATACACCGAAAAAGAAAAGCCTACACGAGCTGAAAAAATTGTTTGAGACCATAGAGTATCCGTGCTTAATGCACTGCAAATCCGGTGCTGACCGTACGGGGATTACAGGTGTGCTCTATAAGCACTTCCACCTAGGCGAACCCATTGCAGACGCCGTAGAGCAACTGAAACTTAAATACCTGCACATGAAAGCCGGCAAAACGGGCATGTTGGATTTTTTCTTCGATGAGTATTTGCAATATACGAAAGACGGAGATTTAGATTTCATGGATTGGGTCGATAAAATTTACGACCCAGCGGATGTTAAAGCTCGCTTCATGTCAGGTTGGATCGGTAACATCATGAGCGAGAAAATAGTGCGGCGGGAGTAGTCACGACCAATCCTCACGTTCATGGCGAACACGGACAATAATAGTCTGGCCTCTTTTGACAGTGTAAAGAATTACATAGGGTTTGAAAGGGCAAATCCGCAGTGGAGGGGAAATTTCCAATCGCTTTCGGAATAATTTAGGACTCTTGGCGAGAATTGCAAATTGCTCTTTAAGGTGGTCACGGTATTGATTTGATCGCTCTATGCCGTAATTCTCATCTCCATAGTGTGCAATTTTTATCAAGTCAGCCTGAGCAGATTTTGATATGCGGTACGTCTTCATGCGTTTACTTTAGCTCTTGCTTGCTCCCAAATTTCATCGACCGTTAAGTCACTAATACCGCTCTCTAGACCTTCCGTGACTAGTTTTTGCATATTTGCGATTTTCCCAGCCCGCTCTTGGTCTTTGCGAAGCAGGTCACGTAGAAATTCGCTGTCATTTGTGTACGCGCCGCTGGCAATTCGGGATTTGATCCAATCGTTTTGCTGGTCGGTTACTGTGATGGTTTTGCGTGTCGTGCCCATGTTGTGCTCCAATTGTCATACTATTGGTGCAGTATAGCGTATATCACGAAAATTGCAATGCTCGTAATTTTGCATATAGACCGTCTTTTTTCATCAAGGTCGCGTGTTTGCCGCTTTCGACGATTTTGCCCTCGTCCAGCACGAAAATTTTGTCCGCGTTTTTGACCGTTGATAATCTATGGGCAATGACGATGACGGTACGGCCTTTGGTGAGAACATCTAAAGCCGATTGTACTTTGGCCTCGGATGCAGCGTCGAGCGCACTTGTGGCCTCATCCAGCAGCAAAATAGGGGCGCCGCGCAACATGGCACGGGCGAGAGCAATGCGCTGTCTTTGTCCGCCGGATAATTTACTGCCACCTTCACCGACGCGCGTTTGGTAGCCGTCTGGTAATTGCATAATAAAGTCGTGTGCGGCTGCGGCCTTGGCAGCAATTTCTATGTCCTCAGCGGAGGCGCCGTCCTTTCCAAACCCGATATTGGTTGCGACCGTATCGTCAAACAAAGTTATGTCTTGGGACACGAGAGCCATAGAATTTCGTAGCGATGTGAGTGTGGCGTCCCTTATGTCTGTACCGTCGATTGTAATCTTACCGTCCGTCACATCATACAGCCGTGCAATGAGATTGATGATGGTGGATTTACCACCGCCAGACGGACCGACAAGGGCAATGGTTTGCCCAGGTTTGGCCTTGAAATTTAATCCAAAAATAGCCTGCGTACCGTCTTCATAACTGAAATTAACACCGGTAAATTCAAGTGGGCCTTTTACATCGCCGAGCTCTTGGGCATCCGGTTTTTCGGAAATGGTCGGTTTTTCGTCAATGACTTCGAATATTCGGTGCAGAGCCGCCAACCCTTCTTGGACTACATTGTTAAGCGTGCCAAGCGCGCGCACACGCGGTGACATTGCGATAAGCATAGCCAATACGCCAGCAATATCGCCTGCGGTTGTTTGTCCGCCGACAACCCGATAAACACCAAGTGCAAAGACGCCAGCTATGGCCACGCCACCAAGCACTTCAAGAATAGGGTCCACCCGTGCTTGGTTGGTGACAAGTTTTAGATATAGTCGCACCCGCTCGCTAAAAGATGCACCGAGCCGTTGATTTTCATAGGCCTCCAGCCCGTAAGTGCGCACCATGCGGGCGCCGGTAAAACTTTCGCCCAATTGAGAGGTAATATCACCGATTTGTTCTTGGGCTTCTTTGGCATTGCCGCGCAACTTTTTGGAAATATTGATAATAGGCAAAATCGCTATGGGGTAAACAATGAGAATTAAAAAGGACATTTGCCAATCGAGCCATAACATCATGCCAATACAGAAAACTACGGTAAGAACATCACGCACAAGATTGGTCATAGTGCGCAACATAGCATTGGTCAAAATTGTCACGTCATTGGTGAAACGGGAAATAAGTGTTCCCGTAGGCTCGCGGCCAAAGCGGGCATAATCGGCGCGGTGTATGCTCGCCAACATGGATTTTTGCAAACTACCAATGGTGTTGAGCGCCACAGAATTGGCCAAAATTGATTGCAAGAACATGGAAATGCCTGAAATAATGGTCACGGCAACAATGACGGGTACGACCGCCAAGGCAAAGCGTTTGGCCTGCATCGCTGCGTCAGCTGTCATAATATCGCCACCTAAATTTTGGGCGACGTCTATAATGTATTTTATCAAAAACCCGTAAGCCGCCGTAGCGCCCGCCAAGATAATCATAAACACAAATGCTAAATAGAGCCGACCTCTGAAGGGGAGGATATATTCCCGCCACAAACGTGAGACGAGGCGTTTGTCATCGCCTTGTAAATTCAGGATGTTGGCTTTGGTTTTGCTCATCTGGGTTATGATTACCCTATGACGCCGTCATTATCAGGATCAATCAGGTCGTGAGCATGTAGAATAAAAAACCGCATATGGGCATTGTCTACGGTACTTTGTGCTGCATTTTTCCATGCATCATAGGCCTTTGCGTAATTGGGGTATGCGCCAATATAGGTTATTTTATCCAGGTCGATAAATTCTGTTTTCATAGGATCAACCAGCTCGCCGCCGATGACGATATGCAGAAGTTGCTTTTTTTTATCTGGGTTGCGGTCGGACATTTTAGTCTCCAATTGTTTGGGTTTGTTAGGTGTGCCGTTTGTTTTCACTTGGGACAATAACAAATCATGCAGATGCGGGCTAGCACAAATGACGCCGTTTTCTGTGATATGATCTTTGGCAAAATGAAAAGCTTTGCCGTTCAAATCTGTGATTTTAACACCGGCTTCTTTGGCAATAATAGTAGCGGCGGCAAGATCCCAATCCGATTTTGGTGTAAACGAAACTGTAGCATCGCGTATGCCTGCTGCGACCAAGACAATCCGGTAGGCCATTGAATTACGGATGGAGACTTTCATGTCAGGCCAGCCCAAGCGTTTGAATTTGCGCGGATAGCCAATCATCGAACACCCTGTAATTGATGTGCATTTGCTTGGGGATATGGTTTTGTCATTGAACCGTGCGCCTGTGCCTAAGCTTGCCTCGAACATTTCGTCTAAAATAGGGTTGTAAACTACACCTGAAACGGCTTTGCCATTTTCGATCACAGCAAGGCAAATTGTAAAATGCGGCCTGCCGTCCATGAAAGCGCGGGTGCCGTCTATGGGATCGACTACAAAGCTGTACTTAGATTTGATTCGCGAAGTATCATCCTTCGTTTCTTCGGATAGCCAGCCGTAGTTGGGGCGGGCGGCTTGCAAGGTTTTTTCCAGATAATCGTTCACGGCAATATCGGCTTCGGTAACGGGTTGGTTTTCTGATTTGTACCAAGAATTGGTATTGCCCTTATGGAAATACGCCCGCGCAATGGCTCCGGCCTTACGTGCAGTATCTAAGAGCAGGGCTAAGTCGTCTGGCCTATGCACCGGCAATCACCATGCTCTGGGCCAAAAGGCTCGGGCAGGTGACAGGGTTATCCATGATTAAATCATCAGCAGGGATAATGGTTTTAAACATGTCTAGAAGATTACCCGCAATGGTCACTTCACTAACAGGATAGGTGCGCTCCCCGTTCTCAACGGCAAAACCGGCTATGCCAACACTGTAATCCCCTGTATTTGGATTTAGGGAAGGGCCAAACATTTCGGTTATGAACAAACCTTCGCCAATGTCTTTCATCAAGGCATCTGGCGTTTTTACGCCCGCGTCCATCCAGACGTTTGAACAAGAAATTCCGGGCGGTGACGACATGCCTCTATTGGCGTGTCCAGTTGTGGACAGCCCAAGTTGTCGTGCGGTCGCGCTGTTCAGCAACCACGATTTTAACACGCCTTTTTCAACAAGGTTTAAGGCTTTTCCTGTAACACCTTCACCGTCCCACGGATGGGAACCACCGGCGCGGACAAGGGTAGGGTCATCTGTGATATTTATATTTTCGTGAAAGACCTGCGTGTCCAAACTGTCTTTTAAAAACGAGACGCCGCGTGCAATGGCAGAGCCTGAAATCGCGTTGGTGAAAGAGGACAATAGGCCATTGGCAACGCGGCGCTCAAACAATACGGGTAAGTTAGCTGACGCCATTTGTTTAGCGCCCAAACGGGCCACTGCCCGTGTGCCGGCCTTGTTGCCAATGCTTTGTGGTGTTTGGAGGTCTTCCAGCCAGCGGGTAGATTTATAATCATAATCCCGTTCCATGGTTTGCCCGTTGCTGGCATATGCAGCCACCGAAAGTCCGTGGCTCGAAGAACGCCAGCCATTTGCAAAGCCGTCCGAAGTCATCAAATAATTTGCGCCTTTAACCTGATAGGCATTGGCGCCCTCGGCTTGGTTTACGCCTTTAATGTTTAATGCCGATGCTTCTACCTCTTGAGCGCGGGACAACAATGCATTTGCATCCAAATTTGTTGGATCGTAAATATCAAGCGCCGGTGCAGACGTGGCCAATTTATCTTTGTCAGCCAATCCGCAATAGGCATCTTCGGGGGCAAGTTTTGCCATAGCGACACAGCGTTCGGCTAATTTATCCAAGCTATGGTTTGAGAGGTCAGAGCTAGAGACGCAGGCTTGTTTTTGACCAACAAAAACCCGCAAGCCAATATCTTTGCCTTCCGAATTATCAATGTCTTCCAAAGCGCCGCCGCGCACACCGATAGAGAGGGAACGCCCATAAGCGCCAACGGCTTCGGCTTCGTCCGCGCCGTGGTTTTTGGCAAGGCGCAAAAGCTCTTTAAGTGCAGGTTTTAAAGTGTCAGGATTTATATCGGATATCGCAGGTTTTTTCATGCCTGCGCTTTTAACAAATAAGGCGCGAGCCGCAAGCGCTATGTCACCACTAAGAACAATAAATACAGGGCCATAACCAACAGGCTCAATACTGTTATTGCCGTGCCGTAAAGCCTACCGATACTTTTGCCGGTTGCTTTGGAATAGCCAAAGGCATGCATGAGCCGACCCAAAGTAAAGGCACCGCCAATGCCGTACATCCAATAGGCTGACGCCCCACACGCCGCCATAGCGAACAGACCTAGCATAGCAAGAGGGGCATATTCCGTGAAATTACCGTGCACCCGGATTGCGCGCTGCATCTCTTCATTGTCATTGTGTCCAATTGAAATGGCTTGCGAGCGGCGCTGGCGAATGACAAGAAATGTTAAAACAAAAAGTATAAGTATGTTTATGGCTGTAAACAGTGTTGCGATTTCAAATAATGCCATGATGTTTCCCCTAGTCGTTTATTGGTTTAGTACGCTCATAATGTTTTTGGCAGAGAGTGTCGAGGCTTTTTGCAAGGCTTGCTCGTGGGCATTTGGTGGTTGTCCACCGGAGACTGCGAATGTACCGTTATAAATAAATGTTGGCACTGACGTTACCCCTAGTTGTTGGAAGTATGCAAGCTCGGCTTTTAGCTTGTCTACATCCCGCCCCGTTTCCAAAAGTTCTATCACAAGCTTGCCGTCCATGCCAATTTCGGTAGCAATGTCAGCAAGGATTTCGGTGTCACCCACGTCTCTTAGGTCTTGGAAAAAGGCTTGAAACAATGCCGCCGAAGCCGCGTGAGCCTTGCTTTGTCCCGCCGCCCACTTGATGAGCAGATGTGCTTTAAGGGTATTGGGGCGCCGTGGAATGTCATCAAAGTGAAATTCTATACCTGCTGCGCCTGATGCCTGTTCTAAATGTTCGCGCATGGCTTTGAACGTGTCGCTTCTTCCGGTTCCGAATTTCGCCTGCATATAATCAGAGTAGGGCATGCCTTTTTCGGGAATACCCGCGTCCAACATAAAGGGCCGCCAGTTAATTTGAACGTCAATATTCGGCGCAACCGCGACGGCCTTATCAAAATACTGTCTGCCCAGCCAACACCAAGGACAAACAATATCAGAGACAATATCAACGGTGACGGTTTTTTTGCTCATAACTTAGGCTAGCTCGTTGATATGATTTTGTCGCGTAAAAACTGCCAAATGACCGTTTAATTTTGCTTGATTCGACTCTGACAGTAATGTGTGCAATAATCATTTTAACTTGCGGAAGGAGGCGCGTAATGCCGCATTATACAAGAGGTGATCTAAAATTTGAGCATAAAACGGTTGGAACCGTAGACGGTAGTGAAGATGTGGTGGAAATGTTTTCATGTTTTCCAGCCAAAACAGGGACGCGCCAGGGCGCAAGTCCGGTTGTGAAATATTCACCCTTTCAGCCCAAAAAATTCTTACAGCCTGATGAAATTAAACGCATCGAAAAATTTGCCGCTAAGGCCGGTGAAACTTTGTCCATAAAGACGGTTCAACAGGAATTAATAGCGGCATTTAAAATCAAGCCATTGCAAATCGACCTTAAGAAAATCCCGCAAAAATGGCGCAAGCCTGATAAATGTACCGATGTAAAAATCACCGTGCAAGTCCGCAGTAAACTCCTGACTATAAACGCGCTAGCTTCTAAGGATTTAACTTTGGATAAAGTGACTTGGCCCAAGGGCGATAGCCTTGCCAGTTTTCGTATTATAGTGCCAGACCAATATATGTTTTATCGCCGTAAAATCCATAATGAGAAATGCTGCCCCTTAAAAGACGGTGAAAAACCACCGATTTATGAACTTGAGAAAGAGTATTGGAGCGATTCGCAATTTATTGATTTTTCAGGGTTTAAAGGAAAAATTGATTGGAAGGCGGGCATAAAATATGAAATGGACGTCTTTAAGCGTAAATTTAAATTTGATTTTGACTACACCCCATTAGACCCTGAAGAAGATCAACCACCGCAGCCTTGGATAGGGATAAAATATAAGTTCTAAACCCACTGACAAGTCCATAGTGACCCAGTGACCCAGTGGCTATGCAGGTTTACACTGCAGGTTTCCTCTGCATGTTTACTCTGTAGGTTTACTCTGTAGGTTTACTCTTCAGGTTTACTCTTCAGGTTTACTCTGGCCGTAAATCAAACATGGCTTTTCATACATGCCGGGTATGTTAGGGATGGTGCGTAGATAATTTGAGCCGAGCTTTTCGGCGACATTTATGCTGGCAATATTTTCCGGTGCGATGACGTGGATAACTTCGTCCCAACTCAGTGTCTCAAAAGCGTGCTCAATACAAGCCGCGCCCGCTTCTGTGGCATAGCCTTTGCCTGTAAAATCAGGGTGTAGCGTCCAGCCAATTTCCGGCTGTGGCCAGCCTTCGGGGTTCCACGGCCCAATGCGCCCCGCCCATTTTCCTGTGGCCTTTTCGATGACAGACATAAATCCGTAACCGCGTATTTGCCAATGCCCCATAATAACGGCCATAGAGCGCCAAGCTTGTTGGCGGTTCATAACCTCTATTCCCAAATGGCGTACCGTATCCGGATTAGCAAATGCTTCCGCCCAAGCTTCGAAATCATGCTCAGGGTCAATTTCGCGCAGGATTAAACGCTCTGTTTCTAAAATTGGGACAATTTTAGTCATAGGGGATTAGTCGGCAAGATCCGGATCCATTTTTGTGCAATCTGCCATCAAGCCTTCTACGGCGGCGACGGAATTGAGGAAGCCTGCGCGCTCTGTTTTATTGAGGCGGATGTTGAGGACTTTCTCGACGCCGCGCTTCCCGATAATAGCGGGTGCGCCGACATAAAGTCCGCGAACACCAGCAATTTGCCCGGCCAGACGAACGGCGCACGGTAGGATGCGGCGCTTGTCTTTCAGGTAAGATTTCGCCATTTCAATGGCACTTTCCGCAGGGGCGTAATAGGCCGAACCATTGCCGAGCAAGCCAACAATTTCGCCGCCGCCTTTACGGGTCCGCTCAACAATCGCATCAATGCGTTCTTGGGTTGTCCATTTCATTTTAATCATGTCCGGCAGAGGTATACCTGCGACGGTAGAATAACGGATCAGCGGCACCATAGTATCGCCGTGACCACCAAGCACAAATGCCGTTACGTCTTCGATGGAGACATTAAATTCGTCGGCGAGAAAATAGCGAAACCGCGAGCTATCCAAGACGCCTGCCATACCGACAACTTTGCGCGGATTGATACCGGAAAATTTTTGCAAAGCCCAGACCATGGCGTCTAGCGGGTTGGTAATACAAATCACAAAGGCTTTGGGGGCATGTTCTTTGATGCCGGCTGCGACCTGTTTAATCACACCTAAGTTTTTAGAGACAAGGTCGTCGCGGCTCATGCCGGGCTTGCGCGGGAAACCAGCCGTAATGATGACAACATCAGCGCCAGCGATATCGGCATAATCATCTGTGCCTTTGAAATTACTGTCATTTGAAAATACGGCGCTGGCCTGGTTTAGATCTAGGGCTTTGCCTTGGGCTGGGCCTTTGAATATATCAAACAATACAATGTCGCCCAAGTCTTCGCGGGCGGCTATATGTGCCAAAGTTCCGCCGATCATGCCTGCACCGATAAGTGCGATTTTTGCTCGTGCCATTTTAGTCTCCTTTATTAAGTGAAATTCTTTAGCCGTAGTTTACGCCTGTAAGAAACGAAGCGCAACGGTTGTTCACGGTCTGCGACAAAAAAACGAGGCGCGATATCATTATTTAGTAAAAAAAAAGGCCACCCACAGCTTTTTAGGGGTGACCTTTTAAACTATTTCTTCCCCCGCAAAAGCAGGGGAAGGAAAAAGCTTATTTTTTTGTGCGCGGCTTGGGTTTAGCTCTAGCCTTGGGTTTAGCTCTAGCCTTGGGTTTTGCCTTACTTTTAGCCATACTTTTAGCCTTACTTTTAGCCTTACTGGGGAACCATTGCTCTAATTTAGTACCGGCCCAATTATGTCCGCCCCAACCAAATGCGATTGCACCGCCAACACCGCCTGCAAATGCGGCGGCCCATACAAAGGACTTAAAGGCAGTATCGACAATTTCCTGGCCAATATTCATCTGATTTAACCCCATAAATGTAACCAAAATCATGGTGAAATATTTGATGATAGTACCCGTTGTGTTGCCAAAAGCCTGTGAAGCTATGCGCGAAACAAAGTTGGCGATAAACAAACCAACGCCAATGATGATGGCGCCAACAGTTATCTTGCCGCCAAATTCAAGCACGCTTGCAAAAATGTCGGTGAGTTCTGGAATACCAAGGGCTTTAAATGAGGCGACCAGCCCCATAAGAAGAATACCAACAAATGCGATAATACTGACTATTTTAGAGGGTGCCGTTTTGGAATTGTTGTCTTCACCGTCAAGCCCGCTGATTGCTTGGATTGCACTATCAAACCCTAGCCCGGGCAAAATATCATCGACCAATTTAGCAATAAAGCGTCCGATATAAACTGATACGGCCAATATTGCGACCGCACCAACGCCAGAATATATATATTTGGAGATTTGCCGCAGCATATCCCTAAAGTCACCGAGACCAAGCTTGTCAAAAACCTCAGTTGCAAACAGGAGTATGAGTATCCCGAAAATGAGTGCACCAATCGCTTTGGCAATTGTATTTGATGGGCTTGTTTCTTCGCCGCTAACATTAAACTTGTTGACAACTCTGTCTATTTGAACGGCTTCAAGCGTGCTTGTTGCTGTCATTCTAGCAACATTGGAGACAATATATCCGATGATACCAATGAGCAGCGCTCCGCCAATTTGTGGTAAATAATCAAACACTTTTTCCATCATGCCGGTAAGTGCCGCCAAAGGTTTTCCTTCGCCCGATAAGGCCTCAAAACCACTGAGGGCAGTCAATATAAAGACTAGCCACAAGACCCAAAACACGGCTTTGGATAATGATTTGCCAATATTTCCACCTGTTGTTTTGGCTTTCCGGCCCAAACCCGTTTTATTAATGGCACTTGAAACAACCATGCCCGCGACTTTTGATATAAAATATCCGATAATAATTATTGCCAGTGCAATCACTGGTTCTATTGCCCAAACAGGAAACCATTTTGGCAACCAACTTAAATACTGTTCCATCTGAAACCCTCCTAATTTTATTTAGACGTCTATTTTAGCTATAATAGAAATCCCCCAAACCTATAGTATGGTCACAAACCACAGTGTGCGAATCTGTGCCCACATGACGCTTAAAGATTCTAACATGAATAGAACCTAAATAAAAGCTGTCTTGTGATTGCGAATACGCTACAAGACTAGGTAGTAGCCTCATAATCGAAGCATACCGATCGGTACCAAAATGAACAATTTTAAAAATCGTGGATTGTTTATCGTCTTGACCTTGGCTGCATTCTCGATATTGGCGCTGGCTTCTTACAGGCTATCTTCGAACCCAGGCGCGACAAAATCACTACCAACGAAAGTCTTTCAAAATGGGCGTTGAAGCGGAGTTGCACAATCGAGTGCTTGGAGGCGATTTAAGCGCGGACGCCGAACAAATCATAGCGGCGCAAAAACTAGATGAATTATTGGGCCGCATACAAGGCTATAAACCTAAACGGACTTTGCGCGGTTGGGCTTTGCCGCCAAACGGCCTATATATTTGGGGTGGTGTCGGGCGCGGTAAATCCATGTTGATGGACATGTTTTATGAAGCGGCACCGACGCGCGAAAAGCAGCGCGTACACTTTCACGCTTTTATGCAAGATATACACAAGCGGATTGCAAATTGGCGAAAACTTTCCCCCAAGCAACGCCGCGCGCAACCAAATTATGTGAGAGGTGCAGGCGACGATCCTATTGTGCCGAGCGCAAAAGCCATTGCATCCAAGGCCACATTATTATGCTTTGACGAATTTCACGTCACCGATATTACCGACGCCATGATTTTAAGCCGCTTGTTCACGGCCTTGTTTGCGCGCGGGGTTGTTGTGGTTGCAACATCAAATCGAGCCCCAGACACACTTTATCAAGACGGTCTTAACAGACAATTGTTTCTACCATTTATTGAGCTGCTTAAACGTAAGCTTGATGTGCTGGCATTTGATGGCCATGAAGATCACCGCTTACGCAAACTCCAAAAAGCGCCTCTATATTACAGCCAACTCGGTGCAAATACGGACAAAAAAGTAGACGCTGTCTGGCAAAGATTGATAAAACCAAGCGAACCTGGCTTGCAAACATTGAACGTCCAAGGTCGCGAAATAAACATAATGGCGGCATCTGGAACTGCGCGTGCGAATTTTTCAGATCTTTGCGCACGGGCACTTGGTGCAGCAGATTATCTGGCAATTGCTAAAAATTTTACCACATTAATTTTGGAAAATGTTCCAAAAATTGGCGCACACAACCGCAATGAAGCCAAACGGTTTGTTACGCTGATAGATGCTTTATATGAAAACAAAACCAAGTTGGTCATATCGGCAGAGGCACCGCCGGAGCAATTATACGAACGGGGTGATGGTGCTTTTGAATTTGAACGTACGGTTTCGCGTCTCATTGAAATGCGCTCAGATGAATATATCAAGGCCGGGCACGCATTAGGCACTGTAAAATTGTGATAATTGATTCAGGTTTTTTCAATCTTAGTGGGCTAAGCAGAGGCTATGATTTTGCAAAAACCTTATATGGCCAAACTTGTGCAACTGTTTGATAAATACAATTTGGCGCAAGTTATGCGCTACGGTGTGGTTGGCGTTTGTGCTGCAACTGCCCACGCTTTGATAGCCTTTGCGGTTTTTCACCTTTTGGCAGTGCATCCAACTTTGAGCAATTTTTCAGGGTATATATCCGGAGCCGTTATTTCTTACCTTGGGTCTTATTATTTTACCTTTAAAAGCGAAGATGGACATGGCCGCTCTTTCCCGCGTTTTATCTTGGTCTGGCTTATTGGTATCGCCATAAATGTCGGCTTGTTTCAGGTTTTGCTCATTGCTTATGCATTGCCGTTTGGGTTCAATGTTTTCATTGCTATCGCCTTCACGCCGATTGCCCAATACCTCATGTTGAAATTCTGGGCATTTAAACGGTAATTATTTCGTGCGCGTATAGAGCCTTATTTTTTACGCGTATAGCGCCTTATTTTTTACGCGTATAGCGAATGACCCACTGGTCTTGCCATTTTTTATCTGCGTCAGTCACACCCGCCTTATGGCCTTGCCATGACCAGACAAGACTATCTGGCGTAATTTTGCTCCAAACCATGCGGCTATGGGGTGCCTTGTCATTGAGCCTTGTGTTTGTCAGCGTGAACGTACCGTCCGCGTTTGGCCCACCCGTGAGCGCAAAATAGCCACCTTTATCATCAACCCAGGTCTGGCGCCAAAGCTTTGCCGGTTTATGCCATGTCGACACGCTCATGCCTTTGAAATTAATAGTCGGACTGCCATCAAAGTTTTCTGTAATGACACAATTACCGTAGGGTGATTTGCTTATTATATTGGTGCCTTTGCCTTTGGTGCCGTTGGCATTATCCCATTCTAGCGACCAGTCTCCTACCCAAAAATCCAATTGGCGAAATTCTGGCTCAACGCAATTTTCAGGCTGGGGTGCCGCTTGTTGCGCCGCAGCAAAGGTACTTGTAATAATCAGCAAGCCAGCCGAGATTAAATATATTATTTTTCTAGACATAATAATTCCTCCTGTTTTTGACTTTACACAACGATAACAACCACTCAAATTACAATTATGAAAGGGTGATGCAGCTTATGCACATAATTGATCAATTAATCGCAGAACGTGCGCAAAAACTTATGAAGCGGCAACAGGTCTGGCGGACGATACGGCCAACCCTATACAAAGCTCTTGGTTATAAAAAAGCTGTCGCTATGGCTGATAGTATGGAAAATATGAGCGGCTGGGACGCATTTGCCCATATAAGCAAGATGCTGGATTTGCCGCCGCGCGTCATTGGCTTGGAGCAGGTTCCGCGCACCGGAAAAATTATGATAATATCAAACCATCCTACGGGCCTTGCAGATGGTGTTTTCGTTTATGACGCCCTTAAAAACCATCGCAGGGACCATATGTTTATGGCCAATGCCGATGCGCAACGTGTGGCTCCCAAGTGTACAGATATTATCATTCCCGTAGAATGGGTTGTGGAAAAACGCACGCCTGCAAAAACCCGAGCAGTTTTAAAAGCACTTAATAAAGCCATTATTGATGAGCGCGCCGTGGTTATTTTTCCCGCAGGTGTTTTAGCAAAGATGACTTTGGGTGGACTTAAAGACAAACCATGGAATCCAACTGCAGTAAGCGTTGCGCGCAAAAACAATGTCCCGATTATACCTTTGCGTATTAATGCCCGTAACTCGGCCATGTATTATGTATTTGCGCTCCTTAACAATGAATTGCGCGATATCACCTTGTTCCACGAACTGTTTAACAAAAGCGGTTCAAACCCTGAGCTTATTTTTGGCCCGCCAATAGATCCAACCACCTTGCCCAAAGGATCGGCACAGGCAACACAAGAGGTTCGTGAGCGCGTTGAGGCTCTTAAATTAGATAATTAAACGGCCCGTCTTAGACCACTCGTTCTACCAACATTTTTTTAACCTCTGCGATTGCTTTGGCAGGGTTTAGGCCTTTGGGGCAAACATTGGTGCAGTTCATAATTGTGTGACAACGGTATAGGCGAAATGGGTCTTCCAGTTCGTCGAGCCGCTCCCCTGTAGCTTCGTCGCGGCTATCTATAAGCCATCGGTACGCTTGCAAAAGAACTGCAGGGCCTAAATATTTATCGCCGTTCCACCAATAGCTAGGGCAGGACGTAGAACAAGATGCACACAATATACATTCATAAAGCCCGTCCAACTTATCGCGGTCTTGTTCGCTTTGACGCCATTCTTTTTCCGGCGTCGGCGAAGTTGTGTGTAACCACGGCTCTATCGCCGCGTATTGCGCGTAAAAATTCGAAAGGTCAGGCACAAGGTCGCGCACTACGGGTAAATGGGGTAGGGGCGAAATGGTAATTGTTCCGCCTTTTACCGCGTCAATACCTTTGGTGCAGGCCAGCGTGTTTTGGCCACCAATATTCATGGCACATGATCCGCACACACCTTCGCGGCACGAACGTCTAAACGCCAATGTTGGGTCGATGTCGCTTTTTATTTTCAGCAGAGCATCCAAGACCATTGGCCCACAATCATCCAGATCAACTGTGTAGCTGTCCCAGCTCGGGTTTTCGCCGTCGTCGGGGCTGTAGCGGTAGACTTTAAAGGTTTTGGTGGGGCCAGTTTTGCCAGCCATAACTTCAGCAGGCAGAGGCCAAGCTTTGCCTTTTCCGATTTTGGAATTTTTCGGCAGTGCCAGTTCAACCATTTTCGTTCTCCAACTGATTTGTTTTTCTTATAGGCTCCAATCTTATAGGCATTCTGGTAGAATTGAAAAGAGGGAATTAACATTTACAACCGAGCGGTTTTAGCGTCTTATCTTTCTGTAGCCCTTTTCAAGCTAGGTCCTGACCCTAGGTCCTGACCCTAACTCTTTTGGCTTTTATGCTTTTAAATCCTTATTTGCCAGATTGTGCTCATTTCGACGGAAATATTAAATGGGAGCGTATTTACGCCAACGGCAAAACGCGCCGGACGACCGGCATCACCAAACACCTCCACAAATAAATCGGTGGCACCGTTCAGGACTTTGGCCTGATCATTATAGTCATTGGCAGAATTGACAAAGCCGTCAAGTTTTAGACATTTGACAACATTGTTAAGCGAGCCTCTTGCCCCTTTGCGAACTTGGGCCAAAGTAAAGATTGCAGCTGAACGCGCCGCAGCATAACCCTGTTCGGTGGTCAGGTCTGAACCAACAGTACCCAAAAAATCTTGATTGCCAAAATCTGGCCCCTGACCCGCGATATACAGAACATCCCCAGCCAAACGGTAAGGCGCATAATTTGCCTTTGCTGCGGGGGCCTCTGGCAATTGTATCCCAAGCGCCTCCAATTTAACCTCTGCATTTGACACAGCTAACAAAGGCGGTGTTGCCTTTTTGGAACATGCGGCAAGACCAGCAGCTGCGCCGGTAGCCAAGAGAAAATTTCGTCTATACATTTAAACACTCCTTTATCAAGCGGCTGCCCAAACGCGCAGAAAATTACTACGGACAAATTTTATTAAATCAACCTCCGACAGGCCACGGCCACGCAACCCCGCCACTAGATGCGGCATCTTGCTATAAGTCTCCATGACAGGTTTATAATTGGCGTCCATATCGGTGCCAAGGCCGACATGGTCAATACCTACCGCGTCAATGAGTTGCATAACCCTGTCCACATAACCTGCCAAATCACTAATACCAAACCCCGCCGGCCAAGCACCAATCACGCCGCCGCCCTCGGTAATGGCTTTGGCCAGATCCAGTGAAATAAAGCGCGGGATTTGCGGGCCGTCCTTACGCAGGATATGGGTATGGGAACACATCACCGGTGCTTGGCTAGCCTTAAGCGCTGCAAAGGCTGTGGCCTCTGATGCGTGTGCCAAATCAATCAGCATATTGTTGGCGTTCATGGCTTTAATCACAGAGCGCCCTGCATCGGTCAGTCCGTTATGAACTGGGCTGGCCGTCATCATATCGCCGACCTCGTTGTGACGGTAATGTACAATTGTTGTGTATTGCAGGCCGTCTGCTTTGGCTTCGGCCACCCGTTCAACGCTGCCCTCAAAAAAATCACCGCCCTCAGCCGAGAGAATAGCCGCCGTTTTGCCCGCCGCGTTGGCGGCGTTCAGCCCGGCTTCGTTCTCTACAAATTGCACCAAACCGCGCGCCTGCAAAGCTTTCATATTTTTGATTTGAGTTTTGTAATTTGCGAACGCCTCGCCGTCTTCAAATTCGCGCACGGTGGTTAACCCGCCGCCGCCCAAACCGAGCACACAAAAATCAGACACGGTCGAGAAACTAGCCGCACCAACGCCGCCCGCTTGCATGTCGGCTACGGTTTTATCTTCAAATGTGCCGAGCGCCGCGTAAAGCTTTACTTTGCCTTTAAGTCCGCTCGCCCCCTTAACAAAGGTTCGACCCGGATGAGCGTGCATGTCTATGGCCGGATTGGCGGAGAGAAATTCACGGGCACTTGCAAGTTGTTCCGGCGCTATATCAAAGCCAATGGGCACGGGTTTTTTACGTAATTTAAGCCAACCGACTGCTCCACCAGCCGCTAAAGTTGCCGCCGTTCCGATTAGAACTTTGCGTCTACTTATCTTGGCCATATTTACTCCTCAATATTTTTTCTACCCGCTCTCCCTGCGCATGCAGGGGTCTATCTATGAACTATCAGGCCGTACTAAATTACTCGGCGATGGATACCTGCATCCGCAGGCATGAGCGGAAGATATATGAAATTGGTAGATGCATAAAAAAATAATCAACCCGTCTCTCGCATTTTGTCCCAAGCTTTAAATTCATAGGCAATCGACTGCTTAATCATTTCGCGCCAAACGGGTTCGGCAATCTCGAACGAAAGGCCTTGGTGTTCGGCTTCTGCTTTGACCTTGCTAACCACATCTTCGATGCGCACTGCATCATAGACGGCGGCGCGGTCTTCCTTAATGCGCGCAGCGGCTTCCATATAGGCTTGGCGGCGGACAATAAGCGCCACCAGTTCGCGGTCAATGGCATCAACGCCCAAGCGGACTTCGTGCATACTCATACAATCTTTTGCAGGTTTAGTCATGTGCATGTTCTTCTGTTGGCCATTTGGTCAGGAGTTCCGGGTCGAGATTGCGATTACGCCATTTTAGACGCCAACACAAGTGCGGGCCGGTGGAGCGTCCTTTTGACCCGACCTCGCCGATTTTCTCGCCGCGCAATACCTCTTGGCCTGGTTTTACATCAATGGAGTTCATGTGCAGGTATAAGGAAATGAGACCTTGCCCGTGGTCCAGCATGACCATGGCACCTTCAAAATACAGATCATTATCGGCCATGGAAACCACCCCGTCGGCTGGCGCATAAATCGGCGTGCCAATGGGTGCGGCTATATCAACCCCGTAATGGGGACGCTTGGACTCGCCGTTTAAAATCCGCTGCGCACCAAACGGCGACGTTTTGGTAAAATCCTTAAGCGGGTAATCAAACCCGTCTTTAAACCACATGGTTTGCTGGCGCGATGCAAACCCGACATTTTTGCGGGCAGATGAGGCACGGATGTGTTTTAATTGGGCTTTTGTGAATGTGGAAACTTGCGATGGTGGTAGCCCGTCTATGCGGGATATGGCGTATTTGCGGGGGGCAATTTTAACAAATTTGCTCCCCAATTTAACACCATCTTCTAAAATTACGGAAATAGTTTCAGTGCTTGGGGCGTCACGGTCAAATCCGATGAGGACTATTCCGTCTTTATCAGTTTTCGATTTGATACCATTTATGTCTATAGTCGCATTGGGCAGCGTTTTGCATTGCACTGCACCACCCTGCTCAAAGACGCCTTTGCAGGATATGGGAGAATCATGGTCATAAACCAAAGGTTTTGTTGTAACCGCATTATCTGATATTTTCTCTACAAATACGGTAATGCTATTTATCTGAGCTTCGCTCTCCCCCTGCCCGCAAGCCGTCAAAATCAATATACAAAAAGCACCCAATAACCATCTTACCCCCTCACCGGCCGTCGCGCGCCTCTCCCCATGGGAGAGGCTAAATTTGCCTGCATTACGAAATGATATTTGTGGAACGAAGATAGACGAGCCAACGTCTCCTCTCCTTTGGGGAGAGGAACAAGGTGAGGGGATGGGATGTTTGTGTTTGCGCAAGCCTATTCCCCTTGGCTCTCTTGCCAGCGTTTCAAACTTGCTGCTGCGTCCACATAGGCTTCTTGGTGCTCTTCGCTCCAGTATTTCAGCCCGTCCAGCGGGATGCGGGCTTTTGTAACGGCGCAGATGACATAGCTACCGGATTCCAAGATGAGGTAATCTGAGGAACCATAGCTAATTTTAGCTTCACGGTTGGATTGGGTAAAATTTAACATAATTGCTTCCTACACTAGATAAGGGAAAATCAAAAGAGGTCACCCTGTATATTTTTTTGGATTTTTTCAGTTGGTGTGGCTAGTTTTTTTACGCGACGTTTTGGTTTTTTTGTACTGCGTTTGGGCTTTCCGTCAATCACAGCCCCGCGCTTGGCGTCGCTAAAGGTTAAATGCACGGCCTGACCGGATTTTAGAAGCCCACCTTTGCGCACGACCTTGCCGTCCGCATCACTGACCAATGCATAACCGCGCTCCAAAACACCCTGATAGGAATAAGCGCCCAACAATTTGCCTGCGCTTGCCAGTTGGTCGCGAGATTTTTGCATATACCTTGTCATAGAGCGCACCGCCTCGCGGCCGGCATTTTGCAGATTGTCATTTTTGCGAGAGATATCACGCACCAAGGCATCGGGGCGCAGGCGGGCGGCGGCGAGATCAAATCTCTGGCGCGGGCCCGCGAGCACATTATCTAGCTTGGGCAGTTTTGCTGCCGCGAAGCCAAGCTTCTTACTTTCGACCGTCCGGCTGAGACCGCGCTTCAAACGTAGAGCGTAATCTTCAACAGTATCAATCAGTTCGGCACGTACCGGCACAGCGATTTCGGCGGCGCCCGTCGGGGTTGGTGCCCGCTCATCTGCTGCATAGTCAATCAGCGTCCAATCCGTTTCGTGGCCAACCGCCGATATAATTGGGATGTCGGACGCAAAGGCTGCCCGCACCACATTTTCTTCGTTGAAACACCAAAGGTCTTCGATTGAACCGCCGCCGCGTGCGACTATCAATAAGTCAGGCCGGGGTAAATTTTCGGAGGCCTCAAAATGATTAAACCCGGTGATGGCGGCAGATATCTGCGCCGCCGCAGCATCGCCTTGTACGAGCACAGGCCAGACCAAAACCTGCACGGGAAAACGGTCTTCGAGACGGTGCAAGATATCGCGGATGACGGCACCAGTTGGGGAGGTAATCACGCCAATGGTTTGGGGAAGATATGGTAATTCTTGTTTATGGTCTTCGTCGAACAGGCCTTCTGCGGCCAGCTTTTTCTTGCGCTTTTCCAGCATGGCCATTAAGGCGCCGACGCCTGCCGGCTCCAATTTGTCAATAACCAATTGATATTGTGAACGCCCGGGATAGGTCGTGAGCTTGCCTTCGACCACAACCTCCATGCCTTCTTCGGGCCGCACGGTTAGGCGCGACACCGAGCCTTTCCACATAATCGAGGCGATCACCGCTTTGTCGTCTTTGACATCTACATACATATGGCCGGATTTGGCGATTACTACGCGGCCAAGCTCACCGCGTACCCGCACGCGACCAAAGGTTTGCTCCACCGTGCGCTTTAAGGAAAACGCCAGTTCCGAAACCGAATATTCATGAGCGTTGGTTTGTGCATTATTGGAAGCATTTGTAGGTGTCTGGTTCATGTTTACTCTTGTGCACTTCTCCGCCATAAGTGTCAAAATTTTAGTACACTACCGAGTTTCTAAAATTCTTCTTATTAGTAGTGGTAGTCGTGAACATGCACGGGCTATGAAAAAAAGCCAAAGCCCATTATGCGAGCACCTAATGTGTGCACCAGGCAATGCCGGAATTTCGCAATGCTAAATACGCTTTGATGAAAATATGGGACAGCCCCTATTTAATTTTTGCTCTAAAACTAACGGTAAATGTCGCACCGCCTTGAAACGCATTTGAAGGCGTTATGCGTATGAATTTTACATTAGGGTCAAATCCTGCACTTGGTACATATCCATATACTGGCGGTGCAGATATTGATGTGGAATATTCTACCTCACTAGCAAGTGCACAACATGTAACCCCGCTTGCGCCAAGACTGATATCAAAAGGCCCCATTCCAACATTCAGCGGATCAAAATCACCATTATAAAAGGTCAAATATGCAGGCAATTGGTCTTCGATGACAAGCGTACCGTCGTCTGATGCGCTCCCACCTGTATTTTCAATCGTGAACATATAAACAACTTCATTGCCAGGAATTGCATATAAGCCTGTACTTAGAGGATCATAGAGCGCCACATCTTTTGTTGCCGTAAATTCCGCAGCACCGATGACTGTGGCCGTAAAATTCGCAGACCCCAACACAGTTGAACCGATATTAGCATTTGCCGTATTAAGATATGTTCCAACGGTATCCGGTATTTCAGTTTGGTAGACTAAATCCAGTGTTCCGCCTGCGGATATGGTATAACTACTTCCGTTTAAACCAGTGAATGTAAGAACGCCGGTATCCCCCACAGTCGGATATGTGCCAGAGTTCGTCGTATTTACGCCGCTCGCACCTGTAAAACCTTGGAAAGAAACATTCGTTGGTAACGTATCGGTGAAACCATCAACAATTGCATCAAACGCGGACGGGTTTGTCAAAGTTACGGTATAGGTAGCAGTATATGGGCCTGAACCAGAAATAAATGAACTTGGTGTAGCAGATTTGCTAATTGTGAAAGGATTGGTTGATGTTGGAAAGTTAAAAACAATCGCACCACCTGCATCAAAATTGCCCGTATATTTGATATTTGTATTTCCCGAGGTTTGCACTGCATATGGACGTGCCGTAGATGTGGTGTTCGCGCAAAGATATTTGTAAGAAAATCGAATACCAATGAAATATCCATTCCCGCTTTGAGAGACAGGCGAGACAAAATATAATTTGTCCTGCGTACCAACAGGTGCCGCCGTTACATTACTGGAAATTACTTCTGCTCCAACAAGCTGCAAACATGCCGCATCAAAATCAGTATTACCTGCCGGTTGTGTGAAAAATTCATCCCCTACACTATTGCCGCCAAAATCGAACAGAACCTCTGCAGTAATAGTTTGTCCGACAATTGCGCCAGGGCCAAGTGTCGTGCTGGTAATATTACCACCCGCATTGGCACTAATGGCCTTACGCGATGATAATGAAAGGTTTGCTAAGGACGTCGGTTCCGTGTCAGACGTAAGTGTAACAACCGGTGATATAGACGGGCTAGGTTCATTTTTTTTGGATGTGTCACAAGGATAGGTAATATGCCAACCTATCAAGGACGTAGCACCCACAGCTAAACTGCCAATAGATTGCGTTGTGGATTGTGATCCCGTAAGTGTAAAACCACTCCCCAAGCCAGAAATATCAGCACTAATGCCTGTAACAGTCGTCGCACCAGAATTGGTCACAGTGCCCGTTATATAGGCAGCAGTTGGCCCGTCTGTTGGACAGTTATTTGAATCATTAGCAAAGGACTGTGTCCCAGTAGCAGCATCACCACTGGTAAATACGAAATCAATTGATGCCCAAGCGTACTGTATGTTGAATACCACTACAAAAATGGTAAAAAACAATCTCCCAAGCTTTTTCAAAATCGCGTCCTGTTATTACTAAACTTCATATCTAGTCAAGCATGCTTAAACATTGCTTAAGCCAATTCTAAAAATGTGTTTTGCCAAGCAATTTATGAGAATTTAATAATGAAAGCTGGTTATGTGACTAAGCGATAAAACCGACTTTACGGATGGTGGCATTGTACGCGAATTACCGAGGGAACTACCAGAAAATACCTTTTTTCACGCGGTTTGACGCAGCAGCATATTATGACGTCAATGATGATTTGCATCTTCAGGACAACATAGAAAACTTAACAGACACTGTTTATTTCCAGTCATCGCACAGCACGCATCAAGTGACCGTCGGTACGCCGTTCAATGCGCGCTTTACAATTTCAGGTCGTTTTTAAAATATATCCTTAGAAATAATTAGGGAGTGTACTCATAAACTCCCTAATTCGGGTGCTGTCACCGTGCATCCGAAATTGAACATTCGTACGCACTTGTAGGTAACTGGTTCATGTTTACTCTTGTGCGCCATTGAGCCATAAGTGTCAAAATTATTTAACGGAATCAGCAGATGAAAATTCTTCTTATTGGTAGTGGTGGGCGCGAACATGCTTTGGCTTGGAAAATAAATCAAAGCCCTTTGTGCAAGCAGTTGATTTGTGCACCGGGCAATGCTGGGATTTGTGAGATAGCTGATTGCGTCAATATCAAAGCCGATGATGTAGGCGGACTGGTAAAATTTGCATTGCGCGAGGCAGTGAATTTTGTTGTCGTCGGCCCCGAAGTACCTTTGGCTTTGGGCTTGGTCGATGAACTTATCACCCAAGGCATAGCCGTGTTCGGCCCCACCGAAGCCGCCGCCATGTTGGAGAGCTCTAAGGCCTTTACCAAGGATTTTTGTACCCGCCACGACATCCCAACGGCTAAATATGATGTGTTCACCAATGTGTCCGATGCCAAAGCCTATCTGGACGTAATGGACGCGCCTTATGTGATTAAGGCGGACGGTCTGGCAGCGGGCAAAGGTGTGGTTATCGCCGAGACGAGAGCCGAAGCCGAGACCGAGCTAGACGAATTCTTTTCGGGTAAATTTGGCGGCGCAGGTGATTGCGTTTTAATCGAAGAATTTATGACGGGTCACGAAATTTCATTCTTTGCTTTGGCAGACGGTATTTCAGTTTTGCCGTTAATAGCTGCACAAGACCACAAGCGGGCGTTTGACGGCGATAAAGGCCCCAATACAGGCGGCATGGGTGCTTATTCTCCGGTGCCCGGATTTAACGACGAAAAGAAGATAATGGACGAAATCCTTATTCCGACAGTGCGCGGCATGGCGGCAGAGGGCACGCCGTTTACGGGTGTATTCTTTGCTGGGCTAATGATGACAAAAGACGGGCCAAAACTGATTGAATATAATGTGCGTTTTGGCGACCCTGAATGTCAGGTGCTTATGCGCAGGCTGGAATCAGACTTGCTGGACATGATGATTAAAGCCGCCAAGGGCAAGCTGGCGCAGGTTGATTTGGTGACATGGTCACCAAATGCAGTGGTCAATGTGGTGGTCGCTGCGGACGGCTATCCAGGGACCTATGTTAAGGGGGAAACCATAAAAGGCGTCGAAGCGGCTAACCTCATGGAAGGTGTACAGGTGTTTCATGCAGGCACCACGCGCGACAAAGACGGGGCGCTCTTGTCAGCGGGCGGGCGGGTGCTTAATATCACGGCAGTAGGTATGACGGTTGTACAAGCCGTAGAACGCGCCTATACTGCCATAGACGAAGCAATAGATTGGCCCGGCGGATATGTCCGCAGGGATATTGCGAAAATGGCTATAAAAGGGAAATAATATGAAATATTTAAGATCAGTTTTATTGGGCAGCATAGCGCTTGTGCTTTCAGGTTCCGCATTTGCAGATGACCACAACGATGAAAAAATCATTATCATTCATGCAGGGCAAGTACTGGCAGTTCCCGGAAAAGCACCGCTGAGCGCGCAAAGTATTTATATTCGCGACAATAAAATTGTGAAAATAGCCCCGGGCTATAAGCTTGAAAAGGGTGCGTCTGTTATTGACCTTAAGAACAGCTTCGTCCTCCCTGGCCTTATTGATAGCCATGTACATTTACGTTCGGAATTTAATCCGAATATTCGGCTCGACCGACTTACCAAACGCCCCGGCGATGTCGCATATGATGCCTTGGTAAATGCTCGCAAAACGTTAATGGCCGGGTTTACGGCGGTGCAGGATGTTGGCGGCACCGAAGAGATTTTTGCCCTGCGCGACGCGGTTAATGCTGGCAAAGTTGCAGGTCCGCATATACGAGCTTCAGGGCGCCCGATTTCTCCGACGGGCGGGCACGGTGATGCCCATGGTTACCGCGCCGAAGTTTTAGCGATAATGCACAGCCCAACCATTTGCGACGGTGTAGCGGATTGCCGCCGTGCGACCCGCTCGGCTATTAAAGCAGGCGCAGATGTTGTTAAAATAACGGCTACTGGCGGCGTACTTTCCAATACGGCAGCAGGCGTAGAGCAGCAATTTTTTGATGACGAGTTAATAGCCATTGTCGAGACAGCAAATAAAATGGGCCGTAAAGTCACCGCCCACGCCCACGGTAAAACTGGTATCGATAGTGCGCTTAAAGCCGGTGTAAAATCCATTGAGCACGGCACATATCTGGACGTAGAAACTGCAGAGTTGTTTAAAAAACATGATGCAGTTTTGGTGCCGACAGTTCTAGCCGGCATGACCGTAGTTGATTGGGCCAAAAACAAAAACTGGTTACCGCCTGCGTCCAAAGCAAAGGCCTTAGAAGTTGGCCCGCAAATGAAAGACATGTTGCGCATAGCCTATGAAAACGGCGTCACAATCGCATTTGGTACAGACACGGGCGTTTCCAAGCACGGCGAGAATGCGCGCGAATTTGGCTATATGGTCGAAGCAGGCATGAGCGAAATGGACACTATAAAAGCCGCAACTGTTACTGCCGCCAACCATATCGAAATGGGTAATACCATCGGTTCAATTGAAATCGGAAAATATGCCGATATTATAGCCGTAGATGGTAACCCTCTCACCAATATCGAAGAACTTTACGATGTAGATTTCGTCATGAAAAGCGGTGTGGTGTATAAAGGCGGGGAATAAAGCTAGAGCACTCCACTTTAATATGGAATCACTTTGAGCGCCCGAGTTTGTTCCGTGAACAGGAGGTGTTTCCGACGCGGTGCCCCATTTTTGCTTTCGGGACCGTTAGGAGACAGCGACACATTCACGGGGTCTTGTGC
>JAJFFN010000040.1 GCA_021776635.1 Robiginitomaculum sp.
ACCTCCCACACCCCGCTCAAACCCACACCTCACACCCCGCTCATACCGACATAGGTCGGTATCCATTGTGCGTATTGCACCAAGCTAAAAGGTGGACCCCGTTTTGTAACGGGGTGCCCTAAAGGATAAAAGCGGGTTTTAGGGGTGTGTATGTAGGCTAAATCCTACTCATCATCTTCGTCCACTATGGGCTTGTCTTGCGTGTAAAGCATGCGCGCGGCATCGCCTTTTGGGTCGTCGTATTGGCCGGATTTGACCGTCCAGAAGAAGGCAATGAGGCCAACAATACAGATGCATATTGCTGTTGGTATAAGATATATCAGGGCGGTCATAATGTTTTTGTGGTCCTTAGTGCAGTTTTAATCTAAGCGCGTTGAGGGTGACCAGCATGGAAGAACCCGACATAGCGAGCGCGGCGATCATCGGGTTGACATAGCCAAATACGGCCAGAGGAACGGCGAACATATTGTAAATCACGGCGAGGCTAAGATTTTCCATTACACGTTTTTGGGCGTCTTTGGCGGTCCCTAGGGCTGTCACCAGACCCGAAAGCTTGTCGCCTTGCAAGATGATATCTGCGGCGGCGCGCGACACATCTGCGGCGCCTGCGGGGGAGGCGGAAGCATAGGCGCTCGCCAGAGCAGGGGCGTCGTTGATACCGTCGCCAATCATCAATGTCAGATGCGCTTTGTCCTTAAGTTCGTCCAGCCGCGCCAGTTTGTCGCCAGGCGATACTTCGGCCTGCCAAGTATGGATGTTCAGCGATTTCGCGGTTTCTTGCGCCATAGATTGCTTGTCACCCGTTAAAAGCTCTACCCTATAACCGCGTGCGTACAGATCCTTAATTGTGTCCTTGGCGTCAATGCGCGGGGTGTCTTTGAATTTGAAACGCACGGGTTTGCTTTTAGCGATACGAAGCCAGCTTGCTGTCCCAGCCTCTGTCTTGTCTTTCGCGCCGACAAAACGTGCGGAACCGAATTTCGTGAGCTTACCGTCAATGGTGGCTTGGACGCCTTTCCCTGCAACTTCTTTGATATTATCGGCCACTTTTCCCGCCACCGCAGCCGCAGATACGGCCCGCGCAATAGGGTGGCGCGAGGCACGGGACAAGAGGGCGGCAGTTTCAAGGGCATTCTTGGAGATGTCGTCTATATTAGAGAGCTGCAAATTGCCAAGGGTCAAGGTTCCGGTTTTGTCAAATACGATTGTATCAACCTTGGCAAGACGCTCCAGTGCATCACCGGATTTAATCAGCACGCCTTTCTTGAACAACCGCCCTGATGCGACGATTTGGACGGCAGGGACAGCCAATCCCAGTGCGCAAGGGCAAGTAATAATGAGCACAGCAATGGCGTTGATGGCTGCGGGGCGCAGATCACCGCTAAAGAGCATCCAGCCAATGAAAGTCAAAATTGCGAGGGTATGCACAATGGGCACATAAGCCCGCGCCGCTTTGTCGGCGATGCGGACAAATTTGCCTTTTTTCTGCTCACCTGCTTCGACCAAATTAGAGATTTCCGACAAGAAACTATCGCCCGATACCGCCAAGGCTTTGAGGGTCAAGGGTGCGGACAAATTTATCATGCCCGAATATAATTTTTCGCCCACTGTGGCGGCCAGGGGCAGGGTTTCCCCGGTGGCGATGGACGTGTCGATATCGGAACTGCCTTTGATTATTTCGCCGTCCACAGGCACACGCTCACCCGCCGCTACCAAGAGTGTATCACCGGGTTTAATCATAGATGCTGGCACGGATGCGTATGCGCCGTCCTCTTTGAGACGTGTTGCCGTAGTGGCTTGCATGGCGGCAAGGCGCTGGGCCGACTCGCCAGTTTTTTGGCGCAGGCGCATATCTAAAAAGCGGCCAATGAGCAGCAAAAACAGCAGCATGACTGCCGCATCAAAATAGGTATGTTCATTTGCGTGAATTGTCTCGTAAATGGAAAGGCTGACGGCGAGGATTACGGCCAATGAAATGGGCACATCCATATTGGTCATTTTGTTCTTAAGCGCACCCCAAGCAGAGCGAAAAAAGGGCTGGCCGGCATAAGCGGCTGCCGGAATAGCGATCGCGGCTGAAATCCAGTGCATGGTTTGGCGGGTGATATGGCTCATCTCGTTGCCGTCCCAGATGCCGATTGACATTGTCATAATCAGGGCGGTGGCGGCCCCTGCTACGGCCATAGCCTTTAGCAGGTCTGTGGCCTGGTTTTTCTGCGCCAAAGGTTCCAACTCCATATTAAACGGTTTGGCGCCATAGCCCAGTTCTTCGAGACGGGTGACGATATTGCCTGCGTTTTCTGGTTCGCCGCGCCATAGAACATTCAGGCGCATGGTGGATAGGTTCATCCGCGCAAGCGAGATACCCGCCAGAGCCGATGTTTCGCGCTCAATCTTGGCCATGCAACCCGCACAGTGAGCGCCGCTAATCATCAGGTCAATAGACTTTTCGCCGCTGGTTTTGGTTTGGACATAGGGAAGTAGGGCTTCGGCCTGCTTTTCTTTTTCCGAGACATTTCGGGCTTTACCTGAGTGTATCCTCGCCAGGTCTTGTTGCGTAGTCTGACCGCTAGGGCAATAATCCCCATCGTCCGTCGTGCCGCCTATTGTTTTTTCAGCCATATCTCGTTTCGGGTATCAAATTTTGTCCCGTCCGCCTGTTGTGCGCTGGTGAGCAAAAGCCATTGCTTGCCCAAAAGTGCTTTGTCTATAGAGGCTATATAAGTACCATTAGCGGCCTGTGCAAATTTTAGGGTCACATCTTTGTCAGTTTCTGCGGGGTGTTTCAAGACACCTGTCACGCGTAAAGCTCTGATGGTTTGGTCGTTGCGGTCAGCCATGTGCAAGGCAATGGTCTGGTTTTGGAGCGTAATGTCAGCACGCCAGCCTAACTCAGACTGGACAGTCCGTGCTTTGATGGTTTCGTTGTAGGCAATACCTTGTTGATAGGATTGCTTAATATCCTCGCCAGGGAAACTGCGTACACCCAGCGTAATCATGGCGATATTGGCAATGAGGATAACGCCGAAAAAAGCCACAACTGCAAACAAAACATGTTTACCAGTCCACTGTTTTACTGTTTTTGTTGCGGCTTTATTACGCATGTTATTTGTCCTTCCCCGTCACAAACACAGTTGGGGTTTGTTGGGTATTGGTTGTGTCAGCAATTTCGGTGATGCGAAAGGCAAAATCTTCACGGTCACTCAAAGTGTCAACATTTTTGATTGCCACATAAAGCTTGTAATTGATGGTCTCATTCGCAGGAACGTCCAAAACAATGGCATCGGATATTCCCTGTTGCCCTACAACTGAAACCGTTAGCCCGTCCGTATTGTCGAGCAAATCAACGGCTTCTATTTTCAATATGAGTGGCTTGGCCTGTTTATTGAGGACTTTGACCGTATAGCCATTGCGGATTGAGCCGTCTGAAAGGGTCACATAATTGGGGATCCGGTCACGCAAGACATTCATGTCCAGAATTGAACGGTGTGTAAGTCCGTAAAGCATTATAGAGCCAACAGCGGCTATGATGAGGGCATAGGCAATGGTGCGCGCACGTATCAAATGATAAGCACTTTTCTGGCCGTCTTGGCGGCGTTTGATATTGATACTGGTATCAAAGGCGATCAGGCCTTTGGGCCGACCGATTTTCACCATTATTTCGTCGCAGGCATCAATACAAAGCGAGCACCCGATACATTCGAGTTGCAAGCCTTTGCGAATATCAATACCGGTTGGGCAAACGGCGATACATTGGCGACAATCTATACAATCGCCACGGCCTTCCCAGGTTGCGCCTTTTTTATGGGGGCCGCGTGGTTCACCTCTATCATGTCGATAGGTAACATTGAGGGCTTCTTCGTCGGTCATAGCCGCCTGAATTCGCGGCCACGGGCACATATAGATACAAATCTGTTCGCGCATAAATCCGGCGAGAGTGTAAGTCGTAAAGGTGAGGATGGCGACAAAAACATAGGCCGTCATGGGCGATCCGCCCGTGAAAAAATGTCCCATAACATCATAAGCATCATGGAAATACAAAATCCACGCCCCGCCTGTCACGAAAGCGATTAACAGCCAGACAATGTGTTTGGCGGTTTTCTTGTAGATTTTAGAGGCCGTCCATTTGGATTTCTCAAGCTTGATACGGGCATTACGGTCGCCCTCGAAAAACCGCTCCACGGCAATAAACAAGTCTGTCCATATGGTTTGCGGACAAGCAAATCCGCACCAGAGCCGCCCGAACAAGGCCGATGCCAAAAACAAACCGATTGCCGCAAGTATGAGCAACCCCGTTATGTAATAGACTTCTTGGGGCCATATCTCGATAAAGAAAAAATAGAAACGGGCATTTTCAAAATCGACTAAAACAGCCTGATTGGGCGCCGAAGGGCCGCGGTCCCACCTTAGGAAAGGTATAATATAATATATTCCGAGGAGGAGATAAAGAGCCGTCCATTTGAGGCGGCGGTATGTGCCTTTGACACGTTTGGGAAAAATCTTGGTGCGGTTTTTATAAAGGCTATCCGGTTTGACGGGGGTTGATGCGGTTTTGGCTTCCCAGCGCGATTTCTTAATACCCGGAGCCGCTTCGTCTCGTTTGCTGTTGTGCGTATCTAGTGACATTAGAATGGTTCCAATTTTTGTGTTTCGCCAAAAAAATAAACCATAAGGGTCTGAGCTTTGATCAGACCCCTATGGTAAAAGATTTATTCACCGCCGCCTAGGTCGGAATGAACATATACGCTAATCGCAGCTATTTGCGAAGCCGATAAACGCGTGTCCCAATTCGGCATCAAGCCTTCGCGTCCATTGAAAATGGTTTCGCGGATGATTGCTGCTGTGCCGCCGTAAAGCCAATCCGTATCGGTCAGGTTGGGTGCACCGTTTTCGCGTGTGCCTTTGCCCGTATCGCCGTGACAGCTCGTACAATTTTCTGCGAATAAATTTGCTCCGCGTGCAGCCGCTGCTGCGTCGGATTGCTGTCCAGATATACGCAATACATGTTGTACTAAATCATCAATTTGACCAGGCTCTAGCAATTCATAACGGCCAAAAGCCGCCATAGAGCCAAAGCGTGTTTCATCGTGTTCGGCGCGGATACCATAATTGATGGTCTGTTTGATGTCATCAAAGCTACCGCCCCAAATCCAGATATCATCATTTAGATTAGGATATCCTGGAACCCCTTGGCCGCGGCGACCATGACAGGTCTCGCAATTGTCCCCAAACAATGCTTTGCCTTGTTCGGTGGCAAAACGCAGGAGGTCAGAATCGTTTTGAATAGTGCCTATACTTGCCCCGACAAGTTTTTCTGAATTTACTAAGCGCTCTGCGTGCATTTTTTCTACCGCTACGGCAACACGGGCTCTGTCAGAAAAGCCGAATACGCCTTTGCTATACCCATTGAGCAGAGGAATTGCAGGCATCAAAATGGCGTAGCCAACCGCCCATGCTATACAAATATAGAAAATCCCAATCCACCATTTCGGCATGGGCGTGTCCAGCTCTTCGATTTCGTCCCATTCATGGCTTGTGGTTGCTGTGCCAGTATGTTCATCAATGTTTTTGCTATCGCTCATGACGGATCCTTTTCGTATTATCGTCGTCGATTATGGGGGTATCGTCTTTGGTCATAACGACATTGGCCGCATCGCGGGCGCGCTTGGCGCCGCCTGGTGCAAACACGTATAAGAGCACCGTGATGAAAAACAAAAAGAAGAACAATGTTCCGCCGTATTTGGCAATGAAGGCAACTTGTTCATATTCCATGATAATTACTCTTTCTAAGAAGGGTCGTCCTATCTATCGTTATCGTTTATGTCGGCTTCATACGCGTCGAAGTCGACCATAGTTCCTATGATTTGCATATAAGCAATCAGTGCATCCATTTCGCTAATTTGCTCTTGTGCATCAAAGTTGCGCACCTGAGCTTTGGGATAGCGGGCCAAGAAGGCATCAATATCATCGCTCTCTGGGTTTACTTGTGTTCGAACATCTGCTGCTGCCATGGCAACCATCTCGTCTGTGTATGGTTCACCAATGGCTTTCTTAGCGGCAATATGCGCACCAATAAGTTCCACATTTAGTTTTTTATCATTTAGGAACCCGTAAGGTGGCATAATAGAATCTGGAACAACGGCCCGTGGGTTCGTCATATGAAAGACGTGCCAATCATCGGTATATTTACCGCCGAGCCGTGCCAAATCAGGCCCGGTTCGCTTAGAACCCCACTGAAACGGACGATCATACATGCTTTCTGCGGCCAGTGAATAATGGCCGTAGCGTTCAATTTCGTCGCGAAGTGGGCGTATCATTTGTGAATGACACAGATAACACCCCTCGCGGACATATATGTCCTGCCCAGCCAGTTCTAAGGGCGAGTAGGGCCTCACGCCATCCACTTCTTCGATTGTGCTGTCAATATAAAACAACGGTGCGATTTGAACGATGCCCCCGACCATCACGGTCAGTAAAATTCCCACCATGAGAGCAAAAGAGCGTGTTTCCATATAATCATGTAATTTTGCCATGTTTATTCTCCTAACGCTAATTCAGGGATGGCGTTCACATCAGGCTTGCGTGCAGGCGGGGTGTCGTCGGTGAGCGCATAGGCGTCGCCGTGTCCCTTAACGGTTTTCCAAACATTCCAGGTCATCACGAACATACCGAGCAAGAACAATGTACCGCCAACGGCTCGGATGATATAATATGGGTGCATGGCTTTGACCGTTTCGATGAAGGAATACTCCAAGAAGCCAAAATCAGTATATGCCCGCCACATTAGACCTTGCATAATGCCGCTGACCCACATGGCCGTAATGTAGAAAATAATTCCGATGGTACAAAGCCAAAAATGCCACTCAACCATGCGCAGGGAATACATCTCTTTTTTCTTCCACAGCCACGGCACCAAACAATAAACCGCACCAAATGTCACCATACCGTTCCAACCCAAGGCACCAGCATGAACGTGGCCAATCGTCCAGTCCGTATAGTGGGACAGGGCATTGACATAGCGTATGGACATCAATGGCCCCTCAAAGGTTGCCATACCGTAAAAAGCCACAGATACGGCCAACATCCGCAATACGGGGTCAGTGCGCAGTTTGTCCCAAGCCCCAGAAAGTGTCATCAAACCGTTGATCATACCACCCCAACTTGGCATCCACAGCATAACTGAAAACACCATGCCCAAAGTCTGCGTCCACTGCGGCAAAGCCGTGTAGTGCAGGTGATGGGGGCCTGCCCAAATATAGATGAAGATAACCGTCCAGAAATGGACTATAGACAAGCGGTAGGAATAAACCGGACGTTCGGCACGTTTCGGGATGAAGTAGTACATCATACCGAGAAAGCCAGTTGTCAAAAAGAACCCAACCGCATTATGACCGTACCACCATTGGGTCATGGCGTTTTGCACGCCGCTTGCCAAAGAGTAACTTTTAGAGCCTAACCAATCAACTGGCAGAGCCAAATTGTTGATAATATGCAACATGGCAATGGTAACAATAAACGACAGATAAAACCAGTTTGATACATATATGTGTTTTTCTTTACGCTTGACCAACGTCATCATAAAAATAGCCAAATAAGCAACCCAGACGATTGTGATCCAGATGTCGACATACCATTCCGGCTCTGCGTATTCTTGGCCGTGGGTTATCCCCATCAAATACCCAGTACCGGCTATAACCAGTACCAACTGCCAGCCCCAGAATACAAACCAAGGCCACATGCCGCCTGCAAGGCGTGTCCGGCATGTACGCTGAACCGTATAAAATGATGTGGCTATGAGTGCATTGCCACCAAAACCAAAGATAACACCCGAGGTATGTAATGGCCGTAAACGTCCAAAATTGAGCCAAGACAGACCCAACGCATCCATTATTTGTGGAAAGGCGAGTTGGAATGCAATGACCGCACCGACGGCCATGCCGGCAATACCCCAAAACATGGTTGCGTATACGCCCGCTTTTATGACGTTGTCGTCATATTCATAAGGGTTATAGACAAATTTGTTCTGCATAACGCCGTAAACCAACGCAAAAATCGCCAGTGCGAAGGCAAAAATGTACATATAGGCATGGGGTTTGATAACGGGATCAACCCCGCGAGAAGCCACTAATACGGCCCAGATAAAACCAAATACGCATATAATGCCAATGGGCAAAATAGCGCCATTTGCTTTTCTAATGATGGCTTTTCTGGTGATGGCTTTTCTGGTGATGGATGTATTAATAGCCACGGATATTCCCCTTGCAAAACTACGGATAAATTCGAATTTGCGTTATTAATATCTGTTAATGGGTTTTTTTCAATTCAAAACGTACGGCAAAGTGTCGCACTTAAGCATAAACCCTGCGACATCTTTGCACACAGTACAAAATCGGCATGTGCTTTGCAGGAATGTTAACATATTTGTGCAATTGTGCCGAAATGAAATAGGCGGGCAAAGCCTTGATACGAATGGAGGTTAAAATGGAACTCATCAAACATTGGGACGCGGAAGATGCGCGGGAATACGGTAAAAAAGTCATGATGGTTGAGCATATTATGGCTGAAACCGGGCTGTTTACAGATGAAGCCTTGGCTGAAATGCTGGATCGCCACCCGAGCCATTTGATAGATTTTCAATATGTAGTTAATGAGCCTGATTATCCAGATCGTCAGGTTACTGTCGATTTTTCCGGTGCCGACGGTAAAACCATGATAGCAGCGGCCAAATCCGATTTGCCGATCTGGATTAATGTGCGCGAAGTGATGAACCGCCAGCCAGAATATAAAAAAGTTCTGGACCAACTTCACCGCGAGCTAGAAGCCTATACGGGAAAAAACAATGACCGTGCCAATTGTCGTGGTGGTATTTTGATTTCCAGTAAATCTGCGCGAACCCCTTATCATGCAGACCCGACCATGACCCATTTGTGGCATATTCGCGGCCACAAAAAAGCCTGGGTGTATCCAAAAACACCAGAGTTTTTACCCGATGAAGCTTATGAGAGCATCATATTGGGAGAGGTCGATGAAGATATGCCGTGGACATCAAAACTGGATGAAGGTGCTATTGTTGCTCCGGCTGATCTGCACGGCGGGGAATTAGTGCTTTGGCCAATCCGTTCACCCCACAGGGTTGAGAATGTAACCTTTTGTGTCTCCATGGTGATGGAGTTTTCGACCAAGGCCAGCGCCTTTACCAATGCTGGTATGTATATGAACGGTGTGCTGCGCCGTAAATACGGCAAAAACCCAAGTTGGTGGAATGCTTCCCCACCTGAAAAGTTTATTAAAGCTATTGTCGGGCGCGCTATGCTCAAAACGGCAGGTCGTAAAGCATTTCGCCGTAAAGACATGGTGCAGTATAAGCTTGTTCAAGATGCAAAGAATTTTGTTCAGGCCGTCGCAGCACCTTATGAGCGTGTGCATTAGGACTGACCATAAGCACTGACCATAAGCACTGACCATAACAAAGGCACGGCCCAAAGGCATTTATAGCTAAACCAGATTGGATTGATGCCTGTGTCAAACACCCGCCTGCCAATTCATAATACTGCCCTAGACAGTACGCCGCGGCAGAAAGATCGGCTCTATATCCTCACCCCGCTTGCGGGGTGAGGATGTTGCGGTGTTTCTCTTATGGTTTGGATCGTGGTGACAGACACTATCAATCCAATCTGGTTTAGCTATACATTAGAGGCTGACCCTAGAAAATTTACCGCAGTAAAATCAGTGTTGGGTCGTGTCGGTTTGGCTTGCCCAATAGCTTTGCACTAATCAAAAAACACATGTTCATTTTATGTTCCGTAAACGCGTGCTTAAAACAGCAATTTATGCTTAATAAAACACTAAAATGGCATTGCATCCCGTCTTATCCCATAGTATAGCTATCAAGTGGCATATGTAGTGCCGTAATGTTCATGACTGTGAAAACAATGGGGGAAGCAATGTTTTTATCGCGCTTTACCAATACATTGGATGCAAAAGGGCGGGTATCTGTGCCAGCAGACTTTCGCACTGCGGTGGCGCTTGACGGGTTAAGGTATAATGATGATTTTGACGGTATTGTCCTTTGGCCAAGTATTGACGGGAAATGGCTTGAGGGCGGCGGCATGGCATTGGTGCAGGCGCATCAAGAGATGCTCAACACATTAAAAACGCACGACCACGCACGTATTGCTTTTGAGCGTGCCGTGTTCGGGGAAAGTCACCGCCTTGCATTTGATGCAAGCGGCCGTGTGTCTTTGCCCAAAGACTTGGCGGCATTTGCCAAGTTGGACAAGCAAGTGACCTTTGTTGGTATGGGGCAGCGTTTTGAAATTTGGGATCCTGTAGCTTATGAGGCCAAGTTAAAATTAGTCCGTAAAATGGCAAAAGAAACACGTCCTCGCCTTTATGCCGTTTCGCAATTTACGACATCTGATCAAGGCGGTGGATCATGAGCCATATTCCTGTCTTGATGGGTGAGGTGTTAAGCGCACTTAAACCTGCGGACGGCGGAATATACATTGACGGTACATTTGGCGCAGGCGGTTATACTGTCAACATTTTAGCCGCAGCGGATTGTCATGTGGTCGGGTTAGATCGTGACCCAAATGTTGCCCCTCATGTCGAAAAAATAAAAGCGACATTTGGTGCGCGGTTCCGCTTTTTGCAGACTGAGTTTTCTAAGCTGGATCAGGTAATGGACGGCCAATTGGTTGATGGTGTTGTACTTGACATAGGTGTGTCGTCCATGCAGCTCGATGAAGATGTTAGAGGGTTTTCATTCATGCGTGACGGGCCGCTTGATATGCGTATGGCCGGCGGTCTAAAAAGTGCAGGTTTAAGCGCAAAAGATGCAATAAAACACTTATCTCACAATGATTTACAGCAATTATTTCAAGTTTACGGGGAGGAGCGCCGTGCCCGTCGTTGTGCGGATTTTATCGTCCGGGCGCGCGATGAAGCACCCATAGACACAACGCTTTCCTTGGCAAATATTCTGAGCAAGGCACTCGGCAGTGGCGGTAAGCGGCATCCTGCGACGAAAGTGTTTCAAGCCTTGCGTATTTTTGTCAATGATGAGCTTGGTGAGCTTGTTCAGGCTTTGCAAGCGGCAGAGCGAATTTTAAAGCCGGGTGGTCGTTTGGTCGTGGTCAGTTTCCACTCTTTGGAAGACCGAATTGTTAAGGCATTTTTGCGGCGTCGTAGCGGCGAGAGTAAAGGGGGTTCGCGTCATTTACCGCCACTCAGCGAAAGTTTGGGCGCCAATGAAAACGCACCAACGTTTAAGCTGCCTAAGCGTTCGGGTATAACGGCTTCCAAACAAGAATTAGATGCTAATCCGCGTGCCCGTTCTGCCCGTTTGCGCTTTGGTGTGCGTACGGATGCCCCTGCTTGGATGTCGCAGGCTGACAATGAGTTGCCGCGTGCGCCAAGTCTTGATGATCTTCGAAGGCTGGTGTCATGAGATATGGTTTGACCACAGTAGAAAAGACAAGCCGCGTCGGTTGGTATTTTGCAATGGCTGTGTTTGTCGGTATGTTGGTCGCGCTCTATGCTATCAAAGCTAAAACCCTAAATGCAAAAACGCGTGTGCACAGTCTTGAGCAAACCTTATTGCACGAAAAGCAAGCCTTGCAATTGCTGTCTGCCGAAATAGCGCATCTTGAGAGCCCAGAGAGGTTGCGGCGATTGGCTAAGGAGCAGCTTGGACTGCAACCAACGTCAATATCGCGAACTTTAACGCTGTCTGAGGCGGCAAATAATCTTGCAAGGCGCGACGAAAAAGCTCGTGCGGTGCAAAAATCAGGTGGCGCACAATGAAGGAGACAACACCAATAGTGCTGCCCGGGCTCGCTTCGGAGAAATCATTTCTAAGTAACGGGCCGACTTTGTCTGCCCGTGACGATGAAGCGCAGCATATTCGCCAAGCGCGTGTCCGTATTATTATGGGCATTATTTTGTTCGCGGTGTTTTCTGTGTTGCTCATATCTCGATTGGCAGAAATTTCATTGCTGCGTGCACCAAAATCTCTACTGCCGATGGTGAATAACCAGATCAAGACCCGTGCCGATATTGTTGATAGAAACGGTGCGCTTTTGGCGACAAGCTTGGATACATATTCTTTGTATGCAGACCCGCGTAAAGTTTGGGATGCGGTGGCGTCTACCGAGGCCATTACGTCTGTGCTGCCAGACCTTGATCCGGCAACGCTAGAAGAACGATTGACGTCCGGAAAAGCATTTATTTGGATCAAGCGGAATTTAACGCCGAAAGAACGCCAATTGGTGTTCGCACTCGGCTTGCCTGAGCTTGGCTTTCAAATAGAACCAAAGCGGGTATATCCTCGGGGTCGGTTGGCATCCCATGTGCTTGGGTTTACCGATATTGACCTTAACGGTACGGCAGGGGCAGAACGTGCATTTGACAAAAAATTGTCCGCAAAAGATGCGCGCGCCTTAAAATTATCGATTGATATGCGTGTGCAATTTGCCTTGGAAGATGAACTTGGCGCGGGCATGGATAAATTCGGCGCAAAGGCTGCGGCGGGTGTCGTGCTCAATATTAAAACCGGTGAACTGCTCGCAATGACGTCTTTGCCTGACTTTGATCCGAACAGGTCCGGCGCAGCATTGCCTAACAATCGCCTTAACCGTGCCTCATATCAATTATATGAGTTGGGCTCTACATTTAAACCCATCACCATGGCACTGGCCCATGAGACAGGTGTGGTTAAAGACGGAGAAAAGCTGCCTGTGCACAAAAAAATAGTCATTCAAAACAAATCAATAATTGATGACCATCCAGTCTATGAACCACTGGAAATATATGATGTATTGGCAAAGTCTTCAAATCGAGGTGCAACCATTATGGCGCTTCGTGCGGGGGGGGATGCCCAGCAAGACCTGTTAAGGCGTCTGGGTTTATTAAAACGCGTTCCCATGGAGCTACAAGAAAGCGCCGCGCCATTATATGCTAAAGAATGGCAAGACATTACGACGGCAACAGTCTCTTATGGGCACGGTATCTCTGTGACACCCTTGGCTTTAGCAACAGCATTGGCCACACTTTTAAATGGCGGTAAATATATCGCGCCAACCATAGAAAAACACAAAATAGGTCAGGCTATCCAATTTCGCCGTGCAGTATCGAATGCGACTTCTCAGCATGTGGCTGATACCATGCGCTATGTGGTAACAAATGGCACAGGCCGTAACGCGGCAGTTTCCGGTTATGAATTGATGGGTAAAACCGGCACCGCAGAAAAATTAGTGGACGGGGTTTATGATAAAAAACGTCTCGTAACATCATTTGTGGCGGCTTTCCCGCATAACGACCCGCATTATTTGGTTTATGTATTGTACGACGAGCCCAAAGCTTATGAAGGCAGTTGGGGCTATGCGACAGCAGGTTGGAACGCAGCAAAAATTGCTGGTGCTGTTGTCGAGCGTATCGCACCAGTACTCGGTGTTAGAAAAGTTGTTAAGACGGCTGTACTTAAAAACGGAAAAGAGGGGGCACATCAATGATGCTCTCACACTTAATTGCACCGCAAACACTTATGGGTCATGATGTCAATGTCACAAGCCTAACCTCTGATAGCCGCGCGGTGCGTACAGGCAGTTTATTCGCAGCCTTGCCTGGAACGATTGCCGATGGCCGTGATTATATTGACAGCGCACTCAAGAGTGGTGCAACTGCTGTTCTCAGCTTACCAGGCTTGCCAAATATGCCAGTGCCTTATGTGGAAAGCCCAAAGCCGCGTCAATTATATGCCCAAATAGCGTCGCGGTTACACGCAGGTCAACCAACAACGATGGTCGCCGCAACGGGAACAAATGGCAAGAGCTCTACTATAGAATTCTTACGCCAAATTTGGGATTATGCAGGAAAGAACTCTGCCTGTTTTGGCACGCTTGGTGTGACAACCAAACAAGGAACCAAGCCGTTAAAACATACAACACCAGATGCCGTTGCCTTGCACCAAACTTTGCAAAGTCTGGCCAAAGCAGGTGTCACGCATACAGGTATGGAGGCATCCTCTCATGGTCTTTTGCAATACCGACTTGATGGGGTCAATCTTTCGGCGGTTGGATTTTCAAATTTGACCCAGGATCATTTTGACTACCATGAAAATATGGAAGATTATTTTTTGGCAAAATCACGTTTGTTTACTGAGCTTTGCGCAAATGGAATCCCTGCCGTTATCAATGTTGACGGGGAGTATGGCCGGCGCATGGCAAAGATGGCGAGCGAAAACGGGCTAGATGTTATGCGCGTTGGTTGGTCAGGTGATGATATTCGTATAGCAGAGTTAACCCCCCGTGCTTCTAGCCAAGATCTTGAACTCGTCTGGGACGGCAAACGCATTAAAATTGAGTTGCCATTGGCTGGTGAATTTCAAGTGTTAAATGCCGTCAGTGCGTTGGGTTTGGCGGTCAAAACGGGTGTAACTAAAGCGAGCGCATTGCAGGCGGTCGCACAGTTAACAGGCGTTGCTGGCCGTATGGAGTTAGCGGGGCGAACAACGCAAGGGGCGCCCATATTTGTAGATTTTGCCCACACGCCGGACGGGCTTGAAAAACTCTTACGTGGTGTTCGCCCCCATACAATGGGGCGAATAATTGTTGTCTTTGGTTGCGGCGGCGACCGAGACCCCGATAAACGTCCAAAAATGGGCGCGGTCGCAGCACAATTGGCCGACATTGCCATTGTTACAGACGATAATCCGCGCACCGAAGTGCCTGCTGATATTCGCGCGGCGGTGCTGGGTGGGTGCCCAGATGCGCTAGAAATTGGCGATAGAGCCGACGCAATCGCGCACGGCATTTCGCTTCTCAACCAAAATGATTGCTTGGTTATTGCCGGTAAAGGCCATGAGCAAGGACAAACCGTGGGTGACAAAATAATACCATTTAGTGATGTGGAAATTGCCAAAGACTTGCTTACCAAAGGCCAGAGAACCAAAGGCTTGCTGAAATGAGTGCTTTATGGACACATAAACAGGCAGCAGCGGCAACGGGTGGTCGGCCTGTTGGTGCGTGGAGCGTGAACGGATTATCCATAGACACAAGAACCCTTATGGAGGGGCAGTTATTTGTTCCGCTTAAAGATATTCGTAATGGCCATGATTTTATTCCCCTTGCCTATGAAAAAGGTGCTGCAGCCGTATTATCTGAACATGATATCAAGAATGTGCCTGCGCTCATCGTACCAGACAGCTTAAAAGCCCTTGTGGATTTGGCCGGCGCCGCGCGCGACCGTTCGGCGGCAACGCGGATAGCCGTTACTGGCAGTGTTGGTAAAACAAGCGTAAAAGAAATGATCGCGGCTCTTTGCCGTGCTGATGGTCATACACATGCCTCCATCAAATCGTTCAATAACCATTGGGGCGTGCCGCTCACGTTGGCAGGTATGGCGCAAGATACGAAATACGGTGTGTTTGAAATGGGCATGAACCATGCGGGGGAGTTGGCTGAGCTTACCCAAATTGTTAAGCCGGATATAGCCATTATAACAAAAATTGCGCCCGCACATCTCGCTCATTTTAAGTCAGTTGAAGAGATTGCTGCTGCCAAGGCCGAGATTTTATCGGGGTTGACCGAGAACGGCGTTGCCATCTTGCCAAGAGACAGCGAACATTATGAATTGTTAGCAAAATGCGCCGGTCAAGCCGGTCGAGCTGGGCGTGTTTTATCCTTTGGTTGGCACACAAATGCCGATGCTTGTATCACCGAAATGAATTTAACGGATGCAGGTAGTCATTCTGTGGTGCGTATCGCAGGTCGTGATATTGTTGTAGAGCTTCCACTTCCTGGCAAGCATTGGGTCGAGAATGCGGCCTGTGCATTGTTGGTTGCCTATCAAGCAGGTATTAATTTGCGTACATCTCTTAAAGTACTGAAAAATATGCATGAAATACAAGGACGTGGCGAAAGTTTTGAGCTGTGTATCGAAGGCAAAAAAGTCACTTTGATTGATGAAAGCTATAATGCCAATCCAGAAAGTATGGCAGCATCCATTGCAGTCTTGGGCTTGAGTTTGGGCAGAAAAATTGCCGTGCTCGGCGATATGCTTGAGCTTGGTGATAATGAAGAGAGCCTGCATAAGGGGCTGCTTGAACCCTTGCGTAACGCAAAAATTGATCAGGTTATTACCTGTGGGCCGCGTATGAAATACTTACATGATGTGCTGCCAAGATCAATGAATGCAGGCTGGTTTGGCACCCACGAAAAATGTCTTGCAGATATAATTGCAAAGGTTCAGGACGGCGACAGGCTTATGGTCAAGGGGTCTAATGCTTCGGGCATGAGTACATTGGTCGCAAGCCTCAAATCACACAATAATAATAATAATAATAAGGAAAACGCCTATGCTCTATGAATGGCTAACAAAGTTCTCTGAAGATTTTCAATTGTTCAATTTGTTCAATTATATCACCTTTCGTACGGGTGGAGCGATCATGACGTCTATGTTGATTGCATTTGTATTCGGGCCAAAACTAATCCGAGTTTTACGCATGAAACAAGGTAAAGGTCAGCCCATCAGGGAGGACGGCCCACAAAGCCATATCGTTGAGAAAGCAGGGACCCCGACCATGGGCGGCCTGTTGATATTAGTGTCTATCGGAATATCAACATTGATGTGGGGTGATTTGCACAATCGCTATCTTTGGATCGTTTTGCTGGTCACACTTGGCTATGGTGTCATTGGATTTGTTGATGATTATTTGAAGGTTTCTAGGCAAAATCCCAAAGGCTTTAGCGGGAAAATAAAACTGGTTTTGGAATTTTCAATCGCGGCAATTGCCGTTTACATGATCAGTCAAACTGCGCCTGGTGAACCCTCTCATTTTGGTACGGGGCTTGCTGTGCCGTTTTTAAAAGATACGCTGTTTAACCTCGGTATATTCTTCATCCCATTTGGCTGCATTGTCATAGTTGGTGCTTCAAATTCTGTTAATTTAACGGACGGGTTGGACGGCTTAGCGATTGTACCGGTGATGATTGCCGCGGCAAGTTTTTCGGCCATTGCCTATTTGGTGGGCCATGCGGTTTATGCACCGTATTTGGGTGTGCCTTACGTGCCAGGAAGCGGAGAGATTGTCATTGTCTTGGGCTCATTGATTGGCGCTGGGCTTGGTTTTCTTTGGTACAATGCACCCCCTGCAATGATATTTATGGGCGACACGGGTTCGCTGGCCTTGGGCGGGGCTTTGGGGAGTGCAGCGGTTGTAACGAAACACGAAATTGTACTGGCTATAATAGGTGGTTTATTTGTGCTTGAAGCCGTGTCGGTCTTTGTTCAAGTGGCTTCGTTTAAACTGACGGGTAAGCGGGTGTTTCGCATGGCGCCCATTCACCATCATTATGAGAAAAAGGGGTGGGCAGAACCCACCATAGTTATTCGGTTTTGGATCATTGCTGTCATTTTGGCCATGATCGGTCTTTCCACACTTAAACTAAGATAGAGGTACTCCGTAGGGGGAAAAACATGATTGAAGCAGGGACATTTAAGGGGCAAAGTATAGCCGTTTTCGGATTAGGCCGAAGCGGGATTACGGCTGCCTTGTCTTTGCAAAAAGGTGGCGCGACAGTTTTAGCATGGGACGACAACACCGCCAGCCGTAAAGCTGCCGAAAAAGCGGGTGTTTCTGTAGTGAACCTCAAGACATATAACTGGAACAATATCGATGAACTGGTCTTAACTCCAGGGGTTCCTCATGAGCTTCCCAAACCCCATTGGAGCGCTAAAAAAGCAAAAGCTGCAGGCGTGCCTATCATTTGCGATATAGAAATATTTGCTCGAGAAGTTATGGCGCGCGCGCCGGAGCGTAGGCCGAATATAATTGCGATTACAGGGACAAACGGCAAATCTACAACGACGTCCCTTATCGGGCATATTTTAAACGAAGCAGGGCGAGACGCACAAGTTGGTGGTAATATTGGTCGTGCCGTCCTTGATCTTGAGAGTATTTACGAAGGCGCCAATTATGTGCTTGAGCTCTCTTCGTATCAATTGGAGCGCACACATAGCCTGAAAGCCAATGCCGCGATTTTTCTAAATTTAACTGCGGACCACCTAGACCGTCACGGTGATATGAAAGGTTATGAGAAAGCTAAAATACGGGTTTTTAATAATCAAACGAAAGAAGATGCTGCAATAATCGGGGTAGACGGGCCTGAAGGTAAAAACACGTGCTCGGGTTTAATTGCCGCAAATGGGCGCCGCGTATTGCCTATTTCCGGTAAACGGTCATTGGGGCGTGGGGTTTGTGTCATCAAAGGTAAGCTATATTCGGTTATGGCTGGCCAAGGCCGAGAAAAGTGCCAAATGGTGGCGGATTTAAACAAGGCCATTGGCCTTGATGGCCAACACAATTGGCAAAATGCCGCCGCCGCCTATGCTGCAACCAGGGCTATTGGGCTTAAATCCGAAGTCATAGGCAAAGCCATACTGTCTTTCCCAGGTCTGGAGCACCGCCTTGAAAACATCGGTAAAGTTGGCCCCGTAAAATATGTTAATGACAGTAAAGCCACCAATGCAGATGCGGCGGCGCAGGCGCTGAAGACCTATGACAATATTTACTGGATTGCGGGTGGCCAAGCGAAAGAAGGTGGTATTGCAGACCTTTCAATGCATTTTAAAAATATTTCCCGTGCCTACCTCATCGGCGAGGCAGCCAGCGATTTTGAGGCTGTATTGAAAGCAAATAAAATACCTGCAAAAATATCTAAAGAATTGCATTTGGCCGTCATGTGCGCGACAAAGGATGCGCTGGCCTCCCGTGCACAACATCCGGTGATATTATTGTCACCCGCTTGTGCCAGTTTTGATCAATTTAAAAACTTTGAAGTGCGCGGGGATATGTTTCGCAGCCAAGCCTGCAAAATTATCGAGATGTTTGAACGTGAAAAAACAAATGCAAGTATGAAGCAAGGCGCGGCATGATTGGGCAGGCGCGTACCAACCGGTCAGTCATCCTTGAATGGTGGCGCAGTATTGACCGCGTAACACTCGCCCTTTTTTTGGCATTGTTGATTTTTGGGCTAGTGTTATCTATGGCAGCCAGCCCCGCAGCGGCCAATAGGCTTGGGTATGATGACCCGTTTTTCTTTTTAAAACGGCAAAGCTTATTCGTATTTATGGGGATAGTTGGCGCATTATTTGTTTCAATTTTTCCACTTTCAAATGCAAGGCGGATAAGTGTATTAGCAATGCTTGGCGCACTTGCCATTATGGTTGTGCTACCGGAAATCGGGATTAAAGTCAAAGGTTCGACACGGTGGATTAGGCTCGGGCCTTTTTCCTTGCAGCCTTCCGAATTTGTTAAACCAGGGTTCGTGGTCTTTGCCGCCTGGATGTTTTCTGTACGTAAAAACAGTCCGGAATTTCCTGGGATTGCTATCTTGTTTCTGGTTTATGGTGCTTTGATATTCTTACTCATCAGGCAACCGGATTTTGGGCAATCATTTCTTCTGACATTGTGTTTTGGTGCGGTATTTTTCTTTGCAGGTCTGTCCATACGGTGGATGGGTATATTAATGGGTGCATCCATTGTCTTGGGTTTGGCAGCGTTTAAATTCCTGCCACATGTGAATGACCGAATTAGCCGGTTTCTTAACCCTGAAGGTTCAGACACTTACCAAACAGATAAAGCCTTAGAGGCGATTGCAAATGGGGGGTGGTTTGGGCGCGGCCCCGGTGAGGGACATATTAAAAACCAACTCCCGGACGCGCACACGGATTTTATATTTGCCGTCGCAGTCGAGGAATTTGGGTTTTTGCTTTCCGTTGGGCTCATCTTATTATTGGGTGCATTTGTAGCACGGAGCTTTAGAAATGCGTTGCAGTTAAATGACTATTTTTCACAATTAGCCGTAGCAGGACTTGCCACTATGATCGGCTTGCAGACCATGATTAATTTAGCCGTGAATCTTAATGTTGCGCCGCCCAAAGGCATGACTTTGCCGTTTATTTCCTATGGAGGCTCGTCCATGTTGGCTTTGTGTTTTTCTGCCGGATTGATTCTCGCATTTTCGCGTCAACGTCCCGGTGCATATGGTTTTGGCGGTATATGACAAATAAAATATTATTAGCAGCCGGTGGGACGGGTGGCCATATGTTCCCTGCACAAGCATTGGCGGAAGACTTGCAGGCGCAAGGTTGGGACATAGCATTGATGACCGATGCGCGTGGTCATAAACATGCAAGCAACATCCCTGCTGGCCAAATTATCGAAGTGCAAGCTGCGAGCATATCACTCAAAATACTGTTAAGGCATCCCGTTCGCGCAATGGGCGGCGTCTTGAAACTGATGCGCGGTGTGAAAGCTGCCAAAGCTTTTATCAAGGACTGGCGTCCCGACATTGTAGTAGGCTTTGGCGGATACCCGGCTTTTCCTGCCATGAAGGCAGCGCAAAATATGGGTCTTGCGACAATACTCCATGAGCAAAACGCCGTACTTGGTCGGGTCAACCGGGTTTTTGCAGCCAAGGCGGATTTGGTTGTGTCCGGTTTTGATGTGCTCGAAAAATTACCTAGCGGGGCTAATTGGAAACCTCTTGGCAATCCATTAAGAAGCGCGATAACAGTTGCAAGCCAGAGAAAATACAAAGCGCCGGTAAAAGCCAAAACCACGGATATAAATGTGTTGGTCGTCGGTGGCTCTCTTGGCGCACGTCTGCTTAGCGAGACCGTCCCGCAAGCTGTTGCGCTGCTTCCTAAAGATTTGCGAAAGCGCCTCTCCATCGTACAACAAACCCGAACGGAAAGTTTGGAGCGAGCAAAAGAAGTTTATAAGGAGGCCGGCGTCCGGGCCGTCTGTTCGCCTTTTTTTTCTGATATAGAAAACCATCTGGCCAAAGCTCATTATGTTATTGCGCGGGCCGGCGCATCGAGCGTATCAGAAATAGCCGCAATGGGGCTGCCGTCATTGTTGGTGCCTTTGGCCATTGCAATGGATAATCACCAAAATATCAATGCACTTTCTTTAAAAAATCACGATGCTGCCAATATTTTGCCTGAATCACAGTTTACGCCGCAAAGAGTAAAATCTATTCTAGCGGAGAAATTAAATGATTCGTCCTGGCTTAACACCGCATCCGGCGCAGCCCTTAGCACGGCCAAACCCAAGGCCACAGCTGATTTGGCCAAGTGCGTTATCGAAACAGCTAAGCGCGTCAAAGCGACAAAAAGATTTTAGCGGAACACAATATATGCAAACGCAAATGCCATTTGAAACAGGGCCAATACATTTTGTCGGCATAGGTGGTATCGGCATGAGCGGTATAGCCGAGGTTATGCTCAATCTTGGGTATACGGTTCAAGGGTCGGATATACGCGAAAACGATATCGTCAAGCGGTTGCAAAGATTAGGGGCCAAAATTTTTATCGGCCAAAAAGCAGAACAAGTACACGCAACTGGCGCCATTGTAGTTTCGTCGGCTATCAAACAAGACAATGTTGAACTTGTCGAAGCGCGTGCCCTTGCCATACCCGTGGTGCGCCGTGCTGAGATGTTGGCTGAACTTATGCGGCTAAAATGGGCTGTGGCGGTTGGCGGCACCCACGGCAAAACGACGACGACGTCCATGGTCGCTGCATTATTGGACGGCGGGGAACTTGATCCAACAGTCATTAACGGCGGTATAATAAATGCTTACGGTGCCAATGCTAAACTCGGTGAAGGTAAATGGATGGTGGTTGAAGCCGACGAATCCGATGGTTCGTTTTTGAAGCTGTTTCCTACCGTCGCCATCGTCACAAATATTGATCCGGAGCATATGGAGCATTATGGCGATTTTGACCATCTGCGTGCTGCTTTTGATACTTTTGTTCAGAATTTGCCATTTTACGGTTTCGCTGTTCTTTGTATTGACCATCCTGAGGTACAGACTTTGGTCAGTCGTGTGACGGACCGCAAGGTTGTCACCTATGGGTTTAGCCCACAAGCGGATGTCCGCATTGAAAATTTGCATTACGAATACGGCGGCGCGGTGTTTGACACGGTTTTTCGAACACGTGGAGATGCCGACGAAATCCGCTGGGACGGGTTAACATTGCCTATGGCTGGGGATCACAATGCACAAAATGCATTAGCGGCAATCACAGTAGCACATGAATTGGGCCTTACGGAAGCACAGGTTCGGGGCGCTCTAAAAGGATTTGGCGGTGTCAAACGACGCTTTACGCGCGCAGGTGAATGGAATGGTGTGACCATCATTGATGATTATGGGCATCACCCCGTTGAAATTTCAGCTGTCTTGAAAGCGGCGCGGCAAGTCTGCGACGGTAAAATTCATGCCGTTGTTCAGCCCCATAGATATTCACGCCTACAAGATTTGTTTGAAGAGTTCTGCACCTGCTTTAATGATGCCGATGCAGTCTATGTAACAGATGTATATGAAGCAGGGGAAACCCCAATTGACGGTGTTAGTGGTGCTGCGCTTGTAGAAGGCCTTGCCGGTCACGGTCACCGCAGTGCGCAGCAAATTTCGCGAGACACAATGGCGCAGTCATTAAAGCCCAATATTGAACCCGGAGATTACATTGTATGCTTAGGTGCTGGAGACATCACATTTTGGGCTGCAGAATTGGCTGCAGAATTGGCTGGAAAATTGGCTGGAAAACTGGCTGGAAAACTGGCAGAAATATAATATGAGTTTTCCCTCCATACTTCACCGACTTCCAGAAGTACGGGGCAGTATAAAGGAAAATGTACCCCTTGCCTCCTATACTTGGTTGCGTGTCGGCGGGAATGCGCAAGTCTTGTTTATCCCAAAAGACGAGGCTGACTTAGCATTGTTCCTACCACAAGTTCCATTGGATATACCCATACATATATTAGGTGTCGCATCAAATATGCTCGTACGGGACGGCGGTGTACCGGGTGTTACCATACGTTTAGGGCCTGCCTTTGCAAAAGTTGAGATACTGGATGATTTTAAAATCCGTGCCGGTGCAGGTTGTCTGGATAATATGCTCGCCAAACAGGCCGGTGCATCCGGTATTGGCGGGTTAGAGTTTTTTGTCGGCATTCCTGGAACAATTGGTGGTGCGCTTAGGATGAATGCGGGGTGTTACGGTGGTGAAACCAAAGATGTATTACGCGAAGCTATTGTTTTAGATAGGCGTGGGCAGCGCCAAGTAATACCCGTTACGGAAATGGGATATCAATACCGACATTGTGATTTACCAAGTGATTTAATTTTTGTTGAAGCCGTATTTCAAGGGATTGAAAAACATCCTAGCCACATATTCTCCCGCATGGCGTCGATTAAAGAAACCCGGGAAAACGCGCAGCCCATAAAAGAGAAAACCGGGGGATCAACGTTTAAAAACCCAAACCAAGAACAATCAGGCGGACGTGGGGCTTGGCAAGTCATTCATGATGCTGGGGGGCGCGGCTTTACGGTTGGCGGCGCAAAAATGTCTGAAAAACACTGTAATTTTATGATAAATTTTGCAGAGGCCAGTGCACATGATTTGGAAAACTTGGGCGAGACCATTCGCCGTTTAGTTTATGAGAGCCAAGGGGTTAAGTTAGAGTGGGAAATTCGCCGATTGGGTATAGAGCTGCCAAAACAAAGTGGAGGTTCATATGGTTGAGAAAATTGCAATTCTTATGGGCGGCAATTCTGCTGAGCGGGAGGTTTCTCTTGTTTCTGGTGAAGCGGTCAACGAAGCTTTGAGCCAAGAAGGCTTTAAAACCACAAAAATTGACCCAGCCGAAGATTTATGGCCACAACTAACGCGGGCAAACCCAGATTTGATTTTCAATTGCTTGCACGGCGTTTGGGGTGAAGATGGACGTGTGCAGGGTGTACTCGATCTGTTTGGTAAGCCATATACCCATAGCGGTGTGCTTGCTTCGGCCTTAGCAATGGATAAGCACAGGGCAAAAATAGTGCTCAAGGCCGCGGGCATTCGTGTTCCGTTTGGCAAATTAGTTGACCGTAAAATGGTGGTACAAAAACATGTTTTAGGCCGTCCCTATGTTATTAAACCTAATTGTGAAGGGTCGAGTGTCGGTGTTTATATAATCCCAAAAGGCGCCACCCACCCCCCCCTAGATATTGCTATGAACACTGCTATGGGGCAGCAGGTGCTCGCAGAGCGTTTTGCGCCGGGGCGCGAACTAACCGTAGCCGTCATGAACGGTAAAGCCTTATGTGTGACAGAGATTATTGCCCATACGGAGTTTTATGATTATGAAGCAAAGTATGCCGATGGGGGGTCTAGCCATGTCGTTCCAGCAAAAATCCCTACGCATGCAGCGGAAATATGTATGGCGTGGGCTGAGAAAGCGCATACTGCGCTTGGTTGTCGGGGTCTAACGCGGTCGGATTTTCGTTATGACGATAAAAATATTTCAAAAAAATCAACAAAAAAGCAGATAGTAAACAAAATCGTAATGCTTGAACTGAATACTCAACCGGGAATGACCCCAAAATCGCTTGCGCCTGAACAGGCAAAGGCAACGGGAATGAATTTTCGCCAGCTTTGTCGCTGGATAGTTGAGGACGCTACATGGCCAAGGTAGGACAAGACCAAGGTAAGAAAAATATTGCAAATGGTATGCGGCGCGTCAGCCCGCTCAAACCAGGTTTGCGCGGTGCGCGCAACTGGGCAACGGCGCAAATCCGAAGTGCCAGCTATTCTAGGCGCAAGCTTGTTCATCTCATTGTAAGTGGCTTTTTCTTGGCTTTTGCAATGTTATGGGGTGGGTTATGGCTGGGTGGGTTCATTCCTAATATTACATCTGGCTTTGAACGTTTTACAAAACACAAACTCGTCAATATGGGATTTGTCGTCAAATATGTTGATGTCGTTGGCGAGGGTAGAGTACGCGAAGATAAAATTCGCGAAATGCTCGGCGTTCGTTCTGGCGATTATTTATTTGATATGGATATCAAGAATGCGCAAAGCCGCATTCAGTCCTTAAGTTGGGTTGATACGGCTGTTGTGCGTCGTTTGTGGCCGAACAGAATTGTTGTCCATATTAATGAACGGCGACCATATGCCCTTTGGCAAAGCAATAAAAAAATCAATGTGATTGACAATGAAGGCGCTGTGATTTTAACGGCTAATGCGCGTGCGTTTTCCGACTTGCCGTTGATTGTTGGCGCAGGTGCTGGCGAAAATGCTCAAGATGTTTTGAGGATGTTGCGAGAACATCCTGAAGTTTTAACCCGCACGGAAGCCATTGTTTTTGTGGGCAAGAGGCGTTGGGATATTGTATTAAAAGACGGTATGCGAATTTTATTACCAGAGAACAATCCCGCTACCGCACTGCAAAGGTTTGATACATATAACCGCACACACGATTTGCTCGGGCTTGATTTGCAACGCATTGATATGCGGGTTAGGGGGCGTCTGACATTGTTGCCAAACGGCGTCAATGCAAATGAAACAGGTGTCACAAAACAACGCCAAAAAAGGGCATAAGAGAGCGCGATGACAATATTTAGCGGCGGGTCCTTTGGAAAAAATTCACGACATAATCAGCCTGAAATTGTAGCTGTTCTCGATGTAGGTACAAGCAAAATAGCTTGTTTTATTGGGCATTTAGAAGAAGATGCTGGCGTAAGAATTATCGGTGCGGGTTTTCATGCTAGCGCAGGTCTAAAGGCAGGCGTTGTTGTGGATATGGACGCTGCTGAATTTACCATAAGGCACGCAGTTGCAAAGGCGGAAAAGGCAGCGGGCTTTGCTATCTCATCGGTTTATGTAAATGTATCGACGCGCTCTTTGAAGTCGCACCATATTAGTGTTGAAACAAAGTTTTCCAGTGCCGAAGTTGCTGATCGGGATTTAAAGCGGGTTGTTGATACGGCACTCACGGAATTTGCTGAGCCTGAAAAAGCAATTTTACATGCGCTTCCATTAAATTGGACGCTTGACGGAGAGCGCGGCATTCGCGATCCGCGAGGAATGTTCGGAAGTAAACTTGGTGTTGATATGCATTTTGTGACCGCAAATGTCGGCGTTTTGCGAAATCTTGCTCATTGCATAGAGCGTTGTCATCTGCGCATTGCGGGCATGGTTGCTTCGCCCTACGCCGCTGGGGATGCTGTTTTGGTAGATGATGAGCTTGATTTGGGTGTTACACTTATTGATATGGGCGCTGGTATTACGACCACAGCAGTGTTTAGAGATAGGGCATTGGTGTTTAGCGATGCAATTGGTGTTGGCGGTAAAAATGTCACCAGTGATATCGCACGTGGGTTAACGACACCCTGGGAAGCAGCAGAACGGATAAAAGCTATATACGGCTCAGCCCTTGAAAGCCCTACGGACAATTCACAAATGGTTCCGTGCCCTCCTATGGGTGCACAAGACGAATTACACGAAGAGTCTTTATCTGTATTAACAGGGATAGTTCGTTCGCGCACCGAAGAAACTTTTGAAATTTTACGCGATAGGTTTGCCGCAGCTGGCATTGGGAGTTTTGCTGGTAGGCGGATTGTGCTGACAGGCGGTGCGGCTCAGTTGTCTGGGGCTGTACAATTAGCTGAATATATATTTGGTAAGCGCGTTCGGGTTGGGCAACCTCATGGTTTGCTCGGATTGCCAGATACAATGTCTGGGCCGGACTTTGCTGTGGCTACCGGACTTATTAAACATATTTTGAATAATAAGCCGGAAGCTATAACTGGCCCACCGGATTTATCTGGCAAACGAATCCGTAAGCGGCATTATGCAGGCGGGAATGTCATGCGGTCTTTAAAATGGTTTAAAGATAATTTTTAACGCACCGACTTGCCTATCTCAAGTTTGTTAGCTTGGTTAATCATTGTTAAAGGATTTTAATGGACTTTGTTGATTAATAATTTGCAAACCATAATGCCCAAGGCGGCAAAGCTAAACATAGGCGTTCACATGAGTATCAATTTTTCCATTCCGCAAACACCAGATCTTAAACCGCGTATCGTCGTTATCGGCGTAGGTGGGGCGGGCGGCAATGCCGTCAACAACATGATAGATTCAGGCCTTGATGGTGTCGAGTTTATCGTTGCCAATACAGACGCACAGGCTTTGGCACTTTCTAAGGCAGAACGTCGCGTGCAGATGGGCGGCACTGTTACGCAAGGACTAGGGGCCGGAATGCGTCCTGAAGTTGGCGAAGAGGCAGCGGAAGATTCTTTACAAGAAATTATGGGGCATCTTGAAGGTGCGCATATGCTATTTGTCGCTGCTGGTATGGGCGGGGGTACTGGAACAGGCGCGGCTCCTGTCATTGCGCGTGCGGCGCGCGACCGCGGTATTTTAACAGTAGCAATTGTGACAAAACCATTTCAGTTTGAAGGCTCCAAACGTATGAAACTGGCGGAAACCGGCCTTGAAACGCTTTATAACTGTGTTGATACATTGATTGTAATTCCGAACCAGAATTTGTTCCGTGTTGCAACAGAAAGCACGACCATGGCAGATGCGTTCTCCATGGCTGATGAGGTCTTGAACTCTGGAGTGCGCGGTGTAACGGATTTGATGGTCGTTCCAGGACTAATCAATCTTGACTTTGCGGATGTTCGTACAGTTATGGACGAAATGGGTAAGGCCATGATGGGAACGGGCGAAGCAACAGGTGAGCGCCGGGCCATAGAGGCTGCGGAATGCGCAATTGCAAACCCGCTGTTGGACGATGTGTCTTTAAAGGGCGCAAAAGGCGTGTTGATCAATATTACGGGCGGCGCAGATTTGACCCTGTACGAAGTTGACGAAGCGGCAAGTTTGATCCGTGGGCAAGTTGATCCAGAGGCAAATATCATTATTGGCTCTGCGCTTGATAAGGATCTGGACGGTATTGTACGTATTTCAGTCGTTGCAACAGGCGTCGAATCTGGGCAAAAATTTGCGCCTATCGCTCAACCTTATAAAGCCGAAGAAGCAATTGCTGAAATTCCAACCGTCCAAGAGGAAGATGAGTTTGATGTTGAAGCATACGAAGCAGAAACGATAAATGCCGACGCAAAAACCGAAACACCAGAACCTGAGCCAGAAACGATTGTAAAACCAGAGAGGCCAGCAGGTTTTACATATACAAGGCCAAATGCTGAAACGACTAAAGACGCGGGCGACGCCGATACAGATGTATTAGAACCATTGGCGGCACACGAAACGCCGTCGGTTGTCAAACCTATATTTGGTTTCTTTGGGCGCAAAAAAACCAAACCAGCAATGCCAAGTGCAAAACCCGTACCCGAGATTAACCACACAGGTGATCTGTTTGGTTCTGACGAAGAAGACGAATTAGAAATCCCTTCATTCCTTCGTCGCGGAAAATAATATTGAGGCTGAAATTTGCAAAAACCCCGTTTTGAAACGGGGTTTTTTATTACCTAAAAACTTGCTTTAACTCTTTGAAATGTCACATGATTAAATTGTATTCACAAACTGTAACATACTGTAACAGAGCTTTAATTTCATCTGCTATGCATTTTGTTTAGATTGTTAGGTAAATAAGAGTGAGTTTCGTGTGACTATAGATGTTTCAATCATTCCCGTGCAAAGACAAACCACACTTGGCGCACCTGCCTCGTGTGAGGGTGTAGCGTTACATGACGGTCGCCATGTTCATATGATTATGAAGCCTGCGCCTGTTGGTACTGGCATAGTTTTTATCCGTACAGATGTTTTTGACAGAGAAAATGAAATTGCCGTGCGTGCGGATGCTGTTACAGATGTCAAACGGTGCACGACTATTAGTAATTATGCCGGCATTACAGTTTCGACAATAGAGCATTTGATGGCCGCTTTGTCGGCGTTCGGTCTTGATAACCTCTATATTGAAATTGATGGGCCAGAGCTCCCTGCTTTAGATGGTAGCTCAGAACACTTTTTGCATGTTATAGAGACTGCAGGACTTGTCTCTCAGTCGGCGCCAAGGCGCTATATCAAAGTTCTGAAATCTGTAGAAGTTCATGTTGGTGAAGCCTATGCGCGCATTGACCCTTCCCATAACTTGTACCTTGATGTGACGATAGATTTTGCAGAGGCTGCAATTGGTCATCAACGTATAGAGATTGAACCAGATGTAAAAGCGTTTCGCAAACGGCTGGCGTCTGCACGTACATTTGCGCGGTCACACGAAGTCGCCGCTTTAATGGAGGCAGGATTGAGCCTTGGTGGTTCTTATGACAATGCAATCGTAGTAGATGGTGATAAAGTGCTTAATCCCGGTGGTTTGCGTTATTCTGACGAATTTGTTCGCCATAAAGCTCTTGATCTGCTTGGGGATATGTATGTCGGCGGGCCGCTATTAGGCAGAGTTACAACTGTGCGGGCAGGGCATGCCCTCAACCACCAATTACTCGTGGCGTTATTTGCTGATCCACAAGCGTGGAAATACACACATATTGCTTCGCCCGCAGAGTTAAAGACAAATCGGACTAACAGTATGCCAATAGGCGTTTCTGCACTTGAAGAAACCGTATCGGCACTGTAAGAGCTGTCTTTCGTAAACTTAATGCTATTTTGTTTGACCTTTCGCTGGAAATCTGGTTTTTCTGTCTGATAAAATAATGGACAAAATAACGAAAGCCAAACTATGAATTTTTTTTCGCCTTCCGGTCGTTTCCTGCGTCCTATATTTGCTTTGATAATTACGGGTGTTTTATTGAGCGGCTGCTCTACATTTGGTGGCAAGAAAAAAGCCAAATTGGCCTATGTGGAACGTCCGGCAGAGACCCTGTATAATCAGGCTGTGTCACGTATGGACAATAAGCGTTGGGCCGACGCGATTTTGTTTTTCGACGAAGTTGAGCGCCAGCATCCTTTTTCTCGGTGGGCACGACGATCTATGTTAATGTCATCTTTCGCACATTATCAATCTGGTGAATATGATGAAGCCATTACGAGTGCACAGCGTTTTATCAGTTTGCACCCGGGCAGTGAATCAACGCCTTATGCATATTACTTGATTGCTATTACCCATTACGAGCAAATATATGATGTTGGGCGTGATCAAGCGACGACTGTATTAGCAGAAGCAGCCTTGCAACAAGTTGTCCGCCGGTATCCAGAATCTGACTATGCGCGTGATGCCCGTTTGAAACTAGAACTGACCCATGACCATTTGGCTGGTAAAGAAATGGATGTTGGCCGGTATTATTTAAAATCGGATCAGCATTTGGCCGCCATTGGTCGGTTCAGGAATGTTGTCAAAAAATATGAAACCACATCGCAAACCGAAGAAGCCTTGCACCGCTTGGTCGAAGCCTATGTATCTTTGGGGCTCATTGGCGAAGCAAAACAAGTTGGATCGGTTTTGGGCTATAACTATCCCAATGGGCAATGGTATTTTGACAGTTATAATCTTTTGTCTAAATACGGTGTTGATCTTGACGAGGAGCTAAAGGTTGAACGTAAACGAGGGTATTGGCGTCGTTTAAAAGAACGTCTCTTCTAAGTATAAAATTGGTTTAACCACAAAGGATATTAGTCGGGGTACATAGCATGCTCAGCGAAATTTCCATTCGCAATGTTGTTCTTATCAAGGCTCTTGATCTTGAATTGGGTGCAGGTCTTTCGGCAATGACCGGCGAGACGGGCGCAGGTAAGTCCATAATACTAGATGCCCTCGGCATGGCCACAGGTGCGCGTTCTGACAAGGGATTAGTTCGCTCCGGTGCAAAAAAAGCCCAGTGCAGTGCCAGTTTTACCATTGTAGGTGACCACAAAGCTTGGCGCGAGTTGGATATCGCTGATGTTGATTATGATAAAAATGCAGACATTGTCTTGCGCCGTACCATTACAGAAGAAGGTCGCTCGAAAGCTTATATAAACGACGCACCTGTCAGCGTAAAATTATTGAGTAAGGTTGGCGGGTTGCTTTTGGAAGTACATGGCCAACATGACGGGCGAGGCTTGCTCGATCCAAGCACCCATCTTAGGCAGTTGGACGATTTTGGCAATCATCTAGAAATGTTGGCATCCTGTGGCCGAGCATATGTTACTTTGAAATCGTCTGTAGAGGCAATGGAAAATCTTAAATCACGACAAGCAAAATCCGAAGAAGACCGTATTTTTTATGAGCATGCGATTGGTGAGCTTGACCGTCTTGCGCCGTCGCCGGGCGAAGATTTACAGCTTGCGAATGAACGCAAGCTTTTGCAACAGGCGGAAGGTGCGCTGGGAGAGTTGCGTGCGGCCCGTAATGCGCTCGGCGATGATGGTGAATACGATACGCGTATAGGCCAAGCACTTGCTGGTATGGAAAGGATAAGCGGGAAAATAGGCGATGCGGATAACGAGGCCGGCCAAGCTTTGCAGGTGGCCAGTACTGCAATGGAAAAGGCATTGCTAGAGTTAGAAGAAGCCCGGTCGGCGGTTGGGGTTGCAGCGCGGGCATTTACTTTTGAACCAGGGCGGTTAGACGCGTTGGAAGAGCGTTTGTTTGCTCTTCGTGCAGTCGCGCGCAAGTATAATGTGGATGTGGACGGACTGCAGGACTTGCGTCAGAATTTTGGAGCTGAATTGTTGGCGCTTGAAGGGTATGATGAAAATCTTGCCAATGCAGAGACGGCGTTAGGGCGAGCTCAGGCGCGTTATGATAGTATAGCGGATAAGCTCAACGCGGCACGTGTAACCGCCGCCGCCAAGCTTGATAAAAAAGTAGTGGCTGAATTACCACCTTTGAAAATGGAACGCGCAAAATTTATTACGGATATGAACGAGACTTCGGACGGGCCAACTGGGCGGGACCAAGTTCGGTTTTTAGTTTCGACCAATCCTGGCACAGACATTGGACCTTTGGAAAAAATTGCATCGGGCGGGGAACTCGCGCGTTTTTCTTTGGCTATTAAAGTTGCTCTCGCTGGTGCTGTGGATGATAGCCGTCAAAAAGTCATGATATTTGACGAAGTTGACCAAGGTGTTGGCGGCGCTGTGGCTGATGCTGTTGGGCGAAGATTATCGCGTTTATCAGCGAATGGGCAAGTTATCGTCGTTACACATTCCCCGCAAGTTGCCGCCAGTGCCAATCACCAGATGTTAATCAGTAAATCCAGTCAAGCCGGCAGCACATTAACCCATGTGGTGACGTTAGCCAGTGAGACCCGCGAGGAAGAAATCGCGCGCATGTTAGCCGGTGAACATATTACGGACGAAGCCCGCGCCGCTGCACGTAAATTGATGCATGTGTCATGAACGAGACAAGCCAAGCCCAAGCTCAAGCCAAACAAGAACACCATAATCTGGTTATAGAAATCCGCATACATGATGAAGCATATTACCAAAATGATGCACCACGTGTTAGCGATGCCAAATATGATGCCATGCGCAAGCGGCTTTTGGCTTTGGAGGCACAATTTCCAATTTTGGCGACCCATGATAGCCCAAGCAAAAATGTCGGGGCCAAAGCGTCTGGAAAATTTGGCAAAATCACCCATTCAGTCCCCATGTTGTCTTTGGATAATGCCTTTGACAGCAGTGATGTGCGAGATTTTTCTGCACGGGTAAGGCGGTTTTTGCGTATGGGTGAGGATGAAGCCCTGCCGTTCACCGCAGAGCCGAAAATTGACGGCCTGTCTGCATCTATCCGGTATGCGAACGGCGTTTTGGTCAGTGCTGCGACACGAGGGGATGGGCGTATTGGCGAGGATATTACGGCCAATATCAGTACACTCGAAAATGTGCCCCATACTCTAGTCGGTGAAAATTGGCCGGAAGTCATTGAAGTGCGTGGCGAGGTCTATATTGACGATGTAGATTTTGCGACCATGAATGCGCAGCAAGAACATGCGGGCAAAGAACCTTATAAAAACCCCCGCAATGCGGCGGCTGGCTCGCTCAGGCAAATTGATGCGTCAGTCACGGCAAGCCGCCCTCTTAAGTTTTTTGCCTATGCTTGGGGGGAGGTTAGTGCGCCGCTTTCAGACACGCAAATGGGCGCGGTTGATAATCTAAAAGCGTGGGGTTTTTCGACCAATGATTTGATGCAGATTTGCGATACGGCGAGCGAATTAATCGCCCATTATAAGAGTATCGAAGCCAAGCGCAGCACGCTTGGTTATGACATTGATGGGGTTGTTTACAAGGTCAATGATTTGGCTTTGCAAGAGCGTCTCGGCTTTGTATCGCGTGCGCCGCGTTGGGCCATTGCCCACAAATTTCCAGCAGAAAAAGCGACGACAATTATCGAAGACATAGATGTACAAGTTGGCCGCACGGGAGCGTTGACACCTGTCGCTCGGCTCAAGCCTGTGATGGTCGGCGGTGTTGTCGTTTCTAACGCAACCTTGCATAATGAAGACGAAATAAAGCGTCTTGATGTACGCGTTGGTGACACCGTAGAAATCCAAAGAGCCGGCGATGTTATCCCGCAGGTTTTGCGGGTGGTGGATGTGAAAAAAGCCGAGAGACCGCCCGCATTTTCCTTACCAAATACCTGTCCGATATGCGGCGCAGAGGCTGTCCGTGATGTTGATGACAAGGGCAATATGGACGTGGTTAGACGCTGCACAAATGGCTTGCAGTGTCCCGCGCAAGCTATTGAAAGTTTTAGGCATTTTGTCTCCCGCCGTGCCTATGATATTGACGGTATGGGTGCCAAGCAAATCGAAGCGTTTTACCAAAAAGGACTTGTGTTGGCGCCTGCGCATATCTTTACCCTCGAAGCCCGAAACTGTGATATTAAGCTGGAGACTTGGGACGGTTGGGGCGCACGGAGCGCGGCTAATTTATTCGCGGCAATTAACGCGCGCCGACACATAGATTTTCACCGCTTTCTTTACGGCTTTGGTATTCGCCATGTTGGACACGGCAATGCCAATTTAATCGCTAAGCACTATTTGTCCTTCGATAATTTTTTGCAAGTGATGACAGCTGACAATCAAGACGCCGCGCGCGCCGACTTGTTGTCAATTGACGGTATAGGCGAAGCCGGTGCCACGGCGTTGCTCGCCTTTTTTCATGCGCCGCAAAACATGGCCGTGATTGATGAACTGCTCGACCAAGTCAGCGTAATAGATGCAAAAGTCCCAGACGCAAATAGCCCTGTCACAAGCAAAACGGTGGTCTTTACCGGAAAACTGGAAATTATGTCCCGCGACGAAGCCAAAGCCAAAGCCCAGAGCCTCGGCGCAAAAGTATCGGGCAGCGTTTCAGGAAAAACCGATTATCTGGTTGCTGGTCCGGGCGCAGGCTCAAAACTGAAAAAAGCAGAGGCACTCGGCGTTAAAGTTCTAAGCGAGACCGAGTGGTTGGCGTTAATTGACTAACATTTACTTCCCCCATTTTTTATGGGGGAAGTGGGTTGCTCTTGGCACTCGATGGGGGGGCGCACATCTTGTACGCAACAGACTTTCGGTAATGCAGAACCTGCGTAATGCCGCAAGCGGCAGCCCCATCCCGCTTCGGGGTACTCATTCCCGTCACGGGGCATTTGCCCCGCTTTGGCTCAAACCCATAAATAGGGGTAGAAGCATAGTTGGCATCCCGCAAAAATAAACTGTGGGCTAGACAAAATAACGCATTGCAATTGTGTAAATTCGCGCTAGTTTGCGCATCGATAATAGCGCTGGGGGCGTGAGTCTTTTTCTGCGCATTAAAATGGTGAAATTTGCGGTATGAATGTTGGTCTACAAATCGTCTATTCTTCAACTCCCGAAACCTATTCGGCATTTCTCTTGGAATACCTGCCCGCAGTCATTTTGTTGGTTATTGGGTTTGTGATTTCTGTTGCCTTTTTACTGCTGGCTAAAATATTTGCACCGGCCAGCCCTGATGCTGAAAAAGTGTCCACATATGAGTGCGGCTTTAACGCATTTGACGACTCGCGCATGAAATTTGATGTGCGGTTCTACTTGGTGGCTATTCTATTTATTATCTTTGACCTTGAAGTGGCGTTCTTGTTTCCGTGGGCTGTGTCCCTTGAGAAAATCGGTTTCTATGGTTGGAGTGTGGTGATGATATTCCTCGTCGAGTTGGCCGTTGGCCTTGCCTATGCGTGGAAGAAGGGGGCCCTTGATTGGGAATAGAGTATGTCAAAGATTATCGTGAACGAAACCCCAACTTATGACCCGAAAACCCATGATGCGTTTTACGACGGTTTGTCGGCGCAATTGGCAGATAAAGGTTTTCTTGTCGCCCCTGCCGACAGCTTGATTACATGGGCGCGTTCAGGCTCGTTGATGTGGATGACATTTGGTTTGGCGTGTTGCGCCGTTGAAATGATGCAGGCCTCTATGCCGCGTTATGATGTGGAGCGATTTGGTTTTGCGCCTCGTGCCAGCCCGCGCCAATCCGATGTGATGATCGTGGCTGGGACGCTGACCAATAAAATGGCGCCGGCTTTGCGCAAAGTTTATGACCAAATGCCCAATCCGCGCTATGTAATTTCCATGGGGTCGTGTGCAAATGGCGGTGGCTATTATCATTATTCATACGCTGTGGTGCGTGGTTGTGATAGGATTGTGCCGGTTGATATCTATGTGCCGGGCTGTCCACCAACTGCGGAAGCTTTGGTTTACGGGATTTTACAGCTACAGAAGAAAATCCATAGAGAAGGTAATATCGAGCGGTAATTATGGAAGATATAAAGGAGCATATACTCGCCGCTCTCGGCACGTCCTTAAACGGCGCGAGCATGACGTTAGGCGAATTGACGCTGGATGCGCGGCGCGAAGATATTGTCGATACTATCGCGTTTCTACGCGATGACCCTGTGTGTAAATTCACGACGCTCATTGATATTTGCGGCGTCGATTATCCGGGCCGCGAACGCCGTTTCGAGGTCGTCTATCATCTGCTCTCCATGCAGCTAAACCAGCGTATCCGCATCAAAATCACCACCGACGAAGACACGCCCATCCACACAATGATTGGTGTCTATCCTGCGGCCAATTGGTATGAGCGCGAAGCCTTTGATATGTACGGTATAGCTTTCGATGAACACCCAGATTTGCGCAGATTGCTCACGGATTACGGTTTTGAAGGCCATCCATTGCGCAAAGATTTCCCGCTCAGCGGATTTGTAGAATGCCGCTACGATGAAGAACGCAAGTCCGTGGTTTACGACGCCGTTAATCTACCCCAAGAATTCAGAGATTTCGATTTCATGTCCCCATGGGAAGGCGCTAAGTATGTCCATGCTGAGGAGAACTCAGATGACTGACCTAGAGCAAATAGACGACCGTAAATTTACCATCAACTTTGGTCCGCAGCATCCGGCTGCTCATGGTGTGCTTCGGCTTGTGTTGGAGATGGAAGGCGAAGTGATTGAGCGGGTTGATCCCCATGTGGGTCTGCTGCACCGGGGGACGGAAAAGCTGATTGAGCATAAGACCTATATGCAGGCCATTCCGTATTTTGACCGCCTGGATTATGTGGCGCCAATGAACCAGGAGCATGCGTTTTGTTTGGCGGTTGAGAAACTGATGGGCGTGGAAGTGCCGCGCCGCGCACAGTTCTTGCGGGTTTTGTGGTCGGAAGTTGGCCGGATTCTTTCGCATATCTTGAATGTCACCACACAGGCTATGGACGTGGGTGCGCTGACCCCACCGGTTTGGGGCTTTGAAGAGCGCGAAAAACTGATGGTGTTTTATGAACGTGTGTCTGGCTCTCGTCTGCATGCGGCTTATTTCCGCGTTGGCGGCGTACACCAAGACATGCCGCAAGATTTGATTGATGATATGAAGGGTTGGTGTAAGCAGTTCCCGCAGAAAATGCGCGATATTGAAACGCTGTTGACTGATAACCGGATTTTCAAACAGCGCAATGCCGATATCGGCGTGGTGTCACAGCAAGATGCGCTGGATTACGGCTTTAGCGGCGTCATGGTGCGCGGTTCCGGCATGGCGTGGGATTTGCGCCGTTCGCAGCCTTACGAGGTTTACAACGAGCTCGAATTTAAAATCCCGCTCGGCAAACACGGCGATTGTTATGACCGCTATCTGTGCCGTATGGAAGAAATGTACGAAAGTACGAAAATTATCGAGCAATGCCTGGACATGATGCCCGAAGGCCCAGTGTTGGCCGAAGACCACAAAGTCACACCGCCGCGCCGCGCAGACATGAAGCAAGATATGGAAGCACTAATTCAGCATTTTAAACTGTATACCGAGGGCTTTAAAGTGCCAGAAGGTGAATGTTACGCCGCCGTCGAAGCCCCCAAAGGTGAGTTCGGAGTGTATCTGGTCTCGGACGGGAGCAACAAACCCTATAGATGTAAAATCCGCGCCCCGGGTTTCCCGCATTTGGCGGCCATGGATTACCTCAATAAAGGCCATATGCTGGCGGATGTATCAGCCATCATCGGCTCACTAGATATCGTATTCGGGGAGATTGACCGATGAGTGCGCGTAGACTTGCTAAGGACCAACCGGATAGTTTTGTGCTCTCTGCGGCGTCCAAAAAGGAAATTGCGGTTTGGGTGAAGAAATATCCCAAAGGACGGCAACGTTCTGCGCTTATTCCGGCGCTTTGGATTGTGCAAAAGCAAGCGGATGGCTGGTTGCCTGCGCCTGCGCTTGAAGCCGTGGCGGAACTCTTGGACATGCCTTATATCCGCGTCTACGAAGTGGCGACATTTTATACCATGTTCAATCTCGCGCCTGTGGGCGAGCACCATATTCAACTGTGCGGCACAACGCCGTGTTGGCTGCGCGGGGCAGGGGATCTCAAGAAAGTTTGCGAAAAGAAAATCGGACCGCAAAAACACGGCGGAACTACGGTTAGCGCGGACGGCAAATTAAGCTGGATAGAGGTCGAATGCCTCGGCGCTTGCGCCAATGCACCTATGGTGCAGATCAGTAATGCAGACGGTGATGATTATTACGAAGATTTGGATACCGAGAATTTCGGCGCCTTGCTCGATGATTTGGCGGCTGGCAAAAAGGTCAGCGCTGGCCCGCAAAGCAAACGCCATACATCCGAAGCTATCACAGGCGCAGGGTCGCTAATGACCAAGGGTCTCTATAATAAAGTCAAGAAAAAGAAACTGCCCAACTCTGCTAAAGTCAGGACCACCAAGAAAAAAGCGGGGGCGAAGTAATGGTTGAGCTTCTGCAAGATAAAGACCGGATTTTTACTAACCTTTACGGGCTTGAGGACTGGAAACTAGACGCGGCGATGAAGCGCGGTGCGTGGCTTGGTACGAAGGAAATATTAGAGCAAGGCCGCGACTGGATTATAGATAATATGAAGGTTTCGGGTCTGCGCGGTCGCGGCGGTGCGGGCTTCCCGACTGGGCTTAAATGGTCGTTCATGCCTAAGGAAGTCACCAACCGCCCGCATTATCTTGTGGTCAATGCAGACGAGAGCGAACCCGGCACATGTAAAGACCGCGAAATGTTGCGCCACGATCCGCATTTGCTCATCGAAGGCTGTTTGGTGGCGTCGTTCGCTATGCAAGCCCATGCCTGTTATATCTATGTGCGCGGTGAATATATCCAAGAACGTAACCGCCTTCAGGCGGCGATTGACCAAGCTTATAAGGCGGGTCTTGTGGGTAAAAATGCGTGTGGTTCGGGTTGGGATTTTGACATCTATATGCACCACGGTGCAGGTGCGTATATTTGCGGCGAAGAAACTGCGCTACTAGAGAGCCTTGAGGGCAAAAAAGGCCAACCGCGTCTCAAACCACCTTTCCCGGCTAATGCGGGTCTATATGGCTGCCCGACAACTGTGAACAATGTGGAAAGTATTGCCGTTGGGCCGACTATTCTCAGACGCGGCGCCGCTTGGTTTAAAAGCTTTGGCCGCGATAACAATGCAGGCACCAAAGTGTTTTGTATCTCTGGTCATGTCAACACGCCGTGTAACGTCGAAGAAGCTTTGTCCATCCCGATGAAAACGCTCATCGAAGAATATGCAGGCGGTGTTCGTGGTGGTTGGGATAATCTTAAATGTGTAATTCCGGGCGGATCAAGTGTGCCGCTCTTGCCGCGCGAGATTTGCGACGATATTTTGATGGATTTTGATGCCCTGTCTGCGGTGAAATCCGGTCTTGGGACGGCGGGCATGATTGTCATGGATAAATCCACCGACGTAGTGGCGGCGATTGCGCGGCTCTCGTATTTCTACAAGCACGAAAGCTGCGGCCAATGTACACCGTGCCGCGAAGGTACAGGCTGGATGTGGCGCGTTATGGAACGCATGGTGGCGGGTGAAGCCGAAACCAGTGAAATTGATATGCTCTTGGATGTTTCTAAACAGGTAGAAGGTCATACAATCTGCGCCCTAGGCGATGCAGCCGCTTGGCCAATACAGGGCCTAATCAGGCATTTCCGCCACGAAATAGAAGACCGCATAAATAATTACCGGGCGAATAAGCCCGTGTTTGTAGCGGCAAATACGATAGCGGCGGAGTAGGGGATATGAGTTTTAATTATCAGAAAGTTTCCACACTGCTTCAACAAGGTAAGAGTTTGGATGAACGACCGTTGTTACATTTGCTAAATGCATTGCGATCAACAGTTGATGAAACAGAGAGACATCGGCTTCAAATAAATAAATTGAGTAATGAGTGCGGTAACCTTCGTAGGGAACTTGTGGAAGCGATAGACCACATCAAAGAATTGGAGGAAGAAAAATCCAATGACTGATCTACGCAAAGTAAATATTGACGGGCATGAGATTGAAGTCCCTGCTGATTATACCTTGATGCAGGCTTGCGAGCAGGCGGGTGCGGAAATTCCGCGCTTCTGTTATCATGAGCGTTTGAGCATTGCTGGGAATTGCCGTATGTGTTTGGTTGAGTGGGTCGGTGCGCCGAAACCACAAGCGTCCTGTGCTCTCCAAGTCAAAGACTTGCGCCCGAACCGTGATGGCTCTTGTGCTAACATCCGCACTGACAGTGAAACCGTGAAAAAAGCCCGCGAAGGCGTGATGGAATTTTTGCTGATAAACCATCCGCTGGATTGCCCGATTTGTGACCAAGGCGGGGAATGTGATCTGCAAGACCAAGCCATGGGTTATGGTCGCGTAGGCTCGCGTTATGAGCATAACAAACGCGCCGTAGACGATAAATATATGGGACCATTGGTTGCCACCGTTATGACTAGATGTATCCAGTGTACGCGCTGCGTCCGCTTTATTACCGAAGTTGCAGGCGTGTCGGAAATTGGTCTGGCTTCGCGCGGCGAAGATGCTGAAATCACGACTTACCTTGAAAAATCACTGACCTCAGAAATGTCCGGCAATATCATTGATCTGTGCCCGGTCGGGGCGCTGACCTCTAAACCCTATGCGTTTAATGCACGGCCTTGGGAGTTGGAAGCGACGGAAACCATTGACGTTATGGACGCAGTTGGTTCGAACATCCGTGTGGATAGTCGGGATGGGCGTGTGCTGCGGATTGTGCCGGTCGTGAACGACGACATCAATGAAGAATGGATTTCCGATAAATCCCGCTTCATCTGGGACGGTCTGGGGCGGCAACGTCTGGACAAGCCTTATGTCCGTAAAGGTAGCAAGCTTGTGGCTACATCATGGGATGAAGCCTTGGCTGTCGTTGCTAAAAAACTTAAAGGTGACCCTGAAGGTATTGCGGCTATCGCAGGTGATTTGGCTTGTACCGAGTCCATGAAAGCGCTGATGGATTTGATGGATGGTCTCGGCGTGAAAAACATTGATTGCCGTCAAGACGGTGCGCCGCTCGGAAGTGGCCCGCGCCAGGAATATCTAATGAATACGACGATAGCTGGCATTGAAAAAGCAGATGCTTTGTTAATTGTTGGCTCAGATGTGCGCCACGAAGCTGCACTCGTGAATGCTCGTATCCGCAAAACATGGATACACGGCAATTTGGATATCGCTATGGTTGGTATGCCTTATGATTTGACTTATACATATGACCATTTGGGCAATGCGGTAGACGCGCTTGAAACTTTAATGAAGTCCACAAAGGGGTTTGCCCGTAAATTGAAATCTGCGAAAAACCCTATGATATTGATCGGACAAGGTGCTTTGACCCGTAAAGACGGCGCAAAAATCATGCGCCTGTGCGGCAAGATTGCTGACAAATTTGGCATGGTCAAAGAGGGCTGGAATGGTTGGAATGTATTGCACACCGCCGCCGCTCGCGTAGCTGGGCTGGATATGGGGTTCGTGCCTGCAAAGGGTGGTCGTGATTTGGCCGGAATTTTGACGGGTGCTCAGGATGGTAGTGTGAAAACTATTTATAATCTTGGTGCAGACGAAATAAATGAAGACTTGTTCGGCAAAGCCTTTGTTATCTACCAAGGCAGCCACGGCGACCGCGGCGCGCACCGCGCCGATGTGATTTTACCGGGTGTTGCCTACACGGAAAAAGACGCGCTTTGGGTCAATACCGAAGGCCGCGTACAAATGGGACGTGCCGCCGTGCCGCCCAAGGGAGATGCCAAAACTGATTGGAAAATTATTCGCGCCCTATCAGAGCATTGTGGGCGGACATTGCCTTATGATGATTTGGAAACATTGCGGGTAAAGCTCTGTGCTGACCATGCTTCTTTCGCCGGTATTAACCATGCGCCGGGCGCGGTAGCGGCTGAAAAATTTGCACCTGCAAAGTTAGGAAAAACGGGTAAACCTTTGAAAGCACCACTAAAATCTAATATGGGTGACTTCTACTTTAGCAATCCAATTGCACGGGCAAGTCAAGTTATGGCCCAATGTTCAAAAGAGTGTTCACCTCTTAGGGAGGCTGCAGAATGATGGATGTAATGAATTTGACATTATTCGGTATGGAATGGCCGTGGCTCTTGTGGAAAATGGTTCAGATCATTTTATTTGTGGTCGTATTGCTTGTCGCATTAGCGTTTTTGCTATTGGCTGATCGTAAAATTTGGGCGGCTGTGCAAATGCGCCGTGGCCCCAATGTTGTTGGGCCGTGGGGATTGTTGCAATCCTTTGCTGACTTCTTAAAATTCGTATTTAAAGAAATGGTCATTCCGGCTGGAACGGATAAAGTATTATTTATTTTGGCACCTATCCTGAGCTTGGTTATGGCGTTCGGAGCATGGGCAGTGATGCCTGCGGCTCCCGGCTGGGTAGTTGCAAACCTCAATCTTGGTGTCCTTTATCTTTTGGCGATTTCATCTTTGGGTGTTTACGGAATTATTATTGGCGGTTGGGCTTCCAATTCAAAATATCCGTTCTTGGGTGCACTACGTTCGACATCGCAAATGATTTCCTATGAGGTTTCTATCGGTTTTATCTTGATTACTGTGCTGCTTTTGGTGGGTTCGCTGAATTTGACAGACATTGTTGAAGCGCAGGCCGGTGGTTTTTGGCATTGGCACATTTCATTGCTGGATTTAAGCAATCCAAAATCCTTACTGCTTTTGCCAGTGATGTTTTATATGTTTGTACTGTTTTTTATCTCCGCTCTTGCGGAAACCAACAGGCCACCGTTCGACCTCCCCGAAGCCGAAAGCGAATTGGTTGCTGGTTATCAAGTCGAATATTCATCCACGGCTTATTTGTTGTTCATGATCGCGGAATACCTGAACATAGTGCTGATGTGCGCTATGATGACCGTGATGTTCCTCGGTGGGTGGCATGCACCGATTGACGGGAAGCTTTCATTTTTGCCGCAAATTCCACCGTTTTTCTGGTTCTCTGCTAAGGTCGTCTTGATGTTCTACTTTATCTCTATGGCTAAAGCTATGGTTCCGCGTTACCGCTATGACCAATTGATGCGCCTCGGGTGGAAAATATTCTTACCGTCGTCCTTGGTTGCCGTATTTTTGGTATCAACATATGTGATGCTGTTTGGGCGTCTTTCCGTTTCTTTGGTAGTGGGAGGCGCGTAGATGTTGATCCGTATTAAGCAATTTATCAAAGGTGCTTTGTTCATTGAATTTATCAAGGCCTATATTTTGGCTAAGAAATATTTCTTCGCCAAAAAAGCTACAATTAATTACCCTTTTGAAAAAGGCCCACTTAGCCCAAGATTTCGCGGAGAACACGCGCTTCGCCGTTATCCAAGCGGCGAAGAACGTTGTATTGCTTGTAAATTGTGCGAAGCCATTTGTCCTGCGCAAGCCATAACCATTGAAGCGGAACCCCGCGAAGACGGCTCGCGCCGCACGACACGCTACGATATTGATATGACCAAATGTATTTATTGCGGTCTGTGCCAGGAAGCGTGTCCGGTTGACGCTATTGTTGAGGGGCCAAACTTCGAATTTGCCACTGAAACGCGCGAAGAATTGTTTTACGACAAAGAGCGCTTGCTCGCCAACGGAGATCGTTGGGAACAAGCAATTGCGCTGAACTTGAAAAAGGATGCACCCTATAGATAGGGGACTGAGCTATGAATATATTACGCTACATAAATTATTTAGTCGTGCTTGGGCTTAGAGGATTGTGGTTTCTTGGAAATCACAACCCCTCACCTTGTTCCTCTCCCAATGGGAGAGGAGACCACGCTGGGATTTCCAAGGTTGTAAATAACACTGCATTTGGCTCTAAATTCTTCCACCTTATGCGTAAGTATAAATTGGTATTCGCGACACCGTCTCCTCTCCTTTGGGGAGAGGAACAAGGTGAGGGGATAAGGTTTCAATGGGGGCACGTATCATGATTGTAGAAATGCTGCCGGCTTTGACATTTTATACGCTTGCTTCGATTGCTGTAGCGGCTGCTTTTATGGTGATCGCTGCGCGTAATCCCGTGCATTCTGTGATGTATTTGATCACAACATTTTTCTCTGCAGCAGGTTTATTCGTGTTGATGGGTGCGGAATTTTTGGCGCTATTGCTGGTGATGGTATATGTGGGCGCGGTTGCCGTATTGTTCCTGTTTGTGGTGATGATGCTGGACGTTGATTTCGTCGAGATGAAACAAGGTTTCTTGCAATACTTGCCTATAGGCGGCGTTGTCGCTTGTGTGCTGTTAACTGAAATGATTTTGGTTGGTGCTGCATCTCTCGTGAATCCTAGCGAGGGCGTTAAATATGCACCGGACGGGACTTCTAATATCGAAGCCATCGGCAATGTATTGTACACGGAATACGCGTTTTTCTTTGAAGCTGTTGGGCTGATATTATTGGTCGCCATGGTCGGGGCAATTGTCTTGACTTTGCGCAAACGTGAGGGTGTCAAGAAGCAAAACGTAGCGGCTCAAATTGCCCGTACACGCGCAGGCGGCGTAGAGCTTGTGGATATTAAACCGGGCGAAGGGATTGGATCATGATTATTGGCCAAGACATAGGCTTGTCGCATTACTTGGTTGTTGCGGCGATTTTGTTTACTATTGGTGTGTTCGGCATTTTCATCAACCGTAAGAATGTCATTATTATTTTGATGTCTATTGAGTTGATATTACTGGCTGTGAACATCAATTTCGTCGCGTTCTCCACACATATGGGCGACATTGGCGGACAAGTATTTGCTATGTTTATTTTGACGGTCGCCGCGGCAGAAGCCGCCATAGGCTTGGCTATATTGGTGGTGTATTTCCGTAATCGCGGCAATATCGCCGTTGAAGATATTGATTTGATGAAGGGCTAGGTACGTAATGCTGTATAAGATCATACTCTTTGCGCCGCTCATTGGTGCGCTCATTGCCGGATTGTTCGGGCGGCGCATTGGCGATAAGGCTGCGCAAGTCGTCACCACGGCATTGCTGTTGCTGTCGGGCATATTGTCCTGGATTGCTTTTGTTAAAATAGGTTATGGCCACGAAACGGCAGAGATTAACTTATTCCGATGGATGGATGTCGGCGATTTTCAAGCCAACTGGGCCTTAAAAATCGATACTTTGACTGGGATTATGCTGGTCGTCGTAACAACAGTATCGGCGCTCGTACATGTCTATTCATGGGGGTATATGAAAGACGACCCTGGCAAGGCACGGTTCTTCTCGTATTTGTCTTACTTTACCTTTGCTATGCTTGTGTTGGTTACATCAAATAACTTTATTCAAATGTTCTTTGGCTGGGAAGGTGTTGGGGTTGCTTCATATTTGCTCATTGGGTTTTGGTACAAAAAACCGAGTGCGAACGCTGCTGCTATCAAAGCGTTTGTAACCAATAGGGTCGGCGATGTTGGTTTAGCCCTTGGGATTATGACGATATACTTAGTGTTTGGATCGGTGAATTTTGATACTGTCTTTGCGCATGTTCACGATAAACAAGACTTAGTTTTACCGTTCCTCGGTATGGAATTTGGCGCAATAGAGTTAATTGCAGGGCTTCTTTTTATTGGTGCAATGGGTAAATCCGCCCAATTCATCCTGCACGTTTGGTTGCCAGACGCTATGGAAGGCCCGACCCCCGTGTCTGCGCTCATCCATGCTGCGACAATGGTTACGGCGGGTGTGTTCTTGGTGTGCCGCGCCGCACCCATTTACGAAGCTGCTCCTGTTGTTTCAGGTTTAGTGACTATGATTGGTGCATTTACTGCATTCTTTGCTGCGACTATCGGTTTGGTGCAAAATGATATTAAGCGGGTTATTGCTTTTTCAACCTGTTCTCAACTTGGCTATATGTTTTTCGCAGCAGGGGTCGGCGCCTATGATGCAGCGATGTTCCATTTGTTCACCCATGCATTCTTTAAAGCGCTGTTATTTTTGTGTGCGGGCTCCGTTATTGTTGCGCTTCACCATGAACAAGATATGCGCAAAATGGGTGGGATTTATAAATTCGTCCCTGCGACCTATATCTTGATGATTATTGGCACATTGGCGCTGACCGGTGTCGGTATCCCGGCCATTGGTAATTTTTCGGGGATAGGTTTTGCTGGTTTTTATTCCAAGGACGCAATTATTGAGGCCGCTTATGCTGCCGGAGCAGGGGGGAACAATGCGCCTGCGGTCTTTGCCTTTTGGGCAGGGTTAATCGCGGCTGGCATGACATCTTTTTATTCGTGGCGTTTGATATTTATGACGTTCCACGGCAAATTTCGCGGGGAACAGGAAGAGCTTAAACATGTGCATGAAAGCCCAAGGAATATGGTTGTACCCTTAATATTACTGGGTGTTGGTGCTGTGCTTGCAGGTGTGTTTTTCTATGGTCAGTTCCTCGGCGACCATAAAACTGAGTTCTGGGGGCATGGGCTTCCTGGCGGTGAACATGGTGCCGAAGCAGGTGGGCACCACGATTTCCCAATATGGGTGTTGTGGGCACCTTTTGTCGTAACAGTGCTTGGTTTAATACTGGCTTGGTTCATGTATATCCGAAACAACGGAACAGAAAAACGCATCGCGGCACAGGCCAATAATGGGGGTGGAATTTTCTATAAATTCTTACTCAATAAATGGTATATTGACGAGCTTTATGAAGCTACTTTGGTGCGCGGAGCGCGCAAGCTAGGCGATATATTCTGGAAAATCGGCGATATTAAAATTATTGATGGTTTCGGCCCGAACGGTTTTGCGGCGGTGTCAATGGCAGTGGGCAAAAAACTGTCCAAATTCCAAAGTGGTTATTTATATCACTATGCCTTTGTAATGTTATTAGGTGTGGCGGGGCTTGTGGCCTTGGTCTCCATGAAAGCGGTGGGGTAAGTCATGTTTAAAGGTGTTCCTATTCTTTCCATCATCACATTCATTCCGGCTCTGGCCGCAGTGTTTTTAATGATGATGTCACATTTGGCGCGACCGGAAGGTAAAATTCAAATCGAGAAAAATGCGCCGCGTGTAGCACTTGTTACAACACTAGCAGTTCTTGGCCTGACACTATTACTGGTTTTTGGTTTTGATACAACGACCTCCGATTATCAATTCCTGGAAGAATTTGCGTGGCTCGGCGGCGGCATAAAATACCGCATGGGCGTGGACGGAATTTCGGTTTTGTTTATCTTGCTGACGGCATTCCTGACCCCGCTGTGTATTATCTCCAGTGCCAAGTCGGTCAAATCTCGAATGCTAGAATATATGGTGGCGTTTCTGATTTTGGAAACTCTGATGATTGGTGTGTTTTGTGCGCTGGACATGGTGTTGTTCTATGTATTCTTCGAGGGTGTCCTCCTGCCGATGTTCATTATTATCGGTGTTTGGGGCGGTAAAGACAAAGTCTACGCGGCCTATAAGTTCTTCCTCTACACATTGCTAGGTTCGGTATTGATGTTGGCTGCTATGTTGTGGCTATATTATTATTCAGGGCAAGTTTTGGGTGCGGGCAATGCGACCACAAATATAGCGGAATTGTCAAAGCTAGATATTTCGGCAGTACCGCAAGTGTTTCTATGGCTTGCGTTCTTTGCTTCCTTCGCCGTGAAAATGCCTATGTGGCCGGTTCACACATGGCTCCCTGATGCTCACGTGCAAGCACCTACGGCTGGTTCCGTAATCTTGGCGGGTATCTTGTTGAAACTTGGCGGGTACGGTTTTATTCGTTTCTCAATTCCGATGTTCCCTGATGCGTCCTTGTATTTTGCGCCGTACGTTTTCTGGCTCAGTATCATAGGTATTATTTACACCTCGCTGGTGGCGTACCGCCAAACCGACATGAAAAAGCTTATCGCTTATTCGTCTGTTGCCCATATGGGGTTTGTGACCATGGGTATCTTTGCGCTCAATATGCAAGGCATGCAGGGCGCGATTTTTCAGATGATTTCTCACGGTATTGTATCGGGTGCCTTGTTCTTCGCGGTCGGGGTTATTTACGAACGCATGCACACACGCGAAATTGCTTTCTACGGCGGTATTGTCAAATACATGCCAATGTATGCGGCCGTCTTTATGCTGTTTACGATGGCCAATGTCGGCTTGCCGGGGACATCTGGGTTTGTCGGTGAGATACTGACCATGGTTGGTGCCTACCAAGTCAATCCTTGGATAGCCTTTGGCGCTGCATTTGGTATGATTTTATCCGCAGTTTATGCGCTGCATCTCTACCGTGAAGTGATTTTCGGCGAAGTGCAAAACGATAAACTTGAAGGCATGAAGGATATGACGGTGCGCGAAATTGTCATTATGGCACCGCTCGTCATTATGACAATTATTCTGGGTGTTTATCCGTCTTTAATCACAGATATTACAGCCGTTTCCGTCGATGCTTTATTGGCTGGCGTTAACGCTAAACTGGCTGGAGGTTAGCTATGGGACAAGAAACAATGGGGTTATCACTCCTGACCGGCGAAATCGTTTTGGCCCTAAGTGCCGTTTTATTGTTATTGGTCGGTGCATTTGGCGGCGGGCGCGGTGTCTCTATTGTACGTTATGCAAGTATTGCTGCATTGGTAATCTTTGCATTTGCGGGTTTTATTATTAATGGCCAGGGGGAAGCATTCAAAGGTGCTTTTATCACAGATGATTTCAGTCATTATGTAAAGGCATTAATCGGATTGACTGCAGCGGCATCTCTTTGGTTTTCACGAGATTGGTTTAAAAGTGAGAAACTGGACCAATTTGAATATTCCGTCCTCATGTTATTTGCTGTGCTCGGCATGGGTGTAATGGTGTCGGCTGGGAATTTATTGTCCATGTATGTGGGTATGGAGATGCAGGCCTTGTCATTATATGTGATGGCAGCTTTCAACCGTGATAGCTTGCGCGCATCTGAAGCCGGCCTTAAATATTTCGTTCTAGGTGCGTTGTCTTCTGGGTTGTTACTTTACGGTATGTCGCTGATTTACGGCTTTACTGGCTCATTGTCGTTTTCTGAAATCAGTGCGGTCATTGGCGGCGAAGAGCATATCAGCGCAGGTATTGTCGCTGGTCTTGTTTTTATGTTGGCTGGTTTGGCATTCAAGATTTCTGCAGCTCCGTTTCATATGTGGACACCTGATGTTTATGAGGGCGCACCAACACCTGTCACAGGTTTTTTCGCAGGTGCCCCAAAATTAGCGGCTTTGGCTCTTATTACGCGCTTGATGACAGGCCCCTTTGCCCAAGCACAACATTCATGGCAACAAGTGATCATCGTACTCGCCGTAATGTCTATGCTTATCGGTGCCTTTGGTGCTCTGACACAGACCAACATCAAAAGACTGCTGGCCTATTCATCCATAGCCAATATGGGCTATGCGCTTGTGGCTCTAGCAAGTGTTGGGGCGGCGACAGGGGGCGCAGCGGGTGTTTCTGGTATGTTGATTTTTATGTCGATTTACCTGGTTGCTATCGTCGGTACATTTGCCGCAATTTTACAAATGCGGACACGAGAAGGTGCCGTTGAAGGCATTGCAGATTTAGGCGGCTTATCGAAATCTAATTTACCACTGAGTTTGATCTTAACAACTTTGATGTTTTCACTTGCCGGCATACCGTTCTTCATGGGTTTCTTTGGTAAATGGTTCGCATTTGCGCCCGCATTTAATTCGGGTTTGACCTGGTTAGTTGTCATCGCGCTTTTAAGTTCGGTTATCGGGGCGTTTTATTATTTGCGTGTTATCAAAGTAATTTGGTTTGATGACCAAGCCCAAGAATTTGTCAAAGCGCCAAGAGCACTGGCCGTACTTAGCGCATTCTCTGCAACACTCATATTTCCAGTTTTGTTGTTACCATTTGTTACCGCACCAACACGGGCGCTTATAGAAGCTGCTGCGAATAGCTTGTTTTAAGTGCGATATCTTGAATTTGATGCGATAGACTCGACCAATCTGGAAGCCAAGCGCATGGCAGATTCTGGTGATATTGGCCCGCTTTGGATATCGGCTAAACGCCAGACAACTGGTAAAGGCAGGCGTGGCCGTGAATGGGTCTCCAAAACTGGTAATTTATTCTGCACCGGTTTGTTTCCATATACACGAACCCCTAGCGCAGCGGCGCAGTTGAGTTTTGTAGCGGCGCTTGCGGTTTATGATACGATTTCCCACTTTCGCCCGCACGACCATACAAGAATTAAATGGCCGAATGATGTGCTGTTGGACGGCAAGAAAATTTCTGGCATCTTGCTTGAAAGCGGTACGACAAATGGCCAGTTATGGGTCGCGGTGGGCATTGGTATCAACATTGCTTCTGCACCACAGGATGTTCAATATCCCACGACTTTTTTACATGCGGATGTTGTCGAACAACAGCGCCCATTCATGTCTGACGTTAAAACGGCATTGTTTGAAAGGTTTGCAACATGGCTTAAACTTTACAACCAAAATGGTTTTGAAGCTCTTCGAACGACATGGCTTGCACGCGCACAAGGTATCGGTGGGCCGGTGAGCGCGAAACTTCTAAACAAAACAATTAAAGGCACAGCTATCGGAATGGATGCGGACGGGGCGTTGGAAGTAAAAACCCATTTGGGCAATACAGTAAAAATCCATGCTGGGGATGTTTTCTTTTCTTGAATTACCCTGTAAGAGACTTAGCAAGGAAAGTATTAATGAGATAACATGTACCGAGCGTAGCGAGGCAAGGGCGACTGTCCGTCGCGTCCGATGGCGCGCCCTCGCGGAGGCGTGTACTCTTGTGCACTGCCGTGAGCGATATAAATAAGGAGACTTTATGTTAATGGTCATAGATGCGGGGAATACAAATACTTTATTTGCCATACATGATGGTGAAAAATGGGCCGTAGAATGGCGTATCGAAACCAATGATGGGCGCACAGCGGATGAATATTCTGTGTGGTTATATCATCTTATGATGATGCAAGATTTACAGTTTTCTGATATTGATGGATGTATTATTTCCACTGTCGTTCCGCAATCTTTGTTCCATATGCGCAATTTAGCAAGGCGGTATCTAGATGTGGAACCGATGATAGTTGGGGAGCCAAATGTAGACTTGGGCGCAAAAGTAACGCTGGCAAACCCAAAAGAGGTTGGTGCGGATAGGCTAGTAAATGCAGTTGGCGCGCACGAGAAGTATAAAGGTCCATTGATTTTAGTGGATTCAGGTACGGCAACCACATTTGACATCATCAGCGAGAACGGTAATTTTGAAGGTGGTATCATTGCGCCAGGTATAAATTTGTCTCTACGGGCATTACATGATGCAGCGGCGAAATTGCCACGCGTAGCCATTAAAAAACCAAACAATGTTATTGGGCGCAACACGGTGGAGGCCATGCAATCCGGGATTTTTTGGGGCTATATTAGTTTGATAGATGGTCTTATCCAACGTATTCAGGCAGAGGACGCACGCAAATTTACCGTGATAGGTACGGGCGGTGTCGCGTCCTTGTTCGAGGGCGCATCTACGCGTATAGATGCCTACGACTCGCATCTAACCATTGATGGTCTGATGCTTATTTGGCAGAAAAACGCTACCTAAAGAAAGAATGATTTAATGGCAAGCAAAGCTGACAAAGCTGACAAAACTATGGGCGAATTGGTGTTTCTTCCCCTTGGGGGCTGTGGGGAAATCGGTATGAATTTGAACCTTTACGGGTTCGGGCCGTCCCATAAACGTAAATGGATCATCGTCGATATCGGCGTTACATTTGGCAATTCGGATACGCCAGGTATCGACATTATTATGCCGGATATTGAGTATCTTTACCAAATACGTAAGGACATTCTCGGCATTGTTTTAACCCATGCCCATGAAGACCATATGGGTGCGCTGGCGCGGCTTTGGACGCGCATACGTGTACCGGTCTATGCGACGCCGTTTACAATGTTTTTAACAAAAGGCAGACTTGCTGAAGCAGGCTTGCTCGGCGAAGTTCCGCTCAACGAAATACCGTTACGCGGAAATTTTAAGCTTGGGCCTTTTGACATAGAACTTATTACACTCACCCATTCTATCCCTGAGCCCAATGCATTGATTATTCGTACACCTGCGGGACTTGTTTTGCATACGGGGGATTGGAAAATAGACCCAGATCCGCAAATAGGTGAGGGTGTCGATATAGAGGCTTTGCGCGCTGTTGGAGACGAAGGCGTGCTTGCAATGGTTTGTGATAGCACCAATGTGTTTTCACCTGGTGTCTCGGGTTCTGAGGCTGGGGTACGCGATGCGTTAATTAAGGTGATCGGTGAATATGCAGGCCGCGGGGTAGCTGTGGCCAGCTTTGCATCAAATGTTGCACGCCTTGAAAGTGTTATGGTCGCGGCTGAAAAAAATGATCGTTCTATCTGTCTCATTGGACGCTCTATGTTACGCATGGTTGAAGCGGCCAAGGCCGTTGGACTACTAAAGGGCATTAGGAATATTATTTCCGAGGACGAAGCCCAGAGCTTGCCAAGTGAGCATGTATTGTATTTATGCACGGGTTCCCAAGGTGAGCCTCGTGCCGCATTGACACGTATAGCCAATAATGCGCACCGCACTGTGAAATTTAGCAAAGGTGATGTGGTGATATTCTCGTCCAAAATTATTCCAGGCAACGAGAAAGGCATTTTTGCTTTGCAAAATTCACTGGCGGATCAGGGTATAGAAATTATTACGGAAAAAGACCGTAATATACATGTTTCCGGTCATCCTTGCCAAGACGAACTAAAAGACATGTATACGTGGGCAAGGCCTCATATCGCTATACCTGTGCACGGGGAACGGCGACATTTGCTTAGGCACGAAGAACTTGCCAAAACATTACAGGTCAAGCACACACTTGCGCCGCATAATGGCGAGCTGATTTTGTTGTCGCAAAAAGGTGCCAAGATTATCGATTTAGTCCCCAATGGCCGCCTGCACGAAGATTGCGGCGAGATTATTAGCGCCGATGATTTTTCTCTACGAGAACGCAAGAAAATGGCCTATGCGGGTCATGTCAGTACCAGTTTGGTGATTAACCAAAAAGGAAATTTGATCGGCGGGCCTGATGTCCGCATTGCAGGCTTTCCCGAAGGTGAAGATTGTAAGCTCATCAATAAAATGCTCGATGATGTCGCTGATTACGCAGAGCAAGCTTTTAATTCACTCCGTAAGAACGACCGAACCGATGAGGACGAGGTTGAAGCGAAAATTACGGCGCGTGTCCGCCGCCATGTACGCAATGAAACTGGCAAAAGAGCGCTGATAGAAACGATTGTCATTAAGGTGTAGGATGGGAAAATCCACTAAAAGTATCACTCCAAGTATAATCGGACCCTTGAACCATGTAGGCATAGCCGTGCCATCAATCAAAGAGGCTGTGGTTCCATACCGAAAGATATTCGGCATTAAAGATATAACCCGCCCCCGCTCATTGGCAGCGCAAGGTGTAAGATTTACATTCGTGAATTTACCTACGGGTCAGTTAGAGTTTATTGAGCCTTACGGCCTGAATTCTCCTATAGAAAATTTCCTCAAAAAACATCCCAAGGGTGCACAACATCATGTCTGCTTCGAGGTCGAAGATATTTTTGCGGCCAAAGCTCATATGGAGAAAAAAGGCGCTACCGTTTTAAATGAGCCGCGCATTGGTGCCCACGGTACTCTGGTTATCTTCATTCATCCCAAAGATTTTACCGGAACGCTGATTGAGTTAATGGAAACACCAAAACACTGAACTAGGCAGTGTACTCATAAACTCAGGTCGAAATGGCATGTTGCAATTTGTTCACTGGCTAGGCGTAAAACCGCAGTAAATGCTAGCATTTTTTTATATCCCTTTAGGGGCAAGGCTTTCACAAGAGGCAGGCTACGCTCACAACGACGCCAGTGGGCAAAGTGGCCATGCAAAACGTGACTTAAACTCGGAACGAAATCTGCTTCAATCTGAGTCGTCAAAGCACTTGGCCGGGCAATAAGCCCTCCCCACGTACTTTTCCTAGCATATTTTCGCATATTTAGCTCCATTTCGACC
>JAJFFN010000005.1 GCA_021776635.1 Robiginitomaculum sp.
GAATATTTGGGTACAAGAAGAACGTCGTCAAATGTTAATCCTTCTTTGAATTCCAATGAAACCTTGTTAAGAAAGTAAAATATTGATTATAAGCCTTTGTGTTATTTTGATAATTTAGAAGCGATCATTACTGCATCTTTAGTTGCATCTACATTATGAGTACGAATAATATCAGCACCGTTCATTACAGATACCACTTCAGCAGAAATTGAGCCAAATAATCGATCATTTGGATTCTCTTTTTCCAAAATTTTCCCTATGAATGATTTGTTTGAAACAGAGACTAATAGAGGATAATTTTTCTTGATTGAATTTAGATTTTTTAAGATAGATAGATCCCTTTCCAACCAATCTGATTTAATTTTTGTAAAAAATAATCCCTTTCCAGTTTTTCTAAAAAACCCAATAGCAGGATCTAATACAATTTTTTGAGTAGAAATGTGTGATTTTTTTGCAAGATTTATGCTATCTTGAAATAATTTTTTAGTTATTGTTAGATGATTACCATTAACAGGTTTTTGACTATATGCACATAAAATTAAAGATGGATTATATTTAGAAATAATATCGGGCATATTTTTATCATATTTTAATCCAGAAATATCATTAATAATTTCAACTCCATATTCTAAAGCATCTTTTGCAACTTTTGCTCTACAAGTATCCACAGATATGGGAAGATTTGTAGAATTTTGGATTATTTTAATTGCATTTTGAATTCTTTTTGATTCTATTTTTTCTGAAACAGATGTTGACAGATATGGTGCAGTAGACATTCCTCCAACATCAATAAAATCTGCACCTTGATCTTCCATCAATTTAGCGTTATTTTTTATCAATGTTTTACTAGTATTGACAGACTTTTTGTAAAAAGACTCAGGACTGGTATTCAAAATTCCCATTATTCGTACTGGATTCTTTCCACCTACACTCACATTCCCAATTTTTGCCACATGGTTTATCAAATCTAATGCAATTTGAGTGATATGATGATTTTAGGTTGGAAAAAGAGATACTATGAGATTTTAAAAGAATTCAAGTATAGTGAAAAAAAAGACAAAGAGTCATCCATTGTTTTAAATTCAATTTTAAAAAAAACTAATGTTGACAAAAAAATCATTGGTTTAATCAAAGGAAAAACAGTTTTTGTGATTGGTTCTGGACCATCTTTAGTATCAGCCATTCCAAAGTTAAAAAATTATAAAAAAATAATCAAAATTGCTGCAGACAGTTCAATAAAACCACTAGTTGCAAATGGGATCATACCAGACATCATTGTAACAGATTTGGATGGAGATGTAAAGACACTTGAAAGAATTGGAAAAACTAATTCCATTTTTGTTGTGCATGCTCATGGAGATAATCTAGAAAAATTGAATTTTGTAAAGAAATTTAAAAATTGCATTGGTACAACACAGTCAATACCGTTTGATAAAATAGAAAACTATGGTGGTTTTACAGATGGAGATAGAGGTGTTTTTTTAGCAAATCATTTTCAAGCAAAAAAAATTATTCTAATGGGAATGGATTTTGGAAATAGGATTGGGAAATACTCAGAAACCAAGAAATCAGATAGAAAAATAAAATTGATGAAATTAAAAAGAGGTGAATCTCTTTTAAAATGGCTATCCTCCTTTACAAAGGCAGAATTGTTTACCACATCAAAGTCAATTATTGGGTTTAAAAAAATATCATACAAAGAACTGGATATCATAATTACCTAGAATGCATTTAATACCTATTCCTCATTAATCAAATTATGAAATTCTCAGAAGAACAAGTGAAAGAAATTGTTGCTTTGAAGGAAAGTTTGATCGAGCAAATTCACAAACATCAGGAAGGGATAGAAATGTTAGAAAAAAATATTACAGTTTTAGACTTGTTCCTAAAAGACTCTAGTTTTGTTAAAGCATCTCAATTAAAAATGGAAAAAAAGATAGAACCAAAACCTAAGATCATAGAAAAACCAATAGAAAGTTCAATTCCAATTAAAAGAGTCAATGATGGCAAAATTATTGCTAATGCATTTGTCACACCAGATCAGGTTTCGATAGTTTTAGATAATGAAATTATAATTAATGCAGATACTCCACCTTTCAAATCATTCTTTTTAGATAGAATAATCGGTGAAATGAAAAAGAAGGATGTTGTTGAAGTAGAAAATGGGAAGATCCAAAAAGAATCAGTAATTGATTATATTGTTAATAAAAATGGGGCAGATATTAGAGAAATCATAATTAAAAATTATAGACAAAAAGAAAGAGTTAATGAATTAATTAGTACCGCAGGTTGGTCATTAACTAGAATGCTTGAGAACATAAACAAGTGATAGTATGGATAAAATTGTTGTTTTAGATTTTGGTTCTCAATACAGCCATTTGATTTGTAGAAGAATTAGAGAATTTTCAGTTTATGCAGAACTTGTCCCATATGATATTAGTTACGAGGAATTACAAAAACTAAACCCTACAGGAATGATTTTTTCTGGAGGCCCATCAAGTGTTTATAGTTCAGATGCTCCTATTCCAGAAAATAAAATTTTTGATATGAATTTACCACTCCTTGGAATTTGTTATGGACATCAGTTAATTGTTAATAAATTTGGAGGGAAAGTAAAAAGGGCAAACAAAGAATATGGTTCATCACTACTAACCATCGATAGTGATAAAGATCTCCTTAACGGAGTTGGAGAATCAGTTAGAGCATGGATGAGTCACGGTGACGAAGCAGAACAAATTCCTGAAGGTTTCAAAGTAATCGGGCATACTGAAGGTGCAAAGGCAGCAGCAATTGCATCTGAAGAAAAATCAATTTATGGTATTCAATTTCATCCAGAAGTCGTACATACAGAACAAGGTACAGAGATTCTAAAGAATTTTGTTTTGAAGGTTTGTGGTGCAAAACAAGATTGGACCATGGAGAGTTTTATCGATACAGCAGTTGAGAAAATTTCAAAGATAGATGGAAATGTGCTTTGTGGAGTGAGTGGAGGTATAGATTCTACTGTTGTAGCACTATTAATTCACAAAGCAATAGGTGATAGACTAAAGTGTGTTTTTGTAAATAACGGATTGTTACGAGTAAATGAAGAAAAAGAAGTTGAAGAGATGTTCAAAGATAATTTCAAAGTAAATTTCACATCAATAAATGCAGCAGAAATATTTCTTGAAAAATTAAAGGGAATAGAGGATCCTGAGAGAAAAAGAAAGATCGTTGGAGAAGAATTTGTTAGGGTTTTTACGGAATTTGCTGAAGGAAATGGTCCTTTCAAATGGTTAGCTCAAGGTACATTGTATCCAGATCTAATTGAGAGCGGAGTATCAAAAGGCCCTGCAGCAGTAATCAAATCTCATCATAATGTAGGCGGCTTACCTGACTGGCTTAATTTAGAAATTTTAGAGCCATTAAAAGAATTGTATAAAGACGAAGTAAGAAAAATTGCAAAAATTCTCGGAGTTCCAGAAAAACTTTTCATGAGACACCCATTTCCAGGTCCAGGATTATCAGTTAGAATAATTGGAGAAGTGACTCCAACAAAACTTGAAATTTGTAAAGTTGCAAGTAAGATTGTAGAAGAAGAATTGATGGCTGCAGGATTGTATGAAAAAGTATGGCAAGCATACGCAGCAGTAGGTGATGACAGAGCAGTAGGAGTTGTTGGAGATGAACGCAGATATGGAAACATAGTCATGATCAGGGTTGTAGATTCGATTGATGCAATGACTGCAGATTGGACAAGATTACCACATGGATTATTAGAAAAGATGAGTAATAGAATAACTAATGAGATTGAGGATGTCACTTGGGTTACCTATACCATTTCAAGTAAACCACCTGCTACCATTGAACCTCAATAATGATTAAAATGGAATACGAAAAAATCTGTAATGAAATTTTAGAATGTGATAAAGACATTAGATATGTTGGAGTATACGATTACGGAGAGCTTTATGATAAAATGAAACCAGGATTAAAAAGTCATTTATCAAAAGAAGAAACGGAAATGTCTTTATCTCAAGCAGTCTATCGTTGGTCCACACGTAAGAAAACCACAGATAAAATTAGAAAACCAATTTATGCGTTAGCAAAATATGAAAAAATTTACCGAGTTACAATCCCAATTGGAGGTGCAGGATTAATTTTAATCAGTATTGAATTAAATGTAGATGTAAATGAAATTGTTGAAAAAATTTTAATAATTAAAAATAAATATTCTTCATAAATTGTAATTGATATGGATTTTCATGTTTTTGATACATATGTAAAATCAAAAGATGGTCATACAATGCATTTTGATGTTGTTACAGATACAAGTGATTTAGAAAAAGCAATTTCCTATGCAAAAAATTGGCTAAAATCTATTGATGAAGAATCATCAACAGTTACTGCAAATGAATGTAAATTTTGTCATACTCAATCAGTACCAGAAGATATGGAGATTGAAATAATGACTGACGGATATTCTATTTCAAAGATGGAAGGATGTCCAAATTAACCTATATTGATAATTTCTTCTGAAATTAAATATTCTATAGCAGATAATAGATCGTTTTCTGAAATTGTGTCTTCTGCATACCATACAAATACGTCATGAACCCATGCAGGGATTTTAGATTGTTCTGAAGTTTCAATTTGTAATGATTCAATTCCAACCTCAGATTCAATTTCAGATGGTCCTGATTCCTTAATATTTTGAGTAATAACTACAGGGTTACTAGATTGAATTAAAGAAAATGTTGAAACTGCATCAGTTGGACCAGACTCAGAAAAAACTCTCATTACATAATCACCAATAATGTTTGTTTCAGTATCATCAGGTTCTAGATAATGTAAAATCTGAACATCAAACAAGTGATCATCTACAACCCTAGGGAAAATTTCAGTAGTTTTAATAATTTCTCCATCACTTAATCTAGATATTTCCATAAAATGGTAACCATGTTGTGGATCATAGTTTTGAATTTGGATGTATGCTCTAATCATTTGAGGACTTTTATCAAGATCGATGATATCACCGGAAGTAAATTCTATAGTAATAACAGGTAATTCTTCTAATCCATAAACGGAATTTACTTGAAATAATACAACAATTGAGAAAAGTCCAAGTATTATTTTTGAAATCAATTTTTATCTGAAATTAATTAAATTAAATGGGTTATAACTTTAGTAGACGATTTTTTGACAAATAGATTCCATTTTGGAGATATTACTCCAGCATACATGCCCCAAAAACACCTGCTGAATCACCTAATTTATTTTTCAAAATAGGAATGTCAACTAAGTCAGAAAATACCTTATCATAAACAGATTTTTTTCCTTCAGTATACAAAAAATCAATGTTTGATAAACCACCACCTAAAACAATTGCATCAGGATCTAAAATATCAATAACATTTGCAAGACCATACCCAAAATTTTCTAAAAACATATTTTTCCATTTTTGCCAATTATCATTATTTGTACTAGTAAGAATTTTAGGAACAGATTGAGATTCCCCTGTCAATTCAGTCCAGTGGTTTTCCAATGAAGGTCCGCTAATGTATGTCTCCACACATCCAGTTTTTCCACAATAGCACTGATTTCCATTTCGATGTAATGTGTGATGGCCCCACTCACCTCCAATGTTCGTTCTGCCTGGATAGAGTTTTTTATTAATGACTATTCCACCGCCAACACCAGTTCCTAGTATAACACCAAAAACTAAACCAAAATCCACAGCAGAACCCAATGTTGCTTCAGCTAATGCAAAACAATTGGCATCATTTTCCATGAAAACTTTTTGTCCAGTTTTATTTTCTAAATCTTCTTTTAGTGATTTTCCTATCAAACATTGTGTATTACTATTTTTAATCAATCCAGTTTGTTTAGAAATTGCTCCAGGTGTACAAATCCCCAATGAATAATCAGAGATACTTTCAGATATTTCTACTACTAAAGAGGAGATAGAGTCTAGAATTTTTTGATAATCATTTTGTGGTGTAGGAATTCTTTTTCTTTTAATTACATTAAAATTTTCATTTAGCAGAACTGCTTCAATTTTAGTACCACCTAAATCAACACCGAGTTTATACATAAATTATTTAGAGAAATGAAAACGCTTAAGCTTAACTAAAATTTTATCCCATTCCGCCAGGGGCACCAGATATTGCAATAACATCATCAATTCTAAGTACCATACATGCAGCTTCAGTTGCAGATTTAATTATCTGTTCTTTAACTACAATTGGTTCTACGACATTGATTGCCATCATATCTGCAATCTTCATATTTTTAGCATCAATTCCAGTCCATTTTTGACCTTGATTTTGTTTTGCACGAAGATTAGCCATTGTATCAATTGGATCCATTCCTGCATTTTCAGCAATAGTTAGAGGGATTGTTTCTAAAGCCTCGGCATATTTTTTAATTGCAAGTTGTTCACGACCATCAAAATGATCAGCCCAATCTTTGAGTAATGAGGCTGCAAATGCTTCAGGTGCACCGCCACCAGCAACAATTGCTGGTTTTTCTATAACATCTTTTACTACCATTAAAGAATCATGAATTGAACGGTCAACTTCATCAATTACTCTTTGAGTTCCACCACGAATTAGCATTGTAACGGATTGTGGATGTTTGCATCCTTCAATGAAGACCCATTTATCAGATTCAACTTTCTTTTGATGTGCTAAATCTGCAGAACCAAGATCATTTTCTGAAAGATCATCAAGATTGCTAATTACACGTCCACCTGTTGCTTTAGAAAGTTTAATCATATCACTTTCTTTAACACGACGAACAGCCATGATACCGTATTTTGCAAGATAGTGTTGTGAAATATCATCAATTCCTTTTTGGCAAATCAATACATTAGCTCCTACATCATGTAATTTGTCAACCATAGATTTTAGCATTCTATTTTCTTCTTCTAAGAACATCTGCATTTGAGTAGGGTCAGTAATTCTAATTTCTGCACTTAACTCAGTTTTTTCAATTTCTAATGCTGAATTAAGTAATGCAATTTTTGCATTTTCAATTTTTGTAGGCATTCCACTATGAACAATTTCTTTATCCAAAACAATTCCTTTTACAATTTGTGTATCATCAATTGAACCACCAGCTTTCTTTTCTACTTTAATATTTTCAAGATCAACAGAATAAGTATCACCTTTCTTTGTTGCAATACTAAGAATAGCATCAACGATAATTTTAGAAAGTAATGAACTATCTTCGGAAATTAATTTTGATTGCATGCTAGTTGTAGCGATTTTTAATAGAGATGCTTTATCATCAGGCTGAATTTGTTTTGCCAAGTCTGAGTAAATTTCTAGGACTTTATCAGATGCTGCTTGATATCCATCTATAATAGTTGAAGCATGAACATCTTTGTTTAGAAGGTCTTCTGCTCTAGCTAATAATGCGCCTCCAAAAATCACAGAGGAAGTTGTACCATCGCCTACTTCATTATCAACAGTTTTAGAAATTTCAACCATCATTTTGGCTGCAGG
>JAJFFN010000041.1 GCA_021776635.1 Robiginitomaculum sp.
TGTGGCTTGGGCGATCTTTGTTTTTTGGATTGCGTTGCGTCCCTTGACCGGGGCTAAAGCCCCGATCTTCGAGCCGCGCCTTACCAAAAAACAAATCTCATCCCATCAAAGTGGTTCCATATTAAAGTGGAGTGCTCTAGAGCTTTTCTGGGCACTTATGTTAAAGTTGCACTTATATTAAACTATCAATGCCCGCATATTGCCCACCATGAAACACCAAGGGTGCTTCGTTATTGCGACGGAATTTAATGACTTCTCCCACAATAATTACATGATCACCGCCTGCATAATGGTGCGCGGTCTTACACTCAAACAATGCTGAACATTCCGGTAAAATCGGAACGCCGCCAAGGCCTTTACTTGTTTTAATGCCGTTAAATTTGTCAGTGCCTGGTTTTGCAAAACGGTTTGACAGGGCATCTTGTCTGGTACCAAGTACATGGACATTAAAATACGGTGTATGCTCGAAAGCCGGTAAACTATAGGCAGATTTATCAAGTGACCAGAGTATCATAGGTGGGTTCATGGACAAGCTGTTAAAGCTGCTGGCCGTAACGCCAACGGCTTTTCCTTGCTTATCCAAAGTCGTAATTATCGTTACGCCTGTGGCAAAACGTCCTAAGGCTTTACGAAATTCGGCTTTGTTAAAATCAGTATTATGCATGTCTTATTCGCGATTCCTGCCATGAGTGCCTCAGATGCCACTATACCAAACTGGCGCAGCTCTCTGTTCAAGCCCCCATTGATGACCATTATATGGTCGCGTCATTATGCTTGCAAACGTTTTGAGGTGAAACCCTGTAGATTTCAATTCTGAATTTTACCATGTGTACTAAAGGCACCGTCTTATGACACCGTAGTCCGAGGGAGAGAATAATGAGCGAAGTGACATTAGATGTTTTAATAAAAAGAGCGCAAAGCCTCATTCCTGTTCTCAAAGAACGTGCATTGGCAACGGAAAGTCGTCGGGAGCTTCTCCCGGAAACTATGGCTGATTTGCACCGTCTGGGCCTATTAAAATATTACCAACCCAAAATGTTTGGTGGTTATGAAATGGACTGGGGCGCCCATGCCCATATTGCAACGGAGCTGGCGAAAGGCTGTACATCTACGGCTTGGATACAGTGTGTTGTTGGGGCTCATACATGGATGGCGGCGCGATTTGGGATGGAAGCGCAAAAGGAAATGTTTGCGGATCCAGACGTGTTAATTGCAACGGCCTTTGCTGGCGGTAGAAATGTTGAGGTTGAAGTTGTGGACGGCGGTTATAATTTGACCGGGGAGTGGTCATTTGCATCGGGGCTATCCCATTCTGGATGGGCAATCGTCGGTAGCCAAACAAAGTCGGCAACGCGCGATGAGTACGAAATGACCTTATTTGCTCTGCCTGCTGGTGATTTTGGCAAAAATGACAATTGGTATGTATCTGGCCTTCGCGGTTCGGGTTCCATGAATATTATTGTGGATAATGCCTTCATCCCAAAACACCGTGCCATCCCGATTAGCACATTTGACACGGGCACAGCCGAAGGCGCCAAGGCACATGGCTGCTATTCTTATCAGGCCTATATGCCGGAATATTTCTTTTCTGTACCCTTGGGGCCAATTGTCGGAACGGCGATGGGGGCGATGGACGCTTATCTGGAGATTACAAGAAAACGTTTCGGCGCAATGTTCGGCGAGAAAGTCGCGGAACAAACGCCCGTACAAACGCGGGTTGCTGAAAGTACGGCAGAAATTGCGGCGGCGAAATTGATGTTCGACCGCGTGTTTGAAACCCTTCACAACCGGGGGTCCAAATATGAACGGGTGACAAAGGATGAACTGGTCCGCATGAAGCGGGATTGTGTATTTGTCGGCAAATTATGTTCGCAAGCGGTCACGCGCCTTGTAAAAATGATGGGGGCAAGTGGTCTATCTGATACCAATCCGGTACAGCGGTTTCACCGAGATATGGAAGCCCTCACTGCCCATCAAAGCCAGCAATGGGAAATTGGTATGACGCCAATTGGCCGCCATGCTTTGGGTCTTGAAACCGGCAACCAAATCATAGACGGTGCGCCAGAGGGCGACGGGTTTTTATACTAAACCATGACCGAAAACAGACAACTCAGGCTTAAACGTAACATCAAACAAGGCGAAGCAATTTCGCTTGACTTATTTGATATGGTCACAGGATCTATACCTGTGCCGGGCGCGGGACAGTTTTTGGTAAAAACCAAGGCTCTTGGTACATCGCCAGCGCAACGGGCTTATTTGATGGGGTCAGAATCCCGTTTTCATGAACCTCTTGCAATTGGCGAGCTGATGCGTGGGCGCGGCGTTGGGCCTGTGATTAAATCCAACCATCCCGATTACAAGGTCGGAGATGTTGTCGCGTGTTCAACAGGCTGGCAGGACTATTCAATACAAGACGGTGACCAAACCCGCATGCCGGTTAAAACCTTGCAAAAAATCCATACCCCCGGTACGCCATTATATTTGCATTTGGGCACGCTTGGCGCGTCTGGGTTTGCTGCCTATTACGGATTTTTAGATGTGGGAAAACCAAAGAGAGGCGACACGGTTTTGGTGTCTTCCTGTGCCGGCGGTGTTGGCTCTATTGTGGCGCAAATTGCTAAGCTCAAAGGATGCAAGGTCATTGGCATAGCTGGTGGCCCTGATAAATGTGCGTGGATCAAATCCAAGCTTGGCGTCGATCACGCTATCGATTACAAGAACGACGATTTATATGAAAAACTAGCAAAATATTGTCCGAACGGGGTGGATGTTTATTTCGATAATGTCGGCGGCGATACGCTTGATGCGGCCCTAAAAAACATAGCCTTGCGGGGGCGTATCGTGATTTGCGGTCTTATATCAACGGAATACCACGAGCCGCCACTGCCCGGACCACGCCATTATTACAATTTGATTTATAAACGCGCCCGTATGGAAGGATTTTTCGTCTGGGATTATTTCGAGCAATTTGCAGGTGCGGAGGCAGAACTCACCAATTGGTACAAACAAGGTAAAATCAAATCAACCGAAAGGGTGTTTAAAGGCCTAGAAGCCGCTCCCGAAGCATTGCAAAGCCTGTTTGCTGGCGTTGATACTGGTATTAAGGTGATTGAACTATAACTGGTTTACGCAAGGTAGTAAACTATAGTGGTTGTGTAACAATGCATAATAAATGCGCTAAAATAATCGCAAAATCTTCAAAAAAATTACCGAGCCATAATGATTTGCTTGAGCATTGCTTTATTGACGTATCCGTCTGCTGGTACGCCGTTGGCGTGTTGCCATGCACGGATAGCCCGCCGTGAATTCGGGCCGATTAGACCGTCAATACCACCGGTGCCGTAACCTTGGCGGGACAAGGCTGTCTGCAGGTTTTTTTTGTCCGTCAAAGACAAAGCTTTGTCTGCACGTGGCCAATCTCTTGTAATTGTTTTCTTGCCCCTTAAGTGATCTGCAAGCACATTTATACCGAGTGCATATGATGTAGAGTTGTTATATTTTTTGATAACGTCGAAATTTTTAAATGTTAGCAATGCAGGCCCATTAGCACCTGCAGGCAGTAAGAGTTTAGCCTCCAAAAACAGGGCTTCATTTGACCAATTTTTCCCACTGACCGAGCGCACACCCAGTCCGGCCCAACCGGATATAGTGCGTTTGTGTCCGTTAGACATATTGTAATTAAAGCCTTTCGGCAAGAGGACTTCGGTGGTTACAGGTTCTGTTGCGCGCCATCCAAACCTCTGCAAATAATAGGCGGTTGACGCAAGAGCATCACCCACGTCAGTCCATAAATTTTTATTGCCATTGTTGTCATAGTCTACGGCGTAATCCCGAAAAGTGGTTGGGATGAATTGGGTCATGCCCATAGCACCGGCCCAAGAGCCGATAAGTTGGTCTTGACGCACTTCACCGCGCGACAATATATCCAACATGCCGAATAATTGCCGCTCGCCAAAATTTTTACGCCCGCCCAATACGGCCAGTGTTGCCAAACTGTCAATCATGTCATCATTACCCATGATTGTGCCGTAAGCTGATTCCAACCCCCAAATAGAGGTGAGAATGTGCCGGTCAATGCCGTAGCGTGTTTCCAATTCTGTAAACAGCTTGTCATGTTGCGCCAATTTAGCCCGTCCATTTTTTAGACGGCTTTGCGACATGACACCGTCAATATAAACCCAAATTGCCCGCGTGAATTCAGGCTGAGATTTGTTTTTTGCAACGGCTTTGGGATTAATTTTGGCTTGCCCAATGGTTGCGTTTAATAATTTGCTGTCATAGCCCTTAGCCAAGGCCCTGCCTATAAAATCTTGCTTCCAGGCATTAAATTTTTCTGCCTGCACTTTATTAACGGCTAATTCTGCACCTGGCTTTTTTAAATGCGGCACGGGTTGGCTCTTTGCTGCTGTGGAAAGGCATGCCAAGAAGAGGAAAGATGTAATGGTCAAAAATTTTATCATGAATACAGGTTATCAAGGCTATCGTCATTTGGCCAGATGCTTTGTGTTTTGTAGCTAATAAAAACACAGTTAAAAGCCGCGAAAAGTCACTTGACTCACGAATACAGCGCCACTAGGTTCCGGCCTCAAATTCAAATGGGCTTATGTGCACTCTTATGCCCCAAATATTCGTAAAGAAAAAGTATATACATAGGTTAAGATCATGAAAGTCCGTTCATCACTGAAATCCCTTAAAAACCGTCACCGCGACTGTAAAATTGTCCGCCGTAAAGGCCGTCTATACGTCATCAACAAGACCAATCCACGGTTCAAAGCCCGCCAAGGTTAGTCGTTTAGTTGGTCTAAAGACTGTTTTGGGCAGAATTGCCTATTCTGACATTCTCTTCATATTACACTCTCGCTCTTGCCATTTTGTCTAGGTGCGGTAAAATCGTGCCTATGCGACCGTTTATTCTCATTTTGATATTTTATATGGCTTCTGGGCAGAGCTTTGCGCAAAGTGTAGAACAAGAGCCTGCGCTGCCACCGCTGGCACCAAGCCCTAAAGAACTACCCCATAAGGAGCAAGCCCCTAAGGAGGAATCCCCTAAGGAGGAATCAAAGGACGGCCCTGCAACAAGTACTGCGCCAAAGGGTGGTAAAGATTTAACGGTACGTTCAGAAGAAGACCGCGTCAAAATGCTGGCGGAATTATTTGTTAGGCTCAAATCCGAAACAGAAGAGGAAGACGCTGTATTGATCGCAGAAGAAGTATGGGCGGTGTTTTTACAATCTGGGAGCGCCTCTGTTGACTATCTCTTGCACCGCGGCATTGCCGCGCAAAATCGCGGCGATAACAAATTGGCGCGGCGCATGTATGACCATGTATTGCGCCTGCAACCGAATTACGCTGAAGGATGGTCGCGTTCGGGACGTCTGGCAGCAGACGAAGAAGATTTGAACCGCGCAGTGTCAGACACCACGCAAGCGCTCATATTAGAGCCGCGCCATTTTTACGCTCTTTGGACGCTCGGTAATATATTGGAAACTTTGGAACGCCCAGACGATGCGTTTGAAGTTTACGAAGAGGCCAACAAGATTTATCCTACGCATAAGCAGATTAAAGAGCGGGTTGAACGTTTAAAAGAAAGTGCCAAAGGCAAAGCACTCTAAGAGCTAAAGCGCTTTAGCCACTTGTATTTTCACTTGTATTTGCACTTGTATTTGTACTTATATTTGTACTTGTATTGGCAATCAAAACCAGTTTCTCCGTCCGGCTCAACTTTTTGATGCTATATTCACGTTTGGACGCGGCACTGCGGTCAGGCGCTGTCTCTGTATATGCGAGTTTAACAGGCCCACGGCTTTTCGTATATTTAGCCCCCAAGCCCGCATCATGTGCTTTTAGACGTTTGTCCAAATCATTAGTAATGCCAGTATAAAACGTCCCATCTGCACATTTAATGATATATATAGTCCATTCACTCACCTGGTAAATGCTGCAAGAAATAAGCTATTTGGTTTTCGCCCATGACTTTGCGAATATCACCCTCAGACATCCCTTGGCGCAAGAGGGCGTCTGTAATGGCGGCAAGCTCTGATGTGTCGAGTTTTGTCGTAACGGAGCCATCAAAATCTGAACCGAGGGCGATATGCTCAACACCAAATTTATTTGCACCGTGGATGAGCATTTTTGCGATACCGTCCGGGGTTGCATCACAGACCGCAGTTTCCCAAAAACCGACACCAATTAGTCCACCTCTGTCCGCGATTTGTTGCATCAAGTTATCAGGAATGTTACGCTTGGGATGGTTACAAAGACTAAGGATTCCCGTATGGGAAACCACCATCGGTGCATCGGTGAGCGCAAGAACATCTTCTACCGTCTTTATGGATGAGTGGGCAATGTCGATCATCATGCCTTTGTCGACAATCTTTGCGATCACTTCTTTACCAAATGGGGTCAGGCCTGATTTTGATACGCCGTGCAACGACCCTCCGAGCTTATTATCAAAGAAATGTTGCAGGCCGATCATGCGAAAGCCGGCGTCATAGAGCTTGTCCAAATTTGTTATATCACCTTCAAGCGGATGTGCGCCTTCTGTCGCCAATACCCCGACCAATATATCTTTGTTACTGGCCCGCCTATTCAAGGCCGCGCGGAGATCGGATTTTGAGCGGGCTATTATAAAATGACCATCTGATTGCCGCTCAACTTTATGGAGGCGCTCGGATTGAAAAACCGCACGCTCATAAATAGAATTCCACGTCCGCATTGGCCATAATTGAACCTTGGCCAGTAAAGGCATTTGGTCATTTTCCATTTTATTGGCATCTGTATTCATATTTCCCGGCACATATGTCACAGTTGAAAACACTTGAACGGCGACACTGCCTGCTTGAAAACGAGGCAGGTCGGTTTGTCCGTGATTATGCCGTTTGGCAGGATTGCGTTTCCACAATAATGTATCCGCATGCAAATCAGCTACGCGCATATTTGCATGGAGCTTTAGGGCTTTTTCCGATATTTGGTAAGGTTTATGATCAAGCACAACATTCATGCCTGCATCGACCTTGGTTGGTAAAATTTTAAAAACATATACGCCTGTGCTAACCAAAGCGAAGGCCAAAAGCCAACCCAGTATTTTTAGAAATTTCTTCATAATTTTCCTTTTGTAACGATTATAGATGGATTTTCATCCACAACAATATTTTTTTGAAGCCAAGACATGTTGTGATTAGACTTGCACTTATCTTTTTGGCTTCATAAGTTGCCCAAAAATTAGAGATGGAATTTTGGAGATACATATGATAACCGACGAAAACCGCGCAGAAAGCATGGGTGAGGCGACCCGCGAAAAATTAAAGCAATATATAGCCCGTATTGAAAGGCTGGAAGCCGAGAAAACAGAGCTCGCAGCTGATATCCGCGAGGTATATGCCGAGTCTAAAACATTTGGGTTTGATACAAAAATTTTACGCAAAACCATTTCTTTGCGAAAAATTGAAGCCCATGAGCGGGCCGAACAAGAAGCCATGTTAGAGCTTTATATGGACGCGGTAGGCGATTAATAAATGAAATTGGGCATTTGGTTTGAACGAAAAAGAAAAACTCAAAATAAAAACCCAGAAGGCACGAATACGCCGTGCGCGCACCGCCCAACGCAAATTAAAAAAAGCCAAAACCGAATTGGAAGCCCTGGGTGAAATCACCGATTGGGAGGACGAATTTATCGCCTCCGTCGACGAACGCCTGGAAAAATTTGATAGTGCTTTTGCTGATCCGTCCTTGGGCGGTTTTGCTGAAGCCTTGTCAAACAAGCAAAAACAAGTTCTGGCACAAATGCGCCGCAAGATAAAAGATAAAAACAAGCGACCTTCACAAGCAGATACGCAGAAGCCAAAATCTAAACCAAAATGGAACTCAAGCTTTAAAAGCAAATCAACTTACAAACCCCGTGTCCGTAATATCGAAGACGATATGTATGAGGACGAGCCAAAAACATCAACAACATCACAAACACCCAAAAAAACTGAAAAACCAAAGCTATCTAGGTCAAACGAACTACCACAACAAAAAAAGAAACCATTTTTGAAAATCATTGATGGCGGTAAAAATGATGCCCCTTAGCTCCTGAACCTAGTTGAGAGCGCAATTATCAATGAGACGAATGCCTTTGCAATGTGCCGCAATGAGGAGGCGGGCCGGTCGACCCTTTCGTTTTTTGCTTAGAAGCTCCAGAGATTTTGTATCGGCGACGGCAACATAATCGACGCTGTCAAACCCGGCTTTGATGATGTCGTGTTGTGCGTTTTGCGATGCGGTCTTTATGTCGGTGCCATCCATAATATTTTTTGCGCAGGCACCCAAAATAAGATTTAACTGACCGGCAATCATCCTGCCCGTTTCATCTAAATATTGGTTACGGGATGACATAGCAAGACCGTCAAGTTCGCGCACTATGGGTGCGCCCAGTATCTGAATAGGCATATCCAAATCAGAGACCATGCGGCGGATAGTCAAAAGTTGTTGATAATCCTTTTCGCCGAATATAGCCATGTCCGGTTGAACGCAATTAAATAGCTTGGTAACGATCAAAGCTACACCAGCAAAAAAATGGGGACGGTGGGCGGTCTCCAGCCCAAGCGCGGGGCCGCCGACATTAATGGTTGTCGAATGGTGATCACCGTACATGCTCTTTGGTAGATAAACCAAATCACATCCGGCTTGTTTTAACATTTTACAATCTTGCTCATGATTGCGCGGATATGTATTTAAATCTTCACCTTTTGCGAACTGGGTTTCATTGACATAAATGCTGGCGACGACTTTGCTAGCGTGGCGCTTGGCTTTGGCTATCAGCGAAAGATGTCCCGGATGCAAAGCGCCCATAGTCGGCACAAATGCGGTGGTTTCTCCGCTTCTGCGCCATGCCCATATCTGTGCCCGCAAATCGGTATTTGATGTGAAAATAAATTTGGTGCGCATAAGTGCTCGTTATTAATATTAGAGTCCGTAGACTTATTAGGAGGGGGCGACAACCAAGCAGGCCTGTCTTTGTTGCGCAAGAGTTTTACACACATTTGTTGCATGGGCATGATCTAATTGTTCCAACCTGGCCCGATAGATAAACCCTGAACTGCGCTTAACAGGGATGATGATTTCTTGGGCGTTTAAGAGCTTAAGGCGCGCATCGGCTTTCATGAACAAATTAGCCTGCCGAGCTGCTGCTGGCGTAGCGTAAGCGCCAATTTGAACGGCCCAACCTTGTGTCGCAGACCGTAGAGGGACGGGCATACCATCTGCCCCTTGAACAATGCGAACGGTTTTTGGTCCGCCGCCCTGCATTGGGTTATGTGCGGCGCGCAGCGTAAAAGCGTGAATACTATCCGTTTTTGGGACGGGCTTAACAACACGCTGGTATTGTTTTTCATCTGCATTTAAGGCAAATTGTTGCGAACGGGTTTTATCCACTTTTTGTTGAACATCAAACCCGCGCTCAATAAGGTCAGCCATATGTTTATCACGCGACCGGCCACTGGCGCCGCCCAGTACGACTGCGATTAAACGACGGCCACTGCGTTTTGCTGATAAAACAAGGTTATATCCAGAAGCCTCCGTATAACCGGTTTTGAACCCGTCAACGCCGTCTACCTTTCCGAGCAATGTGTTGTGATTGGTGTAGATGCGGCCCTGATAGGAAAATGTTTTTTGGCTAAAATATGGGTAATATTTGCGGTGGGTACGCAACAAGGCTTCGGCGAGTTTTCCCATATCGCGGGCCGTTGTAAATTGCCCTTCGTCGGGGAGACCGTGGGCATTGCGAAACACGGTGCGCTGCATACCAAGAGCTTTGGCCTTTTGGGTCATAAGGCTTGCAAATTCTTTTTCTGAACCGCCGAGCCGTTCGGCCAATACTACGGCAACATCATTGGCAGACCGCACGGCGAGAGCTTGAATGGCTTGGTGCGCCGTTATGGTGCGTCCCGCACGCAGCCCTAAACGTCCAGGCGGTGTACGCGCCGCACGGGCAGAGACCAGCAAAGGCTCGTTTATACCCAACTCATCACGTTCCAAGGCATCAAAAACCAGATATAAAGTCATCATTTTTGTTAAAGATGCAGGGTAGCGCAATTCATCAATAGAGCGCGCATGCAGGATTTCTAATGTATTCGTATCAAGAATAATAGATGCATATTTATTTTGTGAAAGTGGCTTGGCCCAAGCAGATATATTCAGGCCAAGGCCCGTTAAAATAACCAATAAAAGAATCAAACCGCGTTTCATATACAAGGGGTAATGAGCCACTGTTTTAAGAATAGTTAATGACGGTTAACAAATAGCACAAATCTCCCCTTTTACTTTGAGAAAAACCCCTTATCTTAGGGAGTATGAGTGAATTTAAAACACAGATGAGCGGTTCTGAGAATGATGACGAGCGCGATACGGAGCGCGGTGTCGCCACAAAAACCCGCCCAAAGACCAAAAAACCGTCTCAGTACAGGGTTTTATTGCTGAATGATGATTATACGCCGATGGAATTTGTTGTTGGTTTGCTTATGGCTGTTTTCAAAAAAACCCAAGAAGAAGCAACGCAGATAATGCTGGATGTGCATCAAAACGGCGTTGGTGTGTGCGGCGTGTATACATTTGAAATTGCTGAAACCAAGGTGGCGCAAGTGCTTGATGCGGCCAAACGCAGTGATCATCCGCTAAAATGTACCCTAGAGAAAACTTAGAGGAACAACACCCTTGAAAAAATTTAAGAAAGCGCCACATTAATAGGCAGACAACGCAAAACAAAAACGGCAAAACGAAAACGGCAAAACCAAACGGCCAAACCAAACGAAAGTAATAACATGGCTTCATTTTCTCCGGTACTCGAAGAAACCATCCACCGGGCATTGACCTTGGCATCAGAGCGTCAGCACGAGCTAGCAACGTTGGAGCATTTGTTGCTGGCATTGATTGATGACAAAGACGCCAATGCAGTTTTGAGCGCTTGTGACATTGAATTGGAAGGTTTGCGCGGTGCGTTGACATCTTATTTGGATGAAGACTTGTCGTCTCTCATTGTCGAAGAGTTTGAAGAAGCCCGACCGACCGCCGGTTTTCACCGTGTAATACAACGCGCCGTCATTCATGTGCAAAGTTCAGGCCGCGAAGAAGTAACAGGCGCCAACGCTTTGGTTGCCTTGTTTAACGAGCGTGAAAGTCATGCGGTTTATTTCTTACAAGAGCGCGACATGACCCGTTACGATGCGGTTAATTATATTTCCCACGGAATTTCAAAAAATGGTGATGCGGCTGAAAACAGACCAATTTTAGGTTCAGGCCCAAATGAGAACGGTGAGGATGGTAAAAAACAAGAAGATCCACTTAAGGCCTATTGTGTTGATTTAAATAATAAAGCATCTGACGGCGGTATTGATCCGCTTATTGGGCGCGCCGCCGAAGTAGAGCGCTGTATTCAAGTCCTCTCCAGGCGCCGTAAAAACAACCCTCTTTTGGTTGGCGATCCAGGTGTTGGCAAGACGGCGATCGCAGAAGGCATAGCTTTGGCTATTGTTGATGGTAATGTGCCAGACGTTATCGCAGACGCAACAATATTTGCGCTGGATATGGGTGCGCTGTTGGCGGGAACCCGCTACCGTGGTGATTTTGAAGAACGGTTAAAGGCCGTTATGAAAAAACTGGAACAACTGCCCCATGCGATTTTATTTATTGATGAAATCCATACCATTATTGGGGCAGGGGCAACATCCGGCGGTGCCATGGATGCATCTAATTTGTTAAAACCTGCGTTGCAGTCTGGCAAATTACGCTGTATGGGGTCGACGACCTATAAAGAATACCGGCAACATTTCGAAAAAGACAGGGCACTGGCTCGGCGCTTCTTGAAAATTGATGTCGTAGAACCAAGTACGTCCGATACCGTGAAAATATTACGTGGGCTCAAACCTTATTTCGAAGAATTTCACGGTGTACGTTATACCGCCGAAGCCATTACAACGGCGGTGGATTTAGCTGTGCGCCATATTACCGACCGTAAATTACCAGACAAAGCTATCGATGTAATAGACGAAGCGGGTGCCTACCAAAAATTACAACCCAAAAACAAACGTAAGAAAACCATCAATGTTAAAGATGTAGAAGCCGTGATTGCAAAATTAGCGCGGATTCCGACCAAAACGGTTTCGCGTGATGACGCTAAAGTGCTTAAATCTTTACCAGCGGATTTAGCTCGGGTCGTCTTTGGGCAAAGCGAAGCAATCGAAAAGGTTTCTGCGGCTGTTAAATTAGCACGCGCTGGATTACGTGAACCGAATAAACCTATCGGGTCTTATTTGTTTTCAGGGCCAACGGGTGTGGGTAAAACCGAAGTGGCACGGCAGCTTGCCATGGCGCTCGGGCTTGAACTTTTACGCTTTGACATGTCTGAATATATGGAACGCCATACCGTGTCGCGGCTCTTGGGCGCACCTCCGGGCTATGTAGGTTATGATCAAGGTGGATTGCTAACCGACCGCGTATCGGAACATCCGCACGCAATTGTTCTTCTGGACGAAATTGAAAAAGCACATCCAGAGGTGTTCAATATTTTGTTGCAGGTTATGGACAATGGGACTTTGACCGATGCATCTGGCCGCACCATAGATTTTCGTAATGTTATTGTTATTATGACGACCAATGCTGGTGCAGCTGATGCTGCCAAGGCCGAAATAGGATTTGGCCGGAGCGACAGCAGTAACGAGGAAGATGACAAAGCAATTAAACGCTTGTTTGCTCCTGAATTTCGTAACCGTTTGGATGCGATGGTCAAATTTGCACCATTGACACCGGAAACTATTGCCAAGGTCGTGGATAAATTTATCATTCAATTGGAGGCGCAGCTCTCTGACCGTAAAATACTGTTTGAAGTCAGCAAAGCCGCCAATCTTTGGATTGCCAAAAAGGGTTATGATAAACGCTACGGCGCCCGGCCTCTATCGCGCACCATTCAGGACTATATAAAAAAGCCTCTGGCAGACGAAATCCTGTTTGGCAAGCTGAAAAAAGGCGGGCTGGTCAAGGTCGGGTATGACAAGAAAAATGACGCGCTAAAATTCGAAATCCTAAAACCCGCACAGCTAAAAATCGAAGGCAAAAAAGGCGGCAAAGGATTGCCCGCGCCTAAGCCGAAGGAAGATGCTTAGAACCCACGAATTCGTGTTGTCTCCGTTAAAGCCGCCTATGCGTACGGGTTTTCGCCTGATCTTAGGTGGATGCGTATCGGGGTGCCAGGTAGGTCGAAATCTTCGCGCAATGTATTGACCAGATAGCGTTTATAGCTCTCTGGAACGCTGTCGGCGCGCGAAGATTTTATGACGAATGTCGGCGGCCGCGTTTTGGTCTGGGTGATGTATTTAAGCTTGACCGGACGGCCTTTGTTTGCGGGCGGCGGATAGCGGCTTGTGGTTTGGCGCAACCATTCGTTTAGATCTGGCGTTTTGATGCGCGCAGACCAATCGATCTGGATACGTTCAATAGCAGGAAACAGACGGTCTACGCCCTTGCCTGTAAGCCCGGATAAAAATATCAAGGGAATACCGCGAAGTTGGGGCAGTAAACGCGTAGCTTTTTCGCGTAAAACCGTTAGCATTTCGGACTTGTTATCTATCAAATCCCACATGGTTGCCGCTATCACAAGTGCACGACCTTCGCGGGCACACAGATCCGCTATTTGCATGTCTTGTTTGTCAAAAGCGGTGCGCGTGTCCATCAATAGGACAACAACTTGCGCAAATTTAATGGCGCGAATGGTATCTGCCGTTGACATTTTCTCTAGCTTGTCTTGCACTTTGGCCCGTTTGCGCAGACCTGCTGTGTCATGCATTTGAACCCGCCGACCTTGCCAATCCCATTCAACAGTGATGCTATCACGGGTCACGCCAGCTTCGGGGCCGGTCAGCAATCTGTCCGTGCCAATTAGGGTATTGATCAAGGTTGATTTACCAGCATTGGGACGCCCAACAATGGCTATGCGTACGGGTGCTTCGGAGGTATCAATGTGTTGATCCGCTTTTGGGCTTACGCCTTGCAAAGCATTGGCGACAGCTTCATCAAGTTCCATCATGCCGATATTATGCTCGGCGGCGACCTCGATAGGTTCGCCCATGCCAAGCCCGTAACCTTCGCCAACACCTGGTACAGAAACTTTGCTCTCGCATTTATTGGCAACCAGCACAGTTGGTTTACCAGTTTTACGAATAAAATCGGCAAATATTTCGTCCAGCCCAGTTACGCCTGCACGGGCATCATAAACGAATAAAACCACATCTGCCGTCTTGACGGCTGCTTCGGTTTGACCGCGCATACGGGCTTCAAGGCGTTCGCCTATTGCATCTTCAAACCCTGCCGTATCAATTATTGTCACAGCTTGATAGCCAAGTACGGCGCTGGCTTCGCGTCGGTCTCTGGTCACGCCAGGTGTATCGTCCACGATCGCAAGTTTTTTACCGGCAATCCGGTTAAACAAAGTCGACTTGCCGACATTAGGTCGCCCGACCACAGCAATCTGCGGGGTGAACGTTATTTCTGGGTCATTTTCAAACTCAGGGAAATCTTCACCTTCATTATTGGTGTCATCATTGCTTGGTGGCGGGTACATTTTGTTACTTTATCTTGGTGCAATTGTTGGAAACTTTATTTAAGCGCAACCAGTTTGGCGCCATCAGTGATGTAATATACCGTGTCATTGGCAACGATTGGTGCGACGTAAATATCTCCATTAACTTTGAACGACCGTATTGTTTCACCCGTATATGGGTTCATTTCAACGGCTGCACCGCGAGAACTCATCATCAGTAATCGCTCACCAACCATAATTGGCCCCGACCAAGAAATGCGCTTTTTACGTTTCTTTTGTTTCTTAAACGCGCGTAATTGGCTGAGCCAAATCACAGTCCCGTCTGTTTTTGACATACAGACAACCTCGCCTTCAGTTGTCACCGTATAGATAAAGTCGCCTACAACCATAGGAAAGCCTAGCGAACCTGCTGGTTGCGACCAAACCATTTGGCCTGTTCGTAAATCAAAGGCGCTAAAAGACCCACTCTGTGTGGTGGCAAATACATAGCCGTCTGCAATGACAGGTCCAGCCGCGATATCGTTTAACTTTGCCAAAGGCGTAAGATTGCCAGACGAATCCAGGGCTTCTTGCCATAAGACCCCGCCGTTTTGTGCTTTGAGCGCAACAATTTCGCCTGAGGAGAACGGTGCAATTACAACGTCGTCAATAACGGCTGGACTGGGTGAGGTGAGCATGCGGGCCGTTTCGATAATGGCTTGGTATGTCCACAACACTGCGCCGGTTTGCGTGTCTACGGCAAATAATTCATTGTCGTCAGACACGGCGAATAAACGCCCCCCTGCAACAGTTGGCGCAGAATGTATGGGTGTGCGCGTACGGGTTTTCCATATTTCATTGCCTGTTTGCGCATCAAGTGCGGCAACAACACCATAGCCTGAAGTCACATAAAGTCGGCCATCTGCCACCGCAATGCCGCCGCCAACCGCTTCTTTATCTTTACCGCCTTTTTCCCCAAAGGTCAGCGGGTCTCTTACCCTGTCAATCAGGCTAATGCTGCCCTTTCTGGTTTTGCCTTTGTTGACAACGGTAATTTTATAATTCCATAACTTGCCGCCAGTTTGCGCATCCAAGGCCGTGACCTTGTTGGCGGCATCCATGGCATAAATCCGTCCACCCGCTACAACAGGAGACGCGACAACTCTGCCTTTACGGTATGAGCCTTTACCGACGCCTTTTTGCCAAATACGCGAAAGATTTTCCCCCGCATTTGTGTGTTGTACGGAATGGTTTGCATAGCCCCCTGTTTGCGGCCAGTCGGGATTGGTATAAACGGGCGGCAAGACAATTTCTGATGTAAGTATTGTCCCGCTAACCTCCAAATTATCATCTAAAGATAAGATAGAAATACGCTCTGGGTCTGTTGGAATATCACCTTGGTCAGCATCTTTGGACTTATTAAAGGGATTAACGGCATCTGTTACCGATGTAACCGTAGAACAGCCTGCTATCAGTAAGGCGCTTATGAGAAGCGTTGCCCAAGTTAGCGTATGTGTTCGCATATTTTTCTTCAAAATATCCATTATTATTCCTGCTCGTCTTTTGTTGTTGTGTTATCTTTAATGACAGCCTTTTCTTTAATGACATCTTTTTCTGGTGCATCGTCCAATTTTGGGTCAGGCAGGTCGTTTTCAATTATCGTTGTGTCCAGTTTAACAATGCCTCGGTTGGCATTGATCAATGCGAGGGCTGCACCAGCGCGGGCTTTTACACCATTTAAGACACCTGGCGCATTTGACAAATAGGCAAATCCTGTTCGTGCGCTTTCTATGTCGTCAGTTTTATAGGCCGCATGGGCTAAAATTTCCCGTGCTAAATCGGCATAGGGCGCACCATCTGTATTCAACGCGCTCGCTCGGACGAGCACTTCGTCGTACGAACCAAGCTCAAGCAATATATATGTGGCTTTCAAACCAGCTAAATCTTTGTGTACCGGTTTTGTGAATTTTTCGGCTGCACGATCAAATAAATTGACGGCGCCTTCGTAATCGCCAAGCTGAACTTTCATCCCCGCCGCTCGGGTTAATGACAGCGCCGCATACCCATCGGGCGCGACGTCTGAGAGGGCGACAAATTTGGTAATAGCCGCTTGTAAATCTCCGCTCGCTTCTATTTTGCCTGCGCTCATATAGGCGGCAGACGCAGATTTTGCCGTCCTGGAGGTTTTGCTTTTATTGTATTCCACATAGCCGGTTGCCCCAACAATCACTATGATCGCGGCAACAATATACGGCCCGAATTTACGCAGCAATTGGTTGTACTTGTCCTTGCGGAGCTCTTCTTCAACTTCGTTGATAAAATCGACCAATTTTGGCCCCTGTTCTTTTTTGTTTGCTTCAAATATTAAATTTGCGCCAACCTATAGGAGGGCGCGCATGTGTGCAATACATCAGCACATGAAGTCTTGTCCATATTTTACTTGGTTTTATAGGTATATTCTTTGGAGGGAAATTCGCGGCTTTTCACTTGCTCAGCATAGGCTTTTATGGCTTTTTCAGTTTCGCCTTTTAAATCCGCAAATTTTTTGACAAATTTTGGTGTCCATTCAAACATGCCCAACATGTCTGGTGTCACCAATATTTGCCCGTCGCAATGTTTAGACGCGCCAATTCCTATGGTTGGTACGTGAATAGCTTTGGTTACCTCTTCGGCTAATTTGGTGTTCACGCCTTCGACAACGATTGCAAACGCACCCGCATCGGCTGCGGCTACAGCGTTATTGAGGATTTCAGTGGCAACTTTCTGGTCGCGGCCACGGGCACGATAACCGCCCAGAACATTGACCGACTGCGGCCTTAAGCCTACATGGGCCATGACCGGAATACCACGCTCGGTCAAATAGCTGATGGTTTCGGGTGCGTAGGAACCGCTCTCGATTTTAATGGCCTGACACCCCGTTTCCATAAGGACACGCGACGCACTTTTAAAGGCCGTTTCGACACTGTCCTCATAGGAACCGAACGGTAAATCGACAACGACGAGGGCTTTTTTAGATGTCCGCATCACAGCTTGGCCGTGCATTATCATCATGTCCAATGTTACACCGACCGTGGAGCTTAGGCCGTGAACGACCATGCCGACACTATCGCCAACCAAAATTAAATCACAATGCTCATCAACAAGTGCGGCCATTTGCGCATCGTAAGCCGTCAGGCAAACTATGGGTTCGCTTTCTCCGTTTTTAGCTTTACGCCCCGTAATTTCGGGCGCGGTTATGCGCTGTGTCATAGATTGTGTAGACATAAAAACTCCATAAGCTCACCCGCTATATAAGGAGACAGCAAAGCTATTGCGAGGGTTATCTGCATTTAGATGGGTTCAACTAATGTAAGTATATTCCTTAACGCTAATTTTTAAAATTAGACTCTACAAACGCTCTTAATTTTGCAAGGGTGCCATCGGTAGAAACAACGAAAGATGCTCCATGAAAACTTTGCGAACCCCCGATGACCAATTTGTAAACTTGCCGGATTATGATTTCGAGCCGAACTATATGACGCTCGAAAATGATTTGCGCATGCATTATGTTGATTCCCAGCCACGCAGTGTTGATTCCCAGCCACGCAGTGTTGATAAAAAACCGCGGGACGGGCGTGTTGTCATTATGATGCACGGTGAGCCGAGCTGGTCATTTCTTTACCGCCATATGATTAAAGACGTCGCGGCGGCGGGTTACCGTGTTCTTGCGCCGGACTTAATCGGGTTTGGCAAATCAGATAAACCAACGGCGACATCGGATTACAGCTATTCACGCCATGTCGGTTGGATGAGCGAATGGTTTGCGCGGCTGGATGTGAGCGGTGCCGTGCTGTTTTGCCAAGACTGGGGTGGGCTCTTGGGCTTGCGCCTCGTTGCAAAATATCCAGAGCGGTTTGCAGGCGTCATAGCCGCCAATACGTTCTTGCCAACCGGTGAACGCGACCCCGGCGAGGCATTTAAAAAATGGCGTGAGTTCGCCAAGACCGTGCCAGAGTTTCCCGTCGGCGGCATTATTGGCGGCGCGGTGGTGAACGATTTAGGCGCAGGCGTTAAAGACGCCTATAACGCACCCTATCCGGATGAAAGCTATAAAGCCGGTGCGCGTATCTTCCCGGCGCTGGTCCCGACCAGCCCCGACATGGACGGTGCGGCGGATAATGTAAAAGCGTGGAAAGTGCTATCCAAATGGGATAAGCCCTTCCTGACCAGTTTCTCCGACCAAGACCCCATAACCAAAGGCGCCGACAAAGTTTTCCAAAAACGTATCCCGGGTTGCCAAGGCCAACCACACCAAATCCTAAAAGGCGGCGGCCATTTCCTACAAGAAGATGTGCACGCAGAACTGTCAGAAATTATCATAAAGTTCTGCGAAAGCTTGTAGGGGTGGAGAGATTGCTTGCGTTTACTTTTTTAATTCGTTGGCTTCTCCCCATTAGCGGACATAAAAAGATAAAACCGTGATTATTGAAAATTACATAAATCTTTCGATGCACCCATGGCTATGGCTTTATCTATATCCTCTCCACCAACCCAGCCCCATGATTCTTCCAGCAATATATATCCCCGTAGACAGTAAGCCATAGCATTGCCTGTCGAATCAAGTTCAATAGATTTATCAACGTTTTCAAATGCTTGATATATAAATTCGTCAATTTTGTTATAATTAGGTTTTTTTCTATTAGTTTCATCATCATAAAGATAGGTATATGCCCTTGCGCGATTAAAATATGATTGCGCTCTTCTTGACTTTGTAAGTGACCCAGACCTTAAGCAAGCAGTAAGTTTTTTAATTGCCTTTTTATACTTTTTAGCATCGATATATTCGTCACCATTAATACATGACTGCGGGGTTTGTGTTTGGGCGTTTGCGGATAAACCAATAAAAGTATTTGTTGCCATGATAACAATTAAGAGGGCGATAAATTTAATTTTCATTGCGTTTTCCTTTCGACTTCATAATCAAAAAAGTATTTTACCTCACCAACCAGAGCTATAATTACTATAATCACATAAATTTTTTGGGGCGCCCATGGCTAGACCTTTGTCTAATTCATCATAACCATATGCCCCCATAGTATAATCCAACATCATCCACCCCCTTAGGCAGTACGCTTTCGGGATGCCTGTCGGATTTAACTCTATGGATTTATCTATGTCTGCCTGAGCTTTCGTAAAGTGTTTGTTTATTTTATCAAATTTATCTTTGTGTTCATCCATTTTCACTTCATAAAGAAAGAAATGTGACGCCGCGCGATTGTAAAGTGCGGAAGCCCTGCTTTCACGCGAGAGTGAACTCGACCGTAAACATGAATTGAATTTTTTAATTGATTTTTGAAATTCGCCAGATTCCAAATGTATTTCACCATCACGACAAGATTGTGGATTTTTAGCATGAGCTGAAAAAGATAGCCCCATCAGAGTAATTGTCACTAAGGCTGCAAAGAAGATGCTTTCAAATTGAGTTTTCATTGTGTACGCTTTAGGCTGAACAAATAAGAAGCTACGATTAACCGATTTACTAGGCAATCATCATACCACAAAAAGAGCTAATTTACAAGTGCACCTCAAAAAACCGGCTTAAATATACTTTTACCGTAAGCTCTTCGTGTTGCGCCAAACTTGAAATTCACCAAAAAATATGCTACAGTTCATCTGTTGCCGACTTGTGGAAAGGCAATAATGGTGCCCAGCTTCCAAGCCGGCAAATATAATTATGGGGTCATGGATGCAAGGAAATTTGCAGTTTCAAAATGCAAAACTAGATTTGTACAAATGATATAAGAGGTGTTCTAATGACTAGATGGATTTTAATTTTCTACACTACCATTGCAAGTTTTTATGTCCCATTGGCAGCTAATGCGCAGAATACAAATAAAGAAACTTCTCAAAATATACTTACATTAGCGAATGCTGGTGATGCAGCCGCCCAATACAATCTTGGTCTTATATATGCCAACGGCATTGGTGTTCAAGAAAATGATGTTGAGGCCGTTAGATGGTTCCGACTTGCCGCAGAACAAGGCAACATTAGATCACAAGTTAACCTTGCTAATATGTATGCCCAAGGTGATGGCGTCACACAAAATTTTATAACGGCTTATATATGGGTTTCTTTATCAGCCGCGCAGGGCGATCAAGGAGCTAAATCAGGCAAGGCTATAATCGCAAGTATGATGACAAAAGAACAAATTACTGAGGCCGAACAACTTGCAACCACCTGTCTAGCAAACAATTATAAGAATTGCGATTGACCGACTACCCAATCAAGCGCGCTTTGGTCCCTAAACAGTCATTACTAGTGTCATATTTTGGGTGAGTTAAGCAACAAGTCTAATGTCTGCTTCTGCCGCCAAAGCTGACATCAGCCTTCTATAAATCCGCCAATCTATCCTCGGGATACGCAAAAACGGGTGCGCTGGCGTATTTGATTTGTTCTAGGTGGGATGGGGCTTTGGCTAGGTATTTTAGGCTATGATGCCAAACCAGTTTTTGCATGGCGTCTGCTTGTGGGTCGCCTGTCTTAATGCCGGACAGCACACTTTTTATGAGGAATGCACCGGCAATGACATCGCCGCAAAGCTCGAGATAAGGTACGGCGGCCGCGCCGCTGTCTTGGTCACTCATAGCTAATATCATGTCGGTTGCAGATTTCAGTGCGGCAATGCCTGCGGTTAAATGCCGTTGGTTACAGCCTAAATCTAACCCGTCTTTTTTGTGTATATCATTCACATTGGCCATAATATCGTCCAGATCAGCAATCAGCAAAGCCATAGCTTCCCCGCCGTCGCGGCGTACTTTGCGCCCAACCAAATCAAGCGCTTGAATGCCGTTCGTGCCTTCGTAAATCGGGGCAATGCGGGCATCACGGTAATGTTGGGCTGCGCCGGTTTCTTCGATAAAGCCAGCACCGCCGTGAATTTGAATGCCTGTGCTGGCCACGGTCACACCCATGTCAGAGCCGTAAGCTTTGGCAATGGGCGTTAATAAGGCTTGGCGAGCATGGGCGGCCTTGCGCACATCGGAGTTATCGGAAGAAACTGCCATATCGCTGGCGAAGGCGCATGCCATATTGATGGCGCGCGCACCCATAATGCCGGATTTCATGTCCATGAGCATGCGCCGTACATCGGCGTGTCCAATGATGGGTGTGCCATCGGGGGCGCCTGCAACGCTTCCTTGAACCCGCTCATTCGCATAATCCAAAGCTTGTTGATAAGCCCGTTCGCCAATGCCGACACCTTGGACGCCGACAAATAATCGGGCTTCGTTCATCATGGTGAACATGCAAGCCAGACCGCGGTTTTCAGGCCCGACGAGCCAGCCGGTGGCTTTGTCAAATTCCATGACACATGTGGGGCTGGCGTGTATACCTAATTTGTGTTCCAGCCCGATGGCCGTAATGCCGTTGCGCGTGCTGGGATTTCCGTCCACGTCCACAATGAACTTAGGGGCAATGAACAGCGATATTCCCCGTGAACCTGCGGGAGCGTCCGGCAATCGCGCCAACACCAAATGGATAATATTTTCGGTGCAATCATGGTCGCCCCATGTGATAAATATTTTTTGCCCCGATAGCGCATAACTGCCGTCGCCGTTTGGTACGGTTTTGGTGCGCAGCGCGCCCAAGTCGGACCCGGCTTGCGGCTCGGTTAAATTCATACCGCCCGTCCATTCACCCGTCACCATTTTCGGCAAATATGTCGCTCTTATTTCTTCGGACGCATGGGCAATAATGGCGTTCATGGCACTTGCCGTCAGCATTGGACACAGACCAAATGACATATTGGCCGCATAGAGCATTTCGTTGACCGCGACGCTTATGGTTTGCGGTAAGCCCATGCCTCCCAAATGTAGGCTCCCAATAGTTTCCGGCGCAGATAATCCCTGCCACCCGGCTTGCGTGTAGGCTTTATAGGCTTCTTTGAAACCCGGTGCGGTGGTGACTTTTCCGTCCTTAAGCACGGCACCGTTTTCATCACCTGACTTGTTAAGCGGTGCCAAAACATCAGAAGCAAATGTACTGCCACCGCTCAGAATATCCGTCACCAAATCCTGGCTTAAATCGCAGTGGGCAGGACATTTTCGCAAAGCCTCGAAATCTATAGAATGGCGTAATAGATAATTTATTGAATTTAAGGGCGGGGAAAATGTCATAGAAAATCTCGTGCGTTTTCTTGTTTATGCATGAGATATAATCACCAAGCAACGGTTGAACATTTTTTTTACGTAAATTTTTATATGAATGTGTAACTATACATTTTGTCACACCAATTTTGCTTTGCGCATATGAAAGTTTCCGTGCATAAAGCGCACAAATAACTTATTTATCAATAGAGGAGACATCCATGCCTAAACTCACACATATAGCCCTAATAACCAGCCTTATGCTGAGTGCGGCTGTTCTAAATGCTTGCTCAAAGGACGCACCAGCACCAACGAATAAAGAAACGCCAACCCCCACTAAATCAGCCCCCACTAAAGAAGTTGAAAAGGGCGTCACACCACAAAAGGTAGAAGTAAAAGCTGAAACGCCTACAGCGCCAATAGAAATAACACCAGAAGTGGCCGGCAAGAAAGTGTTTAAGCGCTGTAAGGCTTGTCATACAATTGATGAGGGCGGAAAAAACAGGGTTGGACCCAATCTGTATGGTGTGTTTGGTCGTAAATCCGGTGCCGCCGAAGGCTTTGCATATTCCAAAGCAATGGTGGGTGCAGATATCACGTGGACCGAAGAAACCATGTCTGCTTACCTAGCCAAGCCCAAAGCCTATATTCCCAAAAATAAAATGTCTTTTATTGGCCTTAAAAAAGAAACTGACCGGGACAATTTAATCGCTTATTTGCGGGCAAATACAGGCGGCTAAATATACGACATTTTTAAAACAAAGAACGGAGCCTGCTCCGTTTTTTATTGCCTTTATGACATGCTTGTGGTGTATGTGCCGTACAACTGTATGATGTAGTTTTTTTTGCAAATTGTCATTCACGTGTAATAAACCGCAATCATGAGGGCGGTTAGATGTGGTCTAGGGAAGAGAAAATCTGATGAATAAACCTAAAAGTGATATTAAAGCGAACACCGCTCAGTATGAAATGCAGGCCTTGATTAAGCCAACAGGGTTTCGCGAATATGATGCGCGTTGGTGGTTTGGCAACCCCGAAAGCGATAAGCCGTCCGAAATAAACCTTTACGGCGTTCAAACATTGGGCGCATCCCTTGGGACGCTCATCCACGAACTTGGTATTGAACCTAAAATAGTTGTTGGGCACGATTACCGCTCATATTCCCTATCAATTAAACAAGCTCTTATTGTTGGCTTAATGAGTTCAGGTATCGAAGTTTCGGACATTGGACTTGCCTTATCTCCCACCGCCTATTTTGCGCAATTCGCGTTGGATGTGCCGTGTGTAGCCATGGTCACGGCGAGCCACAATACCAATGGCTGGACGGGCGTGAAAATGGGGGTTGAAAAACCGCTGACATTCGGCCCCAAAGAGATGCGCCGTCTCAAAGAAATTGCGCTGTCTGGTAAGGCTATTTCCCGCAGCGGTGGCGGCTATAAATTTATCGATGATGTGGCTGCTCTTTATATGCGCGACCTTGCCAAAGATATTAAAATCAAACGCAAGCTTAAGGTTGTTGCAGCGTGCGGAAATGGCACGGCTGGCTTTTTTGCGCCCCATGTATTGGATAAAATTGGCGTCGAGGTTATTCCGGTGCAGTGCGACCTCGACCACAGTTTTCCGAACTATAATCCAAACCCAGAAGACATGAAAATGTTGCACGCTATGCGCGGCGCAGTAGAGAGCTACGGCGCAGATTTGGCCGTGGGTTTTGACGGCGACGGCGACCGTTGCGGCGTGGTTGATAATGAGGGCGAAGAAATTTTCGCCGATAAAGTCGGCGTCATGCTGGCGCGCGATCTCTCGGCGGAATTTGAAAACGCACAATTTGTAGCGGACGTAAAATCTACGGGTCTTTATGCCACTGACCCCGTGCTCATCGCCAACGGTGCCAAGACCGATTATTGGAAAACGGGACACTCATACATCAAACGCCGCTCCAAAGAAATTGGTGCCTTGGTCGGGTTTGAAAAATCCGGACATTATTTCTTTAATGCCCCCATCGGGCGTGGATATGATGACGGTATCCTCTCCGCTATAGCCATCTTGCAAATGCTCGACCGTAACCCAGATAAATCAATGGCCGATTTGCGCCGCGCCCTGCCCAAAACTTGGGGTAGCCCTACGATGAGCCCCTATTGTGATGATGAAACCAAGTACGGTGTGGTCGATAAAGTCATCGCCGAATACCAAGAGGCACATAAGAACGGCGACAAATTACTCGGGCAAAAAATACGCGATATCAACACCGTCAACGGGGTGCGCATCACATTGGAAGACGGAACATGGGGCCTCGTTCGCGCCAGTTCAAATACCCCTAATTTAGTGGTCGTAGTCGAAAGCCCAACTAGTGAGGCCAACAAAACCAACATGTTCCGCGAAATAGAAGCCAGGCTAGCCAAATACGAAGAAATCGGGGACTACGACCAAAAGATATAGGTTATAAGATTTAGGCTTTAGGACTTAGACAATAGGCGTGTAAGTATTTTCGTGTAATGGTCTTGACCGCCATAAAAAACGGCCAATATGCGAACCAGTCTTTCGTCTTCAAGAATATCAAACCAATAGAGTGCGCGCCCTATTGTGATATGTCGCAATTTTTGCGTACCATCATCATGCAATGTAACTCTAAAAGGGTGCGTGGCGAGTTTATTTGTAGCCTTGCGAATCGATTGAGTTTTAATTCCCGCCTGATTTAAGGAAGTTTCAATATCTTCATCAAAACTTAGATAACTCTCATTTAAAAAATCAAAGATGAGCTCAAAATCAAGTTCTGCATCTTCTGAAAAAATAATCTTAAATTTTCTAGTCACGATACTTTATTTTTGTCTTTCTGTGCCGCCATTTTTTTAATACGCTTTCCCATGTCCGCGCTAGAAACAAAATTGCCAGCTTGCCGCTCACGTAGTAAAATCTGCAAAGCTTCCGTCTCTAAATTCTTCGCTTCCGTTTTATCGCGCAAAAGGTCTAATCCTTGCTGAACCACAGAACTCATACTAGAAAACCGCCCTTCACGCACAAGTCCACGGGCAAAGTCGGCCTGTTGGTCCGTGAGTGATATAGATGTTTTAACAGTCATAATATACTCCATATATTGGTATATAGTATGACCAAGTAGCACTACGAGTCAATGCGCAGTAATTTCATTATTACTGCTTTATATAAGCTAATAACCGTGCACGCCGTAAATATTGCGGTATATAATTACAGCTACATATTGTCTTCAATCCTCAAAAGGACCGCCTGGTGTTTCAATCCTGCTCATATCCGTCCGCTTCAATAGACCATCGAAATAAGCGATTGTGTTTACTAAACCTTCGTTCAAGTGCGTTTTGGGTTCCCACCCCAAATGCTTTCTTGCCAAGCTAATATCCGGCTGTCTTTGTTTGGGGTCGTCTGCGGGGAGGTCCTTGAAGATTAGTTTTGATTTTGTCCCTGTCAGCTTTATCACTGCTTCGGCCAGTGCCTTGATAGTAAATTCGTTAGGATTGCCCATATTTATGGGGCCGATATTTGCGTCTTGCTCCATAAAAGCAATCAACGCAGTGATCAGATCATCTACATAACAAAACGAACGGGTCTGGCTACCATCACCGAAAATCGTTATGTCTTCACCCTTTAAGGCTTGGACGATAAAATTGGAAACCACACGCCCGTCATTGGGGTGCATATTGGGGCCGTAAGTGTTGAACAGCCGCGCTACACGAATATCGAGCCCGTGTTGGCGGTGGTAATCAAAAAACAATGTTTCCGCCGCTCGCTTGCCTTCGTCGTAACAGGCCCTTGGCCCGATAGGATTGACATTGCCGTTATAATCTTCGGTTTGGGGATGAACGGACGGGTCGCCGTATACCTCGCTCGTGGATGTTTGCAAGATTTTTGCACCGAGCCGTTTGGCGAGACCAAGCATATTTATTGCGCCGTGGACGCTGGTCTTTAGGGTTTGCACTGGGTCGTGTTGATAGTGAAACGGGCTGGCGGGGCAGGCCAAGTTATAAATTTCATCGACCTCAATAAATAGCGGAAAGGTAATGTCATGGCGGATGAATTCGAAATTTGGATTTCCCATCAACGGTTTGATATTGTCTTTTTGTCCGCAAAACAGATTATCCACGCAGATAACATCTGCACCGTTCTCCAAGAGTGCCTGACACAGATGGGCGCCTAAAAACCCTGCACCGCCCGTCACCAAAATTCGTTTTCGTAAATGTTGCATGGGCACTACATAGCGGTAAATTAACTGCACGTCATGTTATTTTCACCTTTAAAACTCTGCCAACTGATGTTATCTGCCACAATGAAAAATGTCTAATCATGCAAAGGAACAAAATGCGCGTTACAATGATAGGTACAGGCTATGTTGGGTTGGTTTCTGGGGTTTGTTTTGCAGACTTCGGCCATGATGTAGTCTGCGTCGATAAAGACCCAGCAAAAATAGATGTCTTGAACGCGGGCGGTGTCCCGATTTATGAACCGGGCCTGGCCGAACTTGTGGCTAAGAATGTAAAAGCACAGCATCTGTCTTTTACAACGAAAACAAAAAGTGCCGTAAAAAATGCGGATGCAGTTTTCATAGCCGTTGGTACGCCGTCCAGACGCGGGGACGGTCATGCGGATTTGTCTTATGTTTACGCCGCCGCTAAGGAAATAGCAGGTTTATTGACGGGTTATACGGTTATTGTCACTAAATCTACTGTACCTGTTGGTACAGGGGATGAGGTAGAATCCATCATTCGTAAAACCCGCCCCGATTTAAAACCTAGCATAGATTTTGATGTTGTTTCCAACCCCGAATTCCTGCGCGAAGGTGCGGCTATTTCTGATTTCAAACGTCCTGACCGTGTTGTTGTTGGTACAAATAGCGAAAAAGCCCGTGCCGTCATGCGTAACCTGTACCGGCCTTTGTTTATTAACGAGACACCAATAGTGTTTACCAATCGCCGCACATCAGAGCTGATTAAATATGCTGGCAATGCATTTCTGGCGACTAAAATTACCTTTATCAACGAAATGTCGGATTTGTGCGAGCAAGTTGGTGCCAATGTCCAAGAGGTTTCGCGCGGCATAGGGCTTGATGGTCGTATTGGCAAAAAATTCTTACATGCAGGGCCGGGTTATGGCGGCTCATGTTTTCCCAAAGATACTTTGGCAGTAGTGCGCACGGCACAAGAAGCGGGCACGCCTCTTAAAATCATCGAAGCCGTTGTTGCCGTAAATGATGCGCGAAAAGAAAAAATGGCTGATAAGGTCATTGAAGGGGTTGGCGGAAAAATTCACGGGAAAACTGTCGCCGTTCTTGGACTGGCATTTAAACCAAACACCGATGATATGCGCGAAAGCCCTGCAATTTCTATCATCAATAAATTGGCTGCTAAGGGTGCGCAAATACGTGCCTTTGATCCTGAGGCTATGGATGAAGCAAGAGGTCAACTCCCTGATATCGCATATTGTGCGAACGCCTATGAATGTATTGACGGCGCAGACGCCCTTGTCATCATTACAGAATGGGATCAATTTCGTGCCCTTGATTTCAACCGGGTTAAATCGTTGATGGTCGAGCCTGTCCTCATAGACTTACGCAATATCTACAATCCGGTGCGTATGGCAGAGCTAGGGTTTGCTTATATAAGTGTCGGTAGGCCGCAATAGTGGATAGCAAGAGCACAGTTCTATTTGTCTACGGTACGTTGGCGCCAGGTGAGGAAAACGCCCATATTATGGACGGCATGGTTGGGAAATGGCACAAAGCTTCGGTACGCGGCACACGTCATAATGCGGGTTGGGGTGTGCATAAAAAACATCCGGGATTTATCCCTGATGAAGAAGGTGATTTGGTCAATGGTCTGGTTTTTATATCTGACGATTTACCCGCACACTGGGCGCGTTTGGATACATTTGAGGGTGCTGACTATAAGCGGATATCAATTAAGGCCATTTTGGAAGACGAAGAAACGATTACGGTTCAAGTTTATAGCACCTCTTAGTCCCTGATTTTAGATATATTGTTTTATAAAATCTGCGAGGGTGTTTGTTGTGTTTTTTACCTGTGTCGGGTCATCGGCTTCTACCATGATGCGGATGAGGGGTTCGGTGCCTGATGGACGCACAAGGACGCGGCCTTTATCACCCAAATCGTTTGTTGCATCTTTTATGGCCGTCTGTACGCACGCGCGCTGCAACGGGTTTTGTCCAGTGTAATGAATATTTTCGAGCTTTTGCGGTATAGGCTCAAACAAGTCCAAGACCTCACTGGCCGGTTTGTCCTTGCGCAGTATCTCGGCTAGGACCTGCAAGGCGGCTATCAGCCCGTCGCCTGTGGTGGCAAAATCAGTCATCAAGATATGCCCCGACTGTTCGCCGCCAACATTATAGCCATCTGCCCGCATCCGTGCCGCTACATGGCGGTCACCAACATCGGTGCGGATCAACGCCAAATCTATGTCGTTCAGATAGCGCTCTAGTCCAAAATTGGACATAACTGTTGCAACTATGCCAGGCTTGGAAAGGCGCATGGTTTGCTTCCAACCATAGGCCATAAGGGCGAGCACTTGATCCCCATTTATTATTTTGCCGGTCTCGTCGCACATGATTAAACGGTCTGCATCTCCGTCGAGCGCTATGCCGACATCGGCTTTGCTCTCCAGCACCGCCGCCGACAAGGCTTCGGTACAGGTCGAACCGCACTGCTCGTTAATATTGGTGCCGTTGGGGTCAACACCAATGGCGATGACCTCTTTGGCACCCAGCTCCCATAAGGTTTGCGGGGCTATTTGGTAGGCGGCGCCGTGGGCACAATCAACAACAATACGCAGGCCAGCAAGATTAACGCGCCGCGGGAAGGTGGCTTTGACGATTTCGATATAACGGGCCTGACCAACATCATAGCGTCTGGCACGGCCTAATTTATCGCCGTGGGCCAATCCTGCGCCAAAGTCCTCGTGCATCATTTTTTCTATTTCTGCCTCAGCCTCATCGCTCAGCTTTTGTCCATTTGGGCCAAACAGCTTAAGCCCATTGTCAAAATATTTGTTATGGGACGCCGTAATCATAACCCCAAGGTCCGCCCGCAAAGACTGGGTCATCGCCGCCACTGCCGGTGTTGGTATTGGGCCAAACAGTTTGACGTCCATGCCAACGGAGGTAAAACCAGCCACCAAAGCAGGCTCGATCATATAGCCTGAAAGCCGTGTGTCTTTGCCAATGACAACGGAGTGGCGACGTCCTTTTTCACGTAAAAAATACCGCCCCGCCGCCATGCCGAGCTTTAACACATTTTGGGGCGCCATACGGTCATGATTGGCCACACCGCGAATCCCGTCCGTACCAAAAAATTTCTGTATCATTATATCTTCCCCGCCATATCTTTCTCGCAATAAATTCCGCGAAACACCTCTTTGCCCAGTTCGTAAATACATCAACAATCTAATGCTCTGCCCCGTCTCTATCATAGAGGTGTAAAAAAAGTCAAAATATTGCAGTGCGACATGATAAATTTGTACGCGCTACATTAACACTGGGCAGGGCGGGTTATTTTAGCTAGGTAAACCTAGAAAACGTAAATTAGTAAACAAGGGTAACTTTTTGTGCGGAATTTAAAACTACCTAAGAAATCTGTCAAAATCAGTAACTGTTAAGTAAATATTTAATGCTAGAAAACACACCATGAAAACTATTAAAAAAGCAGTTCTGCCAGTCGCAGGTTTTGGCACACGGGTTTTGCCGGCAACCAAATCCATCCCCAAAGAAATGCTACCCGTTGTTGACCGTCCCGCATTGCAATATGTCGTCGACGAGGCATTTGAAGCCGGGATTGAGCATATTGTCTTTGTAACGGGGCGCAATAAAGGGGCTATTGAAGATTATTTTGACCGTGCTTACGAGCTAGAAGCGACACTGCACTCCAAGCGCAAGGAGGGCATATTAACACAATTACAACAAGGTCTGCCGGGTCCTGGTGCAACAAGTTTTGTGCGCCAGCAATCCCCGCAAGGCCTTGGGCATGCCGTCTGGTGTGCGCGGGATGTTATCGGCGACGAACCATTTGCAGTGCTTTTGCCAGATGTTTTGGTTAAATCCGCGCCTGGATGTTTGCAACAAATGATGGGCGCATATGATAAGAAAGGTGGTAACATCATTGCCGTCAATTCTGTCCCAAAGGATCAAACCGATAAATATGGTGTCATTGCACCGGTGTCCCAAGAAGGCAATATCTACAAAATGTCGGCCATGGTTGAAAAACCTGACCCGGCAGACGCACCCTCGAACCTTTCCATAACGGGTCGTTATATATTACAGCCCGAAATTTTTAAGTTTCTCGAAGAACAAGAACCCGGCGCAGGCAATGAAATTCAATTGACCGATGCCATGGCTAAATTGATGCAAGTATCAAGTTTCCACGGGGTGGAATTTGAAGGTGACGCCCATGATTGCGGCTCAAAGATAGGCTATTTCAAAGCCGTCTGCGCCTATGCCGTTGACCACGCGGAAATCGGCAAAGACGCAAGACGCTTGATTAAAAACATCTGTAATCCACCTGAATATAAAGCGTAATCTTTACCAACCCGTAATATAAGCATGGGTTGATTTTGACAAGGCGTCTAAATTGTAGCCACCTTCCAAAACGCTTATCATGCGACCCGCGCAATATTTCGCCGCGATTTTGCTCAGCACGCACCCGAGCCAAGCATAGTCATCTTCCGTCAAATTAAATGCGCCGAGCGGGTCGTCTTTATGGGCATCAAACCCAGCAGATACCAAAATAAGCTCCGGTTTAAAGGCGTGCAAATCCGTTATGACTTTATCTTCAAATGCCCCACGCCAATCCTGAGCGCTCGTCCCTGCGGGCATGGGGATGTTGCGGATATTTGGGATGTCGACATCTTGTCCCGTATTTGGATAGTGGGGGTGTTGGTGCAATGAAGCAAAATATGTCCCGGTTACATTTGCAAGCGCCTCTTGTGTGCCATTGCCGTGGTGCACATCAAAATCAACAACGGCAATGCGGGCCAATCCGTAGACCTGTTTGGCCCGCAAGGCAGCAATGGCAATACTGGAAAAATAACAAAACCCCATAGCTTTTTCTGGTTCAGCGTGATGGCCTGGTGGGCGGACTGCGCAAAAGACTTGCTTGAATTTTCCCTGCATGACCCCGTCTACGGCCAAACAGACAGCGCCTGCTGCCCGTAGGGCGGCGTCAGCAGTACGGCTATCTAGAGCCGTATCATAATCCAGATCAATGATTTCATCAGATTTTACGGTTTGCAGCATAAGGTCAATGTGAGCAGATGAATGCACGCGAAGCAAATCCTCTCGCGCGGCATAGGGGGCGTCGAGCCGTAGAAAATCCATATTTTCCAAAGCCGTTAATACGACCCGTAACCGATCCGGCACCTCTTGATACCCAGAGGTGCCAACGTGCGCCAGACAATCGGCGTGAGTGATGAGGGCAGGTTTCATATTGTTTTCCCATCCGTTTTAATAGCCAAGAGCTAACTATGTAGAGAAACAAGCAAGACACAAGAGGCATTCCATTTGTTTTGGCTCGAAAGCTCAAAACTGTTCACTAAATTAATCAGTTAGTAAGCATACACTAACATTTTGTTGACATTGGCAATGCTGTAAGTTAGTTAACGTTCACTAACTTGTAATAAAGGAGAATGTTATGCCCAATTTACTGACCGACGAGCCAGAAAGTGCGGATATTGCTACAGACTCAGTTCAAGGCGTGAGCCGAGGAATTACTGCACCGCACGGCACGACCAAAGCCCGTATCGAGCGGGCGGCGTTGACATTATTTGTCGAACGCGGCGTGGACGGGGTCGCGGTTCGGGAAATAGCGGCCAAAGTCGGGATAACGGATGCGGCCATATATCGCCATTTTAAATCCAAAGCCGAACTGGCAGAAAGTCTGATGCTGGCCATTCACGAGCGGCTTACGGATTTGGTACGAGAGGTCGGGGCTAAAAACGCACCGTTTCGCGACAAGGTTACAGATTTGGTCACGGATTATTGCGCGGCGGCGGACGATGACTGGGATTTGTTTACCTATCATCTGCTTCACCTGCATCATTTTCCGCATTTGTTTGCTGGCGAAAGCTCTAGCCATGTGCGCCGCGTAGGGCCTATTTCCGTCTGTGCAAATATGCTAAAACAGGCCGTAGAAGAAGGCGAAATTGAGCCCGGTAATACCCAGCTTTTGGCGTCTATGGTTTTGGGTATAGTCTTACAGGCGGCTTCTGCCAAAGCGCATTTACGCGTGCGTGGGCCGCTGTCTATTTACGCGCCAGAATTTGACAAAGCCGTGTGGGCGGTTCTGCGCCATCGGTAATATTCACAAAAGGAAAACAACCCGTACCGAGGGCAGCGAGGCAAGGGCGACCGCCCGTCGCGCCGGATGGTGCGCCCTCGCGGAGGCGTGCGCATTTTGCGTATTGCCGTGAGCGCAATAAAAAGGAGAAAGCCATGCGTTCACTTATATTCAATATATTATTTTATGCCTTGTCGATAATTTTCGCGCTGCTGTGCGTACTGTTATCATTTTTTCCTGGTCGCAAGCCGATTATGTTCGGATTGTGGGCCTATTCACGCACTATGGTCTGGTTGATGCGCGTGGTAGCCGGTATCAAGGTCGAGGTCAAAGGCCACGAAAACTTGCCAGCGAAAGGCCCCTATATCATTGCCCCCAAACACCAAAGCTACGGCGATGGGTTTGTTGTTCTTTCGCAATTTTTCGATCTGTCTTTTGTTACGGGTGACCATTTGGAAAAATTCATGACGCTCAAACATATCCTGCGCAAAGCCGGCGCGGTGGTGATCGATAATTGCGGCGGCACAGATGCCCGTGACCGCTTGCAAATCGAGGCCGAGAAGGTCCGCGCCGAGGGTCGCAAGCTTTTGATATTCCCCGAAGGCTATTTGTCAGCCCCCGGAGAACAGCGCCGTTACCGCAAAGGTATTTTTCATTTATACGAAGATTTCGGTTGTCCCGTAGTGCCAATGGCAACCAATCTAGGGCAACGCTGGAACCAAAACGTCTGGACAAAGCATCCCGGCACCGCCACAGTGGAATTCCTGCGGCCCATAGAGCCGGGGCTGGGGAAGGACGAATTTATGCAAATCCTAGAAACCGCCTGCGAAACCCGCTCCCTAGAACTCCTAGATTTCGACAACCCCGGCGCCCTAGAGCACAGCCGCAAAGAATTAGCGCAAGGCACCATAATGCGCGCGGATAAGGTTAAGGGGTGAGTATATGACCACACATAGTGTTGCGCAGTTTTTTAATGCCATTAACGAGGTCTATAATACAGGCAAAGCGACCGAGCATTCTTACCGGATTGCCCTGCATGATTTGCTGAAATCTATTAACCCGAAACTAGACGTTATCAATGAGCCGCGCCGAGTAGAATGTGGGTCACCAGACTTTGCGGTACTTCGTGGTGAAGTGCCGGTTGGCTATGTGGGCTAAAGATGTAGAAATGGATATCCGTCCCAAAAAGGGACAAAACAAAGAGCAGCAAGACAGATATAAGGACGGCCTGCCCAATCTGATTTATACCAATGGTACGGATTGGGATTTCTATCGCCATAATGCAGAGGGTAAATCAGTACGGGTTGCCAGTTGTAAAATAGCTGACTTTGTGATGGGGCTACAGCCAGACAAAACCCAATTTGATGTTTTGCAAAACCTACTTTTGGATTTCGTGTCACAGGAAACCCAGACCCAAACCATAACCTCGTCCAACCGCTTGGCGAAAATCATGGCGGGCAAAGCCAAAATCATCCGCGATGCCATCGGCAAAGCCCTAGTCGCTGACAAAGACGACAAAAGCGAATTGGCGGCGCAATATATTGGCTTTCGTGATACACTCTTGCACGATATCAAAAAGGTCGACTTTGCCGATATTTATGCCGAAACCATAGTCTACGGAATGTTCGCGGCGCGCTATCACGACCCGACACCAGAGAATTTTTCACGCCAGGAAGCGTTGGAGCTATTGCCCAAATCCAATCCGTTCTTGCGCAAATTATTTACCTTTATCGCATCCCACGATTTGGACGAAGGCATTCGTTGGATCATTGATGATCTGGCCAATATTTTCCAAGCCACCAATGTACAAAACCTGATGAACCGTTGGTCGGACGCCAATGACAAGCGTGACCCGTTCTTGCATTTCTATGAGACCTTTCTGGCCGAATATAATCCGAAAAAACGCAAAAGCCGCGGTGTCTGGTACACCCCCGAAGCGGTGGTCAATTTCATTGTCCGCGCCGTGGATGATGTTTTAAAAACCGAGTTTAACCTGCCCGAAGGTCTGGCTGATACCTCCAAGGTCGCGGTTAAGGTTGATACGGGCGAGACCAAAGAGGTCGGGAAAAAGGGGAATAAGAAACGCGTGCCCGTGATAAAGACCGAAAAGCTACATCGGGTGCAAATCCTCGACCCAGCTACGGGCACGGGCACATTTCTGGCCGAGGTGATTAAACAGGTGACACCGCGCATCAAGGCGGTCAACGCAGGTGGCTGGTCGAATTATGTAGAGCGCGATTTGATTCCGCGCCTGCACGGGTTCGAGCTTTTGATGGCGTCCTACGCCATGTGCCATATGAAGCTTGACATGATGCTGTCCGAGACCGGATATAAACCGTCCGAAGACCCGCCGCGCCTGTCGGTCTGGCTGACCAACTCACTGGAAGAGCCGAAACAAGACGATAACAGCCTGCCCCTATTTGGCCTCGCCCGCGCCATCTCGGTCGAAGCCCACGGCGCCAACGAAGTTAAACGCGACAAGCCGATAATGTGTATCATAGGTAACCCGCCGTATTCTGTGAGTAGTCAAAACAAAGGGGATTGGATTTCTAACTTAATAAAACCATACAAGATAGGGCTTAACGAGCGTAAGATTAATCTAGATGACGACTATATAAAATTTCTTAGGTTTTCAGAAAATCTAATTGAAAAAAACGGCGAGGGTGTTCTCGCGATGATAACGAACAACTCATTCCTAAAGGGAGTGACTCATAGGAAAATGAGAAAGCATTTGCTTGGTACTTTTGATAAAATATATGTTGTTGATTTACATGGAGATTCCAACCGACTTGAAAAATCGCCTGATGGGTCAAAAGATCAAAATGTTTTCGACATTATGCAAGGAGTTTCAATTAGTGTTTTCATTAAACGGAAAAATCCGTCGAACACACTTCAAGTCTTACAAAAAGATTTGTTTGGTGGCAGGGAAAGCAAAAACAAAATTTTATTCTCCAGTGACGTCCACGACGATACCTATACTACACTGAAACCAATCGACCCTTATTATTTCTTTGCTGATTTCGATTATGCAAATCAGGCCGTTTATCAGACTGGATTTAAAATCACAAAACTATTTGAAAATTCTAACACAGGTATCCAAACGAAAAGAGACGCTTTGTGTTTGCACTATAACAAAAAATCAGCTCAAAGTTTGCTAGAAAATGCCAATAAACTATCTCGGGACGACTTTGTTAAAGCTCATAGTCCGGGAGAAGATACAGGTGGCTGGAAATTGGAACGTTTTCTAGAGGATGCTAAATCGGGAACCGCTAAAGCGCTCCAAGTATTGTACCGTCCATTTGATATTAGGGCTCTGCTTTACTCAAAAAAATCTGGTGGAGTTTTAGGGCGACCAAGACATTCAACAATGCGTCACATGATATTGGGTGAAAACCTATCTTTATTGTGCGGAAGACAAAATAAATCTGGTGATAATAATGATTATCTTGTTTCAACCTTACCTTCGGAAATGAAGTGTGCAGAAAGAACAATACAATCCTACCATTTCCCCCTCTACCTCTACCCCGATGAAGACGACCTTGACCAAACCCGCAAGGTTAATATGGATGCGGATATTCGCGCGGCTATCGAGGATGCGGCGCGGGATAAAAAGCACGGTACGCCGGATGAGGTGGCTATTTTTGATTATATTTATGGGGTTTTGCATTGCCCTATCTACCGCGAAACTTATGTCGAGTTTCTCAAGATAGATTTCCCGCGTGTGCCCTATCCGCCAAGCCCTGATGTGTTTTGGGACGTATCGGACAAAGGGCGGGCGCTGCGCTTGTTGCATTTGATGGACGGGGTCAGCGCCGGCACGGCCTATCCGTTTAAGGGTGAGCCTGTGCCCGGCGAAGAAAACCTAGTCGAGACCATCAATGCCAAAAGCTATAAAATGATGGACAACGATATTGGCAATGTCCATATCAACCCCCAGCAATATTTTGCGGGCGTGCCCAAAACCGCTTGGGAGTTTTATATTGGCGGCTATCAGCCCGCGCAAAAATGGCTGAAAGACCGCAAAGGTCGTCCGCTGTCCCATGACGACATTATGCATTACCGCAAAATCATTCATATATTGATGGAAACCGACCGGATAATGAAAACCATTGATATGGATTTAGAGGGACGTAGCAACACATAACCCACCCCCTTGCATTTTCACTTACGCTGGCTTAGGCCTTTAGTCTAAATAATTAGGGGAAGTGTATGAGTGGGAAACAGGCGGCGCGGTTAATGACCCAGAGGCGGTTTTGGCCTTTGTTTGTGCTTTTGCAAACCGGGACATTTAACGATAATATCTTGAAGAATGCCTTGATAGGCCTGATCACATTTGGCGGGCTGATATTTTTGCCCGGCCTGCCGTCGGCCATACGTGTGCCGGTTGCTGCGCTGATTTTCACGGGGCCGTTTTTACTGGTCTGTGCTATCGCGGGGCAAATCGCCGACAAGGTGGACCGAGGTGTTATCCTCAAGGCCATCAAACGCACTGAATTTGCTATTATGTTGGTGGCGTCGCTTGGGTTTTGGCTGTCCAATATTTGGATTTTGTGTTTTGCTTTGTTCTGTATGGGGGCGCAGTCTGCGTTCTTCTCGCCGACAAAAAACGCGGTTTTGCCGCAGTGGCTCAAGGACGATGAACTGATAACCGGCAATGCGCTTCTTAACGGGTTTGTTTTTGTGTTCATTCTTGTGGGCATGGTGCTCGGCTTGTTTGCTATTGGCATGGACGGCGGGCCAAAGATTGTGTCTATGGTTCTCTTGGCTGCGGCGGCCATTGGTTGGGCTGCGTCAGAATTTGTCCCCAAAGCCCCACCGCCCAATCCGGATTTGAAAATAAATTATGAGCCGGTGACCTCAATTTTCAGTGTTTTGGCGAAAGCCTTAGATTCCAAACCCGTCTTGCGCCCCATGCTCGGCATAGCTTGGTTTTACGGCTATTCGACAATTGTCATTACTATGTTACCAGATTATGTCGCCAACACGCTGGGCTATAATACCAATGTATTGGTGTTTATATTAACCATATCTACGGTGGGGATTTTGGTTGGCTCATTGGCTTGTTCATTAATTGGAAATTGGCGGGTCTGGGGTAAGGAGGCTGTCGGTCTGACGGCCTTTGGGATTTGCGGGGTCTTGCTCAGTGTTATTGATTTGTATTTGACCGGGCCGAGCCATACGGTCGTCGGGGATGATGGTCTACGCCAAGGCGTTGATGTGTTTTTAGAGGCACCGGGCTCTGTGCGTATGTTGGCAGATATAGGCTTGGCTTCTGTGTTTGGCGGCATGTTTGTTGTGCCTTTGCAAGCCATGGCACAGCGCCGCGCCGACCCTAAAATCCGCGCCCGCTTGATGTCGGCTGGGGCAGTTTTGCTCAATTTGGCGGTTAATACAGTGACATTTGGTCTTATCGGCATGGCCGCGCTGAACTTGCCGCCCAAATCACCATTGTTAATTATTATCTTCATCAGTGTATTTGTTGCTGCCTATACGGTGTGGCGGGCATTTCACCCGCATAATTATACGTCATATGTAGCGCAGGATTGATGCGCGGCTATTTCGGACTTGGGGTAGAGGGGATTTCCAAGGCGGCCAATCTGGGCGCGGTTATGCGCACGGCCCACGCCTTTGGCGCAAGTTTTGTCTATACGGTGGATGCCGACCATAAAGCATTGGATTATGGTGCGATAGATACGTCGCGGGATATTAATGCGACCGATACATCACGCAGTGTGAAACATCTCCCCCATTACCAGTGGAAAAACGTAGAGGATATGCGCTTGCCCGAAGACTGCACATTGGTCGGGGTAGAATTATGCGAGCGTTCCGTCGAAATGCCCAGTTTTCGTCATCCCCTAGCGGCTGCGTATATTTTAGGGCCTGAGCAGGGGTCGCTTTCGCCCGAAATGCAGGATTTGTGTACCTATATTGTCAAAATCCCAACGAAATTTTGCATTAATGTGAGCTTAGCGGCGGCACTCACACTTTATGACCGCACATTGTGTTTAGGCGGATATCCCGAACGACCAGCGGAGCCCGGCGGCCCTAATTTGGCGGCGCTAGATGAATGGCGCGCACGGCGAGCTAGAAACAGTTGATGAGCTTCCTTCCCTCGTCCTTACGGGGGAAGTGGGCGCTTCTTGGCGCTCGATGGGGGGTAACTATCGTCTTGCATTAGGCTGAAGCGGGGCTCCCATCGCCTACGCACCGCTCCGGCACTTCCCCCGTAAGGACGGGGGAAGAAAATACAACTGATAAAAATTCTGTTTTTAACCGCGCTTTAATGCTAAACCGTTCTGATAGAGTTTCATAATTACCCTGGGCCAATAAACTATGAATATGCGTATTTCTAAATCTATCTTCATTCTGGCTGCTGCAAGTATGTTTGCGAGCAATGCTAACGCCAAACTAGAAGGTGTCTATACCGACTGGGCCGTACATTCGAAATCCCAGGGCAGCGAAAAAATTTGTTACGTCTTGGCAAAGGCAAAATCAAAAACGCCGTCCACAGTCAAGCACGGCGATATCTATTTCATGGTGGCCAATTGGAAATCCGGTGCGGCCAAAGAACAACCGAGCCTGTTGACCAGTTTTTCTCTTAAACCCGAAATCCCGCCCTCTGCGCGTATCGGAAGTGCGCGCATCCCTATGTATGCGGACGGCAGTGAAGCTTTTGTGGAAAACAGAAGCGACGAGAAAAAACTAGTGCGCTCAATGCGTAAGGGCTCAACCATGCGCGTGGACGCGGTCTCTGCGCGCGGGACACAAATATCCTATGAGTTCTCTCTGCGCGGCATAACGGCAGCGCTCGGCAAAGCCAAAACGGTTTGTAAATAGGTAGCTGCACGTTACGTACTGACAAACAGGCTCTGGCAAGTAGTTTCTGACAAGTAGTTTCTGGTAAGTAGTTTCGGTATTGTCTTGTATTTGCAACCAATTTGTCTAGGATTGGCCAATCAATTTTTAAATGGGAGAAAAAAAATGGGGTTTATTGAAGCAATTAAATCTTTTTACAGTCGTTATGTTGATTTTCAAACACGGTCTAGTCGGTCGGAGTATTGGTGGGTCGCGCTTTATCAAATTATTGTCGCCGTGGTATTAATGATACCTTTGTTTGGTGCGATTGGCGGTTTGGCCATGTCTGGGGATTTGGAAAGTAATCCAACCGCCATTTACGGTGTATTTTTTGGCATGGCTGGTTTGCCAATATTACTCTTTTTCCTCGTCAATATCATTCCGGGCATTGCACTTGGTGTCCGCCGTATTCACGACTTTGATAAATCGGGTTGGTTATATTTAATCGTGCTCTTAGGCGGTTTTATTCCAATCGCATCAATCTTTATCAGTATTGGTTGGCTTATTGTCAATTTTTTGCGCGGGACAGTTGGTCCAAATCGTTTCGGCGAAGACCCATTGGATCCTATCTCGGATACATTTAGTTAAGCGTATCTGGTAATATTTATATTGAAGATGCTCTGTGAGAAATCACGGAGCATTTTTTTTGGTGCTTTAAAAGCTTAATCCATGTTTCCATTAATGTTTCTGGCGGCCTCATAAAGCGCAATACCGGCGGCAGTTGAGACGTTGAGGCTCTCTGCCCCACTTTTTTCACTTCCGGGCATTGGTATTTTGGCCAGTTGGTCACAGCAATCACGCACACGTTTTCTGAGGCCAGGGCCTTCTGCGCCCATAACGATGACCTCGGCTTCGCCGCGTGTGAACGCTTGCTCTAGGGTGATATGCGCTTCGCCCGCTAGTCCCGTCACCCGCCAGCCCATTTTTTGCAGCTCAAGCAATGTATTGGCAATATTAGTGACCAGCACATGGGGCACGGTTTCTACGGTGCCGACCGCGACTTTGGTCACGGCTCCGGCCAAGGGCGGCGCACCTCTGGTTTGCAAAATAACGGCCTTGGCGCCAAAGGCAGCGGCAAGCCTGAATATAGCCCCGACATTGTGCGGGTCTGTGATTTGGTCAAGCACAATGATTAGACCCTTGGCCTGCGCGGCGACAACATCCAGATCATGGTCGGGTAGGGGGGCACTTTTAAGGGCTGCCCCTTGGTGCACGGCGCCACTTGGCAGCAGATCATCAATTTCCTTGGGGTGGACCTTAAGAAGTTCACCTTTAAATGCTTTCAAGCTATCCCCATTAAGGCTATCCCCACTAAGGCTGGCACCGAGCCGTGCAAACATTGTTTTGGACACGAGCAACTTGTGATGGGTGCGGCGCGGGTTTTCAAGGGCGGCTTTGACGGCATGGTGCCCCCAAATCCAGTTCTCTTTGGTCGTTTCGTTGCCAAAGTCACCACGGTTGCTAGGTTTACCATGTGTTTTCATGCCCCTAGACTTACCTAAAGAGCGCCCTGTTGCACGCCGAGAGGCAGGTTTATAGACACTTTCATCTTGATTAGCCGGATTCCACGACGGTTTTTCCCCATGATTTGGGCCGCCTGTTTTTTTTCGCTTTTTTCCTGACTTTTGCGTAAGTTTGTTATTGCGTGTTTGCTTCGACATCTCTATACATCCCGCCTACATTTTGGTGAATTTCAACTCTGTGTGGTTGGCTATAGCATAGCTGAGCCATTTTCAGAGTGTTTTTTGTTGGAAAAAAGAATATAAAAGGAGATAAGTTTCGCGCCGCGTATTTAACCGACACGGTGCGTTTTGGTGTGGTTTAAGGAGGGGTGGCCGAGTGGTTAAAGGCGTCAGACTGTAAATCTGATCACGCAAGTGTACATTGGTTCGAATCCAATCCCCTCCACCATCCTTCGGGATAAAGCACGAATGAAAACATGCGGGTATAGTATAGTGGTAATACAGCAGCCTTCCAAGCTGACTACGCGGGTTCGATTCCCGCTACCCGCTCCAGAAATGACGGGTCTTGATAGTTGTTATTAATGACCCATATGAAGATAAATTTAGCGCCTCCTCGGCGGGGCAAAAGAAAGTAACGGAGAAGACCATGTCTAAAGAGAAATTTGAACGTAATAAGCCCCATGCGAATGTTGGTACAGTTGGTCATGTTGACCACGGCAAGACGACTTTGACGGCTGCGATCACTAAATATTTTGGTGATTTTCA
>JAJFFN010000006.1 GCA_021776635.1 Robiginitomaculum sp.
TTAATATGGAACCACTTTGATGGGATGAGATTTGTTTTTTGGTAAGGCGCGGCATGCAGAGCGGGGCTTTAGTCCCGGTCAAGGGACGCAACGCACTCCAAAAAGCTAAGATCGCCCAAGCCACACGTAAGATATAGAAAATACGTGTTATTTTGGTTATTCTGGTCACCCGATTTTGCACCCGCAGGGCACAAGACCCCGTGAATGTGTCGCTGTCTCCTAACGGTGCTAAGGCACCGCGTCGGAAACACCTCCTGTTCACGGAACAAACTCGGGCGCTCAAAGTGATTTCATATTAAAGTGGAGTGCTCTAGATACTGTCCCTAACTATCCACATCCGCTTCCAAGGCATTGGAGATAATGAAATCTCGCCTTGGTTCGACCACATCGCCCATGAGTTTTGTGAACAGGTCGTCGGCGCCATCGGCTGTGTCTACGCGCACCTGTAATAGGGAGCGGGCATTCGGGTCGAGTGTGGTTTCCCAAAGTTGGTCTGGGTTCATTTCCCCTAGGCCTTTATAACGCTGGATTTTGTAGCCTTTGCGGCCGCCTGCAAATATGGCGTCGAGCAAAGCGGCTGGACCGTGAATATCTAAAGGCTCCGCTTCACCGCGTCTAAAGCTGGCCGGTGCCCCGTAGGTTTCTTCTAAAACTTTGGCCATTTTGTGTAAACGTCTGGCGTCAGCGCTGTCCCGAAACGCGCGCCCAAGCACGACGCGTTCGCCAACACCACGTACTTCGCGTTCCATGACCAAAGAACCATCGTCGTCAAAATGGCCTTCCCAGTTATTTTCGCCTTCGTCTGCGACGACATTAAGGCGGGCAGATGCGGTTTTGATTTCCGCCTCGCCAGCGTCTGGGCCAAGGGTACCGGCAATAGTGAGTTGCGCCAAAACTGTATCAGATGCTTTGGCTTTGAGGCGACTAATAATGTTTTGCGCTTCCAAAGCCTCATTGGCAATCCGCCTTAAATCTTCACTTGCGACAACAGCACCGCTGCCAAGGGTTAGAGAAGCGTCCACAGATCCCATTTCTATGAGATAGTCGCTTAATTCTTCTTCGTCTTTGATATAACGGACGGACTTGCCTTTTTCGACCTTATACAATGGCGGCTGAGCAATATAGAGATAGCCGCGTTCGATCAGTTCTGGCATTTGTCTGTAAAAGAACGTCAAGAGCAAAGTACGGATATGGGCACCGTCCACATCGGCGTCGGTCATGATGACAATTTTGTGGTAACGTAGTTTTTCAATGTCGAATTCTTCGCGACCAATACCGGTGCCCAAAGCCGTAATCATCGTGCCAATTTCTTGGGATGACAACATGCGGTCAAAACGTGCACGCTCTACATTGAGGATTTTACCTTTAAGGGGGAGTATGGCTTGGTTTTGGCGGTTGCGGGCCTGCTTAGCAGAGCCGCCCGCGCTATCACCCTCTACAATGAATAATTCTGATAAAGCCGCATCTTTTTCCTGACAATCGGCTAGTTTTCCGGGCAAGGAAGCAATATCCAGCGCCGATTTTCGCCGCGTTAAATCGCGGGCTTTTCGCGCTGCCTCTCGGGCTGCGGCGGCTTCTATGATTTTCATCATCACCTGTTTGGCCTCATTCGGGTTTTCTTCAAACCATTCATTTAAGGCCTCACCCATAACGCTTTCGACAATGGGACGAACTTCAGAGGAAACCAATTTGTCCTTGGTCTGGGAAGAAAATTTGGGGTCTGGGACTTTTATGGACAACACACACGTCAAGCCTTCCCTTGCATCATCACCGCTTATGGCGACTTTCTCTTTTTTGGCTGCTCCGGAATTGGCAGCATATTTATTGACCGCACGGGTTAGGGCCCCACGAAAGCCTGCCAAATGTGTACCACCGTCTCTTTGCGGGATGTTATTTGTGAAGCATTTTACGTTTTCACGGTAACTATCATTCCACCATAATGCCGCTTCGACGGATATGCCGTCCCCGCCGTCTTTCATGACCACAATCGGGTTCTCCAATTGCGCAGTCTTGTTGGCGTCCAAGTGCCGCACAAAGGCTTCGATGCCGCCTTCATAATACATTTCTGTGACAATGGGTTTTTCACCGCGTTCATCAGAAAGCTCAATGCGGACACCGGAATTTAGAAATGCCAATTCTCGCAAGCGCCTCTCTAATGTGTCGCGGCTAAATTCGACCATGGAAAAAGTATCTTCGGACGGCATGAAACGGACTTCAGTCCCTGTCAGAGGTTTGCCGTCAACAATCGGAGCATCACCCGTAATTTTCAGGGGTGCAACTGCATCACCGTGTGCAAAGCGCATTTCGTTTTGTTTGCCGTCGCGCCATACGGTTAAATCTAATGTCACGGATAGGGCGTTGACTACAGACACGCCAACACCGTGCAAACCACCAGAGATTTTATAGGAATTGCTATCAAATTTGCCACCCGCGTGTAGCTGGGTCATAATCACTTCGGCCGCCGATATGCCCTCTTCTTCGTGAATGGCAACAGGAATGCCGCGCCCATTATCGCGCACTGAGGCAGAACCGTCAGAATGCAGGGTAACAAACACCGTATCACAGTGCCCAGCCAAGGCTTCGTCAATGGAATTGTCGACGACTTCATAGACCATATGGTGCAAGCCAGAACCGTCATCCGTATCACCGATATACATGCCCGGACGTTTGCGAACGGCATCAAGCCCCTTTAAGACCTTAATGCTATCCGCGCCGTATTCTTCATTCTTGTTTTCGTTTTTTGGGGCTTTCTCAGCCATAATATTCCTCAAAGCTTTAAGGGTGCCCGAATCACCCATAGTTTACGGAATAATATAGGGGAGGTTTGGGGGAATTGCGAGTAATTATGAAGAGTTTCTCGACGTACGAATACCACTTCGGCGGCAAGCTTGATTAAACCTATGTTCAAAATATTTGCGAAATATGGCATTTTCAGGATAAGCATCTTGGTCTTTCCAATATGCGCCAAATCTGCCTGTGAGCCCAGCTATCCAATCTGCGGCTTGCAATGTTTGATACCGCTCACTTTCTACTTGAAACGGTGGCTCTATCAATGAACGGCGTGGCGCGTCGGGATTGTACATCGCAATGGCCGCTTCTGTTATCAATTCCATGCGTTCGGTATGCTCATCCATTACAATAATAAACTCAGAACATGGTTCACAGTCGTTTCTACAAAATTCATCAAGTCTTTTGATGGCTTCTTTCAGAACAAATTTATACAATCTTTTTGAATCATGGTCTTCCGGTAATCGCCGCGTCTCCACGCCCACATAAAAGACAAAACCACCATATTTTTCTATCTTGTTTAGCAAGCGGTTCGTAAATTTTCGAAGTTCAATGTAGTTATTAACATTCCGCGCAGTATATAAGGCCGCACCTTTCTTTTCCCATTGAGCTGGATGTACACCATCACGGTCTATTTCCCACTTCAACAATCCGCATTTCATTTTGAAAAACCAAGTGCCAAAATCCCGCACCTCATTTGCAGGCAAAACAAAACCTGCCAAACCAAAAACGGGGCTATCATTGTGCTTTGGGTCATCTCTTGAAATATATGACCCAACATGACCAAATTCATCCAAATAGGCTATGTACAATTTTCACCCTCCCCTTTACTCCCAAAAGCACGAAAACCCACGTCTAGGACGTGGGTCTCGGAAAGAGGGCAATAAAATATACTGCGCCTCAGAGAAATATATAAGGCCAAAAAGTTATAGAGTCAATAACGCCAACCAAAAATCTTGACATTTGGCCATACACACTCTAGGTTTTGATATCAAAACCTAGAGTGTGTATGGTCAACATATACCCAGCATCCACTCCCATAGACGTAAATGCACTTCCATTACCTCTCACCATTCTTTAAAAATGGCCGTTTTCACTCTCAAATTAACCCAAACTTAACCACATTACCACGAATTAACATGTGCCCCAAAATTGCCTTATTTGCGCCCTCTTTGTGACAAGATGGGGGTGCACATAGGTTTTACTGAACGGAAGGCTTAACAAACACGGTTTTTCAGCCCCCCAGCCCCCCGTGAACCTATAAAGGGTTTTTGGCCTTCCGTTTTTTCCCCACGTTCCCACGTAGAGATGCGGGCCCTGTCGTTCCCACCGACAGGGCCTATTTCTTTTAGAGCACTCCACTTTAATATGGAACCACTTTGATGGGATGAGATTTGTTTTTTGGTAAGGCGCGGCTCGAAGATCGGGGCTTTAGCCCCGGTCAAGGGACGCAACGCAATCCAAAAAACAAAGATCGCCCAAGCCACACGTAAGATATAGTAAATATGTGCTATTTTGGTTATTCTGGTCACCCGATTTTGCACCCGCAGGGCACAAGACCCCGTGAATGTGTCGCTGTCTCCTAACGGTCCCGAAAGCAAAAATGGGGCACCGCGTCGAAAACACCTCCTGTTCACGGAACAAACTCGGGCGCTCAAAGTGATTCCATATTAAAGTGGAGTACTCTAAGCGTTGGCGCAAAATAAAGAATAAAAAAACCCGCCCTCAAAGGCGGGTTTTTTGTTGTGGGAATGAGGTTAAACTATATCACTCCAAGAAATCCGCTCATATATGGATGCGTGAAGGCAGAGAAGACGTAAATCCAATTGCATGTCAATATGCCTCATATTGGATGTCTATCTTATTTAGGGTCTATCTCTAAATCATGGATAGACCCCTAGTAAACGCAAGATATTACGGCTCTGACCGCGCTATTTATTGTTAGAACCCCCTGCCAATTCTTGCATGATAATCATCCAATGATCTAGCCCTTCATAGAAAGAGCTAACTGGAATGCGCTCATTTAAACCATGTGCAAACATTTCGTTCTCATCCATAAAAGTTGCTGAAACCGCCAACGTTGGGATACCGTTGCTGCGGAAATGCATACCGTCAGTCCCGCCCGATTCCATATAGGCGACAATATTAAGTCCTGGATACCGAGCGTGCACCGCCTTTGACAAAACGGCAGTTACATCGTCGCGCATTTCACTAACCGGACTTTCGATTGGATTGCCGAGCGTAACAATTTCAACATTCTCATTATCCACTACTTTCTGCAATGTAATTTTGACGCTTTCAACGCTGGTGCCTGGGAAGATGCGACAGTTGACCGTAGCCGTCGCACTTTGTGGCAATGCGTTCTCCGCATGGCCAGCTTTTAGCATGGTTGCGATACATGTGGTTTTAATCGTGCCTATATACGAAGAATTTTGGGCGATACGTCTCGCCGCTCGTTTGTTCTTAGGGTTTTTTGAGAAACGCATCATCGCCTTGCCCAAATCACCGCCCATCGTCGCTCCGAGGGTTTTGAAGTAAGTGCGTGTTATCGGATTTGACTGAACAGGAAATTCATGAGCTTGAACAGCTTTTAGTGCTTCGGCAAGATCATAAATCGCATTATCATTCGCGTTGGGACGCGAGGAATGGCCGCCCGCATTTCGAACCGTGAGCTCAAAAGTTGCATACGTTTTTTCTGCGGCTTGCACGCTGTAACCGAGTGGTTTTCCATCTGGGGTTAAAGAGCCGCCACCTGCGTCGGAGTTAAGTGCAAACTCTGCATCGGTGAGGTCTTTACGGTCATAAGCCAACATTTTTGTTGTTACCATTCCTGTTTTTTCATCACCAGAAAATGCTAACACCAAGTCTCGGTTCGGTACAAAACCTTGTTTTTTGAGACGAATAAATGTTTGGGTTAAATTCATGACACCGTATTTATTATCTATCGTACCACGCCCGAAAAAATACCCATCTTTCTCAGTTAATTTGAACGGGTCCAATTCCCAATCTTCTCGTTTAGCATCGACAACATCCATATGACCGAGAAATAATATGGCTTTCTTGCCTGATGAGCCGTCTCCTCTATACCGGACCACTAAACTTGCCGTCTCCTCGGTTGGGAGGATGTGGATATCCTCATCGGAGAAGCCCGCTTTTTTTAATTCATCTGCAAGAAAAGCAGCCATTTCTGGTACTTTGCCGTGGCCTTCGGCTGTTCGCATTTCGATAATCGTGCGGTATATATCCAGGGCTTTCACTTCATCCGAAGTTCGGGCGGCGTCAGTTTGCGCCGTGGCCGCGGAAGAAAGCGCCAACGCACATAGCGAGCTAACCAGTAAATAAATAAATGTTTTCATGGGGTTTCCTCATAAATGATATTCATAAGTTTATCCGCCAGTATTATCAAAAGCAATGTACGGTTTCAAGGGATCATAATGTTGTCCAAACCGGCAGAGGTTATCCCTACACATACAAAAATTAAAAATCACTCATTTCTGCTCTTTGGGCTTTAAACCGAGGGCAATTACCCCTATTTTAAGTCCATGAAAAAATTATTTAGTTCGTTTGTTGGGTCGTTTTTCGGTGGTGCGCTTGTTCTGGGTGCGGTGTTTATTCCTGCGGCCATTTCCCTGCAAGCATGTGCTGACCCTGCGCAGCAAGAGACACCTCTCTCTGAAACATCTATCATGATGCCGCAGATGGTGCCGGATACATCTACACAAATGCGGATGTCGTTTGCGCCTGTGGTTAAGGAAACCGCGCCTGCAGTGGTCAATGTTTATTCAGAACGCAAAGTGCGCCAGCAAGTTGATCCGTTTTTCTCGTTTTTCGGTCGCGGTATACCGCGTGAACGTACTGAGCGGTCGTTGGGTTCCGGTGTGATTGTTCGCTCTAGCGGCGTTATTGTTACCAATGCTCATGTGGTCAAAGGGGCGCAGGAGCTTAGGGTAGTACTGGCGGACCGGCGTGAGTTTGAAGCTACACTCTTAGCCGCAGACACCGAATCCGATTTGGCTATTTTACAAATAGACACCAAGGGAGAGCGTTTGCCCGTTCTCCCCATCGACAGTGAAAATTCACTTGAGGTTGGAGATTTGGTTTTGGCAATTGGCAATCCGTTCGGCGTCGGGCAGACCGTGACAAGCGGAATAGTGTCTGCGCTTGGTCGGACACAGGTTTCTGATCTCGCAAATTTCATTCAAACGGACGCTGCGGTAAACCCCGGTAATTCTGGTGGTGCTTTGGTCGATATGGACGGGCATTTGGTCGGCGTGAATACGGCTATTTTCTCGCGATCTGGTGGCTCTAACGGCATTGGTTTTGCCATCCCGGGCGAATTGGTCAAGCGGGCGGTGGACAGTGCGCTCAGTGAAGGCAAAATTATCCGCCCATGGATTGGTGCGCGCACAGAGGGCGTCAATGCAGTGATGGCCGAAGCCTTAGGTCTGGATAGACCGCGCGGGGCTATTGTTGAAGAAATATATGAGGACGGGCCCGCAGACAAAGCAGGCATTAAGCGCCGTGATGTGGTATTGTCCATAGATGGTACCGAGATTTTTGATGATAGTGGGCTAAGGTTTAAACTCGCAACGTTTTCACCAGGCCATAATGCGCGTGCAAAAATTTGGCGTGACGGCAAAATTCGCACCGTTGCTGTACGCGCAGATACACCCAAGGAAAACCCGAAACGTGACCAAATAACCCTTGAGGGTACCAATCCGTTCGAAGGCTTAAGTGTCGTCAATATGTCGCCAGCGCTCGCAGAAGAAATGGACTTTGATCCATTTGCTAAAGGGGTTGTCATTGCCAGCCGTAGTCGTGAAGGTTTATCGGCCAGATATAGATTTCGCACAGGTGATATGCTTTTGCAAATAATGGGTGAAGAGATAACCTCTACCGAACAATTGCAAGACGTGCTCGATGATTATGACGGTGAACGGAATTGGCAGATTAAGCTTGACCGTGGTGGGCGTGTTACCAATTCACGCATCAGATTTTAAGTTTCAATTGGCTTTCATATAGGCAATAATATGCCATGAGTAACCTTTTCCAATCCGCCGGTCTTGACAATGATGCGCCGCGTCCGTTGGCAGATTTGTTGCGTCCACAAACAATCGAAGATGTTGTTGGCCAAGGACATTTGCTCAATGATAGTGAACCTATAGGGCGGATGCTTAAAAGCGGACGCATTGCTTCCATGATATTATGGGGGCCGCCCGGTGTCGGAAAAACCACAATTGCCAGGTTAATTGCAGATCATGCGGACATGGAATTTGTCCAATTATCCGCCGTGTTTTCCGGCGTCAAAGATTTGCGCGAAGTGTTTGAAACCGCCAAGGCTCGCCGCGCAACCGGACGCGGCACATTGTTATTCGTAGACGAAATCCACCGGTTTAATAAGGCCCAACAGGACGGATTTTTGCCCTATGTTGAAGCGGGGATTGTTACCCTCATAGGAGCAACCACAGAAAACCCAAGTTTTGAGCTTAATGGTGCTTTGTTATCCCGCGCACAAGTGTTTGTGCTAAAACGTCTTAGTGAAAAAGCCTTGGATGAATTACTGGCACGGGCGGAAAACACTACGCAGCAAGACCTGCTATTGACAAGAGATGGTCGCGATGCATTAATCGCCTTTGCCGACGGGGACGGGCGATATTTACTGAATTTAACTGAGGAAATTTTTGCGCTTGCGACAAAGAAAAAACTAGATGCTAAAGATGTAGCCAAGCATTTGCAAAAACGTGCGCCCGCTTACGATAAAAACCGCGAAGAACATTATAACCTTATTTCCGCCTTACATAAATCCATTCGTGGTTCCGACCCGGATGCGGCGCTGTATTGGTTGGCGCGCATGCTGACGGGCGGTGAAGACCCGCTTTATATAGCGCGGCGTATTATTCGTATGGCGTCCGAGGATATTGGCCTCGCCGACCCGCTCGCCTTGATGCTGGCCAATGAAGCTATGAACACATATCGCTTTTTAGGCTCCCCCGAAGGCGAGCTGGCCATCGCCCACGCCGTTGTCCACATGGCCACGGCACCAAAATCCAACGCGGTTTACACGGCGTTTAAGTCTGCAATGCGTGCGGCTAAAAAGACGGGCTCTTTGATGCCGCCCGCCCATATATTAAACGCCCCAACCAAAATGATGAAAGAGCTAGGCTACGGCAAAGGCTATGCCTATGACCACGACACCGAAGAAGGTTTTTCAGGCCAAAATTATTTCCCGGACGATATGGAGCGCGAACATTTCTACGCGCCCAAAGGTGAGGGGCGGGAGCGCGAGATTAAAGCACGGCTGGAAAAATGGGCGGAAATTCGAGCCACAAAATCCTAAGACTAACCCGATATTTCCACCCGACGCCCCGTTGTTGTTTTAAACTAGAGCGTTTCTGGAGTATTTTGGGTTGCATTCAAAACCTTACTCATAGTTTGCTTATCAAGTGGCCTGTCAAATTTTAGCCCCGCAAAAAGCGTGTTGCTCCATTTTATTTGCGCGGAACACCAACGGCCTCCCAATTCAATCAAGAGCTTGCGCCGCTTAATTGTCAATTTTGGATGTTTGATTTTCGCACCATTCATGGAAATATCGACAAGAGTGCTCTCGCAATGCAATTTCCCAATTCGAATATGTGCGGGCTTATTAATAAAACGCCTTTTTTTTCTAACCTTGAATACCTTTGCCCGTTTTTTCGCAAAGTAAAAAATACCAATTAAACTCAGCAAGGCTAGCAGCTCAAGTAAAATAGACGTACGTGTAGATTGCGCAGGTAAGGCGAATTTTACCTGTTTAGTAAATCTGGTGCTTGCTGCGCGACTTTGGGTAGGCGTTGTTTCTTCAAACGGTTTGGACACGCCTACTGGGGCGCTTTTAACGTCTGCTTTAGATGCCCCCAAATATAAAGGTTTTTCTGTCATGTTTTCCGCTCTTGATGGGGGTGATGGTTCTAAAGGCCGGCAATTCCAGTAATGTTCAAGCGACTGGAGGCTGCGCGTAAAGTCAACTGAGAGGGCATTGTCTATAATCTTTCTTGCGGTGTTGGAAGATTCATTTTGATTTCGTGCACTCGCTTTTCGCAGGCTTGCCATATATTCAACAAGCACCTGATTTTCTGCAGCCAACCCGTTATTATACTGCCCGTCTTGAGATTTCCCGTCATGAGATTTCCCGTCTTTAGATAGCCCATCTCTAGATTTCTTTGGTACAATCTCGGATAGATTGATTTGTTGAATAAGCATATCCAAACCGGCCATGTTTTCCAGATAACTTTTGTGGCTCGTATTGTGTTCTATCTCTCGCAAAATGGAGAATGTGCCATAAATTCTGTCAATCATCTGACAAGCTTCATTGGTTTTGTTTGTTTCTGCCTTGGCTAAGTTGAAATGTCCTAGGCTACAAACAATAAAACAAAATATAAAATAGTTCTTCATGGGTGTTTAATTTAAGGACGCGAGATTAAAAACAACTTAAAATGGTATAAAAATAGTATAATTAAGATATACAGTTTGAGCTATCATCATTGTTCTCTTTAATGACATTCGGGTGTTATGAGTGTTCACTGCAAGATTTAATAATCTCAAATCAAATTTGTGATATATAAAACAACTTGAATATTTTAGAACCATTCTTATATTGTGAATATGAAAAACGAAACCCATGACATAACACACCTACTTGTTAAGCATGATATTCGTCCGACCAAAATCCGTAGGGCTATTGCAGGGTTGTTGTTTGATGGTCACGACAAGCATGTAAGTGTCGATGACGTTATTGATTTGGCACGGCGCCAAAAAATAAGAACTTCTGTGGCCAGCGTCTATAATACATTAAACCAATTCGCGAGTGCAGGACTTTTACGCCGCGTAACAGTGGAGCAGGGTCGCGCGTTTTTTGACACCAATCTCTCCGCCCATCATCATTTTTACTTTGAGGATGAGGAACGGCTTGAAGATATTCCTACCGAAGATATCAACGTTTCAGGATTGCCGGAACTACCGCAAGGGCGCACCATAAAATCCGTGGATGTGACGATCCGAATTTAAAATCTGTTATCAAATTTAGAATTATTCTAAAAACCATTGACCCTCTCGTTAATTCTGATAAACTATTTGCAGTAAAGCGAATCTTGAAGGAGAACACAATGGGACTAGCCTCATCAAAAACACTCGATAATTTAAAGGCCGCATTTGCAGGTGAGAGCCAGGCAAACCGCCGTTATTTATATTTTGCCCAGAAGGCTGATATTGAAGGCTATAATGATGTAGCGACCGTATTTCGCTCAACTGCGGAAGGTGAAACCGGACATGCCCATGGCCATTTGGAATTTATGGAAGAAGTTGGCGATCCGGCTACGGGTCTGCCGATTGGTGGCACGGCTGATAATCTAAAAGCAGCCATTGAAGGTGAAACTCACGAATACACAGACATGTATCCCGGCATGGCGCGCACAGCCCGCGAAGAGGGTTTTGACGAAATTGCCGACTGGTTCGAAACATTGGCGAAAGCGGAAAAATCCCATGCGGGCCGCTTTACCAAAGCATTAGGAAGTATGGACGACTAGTTTTCTAGTTTTTTACACTTCTTATCTTCGGCCGGTTGCCCCACAACAACCGGCCGAAACCTATTAACCGGGCACCAATATGGCGCAACCACCAAAAGAACCTCGGCTGCAAGAAGGTAGCCTCGCTGCGCCTACACGCCATGCTTTGGATTGGCAATCTGCTGATTTTTATGATGACAAACGGATTACCAAAGAACTAGAGCGGGTGTTTGATATCTGCCACGGCTGTCGCCGTTGCTTTAATTTGTGTGAAAGCTTCCCACGCCTGTTTGACATAATTGACGACAGCGAAAGCGGTGAGCTTGATACGGTTGATAAAGCTGAATATGCCAAGGTCGTAGATGCGTGCACACTGTGTGATATGTGTTTCATGGTCAAATGTCCGTATGTGCCGCCCCATGAGTTTGATTTGGATTTTCCGCACTTGATGCTACGCGCCCGTGCTGCAGAGTTTAAGAAAAACGGCGTAAATTTCACCGAAAAACAATTGGTCAAGATGGACCGCAACGGCAAATTTATTGGCTCCATATCGGGTGTGGCTAATTGGGCGTCAAAGCTTGGAAATAAATTGACGCGCCCTGTTATTGAGGCCGTAACCGGGATTGATAAAAATGCCGACCTTCCAAAGTTTCACACAAAAACGTTTGAAAAACTGTCGGCAAAAAACCCACCAAAACGTAATTTAAATGCGCCTGCGGCAGGGCGAAAAGTCGTTATCTATGCAACATGTTATGTAGATTACAACAAACCCGAAAGCGGGACCGCAGCGCATGCGGTGCTTGCAAAAAACGGTGTTGAGACGGAGATAGTATATCCAGCGTGCTGCGGTATGCCTTATCTGGAGCAAGGCAATATAGAGCAGGTTGCTAAGCAAGCCGCGCTGGTAAAAGCTGAACTCATGCCTTGGATTGACAAAGGTTATGATGTGATCGCACTGACCGCGTCTTGTGGCCTGATGATGAAAATGGAATGGCCGCTTATTTTGCCTAATGACCCTGATATAAAACGTTTATCAGCTGCCACTTATGATGTGGCAGAATACATGGTCAATATTGCTAAAAACGAAGGTTTAGCAGAGGGCTTGGCACCCATTGAAGGTGGTATCACCGTCCATTCTGCCTGTCATGCACGGGCGCAAAATATGGGTGCAAAATCTGCTGAAATGTTACGAAAAATACCAGATACTAAGGTCGATATTGTTGAGCGGTGTTCTGGTCACGGGGGTACTTTTGGGATTATGAAACAAACCCGCCCAATGGCGGTCAAAGTCGCCCGCCCCGCCGTGCGTCAAATTAAAGCAAAGAAAAACGAAAATTTGTGTTCTGATTGCCCGTTAGCTTGCAAACATTTGGTGCAAGTCATGGGAGAGGACGGTAAAGGTATAGCCCCCGACCATCCTATGGAACTCATGGCCAAAGCTTACGGCCTATAAGAATACGGAAAAAATAAATATGTCCAAAACTGAGCGAACCATTACGCCCGCCGATATACTTTCAAATGCAAAATTTGCCCCTGTGCGAAAACAACGCCGCGCTGCGCTTAAGCCATCAAAGGCATTACGCCGGATTGATTTGGGGCGTGATTGCACATTTTATTTTGAGAGTTACGAGACCATGCTGTTTCAAATTCAAGAAATGCTTTATATCGAAAAAGGGGGTGCGGAGCAGCTAGCGGATGAGCTACGTGCCTATAACCCGCTTGTGCCCAATGGCAATGAGCTTGTTGCGACCATGATGTTCGAAATTGATGATCCAATAAGGCGGTTGAATTTACTCTTGCAGTTGGGCGGGATTGAAAAACATATTTATCTGCAAATAGGCGACGAAAAAATTTATGTTGTCCCCGAAGAGGACGCAGAGCGCACCAGTGCGGACGGTAAAACTTCGTCAGTGCATTTCTTCCATTTTCCCCTCAATGATGCGCAAAAATTGGCTTTTAAAATTGCGGATAAGCAAATTGTCTTAGGATCCGATCATCCCGACTATGCCCATATGACAGTGCTGAACCCCGCAACAATTACAGAATTGGCGCTGGATTTTTCCTAACGAAATACACCGGAAATGCTCTAAGCATCAGCTATCATGGCTTCTGTCATATCCCATAACCTGTCTGCTTTTGCGGGATCGCATATCCACTCTCTTGCATGCTGATAGCGGCCAGAGTCTTCGTCAGCTGCTTGCGCAATATCACAGTCTTCACAAAATACACCGCCCATGTCATTTAACTGTGGGCTTAGTGCAGCCCAAAGTGCCGTCGCCCCGCCTGCTGCAGTGGATTTAAACATCGCCTCGACGGCTTTTGGGACAGTTCCGTCCGTGTTCTTCCAGCCTAATGCTACCATGTCATCTAGGGACATATGGCGTTGCAAAGGCGTAAATATTCCGCCCGGATGCACGGAGAATGCCCGTACCCCGCTCGCTTTCCATTTTCTATCAAGTCCCAGAGCGAACAATGCATTTGCGGTTTTGGCTTGACCATAAGCTTGCCATTTATCGTATTCGTGATTATGGAAATGTGGGTCGTCCCAGTGGATATCCGTTATAATATGTGCCGTAGAGGACAAGGCTATAACCCGAGAATTTTCGGTATTTTTGAGGGCAGCTTCCAAACCTTTTGTCAATTCAAAATGCCCGATATGGCAAGTTGCGAATTGGCATTCCCAATTTTTGCCGACACGTGACAGGGGACACGCCATAATACCGGCATTATTGATAAGCCCGTTTAATTTACGTCCTGTGGATGTGTATTCGCGTGCAAATTTATGTACACTGGCAAGGTCGCTCAAATCCATATCGGCAATTTCGATCTTACCAGGTAAAACTGAAAATGCCGCTTCAGCTTTATTATGGTCTCGTGCGGGTATGGTTACAAGAGCACCTGCGCCCGCCAATACACGAACATCCTCAAGACCAATGCCGGAATAACCACCTGTGACGATATAGTTTTTTCCTGATAAATCTGTATCGCCAATGATATCATCCACGGTAGACCCGTGTCCAAATCCAGAACCAATTGGTTTTTGTTGTGTCTGTGTCATTAGGTGTCTCCTTGGTTGCAATTGTTAAAGTATAGACAAAACCAGCAAATATAAAATGTTATTTATCGTAGCTTGCCAATAGATGGGCATATGCCTAAGCTAAGGAGAAGCCGCAAAGAAGCTTGAAAAATAATCGGGGGACATATGCATAAAATTATCACACTCATGAGTGCATCTATATTGGTGTTGTCAGCTTGTGCTACACCAGCCAAGAAAAACATTGAGGTTGAGGACGAAAAGATTGCACAAAACGAAGTTGTCGAAAAACCAAAATACGAAACCCTTGTTTACGGCGCGGAGAAACCCCTGATTTGTACGGACCCCGTATTGGCCCAAGGCAAATTATCAGGTCGGCCAAATTTACAAGTTATGTGGGAAAACTATCTTTATGATAGACCGGCTGGTATTTGGGGCGAAATTGGTGGCCTTGTAGAAGTCAATGGAAACTTGCCTTTTGATCAAGGACAGTGGACAAATGCCTGTACGGTCAGATTATCACATATGCTCAATAAAGCTGGTCACAAAATTCCGCGCGAAGGCAATAAAACGGTAAGCGGTGGTAATAAAGACCAGTATTATTATCGCGTGGCTGATTTGGAAACATATCTAGTCAAGCGGTATGGACAGCCGGATGTGGCAGTATTGGACGGAAGCGGAAATCAATTTGATTTGCCCATAACGCCCGGTCTCGTATTGATGGATTTTCCCAATAGCAGTTATACGGGTCACGTCACTATATGGAATGGTGCTGGAACTGTAGACGGCGCAGAAATCGGTGGGTACCGCGTATTATTTTGGGATTTACCGTGTTTTATTCCTGCTGGTAGAAAACCAATTGCAAATACTAAAGAAAACAGTGCTTCGGTCATGCCCTAGGGTGAATATATTAAAGCGCTGGTTTGTTAGAGCGATGATGTGTTAGTGTGTTGACGCGGCTTGTGCATCGGGTATGAACCGATAATGTCCATTTATGGGTGTATTAAACAAGAGGTCATCTTCGACAGGCCCAGAACCAATATTATGAATGATTAACGGCGTGCCCCACTCAGATTTTTTTTCAGAGACAATACCGATATGCGGCAACGAACCACCCAAGCGCCAACTCACGATATCGCCAGGTAAATAATCTTCTGCTTTTTTGGTAATGGGGAGGGCCGCACCTTGTCGTTTGAGAAAACGTTCGATATTTGGTACACGGCGGTGGTCTATGTTTTTATCAGGGCGCTTCAAACCCCAATTTTTTGGGTAAGCTTTAAAATTGGTGCGCATATCTTCGTGAATAGCTTTTTGAAAATCATACTTAAATGCGGCTCGATATGTTCTAATAATGACATCAGTGCAAACCCCGGTATCCGCTGGTACGTCACCACCAGGGTAACTCAAACTTACATATGCTGGATCATATCTAACACTGACTTTTGTGCGTTCCAGCGCCGCTGCAACCACAGCATCAGCAGAGGACGCTGCCAACGCGGCAGGTGATATTAGGAAAGTAAATAACGTTAGGACTAAAATACGCATAATATGATTTACCTAGCATAGAGGAGTTAATCAATAGGAAAGGAAATATGTCATTCGCTTATCAGGCGAAGAAAAATTCGTTGAAAAAGCGAATGTAAATTTGTGCTTAGCCTTGTAAAACTCGTTTCATACTGGCCTTGCACAATATAGCGGCGCGGCGTATCACTGCCCCAATTAAACGGATATGATTATGAACGGATTATTGTATGTTGCGCTGGGAGGTGCCTTGGGGGCAAGTGCAAGGCATTTGCTGGGTGGGCTGGCACTACGCATATTTGGGCCAGGATATCCTTACGGTACATTGATAGCCAATGTACTCGGCGGTTTGTTGATGGGATTGCTTGTTGGTTGGCTAATGGTAAAAAGCGGCAATGAACATTTACGTTTATTTTTAGCTGTTGGCGTGCTTGGCGGGTTCACCACTTTTTCTGCGTTTTCCCTAGATGTGATACGTATGATAGAAACTAAGGCCTACGTCACAGCAGTCGGTTATATTTCTGCGTCTGTTGTGTTTTCCGTTTTAGCCTTGTTCATCGGCTTGATTGTTGCGCGTAAGTTTTTTGCCGTATGAGTGGTGTTCAAAATATTATCGTTGACGAAGGGGATGCAGGTGCGCGGCTAGACAGATGGTTCAAGCGCAAATTTCCCCATATACCTCATGGCCGTGTCGAGAAATATTTGCGCACTGGACAATTGCGGGTCGAAGGCAAACGGGTCAAAGGCAAAGTCAGACTTGAATCAGGTCAAAATGTCAGGGTGCCGCCTTTACCTGAACCTGGCGATAAAAAACTCGCTCGACGTCTGTCGAACGCAGATATACAGTTCATGAAAAACATGGTGATTTACGAAGACAATGATCTGATTGCGTTAAACAAACCTGCAGGCCTCGCCGTTCAAGGTGGTACGAATACAACCCGTCATATTGACGGCTTGTTACCGGCGCTGGCATATATAAAAAGGCGCGGCGGCAGCGGTCGCGACAAAGAGGATATAGTGAGCATGACGCCGCCTCGGTTAGTGCACCGTCTTGATAAAGACACGAGCGGCGTGCTCGTCGTTGCAAAAAACGCCAAATCAGCAGCTTGGTTAGCTAAAGCTTTTCAAAACCGAAGCACTAAGAAAATATATTGGGGGATTACGCACGGGGTGCCGCGCCCTGCGTCAGGTGAAGTTAAAGGTTATGTCGCTAAAGGCGAAGGGCATGATGGCCGCGAAGTTATGGTAGCGGTTCGCCACGGTACACCCGGGGCCAAACATGCGCGCACTTTGTATCAGGTCGCATCATCTGCTGGCACGCGGGCAGCGTGGGTTGTCATGCAACCTTTGAGCGGGCGTAAACACCAACTTAGATTGCACATGCATTTATTGGAAACCCCGCTCGCCTATGATCCGAAATATACGAGCGACAAAGAAGAATTAGGCGGCCTCTCTGCGCAATTACATTTGCATGCCAAGGCGCTGACTTTGCCGCATCCAGATGGCCACACCATAGATTTGCATGCCGCATTACCACCACATATGAAAAATGCTTTTGATTTGTTTGGGTTTGATGAAAATATGCCCATTGAAGACATGGAATTATAATGCAAGAGCGGGAAGCTTAAAGTGGCAAAACGGTTTTACAAAAAAGTTGAGGTCGAAACGGACGGCAATGGCTATGTCGTTAAACTTGATGGACGTGTGCTAAAAACGCCGGGCAAAATGCCCTTGCGTTTTGCCGGTAAAACCGAAGCAAATCTGGTCGCCGCCGAATGGCAAGCACAGGGTGAGGATATTTTACCCAATACCATGCCTTGTACACGATTGATGAATGTAGCGTGTGAGCAAACACCTTCACGGCGCACAGAACTTATCAAAGAGTTTCGAGCTTATACTCGTACGGATTTATTGTGTTACCGCTCAAAAAGCCCCCAGGATTTAGCGGCAAGGCAAGAGAAAAACTGGCAAGCAATATTAAACTATGGTGCACAAAACCACGGGATTGCTCTGGCAACAACCACAGGAATTAAAGCGATTGAACAGCCAAAGAATTCGCTCAAAAATGCGGCGCATTATGCGCAAAAACAAAACGATGTGGCATTGACATTGTTGTTGCATTTAACCGCTAGCTTCGGGTCAGCAATATTAGCGTTGTGTGTAATGGAAAAGCGCTTGCAAATAGATACTGCCTTTGCGCTTTCGCGGTTGGATGAAATATTCCAAAACGAAAGGTGGGGTGCAGATGATGAAGTGGTAAAAAACAATCGTTTATTGCTCAAGGAGCTTTGCTTGTTGGCACAACTAATAAAGGAATAGTAATGGGAAAAAAAGTCACAGTGCAAGAGCACCGAAATAATGGTAAGTTTGGTGGGATTTACACCCAAGATGTTTTGGCCCGCGGTCATCATCTCTTTGCCGATGAACCAGAAGATATGGGTGGTAACGATACTGGCCCAAGTCCGTTTGAATACGTGCTAGCAGGGTTAGGCTCTTGTACAACAATTACGCTTCGGATGTATGCCAACCGCAAAAAATGGCCTGTAACCCATATCTGTGTTGACGTTTCTTATAAACAATCTGGCTTTGGGGCAGATATGAAAAGCATATTTATCAGGAAAATTTCCATTGAGGGTGCTTTGAATACTGCGCAAATCAAGCGGATGATGATCATTGCTGATAAATGTCCCGTCCATAAAATGCTAGAGGCGGAAACAGAAATACGCACGCAACTTGTTTAACTAGGCTCAGGACCTATTAAATCCAAACCTGTTAAACGTACTATTAACATTGATGTCGGAAGTGTAGTATATGGGAAATCCAAAAAATAATCAGCCGAACACAATTGATAACCAAGACACACCAGCAGTTCATATACCGCCGCCTGTCATTGTCTGCGTGTTTCTGCTCATGGGACTTGGTTGTGACTATTTATTACACAGTACATTTGGCTTGGCGCAAGCTTGGTTGGTGTATGTTGGTTACACGTTCTGTGTTTTGGGTGTTGTGCTTGTTGGCTGGTGTGCGGTTTTATACCGTCAATTCAAGACAAGTATTTTACCACATACGGCCGATAGCAATATGATCGAACAAGGGCCTTTTGGCCGTTCACGCAATCCGATTTATTTATCAATGCTCGTTATATTTATTGGCGGGTGTTTTGTCGTGGATGCACCGGTCGCAATGCTATTTTTTGTTCCGACATATCTTGCCTTACGCTATTATGTTATTTCCCGCGAAGAAGCGTATCTAACCCGACGTTTTGGTGATACGTACACATCCTATCAATCCCGCGTAAGACGCTGGTTCTAACGCATTATAATTTATATTGGAGATTTCCATGAAACTGCAAACTTTGCTCTTGCCTATGGCAGCCATTTTTTTGCTGGCATGTGCACCAAAAACTAAATCCCCTGAAATGGGTGAAGTTGATTTTGCGTATCAAGCCAGTGATATCGCACCTGATCAAGCTGTGGTATACGGAAAACTACCCAATGGTGTACGCTATGCGGTGATGAAGAATGACACGCCTACCAAAACGGCTGCGCTGAGAATGCGTTTTGCTACGGGGTCGCTGAATGAAACCGAAGAGCAACGCGGGCTCGCCCATTTCCTCGAACATATGGCCTTTAACGGCTCTAAAAATATTCCCGAAGGTGAAATGGTGAAGCGACTTGAACGAAGTGGGCTGGCATTTGGTGCTGATACCAATGCATTTACCAGTTTTGACCAGACGGTATATATGTTAAATTTACCCGATGTCTCTGAGGATATGATCAATGAAACATTGATGATCATGCGCGAGACAGCAGAAAATCTAACGTTGGCTCAAGATGCAATTAATCGTGAGCGCGGTGTCGTGCAGTCGGAAAAACGACGTCAGGACAGCCCCGGCACACGAGCATCCCTGGCCCAATTTGAATTTTTCGCCCAAGGCTCCCGTCTATTTGGTCGTTTACCTATTGGCACAGACGCAACGCTAGAAAATATGGATGCAGACTTATTTCGTGATTATTATCAAGGTTATTATCGTCCAGAAAATACATTTATAGTCTTGGTGGGTGATATTGAAACCGATTTTGCACACACAAAAATTGCAGAATATTTTGGAGATTGGCAAGCTTTGGGCAATGGGCTTAAAAACAAGGGTGCAGGTACCGCTGCACAGCGACCGTCTGAAATTGGTTATTTTACTGACCCTGAAATCCAAACCAATATCACACTGGCAACAATAAAACCCTATGAGCATTTTGAGGATAACATCGCCAGCCGTAAACGTGGTTTTATTGAGGGCTTGGGCAACCGAATTCTGAACCGCCGGCTTTCTGCTTTGGCACAAAAAGAAGATGCCGTTTTCTTGTCAGGTGGCGTTGGTATTTCCTCGCCATTTAAAACAATGGAACAGGCATCGCTGTCGATGTCGTCAAGACCTGAGAATTGGAAAAAAGCACTGGCAGTAGGCGAGCAAGAACTTCGCAAAGCGCTTGAATTTGGCTTTACACAAGCAGAGCTTGATGAACAATTGGCAAATTCCCGCAAAAGCATGGAAGTGGCAGTACAGACTTCAACGACCCGCAAAACCAATCGCTTGGCAAGTGGTATTTTGAATGGTTTCGCAAGTGAAAGTGTGTTTTCCCATCCGTCATCAAGTCTTGAACGGTTTTCCAAATATGGTGATGATATAGATGTGGACGCAGTCTGGAATGCGTTCAAACAACAATGGTCTGCCTTGGATAAACCATTGTTATTTTTACAAACCAGTGAAGTTTTAGGAAACCCTAAGGCGGAAATTCGTTCTGCTTATGATGCCAGTGTCTCTGTACCGATTAGTGCGAATGAGACTAAAGCTGCACGTGAGTTTGCATATACAAATTTTGGTGTACCAGGAAAAGTTATAAGCGAAAGCCGTATAGAGGATGTTGGCGCTGATTTAATTTTGTTTGAAAACAATGTTATGCTCAATTTTAAACATACAGAATTTGCCAAGGACAGCATTAGTATAACCGTGCGTTTTGGCGACGGAACGCTATCAATACCGAGCAAAGATGCTGCGCTCGTTTATTTGGCAAATAATGTTATGAGCGCAGGCGGATTAGAAGATCATAACGCAGACGAAATCCGTACTTTGATGGCTGGAAAGGCTGTGGGCGCGTCTTTTGGGTTCGGCACCAAATATTTTTATATATCAGGCAGTACGGTACCTTCGGATTTAGCGGATCAATTTAATATAATGGCCGCGCAATTAACCGCTCCTGGTTACCGAGCAGAAGCACGTGCACGTTATAATAAATACCTTGAAAGCTGGTACCCGACATTGGATTCGACACCAGGCGGTGTCGCGAGCCGTGATGTTGCGCGTCTCTTACATTCAGGTGATCCGCGGTACGGTATTCCAACATTACCTGAATTGCTGGCACCGGAAACGACAGACATACAAAACTGGTTGGCGCCATTTCTGCAAGCGGGACAAATGGAAATTACGGTTGTCGGTGATATAGATAAAGAAACAGTTATTGCACAGGTTGCACGCACATTCGGGGCATTAAAAAAGCGCAATTCACATCTTGGGGATTACCCTGGGATGAGCGAAATAAAATTTCCTAATGGGACATCCAAACCCGTGACATTGCGCCATTCTGGTGATGCTAACCGGGCATTATTGCAAGTATATTGGCCTGCACCAGACGGTACTGATATAATGATCAACCGCCGTTTGAATATTTTGCGCAATATATTTTCCAATCGTTTAACGGATATTATCCGCGAAGACGAATCCGCTGCTTATTCGCCGTCGGCTGGGCGTAGCGGTTCGCGTTATTTCGAAGGCTACGGCTATATGTCCGCTTCATTAGGGTTAAAACCTGAAAAGGTTGCAGATATGATTACTGTCTTGGATACCATTGCCCAAGATTTTCAATCTGGAAATATGAGTGAAGACGAGTTTGTGCGCGCTATAAAACCCACTTTGGAAAACCTTGATACATCACTTGAAAGCAATGCCTATTGGGGACGGGTTATTGCTACGGCGCAAACAGATACGTGGGGGGTTGATAATTTCCGCTCGCGCGACGAAGCGTATCGTTCTATGGCACTTGACGATATCAAGCCTCTGGCCGCACAAATCTTTAATGCGGATAATGCGGTCCGAATACAAATTTTACCACAAGACTAAATGCTTATGGTGCGGTTATAGGTGCCATGCCCAAATCAGAAAAATAGGTATTGGTGTCGAATGTAAATTTGTGCGGGAAAAACGGGTTATTGGTTAAGTCTTTCTCTACACGTATCCAAGATTTTTTGGCGGCCCAATCATAAGCTTTCATGTTATTTTGCAGGCGCTCTTCTGTATTGGTGTAATTATTATATGTAAGACTTCGCCCAAATCCGAAATAGGAAAACCTTACCCAGGGTCGGACGCAAAGCCATTTTACCAATGGCCAGTCAAATGCATTATATGCATTTGAAAATTCCGTGCCGCTGACATGACTATGGTGCCATCTTATATATTCTTCAAATAATTGACGTTGTTCCGTAGCAGACATTTTTTGATTGCTGTGCGATAATTGATGACAACGTAATAGCAAATTTTTTAATGGCTTTGGCATGGATGCACAAACAAAGTCATGGTCTGCATATAACCGCGTAAAATGGAAAACCTTATAGGTCTCCACTAGTAAATCTCTGTTGTTTTTTTTAAATATGTTCACATATTTATGATAGGCTATCATTTTGTTGCGGCGTGACATTCTGCAGCTGAAGTCAAATGCGGCCAAAGAGTTTGCGGCAATTTTTGCGGCAAATAGATACCACCGCGCCCAAAGTGTTTCATGCGCAGCAATAAGAGGAAATGCAAAATTCCCACCCGACATTAAATACATATGATGATAGACGGCGGCGCGCTGTGGCATGTCACTAAAGCGTCCGCCCAAACGAATAGCGTCATTCGAAATAATTTCATAAACCGATTCAGCCGACATTCCGCCCGCTTTTAAAACCGAATAATTGTCAACATGCATAACCCGCTCCCGCAGCTAAACTTAGGAAATGTGCGTAAAATATCTACAAATGAATATGGTTAAGGACAGAACAATAACAGGCAATAAACGCGGCATGCCTTGACATTTATGGGCCTCTCTCTAGAGGTTATTTGTATATAAATAAGGATTAAAACCATGCGCACATATCTTCTTATCTCCGTATTTACTGCCAGTTTACTGGTGGTTCCAGCCCAAGCTTCCGATATAAATGTAGCTGGGTTGTGGCTAACATCTGATGGTTCAGCACATGTTGATATTGCAGATTGTGGGGACGGAACGCCGTGCGGCACTGTGGTTTGGATTGATCCGGTGCAAGCCGGAACAGGCACAGATGACAATAACCCTGATCCAAATCTAAGTGGTCAAAGCATCGTAGGTTCGAAAATGCTTTGGGGTTTTAAGGCAAAGAAAAAGAAATGGGGAAGCGGCAAAATTTATGATGCTCGCGACGGAAAAACTTATAAATCTAAACTGAAACTTACGCAGGAAGGCTTGCTAGAAGTTAAAGGGTGTGTTGGTCCATTTTGTAAAACATTAAAATGGACCCGCGTCGTCGCGAAAGAATAGCTGACTTATTTTCCGTTACTGTTAGGCTTTAGGGTCGCCGCGCTTAATTTTTGCACCAAATCCAATGCCGCATCTTTGCCCTCTTTATGAAATTTATCAACGATTGCACTGCCGACAACAACTGCGTCGGCGCTCCGCGCAACTTCGCTGGCTTGTGCGGGTGTTTTGACGCCGAAACCTACGACAACGGGGAGGCCAGATGCTGTGCGAATGCGGGTAACGGCTTCACTAATCGCCACATTTTCGCCCTTAGCCGCACCTGTTATACCTAGGGCGGAAACGTAATAAACAAAACCCTTGGTGCCGGCGATAACTTTTGGCAGGCGGGCATCGTCTGTAGTCGGCGTAGCCAGACGGATGAGGGCGAGGCCATGTTTTTCAAACGCAGTACGAAGCTCGCCGTCTTCTTCGGGCGGCAGGTCAACAATAATAGCCCCGTCCACGCCAGCATCTTTGGTGGCGGTAGCAAAACTTGCATAGCCCATATGATGGATAGGGTTGGCATAGCCCATGAGGATAATCGGAGTCGTGTCATTGCCCTTGCGAAACGCGACGGCCATATCCAGAACCGAACGCACCGTTGTGCCAGACTTAAGCGCCCGTAGTCCTGCCAATTCTATCACAGGCCCGTCCGCGGCAGGATCGGTAAACGGCATCCCAAGCTCGATAATATCAACCCCCGCAGAAGGTAGGGCTTTCATAAGTTCAAGTGAGGCTTCGTGGTCAGGGTCCCCGCCCATAATATAGGCAACAAAACCGGATTGGGTGGCCGCATTTAGGTGGGCAAAAGTTTTTTCTATGCGGTGGGTCATCTTCCCTTCCCCCATTTATGGAGGAAGTACCCCGAAAGAAGAACCGTATTTATTTTTCTATTCAATATCATATCTCCACCCCCATCAAATTTGCTATGGTGTTGACGTCCTTATCGCCGCGTCCAGACATGTTCATTATGATGAGGCCGTGTTCACCGAGCTTGCTTGCTAAATTCAGAGTGCGCGGGATGGCGTGGGCGCTTTCCAGCGCGGGGATGATACCTTCTAGTTTAGTGCAGAGTTGGAATGCGCTCACGGCTTCGGCGTCTGTACAACTCACATATTCGGCGCGGCCTATTTCGTGCAAATATGAATGCTCAGGTCCGATGCCGGGATAATCCAAGCCAGCACTTACGGAATGTGCGTCGTTAATCTGGCCGTGTTCGTCTTGCAGTAAATATGTACGGTTTCCGTGCAAAATACCTGGTGCGCCGCCCGTTAGGCTGGCCGCATGTTCGTCCGTGTCAACGCCGCGTCCGGCGGCTTCTACGCCAATGAGGCGCACTTTTTTGTCGTCGATAAATTCGTGAAAAATCCCCATTGCGTTTGAGCCACCACCGATGCAGGCCACAACCGCGTCCGGCAATCTGTTCTCGGCCTTTAGGATTTGCGCTTTGGTCTCACGGCCTATAATAGCTTGAAAATCACGCACCATTTCGGGGTAGGGATGCGGGCCTGCTACTGTGCCGATACAATAAAAAGTCTCGGACGCATGGGTGACCCAGTCGCGTAAGGCATCATTCATAGCGTCTTTGAGTGTCGAGGTACCAGAGGTGACAGAGCGTACTTCTGCGCCCAACAATTTCATACGAAACACATTAGGTTTTTGTCTTTCGATATCGACCGCGCCCATAAAGACAATACAGTCCATACCAAGCCGTGCCGCCAAGGTGGCTGTCGCTACGCCGTGCTGTCCTGCGCCAGTTTCAGCGATAATGCGCTTCTTTCCCATACGCTTGGCGAGCAGAAGTTGCCCCAATACATTGTTGATTTTGTGGGCACCGGTATGATTTAAATCTTCTCTCTTTAAGTAAATCTTCGCGCCCTTACCGTGCTCCGTCAGACGCTCTGCGAAATATAGAGGGCTTGGGCGACCAACATAATGCTTGGCGAAACGGTCAAAATCCGCCCAAAAGCTTGGATCATTTCGAACGTCTTTATAGGCGGCTTCTAATGCCAATATCGGCGGCATCAAAGTCTCGGCAACATAACGCCCGCCGTAGCTACCAAAGCGTCCGTTTTCATCTGGATAATTACTCATGTGCCGCTTTCATAAATGTTTGAATTTTCTTGTGGTCTTTTACGCCCGGAGTGTTCTCAACACCAGAGGAGACATCAAAAAAGTTGACACCAGTCCGTTTTGCCGCATGGATATTGAACGGGTTGAGGCCGCCCGCCAAAATAAGCGGCGTAGCGCAGGAAAAGTCCTTGAGTAATTTCCAATCAAAAACTACCCCGTGTCCGCCGCGCTGGCTTTCCCCCATTGGGGCTTTGGCATCGAGAAGTATGTAATCCACACACCCCGCATAATCTTTAATTTGGCTAAGATCAGCGCGCTCACGTATGGTAATAGCTTTGATAGCAGCTAGCCCCGTAAAGCCGCCGATAGACCGTATAGTTTTTGGACTTTCGTCACCGTGAAACTGGATGAAATCAGGGCGCATATCTGCGCGTATCTTTGCAAGTAATGCCTCGTCTGCGTTGACGGTCACGGCGACACGCTTTGCTGCGCCAAATGCGGGTCTCGACAATTGCGCAGCTTTTTTGACGCTTAATCGGCGCGAGCTTTTGGCTTCGACAATAAAACCAAGCATATCCGCTCCGTACAGCAATGCCGCTTCAACGTCCTTAGGCTGGGTTAATCCGCATATTTTTATTTGGGCTTTCATAAGGGCTATATAAACAAAAAAGGGCATCTTGCGACACCCTTTTTCTAAAACATTGTGTGGCGTTTACTTTTTAAGTAAATCACGGATTTCTGCGAGCAACACTTCTTGTGCCGGCGGGGCAGCGGGTGCGGCTTCTTCTTTTTTCTTGGCTTTATTCATAGCTTTGATGATCATGAACATAACGAATGCGACAATGATAAAAGAAATCGTTGCATTGATAAATGTACCGATATTGATAACGGCAGCATCTTCACCGCCAGGCATTGTAATCGCCCATGCACCAACATCAATTCCGCCCATAATAGGCGAGATGGCTGGCATGAACACATCATCGATAAAAGATTTAACAACGGTACCAAAGGCAGCACCCATAACAACGCCGACAGCCATGTCGACAAGATTACCTTTCATCGCGAAAGACTTAAATTCTGAGATCATTCCCATAGTTTCCCCCTAGGGTTTAAGTTTATAATTTGCAGATATGGCATGAAATCATGTTTAACGTCAATACGGCTTGATGATATGATAGTTTTGGAAGTTCGCAATTCCGTGCTTCAATGAAGCACGTTATTTATGGCTCGTATTGTCGATTTTCTTGGCCAAGCCTTTGGCGGTGCGAAAAAACGGCACAAATTTCTCGGGAATGGCAATGGATGCACCCGTACGTGGGTTTCGTGCTGCGCGGGCTTTGCGGCGGCGCGGCGTAAAGCTTCCGAAGCCGCGCAATTCTACGCGGGCACCTGCTTCAAGAGTTTGGGTGATGCTTTCAAAGAAAATAGCAACGACACGTTCGCACTCTTCTGGGCTAAGATGCGGGTTTTCAAGCTCTAGTTTTTCTATAAGTTCAGACTTTAGCATACCCTTATATCACCTTTAAAAATAGTTCAGTCAAGTATGTTGAGGTTGAGTTTGGATAATTTAGCAGAGATTTCATCGTGCGCAGTGCGAAATCTGACCAGAAGCTGGTCTTTAGAAATTTTTGGGTCATTTGTTGCTGGGTCAGCCAAGGGCCAATGCAAGCGCTTTGTGCGTGTGTGAACCACTGGGCACACTTCATCTGCACAAAGCGTAATAATCAAATCTATCGTAGATAGGTCTATATCGTCTACGGATTTAGACGTGTGTCTTGAAAGATCAATGCCGTTTTCCGCCATGACCTGCACGGCATAAGGGTTAACCTTAGCAGGTGCAGAACCGGCACTGAGAACATTCACTTTGCCGCCAAAGATATCACGCGCCAACCCTTCCGCCATTTGTGAACGCGCTGAATTGGCAACACAGAGAAACAATATGGTTTTCATTTATTGCGCGGCTGCGGCCAGATTCCTGAGCACATAGTGCAAAATACCGCCGTGCTTATAATATTCCAACTCGTTTTCCGTGTCGATACGGATACGGGCTTTGATGGTTTTGGATTTCCCGTCCGTATTTGTTATTGTTACATCGATATCGGAACGCGGCGTAATATCGCTAACGCCGCCAATGTCGATTGTCTCATCGCCAGTAATGCCAAGCTCTTGCCAACCGTCGCCTTTTTCAAATTCCAAAGGTAAGACACCCATGCCAATTAAGTTTGAACGGTGAATACGTTCGAAACTTTTGGCGATAACCGCTTTGACGCCGAGCAATATCGTGCCCTTGGCCGCCCAATCACGTGAACTGCCATTACCGTACAGCCCGCCTGCCAAAATGACGAGATCCTTGCTGTCGTCTTGATATTTCATGGCTGCGTCATAAATGGACATAGTCTCGCCGGTTGGAACATATTTAGCTACGCCGCCCGTTGTGCCTGGCACCATTTTATTTTCAATACGGATATTAGCAAAGGTGCCGCGCATCATGATTTGGTGGTTGCCACGCCTTGAACCATATGAATTATATTCATTTCGAGGAACTTGTCGTTCCGATAAGTACGCACCAGCAGGGCTGTCTACGGCAATGGCGCCAGCGGGCGAAATATGATCAGTGGTAATAGCTTCACCTAACAAAGCTAGGATATTGGCATTCTTGACATCTGACACGGGGTCTGGCGTCATGGTCATGCCTTCAAAATAGGGTGGATGCTGCACATATGTGGAACTGGTATTCCATTGATATGTTTTGCCGCCTTCGACTTGAATGTCGCGCCATTGTTTGTCGCCTTTATAGACGTCTTTATAGCGGTCTACGAACATTTTGCGGGTAATGGTTTTGCGTACCAAAGCATCAATATCCTTGGAGGTTGGCCATATGTCGCGCAAATATATTTCATTGCCGTCCTTGTCCACACCTAAAGGGTCGTTCTCGAAATCATGGTGCATAGAACCCGCCAATGCATAAGCAACAACAAGCGGCGGCGAAGCCAAGAAGTTGGCGCGAATGTCCGGACCAATACGGCCTTCAAAATTGCGGTTGCCTGACAGAACTGAACAAGAGATCAAATCGCCTTCGGAGATGGCCTCAGAAAGTTCTGGTGCGATGGGGCCGGAGTTGCCGATACAGGTGGTACAGCCAAAGCCAACCACATTAAAACCGAGCGCATCCAGATGTTTTTGGAGGTTTGCTTTTTTGAGATATTCTCCCACGACTTGGGAACCGGGTGCCAAGGATGTCTTGACCCAAGGCTTTGGCTTTAAACCAAGCGCATGAGCTTTCTTGGCCAACAAGCCTGCACCGACCATAACATTTGGATTGGATGTGTTGGTACAAGACGTAATCGAAGCAATGAAAATATCGCCGTGGTCAACAGAATAATCCTGGCCTTTTACTGGCGTAGGGCTGCCGCCTATGGGGGATTTACCAAATGTTTGTCCGAGGATTTTTCCGAAATCACGACTAGCAGTTTTTAGAGCGATTTTTTCCTCTGGGCGTTTTGGCCCGGAAATCATTGGCTCCACTGTGCTCATGTCAAGGTGAAGTGTATCTGTGAATTCAGGTGATTCGTCGCCGCGCCACAGACCTTGGGCTTTGGCGTATTTTTCAACCAGTTCTATGCGTCCTGCATCGCGACCCGTTGCTTTTAAATAAGTAATTGTGTCTTCATCAACCGGGAAAAAACCACATGTAGCGCCGTATTCTGGCGCCATATTGGCCAATGTAGCTTGATCTTCGAGTGAGAGATGGTCAAGGCCTTCACCGAAAAATTCAACAAATTTACCGACCACGCCGCGTGCGCGAAGTTGTGCAACGACAATGAGCACCAAGTCGGTGGCCGTAGCTCCTTCAGGCATTTTACCGGTCAGTTCCATGCCGATAACTTCGGGGATAAGCATGGAAATTGGCTGCCCGAGCATTGCTGCTTCGGCTTCGATACCACCTACACCCCAACCCAGTACGGAAAGTCCGTTAATCATGGTCGTGTGGCTGTCGGTGCCCACAAGTGTATCTGGAAAGGCAAAGGTTTCGCCGCCTTCGGTTTTTGTCCACACGGTTTGACCGATATTCTCCAAATTGACTTGGTGGCAGATACCCGTTCCTGGCGGGACAACGGAGAAATTATCAAAGGCAGTTTGTCCCCATTTCAAGAAATCATATCGCTCGCCGTTACGTTCATATTCTCGTTTAACGTTTTTGGCAAAGGCGGCATTGGTGCCCGCATAATCGATCATGACGGAATGATCGATAACCAAATGAACAGGATTTTGCGGATTAATAGCATCGGCAGAAGCACCGAGCTTGACCACGGCGTCGCGCATAGCGGCGAGGTCAACTACGGCAGGGACGCCTGTGAAATCCTGCATCAAAACACGGGCAGGGCGGTAAGCAATTTCGTGTGTAGATGTTTTGGTATCAAGCCAATTTTTTACGGCGAGAATATCGTCACGGGTTACAGTTTTGTCGTCTTCATTGCGCAGTAAATTTTCCAGCAAAACTTTGAGTGAATATGGCAATTTTGAAATACCGGTGAGGCCGTTTTTTTCAGCCACTTTTAAATCGAAATATGTGTAGGTGCCGCCGCGAACCGTCATTTCGCGTTTGCACTTAAAACTGTCTAGAGAAGCCATATGATTATCCTTTTACCGTCTAATGTTGGTTGCTTGCGTTCTTATAACGCGGCTTGCACACGGTCGCAATCTCGGAATTACTCTTCTTTGTTATTTGCGTTATTTTTTTGTGTGCCTAATTCTGGCATATGCTTCATCAAGAGTGGCATATTGAGCAATGTAAAAATGAAGGTAATGGGCAGCATACCAATAAGCTTAAAATCCGTCCAGAATTTTACAGAATAATTGCGCCAAATATACTCGTTGAGCACGGCCAAAAACAAAAAGAATATACCCCAACGAAACGCCAATGTGCGCCAAGCTTTTTCTGGAAGTTTATAAACTTCCTCGAACATCAATTTAAACACGTTTTTGCCCATGGCTAAAGAACCAAGAATAGTACCCCCAAATAGTAAATTGATGGCAGTGGGTTTCATTTTAAACACTGTTGGGCTTTTAAAACCAATGGTGATTGCCGCTGTCCCTAAGACAATAACCGCCGTTACCTTAAGCATAATGGAAACCTGTCCGGTTTTTACTTTAGAGTGGACAACGGCAATGACAATGGCAACGGCAAAGACCAAGGCACCAATGTAAAGAGGCGCATCTTCACCGGGTACACGCATCCCAAGTAAATTAAAAGTGTTTTCCGGATCAATCATTTTGCGGGCAATGTTGAAGACGACCACATAAGCAATGACAGGGCCAAGGTCTGTCCACAAGGATGGTTTAGACCCCGAAGAGGCTGGAGCTGGCGCGCTTATTTGTTGGGTATTGTTATTGTTCATAGGCGGCGGTGTGCCTGAACAGTGTAAGAATTGCAAGTATATGTTTACAATGTTTAAATACAAAAACGAGGAGGTTTAAATACAAAAACGAGGAGGTTTAACTACAAAAATGGGGTGGTTTGAATACAAAAAACGAGGTGACAAACTTCAGAACCTCTCAAGCAATCACCTCGCTAGCCTGCCCCAATCACAAAAAAAGCAGGTTGACCACCCTGCATGGTGGTATAATTGTACAAACAAGCCCGTTTACCGGGGAGTAAAGCTGGATTTGCCTGTATGTACATGTTAGTAGGGCTAAAATTTTAATTTGGGGAGTATAAAAACCGTATGGCGGGTATAGATAAAATATCGCGCTTAGTGAGCTGGGATGATTATTCCGTGTTTTTGGCTATATCCAAAACAGGCTCAATTTCTAAGGCGGCAACTCTGTTGGGACGAACGCAGCCAACTATTTCAAAACGCATTGATAATCTTGAAGCACGGCTTGGGATGTCGCTGTTTAAGCGCACAACATCAGGTATGCTACCGACAGAAGTTGGTAAAGCCATGCTGTCCCATGCAACTGCTATGAACCGTTCTGCGGCGAATATCGAACGGATGGCCAGCAGTTTAGACCAAACAGGGACTGGTGATGTGTTTATAAAATGCCTTGACGGCCTGGTCACAGATTGGCTTATGCCGGCCCTGCCAAATTTCCTGGAAAACAATAAAGGCGTTAACCTGCGTTTTTACACACAAAACTCAGCCAATATGGGTGAAGACCAAGAACCGGATCTCAATGTGCAGTTTAATACAACCAAACCTATGGATTTTGTCGCGCGTCAACTTGGTACACTGCATTATATGCCTATGATTAGCCGATCTTACAAAGAAAGATTTGGGCTACCGCGTTCCATGCAAGACGGTGTAAATCATCGTGTTATGTATCTTCGCGGCTCGGGTTTAGTTGTAGATAAATGGGAAAAGAAATCCAGCGCACTTCGTGATTTGCTCACACCAGTGCTCAGCGCTAATTCATGTGCGATTATGCTCAGTGCGGTTCTTAGCGGTTCCGGTATTACTATGCTCCCTACATATATGGCTAAATTGTATCCGGAACTCTTGGTGCTCGATTACGGCATAGTCTATAGTTATAATTTTTGGTTAGTTCGCGCCCCCCATACAACACAGCTAGACAGGGTGAATAAGGTGGCAAATTGGCTTACAAATCAATTTTCAGCTGAGCATCAACCCTGGTTTGACCAAGATTATATTCATCCCAGTGAGTTTTCCGATATTGATATTATTACACCTCATTAGCGCACTCGTTTTTAAAAGAGAAATTAATGGCCGACAAAGACCCAATTTACAAAGACCCAATTTACAAAGTTCCTGGCGATTTTCAAAAACAAGCCAATTTGACACCTGAAAAATATGCAGACATGTATGCCCGCTCTATATCTAACCCGGAAAAATTTTGGGGTGAGCATGGCAAGCGGCTAGATTGGATGGTGCCTTATACGCATGTAAAAGATGTGAGCTGGGATAAGTCAGATTTGCATGTAAAATGGTATAGCGATGGTGTTTTGAACGTCACCGAAAACTGTATTGACCGACATTTAAAAACACGCGGTGACAAGGCGGCTATAATCTGGGAGGGCGATGACCCGACCGAAAGTATTACGCTTAGCTATAAAGAACTACATGTTGAGGTCTGCCGCTTTGCCAATGTTATGAAAAACCTTGGTGTCAAAAAAGGTGACCGCGTCACTATATATATGCCTATGGTATTAGAGGCCGCATTTGCCATGCTTGCTTGTGCACGAATTGGGGCCGTGCATTCGGTGGTGTTCGGCGGATTTTCACCCGAAGCCTTGGCAGGGCGTATCACAGATTGTGACAGTACATTTGTGATTACGGCGGACGAGGGACTTCGCGGCGCGAAGCCCATCCCGCTCAAAGCAAATTGTGATGCGGCTTGTGATATATCCGGTATTGTCAAGACCGTGCTGACTGTGCGGCGCACGGGCGGTGATGTGCATATGGTAGATGGCCGCGATGTTTGGTTGCATGAGGCTCGAGAGGGTGTGTCCGCAGATTGTCCGCCCGAGCCCATGAACGCCGAAGATCCTTTGTTTATTCTTTATACATCTGGCTCAACTGGTAAACCCAAAGGCGTGTTACATACCACGGGCGGCTATTTGGTCTGGGCCGCCATGACCCATGAATATGTTTTCGACCTCAAGGAAGACGATATATATTGGTGCTCCGCCGATGTAGGCTGGGTTACGGGACATACTTATATAGTTTACGGCCCGCTGGCCAATGGTGCGACAACGGTTATGTTTGAAGGCGTCCCGACTTATCCTGATGCATCGCGGTTCTGGCAGGTTTGTGATAAGCATAAAGTGTCGTTGTTTTATACGGCGCCCACGGCCATACGTGCCTTAATGCGCGAAGGTGACGGCCCTGTGCAAGCAACGTCACGTAAAAGCCTGCGGATATTGGGGACTGTTGGCGAACCCATAAACCCTGAGGCTTGGGAATGGTATTTTAAGAGTGTCGGCGATGGGCGTTGCCCAATTATCGATACATGGTGGCAGACGGAAACTGGCGGTGCCATGATAGTTCCCCTACCAGGAGCCACAGACATGAAGCCGGGGGCAGGCAGCCACCCTTTCTTCGGGGTTGAGCCAGCTTTGGTGGATGCGCACGGTAAGGAATTGTCCGGTACGACCGAGGGCAATCTAATAATCAAGAACAGCTGGCCGGGGCAAATGCGGACGGTTTACGGTGATCATCAGCGTTTTTATGAAACTTATTTTCAGGCGTATCCCGGGAATTATTTCACGGGTGATGGATGTCGGCGCGACGAAGACGGGTTTTACTGGATTACAGGACGGGTTGATGATGTCATCAATGTATCAGGGCACCGCATGGGTACCGCAGAAGTTGAAAGCGCACTTGTAAGCCATCCATCCGTAGCCGAAGCTGCCGTCGTCGGTTATCCCCACGACATTAAAGGCCAAGGCATTTATGCTTATGTGACGCCCACGCTCGGTACCCAAACCAATGGACAAGTGGGTGAGGATTTACGCAAAGACCTCGTCAAGCATGTCCGCGCTGAAATTGGCCCAATTGCTGCGCCCGATCTTATTCAATTTGCGCCTGGCCTGCCTAAAACCCGTTCAGGGAAAATCATGCGCCGTATCTTACGTAAAATTGCCGAGGATAAGTTTGACAATCTCGGCGATACGTCCACACTGGCTGAACCTGAAGTGGTCGACGATCTCATCGCCAACAGACAGAACAAAGCTTTGTAAGAGGAGACTGAAATGAAGATAAAATTATTATTTACAGCCGCAGTATTGGCGGCGGGGTTGGGCGAATGTGCACCAACACAAAATGAAGATGTTATTACGCCAATCGCTACGGACGAAAATGTACGGGCTAGTTATGCGCCCTATGGATGGCCCGCTAAAACTTTACCTGAAATAGCACAGGCCTTGCGCGGTGGAGATGTGACGTCCGAAGAATTGGTCAAAGCTTATCTTGCACGCATAGAGAAAATCGACAATGCAGGGCCAACACTACAAAGTGTGCTTGCTCTCAACCCCAATGCCCTTGCGGATGCCCGTGCGTTGGACGCGCGCCGCGCGGCAGGCGCAGATTTAGGATCGCTGCACGGAATCCCTGTGCTCCTAAAGGACATTATTGAAAGCAAAGACCCGGTTGCGACGACGGCGGGGTCTACGGCTCTTAAGGACAATATGACAGGACGGGATTCGCCGCTTGTTGCTGGCTTACGCGCACAAGGCGCCGTTATTTTGGGCAAAGCAAACCTAAGCCAATGGGCCAATTACCGCTCTAACGATTCTATGAGCGGCTGGACTTCACTAGGCGGGCAAGTACGCAACCCGCACATGCTTGACCGAAATCCGTGTGGCTCAAGCTCTGGTTCAGGTGCATCAGCAGCGGCCTCACTGGCGGCGGGTACTGTCGGAACGGAAACTAACGGCTCGATTATTTGTCCTTCTACGATTAACGGAGTTGTTGGCTTCAAGCCAACTGTCGGTCTTGTCTCTCAACAATATATTGTGCCCATATCCTCAACCCAAGATACAGCAGGTCCCATGACCAAAACGGTCAAGGGGGCGGCTATGATGTTGGAAGCTATGGCCACTGGTTCTGCTAAAACTGATTATGTCAGTGCCTTGGATGCGGGTAAATTGAGCGGTGCGCGTATTGGCGTGCTGCGTTACGCCCAAGGAAGCAATGCCGATATCATCCAATTGTTCAACGCTTCTTTGGACGAGATGGAAAAGGCTGGGGCTATTTTGGTGGAGATAGAAAGTTTTAGCCCCAAAGCCGAAAATTTCTGGAGCCTGGAAGGTGATTTGTTAAATTATGAATTTAAGGCGACAATGAATGCCTATCTTGCAGATGCAGCCCCTGCGGTTGCGGTGAAAAATTTGGAAGAGCTCATCGCTTTTAACCAAGCCAACGGAGATGTTGAACTGGCTCTATTTGACCAAAGCATATTCATAGAAGCACAAGCTTACGGCTCGCTAGAGGATGCAAAATATAAACAAGCGCGTAAAGAGCTATTAGATTCGGCGCGCCAGCACGGCATTGATGCGCTGCTCGCCGATAATAATGTCGATATCCTTGTCGCGCCGTCTGGGCCAATTCCTGGGCGGGTTGACCCTATCAACGGTGATGTTTGGCCGCGTTGGGCGGGTTCCGGCTCATTGGCCGCAATCGCAGGTTATCCCCATCTAACGGTTCCCATGGGTACGGTTCACGGTCTGCCCGTTGGTGTCTCGTTTATAGGCGGTCACAACAAGGATGCGGAGGTTCTGTCATACGGCTATAGCTATGAGCAAAAAACCCATATGCGCGCAGTGCCACAATATTTGCAGAGCGCAGAAGACCGCCCTGAGATAGCAAAGGCGATGCAGAAGTAAATTACCCATCCTCGCTTAATACTATTTCAGGTTCTGGGGGCGCCTGCCCAACCAAATTCCCCGCACAAGCCTTCAACAATGTATAGGGGGTTGCCGTATCTTCTATATTTACTTGCATGTTGATTAGTGAATTAAAAAGAGTTGGTATACTGGTAGCTCCACCTCTCGCAACTAAGGATTTCACCCCTCTGACGCCACCCGCCGTAGGTGTAAGCGAATTTGCCATACCTTGAACATCATTTTTTTTGGTTTCTGCGAATTTGCCACTATTTTTACCCGCTTTGAAAATTGTTTCAGAAACACCTGCTAATGTAATTTCTGCGCCCTTTAGGCCATTATGAACTTGGTGATTTATTTCATCAATACCTGCCATCATTTCATCAGGCGCTCGCCTATAGGTCGCTTTGTTTTGACGTGCGAGCTGAACGATTTGTTCTATCTTGGCTATGAGCGGAGGTAGTTTTGGGTCGGTATTACCTTGGGCTTCAAGAGATTTGAAGTTTACGAGAAGGTCGAGTGCGTTTTGAAAGTCTGCCGCAAACAAGGCTTCGTTTTCTAAACCTCGTGTTTTAATTAGTTCGCCATACCTAATGACGCAGATTGAAGCTTTTCTAGCATTGGATAAATATTCAAATTTTTGTGTTGCATTTACGGAACTGCGGTAACTAGAAATCACGGCGGCAGCGAGCCCTATGCCCGCAAGATTGTCTTGCACAGATTTTGAAATACCGCCGGGGTCACTTTCAAATAGGAACATGGCAGCAGATGCAGCCCCGCCTACTAGCAACCCGTTTTGCGTCCATCTATCTTGTTTTGATGCACCGATAGCAGCATTTTCGTATGCTTTATAAAAGATAAGAGACTGGACATTTGCTTCTTCATACCTGCATTCTAGCTGTAATACATTTGTGGATTTATCGGCACATTTAAAATAGCCAGGTTTTGTTACTGAGCTTGTTTTTGAACCAGTTTTGTAGCTTCCGTAATTTGAAAATTTCGACACCGTTGTACAGGCACTAAGGAGCAATAAAATTGAGGCTGAGCTTATTGTATTTTTTAATGCATTTAGCATGATAACTCTCTCACTATGGTTTCTGATGATTGACCGTTAGCCCAAAAAAAATACGTGTGTCCGTGACAGCCATCACGTTATAAATAATATACTGGTGCGCCGCGGTTTCTCCGCTACACTGCTCCCAAATAAATAATTCAGGGGTAGGTATGTCTTCGCAAACGGTTGTCTTAATCACGCTGATTTTTTATAAATTTGTTCTGCTTGGTATCGGGTTTTGGGCTTCCAAGCGCGTGGTTTCCGAAAGCGATTTTTTTATTGCCGGTAAAGGTCAGGGAACCGGGCTTGGGCCTTGGGTGGCTGGGCTTTCCTATGCGGCGTCTACGTCCTCGGCCTGGGTTTTGCTGGGGTATACCGGGTTTGTTTTTTCTGTCGGGTTCAAGGCTTTGTGGCTCATTCCTGGGATATTTGGCGGCTATGCTTTGACTTGGCTGGTTATGGGGCCACGATTAAACAGGGAAACCGCCGCGCGTGGGCATATTACAATAGTGGATTTCCTCATAGCAGATGTCAGCCAAAAATGGCGCGTACGAATAGCTGCATTGGCGGCTGTCCTCATTATATTTTGTTTTGTGTTTTATGTTGCCGCACAGTTCCAAGCGGCAGGCACCGCGTTTTCTTCAACATTTGGCATAGGGCTTGTTGAAAGTGTGATATTGGGCGCGGTGATAATTGTTGCCTATTGTCTCATGGGCGGTTTTTGGGCCGCGAGTATCACCGATACCTTGCAAGCATTGGTTATGGTTGGTGCGTGTTTGCTGGTGCCTATTGTCACCATAGTTTCTGCGGGTGGTTTGGGCGCCATTATGGACACCCTACACGCCAATGAAGCGCCGGCTTATTTTCATATGAGCGGCGGTGCTGTCGGCTTGGTGGCAGTTGGCGGTTCGCTTGGTCTGTTGGGTACGGGGCTAGGTGCAGCGGGACAACCGCAGCTCCTGAACCGTATTATGGCGGTCAAAGACCGCAAAGCACGTCTTCTAGGCGCAGCGATTACTATCGGCTGGGGCACATTGATTTATTTAGGCGTGACGCTCTTGGCATTGGCGGCGCGTGCTTTGTTGCCCGAGACACCGTCTGAGCAAATTTTCTTCGCCGCAGCCGAGGCTTATTTGCCGCCAATATTAGCTGGGATTGTGCTGGCTGCGGTTTTATCCGCCGTAATGTCAACTGTTGATAGCCTTCTCTTGGCTTGTGCGTCCGCAGTCTCACACGACCTAGGGGCTGCGCGCTTTATGCCCGGTCGGGAAGTTTTAGCAGGGCGACTTGCCATGATTGCTATTGCCGTGTTGTCCGTTGTTTTAACCTTGACCATGCCAGACAGTATTTTTGACCGCGTCTTGTTTTCTTGGGTAGCCCTTGGCGCGGCCTTTGGCCCTACGGTATTGTCGCGGTGTTTTGGTTGGCGGGTCTTAGGCATATATATATGGGCCGCTATTGCGAGTGGTTTTATGGTCGCGGTGGTCGCATCGGGTATGGACGGGCCCTTGGCTGATTTATCGGAAAAATGGTTGTCCTGGATTGTTGGGTTTGCAATCTTATTTGTGGGTAAAACACACAACAAGAAAAATTGAATATGTTATACCGAGAACTGCTCGCGCAGAATTTTCTCGTCCAGCTCATGACCTTCATCAAACAAAAGATTAAATGTAATGCCGTGTACTTGTTCAACTTCGACAGATGTGACATTGCGAAATTCAGCACTATCAGCGACCGCACTGACGGGGCGCTTAGCAGGACTTAGAATTTCAAATTTAACTTTGGCAGTATTTTTTAGGAGTGCGCCGCGCCAACGCCTTGGCCGAAAAGCACTAATTGGTGTTAAAGCCAAAACATCTGAACCAAGGGGTATAACTGGCCCGTGGGCAGATAGATTATAAGCAGTAGACCCAGCAGGGGTTGATATTAAAATTCCGTCCGCCATCAAACGTGCCATACGTTCTTCGTCGTCTATGGAAATACGGATATGAGCCGCCTGACTGGTTTGACGCAGTAAGGATATTTCGTTGATGGCCAGGGCTTCAACTGGGCCACTGGGGGTTTGCGCCGTCATTTTAAGCGGTTGAATTTGTGCGGCCTGAGATTTGGTAAGACGTTCAAGCAGGCCGTCCTTGGCGAAATTGTTCATGAGAAAGCCAACCGTTCCTTGGTTCATGCCGTATACGGGTAAGCCGCGCCTCAGCAGGGCAATATGCTTGCGGAGTGTGTCGAGCATAAATCCGTCTCCGCCGAGCGGTACTAGTACATCTGCCTGTGCAGCATCACAATTCCCGTATTTACTAACAAGCGTTGCCATTGTTCGTTTGGCAGTCACTTTGTCAGAACAAAGAAAAGCAATGTTTTTGAATTTGGTGTTGATTTCTTGTTTTTTGGTCATGGCACTCCTTGTGTTTTCTATATCATTTGACGTGTATGCAAAGCAAAGGTTAAATAAAGGCGTGGGATGAGAAAATACGCTTTAGGGATGTAGCGTTTTATGAGACTATGAAACTATGGGGCTTTGTAATATGTACGGCGGTATTTTTTTCATCCGCCTTTGCCCATGCAGGTGCGTGGCCAACGGCTGCTGGCGAAGGGCAGGTCATCTCGACAACACTTTTTGACACTGCGCGTACTGGGTATGACAATGATGGAAATTTAACCCAAACAGTCTCATTTAACAAAATGGAAAGCGCACTGTATTGGGAACACGGATTAACCAGTAAAACTACGGTGGTTATACAATCCAGCTTTCAAGACATCCAATTTACAGCCGGCGTGGATGTTGTAAATTTCTCTGGCCTCGGTGAGAGCTATGCTGGCTTAAGGCGTGTCTTGTGGCAAAATGGCAAATGGGTGGTATCAGCGCAAGCCGGGGTGTTATTTGCAGGCGCTGGAGAAGTCATTTCCGATGCAGATTTAGGGTCTGGTTCGACCCATTATGAAGGCAGATTTCTGCTTGGCCGTAGTTTTAAACTCGCCCAAAAAGATGCTTTTGTGGATATTCAATCTGCCTATAGATATAGACCAAGGGCGCAACCAGATGAACGGCGCATAGATGCCACATTTGGCTGGCAACCGCACGATAAATTCCAAATTCTCGCACAGGGGTTTTATACAGATAGCGAAGAACAATTTGAAATTTCACGGGCAAATAAGCGCATGAAATTACAAACTTCCCTGGTTTATAAGCACAACCCTAAAACCTCTTACCAAATTGGTTTGTACCAAACGGTGGCCGGGCGAAATATCGTCAAGGAAAATGCGTTTTTCATCTCTGCCTGGAAAAAATACTGACTGGAAAAAATACTGATTGGGAAAAATACTAATTGGAAACATGACTGATCTGAATATTACTAAAACTTTAGCCTTGTGGCTCTGGTCAGGGTGATGTCTTTATGTTAATATGAAGACATAAAGGACTTCGCATGATTGCTTATTTGCGTACAAATTATCTAAAGCATATGGTTTTTAATAAACTGTTTTATCTCTGTGCGTGCTGTATTTCATGCTTATGCATTGGCCTAACAACACCTGCATTCGCCAACACGACGAGCCCAAGCAACACTGTGCCGTTTGTGCGTATGGAGCACGGCCAATATACGATCGAAGTTCAGATCAATGACAGCGCGCCGCTTAAATTTATGATAGACACCGCGGCGTCGCGCACGAGTATATTTGAAAAAACTAAGGTGCGTTTAGGTTTTGGTGTGAACAGCTCTCAACACTATATCAACGGCATGACAAATTCAGGATATCGCCCCGGAACAACAGTGGACACATTATCATTTGGAAAGCAGGTCTTTAAAAATCATAATATTGTCATTCTCAAAGATTGGCAAAAAGCCCAAGCTGAAGGTCTTGATGGTATTTTAGGCATGGATGTATTAAATGATTTGGTGCTCGCATTCTCGCACATCTCTTCCACCGTAAAGATTAGAAAAAAACCCCACTTATCCAAATCCAAATATAATGGTTGGAAAAAAATCAGATTGGAAGACAACCCATATCCCGTAGAAAAATTTGGTCTTTTATACACCTATACGCAATTTGGAGATTTGCATATTCCCACATTGTTCGACACGGGTTCTAACTTTTCAGCTATTAACTGGATGAGCGTAAAGGGTACAAAAATTGCCAAAGAACGCAGGCGTTTGCGTGAAGAGTGGATTGTACAAGGTTCTATCGATGAATTTAAGCCCCATATGCGCGTTGAAATAGAGGAAACTCATATCGGTGGCATGCGACTAAGATATCATGAATTTATCGTGATGAATTTCGAAAAATTTCCCGTTAATAAATTTGGTACTTATCCGCTCGTCATAGCAGGCATAGATATCATTGACGGGCGGGATTTTATGCTCGATTTGGCAAATGATTATTTATATATTGCACCGAAGTCGCGCAAAATTAAATTTGGCAAAAGAAGCAAAAATAAGAACAGGTAAAAGCTGCAAAAATAACGTAATGCCAGAAAAACGTAATGCCAGAAACAACGCAAAGCAAGAAAAACGCAAAGCATGTTTCGCTTATTTTTTGTGTTTCTCCACAAAATGATCGATTTTACCAAAAATGGAATTTCCGTCTTTGTCGTTCATTTCAATACTGACACGATCGCCAAATTTCATAAAACTTGTGGATGGTTTACCGTCTTTAATGGTTTCGATCATGCGGATTTCCGCGATACAGGAATACCCCAAACCGCCGTCTTCAACCTTGCGTCCCGGGCCACCGTCTTTGTCTTGGTTGGAAACGGTACCCGAACCTATGATGGTGCCTGCGCATAATTTACGGGTTGCTGCGCCGTGGGCGACCAGTTTGGCGAAATTAAACGTCATGTCTTTGCCAGCATTGGTCTTGCCAAATGGTTTTTCGTTATACTCGACCAGCAACGGCAAATGTACTTTGGTGCCCCGCCAGGATTTACCCAGTTCGTCCGGCGTTACGGCTACGGGCGAAAAGGCGCTGGAAGCTTTACCGTGGACAAAACCAAACCCTTTGCGCAGTTCATTAGGGATAAGCCCGCGCAAGGACACATCATCCACGAGCATAATCAGTTTAATATGGTCTTTGGCTTTGGCTTGGGACACTTGCATCGGCACGTCATCGGTGATGACGACAACTTCGGCCTCAAAATCGATACCGTGCTTTTCGCTGACGGCGACAATCGGGTCCATTGGCCCAATAAATGTATCAGACGCACCTTGATACATCAAAGGGTCAGAATAAAAACTTTCCGGCACTTCAGCATTTCGCGCTTTGCGTACCAACTCAACATGATTGATATAGGCTGAACCGTCGAGCCATTGAAAAGCACGCGGCAAGGGCGCGGCGCAGACTTCGGGTACAAATGTGAAAAAATCACCTTTGCCTTTGTTAACACGCGCATAACGCGCTTGCAAAAGAGGTTCTACGGTCTCCCAATTATCCAGTGCTTGTTGCATAGTTTCGGCGATGTCGCCGGCGTCAACAGCAGTTTTCAGATCGCGGCTTACAATAACAAGATGGCCGTCCCGACCGTGCTTAAGTGATGCGAGTTTCATGTGTGTTCCTAATTTATTTTGGTGCACCCAATGCAAGGCGCATTTGTAATTGTCAAGTATTGCGGCTTAGTCGTCAGAATTTTCGTGTAGCCACGCTGCGTGGCGCGGGGCTTTTTTGGTGCGCGCCCATTCGTCTAACATGTCCGGAGCCACGTCTTTCAGTTCGGCCAATTGCGCAGGCGTACCGATGTCTGCGGCTAGCTCAAGGCGATGCCCGCTCGGGTCAAAGAAGTAAATGGACTTAAAAATACCGTGGTTGGTTGGGCCGAGCACGTCGATACCATTGGCTTCGAGATGGGATTTTGCAGACATCAATGCATCCAAATTTTCAACGCGAAAGGCGATATGCTGCACCCAACGCGGCGTGTTGCGGTCACGGCCCATTTTAGGGCTGTTGGGAATTTCGAAAAACGCCAAAACATTATCACCGCCCGCGTCGAGGAAAATATGCATATAAGGGTCAGGCGCACCCGTAGACGGGACTTCGTCTTCGGCAATAGCAAGCTTAAACCCCATACCGAGCATTTTGGTGTAAAATTCGACCGTTTCCTTGGCATCTTTGCAACGATAAGCAACATGGTGGACGCCTAATGTGGCGGGCGTGGTTGTTGAAGTGCGGGACTCTGTCATGATTTCCTCGTGAAGTTGTGTGTAGTATTGCTTGTCTCATAAACCAATATAGTTGCTTATGCAACTATATTCAAGGACTGTCATTCAAACCATAATCACCAATCCCCACTAACCGCCTGCCACAATGCCAATGTTGCAGCGACAGCAGTGTCGGCGCGGAGGATTCTGGGGCCGAGACTGATGGACACACAATAGGGTTTGGCGCGTAATAGGTCGCGTTCTTGCTCGGTGAAGCCGCCCTCAGGACCGATGAGGATGGCGGCGGGGGCTTTGATTTTACTGAGGGCTTGGGCTGCGGGTTCGCCGTCGCATTTTTCACCAGCTTTGGCTTCGTCCGCAAATATCAAAGTACGGCTCTCGTCCCAGTCTTCTAATACCTGTTCAAGTTTCAGCGGGTCGCGAATTTGCGGTAAATCTACGCGTTCGGTTTGCTCGGCAGCTTCTATAATATGGGCTTTCATTTTATCCATACTGATTTTGGATGTAGTGCGAGCGGTTATTACAGGGTGGATCAGCTCTGCACCGAGCTCGGTAGCTTTCTCGACAATGAACACATTGCGCTTGTGCTTTATCGGTGCAAACAACAACCAGATATCCGGCGGGCGTTTGTAAGGGCGGGTTTGTTCACCGACCGATAGTGTAATTTCTTGCTTTGATATATGGGTGATGTCGGCCAACCATTCGCCGTCGCTCCAGTTAAACAAGCGCACTTGGTCGCCGACATTACGGCGTAAAACCCGCCCCAGATAATGGCTCTGGGCTTTGCTAAGGATGATGGTTTCGCCTTCGGCCAGCAGGTCCATCACGCATAAGCGCGGTAGTTTGTAAAACTTTCTCATAAACACTTCATAGTCGGAATTTTTGTGCTAATCACCCCCTAATGAATAAAACGAACCAAGATAAAATCATAAAAGATAGCACCCAAGGCGGATGGGTTGAACATATGCCCGAAGGTCTGCGCCCCTATCTGCGGCTGTCACGTTATGACCGCCCCATCGGGTTTTGGTTGTTGGCCTTGCCTGGTTGGATTGGGTTGGCCTTTGCAGCACTTACCGAAGGGTTTACGCGTGCTGACATAAAATGGGCCGTGCTGATTGGTATAGGTGCGGTGGCCATGCGCGGCGCGGGATGTACCTATAATGACATAGTCGACCGTGATTTGGACAGGAGGGTTGAGCGCACGGCCCTGCGGCCATTGGCTGCGGGGACCATTAGTGTCCGTTCTGCTTGGGTTTGGCTCGCATTACAATGTTTAGTCGGGCTGGTAGTGCTGGCATTTTTTCCGCGCTTGTCACAGATTATTGCGGTGCTATCCGTGGCACTGGTCGCCGCCTATCCATTCATGAAGCGAATAACCTATTGGCCACAAGCCTGGCTCGGCTTGACATTTAATTGGGCGGTTTTGGTGGCTTATACGGCCAAAACGGGACAGGTTTCACTCCCGTTGTTTTTGCTCTATGCAGGCTTGGTATTTTGGACAATAGGTTATGATACGATTTATGCCTGCCAGGACGTGGAAGATGATGCAATGATAGGTGTGAAATCTACAGCGCGTTTATTTGGGGAGAAAACGAGGTTTTGGACGGGGGCTATATATACACTCAGTCTACTGCTCATTATCATTAGTATTGCTTTGGTCAGCACTATTCCCAAAGCCTTTTTGTTGGTCGTGCCCTTTACAATGCATATAGTGTGGCAAATATGGAAGTTTGATGGCGATAATGGAAAGGAGAGCTTAAATATCTTTAAATCAAATCGTACTGCCGGGCTCTTCCTTATCCTTGGTCTCGCAATTTCTAGTCTCGCGAACTTGTTATAAGCTGTGACATGATTAGCCAGTGATTTTTGCTAATGTACGCATCAAATATGGAGTCCAAGATGATTATCCGCAGAAAAATCAATCCCAGAAAAATCACTAGACGTAATTTTGTAATGGCCAGCGCGTCCGTTGTTGGCGTGGGTGTACTTGGGACAGGGATAAGCTATGCTGGTAATCAGAAAAACAAGGGAAGCCGTGATATGACTTCAAATATAGACTGGAAAAGCATCAAAAAATCCGAATGGAAAACCCGCCTCACGGACGCGGAATTTCACGTCATGCGCAAAGAGGGCACCGAAGCCCCTTGGTCGAGCAAATTGAATGATGAAAAACGCGCCGGCACATTTAACTGTGCGGCTTGTGGTCTGCCATTATTCGAATCCGTAACAAAATACGAAAGCGGCACAGGCTGGCCCAGTTTCTGGAAGCCTATCGAAGGCAATGTAGAAACCAAGCGGGATTTTAAAATGGTCGTGCCGCGCACCGAATATCACTGCAAACGCTGCGGCGCCCACCAAGGCCATGTCTTCAAGGACGGCCCTAATCCATCGGGGCTGCGCTATTGCAATAATGGTGTAGCATTGGATTTTGAGCCAAGTTAATCGCAAGATAATTTTGTCTGACTTTTGAGATTGGTTTGTTGTGTTTAAAAACATCATACCCTAAATCATACTCAGCATTGATATCTTTTCCTTTCCAAGACCTGCACAAATAGTAATAATTCTATTCTTGCCGAAAGATGACCTTATCGTTAAACAGTAATTACATACATCGTTTAACAATAAGGACTATCTTCATGACAAAACTATTATCAAATAAAATGCTCTTGACTTTTGCTCTCTTAGCAACGCTGTCCATTGCATCTCTGCCAAATATAGCACATGCTGACACTACGGATGGTGAATGGGTGCCTGCAAATAGATCGCTTACACATGTTGGTGAAAAATTTACGAAGGTGCGCGAAGACCTTATTGGTACAAATGAGCTGATTTTCACGAGTGGTAAGGATACACATGGGCTACTTTTTGTGTGTGCAAATCGCAAATTACGGGCTGCAATTACGACCCGTCCACAAAGTTGGGAAAGTGTTTTGAAAAAATCGTCGAGACGCGGAAAAAGCAGAACAGTAAAGATGTCACTCGGTGGCGGCGATGCTATTAATTTAGGTGATTTCACCTATAAACCCGTCTCGCAATACCTAAGCGGCCAAAACGGTGTGCAGGCAGCCAAGCTTTATAACGCTGTGGTAAAAGGCAAAACGATCAACATAGATATTGGCTCAAAAGGCAATTTTGACATTACACCGCCCACACCCAATAGCGCATTTGCAGATTTTGGTGAGCGTTGTGGAATTGGCCGCCATAAATAAAGTTGAATAAGAGCAGTAAAATTCTGCTTTAAATTTAGGTGACATTTTAATTCATATGTGTAGTTTCTCCGCTTAAGGTGAAATGTATATGAACGGTACTAAATTACCAACAAGCACGAATACGAGCGTAGCGAGCAGCGCACGACTGTGTGCCGCGAATGTTTTCGCGCCCTTTGTTTTTGCATCTTTAGGGGGCGTGAACGCCGTAAATTGTCGCGAGAGATATAGATGGCCATAGCCCGCCCAACCCACCGCCGTCTGTTTGCCGTGGTCGACTATGCTTATGGTCGGTTGTCGCGTAGGGCAGGGGCTGTGCTTGCTGACACAGGGGTAAAGCCAGCCCAAGCGACGGCGCTGGTGTATTTGGGCTATCATAATGGCTGTCAATTATCGGAATTAGCTGACGGTATTGGGTGCGGAAATGCGGCCGCAACGGGACTGGTTGACCGGATGGAAAAATCCGGTTTTGTCACTCGCCAAAAGCTTGAGAGCGATGGGCGCGGCAAAACCGTGCATTTGACCAATTCTGGATTGCTGAAGCGTGAAAAGGTCATGAGCCGGCTACGCTCTCTTGATGAGAAGCTTTCCAAGAATTTTACGGATCAAGAAATGGAAACCATCTACAAATTCCTCCATTCCGCCGCAGATTTGGATGTGCAATAATGGCCTATAAATCTCTACGTGAATTCATAACCAAACTTGAGGCGGACGGCGAGCTTGTGCGGGTCACTGAGCCTGTATCTACTAACCTAGAGATGACCGAGATCGGGCGGCGTTTGGTCGAAACCGGGCCGGCGGTTTTGTTTGAAAATGTCACCCGTGAAGACGGCTCCAAGTCCGACATGCCCGTGCTTATCAATTTGTTTTCCAAGGTCAAGCGGGTGGCACTGGGGGTTACCATGCCTTCTCAAAATGGGGGTGATGTTGAAAGAACGACATCTGCTGAGCTGCGCGAGGTTGGCGAGCTGATGGCGACCTTGCGACAGCCCGAACCGCCGCGCGGTATGAAAGATGCGTGGGATAAATTGCCTATCCTCAAGACCGCCATGACCATGAAACCCAAAACGATTAAAAAAGCACCGTGTCAAGAAATCGTGCTGAAAGGCGAGGATGCGTCTTTGGATTTATTGCCCATTCAGACATGCTGGCCGGGCGAGCCTGCGCCGCTTATCACGTGGGGGCTTGTTGTCACTAAGGGGCCGGGGAAATCGGCGCTGGATGATTATAATCTCGGTATTTACCGCATGCAAAAACGCGGACCCCACGCGGCCATTATGCGTTGGCTTAAACACAGAGGCGGGGCGCAGCATCATCAACGGTGGAAAGATAAAGAAAAGGGTACCGAGCGAGAGCGAGGCAAGGGCGACCGCCCGTCGGCCGGTCAGGCCGCCCCCGCGGAGCGTTCGGGCCAAAAGCCCGTTAGCGTGAGCGATATAAAACCACTCCCAGTCGCAGTGGTTATCGGCGCAGACCCGGGCACCATACTCGCCGCAGTCACACCTGTCCCCGAAACCCTGTCCGAATATCAATTTGCGGGGCTTTTGCGTGGGGAAAAAGTCGAACTGGTAGACTGTAAAACCGTGCCGCTCAAGGTTCCTGCTCATGCAGAAATTGTGCTTGAGGGCCATGTGATGTTGGACGAATATGCGGACGAGGGGCCTTACGGCGATCACACCGGATATTATAACTCGGTCGAGAAATTCCCTGTGTTTAAACTCTCCGCCATCACCATGCGCAAAGCTCCGATTTACCTGTCCACCTATACGGGACGCCCACCGGACGAGCCGAGCGTTCTGGGCGAAGCGCTCAATGAAATTTTCATCCCTCTGCTCCAGCAGCAATTCCCCGAAATCGTCGATTTTTGGCTGCCACCAGAAGGGTGCTCCTACCGTATCGCGGTCATAAGTATGAAGAAATCATACCCCGGTCACGCCAAACGGGTGATGATGGGTGCGTGGTCATTCCTGCGCCAATTCATGTACACCAAATGGATACTCGTGGTCGACGACGACATAAATGCGCGGGACTGGAAAGACGTGATGTGGGCCGTCTCGACCCGCATGGACCCGGCCCGCGATATAACAATCATAGAAAACACCCCCATAGATTACCTAGACTTCGCCAGCGAGGAACCAAGCCTAGGCTCCAAAATAGGCCTAGACGCCACCAACAAAACCGGCGCCGAAACAAAGCGCGAATGGGGCAAGGTCATCGCGATGGATGAAGAAGTGATACGCGCGGTGACGGAGAAGTGGGAGCGGATGTTTGGGGATAGGTGAGTGAGCTTTAATAGCTACCATGTTTGCACTGCTAAGGTAGCAGGTGCGGGCATAGGCGACTTATGCTATTCCCACACTAGAATACCATGGTCTTTATATTCATTGATTTTAGGGCTTGGAACTTGATCGCAAAATATGACTAGATTTTGAGAGTTATGTCTTGCATTTGGAACAATTATACCGTCAGCGCCTAAAAAATAACTTGCTTCAGCTATAGCTTGGGTATTTGGATATTCTTGATTGTTATTCATATATGAGGCTCGCCCATACTTCGAAACATTTACTCTTAGTTTTTTCAGTGTCTCTAAGTCACCTAAATGCAAAACGTTTTGGAGACTTACTGTTAGTTCGTAAATCCTGAACTCCACTTTTGAAGGTCTAAATGGCTGCCCTTGAAATAAATGAAATTTCCTTTCTTTTATTGCCCCACTTTTTGTCTCTGAAGTGTAGAGAACATCAAAGGTTCGATCATCCCATCGTCCACCAGACCTCCAACATCGGCAAGGGTCTTGAGTATCCCTTACAGATCGCCATACTCTCCCAGTATAGGGTTCAAACTGATATTGTTCGAGAATATCTAAAAGTATGTTGTCTCGTATTTCTGCCATAAAGCACTAAATGTAAGCATCCGCATCAAGACGGTCCAATATTTGTAACACTTCTAGAGATTGATTGTTATGTATAAGGTCGATAGCTCTGCGGCCTTCCAACTGTGGATGTCTAGCATAAAGCCAAGCACGTATTTCACTTGCAGTGTAGTATTCTTCGAGTCTCATAACAATATAGTGCAAATCGGACAGCATTAATTGTTTTTCAGGGTGTGGAGATTTTTTCCCACTTGTCCATCTAGAAACAGTGGCTTTAGAGACATTCGCAAAATTAGCTATGTCAGTACCTTTCAAACCACCAACTTTATTCAACCCGTCAATAAAATGAATGACGGGGCTAGTTGCAGTCGCACTACTCATTGTTTTTACTCCTAGGGGTTAGCGTTGGGGTTGGTCGCCTAATCAATGGAACAAACGGAGATGTTTCAAATGATGAAGCCATAGTTTCAAGTGTTTTTGAAACTAAATCAGAACGTTCTCGACCTTTTTTAAGCCGGTTGTTTAATTTTTCATCACCACTATCAAACATTGCGAGGTCGCGCGCTTGTCGATTAGCAGTGTTTAAATTTGTATCTAAAAAATGTTGAACCCGGTTTTTGTCTGGAACTTTTGATAATTCAGCGGGGCCAGCACTGTTTTGAAATGCAAAATGAGCGCGTATGTCTTTTTGCATAGAGTTATACCCATTTAAACAACATTTTCTGTTTGAGCACGATAGTAAACGTCGCCCCCTTGGCTTGGAAATTATTTTCCCTAGTTCTGCTTTTGTGAAGCTTAGGTCAGAATTGGGTGGTTTAAACCTGACTCCAGCGCCTCCCCCTTGTTCATCAGGTTTTCTTTCTTTAGGGGGCGTATGCCAGCCACTTGCATCAAAACGCTCGCGTTCTCCAATTCCTCTACCTAATCCAGAAACAACGCCAAAAGCGATTGCAGCATTGCCAACCAAGCCGCCGATATGGTCGAGTACAACTGGTTTCCCGAGTTTCTTTAAGTCCTCAAGCGCTGAAAAAGTCCTCTTTATAGTTATCGGCCCAGCATTTTTACCAAGTCCCGATGCGCGAACGTACAAATTGTCAAAAGGCAGAGGTGATAGCTCTCGAATTATGCGTTGTCTCATTTTCGGGTTTTGTAAAACGACATTTTTAATAATTAGTGGATAATCTATACGAATATTTGCGCCACCTTCTCTATCTAAAGCTGAACGAAGTTGCCCAACAGAGCTAAGGTCAATCAGCCACCACTTATCTTGTGCCCCTTGCCTAAGATAATGAGTGGGAGCCAAAACACTGGTCACGCCGGATGTAACAGCAAAGCGTGCAATTTGTCCAAATAAATCAAAATTACTCCCTAAGATAAACTCTGATTCAGCAAGCCTTACAGGTGCTTTATCATCATTAAGTTTTGCCCAAGGCGCTTCTTTGTTACGCCCAGCAAACTTGCCGACTTCGCTTAATTCGGCACATTTAGTATCAAGGATAACATCAACATTGGATTCTGTTGCCAATCCAATAAACTCCTCTTGTCGCGATGCCTTCGAACCATCAACCAATATTGTTTGTGCTGTAATACGCTCTTTCGCATACAAACTTTCCAATTTTCTGAACGCAGTATCACCCGAGTGGACAATGTGAGCAATGGGGGTTCTATTGGGAGTGGCGCGGCCTAATTCTATAATTTCAGCAGTCATAGTTTACCTTTCTGTTTCATAACATATTTTATAGAAACAAAAAAGTCAATAGTTTCTTGTGGCATAAGTACGGTTTAAGTCTGACCTGAGGATAAAACTGCCGTAGAATCGCCGTCAAACTATCTACAAAAAGCTATCTCAGTCCTTGTTTACCCTACCCCAAAGCCCCCTCGAACAGCACCAGCATCCGTCCCCATGCTTTCTCCGCCTGGGCTTCGTTATAGACTTTGGAATCGAGTGAGCACCAGCCGTGTAGGGTGTCTTTGTAGACTTCGATTTCTGCGGGGATATTTGCATCTTGGTAGGCTTCGGCCAATATGGTTTTGGCTTCGGGTTGTTGCTCGTCGTCGTTTTGGGCAATGGCGTGCAGGACATGTGCTTTGCTTTGAGGTATCAAGAGGTGCGGGCTTTCTTCGGTATCACGGACAAGACCGTAGCCGTGAAAAGATGCGGCGGCGCGGACACGCTCAGGAACGGCAGCGGCAGTCTGCATAATTAATGTTCCGCCCATGCAATAGCCGGCTGTGCCAATTTTGCGGGTTGTGTCCACTGCGCTCTGTGCATCTAGGAATTTGATATAGTCATTAGCATCAGACATGCTGGCGCTTTGGGTGAGTTTGCTAAACATGCCTACCAGCAGTTTCCTTGTATTGGGTTCACTAAAATCTGGCGAATTCCCGGCAACGGGGGCTTTGGCATCTCGGTAGAACGGATTGACCACCAAGACTGCATACCCAGCCATGGCGAGCCGTTTGCCCATGGCCTTAAATGTAGGGCGGAGGCCTTTGATGTCCGGCCACATCAGTATTGCAGGGTGTTTGCCTTTGGTGGGGTGGACGAAATAACTGTCAGATATACCCTCTGCCATTTTCACGTTTACTTCGGTTTCTGATACGCTGACATCACCGTTTTCTGCGCCGCAAGCCGTAAGCGGGAACATGGCCGCGAATGTCGCCGCCGTGCCAAGCTTGCTAAAATCCCGGCGGTTAATTTGCCCCCCGGCCCGGGCAAAAATCTCATTGTCTTTTTCGGTTAGCTCGTCGCACATAATTCTCTCCCATGTTTCCAGTAAGCTAACATGTCTGCAGAGCCTTGACAATACGGTGCCAGCGTGCGCGTATAAAACGTGACAACCATCACAGACATGTGATGGTGGGCTGGTTTAAATCTCACACTTGATGACCAGTTAAGCATCATAAATTAAATGTGCGCATACCCCCAATTCAATGTTTGCTCTGCTTATAGTTGGTTAGTTCGAGTAAAATAAAAATTGGAAATGTGTGATTCGAGCCGTAAGTTATACAAGGTGAAGAAAAATGAGATTTATATTAGAAACATATGACACAGACGCGGTATCCTTTTGGAAGCTAATTATTCCGCTACTTTTAATCCTTATCCCGTCTTTAATATTCATTTAAACTAGGCAGTGCACTCATAAACTCAGGCCGAAATGGAGCTAAATATGCGAAAATATGCTAGGAAAAGTACGTGGGGAGGGCTTATTGCCCGGCCAAGTGCTTTGACGACGCAGATTGAAGCAGATTTAGCTCCGAGTTTAAGTCACGTTTTGC
>JAJFFN010000007.1 GCA_021776635.1 Robiginitomaculum sp.
TAGGAGTATATGATACCCAAGGGGGCAGACCCTGAGACAGAAACAAACAGGGCGTTCATCGGAACGCATCATTAAAGACATCAAACGTAAAACACGTAGGCAATATAGCGCCGAGGAGAAGATCCGCATCGTGCTGGACGGTTTACGCGGCGAGGATAGCATTGCAGAGCTGTGCCGCCGTGAAGGTATCTCGCAGGGTATTTACTACAAATGGTCGAAGGACTTTATGGAGGCCGGCAAGAAGCGCCTAGAGCGTTTCCGGTGTATTTTGGGTCAATTTGATGGGTCATATCCGGTCACCCGGGCAGGCGCACCTCGCAGGGCGATGCTTTTGTATCGGACAAGGGGTGCAACGCACCCGGTGGGCGGATATGACCCACCGAAGGCCGCTATTTCCCGTACGCTGGACGTCGTTGGACCCCGATTGTGTCCAGTAAAGGACACTGCACGTGCCCCGCCTAGCCAACGAACGGGAAATAGCGGTCAAATGAACCAAAATACACCGGAAACGCTCTAGCGGGTGACATTGTTCGCCAAGCCAACAGCAGCGAAGTCACACATCTACGCAAAGAAGCCAGTGAGCTTAAGGAAGTTGTAGCTGAACAAACTCTTGAACTTCGTTTGCTTAAAAAAAGCATGATCGGGGATGGGGGCGAAGACGTATGAGGTATCCAGCATCAGAGAAGCTTGAGAGACAGGCCGCGAAAAAAGCTAAGATGGACAAAAGAAAATCAAGGCGGCGACCACTGAGCTGTCTAAGCTGGAGTAATCGCATATACAATATTCCAAACTATACAAGGAGACCATTATGACCAATCCATACCAACCACATCGCCGTAGGCTTCTTGCTGGACTTGCAATCGTCGGAATAACACCTTTAGGAACAAGTCTGATTGCAAGTGCGCAGGAGAGTTTGCCCAAATGTGAGCGCAGTGAACTCTCAGGTAAACGCAGTGAATTTTCAGCATCTCTCAAGGATAAGGACGGGCGTAAAACGCCTTTTGCTCGGGTTGATGTTAAACCTTCAAAAATAAAGCAAAAAACCATCCGGTTCGCGCCTGGTATCACTGAAGCTGATTTAGTGTTATTTATACCCAGATTGTTTCAAGATGCAGCACAGGCCAACAAGAAATATCGCTGGAGCAAGATGTCGACTAACCTACCAATCATGTATTATGATATAAATGGCCAGCCTATTAAAGTCATCAACCTACATATGACTTTGAGCGGCAAGACAGCCCTTAAGGCAAAATATAATTATGTTGCTACACAAAGCGGAATAGGCCAAAAAATAGGCGAAATAAAAAAACAAGTCGCCATCAGCTTTAGTGACAAATACATAGAAGACCCTTGGCCAAAACTCTCAAATTGGCTTGAAGATATAAGTACAAATGGTAGTATGAAAATACGTATATCGGAAGAGAAAAATGGTCCTGCCGGGTTGGCAATTACCTATAAAAAGAAAGACATCGTAAGAGCCATTAAACAGGCGGAAGCGTCGCTGATTGATCTGGAAACGCAATTTGTCGCAGGAAAGTGCCAATTAGTGCCCGCTAGTTCAGGATGCTTTATGACGACGGCTGCTTGTGATGTCATCGGGCTTGCTGATGATTGTTGGGAGCATAACACCCTACGTACGTATAGAGATTGCTGGCTGACAAAACAGGCAGGCGGCGCGGCGGCTATAGCACAATATTATAAGTCTTCGCCCAAAATAATTAACCGCATTGCGAAAAGCTCACATGCAGACCGAGCATGGCTCAAACTGTATTGGCAATATATTTTGCCATCCGCGATCTTGGTGAAACTCGGGTTCAATAAATCCGCACGTAAACATTATACGGCTATGATGCGCAAGATGGCAAATATAGCATGAAACCAAAAACCAAATGCATCATCCTTGGCTTCGTCGTTGCCAAACAAGATAACGACGCGGCACTATACAAAATACACAATTGGCCATAGAGTGGTTGAATAAAGCCGACAAACACTACAGCAATGGAGCTGGTGTTAAGATTAAAGAGCTCGGCATTATATCCGAATAAGCGAAACCGTTTGAATTGCGTGAAGGAAATAAGTTAGGAAAACACAAAAGTCGGGGCGGCACTATGGAATACAGGCAAAGAGTAAATGCTTTCAACCCGACCACCACTTGGGAAGTGGTGGATAGTGGGTTAACATGGTCTGACAACAAAGGCGGCAAAGGGCAAATTACTTGGGATTGTATTCAAAAAGTCCGCCTGCGAATGGAACCGAGCCGCGCAGAAACGCGCCGTGTTGCCCTACATATTTATACACCGCAAGATCACGCAATTACGAATATAGATTATCGAGGCCCTTTGAACTTTCAGGAACAGACTGATGAATTTCGAGAATTCGTCGTGGCATTTCATGAAGGTTTCGCAAGGGATACGCATACTGTTTTCCATAAAGGATCAACTAAGGCTGCTTATATTGGAAACCTGCTTATTACATTGTTCATTTTTGGATTTCTATTTTTTATTGCGCCTTTAATGTCACTAACAGGCATTCCTAGCAGCGGGTCAATCCTACGCATTGTTATCATCCTACTCTTAATACCCGTGCTTTTGAAAATGATGATTAATAACAAACCAGCAACTTATTCACTAAATAAAATACCTATGGGTATGTTGAAATGAGCACCGGCACGCAAACATTTACATTTAAACCGGCTTTGCTAAAGGCTAAAAAATCTTATTTTGTAGGCAATGATACAATTGAATTGGCAAATAAAGATGGCATTGACACGATTATCAGATTGGAAGATATTACGAGATTGCGATATGCGGATAGTACGGTACGAGAATCCCAATTTCGCAGGTTGTATATTTGCATTGGTGAAACAGAAGTAATACGCATCGGCATAACGACGGGCGTAGATGCGACGGCACAAAAAGATAAAGACCTGCACACATTTTACAAACTCCTACTCAAGATAACAAAAAATGTTAACCGTATCCAACCAAAGTTGTTTGTCACTTTGGGCGAGACCTCTCGTGTAAATTGGGTGTATTTTTCCATAGGCGCACTTACCGTAGTCGGTGCCGGCGGTATATTTATTGGGGCTTATTTAAGCGGGGTTAGCGACCAAAAAATGATGAATACTTTGTTTCCCATAATCGGCATGGCTGGTTTTGGTGCATATATTTGTTTTATGGCTAGACCTTGGGTTAAACGTACAGAATTTAATTTAACCAAATTTAGGACAGTCATCGAAAAACTATTAGAAGCATGAACTAGCTGAATAGTCCCATTGCTAGATGGTGGACTATTAGCATTCAACAACGTTGACAGCTAATCCGCCTTGGCTGGTTTCCTTGTATTTCGTTGACATATCCAGACCAGTTTGGCGCATGGTTTCTATGACCTGGTCGAGGCTGACATGGGTTTTTCCTGTCGAGTACAACGCAAGTCTGGCAGAATTAACTGCTTTTACAGCACCCAAGGCATTGCGTTCAATACACGGAATTTGAACGAGACCACCAACAGGATCGCAGGTCAGACCAAGATTGTGTTCCATGCCAATTTCAGCGGCTATGGTTACTTGCAATGGCGTAGCTCCCCACACCGCTGCTAGGCCGCCTGCTGCCATTGAACACGCCACCCCGACCTCACCTTGACAGCCCATTTCGGCCCCGGATATAGAAGCGCGTTGCTTGTACAGCAATCCAATCGCACCCGCCGTTAGTAAAAACTTACGCCTATTTTGTAAGTTGATACGTCCGTCCGTGCAGTAATAACGTATTACGGCCGGGATAATTCCTGCAGCTCCATTTGTAGGCGCTGTGACAACCTGCCCGCCTGATGCATTTTCCTCGTTCACGGCCATGGCATACACATTTAGCCAATCAAACAACTCCTCGCGTTCATTTGACAATTGCGTTTCGTGCAGTTTTTGCCAAATCACAGGAGCCCGGCGCTTTACTTTAAGTCCGCCAGGTAAAATACCTTCACGGCTTAGACCACGGTCAATACAAGCCATCATGACTTCGGTAATACGGTCTAACATGGCATTTGTTTGTGCGCGCGGCCTTACAATATCTTCATTGGCATAAACAATATCGTGTAGTGCTAGCTTTGATGATGCGCAAAATTCTAATAGTTGAGAGGCAGACTTGAAATCATATGGTACACCAGTTTGCCCTTTGACCCGATCATTGACAATCGGTGATTCCAATTGCTTACGTGAAGCAATAAAGCCGCCGCCAGTAGAGTAATAGGTTTGTGATCGCAAAATGTTGTTTTGCTCATCAAAAGCAACTATTTTCATGCCATTAGGATGCAAATCTGGTATAGTATCAAAATCAAAAACAATACTAACTTCTGGATCAAAACTGATCCTATGAGCCCCCCCTACATCTAGGCACTTTTCAGCATATACTTTGGCTATTTGATTATCGGCGTCCATACTGTCGAGTGTTTCCGGCTCTAAGCCTAACAAACCCAATATGACTGCTTTTGGCGTGGCATGTCCTGCCCCCGTTAGGGCGAGCGACCCTTGTAATTCAACACAAATTTTGTGTGTATTTTCTAGTAGTTCGTGCTTAATTAAGCCATTTACAAAGCGTTTGGCAATTCGAATTGGGCCGACTGTATGCGAACTAGACGGCCCGATACCAATGCGAAATATATCTAATACTGACAGCATGATTTAGCCCTTTCGACACGCATCAATTATCGCCTGTTTATCAATACCATATTTTGCATACAAGCCTTGAACGCACCCGGTTTGGCCAAATGTGTTCACACCTAATGGTCGGACACAATGGCCATGCACACTCCCCAGCCAGGCAAGACTAGCCGGATGCCCGTCGAGTACAGTAACGAGTTTTGCAGTCTTTGGGATTTCGCCGAGTAATTTGAACACGTGTGCAGTAATCCCACAGTCCTGCCAATCGTTATAAAGTCGGTCAGGAGATGTAATTGCTAGTAAAGCCGTGTGCGTAAGCTCTGCATGAGCTTCAGCAGCTTCTTGCGCCATGACGCCTGAATAAATAATGACGTTTTTCGTATCTTTTGCAGGTGTTTTTACCCAATAACCACCGCTTAAGATATTGTTTGTCGTTGCTACACCTAATTCTCGCTTTGGTTGATTAAGTGGACGTGTGGATAGTCGTAAATAAACAGATCCTCCAGATTTCTCGTTCTGCATATACTCAAAACCAAAACGCATAATAACAGCCAATTCATCTGCGTAAGCAGGTTCATAAAAAATTAACCCAGGCTGACCCATGCCAATAAGTGGCGTGTTAACTGATTGGTGCGCACCACCTTCCGGAGCCAAGGAAATTCCTGAAGGCGTTGAAACCAACATAAAACGTGCGTCTTGGTAGCAAGCATAATTCAGTGCATCCAGACCTCTTGCAATGAACGGATCATATAGCGTACCAATTGGAAATAAACGTTCCCCAAATATACGGTGCGACAAACCAAGTGCAGCTAAGTTCAAAAATAAATTATTCTCCGCAATCCCAAGTTCAATATGTTGCCCTGCAGGGCTCTTGATCCATTTTTGTGCTGATGGAATTTTGCGATCTTTGAAGGCATCGTCAATTATACTGCGGTGAAAAAGCCCGCGTTGGTTAACCCAACCACCAAGATTAGTTGAGACCGTCACATCTGGCGAAGTCGTCACAATTCGATTGGAAAGTTCACTTTCCTCTTTTGCCAAATCATTCAGGATACGGCCAAAGCTAACTTGAGTACTGGCGCGCTTCGCTCTATCCAAAGTCAATTTCTTGGGAACTTTTATGGGCTTAGCCTTATGGACATGTATGCGTAGTTTTTGATTGAACGGAGCGTTTTGGACGGCATTTTGGAACATAGTATCATCGTCCCCCATTAGGGCACGTTTGTCCCATTCCGTGCCGTCTTCAACCCTCAGATCATTCTTATACGCTGCCATCTGTTTTGCAGTCATCAGACCTGAATGATTGTCTTTGTGACCTGCAAGCGGCAACCCGTGGCCTTTCACAGTATACATTAAAAACATGGTCGGCGTGTCGTCTTTGGCTTGCGTAAACGCGTCTAAAACTGCCTCCATGCTATGTCCGCCAAGATCGGTCATCAATTTGTGCAGAGAATTATCGTCATATTCTTCAAGTAACGCTAGTAAAGAGTTATCGTTCGGAATATCAGCCAATATCTGTTTACGCCACTGCGCACCGCCTTGATATGTAAGTGCGCTATAAATATCATTCGGGCATGTATTCAGCCATTTTTTTAACGCTTTACCACCTGGCTTTTTAAATGCTTCGTATTGAGATTTTCCGTATTTAAGCGTGATAACATTCCAGCCTACTGCTCGGAAAAATCGTCCAATTATACGAAACAGTTTCTCATTCACGGTACTATCAAGACTCTGGCGATTATAATCAATCACCCACCATAAATTTCGAACATCATGTTTCCATGTGTCAATGAGGGCTTCATAAATATTGCCTTCATCCATTTCGGCATCACCGACAAGTGCGACCATACGCCCAGGTTTTTCTCCCTTTGGCAGTATATTTTTCATCCGAAGATAACTCTGTGTCAAGGCTGCAAAATTAGTCACCGCAGCACCAAGTCCGACTGATCCTGTTGAAAAATCTACAAATGCGCCATCTTTCGTGCGCGAGGGATAGGACTGCGCACCACCAAGTCCACGAAAATTCTGAAGCTTGTCCAATGTCTGATTACCAAACAGATATTCAATGGCGTGCAATACAGGCCCAGCATGCGGTTTAACTGCAACTCTGTCATTTGGACCAAGCACATGAAAATACAATGCCGTCATTATTGTGGTTATTGAAGCACAGCTAGCTTGATGTCCCCCAACCTTAACCCCGTCAGTATTGAGACGAATATGATTTGCGTTATGTATTGTCCATGTTGACAACCATTTTAATTTTCGCTCAATGGCTTCAAGAGTTTTGATGTCAGGTTTCGTCATTATTATATCTCACATCTGTTCTAGGGTCTGTTAAAATAAGGCGCCTAATCGTCCCCGATTTTTAACGCATTACATTAAATATACAGGGCGTAAATATCCAGAACGTATCAAAATGCATGAACGCGCTACACATTTATTACCCAGAACGGCCTTTATAAGACAGAGCTTACTTTAGCTGATATTACTGTCTGGGAAGCTGGCTTTTTTATCGTCCATATATTTTATCAAGCGCGCATCAATATCTGGGTCAAGCTCTGGCAGAGTATAATTTGCCAGCATGTCTTTGTAGATTTTTTCGGCCCTTTGCTCAGCATCGAGAGAGCCATCTTCCACCCATTGTTCATAGCTGTTATTATCAGCAATATTGGAGGTGAAAAACGCGGTCTTGAAGTTTTTTTGCGTATGGGAGCAACCGAGAAAATGTTGACCTGGACCGACTTCGGCCAGCGCGTCCAAAGCTTGCCCGTTATCGCTCATGTCAACGCCCTTTGCATATACAGCCATCATGCCGGCTTGATCACAATCCATAACGAATTTTTCATAGCCCATCGCCAACCCGCCTTCGAGCCAGCCTGCTGTATGGAGCATAAAATTCACGCCCGCAAGTAGGCCATTTTGTAAGGTGTTTGCCGCTTCATATGCGGCTTGTGCATCTGGGAGTTTCGAGGCGTTAAATCCACCAGCGCTTCTGAACGGAACACCAAGACGGCGCGCCAATGCTGCACCCATATTGATGATGAGAGAGGCTTCGGGCGTGCCAAATGTAGGCGCACCCGACTGCATAGACATAGAGCTAACGAAATTACCGTAAATAACAGGAGCGCCGGGTCTTATCAATTGCGCAAGGGCCATGCCGACCATACCTTCGGCCAGGCTTTGCGCGGCAACGGCAGCGGCGGTCACGGGCGACATCGCGCCCGCAACCACGAACGGGCTGACCATAACGGCTTGATTATGGCGGGCGTAATTTTTAAGAGCACCGAGCATAACACTATCAAATGTCATAGGTGAATTGGCATTGATCAAATTGACCAAAACGCAGTTTTCTTCAACGAAATCATCACCAAATACGATCTTGACCATATCAACGCTATCAAGGGCACGCTCTGGCTGTGTCACTGAGCCCATAAAAGCTTTGTCGGAATATTTGATATGTGAATAGACCATATCATAATGTCTCTTATTAACGGGCAAATCCATTGGTTCGCACAGCGTGCCGCCCGAATGATGCATGTGGGGTGACATATAAGCGAGTTTGGCAAAATTGCGGAAATCTTCAATTTTTGCATAACGGCGTCCGCCTTCTCGTGAATAGACAAAGGGCGGGCCATAAGCAGGGACGAGCACCGTATTGTCACCGCCAATAACCACATTGTTTTCCGGGTTACGGGCATATTGTGTAAACATTTTTGGGGCAGTTTTTTGGATTATTTCTCGGAGCATCCCGCGCGGAAACTGCACGCGCTCTCCATTTGCTTTCGCGCCTGCGGCCACAAAAATATCAATAGTCTCTTGATCTTCTTTAATGTCTATGCCGATGTCTTGCAAAATTGTATCTGCATTATGCTCTAATTGCGCAAGGTCTGTATCGCCAAGAACCGAATAGGCTGGAATTTTACGTTTGATATAAGGTTCGCGTTTTGGCGTTGCCGCTGCGGCTGCTGCTTTGCGGCCTGCGCGGCCACCTCCTCGTGTACGTCTTGCCATTGATTTTCTCCTCTTCACTTATTTTGAACGCCGTTTATTACGGCGGCCTTTGCTTGCATTTCCTGATGGTGTTGTTGCTGTTGGGAATTTCATTGCATCTACAAAAAGTTGTTGAAATTCAGGTTCCAGTGCCGTTTCAATTTTTTCGATATGTTTGACGGCTTCTATGATTTTGGTTTTTTCATCAATACTAAGAAGCGCCATTGCCGCCCCCATGCCTGCCGCATTGCCAATTGAGCGAATTTGCTCAGCGCTTGCGTTCGGAATTATACCGATGTCAGCGACATATTTACTATCAAGATGTGTGCCAAATGCGCCCGCAAGTAAAACCGCGTCAAACCGCTTACAATCCAAAGCTTGCGCAAGCAAACTTACCCCGGCACTGAGCGCCGCTTTTGCAAGTTGCACAGCGCGCACATCGGTTTGTTTGATGTAAATTGGTTTTTCATTTCTGTGCATGAGGACATATTTCCAACCTTTGCCCTCTGGAACAAATCGATCGGGTGCGGCACTTTGAATAAACAACCCGCCTTGATCCACCAGGTTCGCATTCGCCAGCTCAGCCATAACTTCAAAAATGCCAGAACCGCAAATCCCTATGACATTGAAATCATCTATGTTTTCAGAAGTTTCGCTAAGCCAATCATCATGGCCGATAATTTTAAACTTTGGGTCTTTGGTAATTGGGTCAATACGAACACGTTCTATGGCGCCGATACTTGCGCGCACACCCGAACTTATTTCCGCGCCTTCAAATGCAGGACCAGTTGGCGAAGAACACGCTGCAACGCTGCCATTATGGCTCAGGACGATTTCAGCATTTGTGCCTATATCCACAAGTAAAACCGACTTGTTTCTCATACCGTCTAATTGGGTCAGATAAGCCCCTGTTGTATCCGCCCCCACATGACCGCCAATAAGCGGCAAGAGGGAAATACGCGAAACATCAGATAACCCCAAATCTATCAAATGACCCGGAATGTCGAGCCAGTCTTTTACGATTAAGGTAAATGGCGCTTGGCCAAGTTCAGTGGGGTCCGCACCAATGAACAAATGATGCATAATAGGATTGCCAACAATGGTGACTTCTAAAAGTTGATTTGGGCCAAGGCTCAACTCTTTTTGCGCATCGCCTAACATGGTTTTTACCTGTTTGCGAATTTCTGCTGTGAGTTTTTTCTCCCCGCCTTTGTTCATCATCACATAGGACACGCGGCTCATCAGGTCTTCGCCGTAGCGGATTTGCGGGTTCATGGCGGCGGCTTCATAAACCAGTCCGCCGTTCGTTAAATCATAAACATATATGGCGACAGACGTAGAGCCAATGTCGATGGCTGCGCCGTAAAGATTAAAGGGCGACGGCGGCCAAATATCAATGATTTCAACACCGTCTCGAACAACGGCTATTGCAGTACGGTCATAGTTTTTTAGGATATTTTGGATTTTAATGAGAACTTTGTGATTGGGCTTTGCAAAAACACCAAAACCTTCAAGGGCATTTTGCATCGCAATTGTGTCGCAGGGGTTTTCATCCAGTGTGGGTATGTCCAATTTGACCATATAAAGAGCTACAGACGGATTAAGTTTCGTATCTATATATGTACTTTTTTTCTGGATACTGGTTTCAAATTCGCGCGCATCGCTTGGAATTTCTACAACGAGGGCGCCCTGCACCTTAGCGCGGCAGGCGAGGCGACGGTGGGTTTCAAGTTCACCGTCATGATGAGCTTTCTTTTCTGTGGGCGAGAGTTTGGGGAGGTTTTCCTCATGCACATCTATATTATATTTAGCATGAACTCCCGGTTCCACTTCTATCTGGCAACGTTTACACAATCCCTTACCGCCGCAAATAGACTGCATATCCACGCCATTACGCAAAGCGGCTGCGTAGACGGTTTCGCCGTCTTGGGCGGTTGTGCGTACGCCTGACGGCGTGAATATGAGCGTGTGCGTGGTCATTAGGTTTCGCGTGTTCCCTCCGGTGGATAAGTATCATATTGCGGTAAACCGTCAGTTATTTCAAAATAGTCTTTCTTCTCGGATACAAATATATGTCCTTTGGCGACAAGGCCGGATGTGTCATCAATATTGCCAGCCAAAATACTCATATTTTGGCTTTCGTGCTTATCCCAAAACAAATAGCTATTACAATGTGCGCAATGACCGGCTTGGCTTAATTTTGAAATAGCGCTCCATAATACTCTGCCTGTGTAGGAGAAATTTTTCTTTGCAACCCCCGCCGCCGCAATGTGGTGCCCAGTCAAATGTTGGCATTGGGTGCAGTGACAATACCATATATCGGACAGCCCCGCCGCCTTAAATGTCACATTGCCGCACTGACATTGCCCTGTGTAAATTTTAAGAAGCTTTGCGTCTTCGGCCACGCCGACCTCCTCTTCCGCCGCGATTACTATCGGCGCCCTCTGCCGCAGGAGCACGGTTTACCTTTATCCAATTTTTGCAATTTGTATCATTACCATTTAATACATCGCCGGCGCGAACAGATTGCACCAGACCTTCGTGAAGCGGATTGACAATGGCTGAGGTCATGCCTGCCGCCGCGAGCATTGGTAAAAACGCATTGTTAATCGCATGGCGATTGGGCAGTCCAAAGGACACATTGGACGCGCCGCATGTCGTGTTGACTTTAAGTTCGTTTTTTAGACGGCCAAGCAGTTTAAATACATCCGTGCCAGCACTCCCGACCGCGCCTATGGGCATGACAAGCGGATCAACAACAATGGCATCGGGCTTAATGCCGTAATCAGAGGCCCGGTTGACAATGCGCTTGGCCACTTCAAAACGCACATCAGGGTCTTCGGAAATCCCTGTGTCGTCATTAGAAATCGCCACAACGCAAGCATCGTATTTCTTGACCAGTGGCAAGACCCGTTCCATCACTTCTTCTTCGGCAGTCGTCGAGTTGACAAGCGCGCGGCCTTTGTAAACCGAAAGCCCTGCTTCTAAAGCTTCAATGATTGAACTATCAATGCACAGCGGTACGTCCGTAATACTTTGGATTAGGGGGATAACTTCGCCCATTATTGCTGGCTCATCAGCCAACGGGACACCAACATTAACATCAAGCATTTGTGCGCCTGCCTCGACTTGTGCCAAGGCTTCTTTCTTGACTCGCCAATAATTACGTTCTTTCAACTCTTTTGAAAATAATTTGCGCCCTGTCGGGTTTATACGTTCGCCGATCATCACAAAAGGCTGGTCAAAGCCGATAGCAAGTTCTTTTGTCGCGGAAGCGATTATAGTTTGTGTCATTTGGTTTTCCTTTTCACGGCTTTTTCTAAAGCGATTTTGGTTGGGACTTGGCGTGTGAAGTCAAAATCTGATGGCTCCCAAGGTTTACGTCCCGCCAAGACACCAGATTTTTGAATGATTGATTTGGCATATTTTTCTTGCTTGAAAGCCATCAGATGAATGCCTTTCACACCTGGTATTTCCTTAATTTGCTGCATCAGTTCAATACAAATTTTTCGGCCTTCCAGTTTTGGTTTTTCCGCCCCAGCCAGGCGGTCGATAATCGGTTGCGGGATATGGACGCCGGGAATGTTTTTGCGCAACCATTTTGCCGAGCCAGCGCTAGCCAAAGGTCCGGTGCCAATCAGTATAAAGGCACGTTCGCTCAGGCCCATGTCAACAGCGCGGGTCATGAATGTTTTGAGAATTTCTATGTCAAAACAGTATTGGGTTTGAATAAATTCTGCGCCTGCATCAATTTTTTTTGCCAGTTGATGAATGCGGTGTTCAAAGGGTGGTGCGAAAGGATTGATGGTCGAGCCAATAAATAATGACGGACCGGCGTCAAGCTTTCGCCCACTGAGAAACTGTGCTTTGTCGCGCATTGTCCGTATGGTTTTAATCAAGGTAATACTATCTAGATCAAACACCGGCTTAGCGTCAGGATGATCACCGACGCTGACATCATCACCGCTTAAGCACAGAACATTACACACCCCCATCGCGGCAGCGCCCAAAACATCGCCTTGAATAGCGATACGGTTGCGGTCACGGCACGATATTTGTATGATCGGCGAATAGCCATTACGCGTCAGAACCGCGCACACGCCCATGCTTGATAAATGACAATTGGCACCCGATCCGTCCGTTGCATTTATCGCATCGACGGCGCCGTCGAATATTTCGGCGCGGCGCAATACTTCGTCTGGGTCGGCGCTATCAGGTGGGGCGATTTCCGTGGTCACAGCAAAGCGCCCTGCCCGCAAGATACGCTCAAACCTGCCAAAGGAAACATGATCAGGCAAATAAGCTAGCGGATCACCAGGATTGGTGCCAACAAGTTCAATATCAGGCGTAAGATTAGTTGTCATTTGCATCCTCACGTATTATATTGAGCCAGGACGAACTGCCTTGCTTGGAGCTATCAACAAAGGTCTGAACCTCTTTTATCGCATCGCCACCCTTCATCCGCGACGCGCCGTCCCACGCCGCAACCCACACGCAGCGCATTTCCGGCTTAACTTCGCAATGACCATTATCGCGCACACCACCGCACGGGCCATTTCGGATGGTTTTGGGACAATTCATCGGGCAAGACATTCCGGTGCTTGATAAAACGCAATCCCCGCACATTTTGCAATCAAACAAAAACCCTTTGACGCCCGCTTCCACCACAGTAATAGGGCGGTCTAGAGATTTACCGAATACTTTAGTAACGCCGCGCATGACTGTCAGTATTACCGGATTAAACCTATTATACAGGCTTTCCATGAACCGAGAGCGTTTCACCGCCCACAACCGCACCCTATACATGAACATTTTCCTTAATAGCGAGGTCTTTTATAGCGGTCTCTAAGTGCCCATAACCCGTAAACCGGTATTCATATTCAAGGCCGAGTGTAACTGCCGCCGCCTCTGCCTGTTTTTGCAAATCCTCATCTTCGCTTTGGGCAAGATAAACAACGCGCTTATAATTGGCGAAATACATGTCCCTAAGCGCGGGGTTTTTATTGATCCCCATACCGTCCATGACAAGGCTTTCAAAAAATTTTACCAAATAATCAGTCAGAAAAAAGCTGCCCAGTTCCTCTTCCATCAACGCGTCAAATTCATCTAGCCCGGCAAAAAACGCATAGCAATGTGCGCCAGGTAAAAGCTCTAAATTATTGTTTTTTATAAATGCATCCAATTGCCCACCCGTGCCGCAATCGCCGTAACCAATGAGTATTCGGCCATAATCTGCACCCATTTTAGCGATAACTTTTTCCAATCCCGGTATTATCTTATCAGGTCTGTTATGGTAATCCGCAGGTAAACATTGCAGGTCGATTAAATCACCGGCAAGCCCCAGCCCATTTTTTAGAAAAACAATTTCTTTGGCTAAAGCTCCGCAAGCAATAATAAGTGTTTTTTGGGGAACATTTGCCATAGCGCACCTACCGGTTTTTTCCGACTATGGCTTTAGCAAGCTCTGATGTCATAGCGGCATCACGTCCATAAGTATGGGCGTTGATGGCATCTGCAAATTCCTGGTTTAGCGGCGCACCGCCGACCATGACCGGCAGTTCTTTCAATATATTTCGCTTGTCGAGTTCTTCGATAACTACGCCCATATAAGGCATAGTGGTTGTCAACAAGGCTGACATGCCAAGTATAGCAGGTTCATGCTTGTCGATAGCTTCTAGGTAATTTTCAACAGGATTATTTATACCAAGATCAATAACTTCGAAGCCCGCGCCTTCGAGCATCATACCGCATAGGTTTTTACCAATATCATGAATATCGCCTTTAACCGTACCAATGACATATGTGCCTAGACTGGCAGAGTTATCACTTTTTGCTAAAATCGGGCGCAGCAATCCCATGCCGCCCTTCATAGCGGCGGCGCATTGCAACACTTCTGGTACAAACAGTATACCGTCGCGAAAATCAACGCCGACAATACGCATACCTTCAACGAGCGCATCCGTTAGCACAGCATTTGCGTCCCAGCCTCGGTCCAGCAAAATTTGCGTACCCTCGGTTACCTCGGGCACCATTCCGTCATAAAGGTCGTCTTGCATTTGCTCGACCAGTTCATTGTCATCGAGGTCTTTTAAGATTATCTCGTCTTCATCGCTCATAATATTCTCCTATGCTTAAACGCTATGAAAGCCCGACAATTTGGCCGTCGTCGTCCAAGCCAATATCAAGCGCCGCAGGAAGGCGCGGTAGTCCCGGCATTCGCATAATCGTACCGCAAATGGCGACAACAAAACCCGCACCCGCACATAAAGTTGCTTCGCGGACTTCGACCGTGTGGCCTGTAGGCGCGCCCAATTGCTTGGGATCCGTTGAAAAACTATTTTGTGTTTTGGCGATACAAATCGGCAAATGAGAAAAGCCCATTTTTTTGATCTCCCGTAAAGACCGCGCGGCTTCGGCTGATAGCGTAACGTCTTTGGCGCCATAAATCGTCGTTGCAACAGCTTCAATTTTGTCGGGCAAGGACTGATTGTCCTGATAAATAAGCTCTACATTCGTGTCATTTTTATTTAGCTGAGATTTTACGGCTTTGGCAAGATCAATGGCGCCCGCCCCGCCTTTTTCCCAATGCTTGGAAACGGCCATCACTACACCCTCATCTTCGCAGACTTTACGAACTTCTTCGATTTCTGCGTCTGTATCGTGGATGAAGTGATTAACGGCTACAATCGGGTTGAGACCAAATGCGCGCATATTATTTATATGACGGCGCAAGTTCACGCAGCCATCTGCAACAGCCCCAACATTTTCAGGACGCAAATCATTTTTCGCCACACCGCCCTGCATTTTCATGGCGCGTATAGTGCAAACTAATACGAGTGCATCAGGGCGTAGGCCCGATTGACGGCATTTAATATCAAGGAATTTTTCTGCGCCCAAATCTGCACCAAACCCAGCCTCTGTCACAACAACATCAGCCATTTTTAAGGCCGTACTTGTTGCCATAACGCTATTACAGCCATGGGCAATATTGGCGAATGGCCCGCCGTGAATAAAGGCAAGGTTATGCTCAATAGATTGAACAAGATTGGGCTGAAGCGCATCTTTAAGCAAGACAGTAACGGCACCGTCAGCTTTAAGGTCACGAACGGTAACTGGCTTTTTAGAGCGGCTCTTGCCAATAATGATATCACCAACGCGTTTTTGCAAATCTTTCAAATCTGTAGCAAGACAGAAAATCGCCATGAGTTCGGAAGCAACCGTAATGTCAAAACCGCCCTCGCGCGGAACCCCGTGGGTCGGGCCGCCAAGGCCAACGGTAATATTGCGTAAAGCCCGGTCGTTCATATCGACCACGCGGCGCCAAGTAATACGGCGCGGATCAATATCCAGCTCATTACCCCATTGCATATGATTGTCGAGCATGGCTGATATCAAGCTATGAGCAGAAGTAATGGCGTGGAAATCACCATTAAAATGCAAGTTTATATCTTCCATGGGCAGAACTTGCGCCCGTCCGCCGCCAGCTGCCCCGCCTTTCATGCCAAAGCACGGCCCTAAAGATGGCTCGCGTAGACACACCATGGTTTTTACGCCAATTTTGTTAAGCCCGTCCAGCAGGCCTACGCTGGTGGTCGTCTTACCTTCGCCCGCAGGCGTTGGCGTCACCGCCGTGACCAGCACCAATTTGCCGTTCTTTTTGGATTTTAATGTGTCAATATAATCAAGAGATAATTTGGCTTTATAGTGACCGTAAGGTATCAAAGCTTCACTTGGGATAGAAAACTTTTCTTTCGCCAGCGGTAACACCCGTTTCATTTTGGCAGCGCGGGCAATTTCAATATCGGGAGCGCCTGGCGCGGGTAAATTTTGTTCAGTCATATTTTATGCACGACAATAAGCCGCCCTTCAAAAAAGTTTCACCTTTTCCCTAAATATAGTTGAAAATACAAATCTATTGTTCTAAAAACGACATATTAGTGACTGTTTTAGTCACAAATTATAATTTTTTATGCCTATGCTCGCTTTCAGTTTCCAAATCGGTAAAATGAGGACATATTATGGAGAATGACCTCCCTTTAGAGCCTGAAGATAGCCCATGCCAACTTGTTTGCTCTATCGATAAAGAAAGTAATATGTGCTTTGGCTGTGGACGCACACCCGAGGAAATTGCCAATTGGCCGTTGCGGGCTGAAGCGGATAGAAAACGAATATTATCAGAACTGCCAGCCCGAATGCCGCCCTTGCGGATAAAATTGGCTGAACGCCGCTCCCGCCGCCGTGTCAACAAACGCCGTCGCCAAACTAACACCAACTAATGTTTGGTAATAAGCCAATAGGAACACCGCAATCAATTGGGTTTTTACTTGTACCCCAGTTTTCTATGATGGCATTTACGACATCTATAGAACCCATCCGTGCTGCCAATCGCATGGCTGGAAAAACACTCTACACATGGCATATCTATAGCCTTGATGGCAAAGCCGTTACAGCCAGCAATAATGTTGAAATTACGCCTGACGGTGCTTTAACGGACGCGCTTGATCATGATGTTTTATTTGTATGTTCAGGCCTACGTGCCCGTAAATATTTGAACAAACCTATGTCCGGTGTGTTGCGATCCCTAGCACGACGGGGCGTTGCCATGGGCGCGGTGTGTACGGGAACAATAATTCTTGCGGACGCAGGACTGCTTGATGGATATCGATGCACACTTCATTGGGAATATATTGAGGGCTTTGCTGAAATTTATCCTGATCATGACATCACGGCTCGCGTATATGAAATCGATCGTAATCGCTATACTTGCTCAGGCGGGACAGCGCCGCTGGATATGATGGTTCACAGCATTGCCCTTGACCACGGCGAAAAACTTGCCAACGAAGTTGCCGATCAAATGTTGCACGGGTTTGACCGTGAGCGACAAAGGCGTCAGCGGCCAACATTAAAAGCGCGCACTAATATAACCCATGCAAAGTTATTGGCTGCAATTGGTTATATGGAATCACATACAGAATCACTTATCTCTATGTCCAGTCTAGCCAAAACGGTCGAACTATCTCCTCGACAGTTGGAGCGTCTGTTTAAGCAGTACTTGCACACCACACCTGCGCGGTATTACCTGGAACTGCGGCTCATCCGTGCCTCACAATTGGTCAAGCAAACGGGATTGACGTTGTTGCAAATCGCCGTTTCCACTGGCTTTAGCTCGCAATCTCATTTTTCAAGGGTCTATGCGCGTCAATTTGGTCATGCGCCTAGCTTTGATAGGTCTTAATTGTCACTTTTTCATTCGTAAGATATAGCGTGGATCAAGTCTAAAAATTGCAGGCGTCGTTCTATTTGGTATCGCGACATAATCATCTGTGTCATCAATTTCATCTCTGCGTGTACGGCGATATAATCCATAAACAACCAAAGATGCATGAACACAGGCCGTAAATACGAATAAGGATTGTGGTGTACTTAGCGTCATGATTATCGGGGCTAAAAACGGACCAATGATCGACCCCAATCCATAAAGCATAAGCAAGCCACCGCTGATAGCTACAAATTCATCGGGCTTAGCATAGTCATTCGCATGGGCGGCGCTGAGGCCAAATATTTGCATGCCAAAAACACCATATAAGAAGCCGCCAAACACGAGTGCATGCAGAGACTGAGCGCTATATTGCCACAAGAAGATGCCGCTCCCCATACTGCCAAGCGTAACGAGAAGCAGGATTGATCTTCGGCCAAATTTATCGGATAAAACGCCAACTGGCCATTGCAACAATGCACCGCCAAATATGGCAACACTCATAAATGTTGAGACTATAATCATGGGATGTCCAAGCTGTTGTACAAACACTGGTGCTATCCCCCAAAAAGCGCCGTTGGCAAGCCCTACGCACACAACACCCGCAACGGCGAGCGGCGAGACTTTTATCAACTTTTTTAGATTGAGTTTTGTATCAGATATAGGCAAAGGCGCTTCTGCCTTAGTCAGTGATATTGGAAAAATTGACAAACAAATTAAAATAGCCACCAGAGAAAACAGGATGAATTCTTTTGGGTCTGCAATCGTTAACATAAACTGCCCTGCCGTCACGGCACCAAGATCAACCACACGGTAAATCGACAAAACTTTACCGCGATTTTTATTGCTGGAGCGTTCATTTATCCAGCTTTCAATCAAAATATAAAGGCCGGCAAAGCTAAATCCTGTGGCGCATCTTAACACAATCCATAACGGTATATTAACAAAAATAGCATGACTTAAAACGATTGCGGCCACGAGCGCAGACAGTGCGGCAAAAACTCGAATATGGCCGGCCCGTTTAACGAGATAAGGCGTGCCAAAACACCCTGCAGTAAAGCCAATATAATAAGCCGATGCCATTATCCCAATAGCCATAAATGGAAACCCTTCAAGGCCCGCCCTTACTGCGATAAGCGTGGATAATAATCCGCCTCCAGCTAACAAAATCGCAGCTGATATTAGTAATGTTCCAATAGAGTTAAATATTGTACGCATGACCGAGCCTAGGTTCCAATTTCAAACGATGTGCCCATTATATATTTCACAGTTTGAACGCAAGTGGAAATATTCAGAAGATTAAGCATTCCCTTATTCCCTCACCTTGACATTGGCTTATATAGTCCTAAAACAAACTAACCGACTAGTCAGTCATTATGGATTTGTGATAATTGTGAAAAGCCCATGACAAAAAATCAAGCGTCTAACGATACATCCCAGTCTATAATCGATAATACTTTATCAGCAATTGCCTTGGACGGAATTTCGAATTTAACGACGAAATCCATAAGTAAACGTGCAAGTATATCTACTGCATCTATTCACTATTTTTTTAACACAAAAGAAAATTTGGTATATAATTCATTTGCTTATATGATCAAAAATATACGCCTTGATATGCTGGACGTGCGCAAAACTGAACAAGATCCCATCAGACGCATAAGGGGTGTCTGCGAGACCCATTTTAGCGCGAGACAATTATCTGAAGAAGCTGCAAATATATGGCCGCAAATTTGGTCACACGCCACGCATGATCCCAAAACTGCAAGACTAGTGAAAATATTTGGCGCACGTATGATCTCAAATTTTACGTATGATTTACGCAAGTTAGGCTTGCCGACTAAACAAGCACGGCTCGGCGCCATAGAACTGCGCGCTATGGTGGTCGGTCTGTGGGTTGAGAAACAAGTGACTAAAAACACACTTCGAGGCGAACGTGCCGAAGTTTTTGAGAGGATGCTAGAACGGTTGCAGGCGGAAGCCAAACAATACTAATCCGCTTGTTCATCTCGCAATACCCATGCCGCAAACTATCATGCGTTTAGGCTTATGAAGGATATTTAGTCCGGCCATTATGTTTTATGATTGACAGAAAATCTTGATAGGAATATCTACTAACTAAACAGTCAGTAAAGGTCGGGCGCGCCCGTTAGATATAGATGAAAGCAAATCAGATAGCAAATGTATGCGCTGAATACAATAATCAGCCAGAGGCCCTGATAGAGATTTTGCATGATGTTCAGCATGAAAATGGCTTCTTATCCAACACTGCTTTGATTGATGTTGCTAACGCCCTTAATATATCTCGTGCCGAAATTCATGGCGTTGTTAGTTTTTATGATGATTTTAGGCGTGAACCTGCCATAGGGCCTTGTATAAAAATATGCCGTGCAGAAGCGTGCCAGGCTGTGGGCGGAGAAAAAACTGCCGCTCATGCAAAAAACAAAAAAATAGAAACTCACGACGTTTACTGCCTAGGCAATTGTGCTCTTGGCCCCGCCGTAATGATTGATGATAAATTATATGGGCGTGTGACGCCCAAAAAACTTGATGCAATAGTAAAACAAAGATCAGCATCATGACAAAAAATACGATAAAAATATTTGTGCCGTGTGATGCTGCCGCCCTTTCAGTTGGCGCGAATGATATCGCAAACGAAATTAAAAAAATTGCGAGAAAGATTGGAGAACACATCCAAATTATACGCAATGGTTCGCGCGGTATGTTGTGGCTTGAGCCTTTAGTTGAAGTAGAGACCAAGGCGGGCCGCATTGCCTATGGCCCCGTACAAGCTGGCGATATTCAAAGCCTGTTTGACGCAGATTTTTTATCTGGAAAACCACATGAATTATGTTTGGGTCTTACCGAAAAAATCCCATATTTTGCGAAACAGGAAAGACTAACTTTTTCTCGTTGCGGTTTAATTGACCCAGTGAGCATGGCTGATTATGCGCTGCACGGCGGACTATCGGGCCTGCGCAAAGCTTTGGCCACAACCCCCGAAAACATTATAGATATCGTCACTAAATCCGGCCTACGCGGGCGCGGCGGTGCGGGATTTCCTACTGGGATTAAATGGAAAACAGCACTGGAGGCTGTAGCCGACCAAAAATATATTTGTGCCAATGCAGACGAAGGCGATAGCGGTACATTTGCTGATCGTATGCTTATGGAAGGCGATCCATTTGTACTTTTGGAGGGCATGGTTATTGCAGGCCTCGCAACAGGCGCGACGATAGGGTATATATATATTCGCTCCGAATACCCACATGCCATTAACACCATGCGCAGGGCCGTAGAGTTTTGGCGAAAATCTGATTTACTTGGCGCTAATATATTAGGCAGCGGCAAAGCATTTGACATTCATGTGCGCAGAGGTGCGGGCGCTTATATTTGCGGCGAAGAAACATCTATGCTTGAAAGCCTTGAAGGCAAACGCGGCCAGATAAAAGTCAAACCCCCTATTCCCGCAATCGAAGGTTTGTTTGGCAAACCAACCATTATCAATAATGTTCTGTCTCTCGCCAGTGTACCGATTATTCTGGATAAGGGTGCAGGTTTTTACCAAAACTACGGGCAAGGCCGTGCGCGCGGGACGCAGCCGTTTCAATTGGGCGGTGATATAAAACATGGCGGTATGGTGGAAAAAGCTTTTGGTGTGACTTTACGCGAACTTGTTGAGGATTTTGGCGGCGGCACTCTATCAGGCAAACCCATACGCTCAGTACAAGCGGGCGGGCCGCTTGGCGCTTATATTCCGCACTCTGATTTTGATGTGGAAATGGATTATGAGAAGCTCGCCGAAACGGGTGCTATGCTAGGACATGGCGGCATCGTTGTGTTTAATGAAAATGTGGACATGGCGCGGCAGGCTCGCTTTGCAATGAAATTTTGCGAAATAGAGAGTTGCGGAAAATGCACGCCCTGCCGTATTGGTTCTGTGCGCGGCAAGGAAACATTAGACAAAATTATTGCTGGCGAAGATGTAACTGCAAATCTCGAACTGCTTGAAGACATTTGCGAATTAATGACAGAGGGTTCACTTTGTGCTATGGGTGGGCTTACACCCATGCCCGTACGCAGTGCTATTAAGCACTTCGGCGAAGATTTTAAGGGTTGAATTATGGCGCTGTTAATTGAAAAAGATTTTGGTACAAAGGCTGGCACATCCCAGAAAAAAATACGACTTGATATAGACGGAAAATCTATCACAGCACAAGCAGGTGTCTCCATTATGCATGCGGCTGAACACGCAGGTATTACCATCCCCAAACTTTGCGCCACTGATAGCCTTGAAGCATTTGGTTCTTGCCGGTTATGCATCGTAGAAATTGAAGGGCGGCGCGGCACACCCGCCTCATGTACAACACCTATAGACGCAGACATGTCGGTGATAACCAAAAATGAAAAACTCACGCGGCTTCGCAAAAACACTATGGAACTTTATCTATCTGATACTGATAAAGATGAAGCTTTGATCTCTCTTGGCAAACAATTCGGGTTGGGCGATATTCGGTATGATGCTCCGCCTTGCGAGCAGGAAAAAGATGCAAGCAACCCTTATTTCACATTTGACCCAAGCGCCTGCATTGTTTGTTCGCGCTGTGTGCGTGCATGCGATGAAGTTCAAGGCACATTTGCTCTAACCATAGAGGGGCGCGGCGCTGCCTCCAAGGTTGTTGCGGGTATGGCAGAAGGTTTTATGGATAGCGAATGTGTGTCTTGCGGCGCCTGCGTACAGGCCTGTCCAACGGGTGCATTGATTGAAAATGATGTTATCGAAAAGGGCGAACCGGATGAAACTGTGCTTACAACTTGCGCCTATTGCGGTGTTGGCTGTTCGTTCAAGGCCGAACTTAAAGACGGCGAGCTTATCCGCATGGTGCCTTGGAAAGGCGGCGGGGCAAATTCTGGTCATTCTTGTGTCAAGGGGCGCTTTGCCTATACCTATGCCACCCACGAAGACCGCATAACCAAGCCAATGATCCGCGAAACTACAGATGATGCGTGGCAAGAAGTTAGCTGGGACACGGCTCTGAACTTTGCGGCCAAACGTTTAAAGAATACGCAGGAAAAATACGGCGTTAAATCCATTGGTGGCATTACATCTTCGCGCTGTACAAACGAAGAAGTCTGGCTTGTGATGAAATTAATCCGCGCCGGATTTGGTAATAATAACGTCGATACCTGTGCCCGTGTCTGTCACTCACCGACTGGGTACGGCTTAATGCAAGCGTTCGGGGAAAGTGCGGGTACGCAAAATTTTGATAGCGTCATGGCAGCAGATACAATCCTAGTAATTGGTTCCAACCCAACGGACGCACACCCTGTATTTGGCTCACAAATGAAACGGCGGCTTCGCCAAGGCGCCAAACTTATTGTCGCCGACCCGCGCGCGATTGATTTGGTGAAAACACCCCATGTCAAGGCCGACTATCATTTGGCGCTGACGCCCGGTACCAATGTAGCGCTTATCAATGCAATGTCCCATGTGATTGTCACTGAAGGTTTAATCAATAAAGGTTTTACTGCAAATCGCTGCGATGAAAAATCACTGTCCGTATGGATGGATTTTATTTCTGACAGGGTAAATTCGCCAGACTTAATGGCACCAATTACGGGTGTAAGTGCAGATGATATTCGCAATGCGGCACGCCTTTTTGCTAACGCAAATAATGCGGCCATATATTATGGGCTTGGCGTAACTGAGCACTCCCAAGGTTCAACCATGGTCATGGCCATGGCTAACCTTGCTATGATAACCGGAAATATCGGACGGCCCGGCGTTGGCGTTAATCCCATGCGCGGGCAAAACAATGTACAGGGCTCTTGTGATATGGGTTCGTTTCCGCACCAATTTTCTGGTTACCGCAGTGTATCTGATGATGCTACACGTTCTTTGTTTGAAGACAAATGGAGCCGTAACCTAGACCCTGTTCCCGGCTATAGAATTCCCAATATGTTTAATGAAGCCGTCGCAGGAAATTACAAAGGCATGTATATTCAAGGCGAAGATGTGGCGCAGTCCGACCCCAATATCCACCATGTGGAAGCCGCATTGCGAAATTTGGATATTCTTATTGTGCAAGATTTATTTCTTAATGAAACAGCGCGGTTTGCCCATGTCTTTTTACCGGGGACATCATTCCTTGAAAAAGACGGTACATTTATCAATGCAGAGCGCCGCATTAACCGCGTGCGTCCCGTCATGCCCTCGCCCACAGGTAAACATGAATGGGAAGTTACCCAAGATTTGGGACGCGCAATGGGTTATGATATGGGACATAAAAACTCCAGTGATATATGGGACGAGATAGCCGAGCTTACACCCGTATTTGCTAATGTTAGTTTTGCAGAGCTTGACAAGCGCGGTTCTGTACAATGGCCGTTTAATGATGAAAATCCTGATGGAGCGGAAGTCATGCACGTCTCTGAATTTACGCGCGGTAAAGGCAATTTTGTTTTAACAGAGTATATTCCTACTACAGAACGGACCAACCGTAAGTTCCCGCTTATTCTCACCACTGGGCGTATACTGTCGCAATATAATGTTGGTGCACAGACGCGAAGAACAGAAAACAGCCTATGGGCCGAGGAAGATTTCCTAGAAATTCATCCGTCAGATGCCGACACCTATGGAATCCAAGATGGAACATGGGTCGGGATAAAAAGCCGTATGGGGGAGACGTCATTGCGCGCGAAAATATCTGAACGCATGACGCCTGGGGTCGTGTACACCACTTTTCACCATCCAGAGAGCGGTGCTAATATCGTAACAACCGAGAATTCGGACTGGGCGACAGAATGTCCTGAATACAAAGTCACAGCAGTGCAAGTCATGCCAACTAATCATAAATCAGATTGGCAGCGCGGCCTTAATTCCACATCTGTAAAATCCAGAAAGATACTCGCGGAACCTGCCGAATAATGTTTCCCATAACCGTCATAGGAAACCCCCATGACTGTGACACAAAAATTTCTGTTCATTCACTAGACACTGACAAAAACGGTCTTTGGTATATTCCCAAAGAAACGCCTATTGCCTTTGTTTACAATCGTCGCAATTACGCAGTCATGCTTGCCACACCTGCAGATATGACAGATTTTGCACTTGGATTTTCATTAAGTGAAAAAATCGTGAAAAACCCTGAAGATATTAAAGCGTTGGAAGTACGCCATACCGATAAGGGTATAGAACTACATTTCAAAATTACTGCAAAGCGCCTAGAGGCTTTCGACATTCGTGCCCGACGCCGCAATCTCATTGGTACGGCAGGGTGCGGGATCTGTGGTCTTGAGAATGCGGATGCTTTATTTTCATCTCTTAGCCCTGTTCGCAGTACGCCAATCAACATCGAAAAACAGGCTCTGGAACGCGCAATGCAGCATATCAAAAAACTGCAGCCAATCAATGTTAGAACGAAAAGTGTGCACGGAGCAGCGTGGGTGAATATGGACGGTCATATACGGATGGCCCGCGAAGATGTTGGCCGCCATAATGCACTGGACAAGCTGATCGGGGCTATGGCAATAGACGGGCTTGAAAAAAGCGGCTTTCTTTTGATATCATCACGGTGTTCCTTTGAGATCGTAGACAAGGCAGCACGCGCCAAAATTCCAGCCATCCTATCCTTGTCTGGACCCACACATCTAGCGTTACAAAAAGCCCACCAAGCGCATATCACAATTTATGCCCGTGATAAAATTGGCGGCGTTAAACGCGTAAATACTAATGTTTAGTGCTTGATAAAAATAGGAAATGCCATGAATTTTAGAGAAGATTTAAGGTTTAAAATTGATGCAAGTACAGGTGGTCTTGCTCTTACTGGCCCTCACGATAAAACAATATTGCTCCACCCTATTTGGCTGCGTGAACGTGTGATTGACCCAAACAGTTATGATGCACACTCGCGCCAACGTTTATATGAACCAACAGATATTGATAATGATATTCGCATTCTATCTGCCCAAATAAATATATCCGATAGATTGGACGTCGTCTTCAATGATGGGCTGGAATCCTTTGTTTCAGTGTCAAATATTTTAAGTGAAATCGGCTGGCAGAAAAATAACGAAGTTATGCCAGAGCCAATGAAATGGACGGCGAATTTTGAAGATTGGCCACGCGCCAACTGGAGCGATATAACAGACTCGAAAACCTTATTCGCTCTGTTACAAGAATATTATAAACACGGGTTTCTTTTGCTTGAAAACACACCAACGCAAAAAAATAGCTTGTACGAAATCGCCAAATTATTTGGCCATATTCGCGGCACCAATTTTGGCCTGCTCTTTGATGTTGAAACGAAAATTAATCCAACAGACCTCGCTGATACTAATCTCGCGCTCCCCGCTCATACGGATAATCCTTACCGCAATCCCATTCCGAGCATTCAATTTTTACATTGCTTACATAATGATGTTAAAGGTGGTTTAGCGACATTGGTTGATGGTCTTGCAATTCTTGATGAGCTTAGACATATATCGCCCTCCTACGTAGATATCTTAAGCACGACACAAATTCGGTTTCGTTACGAATCTGACGAAACTGTATTGCAATCCTACGGCACACTTATCGAATTGGATTTTGACGGAAATTTACGCTGTATCAGGCTTAGCTCACGCGTTGATTATGTACCTGTTTTGAATGTGGATACCTTATCCAAATTTTATGAAGCGCGTAAACAAATGCACGCCTTAGCCAATGATCCCCATTTTCAGATTAAATTTTGCTATGAACCGGGGCTACTCCTTATGATGGACAATACGCGCCTTTTACATGGGCGCACGGCTTATGACAATGAACAGGGTCAACGTCTTCTACAAGGGTGTTATATTGATCATGATGGCCCAGATAGTCTCTTTCGCAAGCTAGCAAGAGACTGTCGTCTATCTCAAACAGACCAGGAGAAAATTTAATATGGTATCAACACGCAAGACTGTATCGTTCCACCAAATGAAAGACGGGACAAAAGAGGAATATGCCTATTTAGCTAAACTTGAAGCCGAACATGCATTAGAATTACCCAAGCGAATTTTAAACCAATTACGTCAACTTGATACAGGCCTGTCGGGCTATCAAATTTCTCGTTTGGACCACTCTTTACAAACGGCAACACGAGCAAGCCGTGATGGCGCGGATATAGATTGGGTCGTCAGCGCTCTGCTACATGATCTTGGTGATGAATTGGCGCCAAGCAACCACGATGCCTATGCCGCAACAATATTAAAACCCTATGTCCGCGAAGAATGCGAATGGGCAGTTCGCCATCACGGCATATTCCAACTTGCATATTATGGAGAAAAAATCGGCGTATCCCCTGAGCAGCATCAAAAATTTTCTGACCATCCATTTTATGAATCAACAGTATATTTTTGTGAACATTGGGATCAAAATTCTTTTGACCCTAATTATAAAACAGAACCACTTACGTTTTTTGAAGACATGGTTTGTACTGTCTTTACGCGCCCTGCCTGGCACGCCAGCCATGTTTACTGCGGAACGCCTTTACCTATTTCATTAAAATAACTCTTATTTTTTACGTTGCCATTGATTAAGCTTAGTACTGACAATCACTAGACGTTTTGTGTGATGTTTTCGCAACACTTTATAAATTGCTTAAAGCAGATATTGACAAACTTTTAATGAAGCACTAACAGTACTAACTGAACAGTCAGCTCATCTATTAGCAAACATGCTGTCTGAGCCGTAAAACAACTTATAAAGGGGAATCAACACATGAAGAAGTTACTTATAGGCGCATCATCATTTGCCATAGTCACAACGCTCAACGTAGGGGCGTATGCTCAAGTTGACCAAGTTATTGTTACGGCAACAAAACGTTCAGAGAGTACACAGGACATACCTATTGCAGTGGCTGCTCTTGGCGAACAAACCCTGGAAGAACTTGATGTTAAAGTGTTTACGGATTACCTTTTGGAATTACCGGGCGTAACAGCTGGTGGTAGTGGTCCGGGACAATCTACTATTTATATTCGTGGTTTGGCCTCGACTACGCCTAACTTAACGACGGCAGGTGTGGCCGGTCTTGCGCCCAATGTGGCACTTTATCTGGATGAGCAACCTTTATCCCAACCGGGTCGTAATCTTGATGTTTACGCGGCAGACTTGGCTCGGGTCGAAGTCTTATCAGGTCCTCAGGGCACATTGTTTGGTGCCAGTTCGCAAGCTGGTGTGGTGCGCCTGATTACCAACAAGCCTAAAATTGGTGTATTTGAAGCCAAGGCAAATTTTGGATTTTCCTCTACTAAAGGCGGCGAGATTAGCAATAAAGTTGATGCAGCAATCAATATCCCCGTCAACGATCAACTAGCCCTACGCGCTGTCGTTTATGCGGATAACCAAGGCGGTTATATCGATAATGTCGCCGGACAAATTGATTTGTCCGAATCAGCACGCTATCGTCCGGCCGGTACAATTCGTGCCAACGGCGTCCCTGTAAGCGCTGGTCGAGCAGGTTTTTCCTCGACACCCGCTTCGAACAATATTAACTTTGAACCTGCAAATAATAGCGGTCTTATTGAGAAAGATTTCAACGACACCACCTATGCTGGTTTCCGATTGAGCGCCCTTTATGAGGTTAATTCTGATTGGTCTGTATTGCTTGGACATTCTCAGCAAAGACTGGAATCAGAAGGCGTGTTTTTTGATGATCCTAATTTAGGCGAATTTGAAATTCAGCGTTATGAAGACGAAGAGCTTGAAGATGAATACGCCAACACCAATTGGACTGTTAATGGTCGGATTGGTGCCTTGGAAGCCTTATATACGGGCGCATTTACCAAACGAAAAACCGATCAACGTATTGATTATACGGACTATTTGTTCGTCGGCCAGTATTTGCCGTATTATATTTGTGACTACTACACGACCTATAGTACCAGCCCGACGGCTAATCTCGACGGCACATGTCATGCGCCAAATTTGTTTGTTGCTTCTACATCTGATACGGAAGTTTTCACCCAAGAGCTCCGCTTCAATACGCCGGCTGAAAAAAGAATTCGCGCAACAGTAGGCGGGTTTTACAGCAAGTTAACCTTAAAAGAACGCAACGACTTTACCTATCCAGGTAGTACGCAAATTGAAGCCGGTTTCGGCGGTATTGTTGGCTTGCCTGATAATTTTGCCCAGCCAACAGCCTTTGCTACAAGCCGGGAGCCATTCCCGACAGGTGTTGTCTTTAGAAACGATGTCAAGAGAACCGATGAGCAGCTTGGTGCATTCGGCGAAGCGACTTTTGATCTAAATGATCAATTCTCTATCACGGCTGGGGCACGGTGGTATGATATAGAAGTTGATTTGGAAGGCAGTGCCAACTCGTCGTTCTGTAACTTCTTTAGCCAGGTTGACGAAGATGCATTTGGCACAAACATTTCGGATATTTATGACGGCGATGGTGTGTTCAAATTTATCGGTACTTGTAATGATAGTTTGAGACAAACTTATGCCCTTTCAGGCGCAAATGCACCAGCTGGTGCCATTACAGTTGGGAGTATAGCGGATATCCAAGCGACTGGATTATCTCTTTCACAAGCTACGCAAGTGTTCAATTCCCTTAACGCACCAGATAAGGCGGCAACCGACGGTGTTATTCTTAAATTCACTGGCACATGGACGCCCAATGACGACATGTTGCTCTACGCAACCTATTCTGAAGGGTTCAGACCTGGTCTGTTAAACCGCCCTGGCGGTGCACCGGGACCAAACGGATTTACGGTTCCCTTTGCACTTGATACGGATGATGTTACCAATTACGAATTAGGCTGGAAACTCAATCTTTCTGAAAACCAATTCCAACTAAATGGTAATGTGTTTTTTGCAGATATCAAAAATATGCAAACAACTATTTTTGATACAAGTATCACCAATTTGTTTTTCTCTGCCAATGCTGTGGACGCAGAAATAAAAGGCATAGAAGCCGACTTTATTTATGCTCCTATGTCCATGCCCGGTCTGACAGTGACCGGTGCGGCGTCTATTCTTGATACGGATATCAAGGAAATTTTAATACCGACAAGTGATATTGATGGAGTCGATACTTTGGCGTTTGCGCCAAAATTCCAAGGCAATCTACGGGCTCGTTATGAATGGGACTGGAAAGGCGATTTAGTCGCTCATGTTCAGCCCAAAGTAAGTTATTCCGCCAAATCATTTAGCGATATTATCAACATTAACCGCGCACAAATTGATAGCTGGTTTAAACTTGATTTTGCCGTTGGGGTGAGTGCCGACAACTGGACGGCAGAAATATTTGCCAATAATATTACTGACGAGCGTATCGAGCTGAACAACAATTTCGTGTTTGACCGCGAACGTGTTACATTAGCGCGCCCAAGAACTATGGGCGCACGGTTCTCTGTCAATTATTAATCCTATCATTACTGAATAGAATAATATATTTGAAAAGGCGCTCTTTATGGGCGCCTTTTTTCTTTGTAATTTTTTGACTGGATATAATATTAGTGCCCCAAGAGACATCACAAAAACCACATGCCCAAGCAGAAGAATTAGATACGACCGCTCTAAAGACGGCACAAAGCCAAATGCAAGGTGGAGATTTCACTGCTGCGCTGTCCACTCTTGGCGAACTAATAAGCCGGGCGCCTAAAAATATTGAGGCACTTTATTTTAATGCCGTCTGTCACCGTTACGCCGAGCAATATAATTTGGCGCAAGCTGAGCTTGATAAACTTAAAATCCTAGCCCCCGAACTTGGTCGCGCCTATCAAGAGCAAGGTCATTTATATTTGGCACAGAAAAAATCAAACCATGCGCTGGAAGCGTTCGCGCAAGCGTGTCGAATGAACCCAGCTCTCATTGCTAGCTGGAAAATACAAGCAGGCATTTTGGCTAGCCAAGGTAAATTACAGGCTTCAGGACAAGCCAAAGCCCAAGCCGATCGGCTCGCGCAATTGCCAAAAACATTGGTCTCTGTAACCAGTCTTATTCATGAGGGTAAATTGTTAAAAGCCGAAAATCTATGTCGGCATTTTTTGCAAAAAACACCGCATCATATCGAAGCCATGCGCCTGTTAGCCGATATAGGTTCACGGCTCGGGACGCTTGATGATGCAGAATTTTTGCTGGAAAGTGCGCTAGAGTTTGACCCTGAAAACATACAAGTGCGGTTAGACTATACCCAATTGCTTCGAAAACGGCAAAAATTTGCAGATGCACTAACGCAAGCAAAACACCTTTATAACAAAGATCAATCCAACCCGGTTTTTCAATCCCATTATGCAATCGAATGTATGCAAACTGGCGATTTTGACAAAGCATTTGATCTGTTTGATAGCGTGCTAGAAAAACTGCCAGGTGATACGGCAACACTCACCTCTCGTGGACATGCCTTAAAAACTTATGGGCGGCAAGATGACGCCATAGCGTCTTACCATGCTGCAATAGCATCAAAACCTGATCATGGTGACGCATATTATTCCCTTAGTAATTTGAAGACTTACCATTTTACGGATTCCGAACTCGTTGCCATGCAGCAGCAAGAGAGCAAAGAAAGCCTTGATTACCGCAACCGCATACATTTTTGTTTTGCTCTAGGCAAAGCTCAGGAAGATCTTGGTCATTACGAAAAAGCCTATACCTATTACGAACGCGGCAACGATTTAAAGCGTACATTAAGCCGTTATGATGCGAGCCAAATGGATGAAGAATTTAAGGCACAAACAGAAATTTGTAACACTGGGTTATTTGAAAAACACAAAGGGAAAGGATATCCAGCCCCAGACCCAATTTTCATAGTCGGATTACCGCGCGCGGGCTCAACTTTGCTGGAACAAATTCTGGCCTCACATAGCCAAGTTGACGGTACACTTGAGCTACCAAACATTTTATCTCTCTCTCATAAATTACGCGGACGTAGACAGGGCGGCAAAAGTTCTGCTTATCCAAAAAATCTCTACGACCTTACGGGCGAAAAATTAGAAGAATTTGGTCGTAGTTATATAGACAACACCAAAATCCACCGAAAAGGCGCCGCCTTTTTTACCGATAAAATGCCCAATAATTTTCGTCATATTGGTCTTATTCAACTGATTCTACCAAATGCCAAAATTATTGATGCGCGGCGCGAGCCCATATCGTGCTGCTTTTCCGGTTTCAAACAATTATTCGCTGAAGGTCAAGAATTCACCTACGGGCTTGAACAAATCGGGCGCTATTACGACGGCTATGTAAAGCTCATGCGCCATTGGGATAATGTACTACCTGGAAAAATTTTACGAGTGCAGTATGAGGACGTGGTCGCGGATTTAGAGACGCAAGTTAGGCGCATCCTCGACCATTGCGGCCTCCCGTTCGAGCAAGCCTGTATTGATTTTCATAAAACCAAACGCGAAGTGCGCACAGCCAGCTCTGAACAAGTCCGCCAGCCCATTAACACCAAGGGCCTAGCGCAGTGGGAAAATTTCGAGCCTTATCTCGACGAACTTAAACAATATTTAGGCAATAGTCTGTCAAACTACCGGAATTAAAAATCCGCAAAAACACAAGTTATTCTTTATTGGTGGTTCTTATTACGCGAATCTTTATGTACTGCCAGTACCAATGAAAAACACATTAAAACAATCACCAGTGAAAACGGCAATGCACCAATTATCATGGCGGATTTTACGGCGTCTAATCCACCAGCCATGAGCAATACGGCAATCATAATGGTCAATACACTGCCCCATACCAGAATATGTTTAGCCGCATTGGCATTGGCCGGAGCACCGGCTGATACAATTGTATTGATGACTAATATGGCCGAATCTGCTGATGTCACCAAATAGGTCAACAACAACACTACAATGATAGCGGACATTATTTTTGCCAGACCAGCGCTTAGCATTACGTTGAGTGTCGCATAAAGTTGAGACGATAAATCCGCATTTAATATTTCTTGATTAGCGACCCCGCTTAATTCCAAATCAAGCGCAGTACCGCCAATAAATGCAAACCAGACAAAACCAACGAGTGCAGGTACAACCATAGTTCCAACAATATATTCACGTATGGTTCGCCCCCGTGAAACCCGTGCGAAAAACAGACCGACAAATGGTGCAAATGCGATCCACCAAGCCCAATAAAAAATTGTCCAATCGGATTGCCAATTTGCTAAAGCCTTTCCAGTTTCACTGCCGTCATTGTTCATAACCTGTGTAGCCATAACGGGGAGCGCGGTGAGATAATCCCAAATGCCAATAAAGAATGATTTAAGCGCGAATCCTGTTGCACCAAAAATCAAGAAGAAAGACAATATAAATATTGTCAAACCCATATTTATATTTGAAAGCCATTTAATCCCTTTGCCAACACCGGACAATGCGGACAAAGTCGATGCGCCCATAATCACCACCAAGAATGTGACCATCGCGCCATTTGTCGGTGCGCCGTTGCCGTTCATAATCCAATCTAAGCCGGTGATATTAAAAACACCGGAGGCAAATTGCGATATGCCAAAACCAATGGTCACAGCAACGCCAAGCAATGTCGCCACAACGGCAACAATATCAACAACATGACCCAATGTACCCGATAGTTTTTTACCAAAAATGGGCATAAGTGCAGAACGGATCGTCAGCGGCAAGCCGCGAGAATAGCTAAAATAACCAATAGCTAAGCCGGTAAATGCATAAACGCCCCATGCAGACAATCCCCAATGCATAAAGGACCATTGAAACGCGGGGCGTACTGCTTGTGCGCTCAAGGACTCGACATTCCCGCGTATAATTTCCGGGTTATTGGTGAAATGAAAAATAGGTTCTGCGGTTGAATACGTCAACATGCCAATACCAATGCCTGCGCCGAACAACATGGATATCCAAGAAAACCGTGAAAACTCGGGACGTTCATCCTCAGTCCCAAGCCGCAATTTTCCACTAGCAGGCCACAGCGCTAAAGCAAAGCACGTCACACTAAATAATACCATTATATACAAATACCAGACATTGAAATGAGCACTGACAAAAACATTGATAAGGTTTAAAATTTCCGCCGCACTTTTAGGGACAACTGCAGCCCACAAAATCAATAAGACAATCAGTATTTTAGAGCCGACAGCAACGGTTTTTATCAGGCCTTCATAAAACCCTGATTTTTCCAATTTTATCCGCAACGCTTTTTGTTTTATTTTCTCACCCATGAAATTCCCTTTTTTTATTTACGTATATACCCCAATTATAAATCCATAGCAAATCTATCAAATAATCCGCAAATATAAGGCGCGAATGATCGCCAACACTCAAGCTGAAACTCTGTAGTTCCTGTGCGCAAGACCATGATAGGCGCATTTTCAAAAACCGTACGCGTGACCTTTCCAATAGGAAATGTATCTAATGATAAATCCAGCGGACAGCCTATATTGATCGCGTTTTCAACCTGCTCTCCAGACAAGACGAAGCCAATATTTCGATGAGAAACATCTACATAGCTATATGTAAATTTAGCGGTCATATTTACGAATATTTCGCGCAGATTATTTCTGTTTTCGTTCGCCGTTATCACAATCCATTCGTCAGGGCCAAGGCACAAATATGAGTGCGCCGACGTGCGAATTGACTGTCCGATTTTTGCAGGCAGTTTTAAACCGCTCGCTTTTTTAAAAGCGGCTAAGTCTTTTGGTTTTATCCGCAGAGAATATCGTGTTTTTTCGTCCATTAAAGTCATCGACAAAGCGTTGGTTTGTAGGGCTTCACTAATATTTATGTCTTGGCTAAACAACATTGAGACGTTCCCCCTTGGGGTCATAAAACATGGGGCTGACGATTTTAGCTTTGTGGGTGTTGCCTTCAATCGGGATATAAATATCTTCGCCCTCTTTATCGAACCCGTACATGACCAGTGCCATAGCGATAGAATGCCCAAGGCTCTCACTCCAATAGGACGAGGTGACATGACCGATCATATCCATAGGGATGGATTGGTTTGGATCTGCTACAATTTGTGCGCCTTCTTCGAGTACAGTTTTAGGATTCTCCGTCAAGAGGCCAACCAATTGTTTTCGACCGCTCGCCACAAGGTCTGGCCGTTTCAACGAACGCCTGCCAACAAAGTCTTTTTTCTTTTTAGAAACCGCCCACTCCATGCCAGCGTCGCCCGGCGTTACCGTTCCGTCCGTATCCTGACCAACAATGATAAACCCTTTCTCGGCCCTCAGCACATGCATGGTTTCTGTGCCGTAAGGCGTGATAGCGTATTTCTTACCCGCCTCGAATAAAGTCTCCCATACGGCGCGGCCATAATGGGCGGGAACGTTGATTTCAAAACCAAGTTCACCTGAAAAACTGACCCGAAACAGGCGCGTTTCTACGCCGCATATTGTACCCTCACGGACGGCCATATGGGGAAATTTTTCTGGTGATAAATCAATGTTTTCTACGAATGGTTCTATGAGCTTGCGGGCACTCGGGCCGTTAAGTGCAATGACCGCCCATTGTTCGGTGGTTGAGGTCAGCCAAACGTCAAGATGTGGGAACTCTGTTTGCAGATAATCTTCCATATGACGGAAAACACGCGGTGCGCCGCCTGTTGTGGTGGTCACATGGAAGCGGTCTTCGGCTAGCCGCCCTACCACGCCGTCGTCATAAATATAGCCATCTTCACGCAGCATAAGGCCGTAGCGGCAACGCCCTTCGCCAAGCTGGGCCCAGGGGTTTGTGTACATCAAATTCATAAATTTAGCGGCGTCCGGCCCGACGACTTCAATCTTGCCAAGTGTGCTGGCATCAAAAATACCAAGACTATCGCGCGTTGCTTTACATTCTCGCGCAACCGCCGCGTCCATATCTTCACCTGGTTTAGGAAAATAGCGTGCCCTACGCCAAATACCGACAGGTTCATAAACGGCGCCGTGTTCTTGCGCCCAACCATCCATTGGTGTTTTGCGTTCGACCTCAAACAAATCCCCTGTGCGGTAGCCTGCGAAAGTGCCATATGTCGTCGGCGTATACGGTGGACGAAAAGTTGTTAGTCCCACTTGTTCTACGGTTTTGTTCACAGCATTTGAGGCAATCTGCATCGCATTCAGATTAGAGGTTTTGCCTTGGTCCGTTGCCATGCCAATAGTGGTGTAGCGTTTAACATGTTCGATAGATGCAAAACCTTCGCGCACAGCAAGGTTAATATCTTTCTGCGTGGCATCGTTTTGGAAATCAACGAAAGCTTTTTGTTTGGATGTGTCGATATAACTAGGCAGGCTGACAAATGTTGTACCTGCGCCAAAATTACGAGCGGTGACTTTGTAGGTTTTGCGCCCGCCCGCCGCCTTATTGCCGCCTTTCAAAGCCGCAAGCAATCCAAAATCACCATTACATGCCCCAGCGCAAACAGCATTCTCATTTGGCATATCGGGCACATAAGCCGCAATCTCATCGTCCCATTTAATAGTGCTTTTTGAGTGCGACCATAAATGCAAGCTCGGTGTCCAACCGCCGCACATGAGCAAAGCATCGCAATTAACTTTACGTTTCGCACCAGTGCTCGGGGAATAAATTTCCACACCATTGATACGAGTACTGCCGTGAGTTTTTGATATAGACGCCCCGCTTGCTATTTCAATACCGCGCTGCTTAGCTTGGGCGCGAATGTCCTTAGGGATTTCATCGCGCACATCAACAACAATCGGGATACGAATATTAGCATCGGCCAAATCAAAAACGGCGGCATAACCGCTATCATGGCTCGTAAACAGAATTGCCGCATTGCCAACAGCCACACCGTAGCGGCTCTGAAAAGTCTGCGCGGCGGATGCAAGCATCACGCCCGGACGGTCATTGCCATTAAACACCAAAGGCCGCTCAATCGCGCCTTGCGCCAATATGACTTTGCCTGCGCGTATTCTGTGCAATTTTTCGCGCGAAACACCCGGCGTGATATTAGGAATGTGATCGGTTATCCGTTCCGCTAGGCCAATAAAGTTATCATGGTAATAGCCGATCGCTGTTGTGCGTGTCATAAGTTTGACATTACGCATTTTTTGCAAAGTTCTTATGGAATTTGCAAGCCATTTTGAAATCTCAAGCCCGTCGATTTTGTCATTGGGCACGCTGAGTAAACTGCCGCCTAGTACAGGGTTTTCATCAACGAGTATAATACGTCCACCTGATTTTGCCGCCGTGAGCGCAGCGGCGATCCCTGCGGGCCCTGCCCCGACAATCAATGTTTCGCAATGGCCGTAAACGCTAGCGTACACATCCGCGTCAGGTTCGCTCGGCGCGGGGCCAAGCCCTGCCATATTCCTTATGATTGGCTCGTAGACCTTGTCCCAAAAACTTTTGGGCCACATAAATGTTTTATTGTAAAATCCAGCTGGGAAGAAGGCGGAGAATATATTGTTAAATGCGCCAATATCCGTTTTTAAATTGGGCCACGCATTTTGAGAACGCGTCACAAGACCTTCAAATATTTCTAAAACCGTGGCTCGTATATTGGGTGTTACCCGCCCCTTACCACGGTCAAGCGTTACGAGTGCATTGGGTTCTTCTGATCCTGCGCCGAGCACGCCGCGTGGACGGTGATATTTAAAGGATCGCCCCATAAGGTGAACACCATTCGCCAGCAATGCGGACGCCAAAGTATCCCCTTGTACGCCTTGATAAGCTTTGCCATCAAATGTGAAATTGATAGTTTTGCTACCATCATTACCCCTGCCTGCTGTGCGATATGGCGCTTTGTTATTTGCCATTTTTAGCCGCCTTGATTTGTGTTTTTGTTGGACGTTTCACACCCATTTTATAGGTCATGACGAATTTATCTGTGAGCGTATTGCGCACGGCATTGAAAAACATGTTGCAACCATGTTGATGCCACCAGCGTTCATGGTGGTCACCGCGTTTATTGTCGCGGTAGAATAAAAACTCAGCCCATTCTTGATCAGTTAATTCGTCGGCCTTAGTTTCGCGCACAATATGAGCCTCGCCCGCATAGGCGAATTCTATTTCAGGTCTTTTCTCGTTGCAATAAGGGCAATGTACTTCAAACATTTTACATTCCTCCTAATGGGCCACAGCCGCCGCAGCGGCTTCGTCGATAAGACGGCCTGTGACAAAACGGTCTAGATTATAGGGTGCATTGATCTTGTGCGGCTCGTCGTGTGCAATCGTGTAGGCAAACAAATCGGCGGCGCCGGGTGTGGCCTTAAATCCGCCTGTGCCCCACCCGCAATTTACATAAAGACCTTCAATAGGTGTTTTGCCTAAGATAGGCGAGCGGTCAGGTGTCACGTCGACAATTCCGCCCCAAGAGCGCAGCATACGCATGCGCTTAAATATTGGAAAAATTTCGCATATGGACATCAAAGTATGCTCCAAAATATGCAGAGCACCGCGCTGTGAATAGCTTGTGTATTGATCCGTTCCCGCACCGATGACCAGCTCACCTTTATCGGACTGGCTGATATAGGCATGCACGGCGTTGGACATAACCACACAATTGAGGACAGGCTTAACCGGCTCGGAGACCAAAGCTTGCAATGGATAGCTTTCAAGCGGAAACCGCAAGCCCGCCATGTCCATAACGGTAGAAGAATGTCCCGCAGCCGAAACGCCAATTTTTCCCGCTGCGATGAAACCTTTTTCCGTCTCTACACCTTTAACCGCCCCGTCTTTTGAGCGCCTTATACCCGTGACGGCGCAGTTTTGGATAATGTCTACGCCAAGCTGTGATGCGGCGCGGGCATACCCCCATGCAACGCTATCATGACGCGCCGTACCTGCACGCATTTGCAAAGCCCCACCCATAACAGGGTAATGTCGATTTTGCGATATATCGAGTATAGGCAAGAATTTTTTGCACTCTTGGGGGCTCAACCATTTATTATCAACCCCGTTTAGACGGTTAGCATGTACATGACGCTGAAAGCTCTGCACGTCGTGTACATTATGGGCAAGCATGAGTACACCGCGCTTTGAAAACATGGTGTTGTAATTCAGTTCTTGCGACAACCCATCCCATAAATCTACGGCGTGGTCGTAAATAGCGGTGCTTTCATCGAAAAGGTAATTAGAGCGAATAATTGTAGTATTACGCGCCGTATTACCACCGCCAAGCCAGCACTTTTCTATGACTGCTATATTGGAAATTCCGTATTTTTTTGCCAGATAATAAGCCGCACCAAGCCCGTGGCCGCCCGCCCCGACAATTACAATATCATACCTTTTTTTAGGCTCTTTATTTGGGAATTGCTCAGGCCATTTTTTATGACCAGAAAGCGCGTTGGCAAAGAGTGAGCTTGCAGAAAATTTCATGGTCTATGACACCGCTTCTATGCTCGTAGTTTTTCATTGGTTGGATCATAGGGACTTTCTTCAAGCACACGACATTGATAACGTGCGCCTAAAATGTCAATTTCAAGCTCAGTGCCAATATCCGCTTTCGATGGATGCACCATCGCAAGCGCCAATGATTTTCCTAAGCGCCAACCATAGCCCCCGCCAGTCGCGCGGCCTATGACATTGCCATCTGCATATATCGGATTATTACCAAGTACGTCCGCGTCCTTCACACCGACAATTTCCAGAGTTACGAAAGCATTATCAAAACCGCGCTCTTGCCATGCTAGCAATGCATCTTGACCCAAAAAACCGTCTTTTTTCTTATGGTTTACGAACCGACCAAGATCGCTTTCATAGGCTGAATATTCAATAGACATTTCTGTCCCGACAAGACGGTAAGATTTTTCTAGCCGCATAGAATCCATAGCGCGAATGCCAAAAGGTTTAAGCCCTTGCTTTTCTCCGTGCTTAAAAAGCGTATCGAAAATATGGTTTTGGTATTCAATCGGGTGATGAATTTCCCAGCCAAGTTCACCAACAAAGTTTACACGAATGAGCTTGACCGGCGCGTGACCCACATATGTTTCTTGCCCCGTTAGCCATGGGAAATTTTCCGTAGATAAATCGCTGCCACAAATCGGCTGTAGTAAATCCCGGGATTTTGGCCCGGCAACAACAAAAACACCCATAGAGTTGGTTAAGTCGGTAAACACAACACTTCCATCATCAGGCATGTGTTTCTTGAGCCAGTCATGATCAAGCCTATGATAGGCACCCGCCGACACTAGGTAGAAACAATCTTTGCTCTCGCGTTGCACGGTAAATTCACTATGCACCCCGCCCTTGGATGTCAGTCCGTGACACAGACCAATACGACCCGGTTTTACTGGCATTTTATTGGCCAAAACCCAGTTAAGAAATTTAAGTGCCCCTGGCCCTTGAATACGGCATTTTGCAAAGGCCGTCATATCAAGCAAACCTACATTTTCCATCACATTTTTGCATTCATTGCCCACATGTTCAAAGTATTTTGAACGGCGGAAAGACCAATCATCTTTTTGCTCTACACCATCGGGCGCAAACCAATTTGGCCGCTCCCAACCAAAAAGCTGCCCAAACACGGCGCCTTTATCTTTCATTCGGTCATAACAAGGAGCTGTTCTCAAGGGACGTGCAGCGCCACGTTCTTCATCAGGATAATGGATTTCAAACACATCGGCGTAAGCTTCCTCGTTTTTCTCAATCAAAAAACTCTTGGTTGCATATGGCCCAAACCGGCGCGGATCAACGCCGAGCATATCAACACTTGGCTCGCCCTCAACAATCCATTCCGCAAGCTGCCAACCTGCGCCGCCTGCGGCCGTAATACCAAAACTATGGCCTTCATTGAGCCAAAAGTTTTTCTTATCCCACGCCGGGCCAACGATAGGGTTTCCGTCTGGCGTATACGCAATAGCGCCATTGTAGACTTTTTTGATACCAAGCTCTGCGAACATGGGCACGCGGTCAATAGCGCTTTCAATATGCGGCATAAGGCGATCAAGGTCTTCTTGAAACAACTCATACTCAGATTTAGGATCAGGACCGTCAATATAGCATGCGGGCGCACTTTTCTCATAAGGGCCAAGCAGCAAGCCACCCGCTTCTTCTCGCATATACCATGACCCATCCGATTCGCGTAACACACCTAGCTCAGGCAGGCCTTGCTCACGCCGCGCTTGAATATCTTTGTGGGCTTCAGTGACTATGAATTGATGCTCAACGGGAATGACGGGAATATCAAGCCCAATCATTGCGCCTGTTTTGCGGGCAAAATTCCCAGTGGCCGATACAACATGTTCGCAAACAACATCGCCCTTATCTGTTTTTACTTTCCACTTACCTTTATTGGGCCCGTCTTTGAGTTGCACGATATCGGTTACTGTCGTTTGACGGTGTATTTTCGCCCCACCTGCGCGCGCACCAATAGCAAAAGCTTGCGTAAGATCAGCCGGCTGCACATAGCCATCATCAGGATGGCGCATCGCGCCAACAAGTCCGTCTTTTTTTGCAAATGGCCATATTTCAATAACCTCATCAGGCGTTAAAAACTCAACATTCACACCTATAGTTTGCGCAACGCCTGCATATTGATGGTATTCATCCATCCGGTCTTGATTGGTCGCAAGGCGAATATTCGAGACAGGCCTAATGCCTACATCTTGGCCAGTTTCAGCTTCAAGGCGCTTGTACAGATCGACAGAGTATTTATGGAGTTGCCCAACAGAGTAACTCATATTAAACAAAGGCAACAAACCTGCTGCATGCCATGTAGACCCAGAGGTCAACTCCTTACGCTCTATAAGCATTACATCGGACCAACCTTTTTTAACGAGGTGATACAATGTGGATACACCAATGACGCCGCCGCCAATAACAACAACTTTTGCAGAAGATTTCATATTCTCACGCTCTAATAAAACTTGCTATTTTCAATATTTACAATTGATTTTGCAAAACTCTACACTTAATGACTAACTAAACAGTCAGTCTTTTATAACTATACAATATTAAGCGTCAACAACCATCTTAACGAAATGGAGTTCTCATGTCACAATCTTCAAAAATTGACGGAAAATCAATTGCAGAGGGGCTGCGAAGTCAAGTTGGCCTAGCCGTAAGCTCATTAAGAAACGAATATGATTATGTTCCTACTCTGGCTGTTGTATTGGTGGGATCTGACCCCGCGTCTCAGGTTTATGTGCGTAGCAAGCACAAATTTACCCGAAAAGCAGGCATGCACTCATTGGAACATAAAATGCCAGAAGATGTTGATGAAGATACGCTTGTTGATCTCATTAAAACGTTAAACCAAGACGATAGTGTTGATGGTATTTTGGTTCAATTACCTTTGCCTAAAGGACTGAACACAAACCGTATCATCGGAGAAATATCGCCAAGTAAAGACGTGGACGGACTGACAGAAATTAGCGCAGGACGCCTCGTTCTTGGCCGCGCAGGCCTGCACCCTTGCACGCCAGAGGGCTGCGTTATTTTGGCGCGCAACGCGCTTGCCGCGCAGGGAGAAGAACTTTCTGGCAAACATTGCGTTATCCTTGGTCGGTCCATATTGGTTGGAAAACCTGCCGCCATGTTATTCCTAGAGCAAAACTGCACAATAACAATCGCACATTCTCGCACCAAAGACATTGAAGAGGTCTGCCGCTCCGCAGATATTCTTGTCGCAGCCGTAGGCCGTCCATTGATGGTAAAAGGCGACTGGATTAAAAAAGGCGCAATTATCATTGATGTTGGTATTAACCGCGTTCCCAATAAGGACATAAACGCCAAGCGTGATACTAAATTAGTCGGTGATGTTGATTATGATGCCGCCCGCATTCATGCGAGCGCCATCACCCCAGTCCCTGGCGGCGTCGGCCCAATGACCATAGCGTGCCTGCTGCGAAACACTGTAATTGCAGCATGCAATAGGCATGGCTGGCATGTGCCTATAAATTTATAAAACCAAGGTATTTAGTCCCAGTATTTAGTTCCAGTATTTGAAGGATTGGGTGAATATTCTAGAGCGAGGAAAAAAAGAGTCTCAAGTGCATCCTGAATTGCCGCCCAAGTTTTACTGCCAGTTTTAGCGAAAAAATTTACTGTTTATGATAATCGACTAATCATTATTTCGCTTTTTAGAAACAAAACACGAAAATAACCTCTACCATATTACTCGTTACAAAACTCCACGGATGCGGCGCGGCCAGTGTATTCAATACAAACGCCAAAAACGCGCCAACAAACAGCCAAGCGGGACCTTTTGCCTTCCAAACAAAGCCTCCCAAAATAGCTTTCCTTGATGGCTGTTATACGCATAACAACCCGGAACTAAACCATGACAAGTCCAAATTACGTCTGGCCGTCTCAGCCAGCAAAAGACAACCCATTACAAACCGATATGAATTAATAAAATTTTAAATGTACCGACTAGCCCATGCCGTGATGACGCGTGCCACATACACAGCATCATCTGGATTTTTCAGCAATAAATGGTCCGCATTATCAAGGCTCACAAAACTTTTAGGATGGCGAGCTTCAGAATAAATATGGCTTGCATTTTGAATGCCAACAACACGGTCTTGAGGCGAATGGAACACCATTAGTGCACGGCTTAAATTAGCGATGGCCTTACCCATATTTTGATTAGCAACATCATCAAGAAATTGCTCTTTTATTACGAAAGGCCTCCCTGCAAGCAAGACTTGCGCCTCGCCCTCTTCCTCTATTTCTTCTAGTTGGCCCGCGAATTGGTGGACTATGTGATAGGTATCACAGGGAGAACCAATAGTAGCCAGCGCCTTGCACTCAGGAATATCTTGTGCCGCCATCAATGCTGCCGTACCCCCAAAACTATGGCCAATTAGTATAGACGGAGCAGCGCGGTATTTTCGTAAATAAGCCGCCGCAGCTAGAATGTCTTTGACGTTGGAGCTAAAGTTTGTTTCTGAAAAATCACCGCCGCTTTCGCCAAGCCCCGTGAAATCAAAACGCATCATGCCAAACCCATCTTTCACTAAGGTTTTAGAAATAGTGCGAATTGGCTTCAAATCTTTGCTAATGGAGAATCCGTGTGCGAAAAGTACCCATGCCCGCACCTTGCGGTCATCAGGCCAATCCAGTTTAGCCGAGATTTTATCTCCAAACGCCCCAATAAATCGTGTTTTTTCTGTTGCCATAAGTAGAGTGTATAACAAATTTAGAAAGTATCCAAGTTCACAAAACTGTCTACAGCCCTAAAGCTTGAAATTGAAAATCAATTTGTTTTATTGTTTGTATTGAATAACTTAAACCTCAATAAGAGGGAAAAGTTGGTACGGGTGAGAAGACTCGAACTTCCACATCTCTCGATACCAGAACCTAAATCTGGCGCGTCTACCAATTCCGCCACACCCGCACAGGTAGGACCAAATATTTGGTGGGCGGGGATTGCCAGATAATTAAGCGATGGTCAACACATTTATCAATGATGCACGGCCTGCATAGGTGCTTTTTTCAACGTAACAAATAATGCGATTGCACCGGAGAGAATATTCGCACTGGCCATACCCAAATATGCGCCAGTCATGCCGAATAATTGCACACCTAACCAGATAAATGGAACGAACATAAAGATTGAACGAATTACCGTAAAAATAAGTCCAAATTTTGGGCGACCAAGCGCATTGAGACCCGCAGCGGCTACAAACACAGTGCCATATCCAGCAAATGTCACTGGGACTATCCAGAAATATGGGGTAGCAAACGCTATGACCTGCGGGTCATTAGTAAAAATTTGCGGAATAATATTTGCAAGCAATCCAAGAAATAAGCCAATAAAAGCCCCCCACACAAAGCATATTTTAAAGCAATACACGAAGGTTTCTCTAACACGGTCAGTTAAATCTGCCCCACCGTTCTGTCCAGTTACAGCACCAATACAAGCCGACAAAGCATAGAGCATTGTAAGTGCAAGCATACCCACACGACTAACTACTGTGAAAGCTGCAACTTCTGTCGTCCCAAGGCTGTAAGCAATAATTGCTGTACTGATTATGCCAGCAAATGGCACGATAACATTTGTCCAAATAGCAGGAAAGCCCACCCTCAAAATTTTGAACCAGTTAGCCAGAATTTTATTAATACTAAGTCCCGTGAATTTTGCAGCACGGCGATAAAAGAATACAATAAACAAACCAAATATAGCAGCCAGACCATTTGCAAATAATGTAGCCAGTGCTGCGCCTTGAACTTCCAACCGCGGAAAAGGCCCTATGCCGAAGATCAAAAATGGATCAATGATTATGTTAAGAATAGCACCACTAATCATGATAGTACTGGGCAAAATCGCTTCTCCGCCTGCCCGCAACACATTATTGGTAATCATTGCCAAACCCATTACGATGAGTGCTGGCAAGCCGTATTTTAGATAATTGATGGCAAGAGGTTTGATCTCTGCTGTGACACCCATTAATTCTAATGTTGCGGACATAACTAGTATTCCGAGGAAACATATTATCGTCATAACAATCAATGTCAGTAGAACAGCGCTCGCGCCAAGTGCATTGGCTTGCTTGCTGTCTTTACGACCAATTGCCCTTGAAATTGCAGATAATGTACCTGCGCCCAAACCGATGTTAACACTATTCCCAAAGAATATAATTGGAAAACAAAAGCCTACTGCAGCCAAAGCATTTGTAGATAAATGACCTAAATAAATTGTGTCAACAATTCCCGCCGACATCAACGCTACTATAGCGAGCCAAAAAGGTCCGAGCATTCGCAGTACATGCTGGGGAATTAAACCTTTAGTTAAATCTATGGACTTCTTTGCCATCTAGTTATTTTCTTTTTCCTTTTGCGACAAAGACATATATGCGGCCAGAGCTGCCATACGGGTTATTTCAGACGCAGGCGCTCCGAGCGAACATATTTGCACAGGCTTTTCAAGTCCGGTGAGAAACGGCCCAAGGACTGTACTATTACTTACCGATTTTAGCAATTTAGTAGAGATACTGGCCGAATGAATGGCGGGCATAACAAGCACATTAGCTGCGCCTCCAAGGCGCGAGAAAGGATAAGTCAAACCATGGTTTGGATTGAGCGCTACATCAGCAGCTACATCGCCTTCATAATCAAAACCCACATCCCGTCCATCTAGTATCTCAACGGCATCACGGACTTTTTGCATGCGATCGCCTGGAGGATTTCCAAAAGTCGAGTATGAAATCAGAGCCACACGCGGCGTATACCCGAATGATCTCGCAAATCGAGCGGAACTTTGCGCAATATCGGCCAGTTCTTCAGCGTCAGGGAACTCGGTAATACTGGTATCGGAAATAAATAAGGTTTGATTTTTATTGACAACAATTGAAACACCCATAGTCCGGCGCTCTTTGGAGAATTTTAGCACACGCCGAACATCACGCAGAGCAATATCATAGGTACGGGTTACCCCCGTAACCATACCGTCCGCCAGTCCAAAATTCAACAAGAGAGCGGAAAACACATTGCGGTCATTATTGACCATACGCTGTACATCACGGCGCAGGAAGCCACGCCTTTGCAGGCGTTTGTATAGATATTCCGCAAACTCGGCATTGCGGTCGAACAGGCGCGCATTGAGAATTTCCAAACTTCCGTCATCTTCTATCCCCAGCACTTCCATATTACCTTTAATTGGTTTTTCACGGCCAATGAGAATAGCCTTGCCCATGCCGCGCTGCTGGAAAGATTGGGCGGCGCGGATAACTGCGGGTTCCTCGCCCTCGGCAAAGACTATTGTACGTGGATTGTCGACCACAGTTGCACTAATGCCTTGCAGGAGCGCAGCCGTTGGATCTTGGCGCTGGGCAAGTGCAGCGGAGTAAGCTTCCATGTCGTCGATAGGCTTGCGGGCTACACCTGTGTCCATAGCCGCTTGAGCGACGGCGGGCGGAATGCGCGAAATTAAGCGCGGGTCAAACGTTGCAGGTATGATATAATCGGGTCCGTATTGCGGACGTTTACCGTGATAAGCGGCGGCCACTTCTTCGGGGACATCTTCGCGGGTCAATTCGGCCACAGCTTTAGCGCAAGCCAGTTTCATTTCCTCATTCACATTACGGGCACGCACATCCAAGGCACCGCGGAAAATATAGGGGAAGCCGAGCACATTATTGACTTGATTAGGGTAATCACTACGTCCTGTTGCGATAATGGCATCGCTGCGAACTTCTTTAATCTCTTCGGGGGTTATTTCCGGCGTAGGATTAGCCATGACGAATATTATAGGATTGTCCGCCATATCGGCAACCATTTGCTTCGTCATAGCACCGGGTACTGATAAGCCCAAAAATACATCCGCACCCTTTATTGCTTCTTCTCTTGTGCGTATATCAGTTTTGATTGCATGCGGTGCTTTCCATTGATCTACATCATCACGCCCTTGATAGATTACTCCCTTTCCATCCAGAGCAATCGCATTTTCGTCTTTGACGCCAAGGCTTTTGATCAACGATAGGACGGAGATACCCGCTGCCCCTGCCCCTGATAAAACGACTTTAATATCTTCAAACTTTCGTCCCGTCAGTTCACAAGCATTAATCAAACCAGCCGTCGCGATAATCGCCGTACCGTGTTGGTCATCATGAAAGACAGGAATATCCAATTTATCGCGTAAAGTCTGCTCAATGATATAGCATTCCGGTGAGCCAATATCTTCGAGATTAATCCCGCCAAATGTGTTGCCAAAACGTTTGACACATTCAATGAATGCCTGCGGTTCTTCTTCTTCGACCTCGATATCAAAACTATCAATATCGGCAAACCGTTTAAACAAAACCGACTTGCCCTCCATAACAGGTTTAGAGGCCATTGCGCCTAAATTACCCATGCCTAAAATAGCAGTCCCATTTGAGATTACTGCAACCATATTGCCCTTAGACGTATAATCATAAACGCTTTCTGGATCATCAGCGATAGCTTGAACTGGGATGGCTACACCGGGAGAATAGGCCAAGGACAAGTCACGCTGAGTTGCCATCGGCTTTGTCGGTGCCATAGCAAGCTTGCCTGAAGTGGGCTTTGAATGAAAATCAAGGGCTTGTTTATCAGTAATGTATTTACTTGAAGAATTTTGTGACATTTGTTCTCTCAGTTTTGCAATGTAATGAATGTCCTAACCCTATTTTACGCGTTTGAATAGGTAAGAACGAGTATATCACACCAATAATATTACATACTGTAGTGATGATATTTTGTGCAAATCATCGATTATTTGCACATTTATTCAGCATTTTTATAATATTTCAAATTTCGCGTAATCCAGCGAAAATTTTCTCTAGGCAGGTGGTTTATTTCCAATATTTTGTCACGTTAATAAAGGAAGAGAATCATGAAAAAAATTGAAGCCATTATCAAACCATTTAAACTTGATGAAGTTAAAGAGGCTCTGCAAGAACTCGGCATCCAAGGTATGACCGTGGTTGAAGCTAAAGGCTTTGGCCGGCAAAAAGGCCATACAGAATTATACAGAGGCGCGGAATATGTCGTCGACTTTTTACCCAAAATAAAAATAGATTTGGTCTTGGCAGATGACATGGTTGAGCAAGCACTCGAAGCCATTCAACTGGCCGCAAAAACTGGCAAAATCGGAGACGGTAAAATATTTGTATCCACCATAGAAACTGCAATCCGAATTCGCACCGGAGAAACAGGCGATCAAGCTCTATAATTTATTACACATTTAGCACAAAGAAAAACGAGGAAATTATGTCAGAGAAAATTTTAAAAAAAATAAAAGATGAAAACATCGGTTATGTCGATTTACGATTTTCTGATGTTCGCGGAAAAATGCATCATGTCACCTTTGATGCCAGCATGGTTGACGAAGACTTATTCGAAGACGGAACCATGTTTGATGGATCATCAATAGATGGTTGGAAAACCATTGATGCTAGTGACATGGTATTAATGCCTGACCCTGAAACGGCAGATATTGACCCCTTTTATCAGCAAGACACCATGACTATTTTTTGTGATGTCTTAGAACCAGATACAGGTGAAGCCTATAACCGCGATCCGCGTAGTACTTGCAAGGCGGCTGAAACCTATATCAAAACGGCTGGCGTTGGTGATAAGGTATATTTCGGCCCAGAAGCAGAATTTTTTGTATTTGATGATGCCCGATGGGACACAAGCCAAAACAATACGAGCTATAGTCTCGATTCGGTAGACGCTCCGTATAATTCGAATACACAATATAACGGCGGCAATATGGGCCATCGCCCTGGGCCAAAAGGTGGTTATTTCCCTGTGCCGCCTGTTGACCACGATCAAGATATGCGTACAGAAATGCTAGCCGTCATGACAGAACTCGGATTGCAACCAGAGAAGCATCACCATGAAGTGGCACCTTCGCAACACGAGCTTGGAATGAAATTTGCCACCCTCTTGACTATGGGTGACCGGATGCAGCTTTATAAATACATTGTCCACAATGTTGCCCATGCTTATGGCAAAACGGCTACTTTTATGCCCAAACCTATCCATGAAGACAATGGAACCGGCATGCACGTACACCAATCTATCTGGAAGGATGGCAAACCCTTATTTGCGGGGGATGAATATGCAGGATTGTCTAAATCCTGCCTGTATTATATAGGTGGCATTATTAAGCATGCCAAAGCAATCAATGCTTTTGCCAATTCATCAACCAACTCTTATAAACGCCTCGTTCCTGGTTTTGAGGCTCCAGTCATGTTGGCTTATTCTGCCAGAAACCGGTCTGCATCGGTTAGGATTCCGTGGTGCGCATCCCCGAATGGAAAGCGCTTGGAAGTTCGTTTCCCTGATCCAGCTGGCAACCCTTATTTGACCTATACCGCACTTCTAATGGCTGGTCTTGACGGCATTAAGAACAAAATTCATCCTGGCGACCCAATGGATAAAGATCTGTATGACCTCCCGCCTCAAGAAGCCGCCAATATTCCTCAAGTGTGTGGCTCTTTGCGTGAGGCACTCGAAAACCTCGACTCTGATCGCGAATTCTTAAAGGCTGGTGGTGTTTTTGATGATGACCAAATTGATGCTTATATAGAGCTAAAAATGCAAGAAGTACATCGCCTAGCAATGCATCCGCATCCAGTCGAATTTGATATGTATTATAGTTGTTAATTGCCGACTACATAAATAAAACCCAGACGGTTTATGACCATCTGGGTTTTACTTTTTTAATGATTTTACTGAATCTCGCCTGCTTTACGCGCTTGCTTTTTGCGTTCGTGCTCAAGCAGATAACGTTTGCGAATACGAATGCTTTGTGGGGTGACTTCTACCAGTTCGTCGTCATTGATAAATTCCAAAGCGTATTCCAAAGTCACGTCAATAGGCGTGGTCAAAACGACGGCTTCATCTGTACCAGAAGCACGTACATTTGTAAGCTGCTTACCTTTTATCGGGTTTACAACGAGATCGTTATCACGGGCATGGATTCCTATGACCAGACCTTCATAGACAGGCGCTTGATGACCAACCATCATTTGTCCACGTTCTTGCAGGTTGAATAATGCGAAGGCCACGGCTGTTCCCGTGTGTTTGGAAATTAACACGCCCTTGGCGCGACGGCCAATCGTACCGCCTACACGCGGTGAATATTTATCAAAGACATGATACATCAGGCCAGAACCAGAAGTGGTCGTTAAAAAATCGGACCTAAAACCAATGAGGCCACGCGTCGGAATTTCGTAATCCAGACGAACCCTACCCTTACCGTCTGGCACCATGTCTTTCAGCAAGCCTTTTCGGACACCCAGTTTCTCCATAACAGCTCCTTGATGATCGGCTTCTACGTCAACCGTCAAAACTTCCCAAGGCTCACAAAGAACATTATCTATGGTTTTATTAATCACTTGCGGGCGGGAAATCGCCAATTCATACCCTTCGCGGCGCATGTTTTCTATCAGGATAGACAGATGTAATTCCCCGCGACCAGAGACCTTAAATTTATCAGGATCGTCGAGCGGCTGTACGCGAAGTGCAACATTGTGAATCAGTTCTTTTTGTAAGCGATCACCAATGTTTCGGGACGTCACATATTTACCTTCCCGGCCCGCGAACGGACTATTATTTACTTGAAACGTCATAGATATAGTTGGCTCATCTACGGTTAATGCTGGTAATTGTTCAATTTTTGTAGGGTCACATACACAATCTGAAATCCCTAGACGGTCAATACCTGTAAAACAGGCAATATCCCCTGCATATACTGCATCCATTTCAATCCGCTCTAGCCCCATGAATCCATACGGTTGTAGTACCTTTGCTTTGCGGGTAATGCCATCAGGTGCCACGACCATAACATTTTGTCCGCGTTTAATGGATCCACGTAGCACCCGACCAATACCTATTACACCTGTATAGGACGAATAATCCAATGCGCTTATTTGCAAAAGTAGAGGCCCATCAGAATTAACATCCGGTACCGGTGTATGGGTAACAATTGCTTGGAAGAGTGGTGCCATATCCGCGCCTTCGGTTTCGCTGTCATCACTTGCCCAACCATTTAGAGCAGATGCATAAACTACCGGAAAGTCCATTTGTTCATCATTCGCACCAAGGCGATCAAATAAATCAAACGTTTGATCAACCACCCAATCTGGCCTAGCCCCAACACGGTCAATTTTATTGACAACAACAATTGGCTTTAAACCTTGCTCTAAAGCTTTTTTGGTAACAAAACTCGTTTGGGGCATAGGGCCTTCAACTGCATCGACCAATAACACGACGCTGTCGACCATAGACAGTACGCGTTCAACTTCACCGCCGAAATCCGCGTGCCCAGGTGTATCGACTATATTAATGCGCCATTCTGTCCCTTCTTGGTCTGTCCAAGCTATGGCCGTGTTTTTAGCCAATATCGTAATGCCGCGTTCTTTTTCGATATCGCCTGAGTCCATGACGCGCTCTGCCTGTTCACCGCGCTCATCCAACGTACCCGATTGGCGCAAGAGTTTATCTACCAGTGTAGTCTTGCCGTGGTCAACATGGGCTACGATCGCTACATTTCGCAGCGTTTTAATACGATCAGTCATAATAGGAATACCGTTTTTAAATCAAATTTGGCTCCCTTTAGGCGGTATTATCCTAAAGTTCCAGAGTTATTTACCGCTTTGTACTTCGGTAAATTTATCTAAGAAAGAAATAAGTTTGTTCATGTCCGAACGAGAAAACATTTCTTTCATTGTTTTTTCTTGACAAAGGACATCTGGGATAATCTTGGCAAAGAGATTTGAACCCGCACCGCTAAGCGACAAAGATGCAGATCGCCCGTCTTGTTCATTTATACTGCGTACAACTAGATTGCGGTCTAGCATTTTCCCAACAGCTCGGCTCACCGTGGTCTTATCCATTCCCGTTTTATCGGCAACCATTTGTGCAGTCATTTCTTGTGAACTTGCAAGAACGGCCATTACGCGCCATTGGGTGCGGCTAAGGTTAAAGGGTGTATAAATTTTGGAAATATTTTTTGATACTGTGTTTGCTGCAATCGACAAACGATAAGGTAAAAATTCTTCGAGATGAAAATCAAATTTAGTCATACTTGGTATTAAACACCAATACCTTGATTATAAAGCAAAAATATTTTGTCCGTTTTTTTTCGGTATTGGGCATTACCAAACTTTATTATGTTCTTTGTATTTACTTGTACTTATATAAAAAGACACAATGAAAGATTTTATAGTTCGAGAGTTTATTCACCAAGATATACCGCAACTCTTAGAGATGATGCGCGCATTAGCGACGTTTGAAGGTTATATTGAGGATTTTGTTGTGGATGAGCAGACTTTGACCGAATGGGGTCTTGGCAAAAACCCTAAATTCCATGTGTTCGTCGCAGAACAGAATAGCGAATTACTCGCTTATGCTGCCTGTTACGAAATTCCTTTTACAATGGATAGCCGCCCAACTCTCGTCCTTAAGGAAATGTATGCTTTGCCAAAGGCACGCGGGACAGGTGCCGCCGCAGCTACATTGCAAGCGGTCATTGGTAAAGCAAATTCTATTGGAGCTGGGCGCATCAATTGGTTGGTCCTCCCTGATAATGAACGTGCCAAGAATTTTTATACTAAGCATGGTGGTAAACAGGATACAAATTGGCATCAGTGGCATATTCTCCTATAGCGCACATCACATTATTGGACAATTACGCACAATCGCATTTTACCTCTTCACATCACAATAAATAGGCGTAGATGTGTTTTTACAATAAGAGGCGACATATGATTAAGAGTATAAATCCAGCCACAGAGCAAATAGTGGAAACTTACGATGCGTTAAATGCCGCAGGTATAGAATCAGCTTTGACGCTTGCCAAAGCTACTTCAAAATATTGGACTAAGACGGAATTATCCACACGCGTGTCATTGGTACACGCACTGGCCGATACCCTAGAAAAAACGGCTAACACATCTGCCCTGCTCATGACTAAAGAAATGGGCAAAACAATAGCTGCTGGCAAGGCAGAGATAGATAAATGTATTAAATATTGTCGTTATACGGCGGACATGGCTCATGATTACCTTGCAGATGAAGTTGTAGAAACGCAGTACAAACAGTCATTCACTCGTCCACAACCTCTTGGTACCATTTTACTCGTTATGCCGTGGAATTTTCCGTTCTGGCAAGTAATTCGCGTAGCGGTCGCCGCAATATTAGCTGGGAACACCTGCTTGCTGAAACATGCATCCAATGTACCGGGTTGCGCTTTAGAGATTGAGAAAATTTTTATAAAATCCGGATTCCCCAAAGGTGTCTTTCAAACACTTTTGATTGCTTCAAGTGCGGTCAAATCTATCTTGGAAGATGGCCGTGTTCACGGCGCTTCAGTAACTGGTTCAGAACACGCAGGGTCGTCAGTCGCCAGTATTTGCGGCACACAAATCAAGCCTTGCGTTTTAGAACTGGGTGGCTCAGACCCCTTTATTGTTATGCCGAGCGCTAATCTGGCCGGCGCTATAAGCCACGCTATAACTGGCCGCATGCGTAATAATGGGCAAAGCTGTATTGCCGCAAAACGATTGATCGTTCATGCCGATATCTATGATGATTTCAAGGCAGGATTTATAGCAACAATGAATGAGATAAAAATTGGCGATCCCTTAGATGAAAAAACTGGCATGGGACCTATAAGTTCAAAAAAAGCACAAATGGAAATTACCGAAATGTTGCACTTAGTAGAACGGCAAGGGGCGGAAATTACAACAGGCACACAAAAAATACCGAAAATTGGTTATTACCTGCGCCCGAGCATCTTGGAAAATGTTCGCCCCAATATGGATATATACGACCAGGAAATATTTGGACCAGCAGCCATGTTGTTCAAAGTGAATTCAATCAACGAAGCTATAAGCTTGGCAAATGATATTCCCCTTGGCTTATCTTCCGTATTGTTTTCAAATGATGAAGCGGAGCAAAAACTAGCTATAAACGAGCTACAATCCGGCTCCACCTATATTAACCGTTATGCCAGCTCCGATATCCGCATGCCGTTCGGCGGTACCAAACGCTCCGGCTTTGGCCGCGAAATAGCAAAACAAGGATTGCGTGAATTCACAAACCTCAAGACGGTAATTATTGCGAATTAGCACTTGCCCCAATAGCCTATTGGCGTATTTAGACTTAACAATTCAATGAGAGTATTATGGCTGATAAATACGGAAAATTTAACTGGGAAGACCCGCTAAATCTGAGCGGGCTTTTATCCGAGGAAGAAACGCTGGTTATGGATACGGTGCGCAGCTATGCGACCGATAAATTGATGCCACGGATACTTGAAGCTAACCGCAATGAAACCTGCGACCCTACAATTTTTAAGGAAATGGGCGAACTTGGGTTGCTAGGCTGCACCATAGACGGTTATGGTTGCGCCGGCCTCAATTATGTTAGTTACGGGCTTGTCGCACGTGAAGTAGAACGCGTTGATAGCGGCTATCGCTCTATGATGAGTGTACAATCATCCCTCGTCATGCATCCGATTTATACATTCGGTACCGAAGCCCAACGCGAAAAATATTTACCTAAATTGGCCACAGGAGAATGGGTGGGATGCTTTGGCTTAACGGAGCCAGACGCAGGGTCTGACCCTAGTTCTATGAAAACACGTGCAAAATCCGTCGATGGTGGGTATGTCTTAAACGGCGCAAAAATGTGGATTACCAACTCACCTATTGCAGATGTATTTGTAGTTTGGGCTAAGGATGACGACGGCGATATTCGCGGTTTCGTATTAGAAAAAGGCACGACTGGCCTGTCCTCTCCAAAAATAGAGGGTAAATTTTCACTGCGCGCGAGTATCACTGGCGAAATTGTCATGGAAGATGTGTTTGTTCCCGAGGAAAATAAATTCCCTGAAATTAAAGGATTGAAGGGTCCGTTTTCGTGCCTCAATAAAGCCCGCTTTGGCATTGCCTGGGGCTCTATGGGCGCTGCTGAATTTTGTTGGCATGCAGCACGCGGGTACACTCTCGACCGCAAACAATTCGGTAAACCATTAGCACAAACCCAGCTCATTCAAAAAAAGCTGGCGGATATGCAAACTGAGATAACTTTGGGCTTACACGCATGCTTGCAAGCTGGTCGATTGATGGACGCAGGCGAGCTCGGCATTGAGGCTATCTCCCTCATAAAGCGTAACAACTGCGGCAAAGCGCTCGACATTGCCCGTACTGCCCGTGATATGCACGGCGGCAACGGCGTCGCTGACGAATTTCACATCATCCGCCATGCTATGAACCTAGAAGCCGTCAATACTTATGAGGGTACTCACGACGTTCATGCACTTATTTTAGGAAGAGCAATCACCGGTTTACAGGCCTTCTTTTAAGCAATTAAATTGGTGAAAAATAAAACTGGAATGTTTTATTGTATTTTTGAATGGGCTCGGATATAGAGCCGCAACACCCACTATGGCACCATGGCGGAGTGGCTACGCAGCGGATTGCAAATCCGTGTACCCCGGTTCGATTCCGGGTGGTGCCTCCAAAATTTTCTTATAACTGGAATCCAAGTCATGAAGCCAACACCCACGAGGCCATCTCTAAGCGCGTTCGCGAAAAACCTGTCTTTTACAAAATGGCGCAACCCCAAATTTACAGAATATTCGCCGGAACGGATTAAAATCGAAACTTTAGCGGGTTTAACCGTTGCACTTGCATTGGTACCAGAAGCAGTCGCATTTTCTATCGTTGCCCATGTTAACCCTCTTGTCGGCCTATATGCTGCGTTTATTGTTGGCTTGATAACTGCGTTAATCGGTGGGCGTCCAGGAATGATATCAGGGGCTACCGGTGCACTCGCAGTTGTTATGGTCGAATTGGTACTCCACCACGGTATCGAGTATTTATTCGCCACAGTAATCTTGATGGGCATATTACAAATACTGGCCGGTGTGCTGCATTTAGGAAAATTCATTAGACTTGTACCACACCCAGTCATGCTTGGTTTTGTAAATGGGCTGGCCATTGTTATTTTTAGTTCCCAATTGGATATGTATAAAATAGGCCCCGAAGGTGCCAGGGTCTGGATGGATACAATTACATTGGTCACTATGATAGGTTTGGTCGGTTTGACGATGGCTATCATCTGGGTTATGCCTAAAATAACCCATATTGTACCTGCGCCCTTGGCTGGCATTATTATTACCGCTGCACTTGTAATCGGGTTTGGAATTAATGTACCAGATGTTGGCTCTATGGCCTCAATAAAAGGTGGTCTACCGACATTTCATATTCCTTACTTCCCCGATGTGAATAATGCGCAAGCCCTATGGGAGGTACTGGTCATTATATTTCCTTATGCTCTCATCTTAGCGGCTATAGGTTTGATAGAAAGTTTGCTCACCTTGAATTTGGTCGGCGAGATGACAGGAAAACGTGGAGGGACATCGCAAGAATGTGTAGCGCAAGGCATTGCCAATACCGTAACTGGTTTTTTCGGTGGCATGGGTGGTTGTGCGATGATCGGCCAATCGATGATTAACGTAAAGTCCGGAGGCCGCACACGTTTTTCTGGTGTGACCGCAGCACTTTTCTTGCTTGGATTTATCCTTTTTGGCTCAAGTATTATTGAACGTATTCCGCTGGCCTCCTTGGTTGGTGTAATGTTTATGGTGGTCATAGGCACATTTGCCTGGCGCAGCTTGACAATAATGAAAAAAATTCCGCTTACTGATGCCCTTGTGATTATCTTGGTGACGGTGGTAACAGTTATGACCGATTTGGCTATAGCGGTTGTTGTCGGGGTTATTGTCTCTGCATTGGCCTTTGCTTGGAGTACAGCTACACGTACTATGTCCCGCGTGGAAATGACGGAAGACGGTACGAAAATATATAATCTTGAAGGGCCACTGTTCTTTGGCTCCGTAGAAAGTTTCGCGGAACTCTTTGATCCAGAGAATGATCCTAACCATGTCATTGTTGATTTTATGAACAGCCGTGTCGTTGACCAATCAGCCTTACAAGCGATCGAAAATTTAGCATTTAAGTATAAATCCAATGGCAAAAGTTTACAATTGCGTCACCTCACCCAAGATTGCCACAAATTGTTGAAACGTGCCGGTCAGCTTATGGTAGATGCAAATGACGACCCAGAATACCAAGTCGCCGTAGATTATTCGGTTAAAACCGGTATTTTGGGGGGCGGACATTAATGCATGTCTTAACGGATATACGAGAAATATTCATTAATCTGAATCAAATCTAAAAATAAATGCCAAAATTAACTTTTTTTTAACCAACTTCGTTAATAAGAAAGAAGTCTTCTCTTGAAGACACCCCACCATTCACCTAACACCTTCGGGAGCTTTCGAGCTCCCTTTTTTTTGCAGGTGTCTTAGGGTGGCAAATAACTAGAAAAAACTTCAGTTTCAGGTAAAATAACTATTGTCGCACCAAGTGTCTTAATGCTATCAGGCACGGCCTTGATAACAAGAGGCGTGGAGGGTCACAGACCCTACAGGGAAAATAAAGAGCATATTCCGCAATAGCTCAGTTGGTAGAGCAAATGACTGTTAATCATTGGGTCGCAGGTTCGAGTCCTGCTTGCGGAGCCACTTTTATCAATTAAATCAATAGTTTACGATGGGATTGGGGTTTTGATGTCCGACTTGTCCGACGGCTAAATCGTCGGACGTCCGACTTTTTATGTATCTTTCCAGCCTATTGTTGACTATCAATTCGCATAAGGCAGGGGAAAATATGGACATATTGCATAGATTTTTATCCTATCTCGCCAATGTCGCTCACCCTAATGCAACGATAGAGAAACGTATTAGTGGTTTGATTGTGGTGGTGGTTGTGATTGCTTCAGTCGTCACACTGTACCAAGGGCTGGCTGGTTAAACCTTAATTACTCAATGCCGTGTTTGGCGTAGTATTTGGCCATTTTTTCGTCGGCACCATGCTGATTTCCGAGCGTTCTGCTTTGTAATGTTTCCAGACTGTGAGGGCGGACTTTTCTTCGTGGCCGGTCAGGGCGCAGACTTCGGACAATGTGCATTCCGCCAATATCATAGTTGTGAGCAGGGTGTCGCGGCAGTCGGCCAATGTGGCGCGGCTTTTCTCGGACATTGACAAAGCATCGCCTTCTCACCATCCAACTCACTATTGGAAATTACCTTTTAGAAATCCTCTTTTGGAAAGGCCACTGAGCTGTAAAGGTCATTTACCTGCCCCAAAGATAAGAGCAATTATAAGATAAGCCAGGTTTAGGAAATGTGGATTGAATTCACCAAAATAATTGCAAAGCATTAATTTACATAATTTCATTTCGCATCAAGTATATAAAATAAAATATACCGGTTAAGAGCTTGATGAAACGAAACAGGCATGGCCGCAGTAACGGACATGCCTGTGTTTATCTTTTTCGTTCTTTAGCCTTAATAGATATTAAAACCCGCATTTCGAATCAAAGAATTTGAACATATCAGGATAAAAGGTCATGTAATCCTTGTACCGCGTCGCCGTGGCTGGGTTATGGTACATGTCTTTTATTTCAATAAGTTCGACATCTTTACCCGCCTTCTTTAATGCTCGTACAAACCGGCGTGACTGGCGCACATCAACTGTTGTATCTAAATTACCATGAACAATAAGAACCGGCATATTGGCTTTTTCAACATGGTCAATCGGCGAAACACCCGAAATTGTCGGCTTTTGATATTTGCGTAAGAAACGGCTTCCCGATAAGCCGCTGGCAACCTGTTTAACATTTGATATGCCCGCACCTGATACGGCACATTTAAAAATATCATTGCCACGTGTTATCGCAACATTTGTAGTATACCCGCCAAAGCTCCAGCCAAAAATACCCATTTTATCACGATCAATGATACCTTTGTCTGCTAATGCCAACATGGCGTCTTCCACATCATCTTGCATGGATTGCCCCCATTGATTATCGCCAGCGAGCCAATGATCCAGCCCCAAATCAGTGGAACCTCTAAATTGCGGTTGGACAACGGCATAACCGCGATTGGCCAACATTTGCGCCCATGTATCAAACCCGTATGTATCACGGGACCAAGGCCCACCGTGTGGGATGGCAATTGCTTTGTGCGGCTTTGGCCCTTTGGGAACAGTTACCAATGTTGGCACTTTTCGACCATCACGAGCCGTAATATTAATGAATTTCTGCGGTGATAAATCTGCTTTATCTATTTTAGCATAACGCGTCGCAAGCAAAGCCGCCTTGCCGTCTTTGATCATATAGTATTCACCCGCATTTTGCGGACCAGTTACTACGAATAATGTAGTCTTGTTATCATCTGACACACTCAAAATAAAAGCATTATCCTTCTGGAAGGAGGCTTTTATGCTTTGGTAAATTTGCCGCAATTCAGGGTCGCTATAGTCATATACAATTCCCTTTTTGCTATTGAAAGTATAGCCAACTACTTTACTGCCGTCTCGCATACGTGGAGATGTAATCGGCCACCCAACATCATAGCCAGGTTTCTCATAAACAACGCGCTTGGACGACGGGTTAGTGACGTCTTGTTCATACATTTTGGTAAAATTACCACCAGCACTATCGGCAGCGGCCAGCGCAATATTTTGACGGTTCACATCATAAAAACCAAAAAGTTGATATCGGCCTCTTTTATTGGCATTTTGCTCTCCCATAGTCACCCAATTTTCAGCCCCTTTTGGCCGGGCTAGGCTAACAATCCGAGGTCCATCAGGCTCATAAGTTGAACCAGTTCTGAGTTCACCATCATCGTCAAATCCGAAACCACTATAACGGCTATTGCCCTTGCTAACCAAGGTGCGAGAACCATCATCTATATTTACTTTATAGTAATTTGGCGCACCAGAATCTTCACGAAATTGCATAAGAACATGTTGCCGGTCCATGGGAAGCATGTCTACAAGCCCGCCTTGGCCTATGGCAGATACGGCAGCATTAATAGAGCCGCCCGACTTACCACTTTTCTTTTTACCATCAAGAAGGGCAAATAACTTTTTAGTGTCCGTATTAAAAACCAATATCCGGCCTACACGATTAATATCTTTACCAATCTTCACTTCTTCATACATATTGACAACCAACGAATTTTTATTCGCCCAAAATACGCGGGTGGGAACACGTCTACCAGCGTCCAAGCGTTGCATAGTTTTTGCAGGGTTATCTGTTCTAAATGTTACAACTTGGTATATACCGCCTCGTTTTGTACGCTGGAGCATAGCTATATTTTTACCATCAGGACTAAGGGCAACTGAGGTAACATCTGGATTATCCGCCCAAACTTTTGCATCTATTACTTTTGCCGTTGCAAATGTAGATAGAGCTATGGACAAAATAAGAGAAAGTGCCCCCGCAAATAAATAGATAATTTTTTTCATGTCGTTTCCCCCTGATAAGACGAATAGTATATTGTGGTTAGCTCAAATAAAAAGGGCTCGCAAGATGCGAGCCCTTCTTTTCTTAAACTATTTACAGTTCTAGAAGCGTTTTTGTACGCCGACCGTAAATTGACGTCCAAAGATGTCGTGACCTGAAGCGATTGCAACATTTGCAAGAGCAAGGTCTTCGTCAGTTTTCTGAACTTTATCAAATACATTTGATACACCCGCGCGGAATGTCCAAGTGTCATTTGCGTACGCAACATTTAGATCATGCGTCCACTGGCTATCAGTAAACTCAGCTTCTCTACAATTTGGATCAAGCGCACCTGCACCAGAATCAAAACATGGATCAAATGAGTTACCTAGATCCGGTGTTCCGAAAAGGTCAGAGATAAACCGTGCTCTCCAAATCAAGCTCACATCTTTATAGCTAGCACGAACAAGAGATACAGCATTATAATCTGCAAAACCACCGCCTGTACGCAAGCGTCCAAGATTATCCGTTGGTGCACCACTATTAAGAACGTCTTCTGTGTTCTCAAGAGATTGCGTTACGGATAAATCCCAAGTTAAATCAACAGGAGCATCTAAGTTAAGCTGGTCCATTTCATAATCGACGCGAAGATTGACATCAATACCGCGCGATGTTGTTGGACCTAGGTTAATAGACGCTTCGTTAACAGAAACCAATGCACCTGTTATTGGGTCACGTTCTTGGAACACACAAAGTGGATCCGTTAGACCAACTGATTCGAAACATTCGCTCAAAATTTGCCCACGTGTTAGCTGACCAATTGAACCTGTAACTTCGTACTCATAATAAGTAACAGCAAGGCGGGCATCAAATTCGTCAAACCAAGGCTGATCTACAGTAAAACCACCAAAGAATGCATCGGAATCTTCTGGGTTTGTTGCAATGTTACCAAAGTTACCAAAGGCGACAGGCAATGACGTAAATGCCAATACCGGTGTACCTTGACCAACTGTACCAAGAGTTGTTGGATCAAGCCCAAGAGAAATACAGTTATTCAATACCGTTTGCGTACGTGTTTCAAGCGCAGGATCATATGTATTTGTCACTGGGTTGATTTGTAGTGAGCTAACAATACATGGGTCAATTCGGCTTGGTTGTACGAAAATAGTACCGGTACCAAACTGCTCACCTGTATCCGGTGCACGGAATGAAGTACCGTAACCAGCCTTGAAAGACAACCAATCATTTGGCGCCCACTCACCTTTAACTTGGTAAGTTACACCGTCACCAGCAAATTCTTCTTCTGTGTAACGCGCAGCACCCTCAATATACAAAGATTTAGCAAATGGCTTATCTTCAAGAAGCGGCAAAGACATCTCACCAAAGACCTCTTTAATCCAACGATTACCATTAGAACCCACATCAGCGTCCAAACCTTGCAATAGGCCATGACGGAGATTGTCAGACGGTGTTGTTTTAACCTGGTCACGACGTCCTTCAACACCAAGAACAAGCTGTGAAGTACCACCAGACGGGATTTTAAACAAATCGCCGGTTACGAAACCGCCAAAGATTGTTTGCTCAACTTCGGTTTGCACTGCAGCAATACCGTAAGCAAAGTCATTTTGTGCTTCTGTTGGGAAACGTCCACCATCCAAAAATTCTGGTGTAAATACATTGAGAGGCACACAAGCAATTGGTGATCTATTTTGATCAAATCCAAAGAAATTTGCACCAGTAGGTGTAGGACATGCTGGATCTAGACCAGCAACAAGCCGGTCTTCTTGCAAGAAACCATCCCGCGTTTGGAAACCATTTGACCTGTGGTGGGAAGCAAATGTTTCGTATTCCCAACCTTCTGCACCGAGGACACGCAAGTCACCTCTGAAACCGGCAACCAAGCGGGTCACATCGATTTCTTGGTCAATTTTATTCTCTACACTATAAACAAGCAATCCACCACTACCGAATGGGTTAAACGGTGTTGTTGCAGCAACTGGCAATACTTCTTGGTTTGTTGACTGGCTTTCAAGTTGACGATTAGAGTACATAGCTTCGAAGAAGAAGTCTGTACCGCCGCCAATATCATATTCGCCGGTTGTAAACAGAGACATGCGCTTAACTTCTGGTGCATATGTATCGCCATTTTCGCCAGCGAAGTCATAAATTACAGGGTCGTCTACAGGACGGAAAAATGACCCAGGACGTAGGAAAAACCCTGGAGCACCTGGTACTGGTGCTAAGCTTCCGTCTGGGTTGGACCCAACGACTGTGCCAAAAGCACCGGTAATATTAAATCCAGCTGGTGTACCGTCACAAACCTCTACACGGCGACCATCTGTAAATTCACCAATAGATGTTTGACATAGATTTCCGTCCGTAGGGCCAAAGAAATCACGAATGACTTCTTTTTGCTCAACTTCTTCTTGCATGTTGTATTCAACTGCAAAGCCGATAAAGCCGCGATCATTTGAAACGCCAGTTGTTGCAGACAATACTGTTTGCTGCCCCCAACCATGTTCGGAAATAGAAGATGTCGCACTTAATTCTACGCCGTCAAAATCCGAACGCATAACATAGTTAATAACACCACCAACAGCGTCTGAACCATAAATTGATGAAGCACCATCAAGTAGGATATCGGCACGTTCAATCAAAGTACCTGGTATCATTGATACATCAGGGTTGGCAGGCGCACCGCCCACACCGATTGGGCCAAGACGACGGCCGTTAATCAAAACCAATGTACGGGCACGACCTGTAACGGACGAACCTAAAGCACGAAGGTTTGGTGTTGCGTTACCAATTGTTGTAAACGCTTGTTGCAGACCACCATTAAAGGCTGTTGAAACACCAATTGTGTTTTGTTGGCCTGAAATAACCGAGACATTAGAAAGCATGTCTTGTGCATCCACAAGGCCGAGGTCACGTGCAACTTCGCCGTCAACTACTTGCAAAGGTGAAATAGATGAGAATGTGCTTCTTTTTAAACGTGAGCCAGTTACAACGACTTCATCTTTGTCTTCGCTAAACTCGTCTTCGTCTAAATCTTCAATAACCTCCACTGGTGCAGGCGCTTGCGCGTAAGCCTGTACAGAGAAGCCTAACATCAGACCGCCAAGAATTGACGTCTGGAGTAGGCGTGTTTTATCTAAAATGTTCATTATGGTAACCCCCTTTGAACTGGTTTCAATCATATTTACGGATACATCCCGCACTTGTCGCATTTATAACTATACAAGTGCACTGTGCTCAAGAGGAAATATTAACAATAGTACAGGTAACACACTTTTCCAAAAGGATGTTGTAAAAATACCACGCTCCTCACAACAGCTTTAAAACGTCATTTTAGTCTATTTTACCCGCACAACATTATATGCGGCGCCGCGACCTTCCACTCTTAGTCTATAACTGCCCAGTGCGCCTTTTTTAATTTCGGCAGTTTGTGGTGGCTTTTTCTTACTGATTTTGATGGTTTTGTTGTCAGTTTGCTTCCACACTTGACCATTTTTGAAATAGAACAAAGTTTTTTTGTAGCCAAATTTCTTGGTCTTAGCAATTTGCAGAGTCACACTCTTGTGTTCTTCTGCACTTGCTAATGCTTTCTCCACACCTTCAGTGTTTTTACTTTTGGCCTTATCAGAACTACCGAACAATTTGCCAATGTTTGGTAATGAAGGAATATTAAACCCAAATGATTCCCGTTTTATTGTCTCGACTTCTTTTTTGGTCACGGCTATGACTTCACCGCTTTTTTGTGCATCTTCAAAACGGCCCACTGCCTTATCATAACAAGCAAGCCTTTTTTCAGCATCGTCAATTGTACGACAGTCAAATACGTTTGTAATGACACTTGGAGGCACATCCGATGTTTGTGCATTTGCACTACCCCAACTACCCACCAACAAAAGGCTGGCAAAGACGCCCAATACACCACGTTTAACTTTAAAAACTAGCACACTATCTCCTGATTAATATTATTGCTGATTATAGCAAGTTTATTAGACGCACAACAAGTATTACACTCACAACAGGTATTAAACTAAAGAAGCGACCATGACAAAACCATCGCTGTTCCGGTTTGGCTTTTTTGTTTTTTCTGCTAAGACAAAACAGCTTTCGCCAGCGTCATTCATATGGTTCCGGTTTGGCTTTTTTGTTTTTTCTGCTAAGACGGCCATCTTTATCATGCGTTGGAGCATCGTGTTCCGGTTTGGCTTTTTTGTTTTTTCTGCTAAGACCCCACGGTACGGTTCTTGCGTCCCGTCCCTGTTCCGGTTTGGCTTTTTTGTTTTTTCTGCTAAGACGACGTCATGGTCTTGTGCTATATCGTATCGGTTCCGGTTTGGCTTTTTTGTTTTTTCTGCTAAGACGATGGCGGTGGTGTTAAACAATCGCTACCAGTTCCGGTTTGGCTTTTTTGTTTTTTCTGCTAAGACAGCCGCAGATAGATTGCTTGCTGCACCGCCGTTCCGGTTTGGCTTTTTTGTTTTTTCTGCTAAGACACTACGATTAGAACAACGCCTGTGCTTTCAGTTCCGGTTTGGCTTTTTTGTTTTTTCTGCTAAGACTGCAGGTCGTAGGACTCAACGCCGAGCCATTGTTCCGGTTTGGCTTTTTTGTTTTTTCTGCTAAGACAGATGGGCACACCCCGTTTTTAGCCATACGGTTCCGGTTTGGCTTTTTTGTTTTTTCTGCTAAGACGGTGACTACATTGTCACCCGCACCTTTAAGGTTCCGGTTTGGCTTTTTTGTTTTTTCTGCTAAGACGGCGAGGTCAAAGTTGACCACTCCAAAGGAGTTCCGGTTTGGCTTTTTTGTTTTTTCTGCTAAGACTGTAATCGCCGCACCAGTGGCAGGGGTCGCAGTTCCGGTTTGGCTTTTTTGTTTTTTCTGCTAAGACTCAGACTGTGTTGTCGGCGCTATGCAAGGCAGTTCCGGTTTGGCTTTTTTGTTTTTTCTGCTAAGACTAGTCGCCTCAACCGTACATGTATCAAAGTGTTCCGGTTTGGCTTTTTTGTTTTTTCTGCTAAGACGTCTATGGCGCTATGATTGAGCACATTCTGGTTCCGGTTTGGCTTTTTTGTTTTTTCTGCTAAGACAAGAAGCCATAGCGTTTGACGCAGACACAGGTTCCGGTTTGGCTTTTTTGTTTTTTCTGCTAAGACGCCATTGCCGAACACCTTGAAGCGGTATCTGTTCCGGTTTGGCTTTTTTGTTTTTTCTGCTAAGACAATAAACAAAAAATACAAGTGAAAATTGTTGTTCCGGTTTGGCTTTTTTGTTTTTTCTGCTAAGACCATAACCCCCATAACCTTGACACGTACATGGTTCCGGTTTGGCTTTTTTGTTTTTTCTGCTAAGACACGTCTCCTGCGCTTGGTACGGATGATGGTGGTTCCGGTTTGGCTTTTTTGTTTTTTCTGCTAAGACTATATCCGCAATCTGTGCAGGACGTTTTTAGTTCCGGTTTGGCTTTTTTGTTTTTTCTGCTAAGACAGCAAACCCTCTGTCAACGCGGCCGTCATGGTTCCGGTTTGGCTTTTTTGTTTTTTCTGCTAAGACCTCTGCTAAAGCGCCCTTATTCTCGTATCTGTTCCGGTTTGGCTTTTTTGTTTTTTCTGCTAAGACAACACAATGTACGATTATACAGATGATGAGGTTCCGGTTTGGCTTTTTTGTTTTTTCTGCTAAGACGTGGTTGACCCGTTGGTTGGTCAAGACATTGTTCCGGTTTGGCTTTTTTGTTTTTTCTGCTAAGACAGCTCCTTTGTCGTAGGCTCAACTGCATCAGTTCCGGTTTGGCTTTTTTGTTTTTTCTGCTAAGACATGACACGCTGGCCATTATGTGTGACTATCCGTTCCGGTTTGGCTTTTTTGTTTTTTCTGCTAAGACAACGGTTCAAAAAATGCACTAGACGTTTTAGTTCCGGTTTGGCTTTTTTGTTTTTTCTGCTAAGACTGGCGGGAGGCGGCTATAGACTTTAAACACGTTCCGGTTTGGCTTTTTTGTTTTTTCTGCTAAGACTACTGCTTCGCCTGCACCGTGCTTATAGTCGTTCCGGTTTGGCTTTTTTGTTTTTTCTGCTAAGACATTGTCTTTATCCGGTGTGGACATCTTTGGGTTCCGGTTTGGCTTTTTTGTTTTTTCTGCTAAGACTGTTGTAAAATTGCCAGTCGTTCGCCAGCAGTTCCGGTTTGGCTTTTTTGTTTTTTCTGCTAAGACCGGATAGACGACGGGCCACATCAAATACAGGTTCCGGTTTGGCTTTTTTGTTTTTTCTGCTAAGACGAACATGGCGAACTTGACGAAATCTTGTCAGTTCCGGTTTGGCTTTTTTGTTTTTTCTGCTAAGACCCGCGAATAATTAACCGCCACATGTTATAAGTTCCGGTTTGGCTTTTTTGTTTTTTCTGCTAAGACGTCTCTATGAGAAAAGAACCGCGCGGCATAGTTCCGGTTTGGCTTTTTTGTTTTTTCTGCTAAGACGATATAGCCGATCAATCATCGTTAAAGCCTGTTCCGGTTTGGCTTTTTTGTTTTTTCTGCTAAGACCACGTTATTCTTGGTTGTTTTGACGGAACTGGTTCCGGTTTGGCTTTTTTGTTTTTTCTGCTAAGACTGCCTTTGTGTATCTCTTTGATATACAAAGGCTTTTTCTTGTTTTGGCGCGAAAAAAATGACGAAATTGTCTCTAAAATAGCTCCAGTTGTGGCGGTTTTTTTGCCATTTTTGATTCGGATTTTCCGCGATAACTTCGAATAAGTTCATATTGTTTGTCCGTAAAAAACAAAATATCGACCTTGCCGTGGGGCGGTACGAGCGCCTCGATTTTAGCGGCAAGCGCTTCGGCTTTCTTCTTTGAAGCACAAAATCGATTATACACGGAAAACTGCACCATTTCAAATCCTAAATCGAGCAAATCTTTACGAAATTTGGTGGCGCGTTTGCGTTCTTTTTTAAGTGTGACCGGTAGGTCGAACATAGCCCATATCCACATAATCTGATACCCCGAAAGTTGTAGGAAACGCTGGCTCATGGCGATTCCAGTTTTAATTGATCCAAAACTGGATACATTAACAAAGGAAGCGCCAGCACTTTTTCTTCCTTCATATATATTTTGGCTAGGGATTGGGCCAGCCTGACAAGCACATGGGACAAAGGTGTATGGCCATGATCTGTGCGGTAATCGGTTTGTAAAACTTTGGCCAAGGCCGCTTTGGTGTCTTTGTTAATATCCATTTGCTCCTTTTGTACCAAATCATAGACGGCTAGGTCTATAGCAGGACGAAAAGGCTCCATCAAATCATCGGCAAGGCGCAAGGCTTGTCCATCACTGACATGATGCAGGCTGAGGGCTGGGTTTAAGCCAGCGGCAACAATGGCGCGGGCCGTGGCGGCGCGTAATACCGTATAGCCGTAATTCAATAGGGCATTAGCGCCATCTATGCCGCGATCACGGCGAAAGCCTGCCCCCATGAGTTTTGGCCAATATACCTGCGCGGCTACGGCTTCGCGGCCCGTGCTGTCGCCTGATTTCACCTCGGATTTTAAACGGATAAGCCGCTCATTTGGTTGTCCTATTAGGGTAAGTATATCGGCTTGCGCCTGTATTTTGGCCTTAATGACTTGCGCCCAAAGCCGTTTGCGTAATGGCTGGGTGGCGTCCGCTTGTGCCTGCATAATCATACCTTGATTATGATGTCCGGCCAGCGGCAAAACATGGGCGGTTGGGGCAAAATTGCTACCGATAAACACAATGGGGACAGAGCGCTCGGCCAGAGCCGCTAAAATATTGCCTGACCAGTTTAGTCCGTGGGCAGCCGCAATAACCGTATCAATATCATCAAGGGGCACCCGGCCAATAGTTTCACCGTCCGCGCACACGGCCAAAAAACCGCGCTCTTTATGCAGGCTGCGCCCATTAGAAGTTATTTCAACAATACGTCCAGACAAATGCATCTCCCCGTAACAATACGGGAAGATGCAATTTTTAGGCCAAATTAGATTTTACCATGTGGAATGGTGCGAATACGCCCAGTTGCGTCAATACGCACACGGCGGGCGCGACGGGCTTTCAACCTACTAATCGTAGCTAGATCCCATCTAAATGGATCATCGTCATCTTTATGCCGTTTAGCCAAGTTTCCAGCTTCTGTATGGTTTACAAGAAAGAACCTGTTGGCAGATGGATTGATTACAACAACCTTCTTCACCCGGTTAACGCGGTCATCATCAAAAAGCTGCAATGTGTCACCCTTATGCACCCGCATTATAAATTTGGCTTCCGGGTGTTCCGTTTTCCATTTTTCTGTGATGGATTTGCCTTTTTCCTTTTGCAACGCTTCTTGATTGGCTTCAAATACAGATTTGGCCACACCGTACCATTTGCAGTCTGGGGTTTCAACGATGTCCATATGATGATTAGAGCCGGGCACAATATATTTATAGCGTTTGCCGTCTGGCGTATGGTCAACGGGTATAATCGAGCTTTCTGGTTTTAAGGTACGCACGCGCCGTGTGCCGGTTTCGCGTGACCATGCGGCGAGTGCGGCAGGGAAATGCTTTTTGAAATCCTTAGCCTCTGGATAATCTTGCTCGGCCTGATAGAGGACTTGCTCGAGGGCTTGACGGATTTGTAGATCGCGCACCTGCCCTATTTGCTTTGGCGTGAGGGAGGTAACGGCGCGGCGTATAACGACATTGCCGAGCGCCGTTTCGCCCCGATTTATATTCTCGTCATTTTCACGCACCAGACCATAGGCCGCGTCTTCGTGCAATTGGCCAGAAATGCTGTGGTCGGGGCGGTGGCTAATAATGACTTTGCGCACGCGGGCATTGACCTGATCTGAAAACCCGTCAAATGGCTGCTCGACATTGGACAAAACTCGCTCAATGCCCTCTTCTTCGTCGCGGGCGGCGGCGGTCGCCAGTTTTTTGATCAAAGCACGGTCTATCACGCCAATCACGCAAGCATCAAGCGCATGATGGCGGTGGTCATCGCGGTTTTTGTAATTAGTACCGAGGTTAAGCCCCCATTTCCGGCGTAGCTCTGCTGTCAAGCGCCCTGTTGTCACCCAGACTTCCGCCGGGACCTCTGTAATCTCTCCCGTTTCGGAGTCAATAATATCGGGTTTTGATGAATGAACTTTGGACAAATAATGCAGCATTATCTTGCCAAGGTATTGGGTTTCTTTTAATTGGCGCGCAAGGAAGTTTTCTTCGTCATCAAAGCGGTCCTTGGCGTCTTCCTGGAAGCGCCAGCGTTTATTGGGCGGCATGGTTTTTGTGCGATTGGTCATGTCGTCTTGGTTAAATTTATCAGGATAAAGCGCTACCGCTTCGGACGGGGTCAGATTGCGCTTTAAACGGTTCCATTCGCGGTAGGCCACAGTTTTGTTGGCCATGCTGTCATCAAGCGTGCGCGAGCGCGGCAAAATATGTTCGATTTCTATGGCATCAGAGAGCAGGTTTTCAACGGTGATAAATTTACCGCTATAGGGGCATTTTCGGTCATTCGGGCTTTTGGACAGTTCTTCCCACAGGCGCATTCTTTGGAAGCTCTCGCGAATTTTACGGCGGTCGCCTTGCTTAAATACGCCGAGTTCTTCGAGCTTGGCGCGGCGGTCATCATTAAGTTTTTTAAAGGTATTGCGTTTTTTTGACCATTCGTCTTTTTGTTTTTTACTTTGCTTAAGCTCGCGGGCCAGTTCCAAAACAATTTCATTCGGGCGACCATATTTTTCCATGAGCGCGTTAATGGTGCGGCGCATCTGGTTTAGGCCAATATGAACGGTTGGATTGCCAATACGGCCATAGCGTTTGTCGCGTGTGTCTTTTGGGTCACCCGTGCCGTAGCCGAGATGGCGTTTTAGCTCGTCAATTTCGTTATAGTAAGACAAGCGGTCAAACACTTTACCGTCGCGCTTATCACTATGGTGTAAGCCTGCCCGGTGCGCCGCTTCACTATAGGTGATGATTTCTTTTTTCAGCTCGGTTACAATTTCGCGTGCCGCCCGTTCGCAAACGGAGATATAGCCGTCGGGGAGAGAGCATTTCACGGCTAATTTAGCTTGTTCTTTACTGAGGTTTAAGTCTGAGAGTGCCGCCAGTAATTCTTCGTCCGTATTGCTGGTTTTATAGGCCGCGAGCATGGTTTCAATTTGCTCAAGTTTGAAATTGTCCCACTGTGCAAAAAATGGTCCCGGTTGTTTTGCTGTGCCCTTAAACCGCTTTGTCAGGGCGGAGCCTTCAATTTTTTTCTCGCCGCCTTCCTCGTGGTTGATACGACCCGTTTTCCCGGGGAGTTCAAGAATTTTGCGGGTGCGAGGCCATGTTAAGTCTGTCCCCGATTTTAACATTGTCACCATGGCATCTCGTTGGTCTATGGTTATGGGAATTTGATAACCGTCTTCATCCCAAGCATAAAGCTGGTTGATTTTCTGGTAAAACACAAAGTCCTCTGCCAATGGATGGGCTCGGGCTAGACGGTATTGATCATCATAAAAACTGCAATAGCCCGGCTTGACTTCTTTTAGCGGGCGCTGGTCAAATATGGCTTTTCGGATGGTTGCCATCTTTTCATCAGACGGGAAATCCGGATTAAACTCGTTTTGCCGCTCGCAGATCAGATCAAATTCATCCTCCAGCATTTGCCGCTGCGGGTAAAATTCATAAAGTTCATCTGTATTACTGGCGTCCATGCGTATGCGCACAGGTTTGCGCTTGCGCACATCCGGGTCGGACTGGCGCGCATACAGAAATTCACCCAGGGTTTCATAACCACCCATATTTTCGCGCAAGCGTTTGGCAGCGGATGCGATTTTCCCGCTATCATCTTTTTTCGTAGCTTTCATATCGGTTTTGCGATTGGACTTAAACCCGCGTCTTTGGTTGATATGGAAAAAGGCCCGGCCAATATGGTGCAAGGGCAATGCTTCCCCCAAAGCGTTGGCTCGCAGATTGTAGGGGTTTAACCCCACCAGCTTTTTACGTTCATAGTCTTCACGCGGCATAAGCCCAGCCTTGATAAGCGAGTCCATAACATATGTGCGGCGCTGTAAATATCGGTCACGAGAGCGGCGCATGGCGCGCGGTTCGCGCCTATCCTTGGCATTAGAATCACCAGTTTGCGGGTCTCTCCCATCAGAAAAAATTCGCACACCACTATCAACCAACGCATTTGGGCGCCCTTTATTGTCCAGTGAATACACAGCCCAGCCAAGTGATGCTGTCCCCAAATCAAATGCAAATCGGTAATTCATACCATACCTCCCGTATTGACATTATGGACACTTAGCCCTAAGTTGTAAATGCTTAGCAGCAAAAACAACAAAGTCTCACCGGTAATAAGTGAGTATTCACAAAGAATTGGGCGTGCCTGCGGGCCGCCCTAATTTTTGGTTTTTATGAAATATTTATGCCTTAACAATAATTTTATGTGTAAGTTAAGCCGCTTGTCCCGAATAGGGCTGTACGGGCATTTCTCGCTTTGGAGCGGGCAAGGGACTTGTGAAACATTGTCATATCCGCAATATGCGATACTATGAAAAACCAAACCCATAAATTCGCCGTTGCGCCCATGATGGATTGGACGGATAGGCATTGCCGAGTGTTTCACAGAATGTTATCGCGGCGGGCGCTCCTGTATTCTGAGATGGTTGTTGCCGATGCTATCATTCATGGCAACCGAGAATATTTACTTGGGTTTCACGCCCGTGAACAGCCTGTAGCTTTGCAAATTGGCGGTTGTGATCCTAAAAAATTGGCACAGGCGGCTCGGATTGGTGCAGACTATGGATATGACGAAATCAATCTGAATGTTGGTTGCCCGTCGGATCGGGTACAGGCGGGGCGGTTTGGGGCTAGCTTGATGGCGGAACCTGAATTCGTCGCCGCGTGTTTTGGCGCCATGCAGAAAGCCGTCGATATTCCCGTCACTATAAAATGCCGCGTCGGGATTGATGAACAAAAACCAAGCCAAGTCTTGCCCGAGTTTATTAAAACCGTAAGCGCCGCAGGGTGCAGGCATTTCATTATTCACGCTCGCAAAGCATGGCTAAAAGGGCTAAGTCCCAAAGAAAACCGCACTATACCTCCGCTTGAATATAATTTGGTGCGAGCGATGAAAGATGAATTCCCGAAATTAACGCTTGTCCTGAACGGCGGTCTACACACACTTGAACAAGCAAAAGATGAAATGGGCGCATTGGGCGGTGTGATGCTGGGCCGGGCGGCATATCATAATCCCTGGATATTGAGCGGGGTCGATGAGGTATTTTTTGAGCAACCAAAAAATACAATCACCCGGGATGAAATTGTACAAGAACTGATTAAATATGCCAAAACCACAGAAGACACAGACCCGACCGTGAAAGCCTTGACGCGCCATATTATGGGCCTGTTTCACGCAAAAAAAGGTGCGCGGTTATGGCGACGCAGTTTAAGTAAAGCCGATAGATCATTATCCCCGTCACAGTGCATTGCACATGCTTATGAAGCTATGCTACGCGCCAAACAGAATGCCGCCTGATGGATGTGCAATTGATATATCTGGTTTTGGCTCTGATGGCCGTTGGCGCTGCCGCAGGCTACAGTGCTGGCCTGTTTGGCATTGGCGGCGGCGCAATAATAGTGCCGGCGCTCTTCTACACATTCACGGCCCTAGGATATCCCAATGAAGTGATTATGCACACTGCCATCGCTACATCTTCAGCAACTATTATCGTGACATCATTAAGATCTGCAACAGGGCATCATAAACACGGTGCTGTGGATTGGCACTTGATCTGGTCAGGAAATTCACCCGCTAAAATACTGTTGAGTTGGGGAGTTTGGATAGGTATTGGTTCATTGTTTGCTGCGACCATACTGGCAAGACAGCTTTCCGGGACAGTCCTAATATTGCTATTTGGAAGTCTGGCCAGTCTTATTGCCCTGCAACTTATTTTTGGGCGGCCTGACTGGCGTTTGGCGGATAAAGTACCAGTAAACGGACTAACGCCGCCAATTGGATTTACGCTTGGGGCTTTGTGTTCTCTTATGGGGATTGGTTTTGGCTCCTTTGGTGTAACCTTCATGGTTTTGTGCGCTAAACCTATTCATAGGGCTATTGGTACGGCAGCAGCGCTTGGAATTTTTATTAGTGTCCCAGCTACAATTGGATTTATTATCAGTGGTCAAGGTGTACTGGGACGCCCGCCCCTCTCTCTCGGGTATGTAAATTTATTGGGGTTTGTACTCATAGCAAGTATGAGCTTTTTATTCATACCCCTAGGGGTGCGAACGGCGCATAACATGCAACAGGATAAGCTGCGTATGGCATTTGGTGTCTGTTTATTACTGGTTGCGCTGAATATGCTTCGTAAGGTTTTGTTGGCCTAGAACATTTCCGTATCAATATTATTGACGTAAAATCATTAAACCCTTGCTGACCTCAACGGTTTGTAATTCTCCTAAATAACTCATTCCCAGCAAAGAATGCGGCAAGCCCTTTTCAATGACTACGGCACGCACATTTCGAACGCTGACATTTCCCACTGAAACCATAGATAATCTAACCGGTGCGGCCATGACTGTACCCGATGCAGTATTGATGGGTGATGTGTATTTCAATTCTTGTAAGTTGATCCCCGTCAGTTGTGCATCTTGTGGGGTAAGGGCAACGACACTGGCACCTGTATCCACCAAAAACCGGACGCTTGACGCATTAACTTGTGCTTCAACCCAAAAATGCCCATCAGAAGATTTACTGATTGAAGTTGCGGATCCGTTTGATACGACCATCGCTTTAACTTCATTTGGTATTGGCGCGTTTTGAGTCCCTAGCCGGTTTGCGCGGGCTTGCGCAATATCACTTGGATGAACACCAATAAAGTCGTATAAAAACTCACGCTTACTAAAAGCCAATATCCCAACAGAGAAAATTGCGCAAACCACTACAGCATCACGAATTAGTTTCGAACTCATATTTTTCCCCAAAAACTCAAATAGTCGTTTAATGATTGATGGAAAACTAAGATAATGTAGTTACTGATGTATGAAATTTTAATATATTGTGTTACAGGAAATTAGAGTTTGTTACCTGCATGAACAAGCTTTGAGCTAAATATAGAGAAAACATGACACTAGAAAAATCACAGCCCTTTGACGACATAAGAAAACTGGTTACAAATTTACCAACAGGCGACTTGAAAACGGCTCAACATGTCGCCGACAAGCTAGATGTATCCTTGGCAGGTTTAAAACCATTAGGCCGTATGAATAAAGCCGTAACCTGGCTTGCCAAATGGCAAGGCACAGAAACCCCTACCATAACCAAACCTTTGGTGAGCGTATTTATAGGGGCGCATCTGGTTGCAAAGCATATTTTAGATATTGATCCTATTGCAGGCGCACAAGCGCGCATTGCTTCACTGTCATCGGGAAACGCGACCGTACGCGGCATTGCAGGAGCCGAGTCTGCGTTTTTTAAAGTTTTTGAGATGGGAATAGAAGCCCCAGCCGCAGACATGCGTATTGAGCCATCATTATCAGAAAGAGATTGTGCAGCCGCTATTGCCTACGGAATGGAGGTTGTTGCTGAAGATTGTGATATTATTGTTCTTGGTTGTGCAGGGTTCGGTGCGGCAACTGCGGCAGCAGGCATATCGCGCGGATTGTTCGGCGGCGCAGCAAGTTATTGGGCGGGCGGCGATGGCCCACACGCCAATAAACACATTGAAGCCGTGGATATGGCCGCAACAACGCACAAAGATATTTTACACGACCCATTGGAAATATTGCGTTGTTTTGGCGGGCGTGATTTGGCTGGTATGGTCGGTGCTATTTTAGCAGCACGTCATCAAAAAATTCCTGTCCTATTAGATGGATATGCTGTGTGTGCCGCCGCTGCAGTTTTACACGCATTAAACCCAGATGCCTTGGATCATTGTTTAGCTGCCCATATTACAATCGAGCCAGCCCACGGTGCATTGCTGGACCGTATTAATATGAAACCCCTCCTGGACCTAGGTATTGGTATTGGTGACGGCAGTGGTGCCGCTTTAACGCTAGGTTTGTTACGGGCGGCTGCAGCCGGTGTTCGAGAATTATAAATCAAGCTTGGTGATTTTATTCTAATTTACCTCTTAAAAATAATCCAAAATTGCTAATTTAAATTAACTTCAAAATTTATTTGCCAGAAAATAAGTCTAGTTTGCAAAAACATTCTTGCGCACATCATCTATGGGCTTTTCATTGTCATAGGCAACCAATATACGGAAACAGGATTAAACATGGCGATTTTCGAACATCCTTCTTTTGACAAACACGAAAGTGTCCATAGTTTTTATGATGAAAAGACGGGCCTTAAAGCATTCGTTGCCGTGCATTCAACGCATCTAGGGCCATCAGCAGGCGGGACACGGTTTTGGCATTATAAAAACGCCAATCTTGCATTGCGCGATGTGCTTCGGTTGTCACGCGGAATGAGTTACAAAAATGCCATGGCAGGGCTAAATCTTGGCGGTGGTAAAGCCGTCGTCATCAAGCCCGAAGGTAACTTTGACCGTGAAGCTCTTTTTACAAAATTTGGTGAATTTATCAATACTATAGGCGGCGCTTATTATACAGCTGAAGACGTCGGCATGACGACAGATGATATGCGTACAATTCGCACTAAAACCAAATTTGTAGCAGGCCTTGATGAAGGTGATGCAGCATCAGGTGATCCCTCACCTGTAACTGCTGACGGTGTATTTCGCTGCATTCGTCTGGCAGCCAACAAACGGGGAATTAAATTAAAAGGAGCAAGTGTTTCTGTGCAAGGCCTTGGGCATGTTGGCTACACAGTGTGTAAATTTTTACATAAGGCAGGGGCTAAGTTAATTGTTACTGACATAAACAAACAAGCCGTAAAACAGGCCGTCAATGCTTTCGGCGCAAAAGCTGTTATGCCAGATGATATTTATGCGCAACCGGCAGACATATTTTCACCTTGTGCATTGGGTGCCGTTCTAAATCCAACAACGGCTTCCCAATTGAAAGCCAGCATAATTGCAGGGGCAGCAAACAACCAACTTTCAACACCAAATATAGGTAAAGAGTTACACGATAAAGACATACTTTATTGCCCAGATTATGTAGTCAATGCGGGAGGCATTATCAATATTGCAGGGGAAATAGAAGGCAATTACAGCCCTGATTGGGTTGAAAGTAAATTACAAGGTGTCGAACAGTCATTGGAACAAATCATTGATCATTCAATTAAAACTGGCCGTAACACAGATGCTATAGCCGACGAAATGGCACGTGCGCGCATAGGACGGTAAATCACTCTTAATATTTAGGCTTATTATTTTACAAATTGACACACTTTTGTTATCTGTTATTTCTGTTATTACAGAATTTACTGATATAAGGAGATATATAGTGAAATTAACCCCTACAACTGAGAAATTTATTGTCCATTGGGGCGAAATGGGAAACCAATGGGGTGTCAGCAGGTCGGTTGCACAAATCCATGCCTTGCTTTATCTATCAGAACACTCATTCCATGCAGAGCAAATTTCCGTTATACTTGACCTAGCGCGGTCCAACGTTTCGACGTCACTAAAGGAGTTGCTGGCGTGGCGATTAATAACGCGTGTACAAATTCTTGGCGATCGGCGCGACCATTATGAAGCCATTAAAGATAACTGGGAGATCGTTCTTCGTATTTCCGAGGGTCGTAAGAAACGCGAAATCGACCCTACCTTGCACCTACTTCGCCTCGTGGCTAACAACACACAATACGACCATGAAGTAACGGAAACACAACGAAAGCAAATTGACGAACTCGTCGGCTTTATGGAAACCATGACCAATTGGTACGACGACATTCGCACAGTGCCTAAGGAAAAACTCTTCCGTCTTATGAAACTTGGCGCAAAAATCGTTAAATTTATTGGTAAGTAATTATGGCTTTCTTGTTTGATGCTGCACCAACCCTAAACCTTGACCTTTAGCTCTATTAAGCCCATCTAGCGCCCTATGACTAGTTCGGGCAAAAATAACGTAAAAACCATAACGCTTGGCTGTCGCCTCAATGCTTACGAAAGCGAGGTAATGGCAGGCCATGCGCAAGGTGCAGGGCTAACAGATGCTGTGATCATCAACACATGTGCCGTAACCAATGAAGCGGTACGTCAAGGTCGCCAAACCATCCGCCGAGCTGTCCGTGAGAATAATAACTCCAAAATCATCGTCACAGGTTGTGCTGCACAAATTGAACCAAAAACCTATGCTGAAATGGACGGTGTGAGCCATGTGCTTGGCAATTCAGAAAAGATGGTAGCAGAGAGTTTTGCGTTTAAGAAAAAAATAAACGCCAAAATACAAGTAAGCGATATAATGAAAGCGCGGACTGCCGATAAATCCCGCGCTGGCGGCATGGTGGAAAGGGCGCGGGCAATTGTACAGGTGCAAAACGGTTGCGATCACCGCTGCACATTTTGTATTATTCCCTATGGACGCGGAAATTCCCGCTCAGTCCCTGCACAAGACGTCGTTCACCGCATTTCCAATCTTACCGCGCGAGGCTTTAACGAAATCGTCCTTACGGGCGTAGATATATCTTCATGGGGAAATGATCTTCCAGGCAAACCTTTGCTTGGAAATTTGGTGGCGCGGATATTAAAATCGGTTCCTGATCTGCCCAGACTACGTTTATCATCAATTGATAGTGCAGAGGTTGACGATGAGCTGTTTGCAATATTTGCTACAGAACAGCGGCTAACACCATATTTACACCTGTCTTTACAACACGGTGACAATATGATCCTTAAACGCATGAAACGCCGTCATACCCGCGAAGATGCTATGACCTTATGCGAGAAATTACGACGTGTACGCCCCGATATTAGCTTTGGTGCAGATATTATCGCAGGCTTTCCAACCGAGACCGAAGCAATGTTTGAAAACTCCCTCCGCTTGGTCAAAGAATGCGGCTTGGCCTGGCTCCATGTATTTCCATATTCTGCGCGGCAAGGAACCCCCGCTGCAAAAATGCCACAAATAAACGGAAATATCATAAAAGAGCGCGCAAAACGGCTACGACTAACAGGTCAAAAAAGCCGCAATGCGTTTTTACGCTCGCGGGCTTTTGGTCATGATTTAGCGCTTATAGAAAAAGGTAATCTGGCTCGGTTAGCAGACTTCTCGCCCGTACAATTATCCGATAAAAACATGCCTCAAAATAGCATGGTAGGACAGTTGCACCCTGTGCGTATTACTGGTTATGATGACGGGAATCTAAGAGGGGAACTCGTGTGAGCGCGACTGACAATAAAGACGAAAAGAAAAAGAAAAAACCTGGTTTTTTCAAGCGCACTTTTGGCTTTAAATCCAAAGAAGAAAAACTGGCAGAAGCCGCCGCAATAAAAGCCGAACAACAGGCCGAAGTTGATGCACAAATGGCAGAGCGTATGGCGGTCATTAATGCGGCAGCGCTCAAGGCGGCTCGCGAGCAAGACGAAGCACACTTAGACGAAGCCGAGAAAGCCCGTCTCGAAGAACAAGAACGCAAACAAGCACAAGAGCAAGCTTTAAGAGACGCAAAAGCGGCGAGGCGCTTGGTAGAAGAAAAACACAAACGTGAGCAAGACGCCAAACTAAAAGCAGAAGCCCAAGCAGCACTAGCAATAGCGGAAGCAGAAAAAGCGGCCCGCTTGGTAGCAGAAAAACAAGTGCGCGAAGAGGATGAAGCCAAAGAAATTGCACGCTTAAAAGCGGTAGAAGAAAAGGCAAAGCTAGAGGCTGAAAAACAGGCCAAATTAGCAACAGAAAAACTAGCAATGGCGGAAAAAGCGGAGGCTGAAGAAGCTGCCCACTTGCGAGCAGAAGCAAAAACCGTACAGGAAGAGCAAGCGCAAGCGGCGGCAAAACTAAAGGCTGCGCGCGAGAAAATCGAACTAGAAGCTCAGAAGCGCCGCGCCGCAGAATTAGCCATTGCCAAAAAACTGGAAGCTGACAAGGCCGAAGCGGAACGCTTAGCAGCAAAAGAACAAGCCCGCGAAGACGCCAAGCGCGAAGCGTTAAAAGCGCAGCTAATCAAGGAACAGGCCGTGCGCGAAGAGAAAGCGCAACAAGAGCGAGCCGTGTGGGACGCGGAACAAGCACAGCTCCTTAAAACAGAACGTGAGCAAGGGTTTCTTGGGCGGATATCCAAAGGGCTTAATAAATCAACCTTACAAATGTCAGACAACATCTCTGCCATTTTCAACAAACGCAAATTGGATGATGCGGCCCTAGAAGATCTTGAAGATTTACTTATTGCAGCAGATTTTGGAATTGGCCCTGCTACACGAACTGCAGAATTACTAGCCAAAGACCGTTTCGACAAACAGGTCACAGACACAGAAATAAAAATAGCGCTCGCGGATGTAATCTCAGAAGTATTAACACCCCTCGAAGAACCACTTGTTCTCACTGGCGCCAAGCCTGAAATCATGCTGTTTGTCGGAGTTAATGGTTCGGGGAAAACGACAACTCTTGGTAAAATAGCCAAGCGCTACACAGATGATGGCAAGACAGTGATGATGGCGGCCGGTGATACTTTTCGAGCTGCGGCAGTTGAACAACTAAAAGTATGGGGGGAACGCTCTTGCGCACCCGTACTCTCTGCGCCGCTTGGTGCAGATGCATCTGGATTGGTTTACGATGCAATCAGCCGTGCAAAGGCTGAAGACGTAGATATTCTTATGATTGATACGGCGGGGCGTCTGCAAAACCGCACAGAGCTTATGGACGAACTCGCCAAAATCGTCCGCGTCATCAAAAAGCAAGACGACACCGCTCCGCACCATTCTATCTTAGTCTTGGATGCCACAGTCGGTCAAAATGCCCTGCTGCAAACCGAAGCCTTCGAGAAAACCGCAGGCGTAACTGGCCTGATCATGACCAAGCTAGACGGCACCGCCAAAGGCGGCGTGTTAGTGGCTTTGGCCGATAAATTCAAACTCCCCATCCACGCCATCGGCATAGGCGAACGCATAGAAGACCTAGAAAATTTCAGCGCCCCGGTTTTCGCGGCGGCGCTGTCAGGCATCGCTAATGCAGTTGTGGAAGAGAGCTAAACCAGTAACTTCTTTAGCTTCGGAAATAGCTTCTCACTGGCGCACAGTAAGTTCCCACTAGTGAGGACAGTATCGCTTTGGCCAGTGTCCCGATATTGAACTGTGTCCAGATCTTGGACAATGCCGCCTGCTTCGCGGACAATCACGATGCCCGCAGCAATGTCCCATGGGTTTAAACGGCGTTCCCAAAAGCCATCAAACCGTCCTGCAGCTAACCAAGCTAAATCAAGCGCAGCGGATCCATTACGGCGAATACCAGCCGTTTCAGCCATTACTTTGTGAAGCTCAGTCAGAAATTTTGCGTGGCCGGGTTTGCCGCGAAATGGAGACCCTGTAGCGATAGTGCAAATGGTCAAATCGTCACGCGGCGGAATACGCAGGCGTTTTTCTACACCGCGTCCGTCAACCAAAAATGCGCCCTTGCCTACTTCAGCAAAAAACATTTCGTCGCGAATAACATCATAAATTACACCTGCATGAAGTTTCCCATCACGCTCTACGCCAATTGATATTGCAAAATGCGGGTTGCCGCGCATGAAGTTTGTTGTCCCGTCGAGCGGGTCGATAATAAATCTATGGGTTTTATCAGACCCACCAACTTCGCCGCGCTCTTCAAGTAAATATCCATAACCAGGTCGGTCATGGCGCAGGCTTTCAAATATTTTTTCTTCGGCCATTTTATCAGCCGCCGTGACAAAATCAGCAGGACCTTTGCGCGATACTTGCAGGTTTTCAACCTCGCCAAAATCACGTGACAGGGTGCGCGCACCCTTGCGGGCAGCGCTCATCATAACGTCTACCAAAGGAGAAAAATTCGCCATTAATCCGCTCTCTTCACATAGGAACCATCTTCGGTCATGACCAAAATTTTCTCGCCAATGTTGACAAATGGCGGCACTGTCGTACGCACGCCATTTTCGAGAATTGCTGGCTTATAGGAATTCGCCGCCGTCTGGCCTTTTACAACAGGCTCTGTCTCACTGATTACCAATACAACTTGGTCCGGAAGTGATACTGAAATTGGACGTTCTTCATGAAATTCAAGTTGTACTTCCATGCTGTCCGTTAGAAATGCAGCACGGTTTCCAATAAACTCAGACGGTAAATTGATTTGCTCATAGTTTTCGGAATTCATGAACACTAACATATCACCTTCTGCATAAAGATATGTATGAGGCTTCTGTTCAAGACGGATTTTTTCCACTGTTTCAGAAGCGCGAAAGCGTTCATTGAGCTTGCGCCCATCAATCAGGTTTTTAAGCTCTACCTGATTAAACGCCCCCCCCTTGCCCGGCTTGACCGCACCTGTCTTGACTGCAACCCATAGGCCGTTTTGGTGGTTAATAATATTACCCGGCTTGATTTCATTACCGTTTATCTTCATGGTATTTCCTTTATGCACTGTGTGCTCTTTGCGATGTTGGCGGCTCTTACCAAACGCACGCCCGTACAGCAACTCCATAATTACACAGAAAACTGTAGTGACAAAACTTAGATTTGAAACTAAAGTCCTATCCAAACAGGAGAGATTATGCCGTTATTCCCAAGCCTTGGCGAAACGCCACATTTAGGGGTAGTATTTCAAGCCTTTCCAGATGCAGTCAAACCACTCTTGCAATATCATGATATAGTTTTGCGTGGGGATAGTCCCTTGAGTATTGCCGAGCGGGAATTGATTGCGACCTATGTGTCGGGGCTGAATGCCTGTACATTTTGCTTTGGTGCTCACAAAATTTACGCAAAGGTTTTTGGTATCGAAGAAAGCCTTATTGATGACATGATGGAGGATATAGACACCGCCCCCCTGCCCGCAAAAATAAAACCTATTTTGGCTTATATGAAAAAACTAACTGTGCTCCCTGCAAATATGAGGGATGGCGACGCAAAGGCGGTTTATGACGCTGGATGGTCGGAACGGGCGCTTTATGACGCTGTTCAAATTTGCGCTTTGTTTAATTTTATGAATCGGATTATTGAAGGTACGGGGGTGACATTTGATTATGGTGAGACACCGCCAACCAACGACGAATTAAAAGCACGGCGGACGCGAACATATATGGATTATGGGCGCCAGCTTGGCATAATAGAATAGGAGATAATTATGATGGATTTATTAAGTAGCTTTGCAGCAGACGTTAAAGCAGGCCCGGCATGGGTTTATTATTGGGTTAATTTTATGGGTTTTGTCTTCATGCTCTCCATACCATTTGCTTTCAAACGAAGTGAAGCGCGTTGGATTTTATTGGCAAGCCTCGTCGTTGCGCCAATCATTATGTTCTCGCTTTACCATAAATTTGGCTATCAACGCATTCTAGGTTGGGGTCATATTATTGCCTGGACACCTTTACTTGTTTATTTGTGGAAGCGTCGAAATATGTGGCAAGTCAAAGAGACTTTATCGGGAAAATGGATAGCCTTAACATTCGCTGTAATGCTGTTTTCGCTTGCCTTTGATATTCCTGATGTCGTCCGTTACGCGCTCGGCGAACGCGGCTAACCAAGATTAGCAGCCATACGCATTCCCGCCGGTGTGAGAACGACGATAAAGAGCACGGGCAAGAAAAATACGATCATTGGGACCGTTAATTTTGCAGGTAATCCCGCCGCTTTTTTTTCAGCCGCCAAAATTCGCATTTGCCGGTTTTCATCTGCCATAGTCCGCAAAGTAGCACCCAAAGGCGTACCATATCTTTCAGACTGAATTAATGCCGTTGATACTGCACGAATGCCCACATGGTTATTTCGCCGACCCAAATTTTCATAGGCTTGGCGACGACTTTGCAAATAAGAAAGTTCTGCCGTGGTAAGAGAAAATTCCTCTGCGAGTTCAATAGAGTTTTCTGCCATCTCTCCTGCAACCTTGCCAAAAGCAAGCTCTATCGACATCCCAGATTCCACACAAATCAGCAGCAAGTCAAGCGCATCAGGGAAAACTGGTGAAATTGAAGCGATACGCTTTCCCGCTTTGTTTTTTACATACATGCCAGGCGCATAATAACCAAGAACAAGGAGGGCAAATGCTGCCACCAGTGACTGCATCATACGCCAGTCAAGCGGGTTGAGTAAAACAAAGTATAGAAGGCCAAATACAAATAAAACGATCGGCATTATGAGACGAAACATATAAAATAAATAGATAGGGCGTTGTCCGCGCAAGCCTGCTTGGCTTAATTTATCTTTCAAATCGGGTGCAGCCAGTATTTTTTCCAAGGATAAATTGTCAACTAGGTTTTTGACAAAACCTTTTGATTCGGATCGCAAACCTTTTTGGTTATCCAAATCAGTGAGCCGTTGTTGACGCATGTTATCACGTTCGTTGGCAATACCGTTCATGCGCTTCTTTAATACATCACCTTCCAAAAATGGCGCCAAAAGTGCGTATAAAGTTGCCACAACGCCTAAACATACAAGTAAGATTAAGCCATTTGTAATTATGTCGAATGAACCACTACCCATATTATTCTCTAAAACTTGAAGTTAATCATTTTGCGCATAATCCATATACCGAATGCCATCATTGCCGCACTTATCATTAAATTCGTTTGCCCCGTCTTTGTGAAATATAAATCGTGCATATAATCGGGCGAAACTACACTGACCATCGTCATCACACCCGGTGGTAATATCCCAATAATAATTGCCGATACCTTTGCTTCGGCAGCCAATGCTTTAATTTTTTCTCTGAGTAATTTTCGGCCACGTAAAACTTTAGATAAATTGTCTAGGCTTTCACCTAAATTACCACCGGTCGAGCGTTGAATAGATAACACCGTACCAAAAAAATTTACTTCTGATAACGGCATGCGGTCGTACATACGTTCAATGCACGTTTCCAAAGGGACACCAACGCTTTCCCCTTCCACGAGTTTACGAAACTCACCGCCTACAGGCTCAGGAGCTTCATGAGCAATCATCCGCATGCAATCACCGAGTGGCAAGCCGGTGCGAACACCGCGAACAATAATATCCATCGCATCAGAAAAATTAGCCGTGAAAGCTTTTTGGCGTCGACCTATAAGAAATTTCAAAATAAACCTTGGCAAGCCAAACCCAAATACAAAGCCAATGCCTAAAGAAATCAAAGGGCTAAGCCCTAAAAACATTGGTATTCCAGCACCAATAATGCCTAATACAAGCGATATTATTGAAAATGTTCTCGCTTCCAATTTTAAATCCGCATGCAACAATTTTGCTTTTAAGGATTTGCTTTTTTTCTTTTTTGTTTTTTGGTTTTTTTCTAAATCAGCGAGAGAGTTCTCAATCATTTTGCGCCGATTACTCGAATCGTCAACTTTCATAAATGAAAATGAGGACTTTTTTTCCTTGGTGCCAGTAACTGCAAACTTCTCAACTCTTTTTTTACTGGAACTTCCATCCGAATCTAAAATTAGATAGCCGACAATCATTACACCGATGGCACCCATTATAGTGAGTATCATAGTCGGTTCCATTAGCCTTCTCCAGCTTCGTCTAATGCTAAGGCTAAATCTTTTTCCAAATTGAAATACCGTGCACGCTCCCAAAAAGCGGGCCGCGCAATACCCGTTGATTTATGTTCACCGATAATTTTACCTTGAGCGTCTTCACCGCCCATCTCATAGAGAACTAAATCTTGCGTAACAATAACGTCCCCCTCCATACCTAATACCTCTGTGATATGTGTAATTTTACGAGAACCGTCTCTTAGGCGTGTGGCCTGAATAACGATATCAATGGAGCCAACAATCATCTCGCGGATTGTTCTTGTGGGAAGCGAAAAACCGCCCATAGTAATCATGCTTTCCAACCTGGATAAACCTTCGCGTGGTGAGTTGGCGTGAAGTGTTCCCATTGAACCATCATGGCCTGTATTCATGGCTTGCAATAAATCAAATGCTTCGGGGCCACGCACCTCACCAACAATTATGCGTTCGGGACGCATACGCAAGCAGTTCTTCACCAAATCAGACATGGTGATTTTACCTTTGCCCTCAAGATTTGGTGGCCGTGTTTCCAAACGCACGACATGTGGCTGCTGCAATTGTAATTCGGCGGCGTCTTCGCAGGTAATGATCCTTTCATCCGGGTGAATAAAAGCGGTCAAACAGTTAAGCAAAGTAGTTTTTCCTGAACCCGTACCACCTGAAATCAAGATATTACATTGGCAAGCACCGATAATTTTTAATACTTTGGCCCCAGCTGGCGAAATTGAACCAAATCCAACCAGATTATCCAATCTCAATTTGTCTTTTTTAAATTTCCGAATTGTTAAAGTCGGGCCGTCAATTGCCAATGGTGGGGCAATTACGTTCACACGTGAACCATCTAACAAGCGGGCGTCACAAATAGGAGAACTTTCATCAACACGCCGTCCAACCTGTGAAACGATACGCTGGCAAATATTCATCAATTGCGCGTTATCCCTAAAACGAATATTGGTTTTTTCCATTCGTCCATTGGTTTCAATAAACACATGCTTTGCGCCATTGACCATGATATCTGCAATATCTTCTCGTACTAGTAGCGGTTCCAAAGGGCCATAACCTAAAATATCATCGCAAATTTCACTGATGAGTTGATTTTGCTCTACGACTGATAATCTAACATTTCGTATCGCAATGATTTCATCAACAATGGTTCTGATTTCTTGGCGGGCGGCGACGGCTTCCATACCAGCGAGCGCAGAAACATCAATCGTTTCAAACAGTGCGTTGAAGATCGTAGCTTTCGTTTCGTAATATGCTTCCGATTCTGCGCCGTCTTTCATTGGCGCAGCCGGTTGTTGTTTTGGCACTTCTTCAGGCTCAATAATTTTTTCAGCTTCTATTGATGTATCTACAGCAGGCGCCACAGCCTTGCGCGATGTGTTGCCACTTGCTTTTTTACCAAACATACGTACCTATTTCTTTTTTCTTAGGCTTGACAACAGCCCACCGGATTTTTTTCCTTTTTTGCTGGCTTTGCTTTTGCGTAGCTTACCTTTACTCTTGCCTTCCATTTGAAGAGGAAACACGCCAGTTTTCAACCTTTCTGTTAAATACATAATGCCGTCAGATGCCGCTTTTGCAGACGTTAGTTCACTTAACATTTTCCCGTCATTAGATGCTTCGGTATAAATAATTGGTTCATATGCAAGAACGAGCGACGGGTTAATCCCTACGGCAGCTGCAAAATCTTTCACGGGAATTTCAGCAGTCTTAGGAACACCTGTTTTATTCAAAACCAACAATGGGTCCGGGTCATTTGGCCGTGCTTGTTTTAGAAACTCTATCAAATTTTTAGCGTTACGTAGATTTGCAAGATCTGGCGTTGCCGTTATGACAACTTCATCAGCACTTTTTAATATCTCCTTAGACCACGCACTCCAAACATGTGGCATGTCTAATAATGTCATAGGCGACAATGCCCGCATGCCGTTCACTAAAGCCTCATAGGCTTCTGGAGATGTCGGTGCGGTTGAACCTAATGATGCCGCCGCAGGTAAAATAGATAGCTTTTCCGTATGCCTAATCATTATTCTATCAAGTAAGGTATCATCTAGGCGTTCATAATCTGCTAGTGCTTCCTCTAACCCTTGAGAGCTGTCATAATTAAAGTCCAAACCAGTGGTTCCCCAACTCGAATCTAGATCAACCAAGGCCGTTTCTTGAAGCATTTTTGTTGCCAAACCCCATGCAACATTGTGGGCAATTGTAGATGAACCTGAACCGCCTTTTGCACCATAAAATGCAACTACCTTACCAACGAAAGGCTTTTCTGGGTCAGCATACATATCAGAAATTGAGCGAATAAGCGTAAGTGGATGGAAGGGCGGTACAAGATACTCACTTAATCCTTGTTCCATTAAATCTCGGTACAATTTTATGTCATTTACGGCACCAATCATCACAACTTTAGTGTCTGCATCGCAAACAGAAGCTAGTTGTTCCAATTGCGTAAAGAGCTCTTGGCCACGCATTCCAGATTCGACGATTATCAAAGATGGCGTAGCTTCATTTCGGTAATATTCAATCGCAGCAGGCAAACCGCCCATATAAATTTTTATATTAGTTCGCGCCATCCGCCAGTCTTGCGTGGTCGCTTGGATTGTTGCAGCGGTTTCAGACCGATCGCAAAAAGCATGAATTGCTATACGCGGCAATGCTTTTTCACCACCCTCACGGTTTTGATCAACCATGGGAACCACCACTGTAGATCCGCTTGGGTTTACCGCATTAGAGTTTGGCATACCTGGTTGAGGTTGTTGATATTGGGGTTGTCCTTGAATTGGCATTGGCGGAAGCCCTTCTTGACCTTGCGGCGCCATTGCGGGCTGCATCACTGGATGCGCCATTGGCGCTTGACCAGGGATTGGAACCTGACCGGGTGCTTGGCCATGAACTGGCATTTGGCCAGGCTGAATTGGAACTTGCGCTGGCATTTGGCCAGCCGCATTTTGTCCTGGAGCTGGATAAGCCTGAGGGGAACTCACCGGATTTATTTGCGGTTGTTTCATAGTGTTATCCAGTTTGTTTTAAATAGCATGCTTCTTTCCCCACTAAAGTAGACATTTATTATTTTTAACGACCTCGTATTCATTTTATGACCCGCTCTCTGATGCTGACACCTCTTGTGTTTCAGCAGTGTCTGAGGCCGTAACTTCACCGGCATTATATTTATCAATAACAGTCATCCTGCGTGTCGCATATGCATTATCAAGTCCGTAAGGTGCCAATAATTGCATCGGATTATCAATAAGCGCAGCAAGGTTAGCCGTTTGGGCGCATCCAAAATTACCGTAAGGCTGATTATTTGAAGTATGTGTTAAACTAGCGCCTTGAGAGCAATCAATTGGCACAGTCGTTAATCGACGATACGAAACAATGACTGGCGCCACAGCATTTCCTCTGACCTTATAGTGTCCCGTTTGCATATTTCTGCCAGCCATTCCCATTCTTCCCAAATAATCTTGGACGATAGATTGTGCTTGTACGGCACCTTGGTTCGGAGCACCGCTTGAAGGGACACTGATATACAAAGGCCCCTGCCCTGAGGATGCATATTGTGAAAGAAATGCTGCAACTGATTTTTCATCGCGCGCAGACAAATGCAAGCCGGCTGTACCTGCATATAATTCTAATCTTTCCACTGATTCTGTAACGGTAATTTTATTGCGTAAAACCGTAGGGTTATATGAAGGCTGATAGGTCGTACATCCACTCGCAATGAGGGCAGTTACCAACGTCACTCCCAGACCAATTTGCCGTGAAAAACCCGTAGTATTTTTGCGTATATTGCTCTTCTTTTGCATCACCCTACTCCTAATCCACCGCATGCCCGAATGTACCAAACAATCTTTGTTTAGGATCAGGTTTACTATTTTTTCCGTACACTTTATTCAGCCGACCTAACAATGCCGATTCACGATCATTTGCAGGTACTAATCCATCCAATGGCGTTTGCAATTTGTCTGGATGGGTTGGGTTAACCAAATAAGGCGTAACCAGAATTACCAACTCTGTCTCTGTTGTTTGATCATCCCTTGAACGGAATAGCGCACCGAGACCAGGTACATCTTTAAGCCCCGGTGTACCCTCTGTATTTTGACGGCTCTCTTCCCTTATCAAACCAGCAATTACCATGCTACCACCTGCTGGCAACTCAACGACCGTATTTGCACGGCGTGTGCGGATAGCCAAAACATCCGCTCCATTCGTCTGAAATGCACCTTCTGTCGTCGGCTCTGAAACTTCCGTAGATATATTAAGTGAAATTCTACCCTCACTCATTACAACTGGGGTAAATCCTAAAGAAACACCAAATGGTTTGTACTCAAACTCACGTTGCAACTGACCGTTATCATCAACAAAAACATTTGTAAGGAGTGGAAATTCACCGCCCGAAAGAAAATTAGCGGTTTCCCCTGAAATGGTTGTCAGAACTGGTTCGGCCAATGTGCGGACAAGGCCAACTTTTTCAAGCGCCTGTAAATTGCTGGTCAATGATTGAAGGGCACCACCCCCAGTGTTATTCCATGTAAGGTTTCCGTTCAGACCAGTGCCAGACGCCACCGCCGTACTTCCCACCAAACCAAAACTAGCATCGCCGACTTGCGCTAAAGCATTGAAATCAATACCCATTTGCTTAGTAACAGACCTTTGCATCTCCACAATACGTACCTTAAGCATGACCTGTTCATTACCCATGACTTGCATAATATTTGTGACCTCACCCTGTTCACCAGATGGTGTTTCCTCGGTTAGCCACAATCGCGCTAAATCCATTACAACCTTTGAAGAACCCGCGTTCGCAACTTCTCCAGACAGCAAAATATTATTATTAAATGATTTCACAGTAATTTTGTTTCCAGGCGCATGCTCGGCAATCAATGCCTCTAAGCCGCTCACATCACGCTCGACCCTAATTTCCAAGTCAAGCAACTCATTGCCGCCATTATCATAGAAAAATACATTCGTTTGCCCAGGCTGCTTGCCAATAAGCAATACGCGACTGCGTGTATGCACAACGGCATCAACAACATCAGGATTTGCGACAACAACATCTGCCATGCCACCCGGAAGATCAATTGTGCTTGCCTTGCCATAAGGGATCAACATCGATTTTTTTACGGTAGAAGCAAAATTGGCCTGAGAAGAGCTACCCTGGGGCACACTCAGCTTGACATCTGCATACGAACGAGGGCCAGCCTCAGCTGTCAACGACATATTGGCAAAACATGCCAAAGACAAGCCAGTCGTATAAAATAATGCTTTGTAAGGTCTAAGCGACATTTCAGTTTCCTTGTATCGAGACTTGCTGTTTTTGTCCGTTTCTATAAATGGTCAATGCCCTGACCGAACTGGATGATTTTTTACGTATGGTTGTTGCGGCGCTCGGAACATTTGCGGCACCGCGGCGGTTAAGCCCGCGCAAAACTAGGGAAATATCTCCCCTTGACTGCGCCTCTATTAACACCTCAGAATCTGCCTGTGACATTTCCAATAGTGCAGTAGAACCAATGACATAAGCCGTACCATCGGGGTTTTGGTTGCTGGTTTGCCCAATGGCCAAAACTGGAACATTTTCAAATATTGTGTTAGCAACAAAATTATTTTGCACAGATGCAATACCAGCCTGCAACGTTTGCGGCAGTTGTGTTGTCAAAACCACATCAACACGATCACCTGGCTGAATGAACCCGCCCGCAGCCGTGTCCGCAGTTATGCGTGTTGAAATCGCACGCATTCCAGGCTCTAGCAATGCGGCCATTAAACCACGGTCACCCGCTTGCACCACTTTTTGCCGCATTATAGGCTCACCTTCATAAATTCCTACGCGCGTTACAGCGCCAGAATATTCTTCCAAGGCTTGTGGCTGGTTTTGGATATCAATTTGATTGGTCTCAAGCGCCTCAGCAGGCCACCGTTTCCACTTCAAATAATCAGGTGTTAAACGCGTCCCTCTTTGGATGTCCATAGAGGCAACTAAAATATCAACATATTCAACCTGACTGACCACTTGGGTCACAGGTGTTACTTCTGCTACCGGTGCAGCAGTAGGAGGAGGGGTAGACATTTTTCTTAGTTGCAAGAACGCAACCACGGAAATCACGCCAAGACCACCAAGTAAAAGTATTTTTTTAGTATTCATAACCCCTCACAGGTTTAATTTGAGTCTATTATGTTGAAAATTTAGCCCGCCATTTGATAAAGCATGGTTAATAAGTGTAAATTTTCATGTTTTTTTCTCCAATAATCACATCGTAACAGCTACAAATTGGTAAATATCGCTTTTTGGCAATGCCATTAAGGCGCCAAACGCTAACGCCAAGCCATAGGGCATTTTCTTCTCATCCTTAAACAAACGGTGCATCCAATCGGTTGTTAGGACTTTTACAGGTAGATATTTTCGGCCTAAAAGCAGAAAAACAGCTAAAACACCGCCTGCAATAGCTGTGTAAACTAAATATACCCAAAGATCCGGCCAAACCCACCATAGGGATGTCGCTGCAAACAATTTTGCATCACCGCCACCCATCCAGCCCAAGGCAAACATGCCAACACCCAAAGCAAAACATATAAGGCCAACCAATAAATGCGTGCCAAATATAGCCCAACTTTGCCATGCGAAAGGCGCAAGGATGAAAAACCCCGCAACCAAAACAAGGCTAATCCAATTCGGGATCGTCATGCTGGTCAAATCACTCCAACTTGCAGCCAACATACAACCAGCAAATACAATAATAATATAAATCGTCAGCACTTTTCCCTCGTTTCTATTAATATTCTCCCATGGAAAATTACCATGAAAATTTTCATGGTAATTATTGTAGTGGGAATCATTGTGGTACTTGCTAACAAAACAGGGTTAACGGGATGTTTAGACAATTGGCAACACCCACAAAAAACCGCTCCGAGCATTAGCCCGAAGCGGTTTGCATTTCAATTTCTCACCTCTTACAAGAGCGAGAAGTTCAATTGTGTTAATGGAGCTTAGGAAGCGCCAGAAACAGCAGTCGAAACAGTATTGAATTTAGATGCAA
>JAJFFN010000008.1 GCA_021776635.1 Robiginitomaculum sp.
AAAGAGTTTTCTTTACGAAGGTAGTGGACGAGATCGCCTGACGCCTCTCGGGGGGCTCCTTTCACGATAGCCCGGTATATCTTGCGCGTGGTCCGTTCCCGGAATTGTTTGGAAAGGCGCGATGCCGCTTTGGATGTTTTGGCAAATAAAACCACGCCGGAAACAGGCTGGTCGAGCCGATGGACCAGCCCTAAAAACACATTGCCGGGTTTGTTGTGTTCCGTTTTGAGCCAGTTTTTGGTCGCATCGAGTAGGGAAGGGCCGCTAGCTCTATCCGATTGTGTGGCCAAACCGTTGGGTTTGCACACGGCGATCAGATGATTATCCTCGTAAAGCACTGTTAACGGGAGCGAGGAAGCCGTCAAACCTTGATTTCCTTGGTATCGATAACCCGGTCTTGTATTTGGTTGTCGACGATGCCCCCGGAGACGACGTATTTGATACCGTCTTCAATGCTCATGTCTATTTCCTGAACTTCTTCCTTGGGAGCAAATACTAAAAAACCGGAGGTGGGGTTAGGGGTCGTTGGAACAAAAACGTTTATTACCCGATATGCGGTGTGTTCCTGCACTTCACCCTTAGTTTCGCCCGTGACAAACCCGATGGCATGCAATCCTTTTCGTGGAAATTCAATGAGAACGACTTTTTTGAACGAATCGGTATCCGCATTGGCGAAAGAAACCACGACTTGTTTGGTGCCGCGATAAATACTGCGGACAAAAGGAATCTTTGCCACGATGGCTTCCCCCAGGAGTAGCAGTTTTTTTCCGAAGATATTTGTGGTCACTATCCCGACCAGCAAAATAATCAGGAAAGTTATGGCGACACCCAGGAAAGGGATACGGTAGCCTTCCGGTATTGGTGCACCGGCTGTGATCAGGAGGTTCGTGAAAACAGGCGAGAGGGCGTCGAGGTTCTTGAACAGGAACTTGAGGATAAAGAAAGTGATTGCCACAGGCAAAGTGATCAAGAGCCCGGTGATGAATACATTGCGGATACGGCGTTTTATTTTGCTGAACACGAGGGTATGGTCTCGGTAAAATGAGCCGGCCCCAAAAAGACGATGCGTATGGGCCGGGAAAGCAGAAAAAAGTATTTCGTTATTATATAACCATATAGGGTTAAGGCAAGGGCTGAGAAGGATAAATTAAAGATAGATTTTGACTTGACAGAATTTAGAAAAGCATTAATATCACAGACGTTATCTAAAATTTTTGATATCAGCAAATTGGGGCTGTGGCGCAGCTGGGAGCGCGCTTGACTGGCAGTCAAGAGGTCAGGGGTTCGATCCCCCTCAGCTCCACCAATTCATTGTTTGCCCCCTTCAACTGCTCTGTAAGGCAGAAGGGGAGCGACAATGCGGCGGTTCGAAAACCCTCATTTCGGTAGTAAGGCAGACGCTCTGCAAATACCAGTTTTAACACCGATCTTTTGTCCTCCAACCTGTCGGACTCCCATAGTTTATGCGGGTTTGAGAGAAATCCGAAGGCGGTTCGAAATGTGTCGTCGAAGGTCTCTAGCGGACGGCCACATTTTTGTACTTTTTCACTTAGTTCAATCTTCTTTTCTTCTAACTTCCTGACCTGTTTCTCGTAGGTCGTAATCAAAGTTGAACTGTCAGTTTCTACGATCCGATCCAGAAACTGTTCGACTTTATGTTCGATAGCTTTTAATTCGCTCAGAATTACTCCTGAATCAGCTTTTGCGCGTTCCTGACGATCATCCCACAAATCTTCAAACATTTCCTTAGCCATGAAGAAAAGGTCCTGTGTGGGCCTTAAATCCTGAAGCAGTGCTGAAAACTCGCCCTCTAGCTTTTCCTTGCGCACAGATTTCCTATAATCCGAGCATCCTTTGGTGTGGCACAGGTAGTAGGGATAGAGGCTACTTCTTCCTTTAGTCCATGCTGCTGTAACAGGTTTTCCACAACCCCCACAGGAGATAAAGCCGCGCAATGGAAAATCTTCATCCAAGTCTTTACGCGCCGGAGCGTGAGCTTGGCCGCTCATTCTATTTTTGATTTGTTGCAACGTTTCAAAGCTAATGAGAGGCTCATGCTTTCCGGGTTGTAAATAGATGCCCCATTTGGGAACGTCTATGTATCCGGCATAGATCGACTTGCCCAATAATTTATGAATGGTTTGCGTGTGAACCGACCCGCTCTTGGGCTTAGGGTAAGCGGGACTTGAATTCAGAAAGCGTGTTACTTCGCTTTGAGAGCTAAAGCGGCCTGAGGCATAGCCTTCAAGAGCTTCCTTTATAATAGAAGCCACGGGCTCGTCCGGTACGAGTAGCTTACCGTGACCCGGTGTGGTCTCATATTTGTAGCCAATAACAGGAAAGAAAGTCCAGTAACCGTTCATGATCCGCGCTCGCATACGGTGCTTTACTTGTTCTGCGTTTTTCTGTCTATGGTGTTGGGACACGCTAGCAAGTAGATTTTCCACGAGCATGCTGTCGGAATCCTCGCCAAACTCAATGGAGGGAGATTCTAGTTTGCCACCGGCGGCATCGATAGAAGTTCTAAGCTCTAAGTGTGCCATCAGTCCACGCGCAAGGCGGCTGATATCATCAATGATGACAACCGTTTGCTCATGTTTGATTTTCTTGATAAACCGAATCAGTTTTTGCATTTCGGGCCGATCAATAATACTCCCTGAAACCCCCTCATCCCGAAACACTTGGATGACCTCAAGGCCTTTATGCTTTGCATATTCTCGGCAACGTGTTTCTTGCGAGCCCAGACCATCACCCTTTTTAACTTGCTGAAGGCTGGATACGCGGCAATATATGACAGCATTAACGGGGGTCGGCATGGTGGTGGCTTTCTGTGTTTGTTATGCGCAATGGCTCATTCCGCTTTAATTGCGAAGCGGGCTTGTTCCTAAAGTATTTTGATAAACTTTCCGATTCTACCGCCTCAATCGGACTCTGTAAATCTTTCTCTGATGAATCTTTCAAACATAGTTGCACGGGGTGCGTGCCAAAGGCGATATCAATACGCTCTACAAATATTTTCCTAATACTTTGTATATGCTTCAATTTTTGTTCTTCTGAAAGGCAACTATCTTTCAAATGTCGTAAATATTTATTGGCATCAAAGGACATAATAAATTCACAAAGTTTTGTTGTCGCAATCCAAATATACGAGTATGAAAATTTTTTGATCATCATGATTAACTTATCATTCGTCAGTTCTCTACTTGGGAAACTGGGCGCAAAAAATAATCACTTCGGTCTGGGAAGGGCAAATAAACCTTGGAAGGTTTGTTCGAAATATAAGAGGAAAAGCTTTGGGAATATTTCCCGGACAAAAGGGGTATCTATTTCCAGAATACAGCCAAGGGTTTAATAAATTGTAAATAAGAAGATAGTTTGTAGAATGTTCAGAAAAAAAGTTACAGCAATCCGTGTCAGGAATCGTTGAACATTTTTGATTTATAAAACATTCCCCATTGGATATAAAAAAGCGCCGGAGACATATGATCTCCGGCACTCAATTACTCTTAACCTAGATTATTAAAAATCAGTATCAATATGTCGTGAGCACCATTCCTTAACATGTTTGGCGTATGAGTAATCTTCATACTGCAACGCTAAAGATATCAAGCGCACCATGTCATAGGTTTTGCTCTTGCTTTGCTTTGGGTACTTCCCATGCAAATCAGCAGATCGCAGAAGGTTTCTAATAGTTCTGCAATCCGCATCTTTGAGTACAAAATACCAATCAGTGACAGCATAGCCCAGTGGAACCCCGTTACTCGCTGCCGATTGAAGGGATTCAAAAACCTGAGCGGGTAACTCACGGCTTGAAACAGCATATTTTTTTGAAGCCCTCCAAAAAACCAAGAAACTGTCCCCTTCATCAAAATAGCGGTTAGGCAAAGCCACTAAAGGGGTTTGAGCCGAAATAAAGTCATTTGTAGCAAAGTCCTTATTCATTATGGTTCGCTCCTCTTTGCGAAGAACTCCGGAGCCTTCTTTGTTTGAGTTAAAGAAAGTTCATCAGCTGATAACCTCAAATTACATGTTGGTTTCCCAACAAACCATAAGACGAAAGACCAACCTTTCCCCAACTTTTTCCAGGCAAAAATTTTGTTTTATGGGTAAATTTGACAAGAAAAGGAAAAACTGCCAATAATTCAAAACTAACGGTTTTTATTGTTTTTTAAAGATTTAGATATAGGAAAGCTTTTTTGGACGGGTTACCAGAAGAAGAATCATATACGGTGGAAATTACCATCCATGATTCAAATTCAAAGAATGAAACCCATAAGGGAATAATAGATTTCAGTGATTTCGTAAAGGAGACCTGGTTCCAAAATGGTGTTTTTCACCGGAACGGAGGTCCTGCCATTATTAGGCGCGAAATAGATTCCAGTAAAATTCTTTCCCAAGAATGGTTTGAGCATGGTCAGCTGCATCGTATTAGCGCACCGGCCTTTGTTTATGAGGACGATGATTTAAAAATTAACGAATGGTATGAGAAAGGAAAACACCACAGGCTGGATGGTCCCAGCTTTATCGAGGTGTGGCTAGACACAGGACGTGTTTTCGAAGAAGAATGGCAACAAAATGGAGAATTCCACCGGATAGATGGCCCCGCCCGAATTTCTCGACACAGCGAGTCCGGTATTGCTACTTACGAAAGGTGGTATAAGGATGGCGAGCTTCATCGTGATGATGACAAGCCCGCCGTTATATGCAGGTCCAATGAAAACGGACTGGCCTATTCCGAGAAGTGGTATCAGAACGGAAAATTGCATCGCTTTGGTGGTCCAGCCAAAGTGGACCGCGATGGAACGTATGGAGAAAAAATTCAATTTGAATATTATGAGCAGGGTAATAAAATGGCCCATCAGGGACCAAAAACTTTGGACTTCTCGCTTTAGTTTTCCAAGAAAACTTTAACAATACTTTAGGTGCATTCTAAGGAGTGCTTGGTGTTTTATGTCCGTTCGAAACGATGGATTTAATTTGGATGTCGAAATTATAAAAAAAATAAAAAATATCAATATAGATATTTTAAAAACCATATTGAAAGATTTAGCAAGCACGGCTCAAAAAATAGCCAGAGCTAAGAAAGGGGTCAAAAAGGAAGTTAATCAGAAACTTTATGACGAAATAAATCCTATCAGAAGAAAAATGAAGATTGCGTTTAGGATTGATAGTTCCAAATATTGTTCCGAGGACAATGAGGAAGATAGAGGGAATGAAATTTCCTATTGTTTCGAAAATTTTCAAAAAGGAAAACTCCTGGATCGGCTCGCTCCATTTCTTGCTTATTTATGGAAAAATAATCAAGGTAAGGATGCTGAGAAATATTATGAAAGAGTGAATTCTAAAATTGACAAAATGAATGAAAATATTGAAAGCGAGATAGAAATTATAGACCTCCTTTCCCTAGAGGATATCGATCCCCAAAAAACCGACAGCACCCCCGAAACCGAACCAACGCATTCACCATCCGACTTAGATAAAACCTCATCGCAAAAAAGATTAAAAGATTCTCAACTTGATATTGCCATGGAAATGTGGCGAGAAAAGGTTCTAAGTTTGGCTGACTGGAATCCAGTGCAGCTAATTTTTGGAAAAAGCGATGCGAAAAGTATTCTCTATCAACCTGTATACTTATCCTCTCTAAATCTAAAACAAAGGATCATGTTGGATGAACACGGCGACGTGGCTGAATATCAGCAAAAGCGCCAATCATCTGAAGAACAATTAACTGCAATGTCTGTCGACTCGCTTTTCACTGTTTTAGAAAGCTGGTCAGTATTATTAGGTATTCCGGGGAGTGGAAAAACAAGCACAGAGAAATGGATTCTTCGTAAAGTTGCAAATAGAATGATAAAGGATTTTGATCATGCTATTTATCTACCATTGGCCGACTTGTCTGATCATCTTACTCTCTATCCTAATTCTGATTTTTATACATTCTTTTTTGAAAATTGTGTTGGCTATGACCATGAAACGTCAGAATCACTAGGCAGAATGCTTCGAAGCGTTGTTGAGTCTAGGCCAGGCTCTTGTCTTTTTCTACTTGATGGCCTGGATGAAGTTGCGACCAGCGAACGTCAGGATCTCATAAATACACTTTATTATCATTTATCACAACAGCGCGTAATTATTACTTCGCGACCGAGCGCGTCCGCAACACTAACATTGTTTCAAAATTTGACGTTCTACAACATCGTTCCATTTTCTCCAGCGTCCATCAGACGGCTGGTTACCACTTTTAGTGTTGAACAGAACAGCAGTCGCTCACCTTCCGATATATTAAGGATTCTATCCAATAATACTTCGCTTCATCAGATACTGTTAACACCATTCCTGCTGGTTATTGCCTGCGAGATACTTAACCTAATTGAGGACATCAGTACAGCTCAGCAGGTTACGCAAACTTGGCTATTTAAGAATCTCGTCAAGTTTATGCAAGTCGAATATAACCGGAGATCCAAAGAGCAATTGGACTCACGAGATATAGATCTCCTTATAGAATTTGCAAAAAAGTTATCTTTTGACGCTTCGATTAAAAAGTTGAATGGCACAGCATCGATAGCATTAACCGAACGTGTGGGAATAGTTAAATCACGATTTTTAAACGAAATGGGACTACGCACCGGTATGTTCGAATTTGCTCATATGCGGCTTCAAGAGTTTTTTGGAGCTCATGCAGTAATAAGATCCGGTGATAAAACGGTTAAAGATTTTATTGAACACAAAGCATTTACCACTGATTGGTTGGAAGAGGCTTGCTTTCTTGTTGGTCTCTCATCAGATAGACCCTCTAACGGAGAACCATGGTCATGTTTGCGGAATCAACTTCCGTGGATCAAAAAGGAGTTGACGGGTATTGCATGGCTTCGATTAGGGCAAATAGTTGCAGCATCAGGAGTTGATGAAGGGGGTAAATTATTCCTTGGTTTGGATATTCGTGATGTCTTGATAGAGATGGTTCTCGATGAACACCCGCTCCTGGAAGATACTGTAAGGGTTTTGATCGAAATGGATTCGGATTATTTCATAAAAGAACTTTGGTCTCGTGATACTCCGGACAAGATATGGGAAAAGATTTACCGCCTTATTCCCCTTTCCGTTCGTGATCGAACAGGGTTGCTTAACTGGGTTCGCAATAGGTCCACTCTCAATTGGGTTCAGTGGATGCAAGGTTTTGGCTTTACTGATGAGAAAGAATTAGCCGGTTATCGAAAAATAATGACTGACTCCAGTAGTAGCCAGGGAGACCGACTTCGGGCAATACAAAGACTTGGTTGGGCAAATGATGATCTGGCAATTGAGCTGATGCGGCCCCTTGTAATGGAGCCCTCTTTTGCCTTCAGTAAAGCCGCTATAGCACTCGCCCAAATTGGTGGATCTGAAGCAGCAAATGTTCTCGTCGATGCAATTATTGCAAGCCCTTTAGTTGCAGAGAAAAATTTACGTTCGTATTCTAATGCCTTGCAGCTAGGGCGTTTTAGCGCACTAGAACCACTTTCTCGAGATAGATTAGTCGATTGGTTAGTTGAGCAAAATGCCCCCTATTCTGTTAATACCAGTTTTGTTCTTTTGGCTCTGAAGGGCGCCCGCTTACCGAGGCGTGGAGCTGAGAAAATATGCAGAATGTTTTTAAAGAATTCCCTTAGTGATCCGCTTAGAGAATACATTCTTTTTTTGATTCCTGGAATACGTGATGATGAATGTATAAGCAAATTACTCATACACGCATTAGATAGCAATGATCATATTTTAGAAAAAAAAATACTATCCGTTATTCCCTATCTGCCAACACAAGACACTCAAGCACTGCACCAAATTCGCGAACGTTCTGAAACGTCAAATGCAGATCTCAAGTTAGTATACCTTGAGCTTATTGCAAAATCTTATCGGCAATTTCCAAATGCAAATGCCTTTATGTTTGTTCCTTCTTATATCGAGTACTTATTGCGTAAGCAGAATTCAGGTGAATTGAAATATTCTGTGGCGCTTTGGCGTATCGCTAAGCTTTGCGGTTCGCTTGGGTTAAATAGATTAGCTTGGGAAAAGCTTTTGACCGACATTAAGATTCTCCCCATAAAATCAGTATTGCTAAGCTACTTGGAATCTCAAAGATTCTCTCCAGAAGTAGAAAAAATAGAACAATTAAAAGAGTGTTTAAAGATTGATCAGACCAACCCTGAGTTGCGAGCGTATGTTTGTGATGCTCTTAGGTATCTCGTTTCTCGGACCGAGTTAGACGCAGTAGAACTGCTGTGTTTTATTGATACATTCTTTTGTGATGATATGAGAAGCTTTTCTAAACAAACAGTTATTGAAGAAGCTGCGCGCAATGGACAACTCATTATGTCCTCTGTGCCAAGATAAGAGATGCGCTGGTGAGCTCTTCGAACCCTGAAGTCTCGAAAGTCTTAAAGAATAAGGCATCGTGCTTATTAGATATCCTTCTCGATTACTATGCATCGCAAGTATTAGTAACCTCTGCTTGCCAATAGTCATCTCGCATGTGAAGGTTTTTTATGAAAGTGAAATCCCCGAGCAGATGGATTTGGAGGAACTCTCGCAAGCTTTGCAATTAGGGATTGCTCGTATTGATGAGTTGAATATCAAACATGTCCCGGGTTGCAATTTCTATTTCACACCGATCAATTTTTCGGGCAAGGAGATCGGTGTCGTCGATGATGAAAATAAACGGGTGGATGAAATCCACGGTAGATAAGCTGGGACTAAAAGAAGATTAGTTACCCAGTCAGCCGTCTGTCAGGACCGCGCAGGGCGCGGGGCCAGTTTGCCGCCCACTTACGTGGCAGCTAGTCCTTGAGTGAAATAAAACAAGACCACCTCTATCTGGTACAAGAAAAAATTGATCTCTTCTCCTTCTGTTTCCCATAACAAAGCTCTAGCTCGCCTAATATAGTTGCCAGTTAACAAGCGCGTTTGTTTCTGATGAAGTCGCACATGAAAACAAAGATAAATTAGCTGCAATAATCTCCTCTCAATATTCCCTCCTGCCTTTATCAGAATGAATGATCTGCTGGTTTATGTTGTTTGAAACACCAACGTATGGGCGTTTTTCTTGAACTGTATTCCGAAATTGAGATACATCGAGAAACGGCTCTCAAATAAAGTATCCCCCTCATCGTTTAACTGAGTTTCCCAGATTGAACATCTCGCTCGTATACCTTGTCTAAATGATCAACGTGTTTGATGAGTTGTTTTGCTTAACTCAATAACCTGGAAAGGAGAAACCGTGAAGATCAATAACCTGTTTCAAGCTTTGATGAAGATGGGCCGAGAGAGAATGGATCCGTATATTCGTTCTCTCTTAAATTTTAGTGATGCGAAAGAGGCTTGCAAGATGGTCAAACTGCAGGCGGGTCTGGTCTACGACCAATTGTTCTCAAACGAGACCACGGGTTTAGAAATGACAGAGAAAGAACAGGCAGAGTTTTTTGATGAATCGAAGTCTGATCGATCTAAGACAAAGGTGCAGAAGGAGAACACGCCAAAGCTGGTGAAGAAAGTTCCGAGTAAGCCTAAGCAGGATAAAGAAGAACAGACTGCGATGCAATCGATGGACGCAATGGAGATAAGCACATTCTTCGTTTTGATCTCTTTTCTGATCGGTCTGCTCTTCACAGCAGGATCGAATATCTATTCGAGTTTGATGAACTCTGGCCTTCCAGCTTTTGCCCAGAAACCGGAACTTGCGATCCTGATCTCATTTTTATTTCCTTGTTCTGTGTTCTCGGTGAAATTTTATAAGAGTTGCTTTCTGCAAGCCAGCTCCAAACGTCTGTTCGACAAAGTTATGTACAGCTTGTCAGCCGTCATCATCATCAACTGGATCTTCTGGTTCTCTGTGGTTTATGGCTCCGGCACATCGACTGGAATTGACCTAGAGAATCTGGGCGGTGGGACGGGTTACGAGACGATACTCATGTTCTCGCAGTTTTTGTGCGAGTTCTTTGTGTCGACGAGTCTGTTTCTTTCAGCCAGCAATCTTTGGGAGCGTCACTCACCGGGCATTCGCTTTGTCAATCATGAGCACATCGATATTAATAAAGAGTTTGGCGATCACAGTGGCAATCATCAGACGAACACCGGCTTCTTGATTGAGACTCGTAACCGCTTAACTGAGATCCGATTGGGTCGTGAACCCTTCGTGAATGAGCAGGTAGCCAAATTCATCGACCTGCGTGGCCGTTTGGATTCAGGTTCTCACAATCTTTAATACTAACTGGAGTGAAACGATGAACAAGTATTTTGCAGTTCCAATCATTATTTTATTTTTTGTTTGTAATGCGACAATCGCCAACGCCCGCGACTATGTCGTGGGTTTGTCTCCTTATCAGACAGCTGAACAATCGAAGGACCAAGTTAAAGCCTTGCTCGGCTTCTTTCTAGATAACGCCGAACCTGGGGACAGTATCCGTTTTTACGATGCGTTCAATCTTAGGACACTTGGATCTTTTACTTTACCTTCGGATGACGCTTATCGTCATCCGAAGGCGAAGGTTGCGATCAATAAAAAGATCATCGCCGCTTTGTTCGCCTTTGCCAAAACGGCTAAAGAGCCTAGTGGAGATGAAGACCCTAGGGTTTCCGGCGCTTTGCGCCTGCCGCAGTTCTTGAAATTCATCGGTAAAAACCTGAATCACACTGGAGGTTTGGACCTCATCGTCCTTGGATCGCCTCTCTATGATGATCCGAAAGAGAAGGATTACTCCATGGCACAAGATACCTATGTGCCTGCGGAATCACAGATCAATGCTCTGCCTAAGTTGACCCCATTCGGCACGCAAGGAAACGGAAAGCTTTTAGAAAATATCCGCATTCATCTGGCGTATCCAGATGAGAGCTGGAAAAAGGGTAACCAGCACAGTTTTCTGGTTGAACGTCTGTGGGCTTTGTATTCATTGAGACAAGGTGGTGCGCTCGTCACCTTCGTGGGCGATCTTCCCATTCTGCTTGATCGGGTAAAGAACAATTCCCCAGCACCAACCCATAATTATAACCCCGACCTGAGTTTGAATCGGGAAACAATAAAAGATAACAAGATCAACATTGTGGTTGTCGATAAAAATTCAACGACTCTGGAGACGGAGGAAACGAACCCTCAAGTTCTAAAAAGCTCTCAAGTGTTGATTTTTGACCGAAATTTAAGTCAGGAACCAGTATCTGATGGTGAAACCTTCATGGCGACTAATGTGGAGGTGGGGATTACCTGGGAGAAAGGTGAGGAAGCAATTGATCTGGATTTATATGGACGACCTTCACCCCAAGCAAAAGTACTTTATTTTGGGAGCACGACGTCCCCTGAGGGTGAGTTTCCTAAGGATTTTACCAGCTCTCCCACTTCTTCCAATAACAGCTATGAAACCATCCGTTTTCATGTGCCTGTGAATATTCGCCATTTGTTCTTGGCCATCAACGTCTACTCGGCAAAAACAAAACAGGATATTAAAGGCGAAATCCGTATCACTTTAAATAATAAGACTTATTCCCAGGCCTTCAAGCTAGGAGTTCGTTCGGGTAACGGTGGATATGGTGAAAGGGGAACTCTCAACTCTGGAAAGGCGAGCAACGCTCATTGGATTGTAATTGATCCGCTACAGGTCATCGGTCTTATTCAGTCATAAATATTGAACCTTCAATATAAGGATGAGATACCATGCAAAATAAAAAAGAGCAGGCATTTTTCCCAAGTCTGATAATTACTAGCATATTTGCCTGGGGGTGTTGGGAGACTTGGTACATGCTCCCCACCTCCAATGCTTTGGTTCCCATGGTTCTGGGATTGTTTGCGGTAATAAGCTCTTTAAAAACTATTTCCTTGTCCATTTCTTCACTCTACAATTATTTTTTACGGAGGGAGGCTTTTGGCCATTCCGAGCGTAAAGGTTCAGCTTCGTGGGCGACAAGCAAAGAAATCAAACGAGCTGGACTATATAAAACTGATGGTATTTTTTTAGGAAGAGATTCAAACGGTCATCCAATTTTTTTTGATGGTGAAACCCATGGCATGACCCTCAGTCCTGCAGGTGGAGGAAAAACCATCTCATTTGTGATTCCACAAATTTGCCACCGTTCCATCTCCACGGTAACAACCGACCTCAAAGGCACCATCAGTGTGATGGTGCAGAACTTAATTAAGAAACATCACAAACAAGTATTGTATTGCGTCAACCCTGCCAACCTATACGCAGATATTTTAGGCCCTTCGGCTTGTTACAATCCCCTCATCATTCTAATAGATGACTGGAAAACAGAAGATGGAAAAAAAGATTTGATCGCCGATGCTCAAGCCATCGCCTTACAACTCTATCCAGACCCGCATACTAAAGGAGAGAACCAGTACTTTAGGAACGGCTCAAGACGGTTTATTGTGTTTTGCTTGCTGTTTTTGGTCACACAAAAGGAACAAGACCAAGTCACTTTGTCAGGTGTTTTGCATCTTCTCCGAAATGTAGAACAATTAAAAGAAGCCCTTTTTATTGCAGCCTGTTCAGATTATTTAAACGGCGAACTGGCTGATATCGCTAACGACTTATTAAAAAAATTTGAAGCCAACGACGCAAAGCAAATCGAAGCTTTCAGAGAAGGTGCCTTGCAGGCCACTGATGCCTTCTCACCTTCTGGCTGGTTGGCAGAGAGTACAAAAAAGTGTGATTTCAGGTTCAAGGATTTAAAAACAAAAGCTGCCATCGTATCACTTATTGCCGACCCTACTAAAATGAAAGTCTTTGCACCCTGGTTAGGGTTAATCATTTGGGCGGCGATCACCGAACTCACACGTTGCAAGAGCAAAAAAGAAGTTTTTTTTCTATTAGATGAATGCACAAATTTTAGGGTGGAAGGTTTGTCCAATGCCTTAACGGGACTGAGGGAATACGGAATACGTGTGTGGTTTATTTTACAGGAGCTTGAGGAATACGCTCGCGTCTATGGCCGCGAAGCCTTGGAAACCCTACTATCTCAAACGGAAGTGAAACAAATATTTGGAGTGCAATCTCAAAAGACAGCAGAGCTTGTATCTAAGATGCTGGGTGATGAAACCATCAAATCTCCAAATTACAGCCTGGGCCACGATTTGAGTGATCGTGTGCAACGATCCATTGGGGAAAGTTCAAGACCGCTTTTAACACCCGATGAGGTGCGTCGGTTTCCAGACACCATTTTATTTATTAAAGACATGTTTCCCATAAGAGCGATCAAGACCGGATATCATGAAGTTAAACCCTGGTCCAAATGGGTGGGAATCAACCCTCTCTTTGGAAAGAAGCTAAAAGGAAAAACCAAAGTCTGGTTACGATATTGAGGAGGATAATATGCGACGCGCAAGAGTCATTGATTATAAAAGAACAGTCGGTATAGGGTTGGGAGCAGTTTTAATGTTTTTCCCAAAGATTCTGATGAAACTCGTTCGTCTCTTATTGCCATTGTTGCCGGTGATCGTACTAGTGGGACTGTTCCTGTTGCCTAAAACACCGCATTTGCGCGTTCAGTATACTTATCGTGGAGATCACGAACACAAACAGTACATCACTTGTGACTATTTGGGAATAAATGGGGTGGTAAAAGTATTCCAAAACCCTTGTCCGCTCATATTATTTTTGAAGGAGAGAGAGTAGCTTTCTTCTCCCAACTAACTGAACTCATAACCGCTCTTGTAACATGAAACATCAGTTAGGCACTTCATCATAAATAGCATTGATATCATTGATTTGAGATTGAAGGGCATCGCGAAAACGATGCAACTGTGCGAACCAAGTGATCCCTGTTTCAGCGGTGACAGGTGAGTCGGGTTCCATCTCAATCCTGAGAAATTCAAACAATAGTTCCGCCAACATAGAGGGTGGGATCTCGTAATAATGTTCGAGTTCATGAAGAAGTGCTGCGATCTCTGCTTGCGCCAACTCACGCATAGGATTTCGAGTCAAACTCGTAAAAGAAATATTCTGATTGGCGATCAGGGTTTCATCACTCATGCAATCACCCTAGCAGAAAAATCGAATCGTATGCAAATTTGCCAATCAAAGGAACTCTTATGACAACAACAGATCCTGAAAAACTGGAACAATTAAAGCATCACACCCAAAAGGCATTTGCCTTAGCCAATCCACAAAACTGGAATAAGGTTCGCGATGATATCCAATACATTGAACAAAGTAAAAAGTTAAAAGACCGGGGACAAGCCATCCGCAAACGATTTGCCGATCATAGTAAAAAACATCGATCCAATTGGGTAGCAAAAGAAACCGTCAAGATATTTAATGAATATCAAAAACCAATCTTAAATCATCCCAAACCCAATTGGGCGCTAGACCAGCCTGCTAATATTTCGCTCATGAAAGAAGCTAGAAGAAGAGTTCATTTTCGCATTGAAAACAGGATCAAACGCATCGGTCAAATTGAGGATAATTTGCAAAAAAGATTGTTGCAAAATCCGGAGTCCCACCGTCAAAAAACTCCAGACAACAAACAACCCATATTCAACCGGAAGACACTGCATCTAAAATCGGACGTTCAGATGCTAGTAAGCCGCACGCAAAAGGTACGCAATCAGGCAAGGGAGCATTTTAACAGGCATATGAAAGAATGGATCGATAGAGCGAGACAGAGAGGTTCAGAAAACCCAGAAAGAGATATATTCCAAAAACAGCTTGAGCGGCTTTCACGCATCGATAAAGCCGAACACCGGCTCATTCACCAGCCTTTCAAGGAACATGGGCGATCCATACCTCAATTCAAAGACAAATCAATGACGCAAGACTTCAATCTGGCAATGTGAAATTAGAGATTAATTATCGAATCAGGTCGGCCCAAGAAAGGGTAGTTTATTTGTTGGGGATTAGAAAGAGAGTTTGCGGTTTTTATTTGTGCAAAAAAAGAATCTGGAAAGGAAGAGATTTAAATCTCGGGACAAACATCGTTTTCGCAAGGAGCTTCGAAAACTGCTTGAATGGCCTCCTTCGTAGCTCGAGTACCTCCTTCACCATTTTGAACCGAATTAAACAATTCTTTAATTCTAATGGCAAAGGAGCATCCCATATCATCCAAAGGGGTATCTAATTGGCGCAAACAAGTGGCTTTGCCAACCAAACTGTAATTCTCGTTATGAAATTTTTTAAGAAAATCTATTATTTTTTCCTGATCACCTTCACTTGTCATATCGACGTCGGAATATGATAATAATATATTAACGACTTCATCTCTTGGGATACCGACCTCATTAGCAAGATTAGTCCAACTTAAGTTCTTTTCAATTCTCACATACTCTAAAAATTGACCCAAAATGTTCCCAGGTTTTATTAGTTCATTGTCAACCGCCGAAACCGACCCCATTTCGCCTGCCTCTTTGGGGTCCTCAGTATTATTTTTGGGTCTTGGCACGGAATCCTCACGTGAAAATTGATTAAAGTTAAAAACTAGATAACAACTCTTTTTTACATTACCGTTTGCTTGGAAAATCTCTTAGCATGAATTTAGTATGTGTCTCTGGAAATTCCCACAAAGACATCTGAAAACTATCATACCAAGGAACGGGGCTGAACCGTAGACCTTCATAAAAACTTCTTACTTTTGGCTCTCGCCGTGGTATTAAATTTACCCTTCCCAGAAACCCGAATTTACAACTCATATGGAGTATGTATTTAACAAGCATTTCTCCTGTTGTAATATTTTGGGAAACATTTGTATGGGGGTTTTTAGGAGATAGGCGGGCATAGTAGTTTGCTATGGGATTAACTTCCAAGAACTCAATAAAAAGGCACCCATTGTCGCCTTTTTTATTTAAAAAACTTTCGGTCTGACAGCCAATAAAAGCAATTCCTACAGTTTCTTTTGATTCCATATCTTCTGCCACAATAAAAATTTTAGACCTCACGTCCTCTGGATCAAAAGTTGTCCACCCGCCGAGAGTATCAGTTTTAAATACTTTTTTCCATCGTTTTTCCAAGGGTTTTTGGATATTATCGATCACATCCCTTTTTGGAATTCCACGGCTTAAGCATTTTGCTACAAGATCGTCACACTCTTTCATCCAAGAATTATATATATTCTCTATGAAATCAGGGATTTCATTGAAATAGGATTTAAAAATAAATCCATTAGACCTCACTCCAATAGTTAATTCCCGTATCGTTACGGCTATATCCTGCCTCCGCTCCGGTCTTGTCCATATCATTTTCGATTGTGAACCTCTTCTCTCAGCGGAAGGTATTGACATATATAAACAATTTTAAATGAGTTATTTGGATTCAAAAAACGAAGGTGAGTTTACTATTTAATCAATACTCCCGTCAACGCTTATTAAGAAGTCATCAACCTCTTGAATCAAAACATTATGGATGGACCGTTAGTGTTGATAGCTGAACGAGAACATCCACAAGAACAACCAAGAATATATACAAACCAAGACAAAAAAGGCAAAAACAAACACTTGTAGCAATAGTTCTATTTTTTTTATCTGTAGGAAATAAATTTCCATTTGCGTCTAAAATAATTGGCTCATTAGATTGAATCTGATTTGAAAGTTTATGATTTAAAAGCCCAAAGACAACAAGGTATAAAAGAAAGATCACTCCAGTCAGAATTAAAAGAGTGCTATAAGTTTCAATTAAACTAGAATCTAAGGAGGCGTAAGCGATGTTTTTTGACCAAAGAGCGGGGGCACCAAAGCATAATACGGGTGACACAATGGGAATAGTTTTTATATCTTGAAGCATTTCCCATGAAATTAAATTCTTTTTCCACAACCCTATTCCGCTAAGGCTAAAAATAATGAGTAATACCAACGATTCCCAAAACCAGTGTGAACGTTTCCAATACTCACTGTTTAAAAAAACAGATAACCATGACAAAAGCTTTATAGATAATCCGATGACCAGAAAAACCACACAGAGATAGGTGCTCACTAAAACTACTGCATTAAAAGCCTTTTTAATTGAATCTTGGTCTTGATAAATCTTGAGCGCCATTCCGCCTTTCATGCCTAGAATCCCAAGAGAAAGCAATAGAAAGCCCACAATGGGGAAACTCATTGATGTTATGTAAGAAACAATCGACTCCCAATGGAAAATCACTATTACATAGTAAGTAAGAAGAGCAATAAAGACTCCTAAGGATAGTGATTTAATATGGAATGATTTTTTGAACTCGTAATTTTGTTTCACAGTAGTTTATTCTTGAAGCATCTATTTATATTTATTTAGTTCAGTATACGACCCGAAAAGTTGTTAACAAGTAATGTTTCGGACCCTCTAAAAAACTTTTATGCACGATAAATCACTAGCCTTTAGTTGAATAATAAAAGTCGACGTGAGATATCCAAGAAAAAAATTTCCGATCGGGGGTGGGGCTTTCCGAGAGACGATACGTTCTCCTTCCTTATAATCGCCTGGTTTTACCATAAAAATACTGACCCTCTTTTTCAGCTGGAGAATTCTCAAACTATACTAATACTAAAGTTTTCTTGACCTAGGAATTGGTGTTAGATTATTGAAGATTTAGTATTTCCGCACAATAATTTAAGGGATCAGCGCCTATTTCCCTTTAGCTCCGTTTAAATAATATAGCAAAACAAGAAGGGAAATTTTTCATGAAATATCTTCATTTAAAAGTGGTTAAATAAACTTTACCATTTGTGCTGAAAAAGATTATTTAACTAGAGCAATAACTTGGGTAGAAAAATAAAGCTACTTAAAGTGCCATTCGGTGTCCATCCTTTGATGAAGAATACGGACAATCTCAATTCCTTTTCTACCAAGCAGATAGAAAATAATATGCTTTCCTATTGAATGTTTGCGGTAGCCTTTTCTGATTTCATCACAAAGACGACCTTTTTCTGGATTGTTAGCTAAGACATGGAAACCACTATCTAAATCATAGATATAGCTGTCGGCTTGCTCTTCTCCCCAGGTTTCATAGGTATAAAGCCAGACATCTTCTAAATCCTGCCTAGCTTTTGGACGAAGAAAATAATCAGCCATTCATTTTTCTTTTCTTTTTCTTGACCGAAGACAGAAATTTATCAGCTTCAAACTTCTTAACGGGACCGCTTTTTTCTCCCTCGACTAAAGCCGAACGCAAGGTCTCGACTTTGGATTCATGCTCCTCTAACATTCTTAGGCCAGCGCGAACAATTTCACTGGCAGAACCGTAACGACCTTGAGAAATTTGCTGGTCTATAAAATGGGTGAAATGATCACCCAAAGAAAAACTGGTATGTTTAGCCATGTTTTGATCTCCTGACATTGATACTAAATATCAGCATATATTGGTATTAATAATTTTGCAATTCCTACGGAAGAATCCTTGTAGAAAATAAAAAAACAACTAGATGAAGTCCTTTTTTAAATATTTCATAATAACCAAATATTAACCATTCTCTCTTATACTTAACCCTGCAAAAGGATAGCCGTATAGGCCTTCCAGGGATAGGCGGAATAAGGGAAAAAATGTCCAAAGAACCACCTAAAAGTATTGAATCGAAAGAAGATGTCATCGAAAAGGGTGAGATGAGCTCAGATGCTCCAGTCCTTGAAACAATTACCGATGAAAGCGGACGGGTATTAGATGGACGTGAGGCCGAACAATAAGGGGTGAACGCTTCTTCTCGAATTGAGAGAAAGCAGATCGGAAAGGATCTGGAGCTTTCTCGCAATGGTCCGCTACAAAATGGTCGTCAAAATCGTGGAGCGAGCCTGAGCGCTGAAATCCGTGATACCCAAAAAGAAAAAGACAAAAAGGATAAAGAATTTCGTCGGGCCATCAGTGAAGCTCAAAAAGCCCTGGAAGCCAGTCTTGAGGAATTGACCGCCGAACTGGAGAAAATTGATAAAGGTTTGAATGCCATCGCTAAATTGAGAGCATTGCGTAAAAACAGCACGTTTGACAAGGATAATCCAGAACATATCCTACTCATGCAAAAAGCCGGGATTTCCTCGGAGGAAATGGAAAGTCCAGAAGGCGATAGAATTCTTGATAAAAAAGAAAAGGACTTTCATGAACGGCGGGAAGAGGTCATAAAAAAATCAAAAGTTCTTATTCAGGAAGCCGAGACAAAAGGATATACGAGTGAAGCAATTACTGAATTTAAGCAGAAGCTCGAACAAACTGACAGCCCTATTGCCTATGACATCGCTTCCAATCAGGATGGGCCGGAGGAACTTAAGAAGGCGGCTAGAACTGTTTTCACTCAAAATGAAAAAGATTTAGGTGAATTGGATAACGAAAAATTATTCTTCAGTACAGGAACATCGGTCGCAAAGAATAATGGGATTGGTGAGGGGATCACCTTTTCAAATGCTGAACTAACAATGGAAGCGGATTTTTCAAAAGTAGCTGACCCTAAACCCTCGCCCGACGGCCTATCAGTTGCGGTGGCAATAAAATTGAATAGTCCGAAAGTCACTTAATATTGTCAGAAGTAGGGGGAGCTACTGAGACTTTGTTTCTAGGCCAAGCTTGCGGAAAATGGACCACAACGGTATTCAAGTTTTTTTGTATACCAGATATTCCCGTGGGACCATATGCCATATCCTTTAAAAAAAATGTGACCGCCGCCCCTAATCTTTCCTTGTTTCCAGTAAAGTAAACACTGGGTATGCCCGTAGATGTGAGTTGCTCTTTTAAATATTCACCAATTTGTTTAGCAGTCGCATCTTTAGCATGACCACTGACAGAAAAAGCCACGACCTTATGGTTTTTGGCGTATTCCCCAGCTTCCATCCATGCTTCACGTTTCTGGGTTGCCGTAGTTGATGCGGACAAGGGAGAAACATTTACCGTTTTTTCCGGTTGGGTTTGGGCAACTTGGAGTTCATCTTTACTCAGAATTTCTTTTATTGGTTTACTTGAGCTTCACTGAAATTGGAAAAAGATAACAATACGACAAGGATGAAAACTACTATCAGTCCAGTTTGATAAAAACGAAAATGTGATGGTAAGATATTGAAACGCATGAGAAGACCCCTTCTGATAAGGGAACCCTTTTCAACAGGCTCTAATTCAACAATATTTTTTGTTTTGGCAAAAACTTAAATGGCTAAAACACGGGCTTTCTAACAATACATCATAAAATTATGGCAATGGCAAGAGAAGGGTTCCCTTTTTATGCATTTTTTATCGTGCATAGGAGAGGAGTCCGATGAAAATAGGTTACTTACGCGTCTCCACGGAAGAACAGAAACCGGACCGTCAAATGGATGGTCTGAAAGTCCTGTGCGACGAAGTTCACCT
>JAJFFN010000009.1 GCA_021776635.1 Robiginitomaculum sp.
TGATGCGTTCCGATGAACGCCCTGTTTGTTTCTGTCTCAGGGTCTGCCCCCTTGGGTATCATATACTCCTAAGATGATGATGAACAAAAACTCTCTCTTAGCACAGACCTAAATCTGTGCCATAGGCGCTGACGTCAGACATGGTTTAATATAATGTTATTAAACTTACTTGTTAACGCCAACTGGCGTAAAAACGAGCGTGAAAATGATTTTGTATTTGCCTTGACATTTATTGTCACTTAGCGAACTTAACCTTATGGAAATTGCTAGTTTTAATGTTAATTCTATTCGCGCACGGCTACATGCCGTTCCACTTTGGTTGTCGGAAGCCAAGCCGGATATTGTTTGTTTACAAGAACTGAAAACTGTAGATGCGGATTTCCCAGCTGAGTTGTTTGAAGAACTTGGCTATAATATCGCATTGCACGGTCAAAAAAGTTATAACGGGGTGGCTGTTCTGTCTAAATTTCCATTTGAAGAAATTAACATGCGCCTTCCTGGTGATGACTCCGATGAGCAAGCACGGTATCTGGAGGTGGTTGTAACAGGTAAGCGCGGACCGGTTCGAGTTTCCAGTATATATTTACCAAATGGCAACCCTGCGCCAGGCCTAAAATATGACTACAAATTGGATTGGATGGCCCGACTACGTAAACATGCCCGAAAATTACTGTCGTATGAAGAACCACTTATCTTGTGTGGAGATTATAATGTTATTCAGTCTGAACATGATGTGCATGATGCGGCTTTGTGGGCAAATGATGCCTTGTATTTGCCGCAGACACGTGCAGCATTTCGTGCGTTAATAAATCTAGGTTTAACATCCGCATTTGATCAAATTGATCGTCGAGCTCACCAATATACATATTGGGGCTATCAAGGGGGTGCTCGCCCTAAAAATCACGGCATTCGCATCGACCATTTACTCTGTTCAGGGCAGGCCATTGATCATCTAAAATCAATACGCATTGATGAACATATACGTGATAGAGAAAAACCATCTGACCATGTGCCAATTATTGGTGACTTTGATCTGTAAGGGTAGATGTGGTCCTATGGTTTAAGAGGAGCATACAAAGAAAAATCGGTTTATTTTTTTGAGTTACGCTTGCGGAGCTTGGGTTTGCCAACTCCATTAATAACTTCATAAATAGCGCTGATTTCATTCATTATTTTCTCTGTACGTGTCTTTTCAGTAAGAGGTTTATACATAGAGCCTGCTTCAAATTGATTGGGGGCTTCTACGGCGATATGCAATTTATTTTCAAGAAACCCGAAGCGGATTTTTTTACCGGAAACACTGGTTTCCAAATCCACTAATTTTTGCATGAATACGGGTGTTAGCAGATACCGCGATTCCACTTGATCGGTACTATAGGCTTCGAATATTTTCTCAAATTTTGGATCAACTAAGCCAACCCTCTTCATGCCAGCTTTCTTCTTAAAATTGAAAATCCCAGCGTCACGTAAAACGACGGTGCGTCCGAGGAACTCTCTATGAAAATCGACTTCCATTAAAATGCCACGAAACACAGTTGACCACGACCTATTACCGTCGCTGTCTCTGTTCTCGCGCTCCAAATGGGCTTCGCAGAAATTGAACTTTGCACCGTTTTCTGTTCCGCTCATCCTATCTTCAAAATTGACACGATCCCAGCTCGGTAACAGCTTGTTCTTTTTATATAATTTTAAATTGGGGGGCTCGAAGTCTTTTTTTTGAAAGTCCCAACCAAGAAATCCGCATATATTGCTCATGAGAAATTGTTTAGTTTCACCACGTAACTTGGAAAGCATGACATGGCTGATACCAACCCCAACAAGAATACCCACAACGACAAGAATACCCGCAGCAAAATATGCGTGGGATTTTATTGCAAGAACAATGGCAATGAGTGAAAATGCACTTGCTGCAAAAGAACCATATTTTTTACCCTTGGCAACATGCTTCAATCGTTCTTGTTCTTTTTCAAGCAAAAAGGGGTGTATTGTATCAAGGTAGAATTTATCAAACCCTTTAAACTCAGCACGCGTTTCAAAAGTCAGGTTTGGATTAGACATATCTTTATGTAAATGTTTTGTGCAGAATGTCTATGCAGTTTCTGCCATCGCAAAAATTTCTGCATCAACATTCCCGCCAGACAAGATGACCACTACATTTGAGCCGGATTTAAGTTGCTTGGGTCGTGACAGAGCCGCCGCCAACGCAATGGCGCCTCCGGGCTCTAATGTAATATCGAGTGTTTCCTTCGCTAGTGCCATTGCTTGCAAGCATTGTGCGTCGCTCATAGTGAATATACCGCTTAAACGTTTGCGGTTTATTTCAAAGGTGATTTTTCCCGGGGAAGGCGACATTAAAGCATCACATATTGATAGTGGGGCAGGTGCATTGGTGAAACGTTCCCCCGCGCGTAATGACATTGCATGGTCATCATAATTTATTGGTTCTCCGCCGTAAACTTTTGTTTGTGGGCTTAATTGTTCAAAAGCGAGATTTATACCTGCGCATAAACCACCACCTCCAACTGGTGTGATGAGGGCATCAAGTTCAACTTCCATTTCTGCACACTGTTCAAGTAACTCGATACCGCACGTCCCTTGTCCCGCAATCACATATTTATCATCGAAAGGTGGGACTAATGTAGCATTTTTCTTCTTTGCTATATCTGTAGCAAGTTTTGCACGATCAGTCGTGGTGGGGTCATATTCAATAATTTTTGCACCTTGTAATAAAGTGCCTTGTTTCTTTTTAAGAGGAGCTGTGCACGGCATAACAATTGTTGCGGCAATTAAGAGCTCTCGTGCAGCGAAGGCTACACCTTGGGCATGGTTGCCAGATGAATATGCGACAACACCGTTTTCGCGCTCACGCACAGTGAGCAAGGACAGACGTGAATAAGCCCCTCGGTATTTAAATGCACCAGATTTTTGCACGGTTTCGTTTTTTAGATACAGATTAACGCCGGAGATTTTATCCAATCGGTCATGTCTTACGAGTGGCGTTATATTGGCGTGACCCAAAAGCCGTTGTTTTGCTGTGACAACATCCATATAGGTAGGAATTTCTAAAACCATTATTTAAACCCAAAATAATTGCTAATTATAGTTTAACCACATTGACCTGAATGGCCAGACGTTTAAAGATGTGCGCATAAAACTATATGCAACAATAAGCATAATAAAGGTGGAGGACAATATGCAAGGTTTAATGATGCAGCAACAGCTGATGATCAGTGACTTACTAGAACACGTATCTCTTAATCATGGTAGCAGAGAGATATATTCAAAAGAAACAGACGGTAGTGATTTTACTTATACTTGGGCAGATTGTGCGAAGCGGGTAAAGAAGCTTGCAAACGCACTATTGGATGCGGGTGTTAAACCGGGTGATAGAGTTGCGACAATAGCTTGGAATAACCACCGCCATATTGAAATTTATTATGCTGTAGCCGGAATTGGTGCCATTGTTCACACAATTAATCCGCGCCTTGACCCCAAGCAAATCGCTTGGATGGTGGGACACGCCGAAGATAAATTCATGTTCTTTGACACGACATTTGCGCCTATAGTGCACGGTATCGGCGCAATGTGCCCAACCATTAAAGGTTGGATTTCCATGTGCGACGAAAAGCATGTTCCCCACGGTGATACCCACGTGACATGTTATGAAGAATTTATTGCAGATTATCCTGACACAATAGAATGGCCGCGTTTTGATGAAAATACAGCCTGTACGCTTTGTTATACGTCAGGCACGACAGGTGACCCAAAGGGTGTGTTATATTCACATCGTTCAACAATTCTGCATGCTTGGGCATCTTGTGCAAAAGACGTTGTTGGACTTTCCGCCAGAGATAGTGTTTTGGCGGTTGTTCCAATGTTCCACATTAGTGCCTGGGGACTTGTTTATTCTTCCGCAATGATGGGCTGTAAAATGGTAATGCCCGGTCCAGGTCTTGACGGTAAAAGTTTAACTAAAATAATCCGCCAAGAAGAAGTGACCTATATGTTAGGCGTACCAACTATCTGGATGGGGATATTAAATGAGCTTCGCGAAGAAGGCGGCGATATGGCTGGTAAATTGCCAACCGTTAAAGCTGCCCTCGTCGGTGGCTCCGCTCTACCTGAAGTCCTGCTGCGAGCTTATGAAGATGAGCTCGGTATTCCTATGCAACAAGGTTGGGGCATGACAGAAACGTCTCCGCTGGGCGTAACTAATTCACCTCTTCCAGGACACGAAAAACTTTCACATGATGAGCTAATCGATATCAAACTTTTGGCAGGTCGTGCTATATTTGGTATTGAAATGCGTATCGTCGATGATGAAGGGGAGCTTTTACCGCGCGACGGTGTTGCGACTGGACACCTACATGTGCGCGGGCCTTGGGTCGCCAATCAATATTATAAAAAAGAGGACCGCAGTGACTTTACTGACGACGGCTGGTTTATGACTGGCGATGTTGCGGCTTTACATCCAAGCGGCCATTTGGAGATTACCGATCGTTCCAAAGATGTTATTAAATCCGGCGGCGAGTGGATTAGCTCCATCGAAGTCGAAAACGCTGCTATGAACCACCCTGATGTAGCTATGGCCGCATGTATCGGTGCCCACCACGATAAATGGCAAGAACGCCCGATTCTAATCGTTCAGCCCATGCCCGGTAAGACACCGAGCAAAGACGAGATCAAAGCAGAAATAGAAGATAAGTGCGCTAAATGGTGGATGCCTGACGAGATTTTCTTCAAAGATGAACTCCCGATTGGCGCAACAGGTAAAGTCCTGAAGAAAGATTTGAAGGAAGAATATAAGAGTTTCTCATTGACGCCTTAAAGCACTATTTTACGTTCGCGCGGGCGCACTCAGTGTGTCCAATATAGAAAAACGCTCTAGGGTGAACGGTTGCCACATCTCTTAATGCAACATCTCTTTATGCTACATCTCTTTATGCAACATCTCTTTACGCAACATCTCTGGGCGTGGTTGGATTAAATCCAAAATCCTCATTGGGAAGGTCAATCCCTAGTTTTGTCACAATATAGCCAAGGCTAGCGAAGTGGTGCATAGCATGGCTATGGGCTTGGATAAGAGCGGCCGCAACAGTGTATTTAGCCGTAATCATACCTTGCCCCAAATCATCGGAAACTTCGATAATGCGGTCGAAGTCTGCACCTTTTAGTGCATCTAATTGTGTGAGAGTTTTCTCAAAATAGGCAATTCCGACATGAGCGCTACGTTCGACCAATTGATTGCGTTTGCGGGCGGTTAAATCTACTTGCCCACTTTCTAAGCCTTCGAATATACAATCAAAAATATCAAGAATATGACGCATATGTCCGCCTATGCTAGAATGATAAGGTTCGACGGATGTATCGTTATATTGTCCATCGTCAATAGAGCCCAAGAGCTCGATACCAACCTTTAAATTATGTGCAATGGCGTTAATCATGTACCGTACCTATACATCAATTATAAACAAAGTGCCAAGACTTTTAGCCGCAAAGTATAAAATGCTGCCCAAATATCAATAATAAGGTCATCATATTTAGCTTTAACGTTAGTTTTATTAAAATAAAAAATCACGTGCAAGGGAACCTTCAGGGAATCAGACAGTTCAAGTGAACGAAAACCACTCTTAGTCCAATCTTTATATATTCCGTCCATTTCCATAGCTGGATAAAAATCGTGTGTGTTTGCGAGCGCACACAATTTTTCTACTCGCGAAAGGTATTCGCTTGCCAATTGGGTTTGCACTATGCCTTCATTACGTTTAATGACGGTGTCTCGGTAGGCTAACAATTTCATACGGTCACATACCACATCTTCTGGAGAATAAAAATGAAATGTGAACACATAAATGTGTTAATTACGGGAGGTTCTCGTGGAACTGGTGCAGCAATTGCAAAAAAGTGTGCTGAATATGGAGCCCGTGTAATTGTTCACTATAATTCCAACCGCACAGAAGCCGAGGCCGTAGCTGCCAGAATTGGCAATAATTGTGCTGGATTAATAGCGGAGGACTTATCCCAACCTGGCGCTGGTGCAAGGTTATGGGCACAAGCAAATGAACTTGCTGGCCCGCTGAATGCGCTTGTCAATAATGCGGGCATAGATTTAGTCACAGACCCACATGGAGATGATGCGCAGTGGGCTGAAGGTTGGGCAAAAATTATGGCGGTAAACCTGCAAGCCCCCGCAGATTTATGCCGCGCAGCATTGGTGGATTACCGCGCAGCAGGCGGTGGCCGTATTGTTAATATATGTTCGCGGGCATCTATACGCGGCGATGCGATTGATCATCCCGCCTATGCAGCGTCAAAGGGGGCGCTCTTGGCGCTCAATAAAACGATTGCGCGCGGTGCGGCAGATGACGGCGTGCTAGCGTATGCTTTGGCACCCGGCTGGATTAACACGGAAATGGCGCCGACCGATCCTGATGTGCTCCGAGCCGCTAAAGCAGAGATTCCACTTGGAGATTTTGCTCAGGTAGAAGAAATTGGCGCATTGGTGGCGTTCTTGCTGTCAGATTTATGCCCGTCGGCCACTGGGGCTACTTTTGACATTAACGGTGCATCCCACGTTCGGTAGGTTTTTTGCTACTTAAGTTGCTTAATAAGCATGATTTTAGCGAGATCGCCCGTTTCCAGAGCGGGTGTATCTGGGTCTCGTACCAAAAAGCAATTCGCTGTCAAAAACGGTGTGATGAGTGAGCTGTCCTGTCTTGGGATTGCGGTAACATGCACTGTTCCGTGTTCATCAACTTTGGCAAATGCGCGGATATATTCCGCCCGCCAAGTCGCCGCATTCATTTGGTGAGTGACTAGGGCAGAGGTAAATTTGTGGCTAGGTTTATTTGTATTAATCAAGCCGCCAATCAGTGCTTTTAAAAACACATGTGCAGTAACAAGGGCCGAGGCCGGATTACCAGGCAAGCCGAGCACATATTGCGGGTTACTGTCCCTTGGCATCGTGCCAAACCATACGGGTTTTCCTGGTTTAACGGCGACCTTTTCAAATACTTTTGTATAGCCAAGTTCTGTGAAAACCGGGCGCATATAATCATGGTCTCCAACAGATGCTCCACCAATAGGCACCAATATATCAGCTTTATTACAAGCCGCGATTTGGTCTTTAATAGCGTTGGGGTCATCACTGGATATACCGGCGAATATTGCTTCTGCTCCCCAAGACCGAATTAATGGCGCAAGCCCGGTCGGGTTTGAGCTGACAACTTCACCCATCCGCAATTCATGGCCCGGTTCTACCAATTCGTCGCCGTTGGCAATCAAGGCAATTTTTGGCCGTTTATGAACAGGTATGTGTCCGTGATTTGCAGCAGCTAAGAGCGCAATTGCATATGCATCTAACTTTGTACCTGCCTTGACGATTAATTGCCCTTTTGTAAAATCTATGCCGGATTTTCTGATGTGGTGAGCAGCAGAGATTGGCTTGGTGAGGATAATCCTATCTCCGTCAGCTTCGCTATTTTCTTGCATAATGACATGGTTCGCCCCCTTAGGTACGGCTCCGCCTGTAAAAATTCGCACTGTTTCGCCACTACTGACGGTGCCTTGAAATGGATTGCCTGCTGGTGAAACACCGATTTGTGTGAATGTAGAACCGAGCCGGTGATGGTCTTCAAGTTTGATGGCATAACCATCCATAGCTGAAGCATCAAGAGGTGGTAAAGTGGTCTTAGCAAGCATGTTTTCAGCCAGCACCTGACCTTCTGCTGTAGCTAAAGGCACGTTTTGAATACCCATAGGACGCACTGTATCAGAAATTGCTGCAAGGGCCGTGACAACAGATATAAGCTTAGCCATTAAAATCTCTCATGGTTTTTTATAGGGACCAGATTTACCGCCAGTTTTTTCCAAAAGTTCAATATCTGTAATTTGCATAGCCTTATCAACGGCTTTTAACATGTCATAAATTGTCAAGCATGTGACGGACACGGCTGTCAATGCTTCCATTTCAATGCCGGTTTGTCCCGTAGTTTTAACGCGTGCCTTTACACGAAGACCAGGGAGATTATTATCGTGCACTATTTCAATTTTAGCCCCGGTTATAGGCAATGGATGACAAAGCGGGATGAGGTTTGCCGTTTGTTTTACCGCCATAACGCCTGCAATTTCTGCAACCGTAATAACATCACCTTTTTTGGCTGTACCCGATTTAACCAAAGTAAGCGTTTCTGATTGCATACGCACACAACCACTGGCAATAGCAATACGCTCGGTAACGGTTTTCTCTGAAACATCGACCATGTTAACGCGGCCTTGTTCGTCAAAATGTGTGAGTTTATTGTTTTCCATATTATTTGGCATTAAATCTCCGTCAATCGGTTTTCTGTTGATCAAGTTTCTATTAATCATTTTTCTCTTAATCTGGGCATAAGTTCTACCAAATTACATGGACCGTGACGACTGTCCAATTGAGGACAAATCACTTTGTCCCAGCCGTCTTTGCATGCACCGTTGGAGCCAGGCAAAGCAAAGATGAATGTGCCGTTCGCCGTACCTGCTACTGCGCGAGATGCCAGAGTTGATAGTCCTACGGATTGGAAACTAACCATGTGAAACACATGTGAAAAGCCCTCTATTGTTTTTTCGAACAATGGTGTGACCGCTTCAGGGGTAATGTCGCGGCCCGTCAGACCTGTGCCGCCAGAGCTGATGACAACGTCCACATCTGCCGCTTCTATCCACTCTTTGACTTGTGCGCGAACCACAGGAATATCATCACGGACTATTTTGCGGTCCGCGAGCGCGTGTCCGGCTGAAACGACACGGTCTGCTAATAAAGCGCCTGAGGTGTCGTCATCAAAAGTCCGCGTATCACTAACTACTAAAATGGCAATACGGACTGGCTTAAAAGATTTAGCTTCGTCTATTCCTAAATTTATTTTGGGCAAGGTCATCTCCATCTATCATTGTCTTTATAATCTTCTGAGCGTGGTTCAATCCACCGCGTCCCGTTTGCAGTTTTTTGCCGCTTCCAGAATACAGCTTCAGTCTTAAGATAGTCCATTAAATAATCACAAGATTCGAAAGCGGAGCGGCGGTGTTTTGCCGCAGTTGCAACAAGTACAATGGGTTCGCCGACGCCCATAGCGCCAGTTCGGTGTATTACCATTACCCCCGTCAATGGCCAACGGGATTTGGCCTTTTCTACCGCACCCAAGATACCTTTTTCTGTTACGCCGGGATAAGATTCGAGGTATAGCTCACTGACACTGTCTGCTTCATTGCGGACTTGACCTAAGAAACTCGTGATTGCGCCAGCTTCGCTATTTGCTTTGGTAAAAGCCTCCAATTTTACAGCGGGATCAAAGGATGTGTCACAAATTTCAATATTTTCTAGCATTATCCGCCGCCAACAGGTGGTAAAAAGCCGATTTCCTCATCACCGCTTAGTGCCATATCATTATGGACAAGGGTTTGATTGACCATGGTTTTAACCGATGGGTCTTGTAAGGCGCCGTCCAAATAGTGTTCGCTGTCCAGCCAGAGTTTTAGTGTTAAAATGCTAGTGATGCCCTCAGGTAAAGCAAGGGTTTCCTCGCGGCGTCCGGTGTTTTCTCTAAGGCGTCCAAAATATAGTATTTTTATCATGTCTCTAAGATAGGGCTAATTGAAAGAATTTCCAGAGTAATCTGCCAGAGGAGCCTAAATGCGACAAATAGAATCAAAATAGCGGTCATTTTTCGTACTGTTTTTTCAGAAAATAGTTTCATGCTCATATGGTTACCAATATACCCTCCAATTAAAACCATAGGTATGAGAAGCCAATAAGGACGGGTTAGTTCTAATTGTTGTACGCCGCCAAGTTTAATCAATTGCCCGGTTAGGCCGGACACGGAATTGACCAATATAAATAGGCTACAAAGTGCAGCGATTTCTTTGGCTTTACTCCAATCCATTTTGTGTAAAATAGGGGCCAGAAATATACCCCCACCTATGCCCACTATGCCCGATAACAACCCTAAACCACCGCCAACAAGAGCGCTTATTGGTAGGGATATAGGTGTGCGCACATCTGATTTTGGTTCAGTTTTGAAAAGCAAGGCTAGGCCGGCAAAAAATAATGCCAAAGCCAATAGTCCAATGAAGATAGTTTTGGGAACATGGATGCGTCCGCCTATCCAGGCCATGGGGACGGATAGGACCAAAAAAGGCCAAACTCTTGCCCATTTGACAAATCCAGCACGGTAATACCGCCATGAATTGCCACTGACCACGAGAATATTGCAAACGAGTGAGATGACGGGAATGATGAGATAGTTTGCGCCCGTTAAAACCAATAAAGCTGTATAGGTCGAACCGCCCCCAAAGCCAACACTGGCATAAAGTAGAGCGGTAACAAAAAATAAACTGGCAAGAAGTGCGACTTTCATTCTCTTGCATTTATGGCTAAAGGGTATAAATGGCTAGCAAAAAAACTTCCTCAAATAAATATCCGTGCATGGTATTGTGCAACGGTACATCCAAACGCTTTGGTGGAAATAAAATGTTAGCGCCATTGGGTGGAAAGCCACTCGTGCTGCACACAATAGACAGGCTGCAAGGGCAAGTGGCAAAACTTGCGGTCAATGGTAGCCCAAAAGTGTACACTTCATTATCAATGCATCCCGTATTACCAGATATGTCCTTTGAAGGGTGTGGCCCATTGGTAGGAATTTATACGGCACTAAAATGGGCTAGGAATTTGGGAAGCTCAAATGTATTAACTGTATCCGGTGATACACCATTCATACCGCGTGATTGGGTTGAAAAACTCGATACAATGCCTTCTAATATAATTACTTTGTCACAAGTAGAAGATAATCAGCATCTTGTTTGTGGCTTGTGGCCAACTAAAATTCGTTCGGATTTACAGGCATTTTTATGTAAAGGGGATAGCTATCGTGTGCAAGATTTCCTGCGCGTGATGGACGTGCAATTTGCAATCTTTCCTAAAGAGGGCGACATAAACCCATTTTTTAATGTAAACACACAAGAAGACATGCGAATTGCCGCGAAAATTTTAGCCACCTGTAACGGACATGTGCCGTGTCGTACCTGACGTATTTCCTGTTTTTCTGATTTCAAAATCGTGTTTTTCAGGTTTGTTTATCATTGCTTCGTCGAGGGCGTTATCTAAGGCATCTGAACCGCCAACGCGAATTGCATTTCGCAAATCAACATGGGCACCATGACCAAGACACATATATAATTTGCCTGTACAGGTAATTCTAACGCGATTGCAACCCGCACAAAAATTCTTGGTCAATGGACTAATAAAACCAAGTCGACCTCCGGTTTCAGCAATCTGCACATAGCGTGCAGGTCCTCCAGTTGTTTCGGCAGTATCTTTTAGTGCCCATCTACGTTCAAGAATATCACGAATTTCAGACAAAGGTATAAATTGCTCAAAACGGTCTTCGCCTGTATCACCCATTGGCATGACTTCAATTAATGTCATGTCCATGGCGCGTTTATGTGCCCAAGCAACCATATTGGGAATATCGTCTGCATTGTCATTTTTAAGTGCCACGGTATTGATTTTAAGCTTAAGACCAGCTTGAAGACCGGCATCTATGCCTTCTAAGACACGTGTTAAATTTCCACCTCTGGTAATACGGTTAAAAGCGAGCGGGTCGAGACTATCCAAGGAAACATTGATACGCTTAACCCCTAAATCTTTCAGTGGCTTGGCAAATTTATGTAATTGCGTCGCATTTGTTGTCAGGGCAATTTCGTCAATACGTCCTGCGTTTAGGTGATTTGATAGATGTTTAACCAATGTCAGAAAATCTTTGCGTACAAGTGGTTCGCCCCCAGTAAGACGGATTTTACGAACACCACGTTCAATAAATGCATCTGCTACAATCCCTAGTTCTTCTAGACTTAGCAAATCTTTTTTAGGGAGGAATATCATGTGCTCGGCCATGCAGTAAAAGCACCGTAGATCGCATCTATCCGTTAAGGACAGGCGCAAATATTCAATGTTTCGGCCAAAGCTGTCTGTCAATATTTGGTTCATATATGCTTTCTAATGCTAAATACTGCACTTTACCTGACCTAAATCAAGTCATGTGAAAAAAAGTGGATTTTAGCAAGTCAAAATACATTAAAGTGGAGCGCTGATTTTATGACAACAATATTGTGTCAAATAGAGTAATGGACGCGCGTGGTCACTGAATAGAATAAATTACAGTTGAGCCTTTTATTTTGGAATAACTAGTGTATTGTAAATCAACAACTCAGGGGCGCATAAAACACTAATGAAGAGTGCATTATGCCCAGAGAAAACACACAGCGAACAATGGCGAATAATAAAAAAGTCTGCATCTTGGTTTATGATGGTTTATGCCTTTTTGAATATTCAATAGCTGTTGAGATATTTGCACTGCCGCGACCGGAATATGAGCCATGGTATGATTGTCATATAATCGCAATAGATGACCGGCCTATTCGCGGTCATGGAAATATTGTTATAGATGCAAATAAAAACCTAGAGCAACTTTATGATGCTGATCTCATTATTATACCTGGGTGGCGCGGAGTTGATAAATTGGTGCCACCAGACCTCAAAGCGGCTTTGGTCAACGCAAACCAAAGAGGCGTACATATAGCGTCCATATGTTCTGGTGTTTTCGTATTGGCGGCCTGTGGTTTATTAGATAATAATAAAGCTGCGACACATTGGAAATATCTTGATGCGCTCAAGGAGCGTTACCCTGACGTTATTGTTGACCCTGATGTTTTATATATAGATAATGGTGATATTTTGACATCGGCGGGCTCTGCAACAGGCATTGATTTATGTTTACATATTATACGTAACGATTTTGGCGTGGAGCGTTCGAATGAAATTGCGCGAAGGCTTGTTGTGCCAGCGCATAGAGGCGCAGGCCTGCCGCAGTTTTTTTCACGGACAATAGGAAGTGAGTACAAAAGTAATATTGCTAAATTACTAGATGTTATTCGAGAAGAGCTTGGACAAGAATGGAGTATTGGTAGAATGGCAGACGTTTGCAATTCATCACCACGGACATTACAGCGAAAATTCAGGGACGCAACAGGGTTGAGCCCACTTGCTTGGATTACCCGTGAGCGTGTTGAATTAGCAAAAGAATTATTAGAAACAACAGACTTAAACATTGAGAAGATTGCTAAGATAACGGGTTTGAAAACCCCAGAAACACTCAGGCATCATTTTAAGCGAATCACTGGGGCCAGCCCAACTAAATTCCGCTCTAAATTTAAACCAGACGGGCGTGCGTAGATAAAAAAACGCCATTCGACATAAATTTAACCTGAAGCAATATAATCGCGCAAAACGGCTGCCTCATTTTCAGCATCAGCTATCTTGCGTTTAACAATGTCGCCAATCGAAATCATACCTTTAATATCGTCACCATCCAGTACGGGTATATGCCTAATACGCGCTTTCGTCATAAGTTCCATAACTTCGTCAATGCTGGCATCTGAGCTGACAGTAAAGACTTTTTTAGTCATTGTTTTCGTCACCAATTCGTCACGAAATCCAGTTTCTTGTGCCAACGCTTTGCGGACAATATCGCGCTCTGATAAAATGCCCTTCATCTTGCCGTTTTTGTTAGTCACCAATACAACGCCGATGTTTTTGGCGTTCAGCAATTTAATCGCATCTCTTAATGTATCTGATACATTGACAGAAAATATTTCATTGCTTTTGTTTGCCAGAAGTTCGTTTACACTCATGATACTCTCCTAGAATAACTATATCACAAAACTATGCTAATGTCCAATTTCCAGTTGTAACTCTGTGCGCAACAGAAAAATTTCCGTTTTCTTAAGGCTATGTGTACAAAATCGTAATTTGTGTATTTTAAATATTTCCATATTTTCGGTCATGAGGGATAAGTTATGTTGTTTTGCGTAAAATCGCTTATTGTATCTTTTTCGGTGTTATCAGTGGCTTTATGCGGTTTGACCGTTCATGCACAGAAAATCAGCCCAGATACAAATGACACTAGCAAGCAGTCAACTATACAAAGCCCATTTGAAACCGCTCAAAATATTTTTGAACAAAAGGAAAAATTCAAAGCGCACGGGTTAAAAACTAAGACTGATAAGCAAAGTAAAAAACCCATAAAACCACAAGAGCTCAGATTTAATAAAAAATATCAAGGGTCCTCACAACAAGCAATTTTAGCGTATGATTCACTGGTAAAACAATTTGGACCGCCAAAATCAGTGCGCGGTGATTCTTATGTATGGGATATTGAAAACCCGGACAAAAGCGCAACACAGTCTGACTTGGTGACCGTAATATTAAAGATGGGAAATTCAGGTAATTATGAGGTATTGATAGACCGTGATAGGGGGGGGAATGGTAAAGCAACATGGGCAGCAACCCATGCCCTAAAATCCAAACTGAAATTGCAAAATTTAAAGCCGAAAAGTCCTAAAAACCAAATTACTCTGCAAGATGATAATGATTAATTTTATCAAGCTAATTTTCCGTTTTTTGCCAGTTGTCGTGTGTACGCATTTGTATGCTGCCGCCAATGGGCAAACTAGTACCTATACGAATACTACGGTTGCGACAATAAATGGTGGCACGGCCTGCGGCGGCGGGGAGTTCACCCGCACATTTGTAGTTCCAGGAAGTGATAGTTTTACAATCAACGATTTGGATGTTGGGTTTTTGGCGAGCCACACTTGGCGCGGCGATATTAGGCTAGACCTAGATTCACCGGCAGGTACGTCTGTCCGCCTAATCACCACCAACACAGGTAGCGGCAGTCAAGATAATTATAATGTTGAAATGGATGATGGTGCAGGCACACTTATAAACACTTCCCCACATAATACGAATGATGGTCTTAGTGCGCCACCTTATGAAAACTCGGTTCGTCCTAATAATGCGCTCTCATCTTTCAACGGTGAAAACTCAGTTGGTACATGGACAATGACCATGTGTGATGATTTCCCTTCTGCTGATGATGGACAGTTTCTTCGAGGGGATTTGTATTTTACACATGCTATTGGTGCTGACTTGGATTTAAGTGTAACAGCAAGTAATTCGGCACCCTCAATTGGGACAAATGTTGTCTTGACTTTTGTAATAACCAATAGTGGGCCAACCACAAATTCTGGTGTAACAGCTGGTTTAAGCTTACCGTCCGGATTAAGCTATGTTTCAGATGACGGTGCGGGTGTATATAATTTTGGAGCAGGTTTATGGACAATACCTGGATCATTAACGAGTGGGAGTTCTGTAACGCTGCAAATCACTGCTTTTGTCAATTCCAGTGGTTCATTTAATGTCGTCAGTGAAGTAATGACTGCAGTGCAATTAGATCCGGATTCTACGCCAGGAAATGGGATTACAGGTGAAGACGATTATGCAACAATAACATTGGTGCCGGTAACACCTGCGGTGCCGACACTAAGTTGCCCCGGCGCCCCAACAATTTTGGATTGGGACACTGTTGTTTGGCCGGAAGGAGATATGACAAATACATATACGGTTTCAGGTGAGCCAATCACAATAACCGTTATAGATTCGAATACTTCATTACTAAACAGTGCAAATTTTGGCGGGCAAACTCCTGCGGAAAGTATATATGATACGGGAGGGATTGTGCCTGGAGAGTCTGGTTTGCATTTCTTGCGAAATCCATCAAACATGACAAGTACCGTAGATATTGTGTATTCGCTTGGTGTTTCGGGAACTGGTGTCGCTCAAGTTCAACTCAGTATTTTTGATGTAGATTTTGGGAATAACCAATTTGTTGACCAAATAACGGTCTCAGGCTCTTTAGGCGGAACGTCAGTAACACCTACTTTATTTACAAATACATCGAATTCTGCATCAGGTAATGTTGTTACGGGTAATGGCGGTTCTAGCCCTACGCAAAGCAATGGCAATATGATATTTGAGTTTAATTCTGCCGTTGATACTGTAACCATTAATTACGGAAATGATGTTAGTGCGCCTGTCGACCCTGGAAATCAAGGTATAGCAATTCATGATCTGAATTTTTGCCCAGTCTTATCCGCGGAACTAACTGGTCAAAAGACGGCTGCTGTTTATGATCCTTTGTCTGAGGGGCTGTATATGGTGCCGGGAAATGATGTTATTTATACCATTTCATTTTCTAATATTGGTGATGGCGCTGCAGATAATGATAGTGTTGAAATTATTGATGCCATTCCGTCTGAGATAGAATTTTATAACGGAGATATTGATGATACTGGGCCTGAAACAACAGCCGTCACAGGTACTGATAATGGGAGTGGGCTGACCTTTAATTATGCCGCAGATGTGCGCTTTTCAAACAGCGGGCCCGCGCCAGCGAATTTTGCGGCCTGTGGTTATACTCCTGCCGCAGGCTATGATGCGAATGTGACATATATTTGTGTCAATCCGTCTGGAGTTATGGCTGCTGGTAATGCTGACCCAAGTTTCGATGTTCAATTCAGAGCCCGAATAAAGTAGTGCCTGTTGCGACAAAATAGTGGTTTACTGTTCAGCCTGTGCTGGTTATCCTATGGAAAATTACAATTTAGACTATTAGGGGTTCCCTTATGGCTGGACTAAAATTCACAAAAACCGCATTTGTAAAAGCTGCTATGGGCGATACGTCTTGGTATCATGAAGATGGATTTGAATTGGGCGCTGAACAATTTTTAAAATCTTATTATGATGATACCGCACAAAATGATGCACTTGCACTCCCGCTAGAAGATATTCTTTCATTGGCACGAAGTTTTTGGATGTTTGGAGATTGCCGAAAAATTGGTACATCGTCCATTCGAGTTGCGCCAATTGCTCACGTAAGTGCATTGGCAGACCGCTATGATATTGTTGAAATAATTACTGATGACCGAACATTTTTGGTGGATTCTGTCATTGGTGAAATATCCAGCCACGGCATAGATATACTTGCTCTGTATCATCCCATTGTTGAGGGTTACCGTAATGAAAAAGGGTTATGGCGCAAACGTGGCGATAAAGTACGCGAATCTTTGATACAAGTTTTGATACCACGCCAAAGTGCGGGCGTGCGAAAAGCCATTCAGGCTGGAATTGAACAAACTCTCGGCGACTTGGATGCCGTGATTAGTGATTTCAAGCCAATGCTGAATTTGCTGGAAGAGAAGATTGCGGAATTATCTGAGCAACACGGGGATGTGCCTGTGGATGTATTGGATGAGGCCTGTGAATTTCTTGAGTGGATACGCGAAGGGAATTTTGTTCTACTAGGTACACGTTCATTTGTATATGTGAGCGGCGAAGCAAAAAGCAATGGCGGCACCGGACGCACCTATGATTACTGGCACCCTGAGGTCGTAAAATCTTCTTGTATGGGTGTGTTGCGTGATAGTAAAAATTTGATCTTGCGCCAAAGTAGTGAACCTGCCCGTATATCTTCAAACCTAGAAGCGTCGTTACAAGAAAAGGATCCAGTGACCGTTGCAAAATCGAATTTGTTTTCGCGGGTGCATCGGCGTGTTCGCATGGATTATATTTCGATAAAAGAATACAACAAAAAGGGAAAGGTTACAGGAGAAACCCGTATTGTTGGGCTGTTTACTGTTGATGCATATGCACGGTCTCCAAAATATGTACCTCTCATACGTCGCAAAGTTAAACAGGTAATGTATCGCTATGGTGCATCGACTGATTCACATAATGCAAAACGTTTGGAGTATGTATTGTCATCATACCCGCGCGATGAACTGTTCCAAAGTTCCGAGGATGATTTGTTTCGAATCGCAACGGGTGTAGCACAAGCTTTTGATCGCCCTAGGACGCGTTTATTTGTCCGAAACGACTCCTTTAAGCGGTTTGTCTCAGTTTTGGTTTATGTACCACGAGAAAATTACAATACTTCAGTACGAAAAAAAATCGGTGCTCGTTTAAGCACTGCTTGGAATGGGCGTGTATCAGCTTTTTATCCGCAATATAGCGATTCACCAATGGCGCGGGTTCATTATATCATTGGCATGGATCCGGACATTGATGAAAACCCAGATTTAGATGCACTTGAAAAAGAAGTTGCTATACTTAGCCAACCTTGGAGCGCCGGATTACAAACTCAGGCTGAAAAGCATGAAAATCCAAATATTAGTAAAAGATTGGGTGCTTATAAAAATGCTTTTTCAGCGACTTACCAAGCTAGCTATGATGCAAATGAGGCGGTTAGTGATATTGCCGTTATTGAGAGCATCAATCCGGCTAAGCCTATGGCTGTCCGTGTTTATAAGCGTAAGGATGATAAGGCCACTGTCTTGCGTGCTAAAATCTATAGTCAGCAACAACGCTTAGAGCTTTCAAATGTAATGCCTATCTTTAATAATATGGGGCTACATGTGGCACAAGAGATAGGCTACCAGATTGACGTTTCGGACGCAGAAAAAATCTGGCTGCATGATTATGAAATGCATCTTGACCATGAACCTGATGATCGTGCCAATCTTGAAAATATATTCCGTAGCGCATTTCTATCAATATGGAATGGTCAAAATGAAGATGACGGCTTTAATGCTTTAATACTACCACAAGCCGTTCATTGGCGCCAAGTGGCAGTCCTGAGGCTCTTGGCGCGTTATCGTAAACAATCTGGTCTCGACCCATCGGAACATGTGCAAATTGAGGCTTTAGCAAGCTATCCCGATATTACTGGCCTAATTTTAGAGTTGTTTACAACTAAATTTGACCCATCCAAGAAAATTTCAATTGAAAAACGGCGCGAAAATGCAGCTACGATTGAGAATAAAATATTCGCGCTGATGGATAATGTGACTTCATTAGATCATGACAGAGCTTTGCGCCGTATGGCGCTCGTCATGAAAGCTGCCCTTAGAACCAATTTTTATATTACGAACACCGATGGAGAGGCACATCCATTTATCTCGCTGAAAATTGATAGCCAGGCGATTGATGCTTTGCCTGACCCTAAACCATACCGTGAAATATTTGTCTGGTCACCAAAAGTTGAGGGTGTGCATATTCGCTTTGGACCAGTGGCAAGAGGGGGCTTACGCTGGTCTGACCGGCGTGATGATTTTCGGACCGAAGTCCTGGGACTTGTGAAGGCGCAACAAGTTAAAAATGCTGTGATTGTTCCCGTTGGTTCAAAGGGAGGCTTTTTTCCAAAACAATTACCAGTTGGTGGCAGCCGTGATGATGTGTTTGCCGAAGGTATTGCTGCATATACGCAGTTCGTTAGTGGGCTTCTTGATGTAACCGATACCTATAAGGGTAATAAGACTGTCGCACCAAAAGATGTAATCTGTTGGGATGAACCCGACCCTTATTTGGTCGTCGCAGCAGATAAGGGCACGGCAACATTTTCCGATATTGCCAATGGTATAGCAGCACAATACGACTTCTGGCTTGATGATGCCTTTGCGTCTGGTGGTTCCGTTGGGTATGACCATAAGGCAATGGGAATTACTGCAAAAGGGGGTTGGGAAGCCGTAAAGCGACATTTTCGCGAAATTGGTAAAGATATTCAAACGCAAGAATTTGATGTTATTGGTATAGGCGATATGTCGGGAGATGTGTTTGGCAACGGCATGTTGTTGTCATCAAAAATCCGGCTCTTAGCGGCTTTTGATCATCGTGATATATTTATTGACCCTGATCCGGATACAGATAAATCGTTTAAGGAGAGGGAACGTTTGTTTAATCTGCCGCGTTCCTCGTGGCAGGACTATAATGAGAACCTTATTTCTAAAGGTGGGGGTATATTTTCGCGAGCAAGTAAATCTATAAAATTAACAAAAGAAATAAAAAAGATCGCAGGCTTGGCCACTGATACGGCTACACCTAATGAATTGATGAACGCATTGCTTAAATCTGAGTGTGAGCTCCTCTGGTTTGGGGGTATTGGCACTTACATAAAGTCATCTGCGGAAAGCCACGACCAAGCGAGTGACAAGGCAAATAATTTAATAAGAATCAATGGCTTGGACCTTAAGGCAAAAGTAGTAGGGGAGGGCGCCAATCTTGGCGTAACGCAAGCTGGGCGTATTGAATTTGCCAAAAACGGTGGACGGATTAATACGGATGCGATTGATAATTCGGCCGGCGTTGATTGTTCTGATAATGAAGTCAATATCAAGATATTATTGGCGGGCGCTATAGAATGCGGTGAGCTAAAAACTGGCGATAGAATAAAACTGTTAGAAACAATGACTGATGATGTTTCTAAACTGGTTCTAAGACACAATTATGATCAAACAGGAGCCTTGTCTTTGGCACAGATGTATGCCCGTGAAGAGCATCATGCTTATGGCCGCTTTATGGAGGAATTAGAGGCATTGGATAAACTTGACAGGGACGTCGAAGGCTTACCGTCAAGTGCAGAAATGCTAAAGATTGGCGAAAAAAGTGGGAGTTTAACACGTCCAGAAATTGCTGTTTTGAATGCTTATGCAAAAATTGTATTATTCGACGATCTTGCGAGCACAGACGTTGCGGAAGATCCATTTTATGAGCAAATGTTTAGAGATTATTTCCCGAAAGCTGTACAAGGTTTTGACAAGGCTTTGGCAAATCACCGTCTGAAAAATGAAATTATTATCTCGCGCCTTTGCAATAATATAGTTGATGTTGGCGGCCCGATTTTTATGTCAAGGCTGAGTGAGCAAACAAATGGAAGTGTAGGTGAAATTGCCAAAGCTTTCACAATTGCTTACGAGGTTTTACAAATTGATAATATGCGAAATGCTATTAACGATCTCGATAATAAAATAAGTGCTGAGGCTCAGCTGACTTTGCAAGCGGAGATATCTACGGTACTTCAACGCGTCATTGGTTGGCTAGTAAGACGCGGGGAAACGGGCTCTATCGCTATGCGCATTGCGAGACGTACTAACGGACTTTCCCACGTTGATGAGGGCTGGGTCGATGTGCTATCAAGCTATGACAATCGCCGTGTGGCAAGTAGAATTGGCCGGTTTATCCGCGCTGGTATCCCCGAAGATTTAGCGGCAGATGTATCTTTGCTTAGGGCGCGTGCTTCTGGTTTTGACGTGGTGGAGCTGACTGAGAAAACCGGATGGCCCATTCGCAAGGCCGCAGAATTGTTCTATGATATGGGAGGCCGTTTTAAAATTGACCGTCTGCGTACCATGTCTATGAAAACAGCGCCAAAAACGCATTGGGAAGGGTTAGCGCAACAACGAATTGAAGAAGACTATTATTCCGCTCAAGCGAGTTTGGCTCTCGAAGCTGCTCGTTTGCACATTGACGGGGGTGGTTCTGTTAAAGCCAGTGTAAAAACAATAATTTACGCATATGTTGATAATAAACTCACTGCAGTTCATGCTTATGACGCTGCTTATACGAAAATAAATACATCTGGAGGTTGGAGTTTAGCTAAATTCGCCATTGTTAATGCACAACTCAGAGAATTATTATCAACTTAAGTGATGCTTTACATTAGAAATAATTTTGGTATTAAGGCAAGTTTGTGACATAAGATAAGTGTTACCAAGGGGATTTACATATGATTTCACCTACACGTACAGACGATGGGTTAGCATTGAAATGTGGAGAGTTTGACACATTGATAGATGGTCTTGAGTATGCTGCTCGGGGGACTGCTGGCTTTAATTTCTATTCTGGCAAAGGTGATCTAAAATCCCGCTTAACGTACAAAGAACTTCGCGACCGTGCCGTAGAAGCTGCTAAACGCTTGGTTGGCGTTACTGAACCTGGAGACCGCATTGGTATTTGCGCTGTTACAAGTCCCGAATTTGCCGTACTTTTCTTTGCTTGCCAATATGCGGGGTTAATACCTGCACCTTTGCCGTTGCCAGTTACGTTGGGTGGGCGTGGTAGCTATGAGCGCCAATTGCAAAGAATGGCGGAAACTGGCGATTTTACGGCACTGTTAACACCGGAGAGTATGGAAAATATTATTAGTTCTGCTCTAAATGATAACGATATTCCGGTTATCAGTTTTAGTGAAGTTGATAAATTGCCATTGGGTGGCAAACTGCGCCCCCACAGCGCAGAAGGCCCATGTTACATTCAATATTCATCTGGCAGCTCAAGTTCGCCAAAAGGCATTATTGGTACGCAAAAATCCGTTACAGCTAATTGCAAAGGTATTTCTGGCGTCGGTGGTCTTGAAGTGACAAATGAAGACCGTTGTTCGTCTTGGTTGCCAATGTACCATGATATGGGGCTAATCGGATTTATGATTGTTCCGGTGATGTGTCAGATGTCAGTGGACTATTTAGACCCTCAGGATTTTACGCGCCGACCTATTACTTGGCTGCAGTTGATTAGTCAAAATAGAGCAACACTTTCATTTAGTCCAACATTCGGGTATGAGCTTTGTGTCCGCCGTTGGCGTGAGGACAGGGAACTTGATTTGTCAAGTTGGAGAGCCGCAGGTATTGGTGGTGATATGGTACAGCCTGAACCCTTAAAGGCATTTGGTGAAACATTTGAAAATAGCAAATTTAATATGCCTTCTTTCACTCCAAGCTATGGTTTAGCAGAAATAACTCTTGCGGCGACTTTTTCTCCCAAAAGGCAGGGTCTTTTAGAAGATACAATCGATATTAATCGTCTGGAACGTACGGGTGAAGCGTTGCCAGCGACAGACTTAACGCCAGCAGACCAGCGGCGTACATTTATTGCTTGTGGTAAAATTTTGCCAGGTCATAAAATGGAAGTGCGAAGTTTTGACGGAAAAGTAGAAGACGAACGGAAAGTTGGGCGAATTTGTTTACAAGGCCCAAGCGTAACGCCAGGATATTTCCATAACGCACTCGCTACGCAAGCTGCATTTACCGATGATGGCTGGTTGGATACTGGTGATTTAGGCTATTGGATTGATGATCAGATTGTCGTCACTGGAAGATTTAAAGATTTGATTTTGTGGCATGGCCGTAATATTTGGCCACAGGATATAGAATGGGCTGCGCAGGCTGCTGCACCTAGTCGATGTGGACGGGCTTGCTCATTTGCAGTTGGCGGTAGTGGTGATGAAAAAGAGATTATTCTTCTCTTGGAATGCCGGACGCGCGATGAAGCTATGCTGGCTGAAATCCATACAACGGTTAGCGCAGCTATTCGTTTGGAAATTGGTGCTCCTGTCACACTTATTCTTGTGCCGCGCGGTTCTATGATTGTGACATCTTCAGGTAAATTAAGTCGAGCTCGCGTACGCGAAAAATTCCTTAAGGATGCAATTCTGAATCTGCAAGCAGATGTATCGCTTCGGGTAATAGACGAACACCGTGGTGTCTCATAAAATTGTATCCATCACAGGCGCAACCGGATTTGTAGGGCGTGCCGTCATTCAAGAATTACTTGCCAAAAATTTTCACATCAAGGCTTTGGTGCGTCCTGGCTCTGCACGTAAAGCAATTCAACATAAAAATATAAATTGGATTGAAGGTACACTTAACAATCCAATAAGTGAAAGGTCTTTATGTGCAGGTGCAGATACAGTTATTCACATGGCCGGATTGGTTACGGCACGGACAAAGGCTGAATATTACAATGTAAACGCAGATGCTGTTGGTAATCTGGTACAAGCGGCGGCAAATGCAAATGTCAAACGTTTCATTTATTTATCATCACTTGCGGCGCAACAATCTGAACTTTCAGATTATGCTGGATCAAAACGAGCTGGTGAAGGGCAATTGGCTCGCAAGATTGGTAAAATGAAAGGCGTTGTGGTGCGTGCCCCTGCGGTTTTTGGTGCAGAGGATAAGGCCACCGCTCCATTTTATGCATTGATTAAAAAAGGTTTTTTACCGGCGCCGGGTGGTAGACATTGGCGCTCGCGAAAAATTGGCCTGGTTCATGTTGAAGATTTGGCAAAATTTTTAACCCATGATTGTTTGAGCGGTGCAAGTGATGGCCGAACTGTGACGGTTGCAACGCGTGCATGTCTGACTTGGCCAGAGTTTGCTGCGGAATGTGCACAAGCACTTGATGCCAAAGTACGCGTTTTTCCTATGCCTCTTTGCGTATTATACCCAATTGCTGCGGTGAACAGTGTAACAAAACGTGTATTTGGCAAAGGACATTTGACACTGGGCAAGTTAAATGAATTTTTGTATGAAGACTGGAGTGTTTCCGCTAATAATGAAACACAAACGGTGTTGCAATTGGCGCTCAAAAAAACAATACTGTGTAGTTAATCACAATTGGACTAAGAAAAGGGCCTTAAATGCCAGCTAATAATCCTACACCCTCACGCACGCAAATTTTTGATAAAATCTGCGAATTACTTGTTCCTTATAATCCAAAAAATCACGAAATCACCATGCTCAGTGGTATTGTTACGGATCTGGAGGTGGATTCCACAGCGGTTTTTGATTTGATAATGGGCTTGGAAGATTTCTATGATATTTCAATTCCCATGGAGTTGGTCAGCGATATTAAAACCGTTGGTGAATTGGTCAATGCTACACGTCAATTAACACAAGAGTAACCGACATGGATATTTTTGATAAATTCTCGGCTCTGAAATCGCGCACTGATCTTGTTACTAAATTGGGCACTGATCCGTTTGGCGTTAAATTCGACGATATAGAAAATGCAACGCGCGGACGCATTGGAAACCGCTCAATTGTGCTGGCAGGCACCAATAATTATCTTGGTTTGACATTTGATGAAGACTGTATGGCTGCTTCTATTAACGCAATCAAATCCCACGGTACGGGCACAACCGGATCACGGATTGCCAACGGATCTTACACGGAACATATAGATCTGGAAGATGCTTTGGCAAAGCATAGTGGCATGGCAAGCGCCATCGTATTTTCTACTGGGTATCAAACAAATTTGGCCGCTATAGCGACTTTGGCAGGGCCGAAAGATGTGCTGTTCATAGATGCAGACAGCCATGCTTGTATCATTGACGGGTGCCGTCTCAGTTCTGCTCCTACCATTCGTTTTCGGCATAATTCTCCTGCTGATTTGGATAAACGCCTGACCCGCAAAGGCCCGATCGAAGACGGGACTGCCTTGGTCGTTATTGAGGGTCTTTACTCCATGTTTGGTGACCGTGCGCCGATTGCGGAATTTGTAGATGTTTGTCAAAAACATGGTGCTTATTTGTACATTGACGAAGCCCATTCCTTTGGTGTGTTTGGCCCCACAGGCTGTGGTCTGGCCGAGGAAGAGGGTGTACTGGATAAGGTTGATTTTATCTCTGGGACTTTCTCGAAAAGCTTGGCTTCAATTGGTGGATTTTGCTTGTCAAAGCACAAAGGTTTCGAAATAACGCGCAAAGCAATGCGCGCCTATATGTTCACGGCTTCGCCGACACCTTCAAATGTTTCTGCGGCGCGGGCGGCACTTGATAAAATTGCAGAAAAATCTGAATTACGAGCAAATTTGCAAGAACGTGCTGCGCAATTACACGCCGGATTAACAGAGCTGGGATTTGATTTGTGCGCAGACCCAAGCCCGATTATCGCGGTGCGCCGTCCCAATGAAATCGTCGCGGCCACAGAATGGAATTGGTTGTTGGAAGAAGGCGTTTATGTAAACCTTGCCGTGCCACCTGGTACCCCGCAATCAAGCTCGCTTCTGCGTATAAGTTTATCTGCTGCCCATACCAAAGATGAAATTGATATCATAATTAAAGCCTTCAAAGACATGCAAGAACAAAGTGAATCCTTAATGGCAAAAGTTCAAGCTGTTATGGCCAACGGATAATCTAAAGGTCGTTTGATATGCCAACCCAAACATCTAAGACAAGTGCACTTTCTGGAGGGCATTAGTATGAAAGTTAGTGGGATACACATTAATGAAATATGATAGTCCGCCATATATGCTATATATGTACTTAATAGTTTCTGACCCAAGAGTATTACCGAAAAGCACCTCGTTTATAAAGCTTGTAGGCGAGAACAGGTGACCACAATACAGGGTGGCGGCGTTGGCTTTGTGTTACTTCTATAGTGACGCCTGAATGGGATTTTAATTTGTGTAGCGCATAGTCTAGGCCGCCGTCAAAGGTGCTCGCGGTGTTGAGTATGCGGATGGCCGCTTGAATTTTGCCGAGTACGCGCCGCCAGTACCATGTCCATTTACAAATGGCTCTGGATAAGGCCAATCTGGTTAATCCTGAACTGTTCAAAGTATATTGACCGTCTTTGTCCGGTGCGCCGTAGAGGATTGTCATGAGCGCATCGTAGCGGTCTTGGTATCTGGTCACGATTTCTTCTGATCTTGTATCCGAGCTTTCGGGGCGCAGTTCCGTTTTATAGCTTTCAAGAAATCCCCGCGCCCAAAATTTTGTGGCTGTAATAGGTCTTTTAAATAAGGGGCTAGTTTGGTGAGCTATGTGAGAGATAGCATCCGCCCGGGCTTTCTGGATGCGGGTGTGTGTAGCCTTGTCCTTGGCGAATAAGAGTACGCAGGGCTGAGAAAAACGTCCCCAAACCATAGAGAGGAATGCCCGCCCCGTGCATTTACGTTCGAACGCAGACAGGGAAATTATCGAATATTTACAAGTGGATAAAGTCCCATCTTCATTTTGATTTTCCAAGTAATAAACGGCGGGCGGTATTTCCCAGTTTAAAAAAGCCCGCAGCGGGTTTTTGTGGGTTTTGCGGTAGCTGTCGACCAACACATAAAAATCCAACATCTTATCTGGGTCGTTCATGGCGCGTAAGGAAGAGCCGTAATACAGGAATGCTTGCACGCGACCAATATGCCGTGCTTTGATTTTATCGCACATGGCTGTGACATTTGGTGTCGGCTTTAACTGCTCTGTTTCTAGAATTTTTATGATGGCTGTTGTATTCATAGTTATCTAATAAACCGTAATGGCTTGGTCGCAAATAGAGAAATTGGTGCATCGGTCTGTGGCAGTAATTCTCCGTCGAGGACAACTTCACCCGATAACTGCATCACGGCCTTATCAACATTCCAGCTCCTGAAGCCGTTGCGTTTTAAAGTGGCAGATGCGCGGGCCGATTGCCCCGGCAGCAACATGCGCGCCATATTACTTTTGATGTGACGTGCGTCTTTATTGGCATGGGTAATCATCAAGCTGCCATCGCCTGTACCCCAAAATGGTTTTAAGCCGATCATCAAACGCGGCAGAGTAGTTGCAACCGAGATAATGTGGTCATCATCAATTCGCTCAGAACCGAGGTCGAGTGATAGCGGCGTCGGTTTCAAAATAATTTGGCGCTCAACACCGCGACTAAATAAAACTTTGAGCAAAGTGCTACGAACGGCTGCAGAGCCGCCCACGCCTTTGCTATGCACATGCTCTACACAATAGCGGGTCGCGGCGGGGAGGGCGCCCGTAGACAACAAAAAACCATAATGGGTGGTCTCGGAGTTTTCCGCTTTGGTACCAAGCATCGAAAGATCAACGGTCTTTTGAGTATCTGGCCTTTCGACGAGAGCAATGATCTTCTTACGCGAAGGGCGTTTTAATCCTACATGTGAAGCGACAAGGTTTGTCATGCCTCCGGGCAGGAGCGTAAAATCTGGGAGCTTACTCACATCCGGCTCGTGCGCCAAAAACATACTCAATACACCGTGGATAGTACCGTCGCCGCCCTCTATGAAAACATGTTTGCATTTATCAGCGAAAACCTGTGAAACAGCAGAAGATAGGGTTCCAAAGGTGTCTAGGATATAACTATTTGAAGTGTTGGTTACGCCTGCGCGTTCTAAGTCTGAACCGTGTTTTGCCACCGTATGGCTATGAGGATTGATAAAGAATGCAGTGCTGGACATGGAGGTTAGAAGGAAAGATCTTCGGTTTTCAGAGCTAAATAGCACCCGACAAGGCCAAAAATCATCAATGGAAGTGAAATTGCCCATACAATTGATAGGCCGCCAGAAACGGCAAATGTAGATAAGGCGCCGTCTAAAATTAGATATAAGAACCCAGAAGCAATGCCGATAATCAAGGCTTTGTCACCTGTATCTTCCCGACCAGTTTTTTGCATTATCGGGACGGCACATAAGAGTAAAATCAATGCGGCGAGAGGCCTTGTAATTCTATGTAAGTACCAAAAACCGTAGGCAAATCCGGGCTTGGACCCCGAACGCCCTTCCGTTCTAAATTTACGCATGTCTTCTAAAGATAAATCACGTGGGTCAGCGGCAAGTTTGGCTATGGTGGTTGGGGTTTGCTCACTCAACCATAACGAAAATGGGCCTGGCGTAAATCGGTCTCGGGCCGTGGCACGCTCCACGCCTTCAAGTATCCATGCGTTTTGCTCAAAGCTATAAGTAGCTTTTTTTACCCAACTTGCTATGGATATTTCGCCCGTCTCTTCTTGGTCAAAAAACTGTAAATCGGTTAGGGTTTCCATATTTGGCCGTCCAGCTGCTCGGACAATTCGTGTCCCATCTTGAAGCCAAAGCGGGTTTTCCGAATTGATTGATGTGCGTTTGTATTCGCCTACGCCCCAGGCCTGAAGCGCACGTACGGATGGGGGCATTGCTATGTTAATCAATAAAATTGCCAGAACTGTGGCACTCATGACAACAGGCGCTAACAACGCCACCTGTTTGGGGACAGAAAATCCAAAGCCAATGAGGGCAACCAGCTCATGCTGGCGGATCAATTTAACATAGGTCAACAGCATGGCTACGATGACTGTGAATAAGAGGACGCGATCAAATATGACGGGGGCACGGTATAACATATATTCAAATGTTGCCATGCCGCCCCGCCCACTTTCAGCAATTTCATTGCTATTGGCGAGAGAGTCGAGCAGACCAATTAAAATAAGAAAGCCAAATGTGACAACCAGCCAGGAAAAAACAAAGGTTTTTGATATGTAGACGGCTATCCTGATCATGTTGTGCTATCCTCATGGGTGTCCGGTGAATTTGACTTTAGAAAAGGGAAAAGTGCGTAAATGCCTTTGCGGATATCTTTGGCAACATCAGACATAAATAAGGAAAGAGTCGCAAGTGGTGGCTGCCCCATTTTTACGGCACTGTTTCTAAATAAAAGTATGGCCGATAATGTAACTATGCCCATAAGAGGCCAAATTCCCATCCAGGGCGGAATTTCACCTCTAGCCCCAAGTTTTTGTCCAAATTCCAGCGCTTTTTGTAAGGTTACCAAGGAGATGATGCCGACTACTATCCCAGCTGAGGACGGATTTCGCCCATAATTAATGCCAAAAGGCACCGCAATAAACGGCAGTAAAAACAATAGATAAACGCGTGCCAAACGTAGATGAAGGGCTGCGTTATTTGTCTCCACTGAAATACTAGTAAAGCTTTTCCCGTCTCTGTTTTTGTACAGCTCTGTGGAAGTTAATTCGCGTTCATCATTGCCGCGTTCTCGAAAATTTATTCCGCTAACTGAGCCTGCAACATAACTGCTCTCAAAGCCAAGCTGGCCTTTAATGATTTTTTCTGGCGTGATTTGGAAGCTGTCTCCATTGGAGAGTTGTAAGACGGGTTGGCCAGATTCTTCGCGAACTATCAATTCGCCTTTATTAGCAGTGGTAATGCGCAGACCTTCGTTTTTTGCTTGTTCATAGATGAAAATAGGCCCGCCGCCGGGGCCCACATAAAATGTTGTACGTCCGACTTTGGTAAATTTACCTTCGCGCAGAACGGCTGCAAATGATTTTTGGCTAACGGTGTGAACAACTTCGCGGTACCCATATCTGCCAAGCGGCTGCATATAACCTTCAAGAACCAGGTTAATACCCATGAGTACAATGGAAATAAGGATAAATGGTTTTGTCATGTGAAACAATGATACGCCAGAACCAAAGGCGGAGGTTAGTTCCGAAGAACGCGACATGCGGTCTATTGTAATAATGGTACCAAGCATCAATGCCATAGGAATGGCGATACCGAGATAATGTGGGAGCAGGTTGATGACCATTTGCGTTGCATCGCCTGCGGGGCGGGTTGAAGAGGAGACAACCTCAAAAATGCGCAAAAGCCGTTCAAGCAACAAAACGGCCAGCGCAAATAACACTAACCCGCCAATTGTCCGCAGAGCACTGCGCATAATGTATTGATTCAACTGTCCCAAAACTGTATAATTACCTTTACAAAGGGGCTGACCCTATCCATATCGATTTGTGGCTCTAGTGATTTAGTTGCCATTTTATTGTTAAATTTAACTGATAACGTTTCTATATTATGAACACAAGATTTCGCAACACTTTCCTTGCAGTTGGACTGGTTTTAGGTGCAATACTTTCGCCGCTCATCAGCTCTTGGGCATTTGCAGACTCCGATGAGCATAAAGACCGTGTTCGTAGCCATCCCGATTTGGAAATTTACCAATATGAAGCCCCTGATATTTGTGACCCTGATGCTAATCAGGTACGTTTCAATGTTACAGGACTAACAAAAGAGGGCATTTTAACACTGGAATTATATAATGACCCAGATCATTTTCTTTCCAAAAAAGGTAGGGTGCGCCGTGTCAGAGTTCCTGCACTTGATGGTCAACAAACCATTTGTATGACAACAAATGCTTTGGGACGGTATGCAGCAGCAGGGTATCACGATATTGATGGGAACCGTAAGTTAAAGAAAAATATAATTAAAGTGCCGCGCGAACCATTCGCATTGTCAAATAATCCCAAGATAAAAGCGCTTAAATTTCCTAAATTTTCCGAGAGTGCCTTTGAATTAGGCCTTGGCGGCGTTAATATTACCCTTGAACTTGTCGATTTAAAAAAGCAAAAGAAAGCTGCAAAAGCGGCACGTAAGTTAGAAAAAGCCGCAAATAAAGAATAAGCGAGGCGGCATTGACAGTTTCTGGGCAGTTATCAGGTCTAATAATTATTCCGGTGAAAGACAAAACCGGACTAAAGCAGTTTTTAGAATTACCTTATGATTTATATCGCGGTGAAGCGCATTGGCGTGCGCCTTTACGCTTTGAAAGAGCCCACCAAGTTGATCCCAAAAAAAATCCAGGGCTTGATGGTCTAAAAACCCAGTTTTTTCTTGCATTTAAGGACGAAGAAGTTGTTGGGCGGATAGCGGCAATCATTAATCAGCAACATCTAAAAATTTATAACGATGCAACTGGACATTTTGGGTTTTTAGATACGCAAAACGATCCGAAAATCGCAGAGGCCTTGATAGAAACGGCTGAAAGTTGGTTGAAAGCGCGCGGTATGCAGCGCATTGTGGGTCCTCTGAGCTTTAGTATCAACGAAGAAGCCGGACTACTCATCAACGGCTTTGATACGCCGCCCGTTTTGATGATGCCGTATGGGCGCGCGGACTACCAAATGACAATTGAGGGCATGGGCTTTACTAAGGCCGTAGACATGCATGCTTATTGGACAAATATGCACGAAGGGTATCCACGTCCTAAAATCGTTACAACCATGACGGGTTACATTGAAAAAGACCCGGATATTACGGTAAGACGGATGGATAAGTCTAATTTTTTAGAAGAAGTGCAGATGGCCATGGGAATTTTTAATGATGCTTGGTCAGACAATTGGGGGTTTGTCCCGTTTTCAAGTGCGCAAATAAAACATATGGCTGGTGAACTTAAACCCATAATCATACCTGATTTTTTCTGGGTTTGTGAGTATAAAGGGGAACCTGCTGCATTTATTCTCATGGTGCCTAACATCAACGAAGCCATCAATGGTCTTGACGGCAAGCTTTTACCATTTGGTTGGGCAAAATTACTATACCGCTTGAAAATAAAAGGCCTGAAAACGGCGCGAATTCCGCTTATGGGTGTCCGCAGAGAATTTCAGCGCAAACGAACAGGTTTAGCGATGGCAGCATTCCTAAGCGAAAAAGTTTTTGAAATGGGACGCAAGCGCGGTTTTACACATGTAGAAATGGGCTGGATTTTGGAAAATAACAAAAGCATGATACGTATTATAGAACAGGCCAAGGGTGTTCCGTATAAAACGTACCGCATGTATGAGAAGCCTATTACATGAGTAAACAGGTCAACATCCTTATTCTAGCTGGGCAACGGGTAGGGGTGGTTGACCCTTTGCTTGTTGACGCGGGTGTGGAGTGGAAAGCCTTGCTGCCAATATTGGACATACCCATGACAGATTATGTCTTGGCGGCATTGGACGCTAGTGATGGTTTGGCGAAGCCCTATTGGGTCAGCGGTCTAGATAAAAATTTAATTGATAACGGACTTAATCAATCTCCAGCAGAAGATGGCCCGGCTAGTAGTGTCGTGGTCGCAGCCGAGGCTGGGCTACCATATCCGTTCATGGTAACGACGTGTGATCATCCACTTTTGACGTCTGATATAGTCAATAGTTTTTTGCGCGAAAGCATTGCATCGGATGCGGATTTTACGCTTGGTTTAGCGACCAAAGATGTCATTCATCCTGCATATCCAAATGTGAAACGTACATACCTGAAATTTAAAGATTCCCATGTTTCTGGCTGCAATTTATTTTACATTGCAAATGAAAAGGGATTAGAAGCCATCAAGTTTTGGCGCTCTGCTCAACATGACCGTAAGAAGCCATTTAAACTGGCGCGGCGGCTCGGTATCGGTATGTTGCTTAAATATATCACAGGCGGGTTGACGTTAAATATGGCTTTCAAATACGCTTCTAAAACATTGAATATAAAAGCTAATTATATAATTTTACAGTTTGCGGAAGCAGCTATAGATGTTGATAAACCATCTGATTTAACATTAGTTACAGATATTCTAGCTAAGCGAAATATGAGTAATACGAAGTGAATGAAGATCTAAGTATCGCAGAAAAAGGTACAGTTGGCCGCAGGGTTGCTGCTAACACGGGATTGATGGTTGGTGCCAAAGCACTGGCCGCTATAATTGGTTTGGGGTCGCTTGTACTGCTCACCAAAAACCTGCCGATAGCATCGGTGGGGATTATCCTGTTTCTTCATGCTTATATGTTGTTTTTTGCAGAGGTTGCGACCTTCCAATCATGGCAAGCTGTCATCCGGTTTGGTACACAAGATGTTGAGAGCGGCGATAAGTCAGCGCTTGGCCGTCTGCTTAGATTTTGCATTGCACTTGATTTTCTAGGTGCCATGGGAGCCTTTATTTTTGCTATAGGTGGTTTGTTCTTCCTTGATGCACTTTTACCACTCCTGCCTTCATTCCAAGGGCAAGATAGTTTAATCGATGTAGGTTTGCTCACGCGATTAGGTATGATTTATTCATTCCTTATCCTCGTACATCAGGGCGGCGCATCGACAGGTATATTTCGCCTTTTCGACAAATTCAAACCGCTTGCCTTACAAGTTTTGGTTATGCCGGTATTCCGGCTCATTGGGGTCATAATTGCCGTCATATATGGGGCGGGGGTATACGGTTTTCTAGCCGCATGGTTTGTCGGCTCGCTCTTAGGGTATTTAGCCTTGCCCTTTCTTGCGCTCATAGAGCTTAAATCCCGCAACTTACTGAAAACTGTGTTCAGTGAATGGCCTAAGCTTAAAACCAACCGAAAGGGTATGTGGCCATTTGTCTGGAAGGCTAATATTGATGCATCTTTGGCTACAGGCACCACCCATTTACCTTTATTACTTGTAATGCCTATTTTCGGGCCGGCCTTTGTTAGTATCTATAAGGTTGCCGAAGAAATTGCACGGTTGTTGTCAGAAGCTGTGCTTTTGCTAGATCGAGTAATTTACCCTGAATATGCACGTATGATGGCTCGCGGACAAACCGAGCATATCTGGCGTATTGTTATCAAGGCGGGCGCTATCATGATGGCTTGTGGTCTCCTCTTGTCTGCAGTCGTTGCCATTGTTGGCCCGACTGTGATTCCTGTCGTATTTGGTCCCGAATATAATGACGCGATTGTCCTGTCTATATTGTTGGTTTTAGCCGCATCACTAATGGGTGTGGCAGCACCGCTTTATCCCGTATTTTTTGCGGCTGGCAATCCAGGGCGGGCAATTTTTGCACGACTTGCAGGATTGATATTGTATGTGATATTGGTATTTTCTCTCAGTGCTCTCATTGGTAAAACAGGACCAGGATGGGCCGCAATTGGCGGCAATTTACTAGCAGTGATATTGGCGGCATGGTTTGTGAAAAGGACTTTGGGGAAAGCATGAACAAACAACAAATAGCCATATTTGACCTCGATGAAACCCTAACCAAGAAGGGAACATGGGGTCGATTTGTTACGGGAACTCTTAGGGGTAAGCCTTTGAAATGGATACCATTTTTAGCAACCAGTATTGTTTCACAAATTATTTATATGCTCAGACTTGGCCCGCGTGAGCATGTGAAAGAAAACATGATGCGCTGGACTTTATCAGGTCGTACGCGTGTGGAGCTAGAGAAGCAGGCTGCTGATTTTGCGGATTATGAGGCGAATGCCGGTTTGCGTCTGCGCTCCAAATCCATGATTGAACAGCACCGCGCGGCTGGCGACCGTATTATTATCGCCAGTGCAGCCGTTGATCTTATTGTTGATCCCATTGCAGATAGGCTCGACATCGCAGAGATGGTTTGCACGAAAATGGCGTATAATGCCGACGATAGATTAGCGCGTAAATTGGGCGGCATGAATTGTTACGGTAAGAACAAATTACTAATGGTTCGCGAACATCTAGAGCGCGACGAAAAATTTGATCGCAGTAAATCTCATATCACAATGTATTCAGATAGTCGTTCTGACCTTGCAATAATGGACTGGGCTGATGTAGGTATAGCTGTAAACCCGAGCCCTCGCCTTGCCAAAGTGGTAGAACAATACGGGTTTGAAGTTCAAAACTGGGATAAATAAAACAAAAAGGAATAAGATGCGGCTGTTAAGCACAATGATGAAACGTTTTGTTGGCACGGGTACACTCACCATTATTGATGTGGACGGCAAAAGCCATATGTTCGGACCAAAAGAGACCAAAGCAAATGACCCTTCTGCAACAATTAGGCTGCATGATAAAAAACTATACAAAGATTTGTTTTTTAACCCAGAACTCAGAGCTGGCGAAGCTTATATGGATGGGACGTTGACTGTCGAAGAGGGAACAATTCGCGATTTTTTGACCCTCTTTGCTATTAATGCCAGCAATCTACGCGGACATCCATTGCAAAAATCTGTCCGTAAATATTACAAGCGCATTAAGAGGTTTCATCAAAGCAACCTCAAAGTCAAAGCTAAGAAAAACGTACAACACCATTATGACCTTTCTAACGACTTCTACAAATTATTCCTAGGCGATGATATGCAGTATTCCTGCGCATATTTTGAACGCCCTGACATGACGTTGGAGGAGGCACAACTTGCCAAGAAACGCCATATTGCCGCCAAGATGAATATCAAGCCCGGGCAGAAAATTCTCGATATCGGATGTGGTTGGGGCGGTATGGCCATTTACCTAGCACAAAATTTTGATGTGCATGTCACGGGGGTTACCCTTTCAATACAACAACATAAATTAGCCGTTGAGCGTGTTGTCAAAGCTGGTCTGACCGATAAAGTCGACATATTGCTGCAAGATTACCGCGACTTACCCGGGCCATTTGACCGTATTGTTTCGGTCGGCATGTTCGAACATGTTGGCACACCGCAGTTTTCAGAGTTTTTCAACAAGGTTTCAGACTTGCTCACAGACGAAGGGTCTATGCTGCTCCATTCCATTGGTCGCAGGGGCGGGCCGGGTTCTACGGCGCGCTGGATACGCAAATATATATTTCCGGGCGGTTATTCACCTGCTTTATCTGAAACACTGGCAGTTGTTGAGCAGTCGGGGCTTTGGGTCACCGATATTGAAATTTTGCGTTTGCATTATGCCGAAACCTTGCTCGAATGGGAAAAACGATTTCAAGCCAACCGTGACAATGTGTCCTCTATGATGGACGAGAAGTTTTGTCGTATGTGGGAGTTCTATTTAATCATCAGCGAGCTTTCGTTCCGCTATAGCAAGAATATGAATTTCCAAATGCAGTTGGCTAAGGGTCGGCACGCATTACCAATCACACGGGAATATATGAGCAAAGCGGAAGCAAAGTTGAAACGCCAAAAACAGAAAAAAGAACAGAAAAAGAAGACATAACATGGCTAATGTAGACGACATAAAACTTTCAGAAATACCAACACCGGAGCGTCCAAAATCCATATCCAATCCGCGCCGGCTCTTTATAAAAAAAACGGGTAAAAAGCTCTTACAAACAATATCCCGTATTCAAACCAAACAATCTTTGGTGCCTACTACGCCGTTTATCGGAGTCGAGCATTTTGATTTCTTGCCGCAATTTGCAGAAAATTGGGAAAAAATACGAGATGAAGCCCGCGAAGTTTTAAAATTCCGAGATGACATTCCAGGCTTTGAAGATGTCTCCCCCGACCAATACCGGATTGCCAAGAAAAACCAATGGAAGACATTTGTGCTGCACGGCTTTGGTACGCGGTTAGAAAAAAATGCAGAGCTTGCGCCTTATACCACGCAGTTGTTGGAGACAATTCCGAACCTGCAGACTTCATGGTTTTCAATCCTTGCGCCTGGATATCATATTCCGGCCCATAAGGGTGTGACCAAAGGTATTGTACGTGGGCATCTGGGCTTAATAATTCCAAAGGATTATAAAAAATGCCGTATCCGTGTCGGTGACGAAATTAATCCGTGGCAAGAGGGAAGTTTGTTTGTTTTGGACGATACATATGACCATGAAGTCTGGAACGAAACCAATGAAGAGCGGGTCATATTATTGTTTGATTGGGACCGTCCTATGAAGTTTTGGGGTAGGTTTCTTAACGGACTTATGATGCGTGTCATGAAGATGACTGCTTATTATCAAGACCCAAAAAAGAACTTAGCTGATGCAGAAGACCGCATGGAAGCTGCGATAAAACGTGCCGGTGCGAATATGGAAAAACTAGGGGACTAAACTCTTATCTGCCATATGCTGCAAATATAATAGACGCAGAAATATCGGTTATTGTGAACGGGCTTGCTATCGCGTAAGCCATTCGTGAACGAATGTAAAAACAGGAACATGCCATGAGCACAATCGCATTTATTGGACTTGGCAATATGGGCGGTGGTATGGCTGCCAATTTGGCAAAGGCTGGACATATTGTACGCGCATTTGATTTGTCAAATGATGCTCTAAACGGCGCAGTTGCTTCGGGATGTATTGCGGCGAAATCTACGCTAGATGCTGTGGACGGTGCTGATATTGTCGTCACCATGTTACCGGCAGGGCAACATGTGCGCAGTGTTTATTTGGGCAAGGACGGTATTATTGCCCATGTTTCGCCCGGGGTTTTACTCATAGATTGTTCAACCATCGATATTGACAGTGCACGGTCTGTCATCGAAGCGGCTGAGGCTAAAGGGCTACAGATGGTCGATGCACCGGTTTCAGGCGGTGTAGCAGCGGCTGCGGCTGGGACGTTAACATTTATGGTGGGCGGCACGAAATCTGCATATTCCAAAGCGCAAATACTCCTCGAAAAAATGGGTAAAAATATTTTCCATGCAGGCGCGGCAGGTAATGGTCAGGCCGCCAAGGTGTGTAATAATATGTTGCTCGGTATTACAATGGTTGGGACATGTGAAGCCTTCGCGTTGGCCGAAAAACTTGGTCTTGATGCGCAAACATTTTATGATATTTCCTCGACTGCTTCTGGGCAAAGCTGGTCTATGACAAGCTATTGCCCTGCACCTGGGCCTGTACTGACGGCACCTTCAAATCGTGATTACGCCGCAGGATTTACGGCAGCCATGATGCTCAAAGACTTGCGCCTAGCGCAGGATGCAGCCAGCAAAGCAAAATCTGCGACGCCCTTAGGCGCACAGGCCGAAGCTCTCTATGCTCTGATGGAAGCGTCCGGCAATGATGGCTTGGATTTTTCAGGTATTATGAAATTGATAGATGGGTCACTATAATACTTTGCTGATTGTCTATAATATTCGCAATTTTGTTAAAATACATTATATTTATGAAAACAAGAGGAAAACTACATGCAAAAACTGGACAGAATCTATATAGACGGTCAATGGGTTGCGCCAAGTGGTGATCAAGTTATAGACGTTATTAATCCTGCAACCGAAGAGGCTTGCGCGCAATTAACGTTGGGTTCAACCGCAGATGTAGACGCAGCCGTAAAGGCAGCGCGTAAGGCTTTTGCATCCTTTTCCAAAACCAGCCGCGAAGAGAGGCTTACACTCCTAGGTAAAGTCATTGCTGGATACAAAGCACGGCTGGGTGATTTTGCGGCAGTTATTACAACTGAAATTGGTGCGCCTAAATGGTTGGCAGAAGGGCGGCACTCTGGATCTGCGCTTGGTCATTTGATGACAGCAGCCAAGACGTTGGAAAGCTATGAATTTGAGGAACAGCGCGGTGGTACGCATATTTCTAAAGAACCCATCGGGGTTTGCGGTTTTATTACACCGTGGAATTGGCCCATGAATCAAATTGGTTGCAAATTGGCACCTGCATTGGCGACAGGTTGTACTGTTGTTTGGAAACCCAGTGAAGTGTCGCCGCTAAGCGCTTATATTCTTATGGAAGTTTTGCACGAGGCAGGGGTGCCTGCTGGTGTTGTCAATATGGTGCACGGCGACGGACCGACTGTTGGTGCCGCTATTTCGGCTCACGAGGGTATTGATATGGTTTCGTTTACAGGCTCGACACGTGCCGGCGTCATGGTGGCGCAAGCCGCAGCACCGACCGTAAAACGGGTAACACAGGAATTGGGCGGAAAATCTGCCAATATCATTATGGATGATTTGGACGACGAGGGTTTTGCCAAAGCTGTCTCTGGCGGTATGAAATCAATGGCCATGAATTCCGGTCAAAACTGCAATGCCCCGTCGCGCATGCTCGTACCGGCACACCGTATGGAGGCGGCAATTGAAGCGGCTGCCAACGCTGCAAATGGTGTTCAGATAGTAGACCCGACCAGTGAAGCTACGTCCTCAAATTCTATGGCCATGGGAACAGTGGTTTCCAAGGTACAATATGACCGTATTCAAAGCTTAATCGAAAAAGGTATAAATGAAGGTGCGACTTTGGCGGCAGGTGGGCTAGGCCGACCGGAACATCTAAACTTGGGCTATTATGTGCGGCCAACTGTGTTTGGTAATGTCAATAATGATATGACCATTGCCCGCGAAGAAATATTTGGTCCCGTTTTATGTATCTTACCATACGAAGACGAAGACGATGCCGTCTCAATTGCCAATGACACTGTCTATGGTTTATCTGGATATATTTCCAGCGGCGATCCCGATAGTGTCCAACGTGTGGCCGGAAAAATCCGAACTGGCATGATACATGTCAACGGAGTTTTGGGTGATTTAAATGCCCCATTTGGGGGCTATAAACGCTCAGGAAATGGCCGTGAGTGGGGGCCAGAAGGCTTTGAAGACTATCTGGAAATCAAAGCCGTCATGGGTGTCGATTGGTCATAAAAACTATTTTTCCCAATAATAAGGTGCGCGTTTGCTGTTTCCGCTGAGCAGTTCTTCCATAGTATCGGCCTTATATAAACGTCCACCAAGCATGACATGTTCGATATGGTCAGAGTTGCGAATGTCGTCGAGCGGATTACCGTCGATGATGATTAAATCAGCCAGTTTTCCAACCTCTAAGGAACCAATATCTTTGTCATACCCCAGATGTTTTGCGGGCGTTATCGTTGCCGCGCGTAGCGCTTGTAAGGGGCTCATACCGCCGCGCACAAAACTCCACATCTCCCAGTGGGACCCTAGGCCTTCGCGTTGGCCGTGGGCACCTATGCTAACCGGTACGCCTGCCTCTGCAAGTTTTTTGGCAGTGGCAGCGCTTGTGGCATCAGAGTAATCTTCATCGGGGGCTTTTTGTCGCCGTACAGAAGCAGGTTGTAAAACATGCGGCGGAACATGTTTGGTCAATAATGGATGCTTCCACACGTCATCTTTTTGGTAGTAATAATTTTCCCCTCTAACGCCGCCGTACGTTACGACGAGTGTTGGTGTGTAGCCAACATCTGTTTGGCTGTAGAACTGTATAACATCATCATAGAGTTCAGATTGCGGTAAATTATGTTCAATACCTGTATTGCCGTCCGCAACCATAGATAAGTCCATATGGAATAATGAACCACCCTCTGCTACAACAAAAATGTTTGCTTCACGGGCCGCAGTAACGACTTGTTGGCGTTGATCCCGACGTGGTTGGTTGTAGTTTTTAACGCTATAGGCGCCTTGGGCTTTTAAGCGCGCGATATGTTCTTTGGCATCGTCTAAATTCTCAATGTTGGCAAAAAATCCAGGCGCTTTTGCACCGTAAATAATTTCGCCTGTAGAAAAGGTTCGTGGAGCCAAAATCATACCAGCTTGCTGCATTTCAGAAGCTGCGAAAATATGTTCAGCTTGCGAAGAAGGATCGTGCACCGTTGTCACGCCAAACGCCAAATGTGCTATGGCAGACCAATTTTGGTTCGGGATGAGACCGTTCGTACCCTGCGCCCCATGTGCATGGGCATCAATTAATCCGGGGATAATAGTTTTGCCGCTTGCGTCCAATGTCTTGGCAGATGCCGGAATGTTAATGTCGTTCGTTGCACCCACAGCTTTAATACGGTTATCTTTTATGACGATAACGCCGTCTTCAATAACCCCGCCGTCTGCACCCTCCATCGTGAGAATACGTGCACCTGTAATAGCAATCACACCTTGCGGTCTATCGGCTTTACGGCTTGCTTTTAACGGTATGCCTTTTGTGGGTGCATTGTATTTTTTGTTGGCTATAGCCTCGCCCATATCAGCGGAGTAGAGAACTGAGCCTAGGCTCCAGTTTAGCGTGTTACCTCCGTCGGACCAACTGGGATATTGAGAACCACCTTTGCTAATTTTTGTGACGGGCAGAGCCGTTCCCTTTGGCCCTGAAGCAACGTCTTGTGGGCCTGATAATGCCGGGATTACAAATAAATTGTAGTTTTCCCTAAAGGCAATGTTTTCGCCGTTTGGAGATATCATGAACAGTTGCGCCAGTTTTGATGACGTGTGAATGCGCTGCGCTTCACCGTCCATATTTGTGCTAACGAGAGATCTCGTTTTGTCATGGCTTTTGGTAAAATAAACACGGTCATCGCTTTTGCCAAAATGCGGATTGGAACCTGATTTACTAAACCTAACCAAATCGCCGCCGCGCGCAGTTATGGTAAAAAGTCCCGTAGTTTCAGACCACTCACCTGAGGTTAAGTAGCCTCCTGCATTCTTCTCAAAAACGATATTATTTCCGCTAGGCGAAAATACGGGATGGCTATAATGCCCAGGTTCGGATGTAATTTTCTGCGTATTTCCCGTTGCAATATTACGAATATGTAAACTGCCTAATTGATTATCAGTCCATGATGCAAAGACCAAGTTTTTGCTATCGCGCGACCAGCTCGGGTGGGTTTCGCGGATGTTGTCATCCCAGTTTGTCAGGCGGACTGGATTTCCGCTCGGCAAGGGTTTTACATATAATTTGCCAAAAGCCTCAAAGACAGCTTGCTTGCCGTCTGGTGATACCTGAGTAAATTTTATCATTTTAGCATCGATATTATCCGGCGATACATCCACTTGCGGGCGCGGGGGCTTTATGACGGTGCGCGTGTCTTTGACGTGGAACGGAATATTATCAACACTGCCGTCCGCAGTATTATAACGGTGGATTTCACCGCCTGCCCAAAACACAAGACCGCTACCGTCTGGCGTCCAGTCCATATTGGGATAAACCCCGTGTACAGCCCATGTTTCTTGCATGTCCTGATCAAGATTGTCATAGATTTTTTGTTCGGTTCCAGATTCTATATCTTTTAAATATAGTTTGCTCTGGGCCCGTTCGCGGCGAACAAATGCGATTGTTTTACCGTCCGGTGATGGGGTAGGGCGCACCGAACCCCCATAACCACTGACGGCAGTGCTGGTCTCTCCGGTTTCCATGTCGTATTTAAGAATTTCAAAAATTGTTTTATTCGAGTCTTGTGCATAAATGAAACGGTTGCCGGGGGTTGTGTTTTTTGAGTAATAAATCGATTTTCCGTCCGGAGCGAATATAGGCTCGCCCAATTCCTTTTGGAAACTTTCTCCAGGCCGTTTAACCAGTTTTACACCCACACCGCCGCTCGTATGATAGAGCCAAATCTCGCCAGTTCCTAAAGATCTGCTCGTGGTGAAATGTTTTCGGGCTGCTATGAAGCGACCATCTGGAGACCATGTCGGGTTATTTAGTAGTCTGAATTTTTCCTTCGTGACCTGCTTTGCATCTGAACCGTCTGTATTCATTGTCCAGATATTATCAGCACCTCCACGGTCAGAGGTGAATGCTATGCGCGAACCATTTGGTGAAAAACGTGGTTGTATCTCCCAGGCCATTCCAGTTGCGATGGGCGCGGCTTTGCCGCCCGAAATAGGCATAGTGTAGATATCACCGAGCAAGTCAAATGCAATTGTCTTGCCGTCTGGGCTTACATCCAAGCTCATCCAAGTACCGGTTTTTGTATCAATTATTACATCATGTTTATCGCCGGGCGGGTTGGAAATATCCCACTTTGCTTCATCTTTATTCTGGGTTTCCTCTTTTTTCTTTGTTTCTTTGGCAAATGCTGGCTCTATAGCAAAGATTATTACGCCAATACTAATGCCGAGGGCTAGTTTAAGAAATTTCGTCATGATGATTTCCTTGTGTGATTTAAGCGTTATTGTATAATTTAAGCGTTAGAAGCGCCCGGCTGCGCCCGGGAAAACTACGGGTGTTTCGCTCCCGTCTTTTGCTACTGCCGAAACTCCGAAATAATAATTGTCGACCACCATATTGGTAAAGATATATTCGCTTACTTTGCCAACAAAACGAGAATGCGTCCATTCCGGTGCTGTCGTGCGGCGCCAATAAACGCGGTATCCCATCAAATTGCTTGCAGCTTCCCCGTCAGCGCTTTCCCATTTAAGTGTGGCAGAAGCTTGTACTGCTCCGCCGGCCTCAACCTTGGCTGGGAAAGGGGGTGCGCCTGCCATACCCGCTAGCGTCAGAGCGTTTAAGGCGGTGAGTTTGGCAGCATAGGCGGCATTAACGCCGTCCATCGTATCGCCGTAACGGACACCGCTTTCGGTGCGTAAATCTTGGTGTTGGCGGTCATAATGCTCATGGACTTCCATAATACGGACACCGGGAATGCCAACGGCGTTGAAGGGACGGTGGTGACCACCGCGCCTGAAACGATCTAGACGGTAAATCATCATCACGTCTAAATTTGTCATATATTGATCTGCCATGGTTTTGACATACCGCGCCAGATTTCGAGATGGGCTATCTACTTCACCGCCTTTAAATCTGCGTTCTCTGGCTTCATCCTTGGTCTCATTATCGCGTGTACCTTCGGAAAATACGCGCACCGTAGAATTATCTGTAACCCCGTCAATACCAGAAATGTTCGATATCATATCATTGTTCAAGACGCCTTTAATTTGCCAGCCTTGCTCAAGCGCATAGGCGGCTACAATCTCGCCGCCAAAAAGTCCCTGTTCTTCACCCGAAAGTCCGGCATATATAATAGAACCCGCGTATTTTTGCTTGGACAAGACCCGCGCAGCCTCTAATACCCCTGCCATTCCTGACGCATTGTCATTTGCACCTGGGCTATCAGATGTGCCGTCGAGCGGGTCTGTGACACGGCTGTCGATGTCGCCGCTCATCATTACATATCTGTTGGGGTCAAGTGTGCCACGCTGAATTGCCAGAACGTTAACCACTTCGACGGGCTCTGGTATACGCCGTTTACCTTCAACGGTATCCGTCACATAGATAACCTCTAGACAGCCACCGCAGTCTTTTGATATTTTTTCAAATTCTGCAAAAATCCAACGTCTTGCCGCCCCTATTCCGCGTGTATCGGATACGGTTTCAGATAAAGTGTGCCGTGTACCAAAATCGACTAATCTCTGAATATCATTTTGAATGCGTTTGGCGGAAGGCGCAGACGCAATATCGTACAAAACCATAACTTCGGAAGGTGGTGCTGTGACAACAGGCTCTTGTGCCGCGCAAATGATAGAGGTTAAACCGAGCGTGAAGATGAGAGAGAGTGCTGGTAATAGTTTCATAATATTTTCCCCGTTTCCCACTTGTCTGGGATTGCTTATCATGTTTGGTTCTATAGACTTGTCGAGAAGTGTCAAATTACAAGCAGTACAGCGAAGAGCCAAGGTGAAGAATGTCGGAACCAAAATGGAAACAAAACTTAATAACTGGGTACCAAAACTTTCGTGCTAAACCATATAAACGACATAAAGATTTATATGAAGAGGTTGGGAAGCTAGGACAAAAGCCGGATATTATGGTCATTGCTTGTTCGGATAGCAGGGTAAATCCGTCTGCTATTTTCAACGCATATCCGGGCGAGTTATTTATCCTACGTAATGTAGCGAATATCGTACCACCTTACGACCCGAGTGCGGGTTATCACGGTACCAGTACCGCAATTGAATTTGCAGTTAAGTCATTGCAGGTGGATGCTATAGTGGTGATGGGGCACGAGAGTTGCGGCGGTATCAGCGCCTATCTTGCAAGTTTAGGTGCTGAAGAAAAGCAAGAAAACGCCGAACATTCATTTTTAAGTGACTGGATTCAAATTTTGGATGCTGCCCATGAAAACCTCCTGGCTAGAAACACAGAGAATGCCGACAGTCAACGCCATTTGGAATACGCTGGCGTACGGCAGTCAATCGCCAATCTTTTGAGTTTTCCGTTTGTGGAACAAGCCGTTAGCGCAGGGGAATTGTCGCTACTGGGTGCTTATTTCAGTATAATTGAGGGTAGGTTGCTCTTTGCAGACGATGAAGGCGAATTTAAAGAAATTCCGAGCGAAAAAGTAGCTTAGGCTGCCAGGATTGGGGCTGAGGCCTTAACGTCTTTGGTTACATGTGCCTCAAATTTTGTAAAATTTTCAATAAACATTTTGACAAGTTTTTGTGCTTGTTCGTCATATTTATTCCGGTCGGCCCAAGTTGAGCGCGGCATAAACAATTTATCATCAATGCCTTTAACGGATAAAGGGACTTCGAAGCCAAAATTATCGTCTGTGCGGAATTCGCCATTGTTTAAGCTGCCATCCAGAGCCGCATTGAGCATGGCGCGTGTTGCCTTAATTGGCATACGGTATCCAGTCCCGTAAGGTCCAGCCGTCCAGCCCGTGTTCACGAGCCAACAACCGACATTGTGTTCTGCAATTAAATCACGGAGAAGTTCACCGTAAACTGCGGGATGGCGCGGCATAAAGGGTGCGCCAAAGCATGCTGAGAATGTTGCTGTTGGTTCGGTGATACCCTTTTCAGTTCCTGCAACTTTTGCCGTATAACCTGACAAGAAATGATACATGGCCTGCGACGAAGTTAAGCGTGCAATAGGTGGCAGCACGCCAAAAGCATCAGCGGTGAGCATAATGATGTTGTTTGGTTGACCACAACGCGAGTCTAAACGTGCATTGGGGATTGCACTTAATGGGTAAGCACCACGTGAATTTTCAGCCAATGTGCTGTCATCAAAGTCTAGTTCACGGGTTTGCTCGTCCATGACCACGTTTTCAAGAACGGTTCCCCACATTTTTGTTGTTGCAAAAATTTCAGGTTCAGCTTCTTGTGACAATTTTATCATTTTGGCGTAACAACCGCCTTCAAAGTTAAAGAGACCATTTTCAGACCAGCCGTGTTCATCATCGCCGATTAAAGTGCGTTCTGGATTTGCTGATAAGGTTGTTTTCCCCGTACCAGATAAGCCAAAAAATATTGCTGCATTTTCATTGTCGTCAACATTGACTGAACAATGCATAGGCATTACGCGTTTTGCAGGCAGCAAGTAATTTAAGATGCTGAATACAGATTTTTTAGTCTCACCTGCGTAAGATGTGCCGCCTATAAGAACCAATCGTTCGCTCATATTTACGGCAATTACGGTTTTTGAATTTGTACCGTGACGTGCTGGGTCAGCTTTAAAGCTTGGCAGGTTAATAATGGTAAACTTAGCCGCATAATTTACTAACTCATCAGCACTAGGCATGCGCAGTAAGTGGCGTACAAATAAAGAATGCCACGCAAATTCAGTGACGATTTGCACTGGCAAGCGGTGATCTAAATCGGCTCCACCAAAGGTTTCTTGGGCGTATAGTTTTTTACTTTTTTTCATAGCGGCCATATGCGCCGCAAAGTCGTCGCGCAAGGTCGTGAATTGTTTGGGTGTCATGGCGGCATTACCGTCCCACCACACAGTGTTTTCTGTTTCTATGTCACGGACAACGAATTTGTCATTGGCAGACCGACCGGTATGTTTGCCAGTATTAACGACCAGTGGGCCACCTTTGGCGATTTTACCTTCGCCTGTTGAAACTGCGGCCTCATATAGTCGAGCGGGGCCGTAATTCCAGTGGAAATTATCCAATCCTTCAAAGCCGGAAATACCCAAACTTTTTGTCATCTCTACAGTGCTCATGAATTTGCCCATTAATTACCATAAATACCGAAAAGAGGTTTCGGTGAGTTGCAGGCTTATTAGCAAATAAAACTTAAAAAGAAACGTTTAATTGTACTTGGCAACTAAAATATTCATAGCATCAGGCTTGAAAAACCTTTGACGGGTCTTTGAAAGATTTAAATTCTAAAGCATTGCCGCTCGGATCCAAAAAAAACATTGTTGCTTGTTCACCAATCTCACCTGGGAAGCGGATATAAGGCTCAATAATGAAGTCTATACCGATGGCGATAAGCTTTTTTGATAAAGTTTGCCAATTATCCCAGTTTAAAACAATCCCAAAATGGGTAACGGGAACATTTTTACCGTCAACAATATTTGTATATTGGTCAGCAAGCGCTTCGGGTTTCAAATGTACGGAGACTTGATGGCCAAAAAAATTGAAATCAATCCACTTTTCGGCTTCGCGACCAATACCACAACCTAGAATTTTTGTATAAAATGACCTAGTTTCTTCAAGGTTTTTTACGGGTATTGCCAAGTGAAATGGTTGGATAATTGGTATCTCATTACTTGTCATAATTTTTTGGTCCGTAGTCATAATGCCCACCTTTTGTCAAAGCACGTAAATAAGCAGGCCGCGCCTGCATTTTATCGACAAATTCTATGCAGGCGGAATAGCCAAGCAATCGTCCGTGAGATTTTGCAGCTTCGAGAGGAAAAATCATCTGAAAATCTGCACCAGTAAGCTCGTCGCCAGCAAAATAATCATGTCCAGTAAGATGATATTCAATATAATCAAAATGCGTTTTCATCTCATTGCTGATAATGGGCGCAAGTGGTGCCGCCGCATCGCCGAGATAGGAGCTATACATGGAAAGAAGCAAGGGGAACATTGCAGAACCTTCGCCGTAATGCAGGAAATGAATGTAATTATAATATTCCTGTGTTCCGGATTTTGGGATTAGTTTACCATTTCCGTGGGCTTCAATTATATATTCAATTATAGCCCCGGTTTCAGCAATAATGTTTTCCTTGTGCTCTATCACCGGAGAACGTCCTAGTGGGTGAACAGATTTTAGCGATGTTGGTGCACGCCCCGTTTTTGGATCACGTGTGTAATGTTTGATTGTATATTCAAGCTCAAGTTCTTCCATGAGCCACAGCACGCGCTGGGAGCGTGAATTGTTCAAATGATGCAAAGTTATCATATGCCAAATATTGGCGTGTTTATCAATTTAGGCAAGTATTTTCTTTTGCCCATCACCTGCGACAAATACGACAGATTTCAAGTTCTCGCCAAGAGATACATTCACTTGGTTGGTTTGATCTATAAATACGTCTTGCAAGAGCGTGTTGTTGATTAGGAGCCCGGCGGGAGGTTCCGTAAGCGCAGTTTCCATATAGACATGGGCATAGGTTGCGTCGGTTTCTGCGCCTAGAATAGTTAAATTAATTGCCTGCCCGTCTAATGTCTTAAGCTGAAAGTTCTCATTTACATATAATGCAAGGCGGGCCCGAGCCCGCAAACCTGTTAAATCTGGCGATGTTATCAATCCTAATTTTGCCAAAACCTGTTCAGCATCATGCGCGTGCAAATCGTGGGTGACCTCCAACGTTTTCGTGCGCGCATTCCATTCAACTGTACTGAGCGCCTGCTTTTGTCGGTGTGCCCATGCACGCGCAGGCAAGACGGACAAAAGAGTGCCGCCGAGAATGGATTTTATTATATGTCGCCGGTTCAACATTTCTGGATGATATAGGCTTAATTTCTCCAAATGGCTATTGTCCAGCCGGTTTTTTATCAACTGGTTTTTTATCAGTGGCTTGTAAAGGAACTTCTTTTTCATCTTTTGCGCCTGGCATGTCTTTGCTCTCGTTTTCTAGTTCAACCAACATATCAGCCATTAAGTTACGGCTTTTGCGCTTGCCTTTATAAATCTCCAGTCTTGACTGGGCAATTTTTGCCGGAAAACTATTATCGGCATAATTTGCATCTGCGGTTTGATGGGCATTATCCAGATCAATGGACGCAATGGGACGTTCTCGAATTACCAATTTCGTGACCTTATCGGAATGGAGACGCCAAATTTCTGCGGGTATCACCATGCTTTCTGTGTCGCCGTTTTTGTAATTTATCGTCAGTGGCAATGGTGTTACCAGGCCGCCGATATTTTCAAAATCTACGAAATAGATGTAATGACCGGCTTTAACCGCGCGGTCATAAACAATACGTTCCCAGTCTTTTAGACCTTTCAGGAAACTTTTATGACTATTTCTGTCTTTGTTAGAAACTGTGAATTTATCGTTCTCATAGTATAAATCTTCAAGAGATTTATTGCGCTCTACATAGGTTTTACGGCCTTCTGCTGCGTTACGAATTTCAGTAATTGGCTTGGGATTATCACGCCAATAATCTTTGCGTTCTTTATCTGATTCAACATCGGGGTCCTGATCTGCAATCGTGTATTCGCGTATGCCGGTGATGCCGACATCTACATAGTCCGTACCAAAATACCAACCGCGCCAGAACCAATCTAAATCAACGCCCGACGCATCTTCCATGGTTCGGAAAAAATCAGAAGGTGTGGGCCGTTTGAACATCCAGCGCTGCGCGTATTCTTTAAAGGCATGGTCAAAGAGTTCACGGCCCATAACGGTTTCGCGCAATACAACCAATGAGGATGCAGGTTTGGAATAAGCGTTGGGGCCAAATTTCAATATGGAATCTGATTGTGTCATTATCGGCACTTGGCCTGAGCTTTTCATATAGTTGGAAATAGTATCAAGAGGGTTGGTTTGCCCGCCCAAAATATTGAAGTTTTTGTCCCACTCATATTCCGCGAGATATTCCAAAAATGAGTTGAGGCCTTCATCCATCCATGTCCACTGACGCTCATCAGAATTAACAATCATCGGGAAATAGTTATGACCAACTTCGTGGATAATTACGCCAATAAGGGAGTGTTTGATACCGCGTGAATAGGTCACTTCACCCGTTTCCTCGTCAGCGCTTGGGCGGTAACCATTATAGGTTATCATCGGATATTCCATACCGCCGCGTTCCCATGTGTTGACAGATTGGGACGTCGGATATGGGTAGGGGAACGAGAACCGCGAATATACATCCATGGTGTGCACAACTGCATTTGTTGAGTATTTAGACCAAATTGGTTCTGCTTCATTGGGATAAAAAGACATGGCTGTGACCACAGGTACTTTTTTGCTGTCCTGTAAATGCAATTTGGCATCCCAGATAAATTTGCGGGAGCTAGCAAAAGAGAAATCCCGTACATTCTTAGCCTTAAAACGCCATGTTTTCGTGCCCGTTGCTTTGTCTTTTTCGTTCTCTAGGGCTTCTTCGGGTGTCACAACAAACACTTGGTTTGTGGATGAGGCTTCGCTGAGACGTTGACGTTGTAGCTGTGTCAGAACATTGGCCGGGTTCTGCAAGACACCTGTCGACGAGACTATATGGTCAGAAGGAACAGTGATATTGACTTCGTAGTCGCCAAATTCCAGCGTAAATTCGCCGCGTCCTAAAAACTGTTTGTGCTGCCAACCTGTGTAATCTGTGTACGAGGCCATGCGTGGGAACCACTGGGCCAAAAAATACAAATATGTATCGGTTTTGGGGAAGTGTTCGTAACCACCACGGCCACCAACAGCAGCTTCATTGATAATGTTAAACTGCCAATCAATGGAAAATTGTGTGCGATCTTTTGGCGCAAGCGGCACAGGCAAATCTATACGCATCATGGTATCGTTGATTACATAATTTAGCGGCTTGCCTTTCCCGTCCAATACAGAAATTATTTTGTGTCCGTGCTTCGTATCTTCGAAAGCCTGAAAGCGTCGCAGCGCACTATAGCTTAGGCTGTCGCCTGAGCCTGCTCTGTCCCGGCGCGTACCAGATGCAGAGGCAATTTCGCTCATGCGGGCTGTGCTACTGTCTTTAAAACGATTTTGGTCGAGCTGCACCCATAAATATTTTAGCGTATCGGGTGAATTATTCTTATAAGTGATGGTTTCCGAAGCAATTATTTGTTTTTTATTTTCGTCGAGTGTCACATCAATTTTATAATCGGCTTGTTGTTGCCAATATTTAACACCAGGCGCACCAGATGCATTACGGTAGACATTGGGGGTCGGCAATTCCTGGCCGAGTTGACGAAACTTGGCGGCGCTATCATTTTTACTGCCTGCAGGACCATCTGCATATGCTTGTAATCCAAATGATAATGTCAACGCAGTGGTAATGGCTGCGCAAGTACCATATCTTATAGCTGTGAAAAATTTTGCCATTCTGTAATTCCTAATGATGTTTCTGTTTTTGCTTCCCCGTATATATTGGATTTAATAGGATGCTTTTACTTGGACGTATATTAAATTTTGTTAATAAATGGACGGGGCGTTAATAACCACGGTCATTAGCCCGTTGGTGGGTAAGCAGTCCCGGCCCACAGACAATTTTCCACCCAGATTTTGTCCAAAATTTTGACCGGTTTAACTCGATCTCAATGGAGCGAAAACCGTTAATATTTCGGCCAAGTGGAATAGATTTACAATAGGGGAGAATTGTCTTCAAAAAGAAATCACGCTCTATCATTATAGATTGGTTTGTCCACGGCATGACGGCGGCGTCGACAAGATAAAACCCGTCGCCAACATCAGTGATGTTTTTAGGGAATTTTTCTGCAGGGGCGGCGTTACCATATATAGCTGCCCCGCTTAATCTGTGCGCTTTTTCTGGTCGAAATAACCTGCGTAATTTAGCAATTACCGTGTCTGGGTTTGGGAAATATCGGTAATATTTATCAATGATATTAAAGGTTTCACCAAATTTTTTAACGTGCCGCATACGCGCCATTTTCGCTTGCCCAGATGCAAGCAAAGACAAAGAAATCATTATTTGTCTCTCCGCCTCCGCGCGTGGTTCAAGTAGGGGGCAGTCATTTTCCGTAAAGAAAATATAGTCGGTTCTTAGCCGCTTTGCTATTTCCTCCATGCCCACCAAAATGCCTAAATTTTCGGTGTTTTTTTCTATGCGCAATGGGTATTTCGCAGCTACGTCTTGCACGTCATGATCAGGGTCTGGCAGATAAATCATACAGTCATCAAACAGACTAAAAAAATCTGCTCGTTGATAACTCGCCATTGCGGCGTCTAATGAACGATGTCCACGCCAACTTAATATGCCAAGTCCAACAGAAGGAGAAGTCATTATCCTTTATCCTCAACCAAGAGTTCCTCAACCAAGAGTTCCTCAACCCAGTGTTCTTCAATCCATTTTGTCGGGCGTACATGTTTATAGATTTTTTTGTACCACCGCCTAACGGGCCATTCGCCGCGCGCGGCCTCGTCTTGATCTGGTTTACCAGTAAAGGCAACGAGACGTGTTTCAGGGGGAAGCATCGGGGATATGAAAAAATTAAGCGGCCATTTCGGCATTAAATTATGCTTGAAACTAACACACCATTTGGTTGGCCAAAACACCATGTCTTCTATTTCCCGCGAAATATAAAGTTGCTCTATCCTATATTTATCTAAAACGCTTGTTGGGTCTTTTTGGATATGGTCAAATATATGGGTATATTTGCCGACTGGAAAACGAAAAGCCGATGTATTGCCAATTTTTTGACCCATCTGTGTCCAGTTTTCAATCACGCAAAACCGACCTGGTTCATAATCGAACATGACATCAATATTATTTGTGATAACCAGATCAAGATCGAGAAACAAGACATCACCTTTTAAATCCGCCAAAGGATATTTCCACATCACCAATTTGCGCCACGGAAGATTAATCAAATCAGGTGGCAGGTTGATGTCCGGGATATCTTCGCATTGCACAGCTTTATCTATGCCCGTTCTGTCATCTGTGAAACAGACCAAACGTGTGGGACGATTGGTTTGCCTTTTTATGGTCGCCCACAAACGGTTGACATATTCGCAGCCATATCGTGTGCCCCATTTCATACATATTATGGTTTGCAACACGCTCTCCAGATGTTTTTTACAAGATGTTTTAGATTGGAACCTTACCCTAGTCTTCTTGCTTCATCATGTTGTCACGTAATGTTCTAAATTCAGCGGTTTTTTTCCAATTTGGCCAATCTCTAGAATTAGCCATTCCTAAGCCAAGTTCATAAAATATTTCGGTGACTTGTTCGATTCCGGTCAGATCCCAATCCTTGTTATATTCATCTCCAGGGGCGTGGTAACGGTTATCCGTATAATCTTTGATAAATTGTTCTCCGTATTCTTTACCGTTAACCACGTGGTCGATACCTGCATCGGCATATAAAAATGGCACGCCTTTTTTTGCCAAGCTTATATGATCCGAACGGTAATAATACCCAGCTTCTGGCTTCGGATCTGGAATAATATACATGCCGCGCGGCTTAATGACGGCCTCTAATAGCCCATCTAAATCAGAGGCGCCGTGGCCAACAACAACAATGTCATTGGTGCGCCCTAACGGTTGGATGGCATCAATATTGATACCTGCTACTGTTTTATTAAGCGGAACTATGGGGTCTTCGCCGTAATAAGCTGAGCCAAGTAGGCCAGATTCTTCCGCGGTAACGGCCACGATTATTACGGAGCGTTCAGCAGGTGCGGTTGCAAATGCTTCCCCAATTTCTAGTATTGCGGCTGTCCCTGTCGCATTATCAACTGCGCCGTTATAAATACCGTCTTCGCCTTCTAAGGCGGGCTTTTTGCCGAGGTGATCCCAATGTGCCATATACATGACATATTCATCAGGGTATTTCGTGCCTTCGACAACGCCAACAACATTGCGGCTCTGCACAGTGCTTATTTTATTATTTATTTGCGCATTGAGTTTTAAATTTCCCATGGCAACAGGTTTAAAGCCTTTGGTGGAGGCTGCCAATTTCATAGCATCAAAATCCATGCCCGCCGCACTGAATAAGTCTTTGGACGCATCAATTGTTAGCCAGCCTTCCAAGGCGGCTCGTGAGGCCCCTTTGTCAGGGCGAACGAGGTCAATTTGACCACCTGCCCAACTGTCAGAAACTACATTCCATCCATAGCTCGCCGGTTTTGTCTCGTGAACAATAATCGCCGCAGCAGCGCCTTGGCGCGCGGCTTCTTCATATTTATAAGTCCAACGCCCATAGTAAGTCATTGTATTACCGTTAAACAAGGCTTCGTCTTTGGTCGCAAATCCTGGGTCGTTGACGAACATTACAACGGTTTTGCCTTTGACATCCATATCGGCATAGTCATTCCAACCATATTCGGGTGCGACGACGCCATAGCCAACAAAGACCAATTCGCTGTCTTTTACACGAATGGAATCCTGGTAGCGTTTTGTCCAGTACACTGAATTTTTTTGAAACTCATATTTCGTATCGTTTATTTCCATAAATGAACCGTCTATGACCGTGGTTTCAGTTAGGGTGATGGGTTGAAAATATGTACCGTCCTTACCCATAGGGGCTATGCCTGCGGCTTTCATTTCGTCCGCTATATATTGTGAAGCCATTTGCCCACCAAGCGTACCGGGCGCGCGACCTTCAAAACGGTCATCAGCCAAGGTTTCAACCCTTTTGCCAATGTCTGCGGCTAATATGGACGGCTTTGCAGGCTCTTTAACCTCATCAGCCTTTTTAATGTCCGGCTTTGACGGTGAGCAACTCATGAGAGCCGTAGCTGTGGCGGCTACAATAATTGTTGTTAAAGTTGTTTTTGAAAAGGTCATTCATTCCCCCGATTGAAATGGTAAGATTGCAATTTATTTGTTCAAGTAAGTGCCCTTGTTTCATCAATTTAGCAAGAGTGTTATTTGGATAAGTCCCATAATCGTGAGTTTTCAATTTATTTCTTGCGACATTCGACCTCATGAGTAAGGTGCAAACAATAAATTTAAACAAATAAAAAGGCTTGTTATGTTCCCTCTTTCTCGGCTTGCACTAATGGCGACTACAATTTTGACCATGACGGTGGTGGGGTGCGAAGCCAAGGATGTTCCTGAAAATAAAACAGTTAATCATAAAGTTGAAACAACAACAGAAATTGCCATCAACCCCGAAATTCAAGTACTAGCAGATATCGCACTCAATGGCAGTCACGGTTATGATATTACGCGTTCTTTAACAACGCAAATCGGGCCGCGTTTGGCTGGAACGCCGCAAGAAGCCAATGCAAGGATTTGGGCGCAGGATAAATTTAAAGAGTTGGGGTTTGCAAATATTCGTACAGAATCCTTCCCCGTTAAAGGTTGGGCGCGCGGTCTTGAAAGCGCGACTATAGTGCAACCTTATCCACAAAATTTGGTGATTACGGCATTGGGTGGTTCAGTTGCAACGCCTACAGGTGGCATCCAGGCACCTGTGGCTTATTTTGAAAATTATGAAGCTTTAATAGATGCGCCCATAGGCAGCCTAGAAGGTAAAATTGCTTATGTTTCTGGGAAAATGATAAAGCACCGCGACGGCGCAGGTTATGGCCCTGCTAACCAAAAGCGTAGAACGGGTGCCACAGAAGCCGCCAAACGTGGAGCCGTTGCTGTGCTTATTCGTTCTGTGGGAACAGATACACACCGCATGCCACACACGGGACAAATGCGGTACGACGAAACAGTAAAGAAAATTCCAATAGCGGCTCTGTCAGCTCCTGATGCAGATCAACTGGACCGGATATTTGCCATGGATACATTAAACAGTGGTAAAATAGACAAGAGTAAAGATGTGGAGATTAAGCTCCACTTGGATACACGTGATCTTGGGGAAAAAACTTCAGGGAATGTTATGGCCGAAATTCGCGGTTCAGAGAAACCCGACGAAATCATTCTTATTGGTGCGCACTTAGACAGTTGGGATTTGGGAACGGGTGCAATAGACGACGGCGCAGGCGTTGGTATCGTCATGGGTGCAGCCAAAGTATTGATGGAATCGGGGTTAAAGCCTAAACGAACAATCCGTGTCGTGCTTTATGGTTCTGAAGAGGTTGGTTTAGTTGGTGCATTTGCCTATGCCAAAGCCCATAAAGATGAGCTTGGCAATCATATTTTGGCAACGGAATCTGATTTTGGCGCTGGCCGGATATATGCAATACAGGCAGGGGATACAGATGCAAATATTGCGGGTGTGTCCGCCATGGCACCTGAGTTCTCCTTTTTGGGAATAGAACCAAAGCAAGGTGATACAAATGGCGGCCCGGATATTATTCCGCTTAATGCCGCAGGTGTGCCAACTGTGCGTCTAAACCAAGACGGTACCGATTATTTTGATTTACATCATACGCCGGACGACACTTTTGATAAAATTGACCCACAAGCCATGCAGCAAAATGTTGCGTCATACGCGACATTAATTTGGCTTGCTTCAGAATCTAACAGTAATTTCCGCGACAAATAAAAGGAGACTTTCTATGCGCTTTTCAAAAAAAATGGCGGCAGCACTTTTGGCAACAACACTGTTATCCACGGGGGCACACGCAGAAGATTTAAATAAATTATACAGATATTTACATGCAAATCCTGAACTTTCGCTCATGGAAACAAAGACGGCATCTCTCCTTGCTGGCAAGCTAAAGAAACTGGGCTTTGAAGTTACGGAACACGTTGGCGGGACTGGTGTTGTCGCCGTCATGAAAAATGGTGTGGGGCCAACAGTTATGATCCGTGCCGACATGGACGGTCTTCCCGTTGTTGAACAAACCGGTGTTGCCTATGCCAGTTCTGCAATAGCCCCAAATAGAGACGGTATTGAAAAACCGGCCATGCATGCCTGTGGGCACGATATCCATATGACAGTACATATTGGAACGGCTGAGCGTATGGTGGCAGAGAAAGCCAATTGGTCAGGGACTTTGGTGATGATATTGCAACCCGCCGAAGAATTGGGCTTGGGTGCCGGTATGATGCTTGATGATGGCCTGTTTGAACGCTTTCCAAGACCGGATTATAATTTAGCCCTACATGATAATTCAACAATGGCTTCTGGAACTGTCGGGATAGTACCTGGATATGCACTTGCAAATGTTGATAGTGTTGACATTACGGTCCGCGGTTTAGGTGGTCACGGAGCTTACCCACATACGACGAAAGATCCGATTGTTTTGGCTTCACAAATGGTTGGTGCCTTTCAAACTATCATTTCGCGCGAAACATCCCCATTGGATTCAGCGGTGCTAACCGTTGGTTCTATTCACGGCGGCACCAAGCATAATATTATTTCTGATGAAGTTAAGCTCCAATTGACCTTGCGTTCGTACAAAGATGAGGTGCGTATGAATACGATAAATTCTATTAAACGTATCGCAAACGGCCTTGGACGTGCGGCAGGTCTACCTGATGATAAACTGCCATTGGTTACTGTGCGCGACGCAGAGTTTACACCCGCTACCTATAATAATCCTGAACTGGCCAACACAGTTAAGCTGGCAATTGGTGCGCAGATTGGCGCAGACAATGTTATTGACATGCAGCCAGTTATGGGCGGCGAGGACTTTGGTGCCTATGGGCGGGTTGATCCCAAAATACCAAGCTTTCTATTTTGGCTTGGCGCCGTTGATCCAGATGTCATTGCTGCGGCCAAAAAAGACGGCACTATATTACCGTCATTACATTCCCCGTTCTTTGCACCAGATTACCAACCTACTATAGAAACTGGTGTTGCAGCTATGACTGCCGCTGCCATTGATTTGATGAATGCGAAAAGTTAATGGCTCTGCCTGAAATTTTGCAAAACCTGGACCTTCCAGTAATTGGGGCCCCGATGTTTATTGTATCAGGCCCTGAGCTTGTCATTGCACAGTGTAAGGCTGGTATTGTTGGTTCGTTTCCTGCTCTCAATGCACGTCCTGCCGATCAATTAGAAGTTTGGATAAAACGTATCAAATCTGAGCTTGCTGCGTACCAAAAAGAAAATCCAGATAAAAAAGTTGCGCCGTTTGCCGTAAACCAGATTTGTCACATGTCAAACAACCGTTTGCAGCAGGACATGGAAACCTGTGTGCGCGAACAGGTGCCAATTATTATTACATCGCTGCGTCCTCCAAAAGCGGTGATAGATGCAGTACATTCTTATGGTGGTATCGTGTTGCACGATGTTATAAACATTCGCCATGCCAAAAAGGCATTATCAGAAGGTGCAGACGGTATTATCGCTGTTTGCGCAGGCGCAGGCGGCCATGCTGGATTATTGTCACCATATGCACTCATTCCTGAAATTCGTGAATTCCATGATGGTCCACTTATGTGTTCTGGGTCCATTTCCACAGGCGGCAGTATTTTAGGCGCGCAAGCTATCGGCGCGGACCTTGCTTATATAGGCACACGGTTTATTGCTTGTAAGGAAGCCAATGCACCGGAAGGTTACAAACAAATGATAATAGACTCGTCTGGACAAGATATTGTTTATTCATCTTTGTTTACTGGCATTCACGGCAATTATCTAAAAGAGTCTGTGCGTTCTGCGGGTCTTGACCCCGATAATCTTCCATCAGCCGATAAATCGACTATGAATTTTGGCTCTGGGGGTTCCGACGCAAAAGCCTGGAAAGATATTTGGGGGTCGGGGCAGGGCGTTGGCAGCATTCAAAGTGCGCCGAGCGTTGCTGATATAGTCACAGAGCTTAAATCCGAATACGACGCGGCAAAGCACCGCTTGGGCGTTTAGAGCAAAAATATATTTAAATTTGCAAAATTTTTAGGATAGAATAGCTTTCGCCATTGCATTTTTTATACGTTTAATGTTATTTGTAATAGGTAGTTTTGGCAAATGACCTTAAGGGAGGTTATTTTTGAATTAGAGCAATGAAGCACAATGCAATAACAGATAAATCGGCACCCAATCGCCGTACGTTTTTAATCATTCCAAGAAGGGGATATTTATATGTCTAATATTATTGAAAATATAACAGGCTGTGGCATTTGGCCATTGCTAGTTGGCGCTATTATCGGGTTGATACTCGGTTGGATTATTTGGGGTCGAAAGACACATGTTGGTGATTTAACCAGTGAAGGAGAAGGTCAATTACGTGCGGAAGCTGACGGCTTACGGTCACGTGTAAACGAACTTGAAACTGAAGCAGGTAAAATGAAAAACAACTTGTCTTCTGCTTCTGCTGCTGCAACGCCGTCTGGTGATGACGACGATGAGACTTATGCGCTTGAATGGCGTAACCGTTATTTGGCCGCACGTGTTAAATATTTAGAAGGTCGTATTGCTGATACACCAAAAGCCAAGGCGGCAGCCAAGAAAAAACCAGCAGCCAAGAAAAAACCGGCAGCCAAGAAAAAACCAGCAGCCAAGAAAAAAGCACCTGCTAAAAAAGTTGTGAAGAAAGCTGCACCCAAGAAGGCTGCAGCCAAGAAAGCAGCTCCCAAGAAAGTAGCTCCCAAGAAAGTAGCTCCTAAGAAATCTACAGCTAAAAAAGCACCAGCAAAGAAAACGGCATCTCCGAACGCTAAATATCTGGCTGAAGTCCGCAAATATGACGCTAAGGCCAGTGCCAAAGTTGTTGACAATATTGTTAAATATTGCGGCGTATCTCTACGTAGTCGCGATGCTTCGTTGGTTGCTTGTTCTGACGAGAAAGAGCGCAATACGGTTGCAACAGGTTTTTGTACTAAAAAGCTTGGCATGACCAAAGGCCAAAAAGAGCTTGTAAGTGACGTTTGTACGCAAATGAAAGGGCAACGCTTTAAGAACCGTGTGACCTTCTATTATTTGTGTGCAAAGTCTGCCCGTAAGATGTCAGTCTTTAAATAGGCAAATATATCCACGGCTTTTAAACATGAAAACCCGCCTTTTGGCGGGTTTTTTAGTGCTCTAAAGACAACTTTATCCTTGGGTTTCATAAGTACAGTATTCTGCTCTTATGCAGGTAGTACACACAATCCAAAACACAAATGCGCCGCACTGGTATAAATCTCGGTGGCCTAATTTTACGTCGTCTGAAATGGCGTGTCGTCACTGCGGCGAAATTTACTATTGGCCCGAGTTTATGGATTGTTTGCAGCGCGCACGTAATCTTGCGACAAAGCCATTTCGGATTAACTCTGCCCATAGGTGCTCATATCATAATGCGCGCGTGGGCGGTGCGCCGCTCTCTCAACATTTGAAATTAGCGGTGGATATTTCCCTCACTGAACATGAACCATTGTTTCTATACCAAGCTTGTAAGCAGGCTGGATTTACAGGCTTTGGGTTCTATCAAACTTTTCTCCACATCGACCTGGGTCCAAGACGGTCTTGGTACGGCAACACAAAGGCAAAACAATTATGGCAAACTTACTAAGTTTCGGCGCAGACGCAGTTGCAGGCGGTGCATTTGGGATTGTTGGTACGGCTCTGGGCCGTGTCGCATCTTATTTCGAGCGCAAACAAACCTTCGCACAGGAAGAAAAACGCTGGGGGCATGAATTGCAATTGCACGAACTGCAGATGCGCACCAACAAACAAGAAACAGAAATGGAACTTGCCATTGCAGCGCAAAAAGGCTCATGGGATGGTTTGAAAGTTTCCCTTGAAGCAGATGCCAATATCGGCATTGCGGCACAATGGGTGATCAATATTTTGCGTCTTGTCAGGCCAACGCTAACATTGTTGCTTTGGCTGATTACAGCCTGGATATTTGCCCGCACTCAAGATGGTGATATAGCCAATGCAGCCGTGTTTGCCGCTACCGCAGCAACCCTGTGGTGGTTCGGCGATAGGGCACCAAAACCAAAATCACCAGTTTTAGGCAGCTAAATTAGCGATAGAGTATAGGCTAATGGATAAAATGGCGGACAGTAGGAAAATACTATAAACCGTGCTAACAATTACCGTCGTTACTATGGTTTTAAACCAACCCCGATTAAACATACGTTTCAGTGATAAAGGTAGATAAATAATAAACAATATGACCAGGGTTTTGGCGACAAAGCTGCCCGGTAATATCTTTGCTAAAATCACAGCGAATAACAAAGACATGAAAAACACGGCGTGAATATACATGGCGTGGATTAAGTGATCATAGAGAAGAGCATTGGAGCCGCGGATAAATATGGCACCCATAATCATGGCAAATGGCACCATGAAGAACATCACACGCGGCAACCAAGTATTAAATGCCGCATTAAATTGCTTGGGATTTTTCAAGAATATTTTAAAGGCTTTTAGTGCCTCTTCATCTGAGAGCGCCTCCTCAGGTGGATTTTCTAATTGACTATCGGTTTGAATGGTTTTGAGAAACCCTTGCGTCACTGTATCGTCTGATAAACTTTCAAAGGTTTTTTGCGACTGAAAAAACAAGGGTTTGATGCTATAATCACTCAGCAAGGCTAACGAATTTTGACCAACGATGTTTTCTCCTAGGATTGAGGGTAAGGTATTGGAGTTCTTCAAATTCTCGATCTTTTCTATTTCTGCAGCTTTGAGCTGTGCTTTAGGTTGAATTGATAGAGCAAATAAATTTGTTTGAGTGATTGCTAAAAAACCGAAAAACATAAAGCTGACGACCAAGTAAACGCGTATTGGTGGGGAATAGGTTGTCCGGGCGCCATTGGCATATGCATGGGCGACTTTACCTGGTTTGCGTAATAAATCAGCCCAAGTACGCCACATACGCCCTTCGAACGAGAATACGCCTGCCAAGCTTTCCCAAATCAAGCGCCATAATGATCTGCGAAGATCGTCGTTTTTTTGCCCGCAATTACCGCAATATATTTGCTTAATCTTAGCACCACAGGATTTGCAATCCTCATAGGTGTTTTCTGTAGGGACAGGTTTTTTGTCCCCCGTCACTGCACTGGCAAGGATTATTCCTTCTTCAGTTTCACCTAAATCTGTACTCATTTTATACCCCGAAGAAAAATAGTCTATAAGCAACTAATTGCATATAAAAAGATTGTACCAATCGTTTCTATAGCATAGCATAGTAAAAAATTATAGGATTACAAAATGTATTCAGGACAAAGTATCGCAATTACAGGGGCCGGCGGTGGTATAGGCCGTGCTATGGCGGAGAAATTTTTAGCGCAGGGCGCAAAGGTGGCTATCTCAGACATAAATACTGAACTGGTAGAGAAAACGGCAGCTGAAATAGGAGCAACGGCTTTTACGTGTGATGTTGCCAGCGAGGAAGCTATCACGGCTTTCATTCAAGGCGCAGAAGCAGCCAATGGCCCAGTGGACGTATTTGTTTCAAATGCAGGCGTTGGTTTTCCTGACGAACCAGGTGGGCACGCTGCGGGCGGTTCCAATGAGAGCTGGGAGCTAAGCTGGCAAATTAATGTTATGTCCAGTGTGTACGCCTCTCGCGCGCTTATTCCGGGTTGGAAGAAGCGCGGCCAAGAGGGCGTAAAGGGCAGGTTTGTCATCGTTGCATCGGCGGCGGGGTTGCTGGCACAGGTCTATTCTGGTTCTTATACAACAACAAAGCATGCAGCAGTCGGATTTGCAGAATATATGGCGATTATGCATAAAGCTGACGGCATCAAGGTGCATTGTGTCTGCCCACAATATGTTAAAACCAATATGACGAAAGGCATGACAGAAATTAAAGAGGGACCGGGTAAACATTTGGAAGCGTCCGATGTTGCGGATAGCTTATTCGCTGCGATTGAAAAAGACGAATTTTTAGTGTTGCCGCATCCTGTGATTAAAGATTACTTTCAGGCTAAAGCAGCGGATCCTGATAACTATATTGGCGGGATGGCTTACCGCGCAAAAACAATAGATAAGGGACACATCCCTTTACAATAATAAAAACAAATAGGAGACGAAGATGGCAAGATTTGATTTAACGGGTAAGGTAGCCCTCGTAGCGGGTGCAAGCCGGGGCATAGGGGCAGCAATCGCGCACGCTATGGCAGAACAAGGGGCCCATGTGATTTGTACATCGCGAAAGGTAGAAGATTGCCAAAAAGTAGCGGACGAAATAATTGCAAACGGCGGAAAAGCCAGTGCAATGACATTGCATTTGGGTGTTATGCAAAATCTTGATGATGCTGTCGCCAGTATTGCTGCTGCTCATGGACGGCTTGATATCCTAATTAATAATGGTGCTACCAACGTATTTTACGGGCCAGCTCATGAATGCCCAGAAAGTGCTTATGACAAGACCATGGAAGTCAATGTGAAGGGGCCGTATTTTCTGACGGCAAAGGCCATACCCCTGATGATAAAAGGCGGCGGCGGTGCGATTGTCAATGTGGCAAGTATTGACGGGCTTAATCCAGGTTTATTACGTACTGTATACGGCATGACCAAGGCTGCAGTCATCAACATGACCAAGGGCTATGCCAAAGAATATGGTCGTAAAAAAATTAGGGTCAATGCGCTCCTGCCTGGATTTACGGATACTAAGCTTGCCAGTGCTCTTAAGGATATGCCGGGTATTGATCAATATCTTGATGCAAATTTAGCGATACCGCGTATGGCGCAGCCAGAAGAAATGGTAGGTGCAGTTTTGCTTATGGTTAGTGATGAAGGTTCTTACATTACGGGCGAAAGCATTGTTGTAGACGGCGGCATGACGATTTAAATGGAAGCCAACCCTACCATAGACGTAAGAAGCGGCGAGGAGTTGGATATTGCGTCGGTTGATGCCGTGTTGAAAGAGGCTGTACCTTCGTTATCCGGTACACCTGTGGTCAAACAATATGCGAGCGGTGCATCTAATTTGACATATGCACTTGATTATCCAGATAGGCGTTTGGTCATGCGCCGCCCTCCCTTTGGGACAAAGCCTAAATCCGGCCATGATATGTACCGGGAATACCGTGTTATGACGGCCTTGAAACCTGTATTTCCTGCCGTCCCTAAAACTCTGTATTACACTGATAATGCAGATGTTATCGGCGCTGAATTTTACGTAATGGAACGGGTTGAGGGGCATCTTATACATGAAAAAATCCCGACTGATTGGGCAGAGGATTATGGATGGAACGAGAAGAAAACACGCGAGTTGTGTTACTCATTTTTCGATAAATTAATCGCGCTTCATCAAGTTGATTACAAGGCGATTGGACTCGAAGATTTTGGCCGCCCCGTAGGGTATGTGGAAAGACAGATTTTAGGGTGGAATAAACGTTACGAAAAAGCCCTCACGTCAGACGTCGATGCTTTTGAAGACGTTCGGGACTGGCTAGACACCAACCGCCCCAAAGTTGAAAAAGGTTCAGCAATTTTACACGGCGATTTCCGTATAGATAATTTGATTTTGGATACGGACGATCCTACCATAATCAACGCAATCCTTGATTGGGAAATTTCTGCACTTGGCGATCCTCTCATGGACCTAGGTAATACGCTTGCCTACTGGATTGAAGCCGGTGATCCCAAGCCTATGCATGCGCTCTCACGTCAGCCAAGTGCAGCAAGCGGAATGTTGAACCGTAAGGAAATTTTGGCGTATTACGCGAAGAAGACGGGTGCAGATATTAGCAATTTTCATTTCTATTATGTCTACGGTATTTTCCGCCTTGCAGTCATCTTACAGCAAATTTACTACCGCTATTATCATGGCCAAACTAAGGATGAACGGTTTAAAATGTATGCCCCGATGGTCAATATATTGGGTAGCGTGGCCCGCGACCGTATCCGCGATGGTGAAATTTAGGAGATGTTATGTCTGATTTAGATGGCTTCAGAAAAGAGATAAGAGTTTGGTTAGAAGAAAACTGCCCCGATGAGATGCGCAAGCCCATGAACAGTGAAACAGATGCCTGTTGGGGTGGGCGCAATTGGGAATTTCAAAGCGAAGACCAAAAACTTTGGTTAGAGCGTATGGTGGCCAAAGGTTGGACTGCGCCAAGCTGGCCCAAGGAATACGGCGGCGCGGGGTTAAGCAGAGCCGAGGCCAAAGTATTGGCTCAGGAAATGAAGAAAATTGGCGCACGCGCACCACTTCATAGTTTCGGGATATGGATGCTTGGCCCAGCCTTGCTGAAATTTGGGTCCGAAGAGCAAAAACTGCGCTACCTACCGGAAATTTGCCGTGGAGAAATCCGCTGGTGCCAAGGCTATAGTGAGCCAAATGCAGGCTCTGATCTCGCATCGCTTGCCACGAAATGCGAAGACTTTCCTGATGCAGATGGTGATCATTTTCTTGTTAATGGCTCCAAAGTTTGGACCAGTTATGCCGATCAGGCAGACTGGATTTTTTGTCTTGTGCGCACTGATAATACCGGCAAAAAACATCACGGTATTAGCTTTATCTTGTTCGACATGGAAAGTGAGGGTGTCAGCACCAAACCTATAAAACTCATCTCTGGCCGTTCACCGTTCTGTGAAACATTTTTTGAAGATGTAAAAGTTCCCAAAGAAAATCTGGTCGGGGAACGCGATAAAGGTTGGTCTATTGCCAAATACCTCTTGACCCATGAACGCGAAATGATCGGTGATAGTGGTAATTTAAAGCCCGTCGCACAAATGATAGCAGAAATGGGCATTGAGCCTAATGCCGCCTTACAGACAAAAATAACAGAACTTACTATTGATGAGTGGGCGTTCGCCCAGACCATGAGCCGTATGTTGGCCGAAGCCAAGGCTGGGGCAAGTCTCGGAGCAAAATCGTCTTTTTTGAAATATTATGGTACAGAGCTCAACAAGCGGCGCTATGAAGTGATGATGGATGCAGCGGGTTATGACGGTCTTGAATGGGAAAGTGAGCGCAGCAATGACGGGCAGTTGGCGCGGTTATGGTTACGCACCAAGGGCAACTCCATCGAGGGCGGCACATCGGAAGTACAGCTTAATATTATTGCCAAACATATCTTAGAATTACCAGGAGCTTAGGCATGGGATTGCTACTAACTGACGACGAGAAAATGTTGCAAGAAAGCGCCGCAGGGTTTTTCGCGGATAAAGCACCGGTATCGCAATTGCGGACACTACGTGACGAAAGGGATGCTACTGGATATGCACAGGAACTCTGGGCAGATATGGCCGAAATGGGTTTTACGGGCGTATTGGTAAGCGAGGAAAATGGTGGTTTCGACATGGGTTTCATGGCGGCGGGGCTCATCGCCGAACAAATGGGGCGGAATTTGAGTGCATCTCCGTTCCTGTCGAGCTCCGTATTGGCCGTAACGGCTTTGAATGCAGTGGGCGATGAACAGGCCGCCAAAATGTTACCAGAAATCGTCAGCGGCAATATGACTGTGGCTTTAGCGGTCGACGAAGGCAGCAAACACAATCCGGACGCCATAGAAATGTCGGCTAGCCCATCGGGGAATGGTTTCAAGCTTAATGGCAATAAAGCCATGGTAGTGGACGGTCACATGGCGGACCAGATTGTCGTCGCTGCACAGGCCGCAGACGGATTGACGTTATTCGTTGTGCCAGCAGATGCGAAGGGATTGGACACGCAGCGCACTATCATGGTCGATAGCCGCAATGCGGCGCGTATGGTTTTCGAAAATGTCGAGGTTACAGGTGAACAAGTACTTGGCGAAGTTGGCAAGGGGGAAACCATATTAAGTGCAGCGTTTAATGCGGGTCGTGCGATTTTAGCCGCAGAAATGCTCGGTGCAACTTCACATGTGTTTGAAGACACGAATGAATATCTGAAAGAGCGCAAACAATTCGGTAAAATCATTGGTGAATTTCAGGCGCTACAACACCGATTGGCACATTTATATTGTGAAATAGAATTGGCGCGGACGGCAGTTTTATCTGCTCTGACGGCCTTAGATAACAACCCAAAAAGCGCTGGTTCTTTTGTGTCTATGGCAAAGGCAAAATTGGGCTCGGTAGCCAAATTGGCAGCCCTCGAAGCCGTGCAACTCCACGGCGGTATGGGCATGACAGATGAGTTGGATATCGGGCTATATTTAAAGCGCATACGTGTGGCGCAAGAATTATTTGGCGATGCTGATTTTCACATGGCTCAACTTACGAAATAAACAAAAAGGAATTATCTAATGGACTTAGGTGTAACAAATAAAGTCAGACCGCTTATCAACAAAGTGCGAAAAATGATGCAAGATGAGATTATTGCAGCGGACGCGGAATATCATCACGAAGTCGGAAAAACGGGCGATCGATTCGAGTTTACTGACCGCCAAAATGAAATCCGTGAGGGTTTGAAAAAGAAAGCTCGGGATGCAGGCTTGTGGAATTTCTGGCTTACGGCCTCAGATGAAGGCTACGGTTTGACCACTGTTGAATATGCATATTTGGCCGAAGAAATGGGCTGGTGTACGTTGGGGCCAGAAGTGTTCAATTGCTCGGCGCCGGATACGGGCAATATGGAAGTGTTGGAGCGTTACGGTAATGCCGAACAGAAAGCCAAATGGTTGCGCCCATTGCTGGACGGTGAAATCCGTTCGGCCTACTTGATGACTGAGCCAGGTGTTGCTTCAAGCGATGCCACCAATATGGTTTTTAGCGCCGTTAAAGACGGGGACGAATGGGTCCTAAATGGGGAGAAATATTGGGCCAGTGGTGCGGGGGATCCGCGTTGTAATGTCTATATATTGATGGCTAAAACTGGCGATGACAGTGCGCCGCGCCATGGTCGTCATTCCATGTTTGTTGTAGAGGCAGGCCTGCCAGGCGAAGAAATTCTGCGTCCCATGCACGTGTTTGGCCATGATGATGCGCCCCACGGACACATGCATATTCGCTTTACTGATGTCCGCATTCCCGCAGATGCTCTCCTTATCGGTGAAGGTCGCGGATTTGAAGTCTCACAAGGCCGCCTTGGCCCTGGGCGTATTCACCACTGCATGCGCGCTGTTGGCCAGGCGGAACGGGCGTTGGAGCTGTTGTGCAAACGCTCTTTGGAACGTGAAGCCTTTGGCCGTGTCCTTGCTAAATTAGGCGCCAATTATGATATTATCGCCGAAGCCAGGATTGAAATTGAGCAGACCAGATTGTTGTGCTTAAAAGCGGCATGGATGATGGACCAAGGTGATTTGAATGCGGCACAACCCTATATCTCCATGATAAAAGTCGCCGCACCGCGCACAGCTCTTAAGGTTTTAGACGAAGCCATCCAAATGCACGGCGGCACAGGTGTCTCACAAGACACACCGCTCGCCTATATGTGGACAAGTGTAAGAACCCTAAGACTAGCCGACGGCCCCGACGCCGTGCACAGAATGCAGGTAGCGCGGAAGGAACTGAAGCCTTATATGAATAAGAGGTAGCACATAGAGCTAGAGTATTTCTTGTGTATTTCGGGTTATTTTTTCCCTATTTCTTAAAAACAACTTCTCCGTCTACGATGGTCATTACCGTCTCCACCTTTAATATCTCCGCTTCCGGTATTGTCATGATGTCCTTATCAAATACCGTGAAGTCTGCGCGCATACCTGCTTGTATTTTACCTGCAACGTCTTCCTCAAATGCGGCATAAGCCGCCCATTGGGTGAACATTTTTAGGGCCTCTGTACGCGTTACTTTTTCCTCGGGGAACCAGTTGTCGTCGCTATAACCGTCTAGGCTTTTGCGGGCGGCGGCGGCGTAGAACTCTATGCGCGGGTCGCCGCGCTCAACAGGGGCGTCGGAACCGCCTGCGATAATGGCACCGCTATCAATGAGACTGCGCCAGGCATAACCGCCCGCCAGCCTTTCTTTGCCAATGCGTTTATTGGCGAAATAGAGATCGCCAATGGCGTGGGATGGTTGCATTGAGGCAATAACGCCGAGCTCTTGGAAGCGCTTAATATCAGCCATAGCGAGAATTTGCGAATGTTCATTGCGCCAGCGCGGCTTTGCAATTTTGCGTTCGTTCTCTGGCACTGCGTTGTAAGCTTCTTCGTACCAATCAAGCATTATCTGGTTAGCACGGTCTCCAATGGCGTGGGTACTAATTTGAACGCCGTCGCGCAGAGATTGCTCAAATATAGGCATAATGGTTTCTTTTTTAACCTGAAATAAGCCCGTGTTCCCTGGGTCATCATCATAGGGCGCGAGTAAGGCGGCCCCGCGTGAACCGAGCGCACCATCAATGTAAAATTTAAGTCCGCGTGTGGTGATGCGCCCACTTTTGCTCATCTGCGGGCCGTTTTCAGCAATGTTTTTCAGTAAAGTGTCCGCGTCTTTCAAGTCCACGGAATTATAGACACGGATTTTCAATTTACCTTCGTCCGAAAGCCGTTCAATAAGAGCAATATCATTGGCATCAACCGACATAGATTGGATGCCCGTCCACCCATAAGCTGCATATACTTCGGAAGCTTTTATATAGGCGGACTCTTTGCGCGCGGGGCTCAGCTTAGGCTTGAGATCTTGTACAAGTCTCATGGCATTGTCGATCAACATGCCCGTAGGTGTACCGTCGTCAGCGTGTAAAATGTCACCGCCAAAGGGTGGTTTTGTGTCTTTTGTAATGCCCGCTGCTTTGAGTGCAGCAGAGTTCACGACCATTGCGTGCCCATCGGCACGCTGCAATAATACGGGATTGTCAGGTGACACTATATCCAGGTCATGGCGGGTTGGGAAGCGTTCTTCTGGCCAATGTGTTTCAATCCATCCGCGCCCGTAAACGGTTTCGCCCTTAGGGGTGTTAGCGACTACGGTGGCTAATGAAGTAAGCATTAACTCGATAGATGCCGTTCCTTCAAGATTAAGCGTCATTTCACGCAAGCCAATACCTAGAAGGTGGGCATGACTGTCAACAAATCCAGGGTAAAGATAAGCGCCCTTGAGGTCTATGATCTGCGCATATTTATACCCGCTATCCTGGCAAAAGTCACGCAGTCCATCTGCAATAAAATCTTTTATTACCCCATGATCGACGGCGATGTCGCTTAAAGCCAATTTGCCATTATCATTGTAAATATTGGCATTTTCGATGCACAAATCCCGCGTTATCGTTTCTAGTTTTGGCGTGTCTTTGGGTTCCTGTTTGCAAGCCACCAAAGTCAGGCAAATACCAAGTGCTAGAGCAGTAATCCCATGTCTCATTATCCAGACCCTTATTCTAAAGCTTGTATTATGATGAATTTAGGGCGAAGTGTCTACTTTTTTCGGCCTTATCTGGCTGTAGCAATTTTGTATGCGGGCGCAAATTTATCCAAAATGCTATAGATGTCACCAACACGAAATGGTTTGGCTAGTGCATCATCCATACCTATTTTTCGGCATAAATGCATGTGTTGATAGTCGGGGTCTGCGGTCATAGCTATGATATGGACTCCTGACCAAATTTCCTTGCTTTCACGAATTTTGAGCGTTGTCTCAATGCCGTCTAATATAGGCATATGTATATCCATAAAAATTAAATCAATTGGGCAGGAATGCAAAATTTCCAATGCCTCATGACCATGTAGGGCGGTGTGCACTTTGGCGACATTGTCTTGTAAGAGTGCTTTTAAAGTCAAGTGGTTGAGGTTGTAATCATCAACCACCATTATGTTAAGATCATAAAAATAGGAACCTATATTGCCAATATTTGCAGAATTATTTGCGGTTTTTTCAGCAGATATATTTGCAAGAGGCAGTACAAGTGAAAAAGTGGATCCCTTGCCTAAATCGCTTTTGACATACAATTTTCCACCAAGTTCTGCAATTAAATTTTGGGTCATGGGTAAGCCTGTATCGACGACACCATAATTTGAATGATGAGGACTGCGTGGTTTACATTTCTTTGCAAATAAGTTTTTCATCTGCTGGGTAGAAAGACCCGGCCCGGTATCTTGTACACTAATAACGAGAAAAGTTTGTATGTTAAGTTTTGCGTCAGGCTTGCACAGCTGCGAAACTACAATATTAATCGTCCCATTATTTGTGGCGTTTACTGCATTTGCGGCAAGATTGTTAAGGCAATGCTGAATTTTTTGTGCATTTATAGGCAGGATATTTGGTATGTCTTTATCAAATACAGTTTGGATTTTAGAATTATTTTTTCGGGCCTGTTCGTCCCAGATACTTTTCATCGCCAAGACTGATTTTTGGATGTTAAAATAACTATCTACAGGCAAATTATTCTTTGCCGAAAAAATACTAGATTCACCGCTACTGCTTTTTATATAACCCATTGCCCAACCCCAATTTAACGAAAGGATAATAGGTTTGAATGTCAAATATAGGTTTAATTTTGTTAGCTTACACTAAATAAAATAATATGGATAATTTTGCATAACCAAGGGTCAGAACTATATCTGTCACGATAATACAAAAAAAGGGCCAGTTCAAACTAGCCCTCGAAATTACCAACCACAATTGCGGTCTTTATTTTGCTCCTTCAAATAGGTGTGCAAAGGTGCAAAATATTCAATGATAGCCGAGCCGTCCATATTGTGCGTACCTGTAAAGGCATTCAAAGCTTCGGGCCAAGGTTTCGAAGAACCCATACGCATCATATCGTCAAAACGTTTGCCGACTTCTTTGTTGCCGTAGACGGAACAACGATGAAGTGGCCCTGTATTTTCTGCAATATCGCAAGCAGCCTTGTGGAACTGGAATTGTAAAATATGGGCAAGGAAATAACGCATATATGGCGTATTGCCAGGAATGTGGAATTTTGCGCCAGGATCGAATGCGTCCCCCGGGCGTTCTGATGGAGGGCGTACACCTTGGTAATGCTCGCGCAATTCCCACCAGCCGGTATTATATTCAGAAGGGGTATATTCGCCGTTAAATACATTCCAACGCCATTTATCGATCATGATTCCAAAAGGTAAAAATGCTACTTTGTCCAAAGCTTGTTGCATGAGCAGATTTATATCAGCGGATGCATCTGGTACGTCTGAGGCATCCAGCAAGCCAATTTTAACTAAATAATCTGGTGTAATTGACAAAGCGATCATATCGCCAATGGCTTCGTGGAAACCGTCATTCGCACCATCTTTGTAATATACAGGCTGATTTTTATAGGCGCGTTGGTAAAAATTATGACCAAGTTCATGGTGGATAGTTTTGAAATCTTCACCGGTTTTTTCGATACACATTTTAATGCGAATATCGTCTTTGTCATCAATATCCCAGGCTGAAGCATGGCAGACGACATCACGACTTAAGGGTTTGGTAAATAAAGAGCGTTCCCAGAACGTCCCAGGGAGTGGGTCAAAACCAAGGCTGGTGAAAAAGTTTTCACCGACTTTGACCATTTGGGTTTCATCGTATTTTGCTTCTTCCAACAAGGTTGTAATGTCTATGGTTGGCGTGTCACTTTCAGGTTTGACCATGTCATAAACATTGCCCCAGCTTTGTGCCCACATATTGCCAAGAAGATCGGCCCGAATTGGTTGGTCAAGCGGTACAATTTCGTTGCCGTATTGATCGTTTAATTTAGCCCGAACATGACAGTGTAAATCGTCATACAGTGGTTTTACCTGTGACCAAAGACGGTCTGCTTCTTTGGTAAAATCATCAGCAGGCATGTCGTATCCCGCTTTCCACAATACTCCCGTATCTGCATAGCCTAGCTCTTTCGAACCTTCATTGACGATTTCGACCATCCTTGCATAATCTTTTTGCATAGGTGGAGCAATTGTACGCCATCCTTCCCAAACCGTTTTTAATTCTTCAGGATCACGAGAGTTTGCAATGATTTTTGAAAGCTCGCCAAGTTGAAGTTCCTCACCTTTATAGTTAAAACTACCTTGGCCATAAGCGGCGTTTAGTTCTGTCATGATAGTTGCAAGCTCAGCTGCTGCGCCTGGTTTATCAGGGGCTGGGAAATTGCTACCGCGTTTTAAACCGTCCAATTTACGTGCCATGTCCGCTGGTAATGTTAATTCATTGAACTGTTTAGCTTCATTGGCAAGTCGTGTTGACAACAAGCCAAACTCTTCACCAACTTTAGCAGATAGCCAATTTGTGTCTTCAGTAATAAAGTTTGAATTGATCCATTCAATTTTGGAGCCGCGCAGAGCAAGCTCAACGATTTCCGCCTCGGATTTTTCCAAAAAATCCTTTGCCTGTTCCACTGTTGGTACAGAAGCTACGACGTCTGTTTGGGCTGGTGCGACGGATTGCGTTGCCGGTTGGCATGCCGCTGTCATCAATGCAGATCCGGCTACAGCTAGGTATAAGAATTTTTTCATTTGGTATCCTCTTTAAAATGTGACAAAACGGCGCTTTATTATTTACAAGACTATTGGTAAGGAACTGGCAGTAAACGTCAAGGGTCATCCAGACAATAAAGAGATTTAGACGCAGTGTAGAAAGCGAATTGTGACAGAACGTTACGGTATAATTTTGGTTAACCTTGGGTCGCCTTCTGCGCCGACGCCGAAAGCATTGCGTAAATATCTTGCGCAGTTTTTATCAGACAGGCGGGTCATCGAATTACACCCTATGTTGTGGCGACCTATTTTACATGGTGTTATATTGCGCACACGCCCTGCAAAATCCGCAAAAGCTTATCAAAAAATATGGCGCCGCGATGCGCAGGGTAACTTTATATCAGATGCACCATTAATTGAAATTTCAAGGGCACAGGCTGCAAAACTGCAAAACGCTTTGCCCCAGAACATTTATGTTGAACCAGCCATGCGCTACGGCCAACCTTCTATTAAGCATGCTCTTGACGCATTGGAGGCAAAGGGGTGCAAGAAAATTGGCGTCTTACCGATGTACCCACAATATGCCGGCGCAACTGTCGCAACTGTTTATGATGAATTGTCGCGGGTAATATCCAAGCGAGCAAATGTACCGAGCATAAGATTTTTGCGCGATTACCATGATAACCCAAAGTATATTTCTGCAGTTTGTCACAGTTTCAGGCAACATTTAACGGGACTTGATTGGAAGCCAGACCATATTTTGTTTTCGTTTCACGGGCTCCCAATTAGCAATATTGAGAAAGGTGACACCTACGCAGAGGAATGTCGGAAAAGCTATGAACTTATGTGCACTGAATTATCCGATGTGAAAATTGATAAACAAATTACATTTCAATCGCGCTTTGGGCCAAAAGAATGGCTAAAGCCTTACACTTTAGATACACTTAAACAATTAGCAGCACGCAAAAAACATAAAGTGCTTGTCATTACGCCCGGTTTTTCGACAGATAGTCTTGAAACTCTAGAAGAGCTTTCTATTCATGCCAAAAAAGAATTTATAGATGCAGGCGGTGAGGAATTATCCTTAGTACCATGCCTGAATGCTCAAGATGTACATATTGATGCGTTGACACATTTAACAAAACAACATTTGTTAAGTGGGTGGCAAAAGACTGAAAATACCGAAGAGAAAATCAGGGTTATATTTCACACGAATTCGCAGAGCAGCTTGTAAGCCGTTATTAATGAAATAAAGAAAACTCCACAAAAACTCACCCACACAGTGGCGGATTGTCCGGTTGTTGTGGGGCAACTTTTCAATCCGCCTGTCATACCAAAGGTATAACAATACCTGTATGTACTAAAACTGTACTCTTGTAGAGTAAAATCTGGATGCTAAGGCAAAAATATTTTAGTGTAGGGCTGTTACATCATGTCTGTATGTTATCTTTAGTTGCTAATTCTCGTGCTTCGCGAATAAGTTTATTTATTATTGCATCTAAAGTGTGCTTTTGCTCAGTCGTAAGTGTATTCAAAAGCTGTGATTCGTAACTTTGAGCGATGGGAATCACTTCTCTGTAAATTTTCTGACCCGTTTTTGTTAAGCTTAACATCTGATTGCGGGCATCTGCACCTGGTAAGCTTTTTATGAGAAATCGATTTTTCAAAGCTTTCAAGGCGCGTGATATCGTCATCTTGTCGAGAAGGGTAAGAGTGCCTATTTCTTTTGCCGTTATTGGTTGATGTGTGTGTACTATGACCAAGCATCGCCATTGATTGATGGTTAAACCAAATTTGCTTTCGTATTCTTTGGCTATCAATCCAGAGATTGTCTGGGATAAAATAGATAATCGGTAGGGCAGGAATGCATCGAGATCAAACATATTTTTTCTTTCATTATGACTTGCTATTAGTAACATATGTTACTAATAGCTCAACAAAAGAATAATGGAGAATAAAATGACTGATCTTTTTGAAAATCCTTTGGGCACTGACGGTTTTGAATTTGTGGAATATGCCACAACTGAGCCCGAAAAAATGATGCAATTATTTGAAGGCATGGGATTTGCCAAAGTTGCTCATCACCGTTCAAAAGATATAGTTTTGATGAAACAGGGCGATATTCATTTTATTATCAATTCTGAACCAGAAAGCTTTGCACAAAACTTTGCCCGCAAGCATGGTTCGAGCGCCTGCGCTATGGCTTTTCGCGTAAAAGATGCAGCCTTTGCATATAGCAAAGCTTTGGAACAGGGTGCTGTGTCTTGTCCGCCCACTGCAAACCCGATGGAGCTCAATATACCGGCCATAGAAGGTATCGGGGGAAGCCGTCTGTATTTTGTAGACCGTTACGGCGATGATACAATTTACGATGTAGACTTCAAATTTGTAGATGGTTGGCGAAAGCTCATGGCTGAAAAATCTACTGGGCTTACATATCTAGATCACTTGACCCATAATGTGCACCGTGGGGAAATGGAAAAATGGGGGCGTTTCTATGAGGATATTTTTAATTTCCGCGAAATCCGTTATTTCGACATTGAGGGCCAATTAACAGGCTTGATTTCGAAAGCCATGACCAGCCCGTGCGGGAAAATTCGTATCCCGATAAATGAAAGCCGAGATGATAAAAGTCAAATTGAAGAGTTTCTAAGTGAATATAATGGCGAGGGAATTCAACATGTTGCCTTGGGTTCTGATGATATTTTTTCAACAGTTGATACATTTATTAACAACGAAATTCCATTACAGTCTACAATAGATACCTATTTTGACCTCATTGACGAACGTTTGCCTGGGCACGGCGAGTCTGTGGAGGCACTGCGCACACGTAATATCTTGATTGATGGGGCGCCAACTGAGGGACAAGGATTGCTCTTGCAAATCTTTACAGAGAACTTAATCGGCCCGATATTTTTTGAACTCATACAGCGCAAAGGCAATGAAGGTTTCGGAGAAGGGAATTTTCAGGCTCTGTTTGAAAGTTTAGAGCAAGATCAAATCCGAAGAGGTGTTTTGGAAGCGTAGTAATTTATTTAGGCGCGAGATTTCATATAAGAATGGGATTTCATTAAGTCATGGTATTTCAATGGCAAATCTATTGCGTATCTAATAATGCGGGCGTAGCATATGGCTATGAATGCAAGTGCACATATTAGCCTGGGTAAGAAAGCTGATTTTCTCGATAAATCAGAGCTTATAGCAAAGATAAAAAGCTATAACCCTTCTGTTTTGGAGGATTTAATATCACGTGCCTATGATATGTGTGTCTGGGCGCACCGAAATCAAAAACGTCATTCTGGTGAACCCTATTTTGGCCACCCTGTTGCTGTTGCTGGAATTCTTGCAAATTTGCGTATGGATACGCGCTCTATCTGTACGGCGCTTATGCATGATGTTATTGAAGATACAGAAGTTTCAGAAGAGGACATGAGGACCGAGTTCGGTAATGAAATCACAGACCTTGTCGTAGGTGTAACAAAATTAGGGCAATTGGAACTCTCCAGTACAGAATTATCCCGAGAAGGGCAGCAAGCTGAAAACTTTCAAAAATTCGTTCTGGCAATGAGCAAAGATGTTCGCGTCTTGATAGTAAAATTGTGCGACCGTCTACACAATATGCGAACCTTGGAGCATCATCCTAAACAAGCTTCAAAAGAACGAATTGCCCGCGAAACCATGGAGATATATGCGCCGCTTGCCCGTAAGATTGGCGTGGAGCGTATTTGTGCCGAGCTAGAAGATTTAGCCTTTAAATATATAAATCCATCCGCATTTGAGGGTATAGAAACGCGCTTGAAAGCATGGCGTGAAAGTCAAGAAAGTGCAATTTCACATTTGTCGATTATGCTGCGCGATCTACTATCAGAGAACAAAAAATCGGCGCGGGTTTTTGGCCGCGAAAAACGACCATATGCTATTTGGCGAAAGTTACAACGCCAAGGCATAAGCTTTGAAGATGTTGCCGATATTTACGCTTTTCGTGTAATCGTTGATAAGGTCGAGGATTGTTATGAAGTGTTGGGTCATTTGCACATGAATTTGCGCTGCGTACCGGCGCGGTTTCGTGATTTTATCTCTGTTCCAAAACCCAATGGATATCAAAGTGTCCATACAACTATTCTGGGTCCAGATAATCAGCGGGTAGAAATACAGATTCGTACCGAAGCTATGAATGATTTGGCTGAGCGTGGTATCGCAGCCCATTGGAGTTATAAAGACAATAGCTATGAATATGATAGCTCAACTTCCGGCGAATATGATCCTTTAAACCGGATACGGCAATTGGTTGAAATGATGGAGCACGGAGGGGATGCGGATGAATTTCTTGAATATGCAAAAATGGAAATGTTTGCAGATCAGGTCTTTACTTTTACACCCAAAGGCGAGTTAATTGCGCTGCCCCAAGGGGCGACACCGCTCGACTTTGCTTATGCCGTACATACTAAAGTTGGCGATACATGTATTGGTGCGGCCATTAACCGACAAGAAAAACCTCTGCGTACGCGGCTTAATAACGGGGATGTCGTTAAGATCATTAGAGGTGGGACACCAGAGCCAAACCAAGGTTGGGAAAGCATGGTTGTAACAGGAAAAGCCCGTTCAGCTTTAAGGCGCTTAACCCGTAAGGGGGAGAGTGAGGAGCACCGCCAAATTGGATTCATGTTGGCGGACCATGCCTTTGCACGAGAGGACAAAATATTTAGCGAAAGTGCTCTGAGCGATGCTTTGACGCGTTTGCAATATACGAGTGTCGATGAATTATATATAGCACTTGGCCACGGTAAATTATCCATAAGCGAATTTATGAACGGTGTGTTTCCCGGACGCAGTGAACATGTGCCTGCCGGCGATGTTGTGAATAGGGGTTTAATTGATAGCAATACCGCAAAACTCTATGTCAAAGGCGACGGTCTTAGCGAAGGCAAGGGCTTGCATATTGGCGAATGTTGCTTCCCTATACCTGGCGACCGCATTGTCGGTATTTTGACGCCGGAGAAAGGCATTATCATTCACACAATTGATTGTGATCTCTTGGCGACACTCGAAGATCAGCCTGAGCTGTGGATAGATTTAGCTTGGCGAAAATCAGCTGAAAAAACGGCTTCCGTTGGTCAGGTGACGGCCACTTTGGAACATGTACCTGGCGCATTGTCGGCGGTAACAGGAATTATTGGTGAAGCAGGTGGTAATGTGACGAATATCAAGACGCTTAAACGTTCGCCGTCTTTCTTTGATATGGTCATGGATATTGAAGTGGCGGATACCCGCCATCTTTCACAAATTGTTGCAGCCATGCACGCGAGCGCTTATGTGGTTTCTGTGCGTAGAGCCAGAGCAGACGTGTAAAGTGCAGACGTATAAAGAACAAATGTAAGATTAGGGTACAGGTAGATATGCGAACAGATGACGTTTTAGAGGTGTTTAAGCAAGCGGGTGCATTGCTAGAAGGACATTTTATTTTATCCAGTGGACGGCGTAGTCCAGTTTTTTTACAAAAAGCATTTGTGTTTAAGAACCCTGTCTTAACAGCGAAATTGTGTGCGGCATTGGCTGAGAAAATCAATAATACACTAGAAGTTATGCCTGATATGATTGTGGCCCCCGCTATGGGCGGCGTAATACCGGGATATGAAATGGCGAGACAACTTGAACTGGAATCAATTTTTGTCGAGCGTGAAAACGGGGAGTTTACCTTAAGGCGCGGTTTTACACTGGAATCTGGTCAAAAAGTATTGATGATAGAAGATATTATCTCGACGGGTCTAAGCTCGCGCGAGTGTATCGAGGCGATTAATGCTACAGGTGCGCAGGTCATAGCGGGTGCGTGTTTGTTTGATCGTTCGGGCGGCACAGCAGATATAGGTGTGCCGCTCATTAGCCTGGCATCACGTGTTTTTCCGTCTTATGACAAAGAAGAACTTCCGCCAGAATTGGCTTCTATACCCGCTATCAAGCCTGGAAGTCGGGGACTAAAATAGTGCACTTTGAGCAAATTTTGCCCAGATTGGGTGTCAATATCGACCATGTTGCGACCTTACGTAATGCGCGTGGTGATATACACCCAGACCCCGTTGATGCGGCTCGGCTTGCAATAGAAGCGGGCGCAGACGGCATCACGGCGCATTTGCGCGAAGACCGTCGCCATATCAATGATAATGATATTGCGCGTTTGCAGGCATTATGTTTGGAAATGGGTAAACCCTTAAATTTTGAATTGGCTGCAGTAGACGATATAGTAGGTATTGCTATGGCAACTAAGCCTCATGCTGTTTGCCTCGTGCCTGAAAAACGGACTGAACGCACCACAGAAGGCGGATTAGACGCAGCTGGGCTACACAATCAAATCACGCCTATCGCAAGGGCGTTAGCGGATAATGGAAGCAGGGTGTCTATGTTCATCGAAGCCGTTCCGCACCAAATTACAGCTAGTAAATCCTGCGGGGCGCAAGTGGTAGAATTTCACACTGGTGCCTATGCCCATGCACTAGATATGGACGAAACGGACAAAGCGGAAGAGCTATTAAAGGCCATGCAAGCAGGTGCTAGGCAGGCATATGAATTAGGGCTAGAAGTTCACTTCGGTCATGGATTGACGTTTGAAAATGTCACAAAAATTGCCGCAATCCCAGAAGTAAGGGAGCTTAATATAGGCCATTTCATTATAGGTGAGGCTATATCTATGGGTCTAAAACCAGCTATTATAGAAATGCGCAGATTGATTGCTGCGGCACGGGAAATTAAGTAGTGGACTCATCACAGTATAAGTTGGATACGAAGTGCTTTTTGGAAAAGTCTGTGAGGTGACAATTAATGTTCAATAATTACCCCAATCTATCCGCTCATTCCCGCGCAGGCGGGAATCTATCTTGGATGTTTTACTGGTTACTCGCCTACGCGAGTATAAGCGGGGTTTGAGAGTGGTTGTTGATACGATTGAGAAGGCAACAAATTTTGTTAGAGCCGCTGACCAATGATTATAGGTGTTGGGACAGATATTTGCGACATTCGGCGTATTGACGAACTGCTCAATAAATATGGTGAGCGGTTTCCCCATAAGGTCTTTACCGAAGGTGAGCGTAAACGTTCTGAGCACAGTTCGACCCGTGCGAGTTCTTATGCCAAGCGCTTTGCAGCCAAAGAAGCTGCAGCAAAAGCACTTGCAGGCACCCATACGGGGGCATTGTCATGGCATGATGTGGAGGTTATTAATCATCCTTCTGGCAAGCCGGAAATTATTTTACATGGTGCGGCATTAAACCGTGTTACATCACAAATTGAGCCAGGACAAAAATGGAAAATTCATCTCAGCCTGACGGATGATTTTCCGTATGCACAGGCTTTTGTAGTGGTAGAAATTTTATGACCAAAATTAATAAAACACACAAAATATTACGCAAGAGTAGAGCGTTTTTCAGAGGGCTAATATAAAGGGGTAACATAGATGCCAGCTCACAAAAATAAGCCAGAAAAAATTTCCGCGCATATGTTAAAACGGCTCGCAAAACTAGAAGATAATTTACAGTATTCTTTTACGGATAAATTTATACTTGAAAAAGCTTTGACACATCCATCCTACGGCGATGGGCGAAGTAAAAAGCCAAATTATGAGCGTTTGGAATTCCTAGGTGACCGCGTGCTTGGGCTTTTAACAGCAGAACGGCTATTTGCACATAATGATGGTGATGAAGGCAGTATGGCGCGCCGCTTAAATGCGCTGGTTCGCAAGGAAGCCTGTGCGCGTGTTGCGCGCCGGATTGACCTTGGCGCTCATTTGCTCATGTCACCTTCGGAAATACGGCAAGGGGGGCGAGACAAAACCTCAATTTTAGGGGATGCCTGCGAAGCTTTACTTGCAGCCATCTATCTCGACGGTGGGTTGGAAGCCGTTAGTAAGTTATTTGATAAATATTGGCACGATGAATTTGAAAAAGTCTTCAAGAAAAGCAATAAAGACCCCAAAACGGAGCTACAAGAAAAAGCTTCTGCGCAGGGATACGGCCTTCCTACTTACACTGTAATTGAACGAAGCGGTCCCGATCACCGGCCTTTATTTGTAATAGAGGTTGACGTAGCTGACCTAGGTGCGGCAAAGGGCACGGGAAAATCAAAAAAAGATGCGGAGCGGTATGCCGCGCAACATCTTTTGGAAATTTGGCCCTAATATAATGACAAAAACATGAACGACAAACATACAAATGAACAAACAAGGGCAGGCTTTGCTGCTATAATTGGTGCTCCAAATGCAGGTAAATCGACGCTTGTAAATGCTTTGGTTGGCGAGAAGATTTCGATTGTTACACACAAAATTCAAACAACGCGTTTTCAAGTGCGCGGGATTGCCATGCACGGAAATGCACAAATAGTTCTTGTCGATACACCGGGTATATTTGAACCAAGGCAGCGTCTTGACCGTTCAATGGTACATGCCGCATGGAGTGGTGTTGCGGACGCAGACGTCATCGTCCACGTTGTTGATGCGCCGTCCTATTCGAAAGTCCTGCGTCGTGCTGAACCATCAGGGCAAGACAATAAATCGGCACAAGATACAGATAGGGTCATTAAAGGATTAGGAAAACGTTCAGGTGAACGCCCAATTTATTTGGCGCTTAATAAAATCGACGAAATCGAGAAAGAGCATCTTTTGGCGTTGATAAAAACATTTGAAGAAGCCAAAGCTTATTCAGAAATTTTCATGATTTCTGCCCTAAAAGGAAATGGCGTGTCAAAACTTGCCGCCAAACTTTCCGACAATATGCCAATTGGCCCATATTTATACCCGACTGAGCAAGCAGCGGATATTCCTTTGCGCTTGATGGCGGCAGAGATTACGCGCGAAAAACTATTTGTACGCTTACACAACGAGCTTCCCTATGCCTCGCATGTTGAGACCGAAAAGTGGACAAATATGAAAAATGGTGACCTTAAAATAGAACAAGTTATTTATGTGCGCCGCAAATCTCAAAAACCGATTGTCCTTGGCAAAGGCGGTCAAACCATCAAGCAAATTGGGCAAATGGCGCGGCATGACATGCGCGAAAGTTTTGGCAAAAAAGTACATTTGTTTTTATTCGTCAAGGTTCGGGAAAGTTGGCATGAGGATCGCAGCAAATATCTAGAGAGCGGTCTTGAATTTGATGTGTAATGGGTATGACACCTAATGCAGTGGGCGGCAGATGGATATATTTTGTCGGCAAGGCCACACGGCGAAACTTCGGCTATCATCAATGTTTTTACCAAAGAACAAGGCCGCCACGCCGGCATAGTACGCGGCGGTCGTTCAAGACGGATGCGTCCCGTATTGCAAGCGGGCAACCAGGTTACAGTAAATTGGAATGCGCGCTTGTCTGAACATTTAGGTGTTTTCAAAGTAGAGGCGCTAGATGCGCGCGCCGCGATTTTGATGCAAGACCGAGCAGCCTTGGCAGGATTAAATTCGGTTTCGGCTTTGTGTATGCAAGCTTTGCCAGAGCGTGAAGCGCATCCTAAATTATTTGAAGTGTATAAAGTGTTGATGGGACAATTACATGATATAGATGTTTGGCCTGCTTTGTATATACGTTTTGAAATGGCATTATTGCAAGCTCTTGGTTATGGTCTTGATTTATCGCAATGTGCAGCGACAAGTTCTACAGAAAATTTAACACATGTTAGTCCACGTTCAGGCCGCGCCGTTTGTGCAGACGCAGCAAAACCTTACCTGGATAAATTATTAAGATTACCACCATTCTTGCATGGGCAAAATAAGATCGAAGAAGGGGATATTGAAGCTGGTCTGATTCTAAGTGGGACGTTCTTGAGAACCCGTGTTTTTCATACGCAGAACCGAGATATGCCTGAGGCTCGAAATCACTTGCAGTCAGTTTTATTGAAACACTTTAAATTAGAAAATCAGCCAAACCAGTAATAGGCCATTTACCTTAAATTCTGTATGGTGGTTACGAATCATTATTTGGGATTTTCATGAGCGATATAAAAGACGAAATTGGCAGCAATGTAATAGAAGAAAACATCGATGATGCATTGGGATCACGTTATCTGGCCTATGCCATGGCGACGATTACCATGCGGGCATTACCCGATGTGCGCGACGGGCTTAAACCTGTGCACAGGCGCATTCTTTATGCTATGCGACAACTTAAACTTAACCCTGAGAACGCACCCAAAAAATGCGCGCGAATTGTTGGCGATGTTATGGGACAATACCATCCCCACGGCGATGCATCTATCTATGATGCTTTGGTAAAATTATCCCAGTCATTTGCAGCTCGCTATCCGCTCATCAATGGGCAGGGTAATTTCGGAAATATAGACGGCGATAGTGCAGCCGCTATGCGTTATACCGAAGCGCGGATGACTGCGGCTGGTAAGGCTTTGCTCGACGGGCTTGAGGAAGACGCCGTAGATTTCAGGGCGACCTATAACGAAGAAGACGAAGAACCAGTTGTGCTGCCAGCTGGCTTTCCCAACTTATTGGCAAATGGGTCTATGGGCATTGCCGTGGGCATGGCAACAGCAATCCCGCCGCACAATGCTGCGGAAATATGTAATGCGGCTTTGCATCTCATCAAGGCGCCAAGAGCCCGCATTGAGACATTGTTGGAACAGGTTAAGGGGCCTGATTTTCCTACGGGTGGTATCATTGTTGAACCGCATGAAAATATTATTGAGGCTTATGCAACCGGTCGTGGTGGTTTTAAAGTACGTGCGCGTTGGGAAAAAGAAGATTTAGGACGTGGGCAGTGGCAAATCGTCGTTACTGAAATCCCTTACCAAGTTCAAAAGTCCCGATTAATTGAAAAATTGGCCGAACTTATTGACGGTAAGAAAAACCCTTGGCTTGCAGATGTACGCGATGAAAGTGCCGAAGATATTCGGGTTGTTCTAGAGCCTAAAAATAAAAATATCGACCCAGAAATGTTGATGGAAAGCCTTTTCAAGTCAAGCCAGTTAGAAAACCGGATTAGCCTGAACATGAATGTTTTGGACGCGACAGGAACACCGCGTGTTATGGGCTTGCGCGATGTTATTCAAGCTTTCCTCGATCACCGCCGTGAAGTGCTTTGCCGTCGTTCGCGTCAACGTCTTGGTAAAATAGAAGACCGTATGGAGATACTTGCGGGTCTGAAAATTGCTTATCTAAATATTGATGAAGTTATCCGCATTGTTCGTTTTGAGGATAGCCCCAAAGAAGCTTTAATCGCTGCTTTTAATCTAAGCGAGCGGCAAACCGATGCAATTCTTAATATGCGTTTGCGTGCATTGAACAAGCTACAAGAAATAGAAATTCAAGCAGAATACGATAAGTTAGCAGAAGAGAAATCGCAAGTGGAAGAGCTCCTCGGTTCTGAAAAACTTCAGTGGGCACGGATCGCCGAACAAGTTCGCGAAATCCGAGATGTTTACGGCCCAAAAACAGAGCTTGGCATGCGGCGCACAACATTTGCAGATGAGCCTGATGTGGATTTAGACATGTCGACGGCCTTCATATCCAAAGAGCCCGTGACTGTAGTTTTGTCAAAAATGGGTTGGATACGTGCGTTAAAAGGTAAGGTCGAAGACCTTTCCAATTTGAAGTTTAAAGACGGCGACGGCCCTGCTTTTTCTGTTCCCGCCTATACAACAGACAGCATCATAATGTTTGCAAGTAACGGTAAATTTTATACGCTTGGGGCAGATAAATTGCCGGGCGGGCGCGGGAACGGCGAACCCATTCGGCTCATGGTTGATTTGGAAGACGATCATATGCCCATTGGTTTGTTCGTCCACGACCCGCAGCGCGAACTCATTGTGGCCAGCACAGCCGGATATGGCTTCCGCGTTAAAGAAGAAGGAATCATTGCGTCTAAACGCGGTGGTAAACAGGTGTTAAACGTTAAAGGGGAGGTTGAGGCATTGCGCTGTATTGCAGTTGGCGGTGAAAAGTTCGCGACGATTGGCGAAAACCGTAAAATTTTGATTTACGATGTTGCCGAACTTCCTGTGCTAGGACGTGGTAAAGGTGTTCGGTTGCAAAACTTCAAAGATGGTGGCCTAAAAGATATGACCACGTTTAAAACTGAAGAAGGCTTGTGTTTTGTCGATGCCTCTGGGCGACGCAACTCTGTTAATGACTGGGAAATCCATCAAGGAAAGCGCGCACAGGCAGGCCGTATGGCCCCGCGCGGGTTTTCACGCGCCGGAGTTTTTGCAGTAGATAAAACGTTGTAGCCTTGCAAATCCGCTAATAATCACTATATTATTAGTACACAAAAAGGGGTTTTCCATGACTAGTTTATTCGTAATTCTCGGCAATATTGTTGCTTTAGCTGTTCTTATAATTGGTATTTATAACCGATTGGTCGGTTTAAGGCAGACCTGCAACCAAGCTTGGTCTGATATCGAAGTTCAGCTGAAACAGCGCCAAGACTTGGTGCCTAACTTAGTCAAAGTGGTAAAAGGGTATGCCAAACACGAAAAAAGCACTCTGAAAGAGGTTATCGATGCGCGTAATGCTGCTGTTTCAGCGAAAAGTGTTGGTGATACGGCGGCTAGCGAAGGTATGCTTACGCAAGCGATTGGAAAGTTGTTCGCTCTAGGCGAAGCTTACCCCGATCTTAAAGCCAATACGAATTTCCTGCAGTTACAAGACGAGCTTAGTGATGTTGAGAACAAAATCTCTGCTTCGCGGCGTTTTTATAATAATGCGACCCAAGAATATAATACGGGTCGGGAGCAATTTCCTGCAAATATGTTGGCGGGGCCGTTTAATTTCGGACCGCGCGATTTCTTTGAAAGTGCTGAGGGTCGCGAGAATTTGCAAATCGCACCGGATGTGAGCTTTGATTAAAGCCATCATTAGTTATTAACACTGAGTAAAAGTAATGGGCGCTTACGGTCTTAAAACCCACATTTGGAATAATAATTTTAAGAGCATCTTGTTGCTTGTCATGTTCCCCGTACTGATATTGGCTTTGGTTTATGCTGGGCTTTTATTATGGGCAGGTTATGCACAAGGCGGGTCAACCCAAGACGGGTTTGCCTATGCTGCAAACACACTCCCCACGGCAATCCCGCTTACATTGGCTGGGGTAGGGGCTTGGTTTAGCGTCGCTTTTATGGGGCATCAGGCCTTGATTGATATGGCGACAAAATCTAAGTCTGTAACTATTAGCGAGGAACCCCGCGCTTATAAACTACTGGAAAATCTGTGCATATCGCGCGGAATAACAACCCCTCGTTTGAAGATTATTGAAACAGATGTGATGAATGCTTTTGCCAGTGGCATTCGTGATAAAAACTATACGATAACGCTGACACGCGGCTTGATGGAAAAATTGGATGATGAAGAGCTTGAAGCCGTCATTGCCCATGAGCTTTCCCATATTAAAAACAAAGATGTTCGCTTGCTCATAATAGCCGTTATCTTTGTCGGGATAATCTCATTTTTTGGTGAAGGTGTTGTGCGCGGTATGTTTCGTACCAATATGTCGCGCGCTACACGTTCGCGTAGAAGTGGTGGTGACAATGCAGCCGTTTTAGTTGTAATTGCCGTCGTAATAATTGTCATTGCATATGGGCTTGCGATGTTGATCCGTTTTTCTTTATCGCGCAAACGCGAATATCTTGCGGATGCTGGCTCAGTGGAGCTCACCAAAAATCCTGACGCTATGATCCGTGCGCTGCAGAAAATATCAGGGCATGCTAAACTTGATGCACCGGCAGAAGTGCGCGAAATGGCGTTTGAGAACCCACGCGTCGGTATTTCAGATTTGTTCGCAACCCACCCGCCAATAGAAAAGCGTATCGCTGCTTTGGTAGAATTTGCAGGTGGTAACGACGATACTAAAAGTCGGACAAAACGTCCTGCGCCAACATCGCAAAAGCCAAAAAGTGGCAAGATTCCTAATCCATTTGGAAGGCTAGGGCGCTAAATTTGCATTGCTAGCTTGCCAGCGAATTACAGAGCATTGCGGCGGGCGCAGATTTAGCCTCTGGCGCGTCTAGGGTTTTTACGGCAAATGACGGCGTGAGATCTGGGTCATATTTAATGAGGATCATCACGGCTTGGCTAATAACTTCGCCGCGGTTTGCAGCGGTTCTGCGTGTCGCCGTATAGAGGGAAGTTAGAGTTGCATCTGTGGGAAGCACACAGTTTGAAATTTGTCCAGGGTGTTGGGCTTTCGCACCAAATGCGGTACCGTTTATGGTTCCGTTTACCTTTAAAACCATTGTCATTTCACCTACTGCACCTTGAGAAAGTACTGTAAAAGGTGCATTTGAGGCAACGACAATTTCGGTGAGACCTGGTGCAATTGGTGTCACGACATGTGCAGCGCGCGGGGCAGCGCTAAATATAACGCGGTCAACGATTTGTGCCGCCGCTGGTAGGCCAATACACAGACTAATGGCTTCGAATGCTATCCAGCCTAGAAATATTTTCTTTTTAATACCCATTCTTACCTCTGTAATTATCCCTATCTGATTCGCTCTTGCATTCAGAACGTTTTCCCATTCAAGTTTGATGCCAAGTTTGATGCCAAGTTTTAGATAAGAGGCTAGTCATAGGTGAAAAGACGCGATATAGGGCGGTCATGAACCGCGACACCCAATCCAAAGACAGCAAAGCTCTTGTATTATTCTCCGGTGGGCAGGATTCTGCTACCGTGCTTGCGTGGGCTCTGGCACAGTATGATTATGTAGAAACTGTTGGTTTTGATTATGAACAGCGTCATATGGTGGAAATGCAGTGTCGTTTAGAGGTGCTGGCACAAATCCGCCAGAAATTCCCTAAATGGGCCAATAAGTTGGGTGTAGATAGGGTATTGGATCTTTCTGTTCTCGGTGAAATGAGCAATACATCTTTGACCCGTGATATCGCAATTATTGACAGAAAAAACGGGCTACCAAATACATTTGTGCCAGGACGAAACATAATATTTTTAAATTTTGCTGCGGCTTTGGGCTATAAACAGGGGATACGTAATCTTGTTGCCGGTATGTGCGAGGCGGATTTTTCGGGCTATCCAGACTGTCGCAAAGAAACGTTGGACGCAACTATGCTTGCCTTAAATCTTGGTATGGACACTGATTTTACCTTGCATACGCCGTTGATGTTTTTATCAAAATCTGGTGCTTGGCAGTTAGCAAATCAACTTGGTGGGGAAAAGCTTGTTGCGCTTATCAACCAGTATTCGCATACGTGCTATTTAGGGGAGCGCGGCAAATGCAATGATTGGGGTTTTGGTTGCGGGACGTGCCCCGCATGTGTTTTACGCGCTAAAGGTTGGACGAAATACACCACTAGTGTTTCAGCATGACATATTCAGTTAAGGAAATATTCTTGTCTGTACAAGGAGAGGGCGTACATAGTGGGCGCCCGAGCGTGTTCTTGCGATTTGCGGGCTGTAATCTTTGGTCAGGCCGCGAAAAAGACCGCGCAACAGCCATATGCAAATTTTGCGATACAGAATTTGTTGGCATGGACGGCTTGGGCGGTGGACAATTCTTAACGGCTGAAAGTCTTGCGCAAACGGTACTATCCTATTGGCCGGAAGGGCATCATTTTTCGAGTGAAGATTTGCCATGCGAAACTGCATCTACGCAACCGTGGGTAATTTGTACAGGCGGGGAACCATTGCTGCAACTAGATGTCGATTTAATTGCAGCCTTACATAAGGTTGGATTTAAAATTGGAGTTGAGAGTAACGGCACGATCAAAGCCCCAAAAGGCGTTGATTGGTTATGTATTAGCCCGAAAGCGGACGCGAAGTTGCTGCAAAAAACTGGCGATGAGTTAAAGCTAGTTTACCCACAACCAGAAAACAAACCTGAAGATTATGAACATCTAGATTTCAAAGTGTTTTCTTTGCAGCCGCGCGATGATAGCTATTTAAACAGCGACAAACGTGGGCAAAACGAAAAAATCGCCTATGAATATTGCACAGCAAATCCGCGGTGGCGACTAAGCTTACAAACGCATAAATATTTAGGTGTGCGTTAAATTAACTACTTTAGTGATCTTGCCGTTTTGCGGGCAAATCTATCAATAGCGCGATATGCATCTGTCCAAGTTCCGCTGTATTGGGCATCATAAATATCGGTTTCATACCAACCATAGCTTACACGGCCTTTTTGACCAGAAGTATCGACTAGTGTACCCTCGAATTTTGCACCACCTATACCAAAACTATGCATGGATAGAGACGATTTTTTTGACATTTGTTTAAATGTAGGACGATTGGGACGTGCATCGGTAATCACAAGGTTAAGTACAGTTGTTGCGTCATCATCAATTGCAAAGCCGCTTTTTACCAATCTGGCTTCCATCTTTTTTTTGAGGCGTTTGGTTAATTTATCTAAATCTCTTTGCCCAAAATAACCATTATTGGAAAAACCATTATTGAGAGACCTGCTATTATTCCTGTCGCTTAATTTGGTCGAAAGATTATCTGCCCGAAAAGCAAGGTCTTCGCCGAGCGTGACATTCACACGCAAATTGCTTGAGGGCGCTTGCAGCGTTGAAGTGAAATGACTGCTATTTTCAGCGATTGCAGGACTAGTTACAGCAAGCGCGCCGGCACCAATAGCCGCAATTACTAATGTAGATTTAATAAATTTATTCATTGTGAACTCCAAAACTAAATGACACCCTCACTACATTATTACATAATTTTATACTGTTTGCAATTCGTGCTCCAAGTATTATTGGTTACAAATTCGTTAGAAACCCAATCTTAATAGGGACAGACCCTAGCTAGCCTCGGTAAATATCAACCAAAATATCTACAACATTCGCAGCGCCTTGCGCTTGGCTTACATAACCATCTACTTCGGAACGTTGTAATGTCCGGCTAACAGAAACGACTTTGCCAGACAAATCGACAACTTGTGTTGTAACGGTAAGCACATTTGCACTTGTATTGAGTGCTGCATTGGTAACGTTAACGGGAACTTTTGCGACATTATAGGTGCCTTTCCCGGTATAATAAACGCCTTTACCAGCAAACATGCCTGTTTGGTAAGTGACTGTTCCTGCTCCTTTGCCTGTAAAATATACGCCCTTAGTTGCCAGTTCACCGGTTTTGTAAACGGCCTTTACGGGCAGGGTAACGGCTTTACCTGTGACTTTAGCAACTGTGCAGCCACCAAGCAGAGTAAGCATGCATATAGTCGGTATGATTAGGTTGCGCATAAGCATTTAGTTTCCGCTAAAGTTATCGCCAAGATTGTAACTTAGGCCAATATCAACTGGGAGTGCGCCGCGAATTTGTTGTACAAAAACACCGACCTCAGAGAGGCTATTGCGCGGAACAAATATGATGTCGCCGCGTCTTAACTGCATATTATCAGCATAAGAGCGAACATTGTTTAAGCCGCGCTTATGATCAATTATCCGCATCATTAAACCACCATTTGGCGCACGGCGCAAAATGGCGACTTCTCGCGTTTTGGCAGAGGGTAAAAACCCGCCCGCCATAATGATTGCTTCTAAAGAACCAATCGGGCCGCTGAGCGCATAGGTGCCTTGTTGGGTCACTTGACCACCAACATAAATATTTTGAGCCGCAAATGACCGGTTGGTTATTGCCGTGGTCGGGTCAACCAATTGTTTCGCCAATTCATTGCGAATTGCTTGTTCTAACCAAGGGACTGTCCGCCCTGCAGCCATTATCGTTCCACCCATAGGTATAGAAATCCGTCCATCGGGCGCAATGGTTAATGTTCGAGATAATTCGGGGGCACTTTGTACAACCATATCAATCTGGTCGCCGGGGTAAAATTTATATTGCGGTTCATAGTCAACCCATCTTTGAAACATATCGTATGGGCTTGGCGGCGGAACTTGCCCTTTTTGATTACTTTTTTGACCATAGCGACTTACATTGGATTTTGTTCCTCTTAATCTATGTGTATTCAGAGGGCGAGATTGTGGGTATCTGGCCTTAATATAGTTAACATTTTTCGCCTTATACGCACGTACATGATTCGTTTTATTGTATGGATGTCTGGCAGAATTTGCAGAGCAGCCAACCAAAGCAACTGAAGAAACAGCCACAAACCCCAAGATTAGGCCATTTTTGCCAATTATATGCATATTTTATAACCTTATACAGTACTGAATCGTTTTTTTTTAACAGTTAACAAAAATGGATAAGGAAATATTAAATTTTAGAAGCTCAACTGCGTTAACGAATCTATTTTTACGAGGTTTTTATGGCTCAATATGGTCAATACACAGGCGGGCCGAATGGCTCTACTAATAACGCCGACGGCGGCGGTATTAGATTGAGCGCCATCCCAGCCGCTTTGGCCAAGCAATTGCTTTGGGCGGTGCCACTCGTCATTGTTCTAACAATAATAAGTTTTTGGTTTACGCGTAGCATCAAGCGTCAATACATTGCTGATGGCCGGGTTTTGGTGCAACTGGGGTCAGAATATGTTTACAATCCAATCGCAGGCGATGGCAGTTCAAACAACCCTCTCTCTATTACATCTGACCAGGTTACATTGACCGAACTGGGGATTATTAAGAACTCTGCCATTCTTGATGAAGTCATCAATCAAATGATAGCATCACCGGCCAATGGCGGTGTAGGGGGAGAGCGTTTCGCCCCGGTTTTATATTCAAAATGGGTGAAGGCTAGCCCTGACAACAAAAGCGATCGTTGGAATGACATTGTTAAAATGGTGGATAGATCTTATTCTGTAATTGCCGCACCAAAATCATCCATTGTTGATTTGACTTTTAAGCATCCTGACCGTGAAGTTGCCGTAAAAACGTTGGACAGGTTCATGACATCTTACGCAAATTTCAGGAAGCAAAAATTTGTAATCGCAAAAACAGGAAATTTATCAGAACGTAGATCAGATACAGAAGAACAGTTAGCTAAAATTGAAGCGGAAATTCAAAGTGTTTTAAACAAAAACGGTATTTCAGATTTTGAAACAGAACGGGTAGGGGCTCAGACACGTTCTGAATTACTAAGAACACAGCTAAATACCTTAAAGGGGAGTTTAGTGGCGGCTGAAGCGTCTTTGGCCGCAAGTGAAGATCAATTGCGCCGTGAACCAAAAACAATAAATTTATTTGTCGAGGACCGTGGTGCGCAAAGGTTAGCGCAAGCCCAACTTGAGAAACGTCAGTTGCTTGCAAAATATTTGCCGACAAGCAACCCGGTCCGAGCCAAAGAAGCAGAAATTAGAGAACTGCAAGCGCAGATTAACAGCAATGGTGGGCAAGCTGTCGGTGGACGTCGCGTTGGCCCTAACCCTGTGTATCAAGCGCTGTTAACACAACGCAATACAGTACAAGCTACGGCTGATAGTTTGCGCGAGCAAGAAGTAACATTGCAAAAACAAGTCAATGCATCCGTTGCAAAAGTAAGAAGGTTGCGCCAACTCGCGCCAACATATACAAATCTGGTACGCGAAAAAACTACGATCGAAGTCAGACTAGAAGGCTTGCAAGCTAGAGAGACAGAAGCACTGGTTGATGAACAGCAATTAGAAAATTCAAGCGAAAACATTAAATTCATCACGCGGCCTAATATGGCGAGCAAAGGTCGTAACATGAAGAAAATCTTGCGGGCATTGGCCTTCCTAGGTTCTGTCTTTAGTGTGTTTATGCTGGCTTTATTGCGCGTGTTCTTAGATCCAAAGCTCTATGGTTCGCCCGCAAGAATGGGCATGCCAATGCAAATGTATATCAATGAATTACCAGAAGCAGTGCCTTATGGTGGTGCGCCTGCTTATGAAACAAATGTTCCTGAAGTGCCTGTTCCTATGCCCTCTTCTGCGTCCAGGCCTGTTTCGAACGCTTATGAACCTGCAGTCTTTGAACCTGCTAGTTTTGAGCCATCGGTTTATGGCGGCGGTGGTATGCGTTATGATCAGCAGGCCAATGAAGTAAGTCCTTACGGTGAACCTGCACCCGTAGAAATGGAAATACCTAGTAATGGTGAAATATATGCGAACGGCAGTTACGGCAACGTAAATCCATATGGGAATCCGAGCGTGCAGCCAACACCGCCGCCTAATCAGACCTCTGCGCCCATAAATCAACCGACAGCGCACACTGGCGCAGCAACAGACTACGCAAGGCCAGAAGATAACCGCGTTATTGGTACAACGAACCCACAACCGTATTCGTAAACGCTATGACCGTCTTTTCAAATACCCACAACCTACAACTGGCTTGGCAAAATAATTTCAGTTCGATTTGTCCAGAAACAGATGGCACAATTTTGGTCGGTGCGAAAAAGGATGCTCAGTCACAGTTACGGTCACTCTCTCCATCGAACTCTCTGTATCAAGGTGATGTTTATGTAAAAATTGGCGCGTTAGAGCACTCCATATTAAAGTGGAGTGCTCTAGGAGGAAGCGCATGACCTCTTCTGGCATCATGATTAGTAACCAAGGCAATAATTTCGAAGATGGAGTTGCGGCTCGAAATGAATTTTTGCGCAATATTATGTATTGGCTCGAAGAAATATTCGTCTTTATTTTATTGTTTCAGTTTTCAACGGCACTTGTAGCATTGCTATTAACTAACCCTGTAGATTTAGCAGAATCGTCATCTTTGGCACGAAATTTATGGTATCCTGGTTATTTGATGGTTATTTTTCTAACATTGCGCTGGTTTCCAAATGTAATTCGCATGGCAGTGTTTAACCCATTGCTTATTACCTGTATTTTATGGTGCGGGTTGAGTTATATTTGGTCTATTCAACCAGATGTAACACTACGGCGCAGCATTGCCTTACTCATGACTACATTATTTGGATTATGCTTGGCGGCGCGTTACGATTGGAATGAATTGGTACAGCGCCTGGCATTTGTGTTTTTGGTCATGGCACTGATAAGTTTGTTTCTAGGTATATTTATTCCGAGTTTGGGACAGATGCAAGAAATCCATCAAGGCGCGTGGCGGGGTGCGTGGCTGGAGAAAAATTCATTTGGTGTTCGTATGGCCATGGGGCTTGCACTTATGATGTGTGCGTATGCAATGCAGCCAAAACGCTGGTGGCTCTGGATACCCAGCGGAGTACTTTGTTTTGGCTTAGTATTGTTGTCGACATCAAAGGCTGCGTTGCTGGCCGCCCTGGTTGCCATTTGTGGGTTTTTGGTAATACGCGTGTTTCGCCGTTTCCCAATTTTGCGTATCCCGGTAATGTATAGTGTCATTATTGGCGTTTCTGTTTTTATGTTCCTTATCATTTTCATGCCTGATATGATGTTTGAGTTAATCGGCAAAGAACGCACATTAACGGGCCGAACGGACATTTGGAACGCCCTGGCGGCTGCCATAGAGCAAAAACCTTTATTGGGTTATGGGTATGGGACGTTTTGGCAGGATTTAAACGGGCCATCATATTGGGTTCGGTTTAGTTTGGAATGGGGTGTACCGACCGCACATAATGGTTGGGTCGAGACCTGGTTGTCAGCGGGCGTTGTCGCGGTCATTCTGTTTGGAATTTTATATCTAGCAACATTGTTGTTGGCATTTGGGCGGTTGTATCGGGGCGGCGTGGAAAATTATTGGGTAATTTTATCAACAGTGTTGTTCTTTATGGTTTCTTTATCTGAGAGTACAATTTTGCAACAAAACGATTTAAGCTGGGTGATTTTCGTAGCCACATCCGCCAAGCTATTTTCGTTTTCACCTGCCTATTGGCGGGGTAGGCCGCCAGTGCCATATTTCCAACAGCACAATCCCAATGGATAAATTAAGAGCTTCTCGTTATTTTGAAAAAACAGTTAGAATGTTACGGAACAGAGTCTGCATACCACGAAGCGCGCCATAATTTAAGTGCAAACAATCTAATTTTTGTTGGCATTGCATTGGTACGTACAAGAAATTTTAGACTTGGACGCACCAATTGCTGGCCAGGTACATTTTTGAGTTTCTTGCTCAATCTATACAAAGTTAGTGTTTTGGCCAATTCAGGATGAGCATTGGTAAAGCGCACATAATTGTTCGCACTATTTTTAAATCTACTTAACATCGTTTCTGTGGTCTCTAAGCCAAGATGCAGTGCAGGAATGTCGGCATGTTTTAACCTAAATTTTACGGCAACCCGTGCCGCCCATTCACTGTCTTCCCACCCCCAACCGGCAAACCCTGTATCAAACGGTTCTGCATCGAGAATTGCGCTGCGCACACATAGGTTAGAAGAGCACACATATTGCGCCCCATTTTTACTGCGCTCTAATGCGCTTAAACAATCGGATGTTTTTGAAAAAACGCGGTGTAGTTCTGTTTCTGAAGATTGTTTTTTCTTTGGTACTGTAAATCCACCAAAAATAATGTCTGAAGTGTCGGCGTTAATTTCGGCAAGGTAATCGTCAAGGAAATGAACTTCCTCCGGTCGCATATCGGCATCTAGAAATAATACCCATTCAGCCTGTGCTTGTGATTTGAGATAATTGCGAGCGTAAGATCGGCCTTTGTTCTTACGCGCGAAAAACAGTTTGATCGGTGCGGTGCTTTTCTTTGCCGTGTTTTTCAGGCGTGCGTTTACATTAGCGTTACCAGTCCCGTCGTCGTAGATTAAAATTTCCGTATGCCCCGCCGCTTGCGCTTGTACTAATAAATCGTTCAGTAGCAACGCGGGGTCATCATGATAAAAAGGCACTAAAATCGATAGCCGTGGTGTTGTGTTTGTTTTAGCCGCTTTATTTTTAAAAATATCCATCATTGTGCGACCTCTACAATAGACGGTTTTAATTTGGTTTTAATTTTACCAATAAAATCAGTAACGATTTCACGACAATTTGCTGCATTTATAGCGAATGCAACACAAGCATAAACACTAACTCCAACAACAGCTTTAACCAGTAATTCAGCAAAATCAGGCCATACGTCCACACTGGCTGGTAGCGCATTGACAACGCCCGCCATGACCAAGCTGGCAAATGTGCATTGCAGCAAAGCTTTTAACGGTAATGGTAATGGGAAAGAACGCCGTGCCATTAATAATGTTATTACCAGTCCAAAGCTATAAGCTATTAATGTCGCCCAAACGGCACCCATAAGCCCGTGTATTGGGATGAGCCAAATGTTTAGCCCCATGTTAATAAACATTGGCAAGACCATTGCTGCGGCAAAAACTCCTGTCTTCCGTGATAGCATAAATGCACGCTGCGCATAATAAGCAATGAAGCCGTTCATAACGCCCGCGAAAGCAACCCAAGGCATAATTTTAACGGCCTGTGCGCGTACTGACTCCCCTAAAATAAAGCCGGCAGGTTCAGCTACCAGTGCAATCCCAGTGGCCGCTGGAAGAATAACCAGTAGTAAAAACTCGCCGTAGCTTTTCAGGATTTTTTTGGTTTTCTCCAACCCGTCTTGTTCCAGTGTCGTAATCGCAATAGGCGTAACGGCCATGGCAATCCATACAAATAAAACATCCAGGGAACGGTTGGCAAGATTATAACCTGCATTGTATTCACCTACTGATAAATCTCCCATGAAATATTTTATAAAAACCAAATCGCCTTGTGATAAAATATAACTAAGCATCAGAGATAAACAAATTGGCATTCCGTAAACGAAATAAGTGCGGGTTCGGGTTTTTTCAAACTTGCCACCTTTCATGCGTTTGAACATAAATGGCAAATCAATAATCAGAGCCAATACGGTGCCTGCGATAATCCCGACAAATGGGGCGGTTTCGCGCAAGGGGGTTACCAATATCAAAATGATCCCGACACTGAAACCCAATAAGCTTTGGGTAGTATAAATCGCACTAAAGCGGCCAATACGGTGCGCGGCCTTATGGGCTTCGATACCGATATTGTAAATCAGCGTTAAACAGGTCGAAGCAAAGGCAAACCCCAATAAGGTTTTCATGGTTTGCGTAATTGGTAAAATATAAATAAGTACCATAAGTATTGGCAAGCCAATTATGCCCAATACTGCCGCAGAGATATAGCTGGTCTTTAAATGTGACGCCAGTTCATCGCGTCTTTTTGCCCTAGCATAAAATCGTGCCATTGCGGCCTCAACCCATGTGAACGCAACCATATGAATGAAATGCATCCCGGCTATAGCAAGTGCGTAGCGACCAAATTCGGCACCGTCCAAAAGGCGTGTCAGAATAGCAATTGTTCCAAAACTGATGATGATATTCGCCAAATTAACGGGAACATATCCAAGCATTTGTCGCCAGATCATTTTAAAAATCTCCTATTCATGATCTAGCGATCGTTTTCGCTGTCGCCAAGTAAACAGGGCAAAGTTTTAAACATAACCATGAGATCAAAAAATACGCCGGAACGTTCAATATATTCAAGGTCGAGTTGAACACGACGCTTAACACTCTTCGCATCGTGCAAAGGTCCTCGCGAGCCATTAATTTGCGCCCACCCTGTTAGGCCTGGTTTTACTTTTAAACGGTGGGCGTATTCGTCGACTAATTTGTAGGTTTTTACATCGCCAGTGTGCATACCAACTGCGTGAGGGCGTGGGCCGACAAGTGACATATCTCCCTTTAGGACATTTAGCAATTGTGGTAGCTCGTCCAGGCTTGTCTTACGGATAAACCGTCCAACACGAGTAACGCGGCTGTCACCTTTTGTGACCTGTGAGCGTGCAGATTTATCCTCGTCCTCAATCTTTAGAGAGCGAAATTTAAATACATTGAATATGCGGTTGTTAAATCCTTGGCGTTGTTGCTTGAACAGCACGGGGCCTTTGCTGTCGAGCTTAATGGCCAAAGCTATGAGGACGAATACAGGCAATCCAAACAATAATGCTGTGCCACTAATGATAATGTCAACGGCGCGTTTGGCAAATACGGCGCTGCCTGAAAAAGGTGTGCCGGATATTTCACGCGTACCTATTTCAGCGATTTGCGTTAGACGTTGCTGTACATGGTCCAAATGCTCAAACTCATCAACAACAAATGCAATCCGGTTAGGAAGCTTGCGCACTTGGTTTACAAAAGCGGTTTTTCTTGTCTCTGCCATATTTGGCAAGGTCACAATAATCCTGTCCACATAGGGCAGGGCATCCCAATTTAGCATATCTTCAATCTTGCCGACTACCGGAACGCCGTGGATGTTTTGTGGTGCTCGGGATAATCTCTCGTCGAATATGGCCAGGATATTTAATTCGCGTGTACGGGCATTTTCTTCGATCAGACGGCGAGCGGCATCAGTTGCGCCGAGCATGATAATGGTCGGGATTAATTGCCCTTGGTTATGTTGCCGTTTTACCCAAAAAAAATAAAATGTATGCAAGCATAACAATAATGCGGTTGCCAAGAGACCAGATATAGCCAAAGCATCTGGTAGGAATGTATCTGGCTTTAATATTAAAGCAATTGACAACCAAGCCCCGAGCGCAGCAGAAGAACCCAGAACTACTTTTTTCATGTGCGCACCAAATGTTTCGACTGGAGAAAAATTGTGAGCCTTCATCAGATATAATGCGGCAAAAAATCCTATCGCCCCTGATATCCCGGCAGCCATTGGCGCAAGAACAGCTTTATTGTTGATACCAACATATCCGCTCCAAATGGAAAGCAAAATAATTGCTGTCACAAATATAGCATCGATAACCCGAATGCTAAACCGGACTGCAGCCATATTCCCAGTTTGCTTTGGGAAATGTATTTTTGATAATTTTACGCGGTCTTGGTTTTTGTTTATTGCGTCTTTGTTGGTCTTTGCACTATCAATTCGCGGTTTGGTTCGCCGCGTGAAGGCTTTCACCGTATCCACTTGTTTTGCTGTTGGCACAGGGCTTGGTATTTTCGGTTTTGCCTCAGTCCGAGCACTCTGTTTTTTTAATTGTTCCATTTAACCCACCATATTTTTTGCTAAACTAACCCAAGAGGGAAAATTTTGCGTAAACAAGCAGGCGGTTTTTTGTACTTAAACCAGTTAAATGTCGTGTATTTTCACTGCAAGTGTACCAAAATAGTGCGCAACAGTCTCACTATGGTTAATTTGGCTTTAATTTGAAAATAAAGTGAAACTTTAAGGGAAAATCACAATTTCTACCTTGCAGGCACTGCGCGGGTGCGCTAATCCCGCCGACGGAGACGTGGCCGAGTGGTCGAAGGCGCTCCCCTGCTAAGGGAGTATGGGTCATAAGCCCATCGAGGGTTCGAATCCCTTCGTCTCCGCCATTTATTTTGCTTATGTGTTTGATAAATATGCTTGCTTCTCGGATTGGAGTACCTGTTAATGCGAAAAGAAATGCCAAAACATTTTATTGTTATCTCCAGTATTGCGTTGATTTTTTCTGGAATTTTTCTGCCGGAATTTATCGGGTTTCTTCGCGTTGATTATTCGTTTTCGGGTCATTATATCAGCGAACTTGGCGCAGATAATGCAAGCTATGCTACACTTATGAATTGGGCAGGTTTTTTAATAGTCTCGATTTCTCTGGCGTTCCTCATTTTGAGTTTATGGAGGAATTTGGCGAAAAACTTTGTATTCCTATTGGGTTGTATAGCCGTATTTGGCGTTGCAATCGCTTATCTAGGTGCATTTGCCTTTCCGTGTGATAGCGGCTGTCCGTCTGTTGGTAGCACCAAACAAGCCGTTCACAACTTGACCGGAATTATCGAATATTTTGGCGGTATGTTCGGGTTACTATTGCTTGCCTACGGCTTTAAAAAAACGGGAGCTGGAAGACTTGCCTCCTTGGCAATTCTTGCGTTTATCTGCATGTTATTAGGGTTTACAGGCATGCTTGTCCCTGAAATGCAGGCAATGAAAGGCGCGTGGCAACGCCTAGCGGATTATAGCTTTTTCATCTGGCTGATCATTACCGTATTTGACACAAGAAAGTTAGCTAAGATCAGAACCTAATAAATACTTCAATTCTACGCCTATTAAGTGTTCATAGCTAAAACCAAAGAACCACCAACTGTCGCACTTCAAACTTTAAAGGGTGATATAAATATCAATATATGAATTCACTATTCCAATTTAAACCGCTAAATATTGCAGCCCCTTGATGGTGCGAATACCGAGTCCGGCTTCTTTGTTCAGAGTTATTTTAGGACCGTTAAATGTTGTGCCGCCTTTTACTGGATCAAAAGTACCAAGTGCAGGGCCGTCCAAATCTATGCGTGTGATAATACTTGCATGCGCGGCGGCGAAATGTGCGGCGGCGGAAACACTTATGGATGTCTCAAGCATACAACCAATCATGCATTGCGCGCCATATTTTTGTGCAATACCTGCTATCCGAATTGCGTTTGAAAGACCGCCGGTTTTCATCAGTTTAATATTGATAATGTCACAAGCTTTGCGTTCTAATAGTTCTGTGACCTGTTGCGCACTAAAGGCACTTTCATCCGCCATAACGGGCGTGCGGACACGGCTTGTGACATATTCCATACCGTCAATGTCATTAGCTTTGACGGGCTGTTCGATTAGGTCAAGCTCGACGCCTGCGCTCTCAAGTTCATCTAAAGCGCGTACTGTCTGCTCTGCGCTCCAGCCCTGATTGGCATCAAGAATAAGGGGGGCTTTACCTTTAGTTTTTGCGTAGATTGCTTCGATACGTTTTACGTCGAGAGCGATGTCTTTTCCGACTTTTATTTTCAAGGTTTTATACCCTTGCTCAAGAGCCAACAAACTATCGGCAACCATTTTATCAACCCCGTCAACACTAATGGTTAGATCAGTAGAGAGGTGCGGGGAGCCGCCCCCGAGTGCCTTATAAAGTGGTTGGTTCTGTGCTTGAGCATTAAGGTCATAGACGGCAATTTCAGCCGCAGCTTTCGCATTCGTATTGTGAACAATTGCGTCTTGGATACACGTTGTGATGGCGTCCAAATCAGAGATATCCATACTCATGATAGCTGGCATGATATGATAGCGCAGGGCATCAATTATAGAACCATGCGTATCCCCCGTAATCACAGCAGTTGGTGGGGCTTCTCCGTAACCAATATTGCCAGTGTCGGTTTCGACCAACAGCACAATATCTTCGATTTTTGAAACAGTGCGCAATGCCGTTTTAAAAGGTGTCCTAAGCGGGACAGATAATTTCGCCAGTCTAAATCCTGAAATTTTCATGCGTCAACTCGTTTGAAATGCGTTTGCCTTTGCAGCGACTGTAGCGAGAAATCAAAATCAAACTCAAGCTTTAAATTGTTGTTGTAACTTTTAGCTGCAATGAGAACCCGTAAAGTATAACTGACCCCTTTGGAACCTCTCTTTGGTATTTCCATAGCGAAGTTTTTACATCTCGCGTATATGTTTTCCCCGAATAGGATTGCCATTCACATGGATGCTGTTTGGTAATGCGCTGATTTTATTTGAGTTTCATGGCTCTGCTTATTTACCAGTCCAAGCGGTATGCACAAGAGGCATTCCCTTCGGTCACGACGCAGATTGCCACTAAGAGGAATGTCAAAGTAGATTTGGCCCCATTGTTACGGCCTGAGTTTATGAGTACACTCCCTAACTAGAAACTCATTCTGCCTTTGCCATTTCTGTTGCGACAGCCGCTATGCCAAAAGCGCGGTGATGCGGTGGTATTATGCTTTGCGCCATGGACAGCCCACCTTCAAAATCGCCGTTTTGTGCCTGATGCTGCGCTAGTTCAGCCGTTAAGGAACCAATGAGGTCCGCACTACCAATAAGGGATAAATTAGTGCGCGCTGGTGCGTAATAACCAAAGTCAATTTGCGTGCGCACAATCTCCACGCGGGCCTTAAGGTCATTGCCTTTCAAGATTTTCGTCCATTTGAACATTTTAGTCATGCCCTTTACGTCTCGAAGGGCGGCATAGCCTCGTGCTATTTGCGCATAGGCTGCTGGTCGTGCCGCTTTTGGTTTGATATGTCCAGATCGCCCTTCCGCTCGTTTTATGGACTTGCGTGCGCCGTCCACATCGCCTGCCTTGGCTTGTGCAAGTGCAATACTGACATAGGCTTTGACACGTGCCATATGGTTTTTGATATCCCCGCCGAGATCTGTCGCCATATCATAATTCCCAGCAATAGCATATCCACCAGATACCATCGCCAAAGCATCATCTTTTCGAGATTTGTCTTGAACCGCCTCCGCGCGTGTTTGTGCATCCTTAAGTGTCGTTAGCGCTATTGCTTTATCATCGGATTGGCTGAGCGCATTTGCAACGGCAACCAGTGCGCTAATTTTGTCGTTTTGTGTACCAATAGAATTTGCTGTTGAAAGAGCGGCGGCGGCGTCACCATTTTCGGCCTGATACACAGCAATTGCCTCGACTATGTATGTGCGCCATGTTTGGCTCGCCATACCATTTGCAGTCGCCTTGGCGCCGACCAAATCACCACTGGCCGCCTGGCTTTCTCCAAACATAGCTGTGGCCAAATCACGAAATGTATCATTGCGGGGAATTGCATCCAACAAGGCGCGGGCACGCTCCATACGACCTCCCTGTGCCAGCTGTGCAATTGTGGTCGCCATGGCAACAGATTTTTGCGCTGATGTTGCGCTCTCAAGAGCTACGAGCGCCTCTTCATACAATTTATCAATTCGGCTTAGAGGGGGCGATGTTTTTACAGGTGCAGAGAGCTCTAAAGTTCGCTCGAGTTTTCCGCTATAGCCTTCGGTGTTAAACTGTGCGCTGTTGCCGTCATCATCTAATTGGAATGTAAAAGGAAAGGCTTTGCCGCCTGTCGTAAATGAACCGCGCAGTACACCGTTTTCAATTCCAGCTGTCACAGGATAGGTTTGTGCTGTTTGTGCATAAAAAAGACTACCGGAAAAACCATTTGCAGTTCTTGCCAACGTTAGCCGCACCGCATCTGAATTGAATATGCCGACATAACCTTCCGCCAGCGCTACTGCGAAGGGGTTGGATGGTGCTTTTGTTGCGAATGGGTTTTCTTGCGCCTTAGCCTCAGCTGCATAATTGTTACTGGGCGACGTTGTCACGGGTTGCACGACAGGAGGTGTGGGTTTTAACGTTACACTTTTTACAGGCGACTGTGGTGCTGATCTTTGCAGGGCATAGAAATAAATTAAACCGCCAAAATCACTTGTAAATATGACACTTGCCCCAGCTTTTTTGGCCGCAGAAACAGCCCTTTTTTCATTCTTTTTGCGCTTGAAATCAGGATGGCCCATATAGAAGCCTATGCGGGTATAGCCGCTGTTTTTCAGGGTTAGCACTTTTTGTTGGTAATCCACGCCAATAGTTGCGAATATGACCCTAGGCGTTTCACCTTTGGCAAGCGCAATGAGGTTTGGGTCAGAACTCGGGTCGAGAATTGGACGATATTTCCAAGCCTGTGCGCTCGCGCTAACGGAATAAGTAAATAAGAGTAGGCAAATAACTGCAAATATTTTTTTCATTGTACTTTTCCCATCTGGCTCATTGTAATAGCACCTAGATTATTGTTGGATTCTTTATGTATGTATTTAGCCTTACCGTCAATATAGGCCTCGTCAATTTCTACATCACAATATAAGGGGGCATTGAACTGCTTGGTTTATGAGTACCTTACCTATTTATTTGCCGATCTTAAATGCAAAAACGGGGTTGTTTACGCGTTACCAACTTCCGCCGATAAAAATTGAGGTGTAATGCCAATTTCAGCCAAGGCCAATTCCCATTTATTAATTGGATTTTCGGTGAAAATGATGTCTTCATTTACGGGTGCGACGAGCCAACTATTGTGCATGATTTCAGCTTCTAATTGCCCGCTTTGCCAACCGGCATAACCAAGGGCAAGTACGGCACGTTTGGGGGCATTGTCATGTGTTAAAGCCGTAAGAACAGATTTTGATGTGGTTAATGCAAGTGTGTCACTTAAAGGCAGGCTATTGTCGGTGTCAGTGAAATCACGAGAATGCAAAACAAAACCGCGCTCGGGTTCAACAGGGCCGCCGTATAAAACTTGCGTGTCTTCATGGGTGACGGCGCCTTTGACTTCCAAATGCGGTAACATGTTGGAGAGTTTTAAATCTGGTTTTGGCCGGTTTATTATAATGCCCATAGCTTGTTCGGAGTCGTGAACACACATATAAATGACGGTTTTTCGAAATCGTTTATCCAGCATAGCCGGACTAGCAATGATGAGTTGGCCAGCTAAATAGCCATCATCCTTATTCTCAAGATTACTGGTGCCTATGTCCGTTGAATAAACCATAAGCTATGCTGACGCCCTCGCACATAAAAATCAAGCCCCAGCAATCTTTCTTGCAAATATTTGCGGCGCAATAAACGTTACTACACCTTGAAAATTACGGTAATGCTTCCTATATTAAGCCTAAGGAGAAAAAATTATGGGAATAAAAATTGGGGATAAACTCCCGCAAGCTACATTTATGCATATGGGCAAAAACGGCCCTGAACCAGTTGCATCTGAGGATTTATTTGCAGGGCAAAGGGTTGCTCTATTTGCATTGCCAGGAGCGTTTACGCCGACCTGTTCTGCCAAACATTTGCCTGGCTATATGGAAAATGCCAAAGAATTAGCCGCCAAGGGTATAGATAAAATCGCCTGTTTGTCGGTCAATGATGTATTCGTCATGGATGCTTGGGGCCGTGACCAAAATGTTGGCGATAGTATCGAAATGCTTGCGGACGGGAATTGTGATTTTACAGAGGCTATCGGGCTTGAGCTTGATGGCTCAGGATTTGGTATGGGCAGGCGCTCACAGCGTTACGCCATGATTGTCAATGATGGTGTTGTCGAAGCACTAGACGTGGAAGAAGGCGGAGAGTTTCGCGTATCTTCTGCGCAGTACATGCTTGAACAAATATGATTAAGCTTAAAGAATTTAGAAGAGGAAGTTAAAATGGAAACAACAATTGCAATTGGAATTCTTGTTGTTTTGGCACTTGTCATTGTCAAAATGATTGTAAAATTCGTGCCTCAAGGCATGGAATACACAGTCGAGAGATTTGGACGTTATACCAGAACGCTAAAGCCAGGCTTGGGCGTACTGATGCCGTTTATTGACAAGGTTGGGTACCGTATGAATATGCGTGAGCGGGTTGTTGATATCCCGTCCCAAGATGTGATTACCAAAGACAATGCCATGGTCACTGCTGATGCGGTCGTATTTATACAGGTTATAGATGCGCGTCAGGCGGCCTATGAGGTCAATAATCTAGATAATGCCATTGTCAATTTATGTTTGACAAATGTACGTACAGTGGTTGGTGCTATGGATTTGGACGAAGTGCTTTCCCAGCGTGATGTGATTAACGCGCAATTGCTCGGTGTTATTGACGCGGCGACGGACCCTTGGGGGGTTAAGGTAACCCGTATTGAGATTAAAGACTTGTCGCCGCCGCACGATATTACCCAAGCCATGAATAAACAGATGATAGCTGAACGTGAAAAGCGTGCGGAAATCCTGGAAGCTGAAGGCCAAAAACAATCGGCTATTCTACGCGCTGAGGGTGAAAAAGAAGCCGCCATCCGCGAGGCTGAAGGCCGTAAACAAGCCGTCTTCCTTGATTCCGAAGCTCGTGAACGGGAAGCTCTGGCCGAAGCAAAAGCCACCGAAATGGTCTCAACAGCCATTTCCAAAGGTGATGTCAACGCCATTAACTACTTTATCGCACAGGATTATGTCACCGCTTTTAAAGCCTTGGCCACCTCACCCAACCAAAGTACGGTTATTGTGCCAGCAGAATTGTCTGGCCTTGCCTCAACCGTTGGCGGCTTGGAAGCTTTGCTAAACGCCGGCAAGAACAAGAAATAGGAGCGCATTGATGGATAATACTCTGGTACAATTTTTAAGCGAAATGGGTGGTATACACTGGTTGATTTTGGCATTCGGCTTATTGGTTGCCGAGGTGCTAACAGGGACGAGTTATTTGCTTTGGCCTGCGGTGGCGGCATTGATCGTTGGGGTGGTTGCATTAATCCTGCCTATTGGACCCGAAATGCAGTTCTTGCTTTTTGCAATAATGACAGCTGTTCTTCTATTTGTTGGTCACAAATATGTCCGCCCACGCGTAAAAGGTGGAGAACCGTCTGATTTGAATGATCGGGCGCGTTCTATGGTCGGCATGCGGGTCAAAGCGGTCGCAGATTTTGACACGGGGCGTGGCCGTGTCCATGTAGGGGACACCCAATGGCGTGCCGCCATGGACAAAGGCAATGCCAAAGGTGGTGATGAGTTACGCGTGATGTCAGTTAAAGGTACAACGCTTACGGTAGAACCAATTTAAATCAGGGATAAACCCTAGTTTAATCAAGGATAAACCCTAGTTCAAAAACTTCTTAGCCCAGCTTTACTTGCCAGCAGACCTTGGTACGCCGCGCCGAGCCAATTCATCGGCGCGTTCATTGCCCGCGTCCCCTGCATGTCCTTTGACCCATTGCCAGTTTATGGACTTGCCTTGTCGTTCTTTGTCTAATCTCTGCCAGAGATCTTTGTTGAGCACTGTTTTTTTGTCGGATTTTTTCCAACTTCGGCTTTTCCAACCGTCTATCCATTTTGTAATGCCATCGAGCAAATATTTGCTGTCTGTCCAAAGCTCAATCTCGCCTAAATAGTCAGGTTTTACGGCTTGCAGTGCTTTAATTGCTGCCATCATTTCCATGCGGTTGTTTGTCGTATCATCTTCGCCGCCCCATAGTTCTTTCTCGCGGCCTTTAAAAATCAACAATGCACCCCAGCCACCAGGACCAGGATTGCCCGAGCATGCACCGTCCGTATAAATGACGAGTTTTTTGGCGGATTTTTTGCTAGAGTGCGGCATCAACTCGTTTCTCGAAGCTCTTTAGCCTGAAGTTCTTTGTCTCGACGGTCTTTGGCCCTAAGCTCTTTAGGTAGGCGAAATACGACATTTTCTTTTGTAACTTCAACGGGCTCTATGGTGAGTTGATAACGGGCCTTTAGGGCAGCAATCACGCTGTCCGTAAGATTTTCAGGGGCGCTCGCGCCAGCGGATAACCCTAAAGTTTTCACACCGGCCAATATATCCCAATTTATTGCTTCAGCATCAGCAATTAACAATGCTGTGTTTGCACCCGCCTTATGACCAACTTCGACCAAGCGCAAAGAATTTGATGAATTATCGCCGCCGATTACCAATAAAAGCTCACAACGTTTTGCGATCGCTTTAATGGCGGTTTGTCGGTTGGTTGTCGCGTAACAAATGTCTTCTTTGTGTGGCATAGCCATATTGGGAAAGCGCGTTTTTAGCACAGCTATAATACCAGCCGTATCATCAACCGATAAAGTGGTTTGCGTGACAATAGCTATATTGTTCGGGTTTTCAGCTTTGTAAGCGTGGGCATCATCTTCAGTTTCGATTAGGGTAATGGCACCGCCTGCCAATTGCCCCATTGTACCAATGACTTCCGGGTGACCTTTGTGACCGATTAACAAAATCTCACGGCCCATAGCATAATGACGTTCTGCTTCAATATGGACTTTGGAGACCAGAGGACAGGTGGCATCAAAATAAATCATGTCACGCGCACGGGCCGTCTCTGGCACACGTTTGGGGACGCCATGGGCCGAAAACACCACGGGACGATCATTGGGGCAGTCATCTAATTCATCAACAAAAACTGCGCCCATTTTTTCAAGTCGTTCAACAACATGTCGGTTGTGAACAATTTCGTGGCGTACAAATACGGGTGCCCCATGTTTAGCTATGGCTTGTTCAACAATTTGTATGGCTCTATCCACGCCCGCGCAAAATCCACGAGGACTGGCGAGCAATAATGTAAGAGCGGGTTTGTTTTTTAACATTAAATTCTCATTAGACACGCTAAGCGCCATTGCAGATGTGTGAAATAACGGATAAACCACATAGCAGACTTGAACCGTGCTCGCTATAGCTTATACGGTGTGCTTATAACTTTAAAAATTTCAAACTCTGAATATGAATAAGACAGGAATATCAATGCTAAACATTACACAATTTTCAAAAATAGCTTTGGCATCACTATTTGTTGCTTGCATTGGCTTATCAGGATGTCAAACGGCAAAAACAATCTTGGCTGTGGGTGAGGAAACGGAGAAAAATCCGGGTCCATGCCCAGTCGCATTTTCCTTGTACGAAGCTTCTAGGCTCGTGGAATTTCACGGCGATGAAACCTTCGCAAATGTTGGATTCACGGCTGAAATAGACAAAGTTCGCAGTTTATGCCGATATGTAGGTGATCAGCCAATACGTGCTGATTTAACATTGGATATTGCATTTGGGCGCGGCCCTGCTGCCAATGGGGCAACGGCTACTTACGAATATTTTGTAGCCGTAACGCGCAAAGATATTGAAATCATTGAAAAAGAAGTTTTTCCAATTACTGTTACGTTCCCGCAGGGTGTAAATATAGTTGAGCTTACGGAAAATGTGGGTGAAATCATCATCCCGCGAGCAAATGAAAATACATCGGGCGCAAATTTTGAAATAGTTGTTGGATTTGAACTCACGAAAGAACAATTAGTGTTCAACGCTGAGGGTAAGCGTTTTCGCGTATCCGCAGGCCAAAATTAGATAGCCATGGCAATATCGGTTTTACAAACATTATCCGCACACCTTGGAGCGGCCTTTGAAGCTGTGGACTTACCAGTTGAATATGGCCGTGTCTCCTTATCAGATAAGTCCGCGCCCTATCAGTGCAATGGTGCATTGGCCGCTGCGAAACTGGCAAAAAAACCACCGCGCGATATTGCAACCACAATTGTAAAACATTTGGAAGGGAACAATGACATTGCCTTGGCTGAAATTGCAGGTCCCGGGTTTATTAATTTAACGCCGAGCGGTGCATTGTTACAACGTCGTGCTTTGGAATTAAATGCCGATACACGGGTTGGTGCCCGTGATGCGGATGTGCTTGCAACCATTATTGTTGATTTTGGTGGTGCCAATGTAGCCAAACCTATGCATGTTGGACATTTGCGTTCTGCCGTAATCGGCGAAAGCTTAAAGAGGATATTTCGGTTTCGAGGTCATAAGGTTATAGGAGATGTGCATCTGGGGGATTGGGGTTTGCAAATGGGCCATCTGATTTCGGAACTTGCGGATGAGCAGCCTGATTTGGTGTATTTTGATGCGGTCACGACGGACGGATATCCCGAAGATAGTCCCGTGACAATGCAGGATATGGCACGGCTCTACCCGCAGGCCAGTGCGAAATCCAAGGCCGACCCGTATCGGTTGAAAAAATCACAAATCGCTACGGCGGAACTACAATCAGGGCGTCCTGGTTACCGTGCTTTGTTGGAACATTTTATCCGTGTCTCCATTGCGTATCTAAAAAAAGGTTATGGGGAATTGGGGGTCGAATATGATTTGTGGAAAGGTGAGGCCAGTGTCGACCCGCTTATCCCAGGCATGATTGACGCTATGAAAGCCCAGAACATAACCGAGGAAAGCGACGGTGCGCTGATTATTCCTGTTGATGACAATTATGACATGGAAAAGCGCAAAGGGATTCCACCCGTTATGTTGCGTGCCCGCACGGGCGCAGTCCTGTACCACACAACAGACTTGGCGACTTTGCTTGACCGAAAAAACGAAATAGACCCTGATTTAATTCTCTATGTGGTAGACCAACGCCAGGCCACCCATTTCGAGCAAGTGTTCCGCGCCGCCGTCAAAGCGGGCTGGTATTCGCGCGAACAACTTGAACATTTAGGTTTTGGCACGGTTAATGGCAAAGACGGCAAACCATTTACGACCCGTGCTGGCGGTGTTCTCAAGCTGTCGGACCTGACCAAAATGATGCGTGAGGCTGCCGCCGCGCGCTTAGAAAAATCCGGTATTGGCCAAGATTTCGGTGCTGCGGAACGCGCAGAGATTGCTGACAAAGTCGGCATGGCTGCGCTTAAATTTGCCGATTTGCAAAACCAGCGTACGACCAATTATGTATTTGATGTTGAGCGTTTTGTTTCATTTGAGGGCAAGACAGGACCATATCTGCTCTATGCCACCGTGCGGATAAAATCGCTGCTGCGCAAAGCAAAAGACAAGGGCGTTGCGCTAGGCGATATTTGCCCCAATGAACCAGCCGAGCAAAAACTCGTTCTGACATTGGACGGTTTTAACCGCGCCCTAGCCGCCGCAGAAGCCAAACGCATGCCCCATATATTGTGTGATCATGTTTACACATTGGCGCAGGCCTTTTCAAAGTTCTATGCGGCTTGTCCCGTGCTCGCAGATCATGTTGCTGCAGATGTGAAATCTTCACGCCTAGCACTTGCAGCTTTAACACTAAAGCAGCTTGAAGTTGGTCTGGGTTTACTGGGCATAGAGACGCCTGAACGCATGTAACTTCATCCTCACCCAACTTGTGGGGGAGGAGAGAGCGTAATATTTATAATTGACTCCTTACAATTACTGTCTACAAATTGTATCAAATTTCCCAGTGGGAGAGCGCGTATGTTTACGCCGCCGAAGGAGCAACCGTCCCGGAAACTCTCAGGCACCTAGGACCGTCGGGAAAATCTAAACGCTGGAAAGTAGGCCGCAAGCCTACACCGAAGGAGTAAGCTGCCACATAGGAATATGTGTTTCGTGAATCTCTCAGGTTGATATTCTGACGACAGCGGGGACGCGATGCCAAAGCATAAGGCCGAGGCTGTTTGTCTTTGAAAGAATGTCAGATGGGTGAACCAGAAATTAAACGTACGAAACTTTACGATAACCATGTCGCCTTGGGCGCTAAAATGGTGCCATTTGCTGGTTACGCTATGCCGGTGCAATATCCTATGGGTGTTATGAAAGAGCATCTACATTGCCGTGCCAATGCTGGTCTGTTTGACGTCTCCCATATGGGGCAGGGATTTATTATCCCTGATGATGGCAAGTTCGAGACCGCAGCTACAGCATTTGAAAAAATCGTAGCGGCGGATATTCGCGGGCTGGAACCGGGTCAACAGAAATATAGCCAATTCCTAAACGAAGACGGCGGCATTCTTGATGATTTAATGGTAAGTCGCCTTGGCATGCCTGGGCATGATCACTGGCTGTATATTGTTGTAAATGCAGCGTGTAAAGATGCAGATTTTACCCGCTTGGCTGGACAATTACCAGACGGGGTTACCTTAAAAGTCTCGGACGAACTTTCCCTCATCGCCCTTCAAGGGCCAAAGGCCGCTGATGTCATTGCCAAATATCTGCCAGACGCCGCGACTATGCCGTTTATGTCGTCAATTGATGCGCAAATAGACGGCATATGGTGCCATATTTCACGCTCAGGCTATACGGGTGAGGACGGATATGAAATCTCCGTCAAACATGATGATGCTGAAAAATTATGGGATTTACTCATGAGCCACGACGCGGTTGAAACCATCGGGCTTGGTGCCCGTGATAGCTTGCGCCTTGAGGGTGGTTTGTGTCTTTATGGGCACGACATTGACGAAACAACATCCCCGGTTGAAGCTGGACTGTTGTGGTCTATCCCCAAACACCGCCGCGAAAACGGTGGTTATATTGGTGCCGCCCGTGTGGAGAAAGACATGGCTGAACGACCCAAACGGCGCCGCGTTGGCATTCAGCCCGTGGGCCGCGCACCTGCCCGTGAGGGTACGATTATACAAAACATGGATGGTCAAGAAATTGGCGTAATTACGTCCGGCGGTTTTGGGCCTAGCGCGGAAGGCCCCGTTGCTATGGGGTATGTGAAACGAAAATACGCACGTGTAGGAACGAAAATAAACCTAGTGATACGCGGCAAAGCCAAACCTGCCAAAATCATAAAACTACCATTCGTTCCCAACAATTTTTACAGAGGCTCATTAAAGGCTAATTAAAAGGCTAACCCGAAAAGGAGAAAACCATGAAATATACTGAAGACCATGAATGGATTAAACTTGCCAAAGACGGGGACGGCGATATCGCCACTGTCGGAATTTCCACCCACGCCGCAGGTCAGCTCGGTGATGTTGTCTATGTGGAATTGCCAGAAGTGGATGCTGAATTTGAAAAAGGCGACGATGCTGCCGTGGTCGAATCTGTCAAGGCTGCCAGTGAGGTTTATGCACCGATTAGCGGCACGATTACTGCGGTTAACGAAGCTCTTGAAGATGCGCCGGAAACGGTCAATGCTGCGCCGGAAGAGGGTGGTTGGTTCTTCAAGATGAAAGTGTCTGATGCCAGCCAACTAGACGGTATGATGGATGCTGATGCCTATAAAAAATTTATTGCAGAGTAAATCGCTATGAAACTTATTCCGATATTATTTTGGATAATTGCGCTCGTCAATTTGATGCCTGTTGTGGTTGCTATTAGTCCTGCTCAGATTTCCAAGTTGTACGGAATAATGCCTGATGACAAAATACAAATAGTACTTTTGCAACACCGCGCACTCTTATTGGGTCTAGTGGGTGCCGCTTGTGCATTTGCTGCACATAATGAAGCCGTCCGTTGGCCCGCAATAATAGGTGCAGTTATTAGTATGGGCACATTTATTATTTTTTGTTGGGTTAACGACCAAATGGGCGGCCCATTACGCAAAATCGCGCTCGTGGATATGGCAGCGTTGCCAGTCGCTGGCATCCTTATTTACCTTCTTATGAAAGCAGTATAAAAATGAGATTTCTCCCACTGAATAATAATGACCGCGCAGCTATGCTGGATGTTGTCGGTGTGAATTCCGTTGATGAGTTATTCGTTGATGTACCGAAATCGGCGCGGCTTGACGAGCTCATTGATGTGCCAATGCACAAGAGCGAAGCTGAGGTTGACGCGCATCTTACGGCCATGGCGGCAAGGAGCCGCGCCGCCGGTGCCGGGCCGTTCTTTATTGGGGCAGGGGCATATCGGCACCACATTCCGGCCACGGTTGATCATCTGATTCAACGTTCTGAGTTTCTCACGGCTTACACGCCGTATCAGCCAGAAATCTCCCAAGGAACATTACAGGTTTTGTTCGAATTTCAAACTCAAGTCGCGCAGCTTACGGGTATGGATGTGGCCAACGCCTCTATGTATGATGGTTCCACCGCCTGCGCCGAAGCCGTATTGATGGCGTGCCGCGTCAAACGGCGGGGTAAGGTTCATCTGGCCGCTGGTCTGCATCCTCATTACCGCGAGGTTACAAAAACCCAGTGCAAATTCCAAGAGATAGAGGTGAGACCATGTCCGTCCCGTCCCGGCCACGACGAAGATGTGCTCATCGGCATGGACAAAGAATCCGCCGCCATTGTCGTGCAAAGCCCCAATGTTTTTGGCGAGATTATTGACCTTGAACCATATGCCGAAGCTGCCCACGCGGTCGGCGCTTTGTTGATTGCAGTGTTTACCGAACCCGTTGCGTTTGGTGCAATAAAAAGCCCCGGCGAAATGGGTGCGGATATTGTTGTCGGCGAAGGGCAGTCTATCGGTGTTGGCCTGAATTTTGGAGGACCATATGTAGGCTTGTTGGCATGTAAGCAAAAACTAGTGCGCCAAATGCCAGGCCGGGTGTGCGGCGAAACCGTTGATGCCAATGGAGAGCGCGGCTATGTGCTGACCCTCTCAACCCGCGAGCAACATATCCGGCGCGAAAAAGCCACATCGAATATCTGCACCAATTCTGGCCTGTGTACGGTGGCGTTCTCCATTCACATGACATTGCTGGGCGAAGCGGGCTTGCGTAAGCTGGCCATGATAAACCATGAGAAGGCTTGTACGTTGGCCGATAAACTGGTTGCCATTGACGGTGTAGAATTGGTTACAGAAAATTTCTTCAATGAATTTACCTTGCGCCTTTCTAATCCTAAAGGGGGGGGCAAGCCCGCCAAAGATGTGGTCGGTGATATGGTGGCCCAAGGCGTACTCGGCGGGCTGCACGCTTCTAGGCTTATGGACGGGCAGGATGATTTGCTCATTGTTTGCGCCACGGAAACCAATAGTGATGCGGATATGGATGCCTTTGTGTCGGCACTTGAGGGGGCATTGTCATGAGTATGAATTCAAAAGGGCGGCAAACTTCACCGGATGCTCTTGCTGTGTCTGGACACAAGACCGTTTCGGGAAATCGCGGCCTAGCACAGGCTGAGAAATTGATATTTGAAATCGGGACACCGCGCCGCACGGGTGTAGATTTCCCTGCGCTTAAAGGCGCGAAATCTCGACTTGGTGGCCGATTAGGCGGAATGGAGCGCACTGAAGAAATAGGTTTGCCCGGCCTGTCAGAGCCGGAAACCATGCGCCATTATGTGCGCCTGTCCCAGAAAAACTACGCCATTGATTTGGGCGTGTATCCGCTTGGCTCATGTACTATGAAACACAATCCGCGCATCAATGAGAAAATGGCACGCTTGCCCGGATTTGCCGATGTGCATCCGTTGCAGCCGCGCGGTACCGTGCAAGGGGCGCTGGAGTTGATTGATGAATTGGCAGACTGGATTTGCAAGCTAACAGGTATGCCCGCCGTAGCCATGTCGCCCAAAGCCGGTGCCCACGGTGAACTTTGCGGTATGATGGCGATCCGCGCTGCGCTTGACGCCAGATTTGCTAAAGAGGGGGGCGCAGACAACAAACGCCGCGTCCTTGTGCCCGAAAGCGCCCACGGCACCAATCCGGCTACGGCTGTGCAGTGTGGTTTTACCATCGATTCTATTCCGGCTACGGATGATGGCCGCGTTGATATGGACGCATTGAAAGCGAAGCTCGGTGACGATGTCGCTGGGATCATGCTGACCAATCCCAATACGTGCGGATTATTTGAGCGCGATATTATCGAAATTGCAGACCTCATACATGGGGTCGGTGGTTATTTCTATTGCGACGGTGCTAATTTTAATGCGCTCGTTGGGCGGGTACGTCCGGGTGATCTCGGCATTGATGCTATGCATCTAAATTTACACAAAACGTTTTCCACCCCCCACGGCGGCGGCGGGCCTGGTTCTGGGCCTACGGTACTGTCCGCTGCTCTGGCGGCCTATGCGCCTGTGCCTTATGTAGTGCGCGAGCAAGGCAAATACAAATTGATCGAAGATGCGCACGGCACAGATAGCTTTGGCCGGATGACCGCCTTTCACGGGCAAATGGGTATGTTCGTCCGTGCGCTTAGCTATATGCTCAGCCACGGCGCGGACGGCCTGAAGCAGGCCACCGAAGATGCGGTGCTGAACGCTAATTATGTGCAAGCCAGTTTGAGTGAAGATATGAGCCCTGCATTCGGCGGTATCTGTATGCACGAAGCCCTGTTCAATGATGATTTTCTGAAAGGCACAGGCGTTGAAACTCTGGATTTTGCCAAAGCCATGATCGACGAAGGCTATCACCCCATGACCATGTATTTTCCGTTGGTCGTCCACGGTGCCATGCTGATTGAGCCGACAGAAAGCGAGAGCAAGGCCGAGCTAGACAGGTTTATCGACGTGATGAAGGGCTTAGCCAAACGGGCAAAATCCGCCTCTGACAATAAAGATGGGGCAGACTTCTTTAAAGCCGCCCCGATTTATGCCCCACTGCGCAGGCTAGATGAAACGAGGGCCGCGCGTAAGCCAGTCCTACGCTGGCGGGAAGATCCGTCTGCGTAAGGTTTTGGCCAACACCAACATGGGTTTTTCGGCAAATTTATAAGTCAATCCGGCAACCAATATACTTATGGCGGTTAGGATGATCAGGGCAGGGAGATTATCCCATTTATTATCGCCCGCAAATTTATGCCAGGTACGCCCGAACAGGGTTAAGCTGAGGATATGCGTTAAGTAAAGGGAGTATGACCAATCGCCGAGTGTTTGGGTGCAATTTGGTAGTTTGGTTTTTAACCCTGCTAGGCCGTAGACGGTTAATGTTGCCGGTAATGCGAAATGAACGGCGCGACCCATATGGTTTTCTATCATGCCGTGCCCAGCGGAAATTAACATGTAAAATGTGACCACCCAAAGGGCTAATCCTGCTAACAGTATAGGCAGTGCGAATTTTGCGTCCCATTTATGAAACACCCAGCCCGCCAGTGCGCCCGCTAAAAATTCATAAGTCAGGGGGCTGAACAATAATCTACGAACGGGGCCAAATGCACCCAGTTCTGCCCCCATATTTGCCCATTGCCCTAGTCCAATTACGCCCGCCCATAGGAGCAGGAACGGCAAGAGCCATTTTGGCTTCAGCAACAACGCTAGAGCAAATGCCAGATAAAAGCTAATTTCGTGGATAAGCGTCCAGCCGACGGCCAAAAGCGGGTCACGGCTGTCCGGGTAAAGGAGGAACGATTTTACAATATCGGGGTCAGTTTTAAAACTGGAAAACACCATGTCTGGGCGCACCAGCCAGACAATGAGTAAAGCCGCACTGACGAGCCAGTATAGGGGGTAAATTCTTGTGATGCGGGCAAAGAGAAATTCAAAGCTAGACGTGCCGCCTCGCTGCATATTTGTGGCCACATGCACCATGATAAAACCTGAAATCACAAAGAACAAATCCACGCCGACCATGCCGAAAGATATCCATGAACCTAGGATTTGATCGGGCGAATACTTACTCTCGATGATAAGTAAATGTGAAAACACCACCAGCATTGCCGCAATGCCGCGCAGGGATTGTATATTGGCTAGGCGGTTGGCGGGTGCAGGTGTCTCAAAACTCATATTGGTATTTATGCAGGTAAGCGGGAGAAGAATCTAGGGGAGATGTACTTTTCTCCTTCCCCCGTTTTTCACGGGGGAAATGCCGCAGCTCTTGAGTAGGCGATTGGGGCGCGGCGCTCTTGCGACGCTTCGATATCTAGTTTCAGACGAGAGCTCAGTTGCGCACAAGAGTGCGCGCCCCCATCCCCCTCTAAGAAGAGGGTACTTCCCCCGTGAAAAACGGAGGAAGGAAAGTTGGAGATATATTTGGCGGGCGAGTTTGTTAATTCAAAACTTTACCCATTTCGGCGATGCCGTCCTTGACCAAAGCATTGTGGTCTGTGCTCGTTAAATCACGGCGTAGGATTTGTTCCGCTGCCTTGGCGGCTAGGTCTACGGCGCGGGCTTTGACGTCCGCCATGGCTTGGGCTTCTGCGTTTTTTATCTTGGCTTCGGCTTGTTCTGCGCGGCGATCTAGACGTTCTTTTAAATCTTGGCGGGCATTGTTAGCCATTGTTTGCGCATCTAAACGCGCTTGTTTGACAATGTCCTTGGCCTGTTCTTCGGCTTCGACTTGCTTGCGCTGAAAAGAGGCGAGTAATGTTTGTGCCTCTTCGCGTAATTGGCGCGCTTCATTCAATTCTTTACGAATAGCCTCGCCACGGTCATCCAGTGCTTTGGCCATCACTTTGTGAATGCCTTTGTAGACGGCACCGGCAATCACAATGACTATGGCTAAAAACACCCAGATAGTTGGATGGGAAAAACTAAAATCGAAATGCATGACTTGCTCCTATCCTACCTTAATCTATGGCTTTGACGGCTTTGCGAACAGACGCAATATTGAATTTTTTGCTGTACAAATGCTCGACAACTGCTTGCGCGGTTTGCGAAGCAATCTCATCTACATTGGCCAATGCTTCCGCACGGGTTTTTTGTATCTTGGCTTCTGCTTGGGCCATTTGCTTTGCGGCTTGTTCGTCGGCTGTCTGCATTTCTGTTTCCAGTTCGGACGTAACGCTGGCGCGGGTTGTTTCAGCCACATTATGAGCCTTAGCGCGGGCATCTGATAGGGATTGCTCATAGGCTTTCCCGGCCTGCTCTGCCTCGCGCCCCATCCGCGCCGCACTGTCGAGGTCATCGGCAATGCGGTTGGAGCGTTCTTCTAAAATTCCACCAAGACGAGGCAAAAGCACTTTAGCCAACAAGAACAACAATAACCCGAAAGTTATTGCAAGCCAAAAGATCTGTGATGGATATGTAGCGGTATTTAAAGGTGGAAAAAGCCCGCTCTCTGCATGCTCAGTTACATGTTCTACGGCTTCTTTAGCGTTCTCACCTGCGAGCCCTACCATCACAGAAGATGCGGCCATTAGTGTTGCAAAAGTGCTCATAACCTTAGTCCTGGTTAGTCAGTTTATTATACAGCGTAAATTAACAAGAAAGCGATAAGCAATGAGAAAATGCCGAGCGCTTCTGTCACGGCGAAACCGAAAATCAGGTTGCCGAACTGGCCTTGTGCTGCTGATGGGTTGCGGATGGCGGCGGACAGATAGTTACCGAAAATGTGGCCAAGGCCAACACCGGCACCAATCATGCCTGAACAAGCCAGGCCTGCGCCGATTAGTTTTGCTGCTTCTGCTTCCATGATAAAATCTCCTAATGGTTTGTTTAAGTGCAGTTAAAGTTAATGTCTTCTTTCAGTGGTGGGCATTAATGCCCAGGGTGCAGTGCGTCATTGATATACACACTGGTTAGAATAGCGAACACGTAGGCTTGCAAGAAGGCCACGAGAATTTCTAATGGTGTCAGAACAACGACCATAATGAAGGGTGCGATAGCACCAAGTTTTGCGGCACCAGTAAGTGCGCCAAACAACATAATAATGAATATTGCGAACAATTTAAGCATAATATGTCCCGCCAGCATATTCGCCCACAACCGAATTGAATGGGAGAGGGGACGCGATATAAATGAAATAACTTCAAGCAACACGACGAACGGCAAGATGACAACTGGAACGCCGCTTGGAACAAACAGCTTCAAAAATTTTAATCCATGTTTCCAAAGGCCGACTATCACAACGGTAAAAAACACCATTAATGCCAAGGCAATCGTAACAATAATATGTGACGTAGTCGTGAAAAAGAACGGAATGAGACCCAGCACATTCGCAAATAGGATGAACATAAACAGTGCGTAGATAAATGGGAAAAACTTAAGCCCGTCGCGGCCTGCCGTAGAGCGGATCATATTCGCGACAAATTCGTAAGATATTTCGGCCATTGACTGTAAACGGCCTGGAACCAACGCTTTCTTGGAGGTACCTGTGAACAAAAACAAACCAATCAAGGCAACGGCAATGCTCATCATAAGGGCGGAATTTGTAAAGGTTACGTCGTAACCAAGCAGCTCAAAATGCCCGAACTTCTCAAAGGCCGGGTGGATTTCAAATTGTTCAATCGGATCTAATCCGCTTGTCTTACCTTCAGCCACTCCAGGCTCCTAAATTCTCTTTGGCAAATTTAGCTTTCGCTATTTTGCGCACTCATATTTTTGGCCATCTGCACAATACTGCGCGTTCCGGCTATAAACCCTAGAATAATGCCTGCCAACAAACCCCAAGGTTTGGTAGCCGCAAAATAATCTATACTATACCCAATGCCACCTGCCACGACGACAGACCCGACAAATGCGCTGGCATAATTTACACCAACGGCCCAACCAGAAACATCTTTCTCATTTTTTGGTTCTGATTTTGCTTTGGCGGATTTTAGTTTTTCCCCCAATTTGCGCAAGTCTTCCGAACGATCTTGATTTGATGATATTTCTCTTTCAGTATTTAGTTTGGGCATAGCTTTCGACTCATGTAAGATGGTCTCCCATCAAACGCGGGCAACTTACGCGTGGTTGTTTTCAGTGTCAACAAAGTGCTTAGCACTTAAGTATTTGATTTATATGACAAAAAATATTTAATTGCACAATGCAACATACGCACTGCAAAGATTTCGCATTTGCTTTCCTAGGCGGTCATTTTTTCGGCAGCTTGCAAGTCGATAGACACCAATTGTGATACGCCTTGTTCTGCCATTGTTACGCCTAAGAGGCGGTCCATTCTTGCCATCGTGACAGGGTTGTGGGTGATTGCGATGAACTTTGTCTCTGTCGATTTGCACATTTCATCGAGTAAATTACAGTACCGTTCAACATTTGCATCATCAAGAGGGGCATCAACTTCGTCGAGTACACAGATTGGCGCTGGATTTGATAGGAAGACTGCGAAAATTAACGCGGTTGCGGTCAAAGCTTGTTCTCCACCAGACATCAAGGACATATTTCCAAGTCGTTTTCCTGGTGGACTGACTAAAATTTCCAGACCAGCTTCCAATGGGTCATCATTTTCGCTTAATGTTAGTGACGCATGCCCACCACCAAATAAAGTCGTAAACAACCGTCCGAAATGTCCATTGACTGTATCGAATGCAGCAATAAGTCGTTCACGTCCCTCAGAATTCAAATTTTCAATGCCTTCACGTAATTTTGCAATAGCAGCTATTAAGTCTTGGCGCTCATCATTCATAGCGGCGAGGCGCATCTCTTGTTCAGCGGCTTCTTCGTCGGCGCGTAAATTAACCCCGCCAAGTTTTTCACGCTCCCCTGACAAACGCTCTAATTTTTGCTCAATGCTATGTTCGTCCATTTTATTATCTGGGCTTAGCTCTTCAAGCTGCCCTTTAAGCGCGCCAGGAGCACAAGCCAGGCTTTCTAAAATTCGCGCTTGGATTTCTTCTTTGCGTTCCCCCGCAGCAATATGCCTGGCCTCTGCAGCAGCGCGCGCTTCACGGGCTTGGCCAAGATCACGTTCATTCGCTCGTAATTTGCTGTCAACTTCACGCAAATTGTTTTCGATATTTGCAAGTGCGTCGCTCGCATCACCCCTGCGTTTTTCTGCTTCGCTCAATTCATTCAACAAGGCTTGTTGTTTTTTAGTGAACACGTCCGGGCTCTCTTGTGCAGCGCTTAAGGCTAGCGCTGTCTCGGCTTCTCGTCCTTGTAAACTTGTAATGCGTTCCTTGGCATGATCGCCACGGCCATGCCAATCTTTCAACTCCTGCTCGACGGCAGCAAGGCGAGCGGTCCGCGCCTGCGCTTCATTTTTTAAGCTGCGGTATTGTGCACTGGCTTCATCGGATTGCTCGCGGGCAATATTCAGACTTTCACGTAAATTACGAAGTTCGTCTTCAATTTTTTCATCAGTATCAGCAGTTGCAAGCACATGGCTAGCCTGCGTGAGCGCATTTTGTGTATCCGCAAGTTCAGTTTGTCGGCGGGCTAACCGGTCTTCCAGAGTTGTTTTTTGTTCAGCCTTACGGGCTTGGTCAGTTTCAAATGTATTTAATGAAGCACGTGCATTGCGATCTTCGTCTTCTAAGTTTGGTAACATTTGTCTGGCATCGCGCGCTTTTTCTTCTGCTTGACGACGGGCTTGTTGTGCAGAGCGCCAAAGAGTTTCGGCTTGGTCAACAGACTTTACAAGCTTAGTTAACGCATTTTCAATTTCATCAATACGGTTCTTGTTTTCAAGCTTGATAGCAGCTGTGGATTTTATATCTGCTGATGATGTAAAACCGTCCCAACGCCATAGGTCCCCTTCTAAACTGACAAGTCTTTGCCCAGGCAGTAAATTTTTAGACTGTAGTGGGCCGTCTGCTGCGGCGACAACACCAATTTGACTTAGACGTGCCGATAACACTTGCGGGGCATCCACATAATTCGCGAGCGGCATTATATCTGCGGGGAGTGTAGCGTCTGGTGTCGTCGCGCCTTGCCAACATAATGGCAAATCAGCGGCAAGCCCTGCGTCCAAATCATCGCCGAGCGCAGCCGCTAGGGCGGCCTCATAGCCTTTTTGTGTAGTTACTTTTTCAAGTGCAGGTACCCAGCTTTGCTCTGCGCGCCCTGCTTCATTAACAATGCGCGATAACGCTTTGTGTTCAGCTTCGGCATGGGAAAACTCATTGCGTGTTTTGCTTAGTTTTTCGTGCAGCTCTCTTTCGTGTTCTATAGCTTCGTCGCGCGCATTGCTCGCAGCTTGTTCTTCTTCTTTGGCCTGTAAAAGAGCCGATGCGGCAGTTTCAAGAGCCGCAGCAAACAGATTTTCACTAGCCGCATTGTTTTTATTGTCCTTAAGGTTTTGTAGCGCGGTAAGAACAGTTTCCAGATCGTTTTCTAGCCTAGTTTTATTCCCGTTAAGCCGTTCACATTCCCGTTTTGCACCTGCGTAATTTGCCGCTTGCTCTGCAGATTTACGGGTTAAATCAGAGACCTCGGTTTCGAGTGTATTACGGGCAAGGATGGCTCTGCTGGCAGTTTCCTCGGCGTCTGCAAGTGCTGAGCTGGTATCTTTTGCAGATTTTAACTTGGTGAGTTCTTCACCGAGGCGGGTCGTTGCATTTTTCGCGTCAACCACAATGTTTTCTTCGCGTTCAATGTCACCTTTTAGGAATGCGAGCCTTGATTCCAACTTGTTTATCTCGGATTTGGCAGCATCCGCGTCATTCTCTAATGCTTCTTTGGCGGCGTTAAGGCGACCACAAATAGCGGCGGCAACAATTTGTTCTTCGCGGTGTGGCTCAAGCTTGGCGGTAATTTCAGTGACTTCGGTTGTGAGAACGGTGACAACGGATGTCAGCTCTGAGACACGTATTTCGCTGTTTTTAAAAGCCTGGCTATTGTTATCGAGGGACGACAAAGCTTGCTCCCAACGTTTCAACCATAATAATGTGCGGTATTCGCGTATTTCCCCGGCTAAGCGTTTAAACCGCGCGGCTTGACGTGATTGCCGGCGTAAACTTAAGAGTTGGCTCTCGATTTGGCTTAGGACGTCTTCAAGCCTGTCAAGATTAGTTTCCGCAGCCCGCAAGCGTAATTCTGCCTCGTGGCGCCGCGTATGAAGACCGGAAATACCTGCAGCTTCTTCCAAAATCTTACGGCGGTTTTCCGGCTTGGCGGATATCAATTCGTTAATCTGGCCTTGGCGGACTAGGGCAGGGGAGTTGGCTCCTGTTGAGGCATCGGCGAATAAAAGCTGCACATCTTTGGCGCGGACGGTTTGTCCGTTGACGGTGTATTTAGAGCCTGCGCCTTTGGTAATTTGACGGGTGACTTCTAATGTGTCGTCATCGTTGAACATTGATGGGGCAATACGGGCTGAATTGTCTATTTCAAGAATTACACTCGCTTGGCCCCGCGCAGGCCGGTTTTTTGTGCCAGAGAAAATGACATCATCCATGGCTTTGCCGCGCATGGCTTTTGCGGAATTTGCGCCCATAACCCAGCGGATGGCTTCGAGCAGATTAGATTTGCCACAGCCGTTTGGGCCGACAACCCCAGAGAGGCCCGGTTCAATCTGAAAAGTGGTAGGTTCTACAAAGGATTTGAAACCTATCAATTTAATCTGATTAAAACGCAATGACCCCATATATAACCCTGATTTTCCTAATGTTCTACGACTGGCTTTGTCTCAGTTTTAGACGGTGTAATGCCTAAAATTGGTTCTAAAACTTTATCGAAGTCTTCAATGGTAAAGACTTGTTCTTTAACGCCATTAATGAAGAAGGTGGGTGTGCCAGTAACACCGGCGTTAGAGCCTGCGTCAGCGACAGCATTCAATTTATCAATTTGGTCTTGGTTTGACATACAAGCATCGAAGTCGGCCTCACTCATACCTGCAGATTTTGCCAAAGCTACATACTCATCTTTTACTGTAGCTGAGCTTAAAATTTGTGCTTGTCGCTTCATTTGAACACCAATCATGCCAAAAAATTTATCCTCTCCTGCACAATTGGCTAGTAAATGACCAACATTGGCTAAGGAAACATTGCCTGTTGGAAATTCACGGTAAATATAACGGACTTTACCTGTATTCACATATTTAGTTTTAAGATCAGGCCAAACAGAAGTATGCCAATTTGCGCAATGCCCGCACGTAACAGAAGCATATTCTACAATTGTGACCGGTGCATCGCCAGAACCAAGTGCATGATCTGTTGCGACTTCGAATGCCGTCCGCTTGCCATTTGAGGTTTTTGCTGAACTCGTATCCTTATCAGAACATGCATTTATCAACAATGCAGAAGCACTAATAATCATGGTCGTCTTGGCGAACGAAACGAATCGGTTGGTGTAAGTCATAGGGCACTCTCTCAATTTAAGCCAAAATGGCAAGGATTTATAAAGGTTTTGTTAAGATTTGGGTGTGGGTAAAAAACTAGGGCTTGCGTATAGGAGAATACTCTTGTGCCAACAGCTTATTTAAGTGTTTGGATAAGGGTAAATAATTACTGCCCTGCTTATAAATTTCACCATTGATAATGAAACTTGGCGCAGAAGAAATATTTGCCTTTTGGGCTAATGAAACCGAATAATAGATTTGGTCTAGGCCTTCTTGTTCTTGCAAACATGCATTCATAGCCGCTTCGTCTGGCAGTCCTGCTTTTTTCGATATCTCCAGATACTTTTCTTTGCCTTTGCCTGCTTCCAAAGCAACAAAAATATTATCTCTTTCTGTCATTTGGTGCTCAATCATCTTAAAGTATTGGTCCTCAGGCGCACAATTGGCAATTTGAAAGCCAATGACGGCAATATTTGGTGCAGGGTTAGTGGGGAATTCCCGAAAAACGACACGCAGTTTATTTGTAGCGACATAAGTTTTCTTGATGCCTGGCCAAATTGAATTGAACCAACTGGCACAATGCGGGCACGTCACAGACGCATAAATGATCATGGAAATCGGGGCCGCAGGTGAGCCTAGCACATGGTCACCTTTTATTTCGCTATAGGTACCGTCTGCATTTGCATCTGTTAACAGAGTGGATTGCTGCGTCGTCACATCAGAAGACTGCGGGAGAGGTGTCGTTTGTGCCGCTGCTAGAGGTACAAGAGATGCGGTGGCAAATAGTGATAATGATAAGGCGGTTGTTAATGTGAGAAGTTTCATTTTCTATCCAGTTTGTTGGTTCGCGATTTGATGTTTTGTCCAAGTCTGTCGAGAGCAGATTTAAGGGTTTCATTTTTATCAGTCTGTACCATTTTGGATACAGAATGTTGATTATCCATAGATGTTTCAGCGTTCTTTTTGGTGTTAATTTGAATGCGACCTTGTTTGACGACAATTTTGCTTATGGTATCTGCGCCGAGAAACTGATTAACTTTATCGCGTATTTGATTACTGTCTGCTTGCAACATCGCTGCGGCGGGGCCTTTGGCTTCAATCTGTAAGGTTTTAGCCCCGATTGATCCGCGAACTGCGGTAGGTTTGGACAGTGCCGCCCATTTCTGCCCAATAATTTCAGGCCAATGTGCCCGCAAAGAATTTACGCCCGGACCAAATTTGCGTGACAAAGGGCGTAAGACCTTGTTCGTAGCGCGGCTCGCGCTTGGGGCATGGCGATATTGCGGTTTGCCTCTATTTTTTTGCAAATAGGCAAGCGAGTTGCCCCGCCGCTTACGGGTTTTTATGCTATCATGATTGAGATAATCGTTCATATATGCACAATCGCTAATAAATAGGGAAAAGTCTAGGGTCAGGACCTATTAAATACCATGAAATCTTCGCAACATATAATGAGCATGCGCTCCACCTTGCTACACTGGTATAATAAAGAGGGACGCACATTACCATGGCGCATTAGACCAGAAGACCGGGCAAATGGCATAAAAGCTATTCCTTATGAAATATGGCTGTCAGAAATAATGTGCCAACAAACCACTACAACTGCCGCAAGTGCTTACTGGCATAAATTTTTAGAGAAATGGCCACGGGTAGAAGATTTGGCTTTTGCGCATAGAGACGAAATTTTATCCGCTTGGGCGGGGCTTGGGTATTATGCACGTGCCCGTAATCTTCATAAGTGCGCAAAAATAATTTGCCAAGAATATGGAGGTTGTTTTCCTAAAACGGAAGCCGAACTTCTAAAATTGCCAGGTGTCGGGCTTTATACGGCGGCGGCAATATCTGCCATTTGTTTTGGCGCACCTACTAATGTTGTAGACGGAAATGTTGAGCGCGTCATATCGCGTATATTTTGCGTAAAAACAGAAATGCCAAAAGCAAAACTTGAAATACGTCAGTTGGCAGCAAAGTTGGCGGATCCAAAACAACCAGGTGATTATGCACAAGCCTTGATGGACCTAGGTGCGCATATCTGCAAACCCAAAAATCCAAATTGTGTTTCTTGTCCGTGGACGACTGAATGTGGCGCATGCGAAGCAGGGACTATGGAGGATTATCCAAAACGTAAACCCAAAGCCCAACGCCCCGTTCGTTACGGCGCGGTTTTCTATATCGAAGATGCAGACCAAATATGGCTGCAACAACGCCCGACGGAGGGTTTACTCGGCGGTATGATGGAGCTTCCTGGAACCAAATGGACAACTGCAAAACAAACTATCGAAAACCTTTTAGAACAAGCACCTTTTCAAAGCAATTGGCAGCAATCCAATGTTGAAATAAAGCATGTTTTCTCCCATTTCACATTACTCTTAACCGTGTTTATAAGCCGGGCGAGGGTTGACACTTTCGAAATAAGTGCTGATCTTAATAAATTAGATAATTACGCGCTGCCAAGTTTGATGCGAAAAGCCATTGCTCTGGCTAGGACACTACTACCCGATCCGTAACTCGCCGCCAATTTGTGCCGTCGCTAAATGCGAGCACAGCGCCGCCTATCTCATCGGAAACATAGATGATAGCACCTGCACCGTGACTGGCCGCAGACGCAAGCGTGGCCACAGTATATGATTTAGGGCGTATGGGACCGTCAACATCGAGTTTTGTTGTCGGTGTAGTTTTCCCGATACCCAAATCACCATCTTTAGTAATCCGGACACGTTCGGCACTATTTGTCTGCAACCGTAAACTATCGCTTGCATTATCGTAAGCAATAATTCCTGACGTATCTGATGAAGTATCGCCAAAGTAAATTCGAGTTTGTTGTGCATCAGATGTCGCTCGTAATTTTAAAATTGGCGTCGAATTATGAATAAGCACATCTCCCGAACGAACGTCTAGTCCTTCTGTTGGAACGTGTCCGCCAACAGCAACAAATCCACTATCCTTATTTATTGTGAGAGCATCAATCCAAGTGCTACCGTCGGGACTAACTTTAAAATGAAAGTCATCATCACCAGTAAGTCCAATTTCTGCTCGCCCACTAAATCCTGTTTGAAACAAAAAGCTGGCGGTATCACTCACAGTGTTTTTATTGAGTTTGGTTTGTACGCCGTTCCCGGTATGATTGAAAAGTGTAGTATCAGACGTAAAGATCAAGTCGTCTTTTGCGATACTGATTACTTCACCAATGACATTATCCTTGAGCGTGGAAATGACAATTCGTGCACTGGAATTATTTGAAGACGTATAGTCTTCAGTGGCTAATGTCTCAATCTTTGAAGATAAAATCCCAATCTGTGAGGCACTATTTAAATATGTAGCAATGCCAATACCGTTTCCCGCTACAGAAATGGCTTCATTGCGAAGAGAAATTGGGTGTTTTACGGAATTATCGTTATATTTAAAATCGGCCTGTCCCATCGCATCAAACACTGTTTGTCTGATACTCGTAACACTTCCCCCTATAGTCGTACCCAAGCTGAGATCCTGTGGTTTTTCGGTTTTCATCCATGTAACGCCGTCAAATTGATAATTCTCGCCTTCATCGGCAACATGGCTTACCCAGCCTGTGCGCGGGGCAAAATATGCCCAAGCTCCGTCTTGAAAGGCGGCGACATTATTGTCTTTATCTACCCAATCACCTGTTGCGCCTGCGGAGATAATAAACCGGTCACCATCATTGGGGGTCGTGGGCGCTGTGGTCAAATCTTTGTCGAGAACGGACAATTGTACCACTGCATCCAAGAGGCGTAAGCTTTCGTTCACGGTCACGTGTTTTTGGGCTTGAGATGGTGCGATGTAAGATAGGCCGAGATTGCTACTTTTAAATTGGTCGGGTATTGGCATAAATAATCTCTCTGAAAATTAACTCAGATAAAATTATCACAGCCGTCACGAACATGGATTTAGTTTCCCAAAACCGTCAATTAAGCCACAACTCCCATGGTTTCGCGTACTTTGGAACGCAGGATATCTATTGGGACAAGCGTGGAAGTACGCCCGTTTTTGTTTTTACATGCTTGTTCAAAATGCCAATATGTCCAGCCATTACAGGCGGGTGCTTTTTGTACATGCGCCCCCATTTTATGTATGGAGCCACTGGCATCTGGCACAGCAATGGAGCCGTCTGCACGCACGCGCGCCGTAATACGACCATCCGGCGAATATAATATATCACCTGGGTTAACCATGCCGCGTTCAACCAAGACGCCAAAAGCCACACGCGGGAGTGCGCGTTTTGATTCTGTAACTTTAACGGCAACGCCGCTACCGACTTTAATAGCATCAATTCGGCGCTTTGCATAAATCAAATATTCTTCCTCGCGCTCAAATCCAATGAAGTGCCGGCCAAGTTTTTTTGCAACCGCACCCGTTGTACCAGAGCCAAAAAATGGGTCGACAACAACGTCACCAGGATTGGTTGTGGCCAACAATACACGGTGTAATAGGCTTTCCGGCTTTTGAGTTGGGTGGGCTTTGGTTCCGTCAGATTTTTTGATGCGTTCTTTGCCCGTGCAGATAGGCAAAGTCCAATCCGAGCGCATCTGAACACCATCGTTCATCATTTTCATGGCGTCATAATTAAATGTCGGCTTGGCGTCTTCGGTTTTCGTGGCCCATATTAAAGTCTCATGTGCATTGGTAAATCGGGTGCCGCGAAAATTGGGCATAGGGTTGGTTTTGCGCCAAATAATATCATTGCGTATCCAAAATCCCTGGTCTTGTAAAATTCCGCCCACTCTAAAGATATTATGGTAACTGCCGATAACCCAAATCGCTCCATCAGGTTTTAAGATACGCCGCGCCGCATTAAGCCAATCATGAGTGAATAAATCATAGGCGTCCATCGTATCAAACCGGTCCCATTCTTCGGTGACGCCGTTGACCACAGAATTGTCTGGCCTGTTAAGATTGCCGCCAAGCTGTAAATTATAGGGCGGGTCGGCGAAGACCAAATCAACACTTTGTGCTGGCAAGTCGTCCATGCCTTTAATGCTGTCACCTAAAATAATCTTGTTGAGGGGTAATTTAGTCATACATTTTATTCCTTCGGCGCCGTCTGCTTTATGCGAACGAATCACTTAGGGCAAAACTTGTCCCAAAAGATTCACAAAAGTTTAATACGCGGGTATGTGTATGGAATATTTAGGGATTTTAACTTTTTATTAGGGGAGGTTAACGTCAAAGTACGCTTCGAACTGGGGCATAATGCCTCCGATGTATCGGACTTGCACCTCTTTTCAATAAAGCGTCTCTGTGCGCTTTGGTCGGATAACCTTTATGACCGGAATGTCCATAGCCAGGAAAGCGGTGGTCGGCCTGTATCATCAATCTGTCACGCACGGTTTTAGCGATAATAGAGGCGGCGGCAATGGATAAGCTTTTTCCATCGCCTTTGACGATAGCCTGTACGGGAATAGTGAAATTGGGACAACGATTACCGTCTATGAGGATGGCATCTGGCACATGCACAAGATCGGCGACTGCTCTTTGCATTGCGACCATTGTCGCATGTAAAATATTGATGCGGTCGATTTCTTCTGGTTCTGAAATACCAATACCAACATCTGCACAAAGCATAATAATCTCTAACAGCGTGTCTCGTTTGCTTGCAGACAGTTTTTTACTGTCATTTAGGCCGTCTGGAATGTTGTTGGGTGTCAATATGACTGCTGCTGCAACCACTGGCCCTGCTAAGGGGCCGCGTCCCGCTTCGTCCACACCGGCAATGCGCTGGACACCGCTTTGGGATTCGTAATGCCAATTTGGTAAAGCGTTATTGGAATTTTGGCGCAAATCTTGCTTTTTCATGGTCATTGTTCAGCTTAGGTGCAGAATTATGGAAATATATGCATAAAAATACAGTTGTTGGGCTTTTAAGGCCATAATAATTTGGTATAAACGGTTAAATAGAACTTAGGGAGATAAAAATGAACATTTCAAAAATTAGTGCAGGTCTGGCCTGCACTGTAATGGCTATGGGTATTGCGGGCGTAGCACAGGCAGATTTCGTTAAAACTGTCAGCACCGAAGCAGAATGCACGGCGCAGGCTGGCGATATAATGGATCTTGGCGGCGAGCAGCATTGTTTCGTGCCTGTTATATCTGAAAAATTCCAAACCATAGACTATGCTGGTGAACTTAAGGGTGTAACAGAATGCGCAGAAAAAAATCTCCGTAAATCACAAATCGGCGACTTTTGCTTGATAAAATTAGGTGCTCAACCAGCCGCAGAAGAGCCAAAAGCACCGGAAACTTCCGAAACAAAGGAAACTTTGACTGAAATTGCCAAAGATAAAGCCGAAAAAGAAGCCAAGAAGAAGGCCGTTAAAACACTTAAAAAGCTATTCTAAAAAAATCGATTAGAAATTGAGCGAAAAACTCTGCTACCGTTCTGGTACGCAGAGTTTTTTTATGCCTTTATTGTGTTTATAGATTGTAGTTCGTAGATTGTGACTTGCGCAGAGCGATGAAAACGCGGACAAATAACATATGTTATCTGTCATCATCCCAACGCTAAATGCCAAAAAACATCTGCCCAAGATATTGGCGCAGTTAGAGGGCTGTGTTGATGAAATAATCATATCAGACGGTGGCTCCACCGATAATACACTCGGCGTCGCATTGGCAAATGAGACACGCATTGTAATGGGCTGTAAGGGCAGGGGTTGGCAAATGGCGCGCGGGGCAAATTGGGCTTTTGGGGATTGGTATCTGTTTTTGCATGCTGACACACAGTTAGGCGGTGACTGGCTGGGTGAAGTTGAGCACCACATAAAACATTTTCCGCGCCGTGCGGGTTATTTCGAATTTAAACTAGACGCAGACGGATTTTGGCCAAGATGGGTCGAGTTTTGTGTGCGGCTTAGGTGTGGTTTATTCGCCTTACCCTACGGCGACCAAGGCTTGTTAATCAGACGCGATGTTTACGAAGCCGCAGGCGGCTATCCAGATTGGCAACTGTTTGAAGATGTGCAGATGATACGGCAGTTAAGACGGCGGCGTTTGCGCACATTGCATGCTGCCATTGTGACAAGCGCTAAACGCTATGAAAATCAAGGGTATGCAAGAAAAACGTTAAGCAATTTAGGCCTGCTATTGCGGTTTTTGTTAGGGGCTAATCCAGATGCGCTTAGCAAGCGGTATTAGCATGAAACCGTGCCTCTATATTTTCGCAAAAGCCCCACATTTGGGCAAGGTCAAAACGCGGCTGGCGGCTGGTATCGGTAAAGTCCATGCTTTGCGTATTTACCGTGCCATGACAGCAAAAATATTGCGCGAAATGCAAGATCCGCGCTGGGATACGGTTCTTTATGTGACACCAGATGATTGCGCGTACGCGAATTTCGGCGGCTTGTGGCCACAAAATTTGCCGCGTTTCATGCAAAATGGAGGTGGGCTTTCCGAGCGTTCTGCTCGTCTTTTTAGGGGCAAAGGACCTGTCATCACAATTGGCACAGATATCCCTGCCATGAGACGCAGCGACATAGCCGCAGGCTTCAAAGCCCTCAAGAAAAACGATGCCGTCATAGGCCCCGCCCTAGACGGCGGCTTTTACCTCATAGGCCTAAATGCACCCGTTGACCCAGAATTATTCACCGGAGTAAGATGGTCACATGCCCAGACCCGCAAAGATATGTGCGCCGCAATAGACGGGCGCATTGCCTTCTTACGTGCGCTAGAAGATGTGGATGATTTGGCGGGGCACCTCAGGCATAAGGCGCTGGTCTAAATATTTTTTTGCATGATAATGAATAGGTCCTGACCCAAGGGTGTAAAAAACACTTAGATGTTAATGGTGTTCCTCTGGTGCCTCTTCCGTCTCTGGCTCTTCTGATGCCGCATCCGTCCCTGGCTCTTCTGATGCCTCTGCTGTCTCATCCGTTTCTGACGTCTCTGGGGTATCAGCCACCTCTTGTACTTCTGCTGTCTCAGTCGTCTCTGACGCCTCTGGAGTATCCGTCACCTCTGGTTCATTAATTTCTTCTGGCTCATCAAGCTCTTCTGACGCCTCTGGAGTATCCGTCACCTCTGGCTCATCAATTTCTTCTGGTTCTTCTGGCACTTCTTGCTCATATACCTCTTGCAGTGCCGCTTCCTGCCGCATGAGCCGGCCTGGCCTAATGTGTGACCTATAAGCCCATACCCCGACTAATAATCCTGTAATAGAGGAGCTTATAACCCAAGCTAACTCACGTAAATTGTTACTAGAGAGCCACCCTGGTACATCTCCACCATTGTTCATGGACAGAGGAATAAGGCCCTTGAATAAATCGATCGTTTCTGACCCCATAGCAAATTTTACAGCTTCACTTAGGAGCGCTAATAAGATTGCGCCCTTAATGACAAAGCTGAAAATATTTTCTGCCTTACCCCGTTCTGCACCCATCAACTTAAAGATAGTGGCGATTATTCGTGCCACCGCCCAAAGAGCGACCAAGTTTAAAAGTAAATTAAAATCTTGAGCCATTTTAGTATTGGCAAATGTTTGTGTGATGAAATTTGGAAATGGAACATTTGCTACAATTTCCGCCAAATTGGGCAAAACATTGGTAGCTTTTCTGGCTGGAATGGCCACGACCGAAGATATATTTTTTATAAATCCGAGATTTTCTATGATTATGGCTGCAATTGATAATGCAGCACTCCATTCTATGATTTTTGCTCCTAGCCGGAATTTGTTCCGAACAGGAGTGTCTGTTGCGCCCGTCATAATATATCCCCCGATAAACTTATATTTCAATATGTTTAACTCTTACTTTCATAGATAACAAGTTCTTGTCACAGTATCAGCAATAATAATTTATGCAAGTGATAGGGGAAATAACGACATTTAAAAGAAGAAAAACGACATTGTAAAAGAAAAAAACAAAACAATGCTCAAATCATAGATACAAGCGGAATTGTGGGTGTATCAAAAAAAACGTATCCACGGTTCTTCCTGCGGGGTTATTGTTGTGGGATGGAAATTAAGACTGGACAGACATTACAAAATGAGCTTGCGGCACAGCCGGAGGTTTCCAGTGGTGTATCTAGTTTCTTGGCCTGGCTTTTGCTTTGGCTACGGTTGTGTGTTGTGCGCTCGCAGCGTGGTTCGGAGCAAGCGCCTGTGCGTATTTATGCACCGAACCG
>JAJFFN010000010.1 GCA_021776635.1 Robiginitomaculum sp.
AAATTTTGCATAACTAACTCCCACGTATGCATTAAAATAAGGGTTTTCCCTTTTCAGGGTCATCCCTGATGAACACAACATAGGACAGAGAATTTACCAAGCGGATAAGAAACGCAGTAAAAATTTGGTAAAAATTTGTGTGATTTCGTACAAAGAGCCTGATTTTGTAAACGCTTCATTCATTTCATAGGGCTATTTATCCATGTAATACATGCAAAGTAGAGGAATATTCAATGTTCAAACAACAATGTACATATGTTTTACACCGATTAATTGGCATCTCAGGCTTTTGTTTTCTTGCTTTGTCTACAAATATAGCGAGTGCAGAAGATTATAAAGTGACAGCAACTATTGAAGCTTATCATGTTGAAATTAACAAAACCAAGATTTTGCATATACCTGCTCCTGCTGCTGCAATCATCGTCGGTAATCCGGAAATTGCAGATGTCTCCGTACATTCGCCTACACTTTTATTTGTTTTGGGTCGAGGATACGGCGTAACCAATGTTATTATTCTAGATGATATCGGTAACACCATTTTAGAAACTGATATTCAAGTTGGTGGCAACCAATCAGGATCGGGGAAACGTTTGATGATGGCGGGCAAAGGATGGCAATCCTATGATTGCACACCATTTTGCCAACCTGCACCTGTACTGGGAAATGATCCTTCGTTTGTAGCCAATTTCAGTGGTCAAGTGCAAACTATAGATAATACAGGTACGCCTATAACGACAACACCGGTTACCAACCCTGTTTTTAATGCAGGGTCATTAAATGCACCATTGCAAAATGCTCAAAATTCAATTGCTAACGCCGTCAATCAACCAGCACCACAAGTGCAAATTCCCACTCGATCTATGCCAACGGCAAGTAATTTGGGTAGCGGTAGACAAGCAGAGTATTAACAGCGAACCAAATTTAAATGAATTTTAACCACACTATTTAAACCAAAATTATCGCACTTTACTTATATTTCTAACCACAATTGATGTGGAAGAGAGATATGTGTACCAAATTTTTAGAAAACAACCGTAGCGGAAAACGAAAATTATTTAGCTTGCTGCGCAAAGATAAAACTGGTGCTACAGCAGTTGAATTTGCGTTGCTTGGCATACCATTCGCGGCTCTGTTATTTGGCATTGTGGAAATCTCCGTACTTTTCTTTATTACGTCTACTGTACACCATGCGGTGGCTGAAGTTTCTCGCGAAATTAGAACCGGAGAATTTCAAACAACAGGCGGAGGCGCAGACGAGTTTAAAGCGGCAATATGTAGCGCCATGAGCACGGTTGGAAGCTGTGACAATTTACGTATAGATGTAATATCTTCTGCGACAGGTAAGTTTTCAGCACTTATCTTACCAGATTCACCACCTGCATGCTCTGGCACTCCAACGGAAGTAGACGCTTGCGAAGCAGCAAATCCAGCTATGCCGCCTGATGATTATAATGACACAGCGAGTGGTGATGTCGTCATCGTTCGTGTGCAATACGTGCATCAACTGGCGGTTCCAGACGCATTGACAAGCCTTTCAAATGCTGCCGGCAACACCCATGTGATAACTGCAACGACAGCATTTAAAAACGAACCATTTTAAGGCGATAGGAAAAACAATGTATAGTACTATAGGAAAACCAATTGCTTTGCTGCAAACTCTTACAAAACGTGTACTAAAAAACAAAGACGGCGTAGCTGCTATTGAATTTGCATTTGTCGCGCCGGTTATGATCGCACTTTATCTGGGCTTGGCAGAAGTATCTTTACTCATCTCTGCTGACCGCAATGTATCGCATGCCGCATCGGTTACAGGTGATTTGGCGACGCAAGAAGAGAACTTGAGCACAACTGACGTCGAAGATATTTTCAATGCAACCCTTGCCGTACTGGGTACAAATTTCACCAACTCGCAGCGTGTGAGTATTGACATGATAAGCTTTGAAGTTGACGGGGCAGGCAATAAACAAGAAATTGGGTACGCAAAACTTGGCTCAGGTTTTTCCACGAAATTTAATTCTGATGGTGTGAGCGCAACTCTCTTAAATCAAACGTCTGGCTTGGTTGTCACACGCATTAAATATGATTACCATTCCCCATCTCAAACCTTTGTGCAAACGCCAAGTTTATCAGAAACATTTATGCTAAAGCCGCGTAAGTCAAAATCTATTCCGTTTGGCGCATCGATAACGTGTACCGTAACAAGTTCTGCCAATGGGCCGCGGGCAAATTGCTAATTGCAAATATTTAATGGGTATAGTGTTTACGTAAGTTATCTATTTCTTTTGTGCTAAGGTGTAGCACATCATTTGCATATTGCTCAACATTACCAATAACCTGAAGCGAACGGTTAAGATAATCCGGCTCAACGTTAAAATACGGCTTTAAGGCATTCGCATCAAAACGACGGTTGTAACGGTTTTCCATTTTCTTTGTGATAACGGGTATTAGAGTGTCCAAATCAACGGCATTTTGAGTGCGCATATATTCTGCCATCACATCTTCTTGCGATGCCCCTAAAAGCATAAGCAATATTGCTGAGAATGTGCCTGTTCTGTCTTTACCTGCAGCACAATGCACATAAGCCCCCTCGCCTGTCCTAGCCATTCTTTGTAAGCTTTTGGCAGTCAATCCGACAAATCCAGGATCGCGTGGCCGCGCCTCATAAGAACCAAGCATATAGCGCCGCGCATCATCTGCCGTATTTAATTCGTTAATGGCAAAAGCCTCGTGCGGCGCTAATTCATTCGGGTCCATTTGGTCATGCATTTTATCAAATTCAAAGATTTCTGGCTTAAATATATCTGATATTGGCGTGCTTTGCCGTTTACGTTCAGCAAGATAACGAAGATCAATGAGCAAAGAAATGCCCAAGTCTGCCATACGTTGTTGCTCAGTTGGGTTCATGGAACTAAGCTGCGCACCACGAAATAATTTACCAAGGACTACTTGTCGGCTATCCGCTAATTTATGGCCGCCGTAGTCTCGGACATTGAGAATATTATCAAATTTCAATATCCGGTGCATATCTTTTTTAGTATACTACGTTTTTATTAAGCGGTCTTGGATAAATTATGTTTTTCAAACATGCCCCAAACACCATCATCACCATGCCAATCGCCCTTTGAAGCACCTTTAGAATACTCGGTCGCGCGGGCCTCAAAAAAGTTTGCGTGCTCTACACCATTTAATATTTCAACCAACCACGGAAGCGGATGTTCTTTAACGCCATAAATTGTTGGCAAATCAAGCTGCTGCAAACGCCAGTCAGCAATGTAACGAATATACGATTTAATGTCTTGCGCCGTCATGCCTTCAACTGGCCCCATCTCAAAGGCTAGATCGATAAATTTATCTTCATGACTGACGACCGTTTTGCAACAATCAATAATATCGTCTTTGACCGATTGTGTTACACAGCCAGTTTCATGGGCGAATGTGTGGAATAATTTTATCATACCTTCGCAGTGCAAGCTCTCGTCACGGATAGACCAAGTAACGATTTGCCCCATACCCTTCATTTTATTTAAGCGGGGAAAATTCATGAGCATCGCAAATGAAGCGAAAAGCTGTAACCCTTCTGTAAAGCCACCAAACATGGCGATAGAGCGCGCAATATCTTCGTTAGACCCAGTACCAAACTCTTGCATGTAATTATGCTTGGCCGCCATGCTTTCATATTCCATAAATGCGGAGAATTCCGATTCTGGCATGCCAATGGTTTCAATCAACAATGCATAGGCGGCAATATGAACGGTCTCTATATTAGAGAACGCCGCTATCATCATTTTAAGTTCAGTCGGTTTGAACACGCGTGAATAATGTTCCATATAATTGTCGTTAACTTCAATATCACCTTGCGTAAAAAACCTAAAAATTTGAGTCAGTAAGTTTCGCTCAGAATCTGTCAAATTTGTCGCCCAATCCTTGCAATCCTCACCAAGAGGCACTTCTTCTGGCATCCAATGCACTTGTTGCTGTTTTTGCCAAAAATCATAGGCCCAAGGATAACGAAATGGCTTATAGCCAACTGATGACGTCAAAAGACCCGGTTTTTTTGCACCAATAATATTTGAGCCCATAACTTTTGTAGTTGGCATGTTTTTCTCCCTAATAACGAATCGTCAGACAAATATGTCCGCTAATCGTAAATAATCTATATATAGATGTTCGCAATATCAAATTGCCCATATCTAGGGTCAAAACCTATTATATTTATCGCATTTTTCGCGGGTAAAAAATTCGAGCAAGACAATTTGCAAATATTGGCGTATATTTTGCGTGCCTTAAATTCGTCCCTAAGAAAAATGGAGCTCATATGTCACGATTATTGGATTTTCTATCTAACACCAAAACTATTGTTGCCTGTTTCATATTATTGATAGCCATAGGCACAAGTTTTTCCTTCGCGCCTCATTTAGTTGGCGGCGCATTACTGGACGTGCAAATGAATGCGGCTGATGCCAGTTCAAGATTAGCAGAAATGAGCGGCGCACAAAAAACTAATCATATTTGGATCACTTTGCTACTCGACAGTCTTTATCCCCTCGCTTACGGCGGATTTTTAGCAGGCTTGGCGGCTCGGTTTGCTAAGCCCTGGCGCAGGATATCTGTCGTTCCGGCTTTCGTAACAATTATTGCCGACTTTATTGAAAATGCTGTTCAGCTTGTAGCATTAACTGGTTCTGCTCATGTGCTTTATTTTAAAAACTTTATCACGCCCATAAAATTTGGGGGCTTTATGCTGGCGACGATACTTGCTCTGCTTCTCTTAATTGTTGCTGTAATTAAATGGGCACAGACAAAGCGGCAGGAATAAAGCTTTTTCTATTTTCATACTTGGCTTGCCTAGCCTGCATACGCGAAAGGCTCGTCAAATGGTTCAAAATAAACTGGGATGCCCTAACTAACGTTTCCAAGTAATGGAAAGTGCAGCAGCGTCCTCATCATAGCTGTAATTTTCAGCCTTGGCTTGACGTTTATAATAAGTCAAAGCTAGGTCTGCATCACCAATACGGTAACCTAACCCAGCCTGAGCATCGCCAATAATTATTTGGTCTTGCAAATGAAAATCACCACTCGTTAGGCTGCGAACGGAATTTGGCGTATAGGTTAATGCCTCCGCATCTGCACCGGCAAAAAGATACCATGCATTGGACTTTTTGCCTGAATCCTCTCGCAGATTATCGCCAATTCGTACCAAAGCACCAACAAGAGCACTTTGACTGTCATCATTGATGCGCAAGCCGCCGTGAGGCGTTAGTTGCAGGTTAAAGCCGTTTTTCTTACCTGTAGTTATGTTTTTTGCATACCCTAAGTCAATTTTGTGCGTTTCATTAGCGTTACACTCCAGTGCCGTTCCAAGACAGGGTTGCCCGCCTAGGTCTAATTTAAAGACGGATGAATTGATATTGTCAGTATTTGGCATATCAAACAAAGCACCACGCAAAGAAGAACTGAGGTTTATCACCTCGTCCGTTCGCGTTGTTATTTCAAGAGGATTGCTTATTGTATTTATGATTTCCTGATCGCCAATTGTGAGTAAATCTTCTGTAGATAGCACATCATTTGGCAAAATATTTGCTTGCATACGTGGCGAAATAATAGGTTGCGCTGGTCTAACACTTGCTGCGCTTAGCCCCGTCGGTTGTGTCAACGTATGGGGATCCCAACGGTTGCTGCGCTTATTTTTTCGCTGGATAATGTCCTTAGGGTTAATAGAGTGCGCCGTTGGTTTTTTTAGCGTTTCGGGCTGTAAGTCTTGTGGTAGTTTAACCGTTACATTTGTATCTGGCAATGTAGTCGCAATAACCGGTGGCTCAATAAGCGTGTCAGTATTTGAATTTTGTGCAAAAGCCGAATGAGACATTGCCATAGGCAAACCAAGGCCGAAAAGCATAACAAACTTACATATTGCCTGTTGCCAAAAGACGCTTTCTTTTGGTTCATATCCTTGTGGAAAACATATGTCTCGCCTTTTGTACATTTTTCTCCTGCAAATCATATTCGATACTAACACATTATGAAATTAAACATATAAGCTAAGAATGTAAATTATACCCTAATTTATATTAATTGTGCATTAATCTCTATTAATGATGTGTTTATGCAACACAATTTCACATTGATGGCTGTAAATATGCCAGTTTAAAGACAAGACGTCTGTGATTCCCATCACAATTACGACTCAAATCACCAACATCACGCAATTAATTCGAGGTGCTGCCCTAATTTCATATAAATAATGCTTTTTTTTGATGAAAATCCTACCAACATCCATATAAGCCCTTTCAATTATACAACACAAAAAGAATAAAAATGGCGCCACCGATTCTCACAATAAAAAATATCCACCTGTCTTTTGGTACGACACCACTGATTGAAGGTGCCGAATTTATTGTCGAACCTGGAGCGCGTATGTGCCTTGTTGGGCGCAATGGCTCAGGTAAATCCACATTATTAAAAATCGCGGCGGGTAAAATTCAACCTGACGCAGGCGAGCGGTTCGTAAAACCAGGCACAACGATACGCTATTTACAGCAAGAACCGGATTTATCGTCTTATACTAATCTAAGCGAATATATAGCCGGAGGGCTAGAAGGTGCAGATGACGGCTACCGAATTCATTACCTCATGGATGCTTTAGCTTTAGACGGTAATGCAGATCCCAAAAACATATCAGGCGGCGAATCTAGGCGAGCGGCACTTGCGCGGGCTTTGGCGCCTGAGCCAGACTTATTGATGTTGGACGAGCCGACAAACCACCTAGATTTACCAATTATTGAATGGTTAGAAAACGAATTACTTTCCTACAAAGGTGCTCTCATTTTAATCTCCCATGATCGACGTTTTTTATCAAAATTAACGCGTGAAACAATTTGGGTTGACCGGGGCGAAACCAGGCAAATTAACAAAGGTTTTAGTGACTTTGAAGATTGGCGCGACAGCTTTCTAGAACAAGAACAACTCGACCGCCATAAACTATCACGCAAAATAGAACGCGAGCAGCACTGGGTTGTCCACGGGGTATCTGGTCGCCGCAAACGCAATGTCCGCCGCCTGAAAGAGCTGGGCAATTTGCGCACTACCAAGCGCGACGAAAAACAATCCGTCGGCAAAGCCAATATTAGTGTCACAGAAGGTCAAACTTCAGGAAAATTGGTCGCCAAACTAGAGCATGTCAGCAAAGCATTTGGTGATCGCATCATCATTGATGATTTTTCAACTCGTATCGCACGCGGCGACCGTATCGGTATTGTCGGGCCAAATGGAAGCGGGAAAACCACCCTGCTAAAATTGATCATGGGGCAGTTGGACGCAGACGACGGCAATATCAAACTTGGCACAAATTTACAGCCTCTAGTACTAGACCAAAAGCGCGAAGGACTTGACCCCAATACTACGCTAAAGGATGCCCTTACTGGCGGTGGCGGTGACAGTGTTATGGTTGGCGATATCCAAAAACATGTTATTGGCTATATGAAGGATTTTCTTTTCTTGCCAGAGCAACAACGTACCCCTATCCACCGTTTATCAGGAGGCGAGCGGGCGCGGCTGGAATTGGCACGCGGGCTGCGCCTCCCGTCCAATTTGCTTATCCTCGACGAACCAACCAATGACCTCGATTTGGAAACTTTGGATTTACTACAAGAATTGATCGCCGATTATAATGGTACGGTTTTGCTCGTGTCACATGATCGGGATTTTCTCGACCGGACTGTAAATTCGGTTATTGCTTATGAAGGTGATGTTCACAATACGGGACAGTGGCGGGAATACGCAGGCGGATATAGCGATATGATCGCCCAGAAAAATTTAGGGGGTGGGCGCGACGTTAGAACAGTCGAAAATGACCGTAAAAAATCAAATTCAAAAGCACTTATAGCAAAAGAAAAAACCAACAAACCCAAGTTAAGTTATAAGCACAAATTTGCACTCGAAACCCTACCCAAAACGATTGCGGCATTAGAAGTTGAGCTGGCTGCTCTTAATACAAAACTCGAAGATCCAGACTATTATATCAAGGACCCAGACGGATTTACGAAAACAATTGAAGACCTGGATAAAGTGCAAACAAAACTAGAAAAATGCGAAGAAGAGTGGCTAGAGCTTGAAATGCTGCGCGAGGCATGCTCAAAGTAACTATGGCTAATCCATATTAGATTGCTGCTGTTCTCACACATAAAATACAATTTTAAGATTAAATGACTAAACTAGTTTAGTCATTTAATCTTAAAAAATAAGCTCTTTTTTTGATAAGATTTGTAATTTATAATGAGGGTGTAGCTGCATTATCCTCAAACCTATGTGGCTTGAAAATAAAAATCAAAATCTTATAATTACTGGTTAGAAACAAGTCTTGCGCCTTCATCGGAACGCGGCAATGTTGGCGGTATCCCGCCCGTTTCGTGGTCTACATGAACTTGCGTATTGCTCTTGCCGGAAAATTCCATTTGGTAAGCAATAAATGATGTTGATGGTGATTGCGAGACAACCGAGTTATCACTGCTCACTTCCAGTCTTTGGCTCGGAAAATAGGCTGTGCCTACAATTGACAAACCACCGCCCGTTTCAATAATACTTTTTCCGTCTGGCAATGTTGGCAGCTTGCCAACATTTGGTACATAAGGAACTTGAAAGAACACGAGTCCAGCGGTTGTACCTGTATTTGGCGCTCTTAAAGAAACTAACGAGTTTTTTCCAATTTCTAATTCACTTTTCTCTTTTAATACGAAGGTAACACGGTCACCTGAAGCCTGAGAATTTTGGCTGAATATTAGTGGTTTATTTTTAACAATATAAACACCAGGCATAAAAGTTACATTTACACCTCGGACAACCAAACCATTGCAATACGTGCCAGGTGTAAGAACGGCATAATCACCTGCAGAACCATCAGATACAGGTTTACCTTTAATTGTCCCAAAATTGATTGCCGAATCATTAGATGATTTACATACGCCATCAGCAGGCGGCGTCAAATCCGCATAGGGATCAGCAATAGACGAGCAGGCGTTTTTTACAAAGGGTAAGAATACGCCCTGACTTATACCGGCCACGCAAAACGATTGCGCATTTGGTGGTGTCACGACACCTGAAACCATTGCAAATGGGCTAACCGAGTTCACTTGAACCGAGCATGCAGGTGCACTAAAAGTTGCTTGGTCTTTAAATTCAAGTGCCCGATCACTATAGGGGTCAAGTGCCAACACACAAACAACATCAGCCTTGGTCAATGCCGCAGCGGAATTTTCAACCACATCAACAAAATCTATACCCAACATACCACTAATCATAGTTGGTACTTTTGCCGTCGCCTCAATTGCAACCAATTTCCGGTCGCCGCTAACATCAAGTCCAACTTCTAGTCCGCCTAGATAATTCTTTTTAAAAACACTTTGTGCATATTCAAATCTGTCACTGTCTGTCATATTATCGGGTATTACGGCTGCAAGTGCTGCGGCATCCAAGGCTGATTGCAAGCCCGCATTTTGTTCGTGTGCACGGTTGATATCAACGGCAGCAGCAGATAGTAACAACAGCGGCAAACCAACCATTGCAGTTATCACAGCAAATTGCCCCCCCACATCCCTGCGGTATTTATTGGCAAATTGGCCCAGTGTATTTACTAATCCCATAATATCACCCTCAATAGAAAAAATGTAATTAAGGTAATTTTATATAAGAATAGTTTTTATTTTTTGTTTCAAAATAGGATTAATAATTTATTGATTGTTTTGAGCCTCAAGATGGACTTTCACGGCAATACTATGCTCCACCCAGTCTTTGCTAGCCCACATGCCAGTTCCAATTTTGTACGCTGTACGGTTGAGGTTTAACCCAGCATCCATATTTGCATAGCCGTTTTCTATTTTTAGCGTAAATGGGAGATTAATGTTCTGCTTTATTCCACGTATGGTTAAACTTCCTTTGGCTTCATACCTATCATTTTCCAAATATGTGAAATCAGCGGCCTCAAATTTAGCGGTGGGAAATTTACGGACATTAAACCATTCTTTACCCGATAGAGCATTGGTGCTTTCAGCATCATCCGTATTCGCACTGTTCATATCAATTGTGACGACAACCTTGGCATTTGTTAAATCATTTGGGTCAAAATTAATAACCGCATCAAAATCAGCAAATGAGCCTGTGAAAGCCTCCCCGCTTTGGATACCAGAAAATGAGAGGGTTGTTTTGGCTTTATCAACAGTCCAGCCCGCCGCATTTTTTTCAACCTCAGAAGTAGTATTTAATTGCTGATCTTGCGCCTGCACACATGCCGTGTTGCAGGCCAAGAGACCAAACAATCCAAAAATAAGGCTCAATCGTTGCATAAATTATTTCTTGCGTGTGTAATTTGGCAGCATCCGCACCAGAATGTCTTTACCCGCTTTATGGTGCTTAAGCGCAGCAAATACATGTAATAATATCAATGCGATTGCTGCAAAAGCCATCAATTCATGGGTTTCTTCAAAAAATTCGTGCACGTCATGTTTAGCGGCTTTGTCTAAAGCTTGCCAAAACGGCAGTTCAGGGATACGCATTTTTGCCGCGTTGAAGAAAAACGACGGGAAGCGCGATGTGGAAATAATTGCCCACCCGACTAAAGGCATACCAATCATGAACATATAAAACAGAGTATGCAGTGATTTAGCCGCCGTCTTTTCCCAGGCTTTTAAACCGAGTAAAGGCGCGGGCGCTTTATGGGTCAACTTCCAAAACAAACGGACAATGGACAGCACTAAAACCAATAAACCCAGTGTTTTGTGCCAATTATACACCAAGGCCCTGAGCGAAATATCGTCTTTTGGGATATTCCCCATTAAAAACCCTATCACAAGTAAAAGCACGATTAAAATACCAATACTCCAATGCAACCAAACGGCTACTTTGTTGTATGATAGACTGTCTGTTTTTAAAGTGTCTGCCATTAGTCTACTTTGTTAAATTCAGCCGAAATAGAAATACTGACTTTGTCTCCTACATACGGTACGAATTTACCAAGGTTAAATTCTGATCTCAGCAGTTCCCCTTTACCTTCAACACCGATTGTAGGTTGTTTTCCGTCTGCTGTACCAACAAGAGTTACATCAAAACTTATGGTTTTGTTCACGCCCATCATGGTCAAATCGCCAACCATTTTGCCAGAAGATGCAGTACCTCGTGTAAAACCAGTAGAAATAAATGTTATCTTCGGGTTTTCCGCCGTATCAAAAAAATCGGCGCTGTTAAGATGAGCATCAAACTTTGCAACACCGCTATCTATGTTGGCAGTCACTATTGTCACGTTTATTTGAGAGTTTTCAGGATTTTCCGCATCAAGTACTAAAGTCGCGTCAACATCATTAAAACGCAGAACAGGGTTGGATAAACCTTTATGGGAATAGCTAAAGGTCACATAGCCATGTGCTTTATCCATGACATATTTACCGGAAGGAACAGCAAGGGCTTCATAAGTGGTAGAGATACTATGCTCTTTTGGCGGATTTTCTGCAGCCCTGCTCTGTGCCATAAAAGCTATTGCGCCGAGCAGTGCGGCACCAAAAATAAGGCCTAGTAATGTTTTTTGCATAATTTTCTCCTCTTTGTGTAAAACATATATAGTGCAAGAAAGGTGCGCCGCAAAGAGCAACATTTACACAACACTGTGATTTTTTGCATCCAAATGCCATAACGGTATCGTCTAAGGGGTAGAGATAAACAAAAAGGAGGTTCTCATGGAAGGAACATTTGCAGTTATAGGCGTTTTTGGGATGATCCCATTGATTGTATTTTTAGGACTATTTTTCCGTAACAAAGCACGCGGTAAGAATGTCGAGTTGGTTAAAGCCATGCTCGATAAGGACAAAGATATTTCACCTGAAATTATTCGTGCCGTTGGCTTTACAGGTAAACGCTCACATTCAGATTTACGTACAGGTATGATACTTGTCGCTGTTGGCGTAGCAACATTTATTTTCGGCGGCATGATTCCAGAAGACGAAGCACAAAGTGTATTGGGTGGACTTGCTATGTTCCCAATGCTGATTGGTGTCGCGTTTCTTGGTTTCTGGTTTATGATCAGCCGTAAAGATCCAGAATAGGTTTTGCTCGTAAACAGAAAACATAAGCACGCACAGAAATGTGCAGCGCTCGTAAAAACCCATCAAGGGCAGATACGAGCGTTTTTGCGGCGCCTGACACGTAATGAAGCCCTTGCGGACGACTTGGCGCAAGATACTTTTCTGCGCGCCTTTCAAAACATGGGTCAAGTAAAAGATGATACCAAAACCAAATCCTGGTTGTTTCAGATAGCCTACAGAATATTTTTGGACCATTTCCGCAAACAAAAACGCAGACAGGGTTTAGCTGATGAAAACATGCCTCAAGATAATGAAATCATCTCAAGTCCCGATAGCATGAAAATGGATATCGAGCAGGCAATGAACCGATTGACATCAGAACAACGCGCGGCGGTTATTTTGTGTTTGTCTTACGGATTTAGCCATTCCGAGGCCGCAAAAGCCCTAAATCAGCCCTTGGGCACGGTAAAATCACACGTCGCACGCGGAAAAAATCAGCTTAGGGCTTTCCTTTGCGTTTATGAGAAGGCATAATACAATGATGGTAGATAACACTGAAAACAACGAATTTCGTGAATTGCTCTCGGGCTATACTGCGCCGGTGAGCGACGAAGGTTTTTCCGATCATATTTTAATGCAAATAAATGCACCGCGAAATACCGGTGCGATTAAAAACTATATGGTTGGAATTGCAACGCTACTGGCATCATTTGCGGCTATCCCACAATTGGGAAAATTGAGGCAATTACTTGGCGGCGTACAAATTCCAGAACTTATATTACCTGCTGATTTATTGACAAATGCAAGCATGTCAACTTTGACTATTTTTACGCTCCTCGCCCTGATGATTGTGAGCCTTAGCGGTTCGTTTTTGTTTAGCTCAGATATCTAATAACGCGCACTATGGTCATTGATCCGCAAATTTGTATCAAAGATTATATTGCCTCCACAACTCCTAAATTTAAGCTGGCAAATAGGCCAACGCGCGTTGATATATTCGCGAATAAACGCGCTGCTAAAGACAGTATAAAACAAGACGCAAAAGCCATTGCGGGATTATCCCATAAGTTATACGCCCAAAACAAACAATCCCTACTCATTGTCCTGCAAGGCATGGACACGAGTGGCAAAGACGGCACAATTTCCGCAATGTTTTCGCGTACGCCACCATTAAATTTACAAGTTGCTGCCTTCAAAGCCCCCAGCAGACGTGAACACGCGCACGATTATCTATGGCGCGTCCATGATGTGTGTCCGCGCAAAGGTAACATCACGGTCTTTAACCGGTCTCATTATGAGGATGTATTGGTTGTAAAAGTACGTAAATTTGCACCGACAAAAGCAATTAATAAACGCTACCGCCAAATAAATGACTTTGAGCAGCATCTCTCTGAAAACGGAACAAAAATCCTGAAATTTATGCTCAACATTTCCCATAAAACCCAAGGCAAAAGATTGGCTGAGCGTCTTGTTGAGCCCCATAAATACTGGAAGTTTAACCCAGGTGATCTCGAAGATCGTTTGCTCTGGCAAAAGTACATGAAAGCCTATGAGATTATGGTCAAGCGCACCTCAACAAGCTATGCGCCGTGGTATATTATTCCGTCTGACAATCGCGCGACACGCGGCGCACTTATTTCAAACATTGTCAGGCAAACTCTTGAAAACATGAGCCCAAATTATCCTGACCCAGGCTTTAGGCTTGGTGATTTTGTAATAAGTTAAGGTCGCTAATCACAGCAATTTAAGTCCGGTAAATTATGGAGGTCCTATGAAAGCTGCGTATTTTAATGCCTATGGCGGTACTGAAAAAGTAGAAATTGGTGAACAACCAAAGCCTAAAGTTCTTGCGGGGCAATTGCGCATTAAAATGCAGGCGGCCAGCGTAAATCCTATTGATTGGAAAACGCTTAATGGGGATTTGAAAGCTCTGATAAAGCCGCCCTTCCCTATAAGGCTCGGCAGTGACGGTGCCGGCATTGTCGAAAGCATTGGCGAAAACGCTGGAGAAAGCATTGGCGAAAACGTAACAAATTTCAAAATTGGCGACGAAGTCTATTTTCGTTGCCATAAAATGGATACGGGTACATTTGCCGAATATTTTTGTGTTCCCGCCGAACTTGTAGCCCATAAGCCTAAAAATATGTCATTTATAGACGCTGCCTCTATTCCACTGGTGGGTTTAACCGTTTTGCAATCCCTAAAAGAAAAAGCCGGCATGACGGCAGGGTCCAAAGTGTTAATCCATGCGGGTGCGGGCGGTGTCGGTACATTTGCAATTCAATATGCCAAAGCGTGCGGCGCATATGTTGCCACAACGGCAAGCAAAAAACGAAAGACACTTTTAACAAAGCTCGGTGCTGATGAAATCATAGACTACCACAATCAAGCAGTAGAAAATGTATTATCAGATTTTGATATTGTACTCGATACATTGGGTGAGAGTGTCCATAAAGCGTCTTATAAGACACTGAAACAAGGCGGCGTTCTGGTTTCGGTACTCGGTATTCCTGACAATGAAACTGTCGCTGATTATGACGCTAATTTTATTGTTAAACTTGTCGCCCGTCTGCATAACCGCAAAATGCACAGGCAAGCCGCCAAATATGGGGCAAAGTACAAACACCACTTAATGTATGCCAATGGTGCTCAATTGGTCGAAATAACGAAACTAATAGAAGCGAAAAAAATCGTGGCAATCATCGATTCGACCTTCCCGCTAGATCAAGTACAAGCCGCCTTTGCACGGAGTATCACAGGACGGTCACAAGGTAAAATCATCATAACAATGAACGAATAAGCGGTCTTAAGCCTTGTAAAACCTTATAAAATCGGCAATTTTGTAATTAGAATTAAGGAGTAAGCATGCCTAGACAGTCCATAAATAGACGTGGTGGTGGATTTCGCTGGAAGATTATGTTGGTCTTTGCAATAGGGGCAGCGGCATATTATTTTGCCAACCAAAAATCCGTCCCATTTACAGGCCGGACGCAACTAAGAACAATGAAACCCGCCCAGGAAATGCAGCTCGGATTACAATCTTACCAACAAATATTGCGTGATAGCAGAGTTCAAAATCAAGGCCCAATAGTCGATAAAGTTCGCGAAATTGGTGCGAATATTGCGCGGGCAGCAAAGAATGAAGACCCTGGTTTCAAATGGGCGTTCAATGTCATAGACAGCAAGCAAGTCAATGCCTTCGCATTACCCGGCGGCTATACAGCCGTTTATACAGGAATTATCCCTGTTGCCGCAAATGAGAATGGTTTGGCGGCAATTATGGGGCACGAGATCGGGCATGCCTTGGCGCACCACGGCGCAGAGCGTATGGCACAGCAAAATATGCAGCGTATCGTAGGTACAGGCGTCGCCATGGGCGCAGGCGGTATGGATGTAGGGGCACAAAGAACCGTTATGGGCGTTTTTGGCGGTGTTTCAAAATATGGCTTTGCTTTACCCTTTTCGCGTTCTCACGAATCCGAGGCTGATTATATTGGGCTTATTCTTATGGCGCGTGCCTGTTATGACCCGCGTGAAGCCCCGCGTTTATGGGAACGCATGAAAAAAGCGAGTGGTGGTTCTGCTCCGCCCGAATTTCAGTCCACCCACCCATCACCAGAAACGCGCATTTCCGACTTTAACACAAATATGCCCATGGCAATAGAGATATACAATCAACATTGCCCAGCTAAAATCCAATAAAGACGGGCGAAAGACTTGGTATGGCAGATACATCCAAACTTTTTAATGATAAGTCGGATTTGTATGCGCGGGCGCGGCCCCAATACCCCGCAGAGCTATTTTCATTCATAAGAACACTGGTTCCGCATGCACATACCGTTTGGGATTGTGCAACCGGTAACGGGCAAGCCGCTATTGGTTTATCGAAAGTATTTGAGCATGTTTACGCTACGGACATTAGTGATGAACAGATTGCCAACCACCTTCATGCTAAAAATATCACGTTTTCTGTGAGCCCTGCTGAGCGTACCAATTTTTCTGACAATATGTTTGACCTTGTCAGTGTAGCGCAAGCTTTGCACTGGTTTGATTTTGACAAATTTTGGCCGGAAGTTCGCCGGGTATTAAAACCAAACGGCGCATTTATTACATATGGCTATTCATGGTTTTCGGTTACACCAGAAATTGATGCCTTGGTTGAAAATAAAGTAATGTCGGTGGTTGAGCCCTATTGGGCCCCCAATAATAAGTTGATAATAGAGGGGTACAAAGATGTCACATTTCCGTTTGAAAAATTGGGTGTCCCCAATTTTAACATTAAGGTAGAGTGGAATTTCGACCAATTGATGAACTTTCTACACACATGGTCAGCAACTCGCCGCTGCATGGATGCGCAAGGCACAGATTTTTTCGAAACGGCTCGCGGTTTGCTAAAGCAAGCTTGGGGTGACCCAGAGGACGTCAAAACAGCTACAAGCCCGCTTATTATCATTGCTGGGTATCCGAACTATCGTGACAAATCTTGACATTTCCTGCCACATCATGATATATCATGATGTAGAAAAGAGAACATTATGACCAAAAAACGCGAAAAATTCTCCACCCAAATGGACAGTAAACTTCTGAAAGAGCTAAAATCTTTAGCCAAATCCGAAGGCCGTCAAATTCAGTCTATAGTCGAAGAAGCTGTTGAAGAATATGTGGCGGAGAATACCACTGCGCGGCCTAATCCTACAATTATGGCGGCTGCGCAGGAGGCCACGCGGCGTTACGCAAAAACCCTTGCTTATCTAGCGAAATGACCCGCAAATATCTAACGGTGTTAGATGCTGTAGCTATACATGACATGCAAATCAAAATTTACGGTGGCGCTAGTGGTTTGCGGGATCCGGGTCAACTGGAATCTGCATTATTCAGGCCACAAAGTGGTTATTACGCGGATATAATAGCAGAAGCTGCAGCCCTGTGGGAAAGCTTGTCACAGAACCACCCATTTGTAGATGGAAACAAACGCACGGCTCTGGTTTGTATGGTGGCATTTCTAAATGCGAATGGCCGCCCATATTTAGCATCGGATGAAGATACGTTTGAATTTGTAAAAGAACTCTATGAGACCAGGGACATGAATTTTGTACGTTTGGAAGCCTGGCTACGAGAGAACACTGCACCTGGGTAATACTCTCAAAATATTTTTGAACCGAAAGCCTCTTGCCACTGACTTATAGTGTATAGGACGGCCCAGATGGGCTGAATGGAGGAGTTAATTTTGCGCCCTAATGTATCGCGAATATATGACGAATATCTGGTCGCTAGTGCCAAAGCAGGTGATAGTAGCGCGTTTTCCCGCTTAGCAGAAAACTGGCAGAAACGACTATTGGCACATGCCTACCGTTTAACTGGTGACCCGGAATTGGCGCTTGATGTGGTGCAAGACGGCTGGGCGGATATTGTCCGGGGCTTGCCAAGCTTAAAAGAACCATCGGTATTCCCTGCATGGGCATATAGGATAATCACGCGCCGCGCGGCAGACATCATTGGCCGCGCACAACGAAAGCGCCGCACAGAAGCTGCCTATGCGGCGGAACCAGTAAAGCAGGATATATCTGCTACTCAAATGGAGACCCTTGCGGATACGAGTCCCCTACACTTGGCAATTGAAGCACTTCCTACAAAACAACGAGCAGTTATTGCTCTTTTTTATCTAGAAGAATTCAGCATTACGGAAATTTCCGTAGCGCTATCGGTTCCGGCGGGCACCGTAAAAACCCGCCTCATGCACGCACGTCAAAAACTGCGCGCAACACTTGAAGGAGAAAATAATGCCCAATAATAATATGGATGTACTAGATAATAAAATCCGCGAAACCTTGAGCGAGCAGGACCGCATCCTTATGGATCAATTTGGCGAGCAAGGCATTTTTGGCCAACTCGGCGGGCTATTCAAAGGTAAGTTGGCATGGCTATCCATGGTCACGTTTGTCGCAGGCATAGTCATGTTTTCCATTGGCGTCTATGCGGCATGGCAATTTGCAACGGTCGGTGAAGTTGTCAGTATGCTAAAATGGGGTGGTATCGCTTGGTTTGGTATGATGGCCATGATCATGATAAAATTATGGAGTTGGATGCGGATGGAAACCAACAGGACTCTGCGTGAAATTAAGAGGCTAGAACTTCAAATTGCTCGCATGCAAACCGGCTAATGACCGCCGCGAGATAATCTGAGCAGATACTTGCCGTAACCACTTTTATTAAGAGGTTCGGCAAGTTTTTCTAGCTGGTCAGTACTGATCCAGCCGTTTTGAAACGCAACTACCTCTGGGCATGAAATGCGAATGCCTTGACGACGCTCTAATACTTGTACAAATTGCGCCGCTTGCATCATGGAGTCTGGCGTGCCTGTATCTAACCAGGTTGCTCCTGTATGTAGACATTTGACACTGAGATTGTTATTTTCCAGATAGATTTTATTCAGATCCGTAATTTCCAGCTCATTTCGTTTAGAAGGCGTAATCTTTTTTGCGTATTTTGAGGCATGTTTATCATAAAAATATAAACCCGTTACGGCAAAATTTGATTTCGGATTGTCAGGTTTCTCTTCTATGGATATTGCCTTGCCACCTTCATTAAACTCTACAACACCGTAGCGTCCAGGGCTTTGTACTTGATAAGCAAATATAGTTGCCCCTTGTCGCTTACCCACTGCATCTTTTAAATCTCTGGTCAATTCTGAGCCGTAAAATAAATTATCACCAAGTATCAACGCACACGGATGGCCATCTAAATATTCATCAGCAATAATAAGTGCTTGCGCCAAACCTTCCGGTTTAACCTGGGCAATATAAGATAATTTTATACCTAAATTAGAACCGTCTCCTAATAATTGTTGGAACTTGGACATATCATTGGGAGTCGTAATTAACAATATATCCGAAATCCCAGCCTGCATCAATGTACAAAGAGGGTAATAAATCATAGGTTTATCAAAAACAGGCATCAATTGTTTGGAAAGTGCCAAGGTGATTGGGTATAAGCGCGTGCCGCTACCGCCTGCTAAAATTATGCCTTTTCGCATTTGTGTACCCATGATCATCCCACTTTAGAAAACATGTGTTTAAGTCCGATTTGCCAATCCGGTAAATCTATGTTGAATTTAGAGGTAAAACTCCCAGTGTCTAGTACTGCATTTTTAGGTCGTGGTGCAATGGCTGCAAACTGATTTGACGATATAGGAACTATATTCGTTTTAAGGCCAGACAATTGAACTATTAATTTTGCGTAATCGTATCGGTTGATTGGGCGCCCGCCGCCTGCAATATGATAGGTAGGATAGAGTTTTTCCGTCGGCCTAGATACAGTAAACCGTATAACCGCTAACAAAGCAGCTGCTAAATCTGGCGCATAAATTGGCAACCCAATTTGATCATCAACAACCTGAATAACATCGTTCTTCTTAGCCACTCTCAATATTGTTTTCACAAAATTATTGCCAGTGTTGGAAAACACCCACGATGTGCGAAAAACGGCTCCCATACCATTTACGGCGTTGACCCAATACTCACCTTTTAATTTAGTGAGACCGTAAAAGTTGGCTGGATTCGTTTTGCTAGTTGGTGTGTATGGCGTTGTCTCTAAACCTGAAAACACACTCTCCGTTGAAACATGAATGAATGGTATCTGTAGCAGCTTGCAAGCTTGCGCCATTTGTCTAGGTACTAACGCATTCAACACCCAAGCGTCTTGTGCGTTTTGCATTTCCGCCTTATCTACATCTGTATATGCGCTCGCGTTTATTACGGCATCAAAAGAATTTGAATTGATAATGTATTGATGAATTCCTAACACGTTTTGTATCAAATTAAATTCAGTAGAACCTATAAAAATCAATTCAATCTCAGAGCCAAATTCTGCCTTAGCCAATGCTGTTGCCAATTGCCCATTCTTGCCAAAAACCAAAATACGCGTCACTTTGTTCCCAAACCTTGTCGTTTGGTTGCGTCATTTCGTTCAAGAATATTTTGCCACCAAGCAATATTATTCAAATACCATTTCATGGTTTTCTTTAAACCCATTTCTAGATCCGTTACAGGTGACCACCCTAAGTCTGTTCTAATTTTGTCAATATTCATTGCATAGCGCCTGTCATGCCCAGGGCGGTCTGAAATGAAGCCAATAAGATCACTATAGCAACCTTTTTTTCGTGGTTTGAGCTCATCAAGTATCTTACAAATTAACTGCACCAATTCAATATTGGTGCGCTCTTCTTCTCCGCCAATATTATAAGTTTCCCCAACTTTACCATTTTTCATTACAGTTAAAATAGCATCGGCATGGTCTTGAACAAATAACCAATCACGCACATTTTCACCATTGCCGTAAATGGGAATTATTAAACCTGCCAAAGCGCTCAATATAACCAACGGAATTAGTTTTTCTGGAAACTGGTTTGGTCCATAATTATTTGAACAATTTGTTATTAAGATTGGCAATCCAAATGTGCGGTGCCAAGCACGTACTAAATGGTCTGACGATGCCTTGCTCGCCGCATAGGGAGAACTAGGCGCATATGGTGTTGTCTCACTAAATGCGGGGTTATCAATACCAAGGTCTCCGTAGACTTCGTCCGTAGACACATGTAAAAAACGGAAATTTTCAATGCGTTTACCATCCAAATGTTTCCAATATTTTGTAGCAACATCTAGCAGTACCTGCGTGCCAAGCACATTGGTGTTGATAAAAACACTGGCGCTATCAATTGATTTGTCTACGTGAGTTTCTGCGGCCAAGTGAATGACAATATCGGGATGCGTACGTTTGAACAAGCTTGTAACCAGTTCTTCATCACAAATATCTCCGTGTATGAATTCATAGTTTTTATTATCAATAATCTCAGAGAGATTTTCTTGGTTAGCGGCGTAGGTAAGAGCATCCAAATTGGCAACAGTGTGTCCAGCTTGTATTGCCCGCCTTACGACCCAAGAACCAATAAACCCACAACCACCTGTTATCAATATCTTCATGTGACTATAAACAAGCTATTTAAAGTGGAAAAACCTTGTGCCTGTTCATCTTTGGCAGATAGTATGACATCATCCATTGTAATTCCCCAGTCTAGAGCAAGAGCCGAGTCATTCCACTTTACTGATATTTCGTTTTCAGGTGCGTAATAACCTGTTTGTTTATACATTACACATGTGTCGGCACACTGTGTTGCATAACCATGTAAAAACCCTTCTGGTACCCATAATTGAGACCGGTTTTCTGATGATAATTCTACGCGGACATTTTCACCAAATGTTGGACTATCTCCACGTGCATCAACAACAATATCAATAATTGACCCGCGAACACATTGGATAAGTTTACCGACTGCATAAGGTGGTGTTTGCGCATGCAATCCCCTCACCGTACCTGCTTGTGCCGTGATAGATAAATTGTCTTGCAAAAATTTCACATCACGCCCTATAATTTTGCTGAACATATTTGCCCTGTAAGTTTCGCTAAATAATCCACGATAATCACCATTTGCCTTAGGTGTGATTAATATCGGCCCAGAGATAGAAAACCGTTTTATTTCAGAAGAATTATACATGTCTACCTGCCCCTAATACGTGACTAATGTTCTGTCAATGTAGCGTAATAATTGCTAGTAATTTCAGGAAGATAAGTTTACCAGTATTTGTTACGCATTTAATGACAAACACGGCGGTCACGAAGTATGAACAAGCAAGACAAAGTCAATGCATTGCATACACAGGTTGGGCAGGCCCTTGCCTCGAGCCGCAGTGCCTTTTTTGGCATTGCTATTTTTACCGCATTCGTCAACATTTTGATGCTGACCGGCCCCCTTTACATGTTACAGGTTTATGATCGGGTGCTTGCATCGGGCAGCATATCAACTTTGGTGACCATTTCAGTTTTGATGGCTGTAATGTACGCTTTTATGGGCTTTCTTGAATATGTGCGTTCGCGTGTTTTGGTGCGTATTGGTGACAAATTAGAAACGGATTTGGGGGAAAAAACCTTTAATTCCTGGATGACACAAGGGTTGTACGGCAAAGCTGGACAACGGCATCGCCCTTTACAAGACGTCAGTACGCTGCGGCAGTTTTTATCCGGTGCGGCACCGGCAACATTTTTTGATATTCCCTGGGCTCCACTTTATATTGCCATTATGTTTTTGTTCCATTGGAGTTTAGGTGTCATTGGTATACTGGGCGCCGGAATTATTTTTATACTCGCTTGGGTGAATGAAGTTTCTACGCGAAAGCCAATGCAAGACGCCAATGCTCTTCGGATACAAGGGCAAGAATTTGCTGACATAGCGCACCGCAACGCCGAAACCATTGCGGCCATGGGTATGAAGAGTAACATGCAAGAACGTTGGCAAAACTATAATAATAAAGCGGCACATGCCGTTGTCATTGGCAGCGACCGTGCAGGCAGTTTATCATCAACTTCCAAAGCATTTCGCATGTTTGTCCAATCAGGAATTTTAGGTTGGGGCGCATTGCTCGCCGTTCAGGGTATCATAACACCTGGCACCATGATAGCAGGCTCAATCATTATGGGGCGCGCCCTCGCCCCTATACAAATGGCGCTTGGACAATGGCGCAGTTTTATCGGCGCAAGGCAGGCGTTCAACCGGCTAAATAAATTCTATGACATAATTCCCGAGCCACTGGAAAACCTATCCTTACCTACGCCCACTGGCAAATTATCAGTGACCAGTATTTTGGCAGCGCCGCCTACGAGTAAAACACCCGTATTGGCCGGCATCAATTTTACCTTAGAGCCGGGACAAGGCTTAGGCGTCGTTGGGCCGAGTGCATCAGGAAAATCGACGCTCGCACGGCTTTTGGTCGGGATTTGGATACCGCAAAAAGGCTCTGTACGCCTTGACGGTGCAACATTTGATCAATGGAATAGCGATGAATTGGGGCCATTTATTGGATATCTCCCACAACATGTAGAGCTTTTTGACGGCACTATAGGTGAAAATATTGGGCGGTTTAGACAAGATGCCAGCGCCGAAGACATCGTTTTAGCTGCGCGCCGTGCTGATGTTCATGACATGATATTACATCTACCTGATGGATATGACACGCATATTGGTGAAGGTGGTTCCGTGCTTTCAGGCGGGCAAGTCCAGCGCATAGCACTTGCACGTGCTTTATTTGGCGATCCAGCACTTGTCGTTCTTGACGAACCTAACGCCAATCTGGATGCGCAAGGCGATGCAGCCCTTACGGCCGCAATTGCTGATTTGCGCAAGCGCGGAAAAACCGTTGTCATTATGGCCCATAGACCAAGTGCCATTGCCGCCGTCGACCAATTGTTAATGTTAAAAGAAGGCAAGCAAATTGCTTTTGGCCCTAAAGACGCGGTTATTAAAGAAATCACGCAAAAGAACCAAACTCAATCTGCATCTGGGAAATCGAAACCACTTCAGCCACCACAACCAATTGAGACATCCCAGACATCCCAGCGGGTTCAGATGCCAACATTTTCTAACCCTGGACCGCCCAGTTCTGGAGCAAAATCATGAATACCCAGTTAAGCTCAGAGAACCCAAAACCGCAGGAGGCCTACAATAAATATCTCCGCCAAGGTTTTATTGCATTGTTTGTATTGGTTGTCTGCTTGGGCGGATGGGCTTCCATATTTAAAATCAAAGGGGCCGTAATTGCGTCTGGCGTTATTATGGTTGAGGGCAAGCCAAAAACTTTACAGCACCTAGACGGCGGCATTGTCGGTGAAATATTAACGAAAAATGGTGATGAAGTAAAACAAGGGCAAGTGTTAATTCGCTTAAATCCAACCGCAATGGATGCCAACAGAACAATCATAGAAAAACGTATGTTCGAAGCACAAGCTCGCGTAGACCGCTTGCAAACCGAGAGAGACGATAAAGCAGAAATTACTTGGTCAAAAATTCTTTTAGATGCCATGTCGCGCACAGAAGTAGCAGACATCCTTGTCGGCCAGCAAAAATTATTTGAGGCCCGCAAAACATCTATGAAGGGGCAAGTCGCACAATTGCAACAACGTATTGCACAATCCCGCGAACAAATTCTGGGTTTACGAAATTTAATTGTTTCAAAACAAGCACAAATATCTTTAATCGGTGAAGAACTGGAAGGGTTAAAAACATTACTCGAAAAAGGCTATATTAGCAAAACCAGAGTCCTCGCCCTTGAACGTGAACAAGCGCGACTTGATGGTGATATTTCGACACACCGTTCAGATATTTCACGCACAAATAGTGCTATCGGCGAAACGGAAATCCAAATATCTCAAATCAATAAAGATGCCACTGCAGAAATTTTAACCGAATTACGCCAAGCCGAAAGCGAGCGCAGCGATCTAAATGAGCAATTTATCACGGCTACGGATCAATTTAGCCGTATAGATATTATAAGCCCAGTTGCAGGCATTGTACATGATATGAACATTACGACCATTGGTGGTGTCATCACACCCGGCCAACCAATCTTGCAAATCATACCAATTAATGAACGCCTGATTATCGAAGCCCGCATACAACCTATAGACATTGATCAGGTTTATGTCGGGCAGCCCGCGCGGATTAATCTCTCTGCCTTCAGCCAAAGTACAACACCGCAACTAGACGGAATTGTCATAAATACATCCGCAGATAGTTTAGTAGACCAGATTACAGGCGCACCATATTTTAGTGTGCGCATAGAAATCCCCGCAGATGAACGCAAAAAACTTGGCAATTTGACCTTGATCCCTGGCATGCCAGCAGAAAGCTTTATTCAAACGGAAGAACGCACCGTACTCAATTACCTTTTAAAACCTTTTTCAGAACAGCTCGGGCGTTCTTTTAGAGAACAATAGACCTTAACTTGACCTGTGCCCGCTTGCACCCTATCTATGGTCAAAAATACGGGGTTATATGACATTTTCATTTTTTAAGTGCCGGCTTGGCAGTTGGATGCATTTGCTTCATGCCAGTGTATATCTTTTGTTATTTTGCTCGATATCAATTTTTGCATTTGCCCAACAAGACGCCGAAGCACCAAAAGAGCAAGCTGACAGCACAGAAATATCAACTGAAGAAGAAAAAGTCGAAGAAGAAGCGCAAGGCCAATTAACCAATTCATTGTTATCCTTAAGCGAAACGCTGACGGCCAGACAAGAACGGTTAGCTGATCTTGGACAAGAGATGTCGCGCGCGGATGAGGATACAGACAAAGCCGCCATTCAAGTAGAAATAGATACACTTGCGCAAGAAATCACGCAAGTCGAACAAGAAATGGATCTTGTCGTTTTGGGTTTGCAAGCCCGGCAATATTCCAAAGATAACGGCGAGCATAAACCCGTCAATATCCGCGAAGAAATTGGCCGTGTATTTGAACCAATCATCATGTCCGTGGAGCGCGCTACAGAACCAGCCAGGCGCATGGAAGAACTTAGGCAATTGGCCGATCAAGCCGAAAAACGCATCATCATTGCGCAAAACACGCTCAACAGTATCAATGGGTTTCGTGACGCTGAAGTCAAATACCCGAAAGACGTTAAAGAACGGCTCGATAAACATCATGAGCTTTGGCAAAATCGGCTTCAAGAAGCGCAAAATATCGACATTGCTCTTACGGAACAATTGGCCGCGACCAGACGCGCGCGGGGCAATTCTCTCAAACAATTTTCCGAAGATTTTGGCGGTTTTATTCTGAACAGGGGTGCCAGTCTTTTAATGGCAATGGGGCTTGGCTTTGGATTTATTATTTTATGTCAAATAATAAGATCATCTTCGGCCTATTGGTACAGGCGTACGCATAATGATGTTTTATCCGCTAGCATGCGTATATTATCGATGTTTATTACAATGATTGGCATCATTGGCGGCTTTGTAATTGCCGTCACGATTTTTAACATTCGCCAAGATTGGTTGATGCTGGCCATGAGCCTATTACTAGCACTGGCGCTATCATGGACATTTGTACGCTCACTACCAGCACTTGTTGAACAAACCAGATTGTTGATGAATTTAGGCGCTGTGCGCGAAGGTGAACGTACGCTCGTCAATGGCCTTCCCTACAGAATTGAACGGCTGTCCATGTATACAAAACTGGTCAACCCATCCTTAAGCGGCGGTGTACTCATTTATCCTGTACGTGAACTTATCGGCATGCACTCAAGACCCGTAACAGACGGTGAAGCCTGGTTCCCAACCCAAATTGGAGATTGGATAGTCAGGGACGCAAAACATTATCAGGTGACCAAACAAACGCCCGAACACGTTATTATCAGACGTCCAGGCGGTGCAGAAGATTTCGTGCCGGCGCAAGAATTTATGGATACCTTATTTGAAGTCATTAGCGACGGGTACCGCGCCGTTTACGAGTTTGGCCTAGATTACAAGCATCTTGCTATAGCCCGAACCGATATTCCCGATCTTATCAACCAATGCGTAACTAACCATATTCGTGAGATTTTAGGCGACGAAGCCTTGGTCGCCGTAGACACGCGGTTTGTCGAGCTAGGCGATAGCGCGCTGAGCTTCACAGTACTGGCTGATGTTGGCGCAGGTCTGGGGAGTGAATGGAAGAAAATGCAAAAATACCTAAACCACGCCGTCGTAGAAGCCTGCCTAACCCAAAATTGGGACATCCCCTTCCCGCAACTTGTAGTGCATAAGGGGGAATGAGGGGATGATGTCAGAGTAAAATTCATAGTTTACGGTTTACCTAAAGGCATTCCCGTTGGTTACTGTCAACGTTTCTAAATCGCAATCAAAAAGAAGTTGTGTAATCATACAATATTATTGTTGATGATGCCATGTGCGTGGTAATAATAAATACAGGGTATCACTAACAAGGGATTTCAATGGCAAAAAGATTGGCGACAAAGAGAGAAATAATTGAAAATATAGAAAAGTTTGAACTTTATTTAAATGGCAAGCCAAATAAGAAAAACTTCGCGAAAAAATTGGTTGCGGCTGGGCAAAATTTCATTGCTTATAAGGTAGACGGAAATCATCATTTTATTCCAAGCCGATATGTAGGGCATGCTAAGGCCACTAAAAAAAATCACCTTAAAGCGACTGGTGATGGGGGTAATACAACGATTAGCATAGGCAAAAAACTAGGGCAGAAACACCAATCCAATACTGAACTAAATCAAAAATATCACACTTTTTGTCAAGATTTGTCTATAAAACCTCGCAAAGAGCAATCTAGTAATCCTAGAAAGTTTTGGATACTAAATTATCCTTTCACCAAAGAAACGCTAGCAGACTACCATGCACAATTAGCCATAAGTGTAAAACAATCGAGCAACGATTCTTCCAAGGTTCGGCGTAAGAGACTTGCCAAGAGAAAGAAAGTTAAACCAAGTGTAATATTTGTGCAAACTAAAGTGTATGAGAGGAACCCCGATGTGATTTCAGAAGTTCTTTCCAGAGCTAAAGGTAAATGTGAAGAATGCAATATGCCTGCCCCATTTAGAAAAAAGAAGAACAAAAAGCCTTATCTTGAAGTACACCACATCGTCAGGTTAGCTGATGATGGAGATGATACGATAAAGAATGCGGAAGCTCTATGTCCAAACTGTCACAGAGAAAAACACTTTGGTTAACGACCTCACTTATGAGACAACACCAAATTGCAATTACGGAGACAGTGACCAAAGGGAAGACCTGTCCATTGATATGTAAGTATTCTTAGCTCAGTCACCTCTCAAACTCCGCTCATTCCCGCGCAGGCGGGAATGGAGGGGGTTATTTTATAAATACAAAAAAACGTATCCACGGTTCTTCCTGCGGGGTTATTGTTGTGGGATGGAAATTAAGATTGGACAGAAATTACTAAATGAGCTTGCGGCACAGCCGGAGGTTTCCAGTGGTGTATCTAGTTTCTTGGCCTGGCTTTTGCTTTGGCTACGGTTGTGTGTTGTGCGCTCGCAGCGTGGTTCGGAGCAAGCGCCTGTGCGTATTTATGCACCGAACCG